>JANNDO010000026.1:0-45579 GCA_031387825.1 Chitinophagaceae bacterium | reverse complement strand
GAAACTTTGAAAGAGATGACATCTTTTACCCTTCGCATTTTAAAAATTGTAAAAAAAGATGTCATCTCTTTCAAAGTTTCAACGCCCCAGCCATTCCTTAAAACCATTAACCCTTTCGCGGCTTACAACAGTTTCTGCACTTGTTGATACAGATAGTTCAGGTTTTAATCTGCCACCAAGCCAGGTATGTACTTTTCTAATAGAATCAATATTCACCAACAGGTTCCGGTTGATGCGGTAAAATTTCATAGGATCTAATTGTTCTTCCAATTGAGATAGATTATGATCCAATAAATATTTTGCACCGGTAAAATCAACTGCAAAACATAGTTTGCCATCTGCATAACACAAAGCAGTATCTGCTGTTTTTAAATAACTAAGTTGTTGCCCTCTTTTTATCAGCAGGCGTTCTTTGTACTTTGCAGTATTCATCTCCTGTACCAGCTTAAGAATCTTTTCAGAAAAACCATGTTCTTTATTGATGTATAATTGCCGGTATTTTTCAACGGCATACCTGAGTTCGTTTTCATCAATTGGTTTCAATAAATAATCGATGCTGTTCAGTTTGAATGCTTTTAATGTATATTGATCAAATGCTGTAGTGAAAATTACTGGAGTTGTTATGTTGGTTTGCTTAAAGATGTCGAAACTCAATCCGTCGGCCAGTTGTATGTCCATAAAGATAAGGTCGATGCCATCGGCTGATTGCAGGTATTTTACACTGGATTCAACACTATCAAGCCTGTTGACGATGAATATCTCATCGCTGATGTTTTGCAGCATTTTTGCAAGCCTGTTTGCAGCCGGGGTTTCATCTTCTATGATCAGTACCTGCATATTAATTCTCTATCAATGGTATAGAAACGGTAAAACTGTTTTCACTCTCTGTTACTTTTACTTCCTTATCGCCTAATAATTTGTAGCGGTTGCGTATGTTATCAAGTCCGATGCCTGTTGATTCATTGACCTGGTTTTTCATCTGCAGGTTATTGCTTACCACAAGGTTCCCGTTTTCTGAAAATACATCTATTTGCAACGGCTTCTCTGATGAAACAATATTATGCTTGATGGCATTCTCCATTAATATCTGTAAGGAAAGCGGAACAATCTTTTGTTTCATTTTTTCATCCGGCACATTGATCTTTACCTCCAGGTTATTGCCAAACCTTGTTTTAAGCAGGAAGGTATAGGCATTTAATACATCAATTTCATCTTTCAATAAAATACTTTTTTCTTCCTTTACTTCTAAAATATGCCGGTAAACTTTTGATAATTGCTGTACAAAATCTTCGGCATGTTTTGGATTTTCCGGAATCAGCGAACTAAGAGTATTAAGATTATTAAATAAAAAATGAGGATTCACTTGTGTTCTTAAAGCATTTAATTGGGCCTGCAGGCTTTCCCGTTTCAACATTTCCTTTTCCTCTACCGAATCTTTCAGTTCATGCATGAAATAGATGCTTTCATAAATGCCCATTATCATTATTAAACAAAACACGGCAGCAGAATTGCTGCTTATCATTTCGTCGTTGCTGAAAAGGTACCCACTTCGTGATGTAAATAAAGTCCTGCTTAGTACCAGGTGTATCAGGTTATTACCGCCAATGGTAACAATTAACATGATAAAGGCCTGAACCCACAGCCGTTTACGTACCTCTTTAAAAAGAGGATACCTGCTGCGGCACCAGATCAGAACATAGCGGTTTACTATCCACAGTATGGTAGTGGTTATAAAAGTGGTAATGTAGCTATCCCACCCCAGATAAGGTGGCCTGTCCAGGCGGCAGCCACCAAATACAATGGGTATAATAAAACTTAAGACCGGAATTGCAAATAGCATCAACAACCGGTCATTAAATGCTATTTTACAATTGGTCCTTCTCATGCTGTAAAGATATAAAAATTAAAAGGCCTTTGCTTACTCCAAAAGAACAGCCTATTATCTGTTCTTATTGTAAATTTCAACGGCTTCCTGCAGTTTTGCAATGTCCCCGTTAATAGCTTTTGCTTTTTCAACAGCAGGTGCACAAACAGCCAGGTCGGTATTGATAAAAGAATCGAGGCTCTTTTTATTGAGCAGCTTAAGTTTGTTATCGGCATAAGCAAAGTAGTCGCCTATCTTTCCTTCGGTACCATTGTTGAATATAGCTTCTGTTCCGTTATACGAAATACTGCCTGAAGCATTACTGGCTTTTTGCAGGAAATTCATTTTTCCAACACTAAGTGTTTTAAAAAAATCGCCACTGATGCAGATGTAGTTTGTTGCATCAATCGTTACTGCATTTACCTGGCTGCCTGAGTATGTCTTTTTATTTGCGCCGCTGTTGTCAACATATACTATTGATGCTGATCTTTTGATATTATCTTTTACATAACCAGCTACCGTGCTACCATCGGCTAAAGTGATGGTTCCCTTTGTAAAACCTGCCGGAACCCCGGTTTGTGCTTTTACTGCTGTAAAAGAAAAAAGAAATGCCACAGCATAAAAAAATTGTTTGATCTTCATGACTATAAAATTTAATTGTTTATAAAAAAGGTTAAGTGGTAATTTTAGGATACAAGTTTAACCCGGTTAGTTAACTGTGTAAAGTAAAAAAGAGTGAGTTGCAGAAAAAACGGAGTGAACTGAAGTATTGCTGACATTAAAAAATAAACTGAAAGCATGTACAGAATATTTATCGCCCTTATTTTTATGCTGCTGCTTTCAAATGTTTTGCCCGCTCAGCAAAAATGGGTAAATGTGGATTCGGCTTTTCAACCCCTGCCGGATAATTTTCATGTATATAAGACAACAGATAGCATGAATGGAAAACCCTTTATTGCGTATTATGCCGAAGCAAAGTTGAAAGACAGGCATTTGATCTTTACTGCTGATACAACAAGAGACAGAAGAATAACCCCGTTAAAGTTTTATGAGAAAAATGATCAGCCCTTGCTGGTAGTCAATTGTACCTTTTTCAGTTTTGAAACTAACCGCAGCCTGAACGTGGTGATTAAAGATGGCAATATGGTTGCTCTTAATAATCATACAATACCATTGAGGGGAAAAGATACATTTCAATATCGCCATCCTTTGGGAAGTGCTATCGGAATTTCAAAAAAGAGGAAAGCAGATGTGGCATGGCTCTATAGTGATTCATCTGTTAACAGGCCCTTTTCCTTCCAGGAACCGAAAAATTTTATCAAAGATTCATCTTTGAAGATATCAGGAGAGCAGTTTTCTATAAAGAAAAAATGGAGAATGAAGACCGCAGTAGGAGGTGGGCCGGTTCTTATACAGCACGGTGAAATTAAGATCACCAATAATGAAGAATTGAAATTTGCCGGCAAAGCTATTGATGATAAACACCCCCGCACTTCCATGGGTTATACAAGTGATGGAAGATTGATAGTAATGGTTATAGAAGGCAGGCACCCCGGTATTGCCGAAGGCGCTGATCTTACACAGGTGGCTCGTTTATTAAAAGACCTTGGCTGTATTGAAGCATTGAACCTGGA
Organism: Chitinophagaceae bacterium; assembly: GCA_031387825.1. Classification (GTDB taxonomy): domain Bacteria; phylum Bacteroidota; class Bacteroidia; order Chitinophagales; family Chitinophagaceae; genus Ferruginibacter. The sequence continues at coordinate 42,081 of JANNDO010000026.1, read as the reverse complement.
TGGCGGAGGCAGCAGTTGTATGCTCATCAATGGAAAAGAGACCATTACCCCAAGCGAAAAAGGAGTGGAGCGGCCTGTACCAGCCGTATTTATTATTACAAAAAACTAAGCCTCAAACACTATTCCAGCCTGTTTTTCACCAATTCCGGTTTTTTTACCCACTTCCTGCATTACTGGCACGATTTTTCGTAATAGTTAGCTAGCAAACTAAATAATCAAGATTTTATGAAAAAGCTGATATTCTTTTTATCGATTTCGCTGGTTGCCGTGGTAGCAGCTATCATCCAAACCAGCTAAACAAAGATATTAAACTGATCATCGTGCTTGGTGATCTATATCACCCGTTTTAAGACTCAAAAATCCTTACACAATTTAAAGGCCCTTTTAAGGGCCTTTATCTTTATATCTTAATTTTTCAATTCCCAGACCAATGCACTTGCCCCTAATATAGCAGCATCAGCTTCCCTCAGTTCGCTAAATATCAGTTTTACTTTATTTTGAAAAATGGGAAGCAGGTTCTTTTCCATGTGTTCTTTGGTTGGCTTCATTATCAAGCTACCTGCATAGGTCAGCCCCCCAAATAAAATTATTGCTTCCGGCGAAGAGAACATTACAAAATTGGCCAGAGCTTCTCCTAATATTTTCCCAGTAAACTCATAAACATCTTTTGCAATTTTATCTCCCTGTTTTGCACAATCATAAACTACCCGGCTGTCTATTTCCTCTTTTTTATAATTCCTTAATAAGCTTTTTTCTTTTGGACGCTGTTCCAAAAATTCCACTGCAGTCATGGCAACGCCGGTGGCGCTTGCATAACTTTCAAGGCATCCATATGATCCTGTACCGGGATGATATCTTCCGCCGGGCACAATAATATTGTGTCCCAATTCCCCTGCAAAGCCATCGTGACCAAGTATCAATTGACCGTTGGCAACAATGCCGCTTCCCACACCGGTGCCTAACGTAATCATAATAAAATCTTTCATACCCCTGGCAGCACCATACATCATTTCACCAACTGCAGCAGCATTAGCATCATTAGTTAATGCAGCAGGTACGCCAAATTTTTCATGTACAAGTTTTGCAAGTGGCACAATTCCTTTCCATTTTAAATTGGGGGCATATTCAATAGTACCGCTATAAAAATTTCCGTTTGGAGCGCCAATACCAATACCTTTTATGGTAGTAATGCCGCCTACTTCTTCAATTGCGGGAGACAGTGCTTCAAACAATTCATCCAGGTAAGGTTCAACAGTATCATATTTATTGGTAGCTATAACACCCCTGTACAAAGTATCGCCCCGATGATCGACAATGCCAAATTTTGTATTGGTGCCACCAATATCAATACCTATAGCGTATTCTTTTTTCTGTAGCATGTTTTTTAAGAATTAATGCCCGCCACCGTCAACCTGAGCATCATAATCAATACCTTGTCTTTTTAAAATTCTTTTTACTGCGAAAGCAAAGAAAGCTAAGTATGCAAAACATACAACCGGTATCCAGTAAGACTGGTGAATGCCTATCACATCAGCCAGTTTACCCTGTATAGGCGGAATAATACCGCCACCGAGGATCATCATGATCAGGAATGCAGACCCTTCAGTGGTATATTTTCCCAATCCGGCAATTGATAAATTAAAAATGGCCGGCCACATAATTGAACAGAACAACCCACCACTTAAAAATGAATAAATAGCCACTGTACCTGTTGTCATTGTACCAATGATCATAGCTGCAACTCCCAGTAAACTGAAAATTAATAATGTCCTTACCGGCTTTTCTTTACTGAGATAGAATGCTGCAATTTGTACCAGCACACAAACAGCATAATAATACAAAGGCTTCATCTCATAATCGAACAGTGTATTAACACCGATGATCACCCCGAAAGCAATAAAGGGAATAATAAACAATAAAATGTTTTTTGTGCTTTTTGAAAGTTGAAATGCAGTGATAGAACCTGCCCATCTGCCGATCATTAAACTTCCCCAGTACATAGCGATATATGGAGTAGCCTCAGATGCCTGGAGGGAACCAAAATCATTTTGTTTGAGCAACTCTCCTAAATTACTGCCTATCGCAACTTCCACACCTACATAAACAAAAATGGCCAGCATGCCTAATACCAATTGAGGATATTGCATAGCACCCCATCCGGCACTTTTCTTTTTGGCGCTTAAATTTGCAGCCAAAAGGCCTATTACTACAACAGCTAATGCACCCAACAGCCACCACAACCTGTATAAATTCATTGCATGTTTTTCGGCATAGCTTGCATTGGTGAGATCTGTTTTGTAACTGCTGAATACCGGTACAAACATGATGATCAAAAGTCCTGTCATGATCAACAACGTATTAAGGGCTTTCCTGGCACTCTCTACTTTTTCTTCTAGGATACCTGGAGGAACTTTTTTGGAAAAATAGAATAATGCAGCTGCTGCAATAAACAATGCACCAACACAGGTATACAGAACGATCACTTTACTCAAACTAAGCGCTGCTATTTTTTCATCGGTTATGGCAGCAGTAGTTCCAAATAAAGCGAGGGCAACAACAATAGGCCCGATAGTAGTACCAAAAGAGTTAATAGCGCCACCAAGGTTTACACGGCTATTACCTGTAGCCGGGTCGCCTAAATTAATAGCAAAGGGGTTGGCAGCAGTCTGTTGTAATGAAAAACCTAATGCCACAATGAATAAACCAACCAGCATTCCTGCAAAAGTGTTTGCATTTACCGCAATGATCATAGCTGCAGCACCCAAAGCTGAAAACAGCAAACCATATACAATACTTCTTTTATAACCCCATTTACCTACCAGGTCTTTACCACCAAAAGCGCCATAGGCAAACAAGGCGAGGGCGCCAATATAGTAAGCGGTATAAAAAGCAAAGTCGATCAACTGGCTTTGAAACTGATCTAAATGAAAATAGTGTTTACAAAAAGGAATGAATACACTATTACCGGCAGCAATAAATCCCCAAAAAAAGAAAACAGTAACGAGGGTGCTTAATGCACCATAATTGGTTGGTATTTGAGCTGGTTTTAAATCATCGCTGATCAGGTCTTTTTGTTCAGTTGGCATATCGTTAATTTTTGAGTGCTGAAAATAGAATAATTTAACCATTGGGAAAAATTTTCATTGCGAATTGGTTTGCTGCAAAATGATTGCTAAATTGAACTGTAATAAATAAAATGAATGGAAATTGTACATGTTAGCGCAGAATGTTACCCTTATGCAAAAGTTGGCGGACTTGCAGATGTGGTTGGTACTTTACCCAAATACCAACAGCAACTGGGGCATATTGCTAAAGTAGTAGTACCCATGCACCGCACCAGATTTTTGTATGAAAATGAATGGACAGTGGAACATAAGGGAGGCTTTAATATGGGTAACAGCTATTTTGATTACACTATCATAAAAGAAAAGACCAATAAACTCGACTTTGATCTTTACTGTGTAGATATTTATGGTTTATTAGACAGGGAGAATGTTTATAGCTATGATGATGACACCGAAAGGTTTACTGCTTTTCAGATAGCTGTGGTGGATTGGATAGGTAACTGGGAGCACAGGCCTGATGTGGTTCATGTACATGACCATCATACGGCCCTTATTCCTTTTATGATGCGGCATTGTTTTGCTTACCGGTATTTGGCGTCTGTACCAACGGTGCTAACCATACACAACGGGCAGTACCAGGGCTGGATGAGTTGGGATAAAAGTTATTACCTGCCCGGGTGGGATACCTGGCAATGGGGTTTACTGGACTGGAGCAATATGATCAATCCATTGGCCAGTGGGGTAAAATGTGCCGACATGGTTACTACAGTAAGCCCCAGTTATATGGAAGAGCTTACCCAAAATGCAAATGGCCTCGAGCAGTTATTTGTAATGGAAAAAGCAAAATGCACAGGTATATTAAACGGAATTGATACGGTTGTTTGGAACCCGGAGACAGATACTTATATCCTGGATAATTTTTCGTTAAAAGATGAAGAGGCCGGTAAGCAGTTAAACAAGAAAAAACTTTGTAAGGATTTTAAGCTGGATATTAAAAAACCTTTGTTTATTTACATTGGAAGGCTGGTTGGAGAAAAGGCGGCAGACCTGTTACCCCGGGCCATCAATGATTCATTAAGCCAGTTGGGAAACAAAATGAATTTTTTAATTTTGGGAAGTGGCGACACGCAGGTGGAAGAACAATTGACCAAATTAAAAGATAGTTTTACCGGGTATTACAATTCAAAGATCGGTTACAACGAAAAGTTATCGCACCAGATGTATGCAGGAGCCGATTTTATTTTAATGCCAAGCAGGGTAGAGCCATGCGGGCTAAACCAGATGTATGCCTTGCGTTATGGCACAATACCTATTGTACGCAGCACCGGTGGTTTAAAAGATACGGTGATTGATTTTGGTGAACCGGGCGGTTATGGTATCCGTTTTAATAATGCAACTGTTTGGGATATCACTTACTCTATACACCGGGCCGTTGAATTATACGATGATAAAGAAAAGCTTGTTGAAATTAGGAAACAAATAATGCAGATCGATAACAGTTGGGAGATAAGTACAGAAAAATACCTTAACTTATACAACAGTATACGACAAATCTAAATCCACATATGATCAGTAAATCAGTAGTTGCCGTTATTCTTGGTGGCGGTGCAGGCAGCCGTTTATATCCTTTAACTTCTACCCGAAGCAAACCTGCTGTTCCTATTGGTGGTAAATACCGGTTGGTTGATATTCCTATTTCCAATTGCATCAATTCAAATATCAACCGGATGTTTGTGTTAACGCAATATAATTCTGCTTCTTTAAATAAACATATCAAAAATACATACCAGTTCAGCGCCTTCAGCAGTGGTTTTGTAGATATACTTGCTGCAGAACAAACACCGGATAGCCTGGGCTGGTTCCAGGGAACAGCGGATGCAGTTCGTCAGTCCTTAAAGCATATCGGCAATAATGATTTTGATCATTTACTCATTCTGAGTGGTGATCAATTATATCAAATGGATTTCAGGGAGATGCTGGAAAATCATATTGATAAGGGCGCTGATATTACCATTGCAACCATTCCTGTTGCCGAACGGGAAGCATCTGAATTTGGTATCTTAAAATCTAATGAAGAAAATTATATTACTTCTTTTATTGAAAAGCCGGCTAAGGAATTATTACCCGATTGGGTTAGTGAAACCGGCAATGATATGAAGATGCATGGCCGTAATTACCTGGCATCAATGGGTATTTATATTTTTAACCGGAAAATATTATTTGACCTGTTGCTGGATGAGAAGAAAGATGCAACTGATTTTGGTAAGGAGATCATTCCTTCTTCCATTGATAAATGCAAAGTGCTGAGTTACCAGTATGACGGTTACTGGACGGATATAGGGAATATCTATTCTTTTTATGAGGCCAATCTTGCATTGACGATGGAAATCCCGCCGTTCAATTTATTTGACAATGCAAAGGCCATTTTTAGCAGGGCACGTATGCTGCCGCCGATGAAGGTAGCGGGCACACATATTGAAAGCAGCATATTGGCAGAAGGTTCCATCATTCAAGCTTCAAAAATTGCAAACAGTGTAATTGGCATACGTACAAGGATCGGAAAAGATACTGAGATCATCAGCTCTTACCTGATGGGTAGTGATTATTATGAAACCATTCCCGAAATGGCTCATTCGCTGGTAAGAGGTATTCCAAAACTCGGAATAGGTGAACGCTGTAAAATTACAAATGCAATTGTAGATAAGGATTGCCGCATTGGCAATGATGTTATAATAACAGGAGGCTCCCATTTACCCGATAGCGACCATGCTTTATTTACAGTTAAAGACGGGATTGTGGTAGTTAAAAAAGGAGCTATAGTACCTGATGGGTTTGTAATTTAGATCATAGTTCATAGTAATTATGTTCTGATATGAACGGTGAACTATGAACCATTCGCTATAGGAATATATTCCATACAGCCTGCTGCCCCCAGCTTCCCCAGTCTTTTGTAGCTTTTACAACGGTTTCCTGTAACTCTGTTGCTTTTTTCTTTTTACCTTTTGCAGGAGGGGTACTCAACTTACTGTAGTTTACACCATTTACTTCCAGTTTAGTGGCCACCCAACTGCAGAACATACGTGGAATAGTAATGCCCATTATCATGCCGGGTAAACCATGCAGGCTCATAGGACCGCCGCTCACTGTAATTTCATCGGTATAAAAAGCAAAAACATAGACACTGTCAAATAATTTACCTACAGCTTTGCGGCAGTTGAAACCGGCTATCTCCCGGCTTTCATTGGTCATTTTCCAATTTATTTTGATCAGGCTGTCAGTTAAAAGATAGGTATCACCAAATACAGATTTTTGCTGAACGAAATTTTCTTTTGCATAATCATTGAACCAAACATTCTCTTCAGCGCCATCATTACCAAAACCTATTGGTGATTTTGTTTTCTCATCCTTGCGGTTAAACTGGTAAATACTTTTGTCTGAATCAAAAGTAAGTTGATAATAGCTTGTCGATAATTTGGGTATTTTGTCTTTAAACATTTCGGCCCAGGTTCCCGTTCCCAGCGCTTTGTGATTATTGAGGTTCACTTCATATTCGATCATGCCCTTTTCAATAAATACCTGTGCCTGCAAACTTTGAAATGAAAGTGAAGCGGCTATTAAAAATATGTATTTCATAATGTTCGTTTAATTTAATTAAAAACCATTTGAAGGTTTACCGTTTTTGGAAAAATTCCAGGTGAGCGTAAACATCCAGTAACGCTTTAAAGTATTATAATAGGTTTCGGCAAACTGGTTATTGTAAAAGTTTCTGTCATAACCACGGTTTTCATTTAAAATATCGTTAACTGAAACAGAAACTTCCAGGATCTCTTTTAAAATGAAACGTTTTAAAGAAGCATTCCATATGCTGTATCTATTTCTAGCCGGGAAGTTGGGATCATTCTGTTTAGCCCTGAAATTAAAATCAGTTTCAAACCTGAATTTTTTTGGAAGGGTCAGGTTAACATCTGCTCTTACTTCGGCCTGCCAGTAGCTGGTAGAAGCAAGTTTATTGATGGAATTATTTGCCTTTACCCAGCTTATTTGCGGATTCAGGGAGACTTCATATTTCTTTTCTTTTTCTTTACTGATACCGAAACTTAAGCCATAGCTTGAATTGGTATTAACTGCTTTCTGTGCATTCAAAAAAGATATGTTTCTTGAAACATTGCCATTGGGGCCAAATGAAATACGGATATTCGGCTTCTTCCATTTAAAGTTATAGTTGGAATACAAATTGAAATAATAATTGCCATCAGCATTAACAGTACGGTATGTTGATTTAGCACCTTGATAAACAGTTACATCATTCACAAAAGCATTTTGTGTAAAGCTTCCATAAATGCCCATCCACAGGCCTTTTTCCTGTAACACATTGTAAAAATTGTAGTTCATATTTATGGAATGGGTAAAGGATTGTTTCAGATCAGGATTACCAAAGTACTGGTTCAACTGGTTAGTATTATCAACAATAGGCTGCAACTGGTCAAGCGATGGCGCCTTTGATGAACCATTATAATTGAAACGGATACCGGCATAGCCCTTTAGTTTTATATAAAGAGATGCAGTAGGGAAGAAATTAGTGAAATTATATTTACGCTCAATTACTTTAGTACGGTTGTCCTGTACAAAATGTGTGGACGATAATGCAAGCCCGACACTGTAATTATATTTCTTTTTTACCATCCTGAAACTGACACCTGGCCTGTTATTTACCTGCCTGAATAAAAAAGAATTGCTGAGAGAGTCAATCCTTTTTTCATATTTCCCATTCAGGTCCTTTGAAAAACTGAACCTGTCATTCACATTTGTAGATGTACTGTAAGCATAGGTAAACGAAAGGAAAAGGTCTTTTGCCAGGGGTTCAGTATAAGTAAAGTTTGCAGAAAATGTATTGGTGTTATTATCCTTTATGTTTTTCTGATCGGTAGTATCATTTTTATCCGGGATACCACCTTTGTAGTAATCATTTTTAGAATACAGGAAATTATTGTTTTTTGAGTCTATAAGATTATAACTCATGTTAACGGTAAGTGTACGGGCAGTTTTTTTAAATTTATGCTTCCATAATAAAGTGCTGTTCAGGGATGCATTGTCCGTTTCACTGCTTGCCCTGTAATTAATGGCATTCAGCAATAAGGATTTGTCATTAATGGATTGAAGGGTATAGTTGCTGTTTGATTTTGTATTGTTCAGGTTCCCCTTGGCCGTAAATTTTAATGAATTGGCCGAATCAATATTTGTTTCAAAGCTGATGTTCAGGCTTTGTTTTATTTTTTGTGAAAATGTTTCTGTTATTTTATTGGATGAGTATGATGAATCACCGGTAAAATAAGTGGTGTAGTTTCTTTCACCACCCGGGCTGTTAACCTTAGAGACCTTATACCCGGTGTTCAGTATCTGTTTATTGTTATTGAATTTATTGCTGTAGTGCAAACCTCCATTCCAGTTTTGCGGAATGCCGCCACGGCCGCCATAATAATTATCGCCATCACCGCCTCCATCGCTCCACATCATTATTCCGCCGCCATCCATCATCTCCATATTCATATTATCGCTGCCTCCATAATTCTGATTATCATTCCAGTCTAAATTTGTTTTGCCTGTATTACTCATTATCCCGTAAGCAGCTAATTTCCGTTTGCCTCTGAATGCATTGGCCATTACGCTGTTGTTATAATAATTACTAAAGTCGGTGCCGCCTTCAACTTTACCAAAGTATCCCTTCTTGGCATTGTCTTTTAATTTAAGGTTGATCGTTTTGTCTTTAACCCCATCATCTATGCCGGTAAAAGTTGCCTGGTCACTTTTCTTATCAAATACCTCTACTTCCTTCACCACATCAGCCCTCAGATTTTTTGTGGCAATACCCGGGTCATCTCCAAAAAATTCTTCTCCATCAACCAAAACTTTTTTAACCTGTTCGCCCATGGCGGTAATTTTTCCATCCTTATCTACTGTAATGCCCGGCAATTTCTTCAACAACTCTTCTACATTTGCACCTGCCCTTACTTTAAAACTATCAGCGGTGTAAACCGTAGTGTCTCCTTTTATCCTGATAGGGGAACCGGATTTTATGATCACTTCAGCAAGTAATTTACTTTTTGAGGTCAAAGCTATCTGCGGAATCTTTGTTTCTGTATCTTTCAGGTCAAGCGAAAAAATTACATCCGCAAAATAGGGGTGTGTGGTCATCACCACATAATCGCCTGCCTTGATGTTTTTAAATGAATACTTTCCGTCGGCATCTGTACGGGCAAATTTGTAAAGCACAGAATCTTTGGTGGAAAGTAATGCTACAACAGCATTTTTTACTCCTTTATTCTGGTTGGTATCGGCAACAGAACCAGAGATGGAAATGGTTTGTGCCTGTGCTTTTGTTGTAATGAAGAATACGGCTATAAGCAGTACAGATAGTTTGGGCATATACTTTATGGCTTTTGTTTTAAACGGCTAAACTAAATTCTTAGTTAAAGATGATTATTTTAATTGTCAATAACTAAAAGGGTATTCTTAATTTTATGTTAAACAAATTTCACTTCTTTTTCTGGCTACTGTAAATGCAATTCTATAAATGGCAACAACTAAGCGTCAACCGGTAAAATCACCTCATACCAAAAAGGCCAACCCTTTGGGTAAGCCGTCGTTAAAATATGAAGAGGAACATTTTATCGATTCGAAAAAGGCTGTGTGGAATTATTCACTGTTTACAGATGAAGACATCAGCAATTTTAAAAGTGGTACACTTTATAATGGCTATGATAAATTTGGAAACCATGCTATTGAAGTTTTAAATACACCGGGATTTTATTTTGCTGTGTGGGCTCCCAATGCAACCAAAGTATCGGTAATCGGTGATTTTAACGGATGGAAACAACAATTGCATCCGCTGTTTGTAAGGCTTGATAAATCAGGAATATGGGAAGGTTTTATTCCAAATTTTAAAAAGGGCGAAGCATATAAATATTATATCAAAGGTTTTAAAGGAGTTGAATTAAAGAAAACAGATCCTTATGGACAGTATTGTGAACTGAGGCCTGCCACGGCTACCATCAGTTGGGCCAGCGAACATAAATGGGAAGATGCGGCATGGATGAAAAAAAGAAAGAAGAACAATGCACTAAGTGCACCATGGAGTGTTTACGAAGTACATTTAGGAAGCTGGCAACGGCCTGTACCAAGTGATGAAGAAAGTTTTAATAGTTATGCACAGCTTAAAGAACATTTGGTTCCCTATGTAAAGAAGATGGGATTTACCCATGTGGAGCTGATGCCGGTTATGGAATTCCCTTTTGATGGAAGCTGGGGATACCAGGGCACGGGCTATTTTGCAGCCACATCACGCTTTGGTACGCCCGATGATTTTAAAGACCTGGTTGATGCTTTTCATCAAAGCAATATTGGTGTTGTACTTGATTGGGTGCCATCGCATTTTCCGTATGATGCACATGGCCTGTTTATGTTTGATGGTACACATACCTATGAGTACGGCGATATGCAAAAGGGATATCACCCCGACTGGAACAGTTATATTTTTAATTACGAGAGGTCAGAGGTAAGATCTTTTTTAATAAGCAGTGCAAGATACTGGCTGGATAAATTTCATATTGATGGCATTCGTGTTGATGCAGTTAATTCTGTGCTGCGTTTGGATTATTCAAGAAAAGAAGGGCAGTGGAAGCCGAATAAATTTGGCGGCAATGGAAATTTAGAAGCGATAGAATTCATCAAACAATTCAATGAAACGGTTTACCGTGATTTTCCGGATATACAAACCATTGCAGAAGAAGCATCCGACTGGCCAAAAATTTCCAAACCAACAACCGAAGGCGGGCTTGGCTTTGGAATGAAATGGATGATGGGCTGGATGCATGATACACTTGATTATTTTAAACTTGATCCATTGCTGCGGCAGTTTCACCAGGATAAATTCTCATTCAGCATGATGTATTATTATGATGAGAATTTTATGCTGCCATTTAGCCACGATGAAGTGGTGCATGGCAAAAGCCCGATGTTATATAAAATGCCAGGCGATGAATGGCAGAAATTTGCAAACCTCCGTTTATTGTACACCTATATGTACACACACCCGGGCGGCAAACTTTTATTTATGGGCAATGAGTTTGCACAAACCAGTGAATGGAATTATAAAACAGAACTTGATTGGAGTTTATTGAAATTTGATTGCCACAGTATGATGCAGCATTGTGTTATTGACCTGAACCATTTGTATAAAAATGAACCGGCATTACATGAGTTGCAATTTGACCCGAAGGGTTTTGAATGGGTTAACCTTAATCACCGCCAGGAATCAGTAGTTGCCTACCGCCGTAAAGGCAAAAAAAAGGAGCATGATATACTGGTAATTTTGAATCTTACACCTGTAGTAAGAAGGGACTGGAAACTGAGGGTTAAAGGCAAATCGGCCTGGAAAGAGATATTCAACAGCGACCATACAAAATACTGGGGCACAGGCAATGTTTTTAACCCTGCTCCACAGGTTAAACTGGTTGACAAAAAGAACCTGGTTTATGAAATAAATGTGCACCTTCCGGCGTTAGGAGCTGTGATACTTCTATAATCCGTATAATACCCGTATCCCAACACTATGAAAAACTTTTTCATACTTAGTTTATTGTTAAGCTCAACTACCGTGTTTGCAAAAACACTGGACAGCTCTGCCCACTACTTTCAAAAGGGGATAGAAGAAAAAACAGCCAAGAGATTCTTAGTTGCTGCAGGGTATTTTGATAAAGCCATTCATTTTAATTCAAATTATACTGAAGCTTATATTGAAAACGGTTTTGTGAACAAGGAAATGCGGAGAACAGATGCGGCCATGCAGAATTTTACAAAAGCTTATGAGCTTGATCCGGCAAATGAAGTTGTACTTAAAGAATTAGCAGAACTATATTATAGTTATCGCCAGTATCAAAAAGCTGTTGACTTTGCACAGAAATGTAAAGGCTACGATAATAAAGACTGGATAATTGCCATGTCTTATTTTGGAATGGAGGATTACGGAAGGGCTGAAAAGGCATTGTTGGCCCTGATAGCAAAAAATGCCAATGATGCAGAAGCAACTTATACACTGGCAAGAACATATCTTGAAATGGGCCTGGGTGGAAAAGCAATTCCTTATTATGAAAAAGCGATACAGGCAGACGGGACAAAAAGCAGGTGGTCGTTTGAATTAGGGTTGTTGTATTACAACAGTGATAATTATAAAAATGCAGTAGTTTATTTTAATAAAGCAATAGAGCAGGGTTTTATGCAAAACAATGATTTTAATGAGAACCTTGGTTTTGCTTATTTATATAGTGGTGAATTTGATAAGGGCGAAAAGTTATTGAATGAGATCATGGATCGTAAACCCGGCGACCGGGAAATTATTAGAGATGTAGCATTGGCTTTTTACGACGGTAAAAAGTACGATAAGTGTTTAGACTATTGTCAGAAATTGCTGGAGATGGATAAAAACGATGGGAAGGCCTTATACCAGGCCGGGCTTTGTTTTCAAAGGAAGGGTCAAACACAAAGAGGACAGCAGATGTGTGATAAAGCGATTGAAATAGATCCTTCATTGAATAAACTGCGCCAGAAAAAAATGACCATGGGTTTATAAAAATATAAACAAACTCTTTTGCGATTGATGTTTAGTTTGTAGGCAGCCGGGAGGAAACTCCCGGTTTTTTATTCCCTCTCCAAAAACACTTCTGCCATCATACACCTGGCACTGCCACCACCCGCTGTTTCAATAGATAATAAAGAAGAATGAATAATACGGTTATGCTTTTGCAGTGTTCCAATTTGTGGCGGCATTAGAGAATTGTATGCCTGGGACGACATCACCAATAACAATTCATTGTCAGCATTTTTAACCTGCAGCATATTGGCTGCAAAGCAATTTAATTGTTGCAAAGAAATATCAATGATCTCTTTATTTGTTTCATGTAAAAAAGAAATAACATTGTTTCTTTCCAAAGCATCAGCAATGGATTCAAGGCATATGACTGCATAGGTCTTTGCAATGCACATCATCACATTGGTATGGTAAATATCAACTCCTGTGCTATCAGTTGACCTGAAAGTTACTGCTGTAAAATTTGTAAGCCTGCAAAATTCACCCAGTATCTTTTCATTGGTCCTTGGCGAAAGGCAGGCATAGGCAATTTTATTCTCCCGGTCTAAAACCATGCTGCCGGTTCCCTCTAAAAAAAGCTGTTCTGCTTCATATTTGCTCAGGTCAATAATTTCAGAAACGCTGAATTTGGTTTTAACAGCATCAAGTACAGAAGGCTTTCTTTCCATCCGCCTGTTTGCAGCAAACATGGGATAAAGAAATATGCGGCCGTCTTCATGAAAGGATATCCAGTTGTTTGGGAAAATTGAATCCGGGGTAGAAGGGTCAGCAGTATCTTCTATTATAGTTACATCAACTTTGTTCTTGCGCAGCACCGCTACAAAATCATTAAATTCCTGTAATGCCTTTTGCTGCATGTTTCCCCCCACATTTTTTTGGAAAGTATTATTAACAGCTGTCTCTGCATTGAAACCGAAATTAACCGGCTGTATCATCAATAGATGAGCGGTGTTCTGCATAATTAATTAATGAGCTTTTCCAAAATTCATTTCGCCGGCTTTAATGGCAATGGCTAAATTATTCTCCTTTGGCGGTATCGGGCATTTATAATCCGCAGAGTAAGCACAGTAGGGGTTGTAAGCCTTATTAAAATCCAGTTTCAATGTATTGTTTTGAATATCCTGTATATAAAATTCAAGGTAGCGGCCGCTTCCATAGCTTTCATCGCCGGTAGTAGCATCAGTAAAAGGAACAAATAAATAGTTTCTGTACTGCCCTGTCTGCATCAGGTCCTTACTTTGGTAAACAAATAAATGGCAATTGGTGCCTGTTAATTTAAAATCCAATCTTCCGTATTTAAAATAGTGCTTTAAAGTGTTGGCAGAAGTCTTCATGCTGAACCCGGTCGTGTCGGTAATCCTTTCAAAACTGCAGGAAACATTATATGTTTTGCTGACGGGGAAAAAACGAAAATATTTTTTATCGTTTTTCTTTACCACTTCATGCGTTGCAACATACTTTTTCTGGTAGGCTTTTACCGATTCTATATAAAAATCTTTCCTTTGTGCAAATATGACACTGCACAATAAAAAACTACTTATTATTAAAGTGGTAACTCTTTGCATAAATAATCTGCGAAATCATATTAATCAGACTGATCTGCGATCTAGTTCATCATCAACACATTCACACTCCTTTGTAAAATATTAAAAGCAATCTCTGCCATCAGGTTCTCTTTATCAAGGGTGGGGTTTACTTCTGTAATTTCAAAACAACATATTTTCCGGTTCTGCATAAATTTACTTATCAGGTCTTCCACTTCTCTTTCTTTCAAACCATTGCTCACCGGTGTTCCTGTTCCCCTTGAAATGGAGGCATCTAAACTATCTACATCAAAACTTACATAGATATCGGTACAATCACTTAAATACCGCAAAACTTTCCGGGAAACATTCTCTGCACCCGTACGCCTTACTTCTGAAGTGGTGATCACTTTCATGCCATGCTTATCTATCAGGTGTTTTTCTTCTTTTTCAAAATCACGCAGGGAAATGAATACCACATCTTCAGGCAAAACCTTGGGATGGATCTTTCCAATTTTTTTTAACTGGTCCCATTGTTTGGCTGTTTTTTCATCCAGTTCATGCACCATCGATTCTTTATTGTCTTCGTCAATAGATGCAGCCAAAGGCATACCATGCATATTACCGGATGGGGTGGTGTAGGGGGTATGCAGGTCGGCATGGGCGTCAATCCATATCACCCCTAATTTACTTTTTGGTTTCGCCATTTTTATTCCTGCAATTGTTCCTCCTGCTGTGCCATGGTCGCCACTGATAACAACAGGGAAAAAATGATTTTTCATTGAATCACAAACTGCTTTACTTACCCTGTCATACATGGTTAACACACCTTGTATACGTTTGGCATAAGGCGATTGTATGGGTTCAAACAATATCTTGTTTTCCACTTCAATTTTTTCGGAAGGGAAATGCACAAAGAAATTGCTCATAAAGTCCAGCGCCGCAATTTTTATGGCATCAACGCCCAGGCTGGCGCCACGGGTACCGGCACCAATTTCAGAAGGCACTTCTATCAGTTTAATATTTTTCATATTTCAGGTTTGCAGATTAGCAGCTTCGTTAATAATTTCCAAATCTACAACTTTCCTTTTAAGCCGATTATTGTATCCCGGCCAATACTTTACCGGCACCGTTATACCTTGTTGCATACAATAAATATTCACTACTTGCGTTGTAATAATGCTTTTAATTAAGCGACCCCTAACTGTTCATGCGTTTACACTAACATCAGCCTAAACCATGTTTGTGCTTGATTCAAAAATGCCCCCCGAATCATCGGAGGGCATCTTATTTTTAGGAATATACCGTTTATTAAAACTGTTCCAGTTTGTTGAAAAAGAAATCTCCTTCAATCTTTGCGTTATCATTGCTGTCGCTGCCGTGCACTGCATTTTCACCAATAGAAGCAGCATACAATTTACGTATGGTACCTTCTGCAGCTTCCGCAGGATTTGTAGCGCCGATAAGTTTACGAAAATCATCTACAGCATTTTCTTTTTCAAGTATAGCGGCGGTAATCGGCCCGCTGCTCATAAAGTTCACCAGTTCACCATAAAAAGGCCGTTCGGCATGTACTGCATAAAATTCACCGGCTTTTTCATCACTCAGTTTTGTCATTTTCATAGCCACGATACGAAAACCGGCCTTATTAATCATTGCTAAAATAGCGCCGGTATTTCCTTTAGCTGTTGCATCCGGCTTGATCATTGTAAAAGTTCTGTTAGTCATTATATTCATTTTTTGAGCCGCAAAGATAAATGGTTTTGTGTTTGGTGATTTGGGTTTCTGCAGGAATTTGAGGATTCAGGTGTTTTTAACGTTGCTTTAAAACGCTAAAACCCTCACACGAAGCATAAAACTCAAAACTTTAAACTACATTTGCGCCTCTTTATGCAGGCTATACAAAATATATTTCCATTATTGACCCAGCCTAAGAATGTGGTGGTCACTATGCATCAAAAACCTGATGCAGATGCCATGGGCTCATCACTTGGCCTGTATCACTTTTTAGTTCAGTTTGGACATCATGTTACAGTTATTTCGCCAACAAACTGGGCCTCTTTTTTAAACTGGATGCCTGATTGTAAAAAGGTACTTGATTACGAAACACAACAGGTAAGTAAGGCTGATGAGGCAATAGCAGCTGCCGATTGGATATTTTGCCTGGACTTTAATGTACTCAGCCGTACCAAGCGGATGGAAGAAAAATTAATATCTGCAAAAGCGGATAGGGTACTGATCGATCATCACCAGGAGCCACAGACCGAAGTTTTTGCCTATGGTATCAGCGATGTAAAAAAAAGTTCAACAGCCGAAATGATCTACGATTTTATTATTGCATCGGGCCATGCAGATAAAATAAACGGAATAATAGGAGAATGTTTATATGCAGGTGTGATGACAGATACCGGCTCTTTTCGCTTTCCTGCAACCGGGGCAAGCGTACACAAAATGGTGGCCGACTTAAAAGAAAGAGGGCTGGAACACAGCCATGTGCATGAAGAACTTTTTGATAATTTTTTAGAAAGCCGTTTCCGGTTCATCGGCCATGTGCTATTAAACCGCATGGAAGTTTTTTACGAATATAATACAGCGCTTATATCCATACCGCAGGCCGATCTTATCAAGTTTAATGTAAAGACAGGAGATACTGAAGGGCTGGTGAATTATCCATTAAGCATCCAGGGTATAAAACTTGCAGCCATAATCATTGACCGGGGAGAGGAACGTAAAAGTTCTTTCCGCAGCAAAGGTGGTTTTGATGTAAATACTTTTGCCCGTAAATATTTTAATGGAGGTGGGCACTTTAATGCAGCCGGCGGGTTTAGTAAAGAACCACTGGAAGAAGTGGTTGTAAAATTTAAAGCAGCCATAAAAGAGAATGTGGCTCAATTAAGCAGTTATCAATTTTAAAAACTATAAAACAATGAAACAATTTTTTTATCTATCTGTTTTTTGTGTATTGGCGCTCACCGCATGCACAGGTGCCTTTAAAAAAGGCGATAAGGGCCTTGAATATAAGATAATAACCTCGGGTAGTGGCAAAACCGTTCCCTATGGTAATTTTATACAAATCCACATCAAGCAGGTATATGGTGGCACTAAGGACACTGTGTTAAGCGACAGCAGGGATATGATTGCACCTATTCAACTGTTTGATTCAGTTAGTACTCCAATGGCTTATTATAAAATTTTAAAACAGTTAAGAAAAGGCGACAGTCTTATCATACGCCAGCTTACCGATACTGCATTTAGGGATTCGCAGCAGGGAATGCCTCCTTTCATGAAAAAAGGAAAATATATCTATACCCATGTTAAGCTGGTGAATATTTTTAAAGACCAACCGGAAGCCGACAGCGCCAACAGGGCAGAAAGGGCGATGGCAAAACCAAGAATTTTTAAAAAACAGCTGGAGGAAATAGAAAAAGAAATTGTAAAATTTAAGGATCAGCGTAAAATTGATGATAAGATCATTGTTGATTATCTTGCAAAAAACAATATTAAAGCCGAAAAAGCAAATTGGGGAACATACGTTTCAATAACGAGAGAGGGAACCGGAGAAAAAATGAATTATGATAACATAGCCATGGTAAATTATACCGGAAGGACTTTAGACAGCGGAAGGGTATTCGATTCAAACCTGGATCCTAAATTTAAACATACTGACCCTCTCCAGTTTACAATGATGAATGTAGGGGCTGTTATCTTTGGTTTTACTGATGCTTTTCAACTCCTTAAAAAAGGTACAAAGGCGACTATTTATGTTCCTTCTTCCCTGGGTTATGGAGAACGCGGAAGTCAGGTTCTAAAGCCAAATGATATTTTGATCTTTGACCTGGAAATAACTGATGTTATGACTGCAGCAGAATTTGCTGCAAAGCAAATGGAAATACAGAAAAAAATGATGGAGGCACAGAAATTACAGGCAGACAGTATTCAGAAAACCACTAAAAAATAAGGTTGAAAAATTATTCATAAAAGCGTCCTGGAAAAATTCAGGGCGCTTTTTTGTAGGCATTATAAAGTGTAATTGTTTCTTTGGCTTCCTTTACATCATGCACCCGCAGTATTGATGCCCCGTTTAATAATGCCATCGTGTTTAAAACTGTTGTACCATTCAATGCTTCTGATACGGTTATGCCAAGGGTTTTATAAATAGTACGCTTCCTGGAAAGGCCCACAAGTATTGCCCGGTTGGTTATGGAAAGGATAGATAATCTTTTCAACAGCTGAAAATTATGTTCAATGGTCTTGCCAAAACCAAAACCAGGGTCAATGATCACATCTTTGATACCTGCCTTATTACATTCCTCAATTTTGTTTATAAAGTAGTCCAAAACCTCTTTAGCTATATCTGCATACCTGGGTTCTTTTTGCATATTGGCAGGAGTGCCCTGCATATGCATACATACATACGGAACTTTTAATGCAGCAACAGTTGGTATCATTGCCTTGTCAAGATTGCCACCGCTTATGTCATTTACTATTGAAGCCCCGGCATCTACTGCAGCTATTGCAACCTGGCTGTTATAAGTGTCAATAGATATAACTGTGCCGGGGTATTTTGAGTGCACAGATTCTATCACAGGTATCACCCTGTTCAATTCTTCTTCAATGGTAATGGGTTGGCTGCCGGGCCTTGTGCTTTGTCCGCCAATATCCAAAATAGCCGCTCCATCCCTGATCATCTTGGTAGCCATGCTTAAAATTTCTTCCATTCCGTACTTCAAATGTCCTTCGTAAAACGAGTCGGGTGTAGCATTGATGATGCCCATCACCACCGGTTCGGCAAGGCTCAGTATCTTTCCTTTACAGTTTATGCTGTTCATCAAACGATTTTCAATTATTTTTGAGTTATTATCGCACTAAGTTACAAATGAGCATTGATAAATGAATACAAACCAGCAATACGATACCGCAGTGGAATCCTGCAAAGAGATCTTTTTACAGAAAACAAAAGATTATGGCACCTCCTGGCGGGTGTACAGAACCATATCCGTAGCCGACCAGATATATATTAAAGCCAAACGGATACGCACCATCCAGGAAGCAGGCATACAAAAAATTGGAGATGATGTCATCAGTGAATTTAAAGGCATATTAAATTACGGTATCATTGGCCTGATACAATTGGATATCAACGATGATGAACTGGAAGAGCTGCCGGTTGAAACTGTACAAAAAATGTACAGTGAAAAAATTGCGATTACAAAAAAACTGATGCTGGATAAGAACCACGACTATGGAGAAGCATGGCGGGATATGAGCCAGGAAAGTTTTGTGGACCTGATATTGGCAAAGATCCTGCGGATAAAACAAATTATAGCCAATAAAGGGCAAACCATCATCAGTGAGGGCATTGATGCAAACTTTTACGACATTATTAATTATGCCGCATTTGGATTGATACTGATAGAAGAGAAAGTGCATGGTTGACGGGCCGGTAAAAAGAATCTTACTTTATGAGAATAGTAACAAATATTTCACGGATCATTGTAGGCCCGCTGTTTATCTTCTCGGGCCTGGTTAAAGCTATTGACCCATTGGGGCTGGCCTATAAAATGCAGGAATTTTTTGAAGTATGGGCCGCTGATGGAATAATGAAGGGAATGATGATGTGGCTGAATGAACATGCTTTGTTATTCTCGGTATTGATGATCGCATTGGAAGTGGTATTGGGAGTTGCTTTATTATTGGGTTGGAGAATAAAATCAGTTTCCTGGCTCTTATTATTGCTGATGTTGTTTTTCACTTTTCTTACCAGTTATGTTTTATTCAGTGGTAAGATAAGGACCTGTGGTTGTTTTGGAGATTGTATTCCACTGACGCCCATTCAAACCTTTGGCAAGGATATTATTCTTTTATTACTGGTGCTGTTGATCCTGTTCAAAAGAAAATATATCAATCCTTTATTTTCGAATGCAATAAATTTTTCTCTGGTTTTAATTTCACTTTTTGCAGTTGCCGGCTTGCAGTGGTATGTTTTAAAACATCTTCCTGCCAAAGATTGTTTGCCATTTAAAGTTGGCAATAATATACTGGAGCTTCGTAAAATGCCTATTGATGCCATACCGGATAAATACGATTATGTGTTTAAGTACAAAAAAAATAACGAAAGCAAAGAGTTTAAGGTTACTGCTTTGCCCGACAGCAGCTGGGAATTTGAGGACAGGAGGCAAATATTAATAGAGAAAGGAAAAAATAATGTACCATTGATCAATGATTTTACTTTGTCAACAGCATCAGGTGCCGACAGTACAGAAGCAGTTCTATCCACACCCGGGGCATATTATTTATTGTTTGTTAAAGATGTGAACGAATTACCTAAAGGCTGGATCGAGGACCAGAGATTAGCTGTAGTGATGATGGAAAGAGGCAAACAGGTATTTGTTGTTTCATCACAAAGAAAAAATGTAGAGGATAGGTATGGCGCTTTAGCTGTTGCCGGAAAAAAAATAAATATCCCTGTGCTTACCTGCGATGCCACTGCATTAAAGACAGTTGCCCGTAATAATATCACCCTTTATCTTATGAATGGCCCCTTAGTAAAAGCAAAATGGGGCGGAAATGATATTGAAAAAGCTTTGGATAAATAAAAATTGTTTTTAGCTTCATGCCCTGAACATTGGTTAGCGAACATTCTTTTAATTGAAATACATTCTGAAAAAACTCTTTTATTCGGTATTGGTACTGCTGGGTGTGGTGGTACTGGTGTTTATTATGTTCCAGGGTTTTGGCGACCCTGCAAGAATGATTGTTGGGCAAACCGGTGATAAAAAAACAATGGATAATATCCGTAAGGACCTGTATCTCGATCAGCCTAAATGGAAACAGTTTGTTTTTTACCTTAATGATGTTTCACCACTTTGTGTTCACAGCAAAGCTGATATTGAAAAAAAACAACTCAAAGGTTTTTTTTTCGGGGGAGATAATAAGTTCGGTATCAAAGTTCCCTACCTGCGTAAAAGTTATCAAACAAAAAAGGAAGTAGGGCAGGTTTTACTGGAAGCATTACCCGGCACTTTGATACTGGCATTTGCTGCCATGCTTTTTGCAACCATCATTGGTATTTTATTGGGCGTTATTGCGGCTGTAAAAAAAGGAACATGGCTGGATACCACGGCAGTGTTCTCAAGCATTGCCGGCATTTCGGCCCCGTCTTTTTTCATGGCCATTATCATCGCGTATTTATTTGGGGTGGTCTTACATTCCTACACCGGATTGAATTTAACCGGTAGTTGGTTTGAAATTGATGAAGTGACTGGTGAAAAATACCTCAGCCTGAAGAATCTCATCCTGCCTGCTTTTACCTTAGGTATTCGTCCGCTGGCCATAATTACACAATTGACAAGAAGTTCCATGCTGGATGTGTTAAACCAGGATTATATAAGAACTGCAAGGGCAAAGGGCCTGGGTAATAAAGCCATCATCTTTAAGCATGCGTTGCGTAATGCACTCAACCCGGTAATAACAGCCGTTACAGGGTGGTTTGCTGAACTGTTGGCCGGTGCTTTTTTTGTAGAATACATTTTTGGCTGGAATGGAATTGGCAAAATAACAGTTAGTGCATTGGAAAAATTGGATTACCCGGTTGTGATGGGATCTGTTTTATTAAGTGCCTGTATTTTTATTATCATCAATTTGTTTGCCGATGTTTTATACCGGGTTGTTGACCCAAGGATAAAAGCGTTTTAAAAAAATCCCTGCTCAATGAGGGTACATCAACCAGGGACTTAATATTTAGTTAACTGAATTTATTTTTCCACCATTCCGTCACTCACCCATTTCTTAAAAACTGCTATATCATCAGCTGATAATTTGGTGGTTCCCTTGAAAGGCATAAAACCTCTTTCGCCGGGATTCTTCTCGATCCGTACAACCATTTCGGCAGCAAATTTTTGTGCTGAAGCGTAATTTTCAAAATCTGCTTTAAATCCTCCTTTAGACGGCAGGTGGCAAGGTGTACATTTCATCTGTATCAAAGGCATTACATCAGCAACATAACTGGTGGCCCTGGCTTTTGGCGGCTCAACAGTTGTTTTAACATCAGAGGTAGTTTTAGCAGGTGATGTTTTTTTAGCGCAGGCGGCAAAAAGTAAAACAGCAAAAAAAGTAATTGCAACGAAGTTTTTTTTCATACCGGCAGTTTTAGTTTTTAAAATTATGTGATTAAATATAGCTACAATTCATCAAAAAAATAAAGGTTTTTGATGAGAGGCGATGGTTAGGTGTTTAAAGCGGTTAACATCTTATTTGTAAACGGTAACATTTCTTTTGTAAACATGATGAATAACCCTGAGTCTTATAATCATTAATCACTTTAAAATTCACAATTATGAAAAAGATCATTACACTTTTATTTACTGCAGCATTAATGACTTCAGCCTTTGCACAGTACGACCCTAACAATGATTGGGGTAAAAACAACAAAGATGATGGTTATGCAAATGACGGCAAACACAAGCATGATGACGATAACAGGTACAAAGGCAGGTACTACTTTACTCCAGGGGAAAGAGATATGCAGATCGGACAGATAAACCGGGAGTATGACTACAGGATTCAATCTGTAAAGAATAAATTCTTCATGAGCTGGTATCAGAAAAAACGCCAGATCGAATTCCTGAAAGATCAGCGTGACAGTGAAATACACAGGGTGTATGCCAAATTCAATGACCCCAGAAATAAATACAATCACTATGGCCGCCGGGACAAAAAAGACTGGTAAATAGTTTTCAGGTTTACAAGTTGGTTTTTTTGAATGGTGCACAGGCACAGGGGGCAGAATTAATTTCTGCCCTTTTTTATTTCAAGGTTTAAACAAAAAGCAATAATTTAACAGGTAACAATGAGTAACAAGTTTATAAAATATTATGCTGCCTGTTTAATATGTATAATAACTATTGGCGCTGTAGTATTGTATAAGCTTTTGCCTGATCCTGTAAAGCCTGTAATTGCAAAAGAAGATCCATCGGCCTGGTATCCTCCCGATATTTACTCTTTAATAAATTCGCCTGAGTCTGATCTGATACTTTATGGCAGGGACCTGATTCTGCATACATCAAAATATCTTGGCCCAAAAGGCAGTATCGCAAAAAAAAGCAATGGCATGAATTGCGGTAACTGCCATCTTGATGCCGGTGCCCGGCCTTATGGGAATTGTTTTGCAGCTGTAGCAACTACTTATCCAAAGTTCAGGAACAGGAGCGGAAAAATGGAATCTGTTGAATTCAGGATCAATGATTGTTTTGAAAGAAGCCTGAATGGTAAAGGTCTTGATAGTTTAAGCAGGGAAATAAGGGCAATGGTGGCTTATATAAATTGGATAGGAAAAGATGTTGTAAAAAATATTCCGCCAAAAAGCTCAGGCGTTCCAAAAATTGAAACACTGGACAGGGCTGCCAATCCTGGAAAAGGGGGACAGATCTATGTAAGCAAATGTTTAAGTTGTCATGGAGTTAATGGCCAAGGTCAGTTAAATTTTGATTCCTCAGAATATACCTATCCTCCTTTGTGGGGAGAAAACAGTTATAATGTCAGCGCCGGACTCTACCGTATCTCATCCATTGCAGGCTTTGTAAAATACAATATGCCTTATACAGCTACTCAAATTGTACCACAATTGTCTGATGAGGATGCCTGGGATGTAGCGGCCTATCTATGTTCGCAACCACGCCCAGTAAAATTATTCACCCAGGACTGGCCAAAGATCGAAACCAAACCATTCGATCATCCATTTGGCCCCTATGCCGATACCATTTCCGAATTACAACATAAGTATGGTCCATTCAATTTTGGAAAAATTAAAAAGCAGGGGAAATAAGATCATCTTCCCTGCTTTTTAATTAAAAACATTTTTTGTTTATCCTCCTGCAAAACAGTATCCACATTTATGTTCCTGTGCCCGGCCAACTGCCCATACGCCCGAAGGAACCACCTGCACACCCGGTAATATACCACTCAGCCAATCCTTCGTTACATCTTCGTGTTTCAGGTTCATCTTCTGTGCAGCAACAGCGCTGTAAACAGTGATCGCCATATTACATACACAGAACATAGCACCGCTATCCTGCAGGTCATTGATGCCGATCGGAACAGGGCCAACTCCAGGCACACTATAGCCGGGATTTGGTTTCCAAAACCGGTTGCGTACCGCCGGGGCACTTGTCTGATCGTCATTTATACCAAATATTTCTCCAAATTTATATTTTGCCCACAGCCTGTCTTCCATGGCAAAAGGGATAGCGCTATGGCGCCAAACGGTTACCACGCTGCTGTCTTTTTCAGGCGTACCGGTGGCTGCATTTGTCAATAAGAAAACTTTAGCCCATGCAAAAGGCATCATGAGTTCATTTCCCGAATGAGGAGAAGTAACATCATATACTATCCTGTGTTTGCCATTTATTTTATTGAACCATTCATCAACATCAGTCAGGTTATCTGACACCGGTAATGTTCCGGCTTTTGCCAATGAAGATGAACCAAAGGCAGACAAGCCGATAGCGGCAGCGCCTGTTGCAATTGTACCTAAGAACTTCCTTCGGGGAGAAACTCCAGAATTATTTTTTTCCATTTTTTAAAAGATTTTTTTTGAAAAAATAAAAGACATAAAATTTATACGACTGTTAATCTACAAACAAGAAATGTTATTTGCAAACATGCTAAGGCAATTTTATACACCATTATTTTAAAATGAGTTTTACCAGCCTGAACGGGCTAAATTCATTCTTCTTACCTTTGCCCTCTAAACGATTTTTGCATATGAAAGAAGTTTACATTATATCTGCCGTTCGAACGCCAATAGGCAGTTTTGGAGGTTCATTAAAAGGCTTTACCGCTACACAACTGGGTGCTATTGCTATAAAAGGGGCTTTGGAAAAAGCAGGAGTTAAGCCCGAACTTGTAAATGAAGTTTTGATGGGATCTGTTATCCAGGCAAACCTGGGTCAGGCACCGGCACACCAGGCAGCAAAATATGCAGGCCTGTCCAATGAAGTTTGCAGTACTACTATTAATAAAGTTTGTGCAAGTGCTATGAAGGCTATTGCACAGGGTGCCCAAAGTATTTGGTTAGGCGATTCAGATATTGTTGTTGCCGGTGGTATGGAAAGCATGAGTAATGCCCCGTTTTATGCCGATAGCCTGCGTTGGGGTAATAAATATGGTAATACACAACTGATAGATGGTTTGGCAAAAGATGGCCTTACAGATGCATACGATGGCAAAGCAATGGGCAATGCTGCAGAATTATGTGCCAGTACCTGTAGCATAAGCCGGGGCGACCAGGATGCTTTTGCCATTGAAAGTTACAAACGCAGCCAGGCTGCAACAGAAGCCGGCAAATTTGACAATGAAATTATCCCGGTTGAAATTCCACAACGTAGCGGTGCCCCCGTTTTATTGACTAAAGATGAAGAACCGTTCAAAGTTAAATTTGATAAAATATCTTCACTTAAAGGCGCTTTTATAAAAGATGGTACTGTAACTGCAGCCAATGCTTCTTCTATGAATGACGGAGCTGCTGCTTTGGTATTAATGAGCAAAGAAAAAGCAGATGAACTGGGCTTAAAACCGATCGCTAAAATATTATCTCATGCCGATGCCGGACAAGCGCCGGAATGGTTTACCACTTCACCGGCTTTAGCAGTGCCAAAAGCTGTTGCCAAAGCAGGTTTAAAAATGGAAGACATTGAATACTGGGAATTAAATGAAGCTTTTGCTGTGGTAGGTATCGAGAATAGTAAGCGCATGAAATTAAACCCGGCTAAAGTGAATGTAAATGGTGGGGCTGTTTCATTGGGACATCCGTTAGGTTGTAGTGGTGCAAGAATAATTGTTACGCTGATCAATGTTTTGAAACAGCATAAAGCAAAATATGGTGCTGCCGGCATTTGTCATGGTGGGGGCGGGGCCAGCGCCATGGTAATAGAAAATATGCAGGCTCTATAACCGGTTATTTCCATAGGATATACGAAGATAAGGGTTCAAGGGTATAGGATTTATCAGGAATAATTTGTAAGATTGACCTCCCTAAACAAAAAAATCCCTATGGAGCAGGAGTATGTAATTAAAAAAGCTACGATAAAGGATGTGGGCTTTTTGGCAGATGTAATAATCGGCGCAGAGAAAAGTTTCACCAGCAACCTCGGCCTTGCCAACTTTTTTGAGTTATCTGAAGAAAAAGTAAAAGAGCTTATCATTGCCATGCTGGAAGAAGAAGTTGACGGCTGCGAATTTTCAACAAGCAGTTTCTTTATTGCCTGGTATGGTGATAAACCAATAGGAGCAGTGGGAGGCTGGCTGGAAGGCTTTTTTGACGGAGCGCCATCAAATTTGATCAAATCCAATTTGATCTCTTTTGTTTTTCCAAAAGAAAATGTTGCCAAAGCCCAGGCTAAGATGGAAATGATAAAGGAGATGCTGCAAATTGAGCGGCCGATGGGTACTTACCAGATCGAATATGGCTATGTTGATAATGACCACAGGGGAAAAAGAATAACAGACCGGTTAATGGATGCACATATGGCTTATGCAAAACAATTGGACCCCGGTGTGACACAGGTACAGGTTTCCTGCTTTGAAACCAACCAGACCAGTATCAGGATGCATGAAAAGAACGGGTTCCGGCAAATTAAAAGGTTTGTATGCAACAATGAAAAAATTCTTGAGTATTTACCCTTTAATGTAAAAATTTTACTGGAAAGAATAATTTAAATATTTGTAAGTTGATTTTCTAAAACTGGAATTTCCTATGAGTGAAGAATATGTAATAAAAAAAGCGACACTTAGTGATGTTGATTTTCTGGCTGACGTAATAATCGGGGCAGAAAAAAGTTTGACCGACCATCTCGGGATTGCTAATTTTTTTGAAGTAACTGAAGAACAGGTCAAGAAATATATCATTGCCATGCTGGAGGAAGAAGTTGATGGCTGTGATTTTTCGATAAGCAGTTTTTTTATTGCCTGGTATGGCGACAAACCTGTTGGCGCCTTAGGTGGCTGGCTGGAAGGGTATGATGGTATGTCATCCAATTTGCTTAAATCCAACCTTATCGCTTTTGTTTTTCCAAGAGAGAATGTTATTAAAGCCCAGGCAAAAATGGAAATGATAAAAGAAATGCTGCAGATTGAAAGGCCGGTGGGAACATACCAGTTAGAGTACATTTATGTTGACAATGATCACCGGGGAAAAAGGATAACCCAGAAACTGATGGATGTACACCTGGCTTATGCAAAGGAACTGGATCCAAACGTAACAAAGGCACAATTATCCTGTTTTGAAAATAATGAGTCGATCATTAAAGCACATGAAAGAAATGGGTATGTGCGGATGAAAAGATATGTCTGCGATAACGAAGAGATTCTTAAGTATTTACCCTTTAATGTAAAAGTGCTGTTGGAAAAAACATTTTAAACAATACACAGCAAGATTATTTATTAACTTGAGCCGGCTATAAAGCCGGTTTTTTATGTTCTGTAAAATAAAAATATGCTGCATAAGCTCCAATGAAGAAGCCAAACTTGCTATAAAGCATGGTGCCGATGCATTGGGTTTGGTGGGCAAAATGCCCAGCGGCCCCGGCCCGATAGAAGATGAACTCATCAACGCTATTGCAAAAATTGTTCATCCACCCCTTGCTTCTTTTTTATTGACAAGTGAACAATCTGCACAGGGAATTATTGATCATGTAAACAGGGTTCATACCAATACCGTACAAATTGTTGACGAGATCACTGAAGGCAGCTATGCCGATATCAGGCTTGCATTGCCGCACCTTAAGATAGTACAAGTCATTCATGTAACAGGCGAAGAGAGTATCAACCAGGCCTTGCAGGTTCATCAACATGTTGATGCCATATTATTAGATAGTGGCAATCCCAAAGCCGTAATAAAAACATTGGGTGGTACCGGCAACACACATAACTGGGCAATAAGCCATGAACTGGTAAAGCAGGTTCGGGTTCCGGTTTTTTTAGCAGGTGGCCTTCATGCAGGTAATGTGCATGAAGCTATCGTGACCGTAAAACCTTTTGGCGTGGATGTATGCAGTGGTGTACGATCCGGTGGAAAACTGGACCTGCAGAAATTAAGTGCTTTTATAAATGCAGTAAAAGCTGTTTGAACATGATTTGCTCATCTGCGATTGATAAGATAAATTTGCAACCTCACAAATAAGGATACACATGCGACAAATTGCTTTTAGAGAAGCCCTGAGGGAAGCCATGCAGGAAGAAATGAGAAGAGATGAACGTGTTTTTTTAATGGGAGAGGAAGTTGCTGAATATAACGGAGCTTATAAAGTAAGCCAGGGCATGCTGGATGAATTTGGTGAAAAAAGAGTTATTGATACGCCGATCGCTGAATTAGGTTTTGCTGCTATTGCTGTTGGTGCAGCACAAAATGGATTGCGCCCGATAGTAGAATTTATGACCTGGAACTTTGCTGTTTTGCCTTTAGACCAAATATTGAATACAGCTTCTAAAATGCTGGCAATGAGTGGTGGACAGGTTGGTTGTCCTATTGTATTCCGTGGTCCGGGAGGAAGTGCCGGACAATTGGGTGCTCAACACTCTACTGCATTTGAAGCCCTGTACGCAAATATCCCCGGACTAAAGGTTGTCTCTGTTTCCAATCCATATGATGCTAAAGGCTTATTAAAAAGCGCCATCCGGGATGATGATCCGATCATTTTTATGGAAAGCGAAGTAATGTATGGTGAAAAAGGAGATGTACCAGAAGGAGAATATCTTTTACCGATTGGTAAAGCCTTTGTAAAAAGAGAAGGTAAAGATGTTACTATCGTTTCGTTTAATAAAATGATGAAAGTGGCTTTAGGCGCTGCAGAGGAATTGGCTAAAGAAGGGATTGAAGCAGAAGTTATTGACCTGGCTACTATTCGTCCGCTGGATTGGTTCACTATTTTAGAAAGCGTAAAAAAGACCAACCGTTTGGTAATAGTAGAGGAGCAGTGGCCATTTGCTTCGGTGTCTTCCGAAATTACTTACCGCATTCAAAAAGAGGGATTCGATTATTTAGATGCCCCTATCCGCAGGATCACTTCGGCAGATGCACCTATGCATTATGCCCCAAATCTTGTTGCGGCCTATTTACCTGATGTGCCCAGAACAGTTAAGCTGGTTAAGGAAGTAATGTACCTCAGGAAATAACGAATACCTAAACAGGATCATTCATAATTCTTTGCTCAATATTCATTGAGATTCTTCACTATCGCTCAGAATGACAAAATACCGCTTTACATTTGCGTTGAAACAATAGTGCATGCCATACAGATCTCTCGAAGATTGTTTACTTGACCTGGAAAAGAACGGACAGCTCATCCGCATTAAAGAAGAAGTTGACCCTTACCTTGAAATGGCGGCCATTCACCTGCGTGTGCATGAAGCCGGCGGGCCTGCTTTATTATTTGAAAATGTAAAGGGCAGTAAATTCAGGGCAGCATCAAATATTTTTGGCACGCTGGAAAGAAGTGAATTCATTTTCAGGGATACACTTAAGACAGTTCAACAGCTGATCGAATTAAAAGACGATCCAATTAAAGCCATTAAAGCTCCCTTTAAAAATTTTGATACCGGGCTTGCTGCTTTAAAAGCATTGCCAAAAAAGAATCCTTCACAAAAACCTGTGTTGTATGAAAAAATAAAAATTTCTGATTTACCGCAGGTACAACATTGGCCAATGGATGGAGGCGCATTTGTAACTATGCCACAGGTGTATACAGAAGATATGGATAAGCCCGGCATCATGAATGCAAACCTGGGCATGTATCGTATTCAATTATCAGGAAATGATTACGAACAGAATAAAGAAGTGGGCCTGCATTATCAATTGCACCGGGGCATTGGTATACATCAAAACAAAGCCAATAAAAAAGGTTTACCACTTAAAGTAAGTGTGTTTGTTGGTGGGCCACCATCGCATAGTGTAGCTGCAGTAATGCCACTGCCTGAAGGGATCAGTGAAATGACTTTTGCCGGTGTTCTAGGTGGAAGAAGATTCCGCTATAGTTATGAAGATGGATTTTGTATAAGTACTGATGCTGATTTTGTTATTACCGGTGAAGTTTACCCAAATGAAAATAAACCTGAGGGGCCCTTCGGCGATCATTTAGGATACTATAGTTTGAAACATGATTTCCCTTTATTGAAAGTACATAAGGTATATGCCAAAAAAAATGCCATCTGGCCTTTTACAGTTGTTGGCCGTCCACCGCAGGAAGATACCAGTTTTGGAAAACTCATTCATAAAATAACCGGTAAAGCCCTGCAACAGGAAATACCCGGGTTAAAAGAAGTACATGCTGTTGATGCTGCAGGGGTTCATCCTTTATTACTGGCTATCGGCAGCGAAAGATATACACCATACCTGCCAACCAAACAACCTGCTGAAATTTTGACCATTGCCAATCATATTTTAGGAACGGGGCAATTGAGCCTTGCCAAATTTTTATTTATTACAGCAGATGAAGAAAACAAATTAAGCACCAGCAATATTGAAGAATATTTTAAGTATGTTTTAGAGAGGATAGACCTGAAAAGAGATATTCATTTTTATACCAACACAACTATTGATACATTGGATTATTCAGGAACCGGGTTGAATAGCGGCAGTAAAGTGGTTCTTGCGGCCTATGGTGATCCAATAAGAGAATTAAGCTCATCAATACCTGAATCATTAAAAAATCTGCAGGCATTTACAAATCCAAAGCTGGTTATGCCTGGAGTTATTACGCTGCAAACAAATACTTTTTTAAATTATGAAACCGCTAATAAAGAATTAGTATCTCTCAATGACCAATTATCAATTAATAATTATCAATTAACAGATCATCCGGTAATAATAATTTGCGATGACAGTGATTTTGTAAGCAGCACACTGAACAACTTTCTATGGGTAACTTTTACCCGGTGCAATCCATCGCATGACATTCATGGCATTGATAGTTTTACAGAAAATAAACACTGGGGCTGCCAAGGCCCATTGGTAATTGATGCAAGGATAAAACCACATCATGCACCACCGGTTGAAAAGGATGCTGCTGTTGAAAAAAAGATTGACCGTTTATTTGACCAGGGGGGCAGTTTATATAATGCGATAAAAAAATAAAAGAGTGGGTTACCACTCTTTTATTGATCTTATATTTTTGAGTTTTTATTTGATGAGCATTACCCGGTTGGTGATGGTTTCTCCTTCAATACTCAGTTTGCAGAAATAAATTCCGTTACTCAGGCCAGTGGCATTAAACTCTTTTGAATAAAGCCCTGCCTGCTGAAAACCGTTTACAAGCGTGCCCACTTCTTTTCCGGCAATATCAAATATTTTTAAGTTAACCATGCCACTGGATGGAAGGTTATATTTTATAGTTTGTATTCCATTGAAAGGATTAGGGTGGTTTGATAACAGCAACTGGTCTTTTTGAAGATCCTTTACCCTTATCACCACTTCGTTGGAATAACTGAAGTTACCATCAAAATCAAGCTGCTTCAAACGGTAGTGGTATATTTTATTCAGCTGAATATTATTATCGATCAATAAATAGTTTCTTTCAATAGTACTGTATCCAATACCATTTACAAATCCAATACTTATCCAACTGGCCTGGTTACCGGTTTCTGAACGTTCAACAAAAAAACCTTTATTGCCACTCTCATTAGATGTGATCCAGTTGAGTGAAACAGTAAAATTATTATTCAGTTTGCCACGCAGTTCCTTCAACGTTATAGGAACAACACCTGATATGGTGAAGATACCTGCACCTGCCAAAAACTGTCCATCAGGATTGGTTATGGTTACATTTTTTGCTCCTGCAGGGGAGCCTATTGTGTTTAAGTTAAGAGTAACATGGGTAGGGTCAGTATACGTTACGCTGTTAACCGTAACGCCACCCGAAACTGTAGCAGAAATATGATTATAAGGGAGTGCCGGTGCAGAAAGATCGGTACCCGGATCATAAAACCCACTGCCACTTACTACCGTTCCTGTAACCACCACATTAACTGAAGCCTGGCCTGCCGGGGTTGAGGCTGGGCTGCAACTGGCCGGGGTTGCGGGCGGTGGTGCAAGCAATTTAGTAACATTGCAGCCATAGCTATTAGCAGCATTGCAAAACTGGTTTATCATCCACATGGTCATATTATCAAGTGGGTCAAGTGATACATAAGAATAATCACCCCATCTTCTTGGAGGTCCTGGATCACTAGGCGGATTATAAGCAGTGGAGCTGGCAGTAGTTAAAGTCGGGGGTGTTTGCATGGTGCCTGCACCATCGCCAGACCAACGGCCAACCGTTGCTGCATCCGAACGGAAGGGAGTTCCCGCAGTAGTTAAACTAAGGGCTGCGTGGTTTTGCCCCGAAACCATTATGCTTGGTATAAAATAGTCTCTTGCCGAAGCCTGCACGGCCCCATCAAAAACAGTCCCGCTTTGACTTACAGTAGGTGTAGTGGTCAAATTCGTTAAATCATACCAACGGGCAGCATTTCTTTTTATACTAGCGGTACCAGTGGCAACACCTGTTGTACTAACTCCAATATTATGTGTTGTCCATAAATGCCCTCCTATTGCCATGGCTGCATAAAGCCTGTCATCCAATGCATCAAGGTTTCCACTGGTACCACCGGTATTTCCTAAATGGGGTACTGTTCTGGGTGATGCGGTTGTGCTTACAGTTAGACTGAGATTTCCAGAGATAGTAGGTACCCCTGCAGGTGTACTCACCCTTCTTATCATCAATGTACTGAAAGTGGCATTATCAACTCCAATAAAATAACCTTCAGTAGCGGTGAAATCAAAATTGTCAACTCCCTGTGGAGTAAAGGGGCCGGCGCCAGCGCCGCTGGCTAATCCTAAAAAAGCGTAAACTGTATATGCACCGCCAGAAAGCAGGGTAGTACGGTTAATTACATATCCATTGGTACCGGTAAAAGATCCGGCCAAAGTAAACATATTGGTGCCAATATAAATGGCATTCACATCCACACCAAGTGTTTCATAGTCTGTGAACGTACTTGCCTGTCCTGTGAATTGAGAAAATGTCCAGGTAGTGCCCCCGGTAATTGTTGATGTATTACTGAAAGCAATTAAAACCCTGTTGGCTACGGGTGTATTGAAAGAAGCATCGAGGGGCACGTCAATGATCATTAATATCCATTTACCCGAAAGCCTGTCATACCTAACCCTGGCGTCAGAGGTAAAAACCTGGGTAACCAGGCCGCCTACCGGTGTCATTACCGAAGAAAAAAAAGCATCCGGGTCTGCATTTAAAACCCCATCGGCCACACCCGTGGTTTTATTAAATGTTTTAAGCCTGCCATTTACAAATACAATGTATTGTGTAGGGCCAACTGCGCCCATATTATCAGGTGGGAATGCACCGGTTTCGGATAAAACAGCCCCTGTAAATGTAGTACTTGGTGTTTGTGCAAGATCATTTGATGGTGATGTAACAGGTATGATCGTATTGGTTTCCGGGAAAGCAGAAATGGGTTTTGCCAACGGGTTTTGTGGAAGGTTCCTGCGGTCAGGGTATTCCCTTTCCGGCCGCTCAATCTTGTTTGACACAAAATTTTTTGCCCTTTCCATAATATCAGCTGTAATTTCTGTTTTTGTGTGATGTACAATGGTAGGTATCCCTGCGATCTGGCCATTTTGCTGGGCCAATACATTGCAGAAAATAAAACTGAAAGCCAAAGTAAATAAGAAGTAAAAGTTTTTCATTTGCGAAAGATTTAAAGTTGAATCCCGAATTAAAATGATCATGTGCTGTTGAAGAGTTCTGAAAACTATTTCAGGTATTAAGATAGGCTATGTTTTTTACATTAAACCGGTAATTGATAAAGTAATTATCAACATTGGTTACGAATGGTAACTGGTATTAATCCCGGTTTATGACCTAAAGAAAATTGGTATCCTGGTTTATGGAGCCACTTTCTTCTTAATAACCACCTGCTCATTTAACTTGTCAAACATTTTTTTATAAAACTCTTTAAAATCTGTGTAAGAAGCTGCCGGGTAAAACGATCTTTTGAACTCCACTGTTATTCTTACATTCAGCAAATTTGCTTCAACCTTTACCGAGCGGTTAAAAATAATACCGTTATCCGGAGTGGTCATAGTTATGTTTTCGGGTAATCCGTCAAAAACATAATCGGTGGGTATGGTATAGTTTCCAAAAATGGTATAGTCCTGCAGGAAACCAAAATCTACATCAGACACCCTGTTAGCTGCAACAAAAATATTCCTGTCGAGGTCCGAAAAAAGATTGGTAGTAAAATACCGGTATTCGCCCGAGCTATTAAGTACCGAACTGAATTTCACTTTTTGTTCCAGCGGCAAAGAGTCAACTTCGGTATTATTAATAACAAGGTCTTCAATTTTGCAGGAAGGGTAGGGTTTGATAAAATAATCTTCTTTGAATTTTTCTTTATTCTCTACCCAGCTTTCGCAGCGTTGTGCCCTTGCATAATCATAACAGTTAACGAGGCAGCTGCCTTTAAGTACCCCATCGCCGGTTATCTCTCCCTGCACGGCGGCCATTACTCTATACTTTGATTTCCCGGAGAGTATTTCCACCCACCTGCCGTTCTCACCTTCCACAATAAAACCATTTGTATTTACAACTTTTTGCGGCGTTACCCGGTAATGGGTAACTTTATCTGTAGCATCAAGCACAAAATATTTATCAGCAATTATTACATAAGTCATCACAATATTGAATTGGTCTACAAAAGGGAATGCTTTTTTCACCAGCCCGTTATCCCTTGTGCTGAACAATATGGGAGCGGCTTTTACATCTGCCTTATTCAGCATACAGGTAAGTAAAAGATTTATATCCCCGGTGCTGCCCGTCTTTTTTTCAAATGCTGTATTTATTCCGGCATACGAATAGATACTCTCATCCTCATCCCAGTTCATATTCTTTTTTACATAATTGAAAATAAATTTCATACGGCTTTCCAGATCGGAAACCTGTTTTGCCTCTGCAATAATTGCCGTTGCACCCTTTGGTTCCCATTCCAGTTGTTTTCCAAAATCATTATCTTTCATCAGGTTCTTTATCACATCACTCCAGCCCGTACGCAGGTCCAGTACTCTTCCTGCACCATAATCAATGGTTGACAACTGAAATTCGATTCCCTGCTGGTAATCCTTTACCGATCCCATAAAGGGTTCATACTTTATGCCAACAAGGTTACGCATGATAAAATTTTTCTGAAGCGTTTCTGTAGATAATGTTCCTTCATTGGTGGCAATTAGGTCTTCATACACTTTTTCCTTTACTTCAATTTCATCAACAATATTGGGGTTTACCGAGAAATGGTAGAATAAAGGGATGTTGATCTGGTATTCACTGTAGCGTACAGGAATCTTATCCTGGAAACTCCAGTTTTTAAGGTGTTGGTCGGTCCTTCTTTCCACTTTATATTTATACTCGATGATGCTGCCTATTTTCACTTCGGGGAAAGCAATGATCATTTCGCTATAAAACTTATTTATTCGTTTGGAATAGATGGAGCCTTTGCTTACCTCCGTTGTTTTCATCTTACCCGATGCATCCAGGTTATAAGTTGCGGCATCCACCTTAAGGATCTTTTCCTCGTTGTTGCGGTCGTAATAAGGAATAGTAACATTGGCATAATTAATTCCCGACTCTTTAAGTACCTTGATCCGGATCCTGTACTCATAGATGGTGTTAAGAAATGATATACCGGGAATGCCACGGTCGTAATACATTTTACCCCAGTCAATAAGTTTAATTGCCTCTGCTCCCTTATCAAATTCACAATCTGTCATCTCCAGGTCGGCTTTATCCACTTTACCAAACGACGGTAATTCTTTTTGTGCAAATAAAAATGATTTGGAGATAAAAAGAAATGCTGCTGATAAAAAAACTGTTCTCATTTTTTTATATTTGAGCTAATATAATAAAAAGCATTTGGCATAAAAAGGTTATTTGTACTTTTATTCCTAAACCATCCAGATGAAATTTCCTTTACTTGTAACTATACTGTTACTGCCGGGCCTTTGTGCTGCCCAACCCGGCCCGGCTAACTTAAAGACAAATGCAGATGATAATACGCTGCTGTGGGAGGTAAGTGGCAACGGGATTCAGGCTCCGGGTTATCTGTTTGGTACGTTTCATCTCTTGTGCAAAGAAGATATCAGGTTCAGTAGTTCATTAAAACAAGCTGTTAATAATGCCGCAGCAGTTTACCTGGAAATGGATATGGATGACCCGGCTACCTTATTTGGCGGGCTGATGCTGATGAACATGAAAGGGAATAAAAAATTAAAAGACCTGTATTCGGAGGAAGAATATAAAAGGGTGGTTGATTATTTTAAAGATTCATTGCAAACACCCATCTATCTTTTTCAAAGCATGAAACCTTATTTTTTGGTGGCTATGCTTTATCCAAAAATGATGCCCTGCAAAACCGTAAGCGGGGTGGATGATGAAATAATGAAACTGGCCAAAGCAAATAATAAAGAAATAAAGGGGTTGGAGACCATGGCTTTCCAGGCATCTGTATTTGACAGCATACCTTATGCAACACAGGCTAAAGAATTATTAAAAGCCATTGACAGTATGGACAGATCAAAGGTATATTTTGACTCGATGATCGTTGCTTATAAAAATCAACGGATGAATGAAATTGAAGTTCTTTTAAATAATGATGAATTTGGAATGGAAGATAACCAGGATATTTTATTGGAGAACAGGAACAGGAATTGGGTAGATCAATTAAAACTCATCATGAAAAAGGAACCTGTTTTTGTTGCTGTTGGTGCCGGGCATTTACCTGGAAAAAAGGGATTGATAGCATTGCTGCGGAAGGAAGGGTATATAGTTAGACCTTTGGAGAACAGATGAAAAGGAATTTGGAATTGGTAATTTGGAATTAGGAAAATACAGGATACTCTATACCCAATTCCTAATTCCAAATTCCCAATTACTTAATAATTACTTCTTTTATCAACTTCTCTCCAAGCGCTTCATTAACCCTTTCAATGATCTTTTCTTTTTGGTAAAGCAATTCGTTTTTTAATGGGGCTACAGTAGTAGTTATAAATAAAGTAGCATTGATGATCTGGATCTTATCCGTGTATTTGGCAATGGTCTTTCCCATTACTTCTTCCCACACTTCTTCAATACGCAATGCCTGTATGCCGGTTTTAAGTTTACTTTTTTGCAGAAATTGCCTGATGGCGTCCTGTAATGAAATTTCACCCATGATGTAAAATTAGTTTAATTGCCACAGAAACACGGAAGCACAGAATTGTTTTTACAATTCTATTATCTGGTGTGCAGTATTTAACTTATTGAAGGCATCCTGTAATCTATCCTTATGGGTATCGGTAATAAAAACCTGTCCCTCATTTTCATTACAAACCCAATGCAAAAGCTGCTGCATACGGTTATCATCCAGTTTTTCAAAAACATCATCTAAAAGCAGGAGGGGGGCAAATCCCTTATTGGCTTTTAGTAATTCAAACTCGGCCAGTTTTAGGGCAAACAATAAACTTTTACGCTGCCCCTGCGATGCCGTTGTTTTAAATGGCTGCCCGTTCAACTGGAAAAGGATATCATCTTTATGAATACCTGCATTGCTGCGCTGCAGCATAAAATCTTTTTGGCGATAATGGTTCAGCAGGTCATGAAAAGAACTGTCATTTAAACGGCTGTCGTATTGGATAGAAACCATTTCATTTTTATCTGCGATCTGTTCATAAAATTTTTGTACTAATGGAATTAATTCTTCAGTGAATGTTTTTCGTTTGGCATAAATAAAATTTCCCGGCGCCATCAATTGTTCATCCAGTACTTCCAGGAGCGGCCAGTCTGTTTTACCCTGTTCAGCAAAACGTTTCAGTAAACTGTTCCGTTGTTGCAACACTTTATTATACTGCATCAGTTGCTGCAGGTATTCGGCATACAGCTGGCTTAATACAATATCCATAAAGCGGCGTCTTTCTTCACTCCCCCCGGTTATCAGTTCAATATCATCAGGGGCTATCATTACCGCCGGGAATTTGCCGATATGGTGTGAGAATTTTTCATAGGGGGCATCATTCAGCAGCAATTCCTTTTTACCGGCAACCCGATTAATGCAGATGATCTTCTGTGTTTCCTTTTGTTTTTCAAAAACAGACTCCAGCCGGAAGCCGTCATTATCAAACTGAACATTTAGCCCATCAGTTTTGGTAAAATAGCTTTTGGAGAAGCAGCAGTAATAAATGGCGTCCAGCAGATTGGTTTTGCCTCTGCCGTTTAATCCACAAATACCAATTACCCTTTCTGTAAAACCGAAAGAGGCTGCATTGTAATTTTTAAATTGTGTAAGGGCTATTTTAGAAAGAAATAACATGGGGTGCAAGATACATAATGTTATGGGCTGCTATCGTGGCCTAAATTTTAAAAACTTCTTTGAATTGGGTAATTATTAGGTTAATTTTATTCTTCTATGAATACTCTATAACAACTGCCTTTGCGATAACATATTAAGTTGAAAATAGTGAATAATAAAACACTGTTTAAATAATAAGGTATGCAAAAGATATGTATCCCTTTTTTTTTATTGGTCACAACAATAACCACAGCCCAGATAAATTCTAACAGTCAATGGAAATGGATGAAAGGTGACAGTATCGTAGATGTTGCCGGTGTATATGGTATACAGGGAATTGCTTCAGCCACAAACAAACCCAGAGCAATATCTGGTGCTGTTTCCTGGACCGATGCTTTAGGTAACCTATGGCTTTTTGGCGGTTATCATTGTGTTACAGCAAATAATTATTGCGGAAGAGCAAATGATCATTGGAAATATGATCCGTCTTCTAATATGTGGACATGGATGAAAGGTGATACCACAGCAGATGCACCAGGTATTTATGGCACACAGGGAATTGCAGCATCAACCAATAAACCGGGAGCAAGAGATGCTGCTTTTACCTGGACAGATGCTTCAGGCAATCTATGGCTTTTTGGTGGTTATGGATGGGCTACTAATGGGGAAGGTGAATTAAATGACCTCTGGAAATATGCACCTTCCACTAATATATGGACCTGGATGAAAGGTGATAGTATACTGGTACCTTCTGGCGTATATGGTACACAGGGAATTGCATCAGCACTAAATATACCACCACCGAGAGCCGGGGGTGTTACCTGGACAGACGGGTTAGGAAATTTATGGCTATTTGGAGGTGAGACTGACCAAACTTTTCAAATTGTAACTTACAACGACCTTTGGAAATACGATCCTGCTACAAATATGTGGACATGGATGAAAGGCGATAACACAGTATATGGAGCAGGTATATATGGCACACAAGGCGTAGGTGCACCATCAAATAAACCCGGTGCAAGGAGTCAAGCTTTTTCATGGAAAGGTACAACCGGAATTGCCGGTACTTTATGGTTGTTTGGCGGTAGAAGCATTAACGGAAATAATGGTTACAATTTAAATGACCTGTGGAAGTATGATATTTCAACTAATGAGTGGACATGGATAAAAGGTGACAATACCGTAGATGTTGCCGGTATATATGGTAGCCAGGGTACTCCTGGTATATTGAATAAACCGGGAGCCAGGCGTGCAGGTGTTACGTGGACAGATGCTTTGGGCAGTCTCTGGCTTTTTGGGGGTTACGGATTTGCTGCTATGAATTCAGGAGGTGGTTTAAATGATCTATGGAACTATGATCCTTCCACCAATCAATGGACATGGGTGAAAGGTGATAATATAACAGATATGCCAGGTATATATGGAACCCAGGGAATCCCTGATCTGTCTAATAAACCGGGAGTCAGGGGTTTTGCTGTTTCATGGAAAGATGCATTTGGAAATCTATGGCTGTTTGGAGGAAGTGGCTTTGCTGCCAGTAATTTATATTGGAGTTGGTTAAATGATCTCTGGAAACTTAATGATTGTACCAATATCACTTCTTCTACAATTACAGCATCAGCATGCAGTACATATACCTTGAACGGGCAAACTTACACTGCAACCGGAGTATATACACAAACACTCATCAATTCGGCAGGCTGTGATAGTATCATCACACTCAATCTTACGATCAATAACCGCTACACAATGATCAATGCTGCGGCATGCGTCAGTTATATATGGAACAGCCAAACTTATACCAGCAGTGGAATTTACAAGGATACAATTGCGTTGGCAAATGGATGTGACAGCATCATTACCTTAAGCCTGGTCATCAATTCCGGAACCTCTTCCTTAATCAATGCTGCAATTTGTCCCGGTCAAAACTATGGAGGTTATATATCAACAGGTACATACATTGATACTCTGGTTGCATCAAATGGTTGCGACAGTATCCGTACACTAAATCTTACTGTAAAAACAAAATCTTTTTCGACAGTTGATACTGCAATTTGCTCCGGGCAGAATTATGCAGGCTATACAATATCGGGTACTTACACAGATATCTTTGTTGCAGCAAATGGTTGCGATAGTGTGCGTAGATTAAACCTTACTATAAAAAACAATTGCGGTATTTATATTCCTAATTCATTTACGCCAAATAATGACGGGTTAAATGATCTCTTTAAACCCACCATCAACCTTGCATTTCAAAAATACCGTTTTATCATTTTTAACCGTTATGGCAAAAAGATATTTGAAACCTATGAATATTGGAAAGGGTGGGATGGGACTTATAAAGGAAAAGAACAGGCAATGGGTAGTTATGTTTACAGGATATCTTTTACCAATATTAATGGTTATGAAACTGAAAACAACGGCACGGTTTTATTGATACGCTAAAATTAAGGTTGTAAAATCCAGCCAAAAGAAATTACCTTTGAAACATGAATCTTACAAATAACGAAAAGCTTGTTCTTCAGCTATTCTTTGCAGGGAAACCTGTAAAGAAAGCATATCTTTTTGGCTCATCAGCAAGAGGCCATGCAGGCAGGCATAGCGATATTGATATCATGGTGGAATTGGATCATCATAGCCCGATAGGAATGAAATTTTTTAGTTATCAGCCGGAGCTTGAACAACTTTTGAAAAAGAAAGTAGACCTTGTAACCAGCGAGGGCCTTTCTAAATATGTAAAGCCCTTCATTGACAAGGATAAGATATTGATTTATGAAAGGGCAAATGACTGATAAAATAAGAATACAGCATATTCTGGATGCAATAGCAGAAATAGACAAATATCTTTCCGGTGTGTCCTTTGAAGATTTCCTGCTCAATTCAGAAAAACGGTTTGCAACTATCAAACAAATTGAAATAATCGGAGAGGCCTGTAATCATATAACTAATGCTGTTAAGGATGTTCATCCCGAAATAGAATGGATTTCAATTAACGGGTTCAGGAATCTGTCAATACATGAGTATTTTGGTGTAAACTTTCATATTGTTTGGGAAATTACACAAAATGATTTACCTGTATTAAAAGAAGGGTTCAGGAAAATTTTAGTGAACCTGTAACCGGTAATTAAAAAAGAAACCTGGAAATATGGGGGACGGTTTTACTTATTCGATAAAAGATGGACAGCCTCCGTTTTATAGCTGCAAATGCCTTTAAAGCACCCGATTCCTAATTCCCAATTCCTGATTTCAAATTCCCATTTCTCCCTTATCTTTGCCGCCTAAAATTATATACCTTGGCAACAAAGTTTTCTAAAGAAACTTATTTATACTGGTACGAACTAATGCTTTTATTACGCAGGTTCGAAGAAAAAACCGGTCAATTATATGGGATGCAAAAAATACGTGGCTTTTGCCATCTGTATATTGGGCAAGAGGCTGTAGCAGCCGGCTGTATGACAGCTACCAATCCCGATGATAAATTTATAAC
>JANNDO010000027.1:0-68135 GCA_031387825.1 Chitinophagaceae bacterium | reverse complement strand
AAATCTATTGCCTATACTATCCAAATTAATGCCTGACGGTAATAAATAAGCAAAAATCAGTGATAGGATTTAGGAAATTGAAAATTTCAATGCAGAAATATTAGCTGCTAAAAAGTTGCATCGCAATTACAGGAATACCCTATTTAAGTTTTACCACGAAGTACACGAAGAGAGATACACAAAGGTCACGAAGAGGTATTATTGCTTGATGAACATGGTTTCTGCAATTCTTTCATTATTGCTGATGAGAACTACGATGTATGTTCCATTTGCTAAACCTGAAACATCTGTTGCAATGATATTATTACCGCTAACAACAGCAGCAGTTAGTGATCTGACTTCTCTTCCATCGGCATTATAGATCTTACAGACCATGTTTGCATTTTCTGAAACCGTTAACCGGATATTCAGATTACTGGTAACTGGATTAGGGTTTATTCTTACCTGTTTAACTATAGAGTAGTTGAACCATACCGGAACGATGTCTGAGTATTTGAATGTTCCGTCTTTATCAAATTGCTTTAAGCGGTAAAAATTCATTCCTTTTACAGGAGAAAGATCATTAAAATCATAACTGCCTGCATACGTTGAATTATTGTATTTGCTGGCAACTGTTCCTATTTTATCAAAATGAGTTCCATCCACCGAATGTTCAATTTCAAAACGGTCTGAGTTGATCTCGTTTTCCGTAAGCCAGTTCAGCCTGATGAGTTCATTCTGCTGGGTACCGGTAAACTTAGTAAGCTCCAATGGAACAACGACTGCAATTCTGTTTACCCAAATGGGTGCAGTCCAGATGATATCGCCATCTACTTGGGTGATCTTTGCAAAATAATAATAGCTGGTGTTTATTGTTGTAAGGTGCGGATAACTTAAAGTACTGCTTCCGGTGTTGGAAGTTAAGAGTGTTGCATTTATGCTATTGCCCGGGTTACCATAAAATATTTCGATCTTATTTACCGGGTCTGCAGC
Organism: Chitinophagaceae bacterium; assembly: GCA_031387825.1. GTDB lineage: Bacteria > Bacteroidota > Bacteroidia > Chitinophagales > Chitinophagaceae > Ferruginibacter. The sequence goes on along the minus strand of JANNDO010000027.1, from coordinate 67,163 downwards.
GCCATCAAGATCATTAACAATAACAGAGATGGATGAATTCAGTCCCGTTGTAAAATCCCTGCCCATCACAATACCATTGATGGTGAAACTTACCTGGGCATTCCAGTCGTCAGATGCATAAAAACGGATGGCTTTATATGCAGCCATGATGCTGTCACGGTTCAATGAATTCGCCAATACAACCGTACGGCCTTTATTTGTTCTGCCAAAAGTGGTGTAATGATTATCATGGTCAATAGTTGGCCCAAGATGATAACCGGATGCCAGTGCTTTTAAAAACTTTGTGTCATATAAAGTAGCTGCAGGGTCAGTATAATTATTAGTAGTTGAATTAGCATTACCGCTGCGGATAGCTAAACCTGTAATTACACTATCTGTATTGGCATTGTATGCTGCTCCGTCTAATAAGTTTCCATAATCATTTGTTTGTGGATGGGCCAGCGTGCAAAAAGCTGTTGGGTATGATCTTACGATTGACCAGAAACTGGTAAAGTCTCCTTTGGCGCAAAAAGTATTATAGTTGTTCGTTGGGCCCCATCCGCCACTTCCGCTTTCCCATCCGATCAATAAAGGCACACCATATACTACTAAATGACCTCCCATACCAATGGTTCCCCATTCCATTCCATACATAGCTACAAAAGAACCGTTGTGATTGGCCGTATCTGCCTGGTACAGCCCCATGCTGTAGTGGCCTACATGCATACCTGGATTATTTGAAGAAGAGTAATGGTTATGCTCTGCAATACCTAAAAAATCCATGTGATAACTCCCTTTGGCATAGTTATAATCGTCGCCGGGGTAATAAAAACCAGAAGCTGTACTATCCTTGTTGCCATCTGAATATGAGGAGTGGCTGTGTATATTGCCAAAGTAGAAATTGTACTGGCAAAGCACAGTAAAGTTATTCAGTAATATTATAAGTATAAAAAATGTCCTCATACCTGGGGTGTAAAATTATATTTTATTGGCTAAAACAGCAAGCATAGTGTGAAAAGCCTGGGTATTCAGAGGGTAAAGTCGTCATATTATAAGTAATTACTCTTTCAATACCTGTTAAACTAAAAGAGAACTGAATCTCTTCAGTTCTCTTCGTTGGGTTACTAGGATTCGAACCTAGACAAACAGAATCAAAATCTGTTGTGCTACCTTTACACCATAACCCAGTGTAAATCGGCTGCAAAAATAAGGGTTCAATACTTTGCTTCCAAAAGGATTTTGAGGAGGTGAATAAATAAAAAGCCCGCCGTTGTTAAAGCTGTGGTGGTCTGTTGGGTCACCAGGTTTCGAACCCAGACAGACAGAATCAGAATCTGTAGTGCTACCGTTACACCATGACCCAGTTGAATTGGATCGCAAAAATAACTTTGTAGGAAAAAAGCGCCAAAAGAAATTTAAGTAAGAACAAATATCGAACAAGGAACAAGGAATTTTGAATGATGAAGTGTGGCACTCCGATCCTTGTTCATTATTCTTTACTCTGCATCCTCTTTCTCCTTCAATCCTTTTATAAGATCAAGTGCTTCAGCAACCACATCACACATAATGGTAATTAAAGAACCAGGCTTTGCAGTATTATATGCATGCATGATGGCTTCCTTTTCATTATAGATAATGGTGATGGGAATATCTTTTGGTTTGGTTTCTGTAATACCCTCTACCAAAAGATTTACAATTTCTTCAGCTGTTCTTCCACGCAGGTTTTTATCCTGCCGTATAATTATTTCGTCAAAATACTTTCCGGATATTCTTCCTAATTCCCTGATGTCCTCATCTCTTCTGTCGCCGGTGCCGCTGATGATACCAACTTTTGGTTCGCCATCAACCTTGCTTACAAAATCACAGAGCAATTCCAATCCTGCAGGGTTGTGTGCAAAGTCAACCAGGAATTTAAATTGTTTGAACTGGAACATGTTCAGCCTTCCCGGCGTTTGTGCAGATGAAGGAACAAAAGTTTGCAACGCCAGTTTGATATCTTCAATTTCAATATTGCGCCAGAAATAGGTACTCAGCACAGCAGGCAAACAATTCATCACATTGTGCAATGCTTTTCCTCCGTAAGTAACCGGTACATCAGTAACTTTTATCACCCTTATCTTCCAGGTGCCCTTCATGATGGTGATATAGCCGTTCTCAAAAACAGCAGCATATCCACCTTCTTTACAATGCTCAACTATGCGTTTATTTTTTTCATCCATGCTGAAAAGTGCAATATTGCAATTCAGACCATCCTTCATTGCATACACCAGGTCATCTTCTGCATTTAAAATAGCATAACCATGTTTAAAAACTGTTTCGGGTACCACCGCTTTTACTTTAGCCATCTGCTCCATAGAATCTATACCACCCAAACCAATATGATCAGCACTGATGTTGGTAACAATAGCCACATCGCAATTTTGAAATGCCAGGCCGCTTTTTAAAATGCCGCCTCTTGCACATTCCAACACTGCAAAGTCAACTGTGGGATCTTTTAAAACAAATTGAGATGATACCGGACCTGTGCAATCACCCTTCATCATCATCTGGTTTTGTATATACACACCATCGCTGGTTGTGTACCCAACTTTATAGCCGGCTGTTTTAGCGATATGTGCAGTTAATCTTGTAGTGGTTGTTTTACCATTGGTTCCGGTAATGGCAATGATGGGTATCTTGCCAGCACTGCCTTTTGGAAACAGCATATCAACTACCGGTTCGGCCACATTACGTGGTAAGCCTATGGATGGATCAATGTGCATACGGAAACCCGGTGCAGCATTTACTTCTAATATAGCGCCGCCATTTTCTTTTACAGGAGTTCTCAGATCGGTAGCCATAATGTCGATACCACAAATATCCAGGCCAATAATTTTTGAGATCCGCTCACACATGATGATGTTGGCTGGATGCACTTCATCAGTTACATCGGTACTTGTTCCACCGGTTGAAAGATTAGCCGTTGGTTTCAGCAGCACCAATTCATTTTTTGCAGGAATAGTTTCTAATGTATATGCTTTTTCGTCCAGCATTTTTTGAGTGAACTGATCAATGGTGATCTGTGTTAACACTTTTTCATGTCCATAGCCACGGCGTGGGTCTTTGTTTACCTCATCAAGTAAAAACTGAACAGTATTTTTTCCATCACCAACAACAGAAGCAGGGGTACGCAATGCCGCACAAATAAATTTATAATTGATAACAAGAATCCTGAAATCGAAACCGGTGATATATTTTTCAACGATAACACTGCGGCCATAAACCTTAGCCGCTTCAAATGCTTTTAGTGCCATTTCCCAATCAGTAATATTTGTAGTATTTCCTTTGCCATGATTACCATCAATGGGTTTTATTACACAGGGATAACCAATCCTGTCAATGGCTTCTTTCAACCCCTGTTCAGTCCTTACTACATCACCTTTAGGTACCGGAATTTCTGCGGCGCCCAGTAAATTTTTTGTTTCTTCTTTATCACAGGCAATATCTACAGCAATATTACTGGTGGTACTGGCAATGGTTGCTCTTATCCTTTTTTGATGAATGCCATAACCCAACTGTACCAAAGAATGTTTATTCAAACGGATATAAGGTATCCCTCTTTTAGCCGCTTCATCAACAATGCAACCCGTACTTGGACCAAGCCGGGTATCTTCCCTTATCTCACGCAGTTTCATAATGTCACCTGCCAAATCGTAATCAACCCCATCAGTTAATGCCTGTGCAACCCTTACCGCCGCTTTTGCCGCATACACACCTGCATCTTCTTCCATATAACTTATGCATACATAATATTCTCCCTCGGTTCCTGTACCTCTTGTACGGCCAAAGCCGGTATCCATGCCGGCAAGGGTTTGCATTTCCAAAGCAATATGTTCAATCACATGGCCCATCCAGGTGCCTTCATCCACCCGTTCAAAAAAACCACCACGGGTACCTACACTGCAACGGTGTTCTATCATGGTTGGAAACATGGTTTCAAGCCTTTGTCTGAAACCTTCGATCTTGTTAGTGGGGCGTTGCTCCATCTCTTCCAGGTCAAGTTTCATCTGTATCAGTTTGGTGCGGCGTACGCTCCAGTAGTTCGGGCCTTTCAGTACTTTAATTTCAACGATCTTCATAAATAAAACAGTTTGTAGTTTGGTGTTACCGGCATCTATTCCACAAAGAGTCACAAAGAAGCTTTGTGCACCTCTGTTTCTTCGTGCTGCTTTGTGGCAGAAATTGGAAATTACCAAAATCATCTTGCTTTGCAAAAAACAAAATTTGTACATTGTAAACCTAAATTGAGCTATATGACTGACCGTCGTTCTTTTCTAAATAAAGTAGGGATAATGTCTGCATCTGCTCTTGCAGCTAATCTTATGCAGTCAGCCTGGAGCCGTGATCTGCAATCAGCAATAAAAAATACATCATCGTTGTCGCCATCCGATCTTGCAACCGATGAAGACTTTTGGTATTATGTACAGCAGTCCTATACCATCGCACCCAATTTTATCAATTTAAATAATGGAGGTGTTGCCCCTGCGCCTAAGGTAGTAGCCGATGCCATGAAACGTAATTATGATTTCTGTAATGAGGCACCCAGTTATTTTATGTGGCGCATAATTGACCAGGGAAGAGAACCATTGAGAAAAAACCTTGCACAGCTTGCCGGTTGCGACAAAGAAGAAATCGCATTGCATCGCAACGCATCCGAGGCCTTAGAAACAGTAATTTTTGGAATGGACCTGAAACCCGGTGATGAAGTGGTATTGACAAAACAGGATTATCCCAACATGATAGGCGCCTGGAAACAAAGAGAAAGAAGAGAAGGTATAAAACTGGTTTGGGTAAATTTAGAATTACCAAGTGAGGATGAGAACTATTTGGTGAAACAATATACCGATGCATTTACTGCCAAAACAAAGGTGGTACAGATCACACACATGATAAACTGGATAGGCCAGAAGATGCCGGTGAGAAAAATTGCTGATGCAGCAAAGAAAAAAAATATTGATGTATTGGTTGATGGTGCACATACTTTTGCCCAGTTTGAATTTTTGATCCCTGAATTGAACTGCGATTATTTTGGAACCAGTTTGCATAAGTGGCTGGGTGCACCCATAGGTACGGGGCTTTTATATGTACGTAAAGAAAAAATAAAAAATATCTGGCCGCTGTTTGGTGCCGGCGAAAAAGAGGAAGATGATATCCGCAAGTTTGAACACCTGGGCACAAGGCCTTTCTTTATTGAAGAAGCAACTGATAAAGCCATTGATTTTTTTGACATGATCGGTGCTAAAAGAAAAGAAGAAAGGTTGCTTTACCTGAAAAATTACTGGATGGAAAGAGTAAAAAACATTCCTAAAGTGAAACTACATACTTCTTTTAAAAAGGAATTTGGTTGTGCAATTGGTTTGGTAAGTGTAGATGGTAAAAAACCATCTGAACTTGATAGTTTTTTGTGGGAGAACCAAAAAATTCATTCCGTTGGCATTGTTTGGGAAAACATAAGTGGCGTTCGTATTACACCTAATGTGTACACCAGCACAAAAAATTTAGACAGGCTGGTGGAAGGAATTGAAAAATTTGCAAAAAGCTGATACTACCATAACTTAATTAACACCTCTTGATAAATAGTTGCCGGTAAGCAAACACGATTTCCCTTATTTTTGCGTTAATCATAAAAAGATTAAATGCAATTTGCTAAAGGGAAACTGATTGCGATTGGCGGGGCAGAAGATAAGGGAACAGACCTGGAAAAAGGAGAAATTCAACGCAATAACCTCAACTTTTTTGAACTTGGCATTCTGCGCCGTATCGTGGAAGAAGCCGGTGGCCCACTCAGCCGCATTGAAGTCATCACTACAGCCAGCACCATACCTTACGAAGTTGGCGATAATTACCTGAATGCTTTTGGTAAGATCGGATGCACCAATATAGGGGTGATACATATCCGTAACCGGGCTGATGCTGCCAATCCCGAATACCTGGAACGCATTACTAAATGTGGTGCAGTAATGTTCAGCGGAGGTAACCAACTCAGGCTGAGCAGTAGTTTTGGTGGCACAAAATTTTTAAGAGTCATTGCAGAGCGGTATAATAATGAAGAAAATTTTGTGATTGCAGGAACATCGGCAGGTGCGATGGCCATGAGCAATACCATGATATATGAAGGCAATGCTACCAAAGCACATTTAAAAGGCGAAGTGAAAATTACAACAGGCCTTGCTTTTGTTAATGACGTTATCATAGACAGTCATTTTGAAAAACGGGGAAGGTTTGGACGCCTGGCACAGGCTGTGGCAACCAACCCGGGCTGTATTGGTATTGGTTTGGGTGAAGATACCGGTATGCTGATAACCGGGGGCAATAAAATGGAAGCGATAGGAAGTGGCTGCGTCATCATCATTGATGGACATGATATAGGCTACAGCAATATTGCCGATATACCAGAGGGCAGCCCTTATAGCATCGAGAATTTAAAAGTGCATTTCTGTGAAAAAGGGAATGGGTTTTTAGTAAAAGAAAGAAAATTCATTCCAGAAGTTTTAGAAGGGGCAAGGGTGAAAAAACAAATTAATGTAGATTAACAGCTGGGCAAATAAATAAAATCTTGCATCCGCCACCGGCGGATGCATTTTCTTTTTATCTTAACGGCATGAACAGGAAAAAATTCATACAACAAACATCACTTGCATCGGCAGGTTTGTTAATGACTAATTATTCTTTTGCAAAGTGGAATGAAGATTTTCCCATTGTAAGGGTTCCCGAAAGCCGGCGAAAGTTTAAAAGCCCGGCTGTAGAAAAATTGATTGCAGAAGTAAAAAAGAATATCGGCAATAAAGAAATAGCCTGGCTGTTTGAGAATTGTTTCCCCAACACTTTGGATACCACCGTTGATTTTGAGATCATCAATGGTAAGCCGGATACCTTCGTGATCACAGGTGATATTGATGCCATGTGGCTGAGGGATTCATCGGCACAGGTTTGGCCTTATCTGCCATTGATGAGGGAAGATAAAAATCTGCAGGAATTAATTAAGGGTGTCATCAACCGGCAGGTAAAATGTATTTTGAAAGACCCTTATGCCAATGCTTTTTATAAAGATGAAACAAAGATCAGCGAATGGAAAGATGATAAAACTTTAATGAAGCCCGGTATACATGAGCGCAAATGGGAGATAGATAGTTTGTGTTACCCGATTAGATTGGCTTATGGTTATTGGAAGGAAACGGGTGACACTTCTCCATTTGATAAAAATTGGCAGGAAGCCATGAGACTGGTTGTAAAAACATTTAAAGAACAGCAGCGCTTAGAAAATAACGGGCCTTATAAATTTGAAAGAACAACCAGTTGGGCAACGGATGGTGTGCCGTTGGGAGGATATGGTTATCCCACAAAAAAAATAGGATTGATACACTCCATGTTCAGGCCGAGTGATGATGCAACAGTATTTCCTTTTAACATACCGGGAAATATTTTTGCAATGAAATCTCTGATTCAGCTGGGTGAGATGGCTTCTGATGAAAAGATGTTTATTCCAAAATTGAGTTTTGAATGTAAAACCATGTCGAAAGAATTGGGCGATGTATTAAATGAGAATGCTTTCATAGAGCATCCAACGAATGGACGAATAGTGGCTTATGAAATTAATGGATTTGGCAGCTATAATTTAATGGATGATGCCAATGTTCCCTCGTTGCTTTCCCTGACTTACCTTGCTGATGAAATCAAAGAGAATAAAGATTATATACGCACCAGAAATTTTCTATTAAATGAAAATAATCCATTTTTCTTCAAAGGCAAAGCCGCCGAAGGTATTGGCGGGCCACATGTGGGCATCGATTATATCTGGCCCATGAGCATAATCATGAGAGGATTGACCAGTACCGATGATAAAGAAATAAAGATGTGCCTTGATATGCTTCAGAAGACACATGCAGGCACCGGTTTCATGCACGAATCATTTCATAAAGACGATGCCACAAAATTCACCCGCAAATGGTTTGCCTGGGCCAATACATTATTTGGAGAATTTGTTTGGAAGGTTTACAAAGAAAGAAGACATTTGCTTAACTAATTGCTATTGATGAAGACCTTTGTGTTTACAACCCTGTTTGCTTTAATTGCTTTACTGATGCCTGCCAATAAAAAGAAACGCATAATTTTTTTTGGCGACTCCATAACCGAAGCAGGCATAAAACCCGGTGGTTATATTGTGCGGATGGATTCCATGATCGCCTTGCAGGGTCAAAGTGAATTCTATGAACTAATCGGCTCGGGTATCAGTGGTAATAAAGTGTATGACCTCTCCCTCCGTATGGAAGAGGATGTGCTGAGTAAGAAACCCGACATGGTGGTCATGTATATCGGCGTAAATGATGTATGGCATAAACGTATTTTGGGTACAGGAACAGATGCCGATAAATTTGAAATTTTTTATAACAACATCCTTAGTAGACTGGCAGTAAATAATATTAAAGCAATCCTTTGCACACCTGCCGTAATTGGCGAAAAGACCGACTACAGTAATGAGCAGGATGGTGACCTGAATAAGTACAGTAACATCATAAGGGCAATTGCTGCAAAAAATAATCTGCCTTTGATCGATCTGCGTAAAGCATTCCTTGACTATGACCTGAAGAATAACCCTGCCAATAAGGAATCGGGTATTCTCACAACCGACCGGGTTCATTTAAATGCAAAGGGAAACCAGTTAGTTGCCGATGAAATGTTAAAAGTGATATCAGCTTTTTAATTTTTCCGACGCTTCTTCCTCTTCGGTAAAAAAAAGTTTATCTTCATTTTTCACATACCGTATCCCGCCCTTTTTATTAATCAACAACAAAAAAAAGCCATGAAGTTCATTCAAAAAAAAATGCTATGGCTGTTATCGGTATTGATAATTACCGCAACAGCCTGTACATCAAAAACAGACAAAGAAGAAAAGCCACCGCTTATTGCCGTGGAAGATTTTTTTAAAAATCCCGAAAAATTCAGTTGGCGTATCTCACCTGACGGGGGGTATATTTCTTACCTGTCGCCACATAATGGCCACACCAATGTATTTGTAAGAAAAATTACTGACAGTGTGGCTATCCCGGTAACCAATGATACTATCCGTAATGTGTATCAGTATCAATGGAAAGGTAACCGGATCTTGTATCTGCAGGATGTAGGCGGAGATGAGAATTTTCAATTATTCTCAGTTTCCTTGAATGGGAAAGACCTAAAAGCATTAACAGCTTTTCCCAAAGTAAGAACAGTGATACTCGATGGCTGGCGCTATGTGGCAGGAAAAGAGAAAGAAATAATGATCGGGTTAAATAAACGGGATGCCCGGTATTTTGATCCCTATAGTATAAATATTGAGACAGGCGAACTGAAAGAAATATATAAAAATGATAAAAACTACGATAGCTGGGTTACCGATTATACCGGCATGATCCGTATAGCCACAAAAACTGATGGTGTAAATACAACTTACTTTCACCGGGCCACCGAAGCAGATCCTTTTGATTCTGTACTTACCACTTCTTATAAAGATAATTTTTCTATTCAGTTCTTTACTTTCGACAATAAGAACATTTATGTATCCAGTAATATAGGCCGGGATAAACAGGCTATTGTTGAGTATGATATGGCCACAAGAAAAGAAGTAAAAGAGATCTATAGCAATCCTGATTACGATGTAAGTGGCCTTAGTTATTCAGCCCAAAGAAAAGTATTGACAACTGCTTTCTATACGTCCTGGAAAAACGAAATGCATTTCCTCGATAAAGAAACTGAATCGGAAATTAACAAGATGAAGGAAAAGTTCAAGGGTTATGAGGTTGCTCTTTATGGAAATAATAATGATGAAAATAAATTTGTGGTTTGGACAGGGAATGATAGGTTGGCCGCCAAATATTATTTCTACGATAAAAATACAGGAGACACAAAATTTCTTGCCGATGCATTACCCTGGCTTAAAGAAGATAACATGGCAACGATGAAATCGGTAGAGTATAAATCAAGGGATGGGTTAACGATTCATGGTTACCTTACTTTGCCAAAAGGGGTTGATCCAAAAAATATTCCGGTTGTTATTAATCCGCATGGCGGCCCATGGGCCAGGGATGACTGGGGCTTCAATCCCGAAGCTCAGTTATTGGCCAACCGTGGTTATGGTGTTTTACAAATGAATTTCAGGGGTTCTACCGGGTATGGAAAAGAGTTTTGGCTAAAGAGCCAGAAGCAATGGGGTAAAACCATGCAGGATGATATTACAGATGGCGTTCAGTGGCTGATAAAAGAAGGTATTGCTGATCCAAAAAGAGTGGCTTTTTATGGTGGTAGTTACGGTGGGTATGCAACACTTGCAGGTGTAACATTCACACCCGACCTGTATGCCTGTGCAGTTGATTATGTAGGTGTATCCAATATGTTCACTTTTATGAAAACCATTCCGCCATACTGGGAACCATATAAAGCCATGTTTTACGAAATGGTTGGTGACCCTGTAAAGGATAGTTTGTTGCTGGCTGAAGCATCGCCTGTAATGCATGCCGGCAAAATAAAAACGCCTTTATTTGTTGCTCAGGGAGCAAATGATCCCAGGGTAAACAAAGCAGAGAGCGATCAAATGGTGGATGAATTAAAGAAAAGAGGGGTTGCTGTGGAGTACATGATAAAAAATGATGAGGGGCACGGATTTGCGAATGAGAACAACCGGATAGATTTTTATAAAGCAATGGATAAATTCTTTGATAAATATCTTTCGGGCAAACCGGTTGAAGCGAAGAAACAATAAAACAGGTTTATAAAAAAACACCCAGATGATCATCGGGGTGTTTTTTTATATTGCTTTTACCAGGTAATAATTTTTCTTTCCTTTTTGCACCAGCAAATATTTGTTGTGCAGCAAAAGAGAGTTTTCAATTTTCATATCTATACCCTCCACTTTTTTCCTGTTGATACTTATACCACCACCCTGCACCATTTTCTTTGCTTCACCCTTACTCGGGAAGATATTTGTTTCGGCCAGAAAGGAAACTATATCAATACCCAACGAAATTTTTGCTGAAGGATAATCTACTTTCACAATACCTTCCATGTTGTTCAGGTCTTCTTCGCTTAAACTTTCTACCGGTGCATTTTGATCAGCAAATAATTTTTCTGTAGTTTCTATCGCCTTAGTATATTCATCAACTCCGTGCACAAAAATGGTTACTTCTTTTGCCAGCGCTTTTTGGAGTATTCTTTTTGATGCATCTTTTCTCTGTTCATTAATTAAATTGCTGATGGTTGTATGATCTAAAAAAGTAAAGACCTTTATCCATGTTTCTGCATCAGTATCATTGGCATTTAGCCAGAATTGGTAAAAATGATAAGGAGAGGTTTTATTGGCATCAAGCCAGATATTTCCTGATTCTGTTTTGCCGAACTTACCTCCATCGGCTTTTTTTATAAGCGGGCAGGTAAAGGCAAATGCTTCGCCACCACATTTTCTTCTGATGAGTTCGGTTCCTGTAACAATATTTCCCCACTGATCGCTGCCGCCAGCCTGCAGTTTACAGTTTTTATTTTGATACAACCAGTAATAATCATATCCCTGCACCAATTGGTATGTAAATTCTGTAAAACTCATTCCGCTTTCTCCATCTAATCGTTTCTTCACACTATCTTTTGCCATCATGTAATTCACGGTAATGTGCTTTCCAACGTCCCGTATAAAATTAAAAAATGAAAGTCCTTTAAACCAATCATAGTTATTTACCAGTTCTGCAGCATTATTCTTTTTATTGTCAAAGTCAAGAAACCTTTCTAATTGTGCTTTTATACCAGCCACATTTTGATTCAATATCTCTTCACTCAATAAGTTCCTTTCCTCACTTTTTCCACTTGGGTCGCCAACCATACCAGTAGCGCCGCCCAGAAGAGCAATAGGTTTATGTCCTGCTTTTTGTAAATGGATCAATAAAATTATCTGCACAAGGCTGCCAATATGAAGGCTGTCGGCTGTAGGATCAAAGCCAATATAAGCGGTGGTCATTTCCTTATCTAGTTGCTCTTTTGTTCCGGGCATAATATCCCGTATCATTCCCCTCCATTGTAGTTCTTCTATTAAAGGCTGCATATTTCTTAAAAATTAAAGTAGCAAGAGCCGTTGGTAAAATGCTGTTGCAATTTGGCAAATTTGCTCATAAAAATTGATAAAACGACAAGTTAGGCTCCCTAAAAAGAATGGGACCCGGATATATAGGGAATTTTTAAAGATCACCGGTTGTTTCAAAACCAGCTTTATGTTTCTGCCGTAGTTTTTACAGGCATCCTTTTTAGCTGGTAAAGACTCTTATTTTCAGGCATAAACAGGATTTTATAACTCACATGTTATTTTTGAAGTATGTAAGGCTGAATTTGTCGTATTAAGCTTACTTTTATATTGATATATAAACACAATTTACCAAGTATAATTACGTTTATTTATGGTCTACCTTCTAAAATCTATTACTAACCTGATGATATTATGAGAATTTACCTTTGCATATGTTTACAAGTCTTACTTTTTGCACCAATTAGCGGCCTTGCTCAGTTTCGAAAATATTCAAATGAATTTTTAAACATTGGTGCAGGGGCAAGAGGACTTGCAATGGGTGGGGCACAAATTGCTTCTGCAAAAGATGCTACCGCCGGATATTGGAACCCTGCCGGATTAACAGGTATAAAAGATAATGCCAATGTTGGTATAATGCATGCTGAATATTTTGGGGGCATTGCCAAGTATGATTATTTATCTGCCGGTATTCCTATTCAGGATAACAGGCGTGCCCTGGGCATATCTATACTTAGGTTTGCTGTTGATGATATTCCTAACACATTATTTTTAGTAGAACCGGATGGCAGCATTAATTATGGAAATATTCAAACTTTTTCTTCAGCAGATTATGCATTCCTTCTTTCTTTTGCTCAAAATATAAAACAGACAGAAAATAAAAATATCAGCTTTGGCCTGAATGCAAAAGTGATATACCGCAAAGTAGGAAAATTTGCTTCTGCCTGGGGCTTTGGGCTGGATGCCGGTTTGCAAATACACGGTGAAAAATGGCATGGTGGAATTGTGGCACGTGACTTAACCACTACTTTCAATGCCTGGTCGTTTAAGTTTACCGAAAAGGAAAAGGAAGTTTTATATCTTACTAAAAATGATATTCCCGTAAAGTCAACAGAACTTACAGCACCCCGTGTTATTATTGGCGGTGGATATGATTTCAGGCTTGGTAAATCCGTTAGCCTGATGGCTGAGGCCAATGTAGATGTGACATTTGATGGCAAAAGGAATACTGTGTTGAGTGGCAATACCCTTAGTATAGATCCTCATGTTGGATTAGAGGCGAATATAAAAGATGTGTTTTTTGTAAGGGCGGGCATCACCAATTTTCAGAAAGCATTAAAAGATGGTGATACCACCAACCAGAAAAAAGTGTGGATATACCAGCCCGGCGCAGGTGCAGGCTTTAAAATAAAGAATGTGATGATCGATTATGCATTTACCAACCTGGCCAATCAATCAAATCCATTATATACACATATATTTTCTATACGCTTAAATATTGCAGGGAAGAAAGAAACAGAATAAATTATAATTAAAAACCGGTATGAAAAAAATTATATTAACATCAATTATTGTTTTGCTGGTATTTACCGGCTTTTCGCAATTAAATAATAGCTGGATCGATTATAGTAAAACCTATTACAAGTTTAAGATTGCAAAAGACAGTTTGTGCCGCATCTATCAGCCGGTTTTAGCTGCTGCCGGTTTAGGAAGCGTTCCTGCTCAAAACTTTCAGCTTTGGCGTAATGGAAAAGAAGTAAGGTTATATACATCAGTACCATCGGGTACGTTAAGTTCAGGCGATTATTTAGAGTTTTGGGGCGAAATGAACGACGGCAAACCTGATAAAAATCTTTACCGTGCCACCGATTATCAGCTTTGTGAAAAATACAGTTTGGAAACTGATACAGCTTCTTACTTTTTAACTGTTAACCCTGCTGGCGGTAATCTGCGTTATTTAGCAAGCTTAAATAATACAGCAGGTAATGTTTTACCTGCCGATCCTTATTTTATGCGGAGGATTGAAACACATTATAAAAGTCAGATCAATAAAGGTTATGCCGCTGTGATCGGTGAATATGTTTATTCATCATCCTATGATATAGGTGAGGGGTGGACAAGTGCTGATGCTTTTCCATGCTGCGCTATTTCAAAAGACCTGCAGAATTTGAACAAGTATGCGGCTGGCCCGGCCAATAGTGTTACGTTTACGGTAACAGCTGCCGGCAATGCATTGTATCCCAGGGAAATGGTAGCAAGATTTTACAACACGGTAGTATCCCAAAAAGCGATGCCCTACTTTAATTATCTTAAAGATACGGTCCGGAATTTACCGCTATCTCTTTTAGCAAGCCCGTCAAATTTACCGGTAAGCATTAATGGTAATTCAACCAATAGTAATGACCGTATAGTGGTTAGTTGCTTTTCGGTAACCTATCCTGCCACTTTTAACTTCAACAATGAAAAGAATTTTTATTTTGAGTTAAAAGAAAATATAGCTGGTAATTTTTTAGTGATCACTAATTTCAACAGCAATGGCATAGCCCCGATTTTGTATGAGTATAATACTTCAAAAAGATACCTGGGTGATATCAGCACACCAGGACAGGTAAAATTTGCTTTACCTCCATCAACAGACACGTTACGAAAGTTTAACCTGATGAGCCAGGATGTATCTAATATTAACCTGGTCACATCATTAAGCAGTAAAACATTTATTAACTATGCTACTGCTGCCAACCAGGGAGATTACCTGATCATCAGCAACCCTGCATTGTATAATAACGGAAGCGGCTTAAATTATGTAGACTTATACCGGCAGTACAGGAGTTCTATAACTGGTGGCAGTTACAATGCCAGGATATACAACGTAGATGAATTAAACGACCAGTTTGGCTTTGGTATTAAAAAACACCCGTCAGCAATCCGTGATTTTATCCGCTATGCCAGCCAGCAATTTAGTGTGGCACCTAAATATGTTTTCATTATTGGCCGGGGTTTAAGTTATATTGATTACACGGCAAATCAAAGCAATCCGCTTTCAGATCAATTAGATCTTGTACAAACTTTTGGATGGCCAGCATCGGATGTTTTATTAGCCTCTTTACCGGGCACTACTGTGCCATTAATACCAATCGGGCGACTTGGCGCTATAAACGGAAACGAGGTTGGTACTTACTTAGATAAAATGAAACAGTATGAACTGGCACAACAAAACCCCAGCCAGACTATTGCAGATAAAGGATGGATGAAAAATATACTGCACACCGTTGGTGGTGCAGACAGTACAGAATCAGCTGATTTTCTTATTTACGTAAATGGTTACAAAGACATTGCTGAGGACACCTTATTTGGTGCCCATGTTGAAACATTTACCAAAACCTCTGTTACCACTATTGAGCAACAACAAAGTCAGCGGATAACTGAATTGTTTCAGGAAGGGCTTAGCTATATAAAGTATTTTGGCCATTCCTCTGCCAATGAACTGGCCATTAACCTTAATTATCCTGAGAATTATCAAAATGCAGGTAAATATCCGTTTATGCATGTAAGTGGCTGTACTGTAGGAAACTTTTTTACTTTTAATACCGAACGCATCGCAGGTTATCAGGGCATGTCGCTTTCAGAAAAATATGTATTGATCCCTGATAAGGGTAGTATTGGTTTTTTGGGAAGTACGCATTTTGGTATTGCCCCCTTCTTAAATTTTTACAACAACAGTATTTATAATAATTTCTGCAGAACCATGTATGGTAATAGCGTGGGTAACCAGATGAAAAGTACTTTACAGGCACTTGGCAGCAATCCAGGCCTGGATTTTTATACCAGGATTCACCTGGAAGAAGTAAACCTGCATGGCGACCCTGCTTTGAAGATCAATGCATTTACCAAACCTGATTATGTGATAGAAGATCAACTGGTAAAATTTACACCTAATATCATTACTGTTGGCGATCAGAATTTTAAGGTGGATATTAAAATGATGAATATCGGCAGGGCTATCAGGGACTCTATCCGGGTATCTGTAAAACAAAAATTACCCAATGATTCTATAAGGGTTTTATATAACCAGTTTATTCCCGCCACTTTATATCTTGATTCACTCAGCCTTATAGTACCCATATATCCTTTAACAGACAAAGGACTAAATAAATTAATTGTAACACTTGATGTAGATAACCGGGTTAGTGAATTATCTGAATTGAATAATACCCTTACCAAAGATTTTTACATTTTTGAAGATGAATTACGTCCCATATCCCCGTATAACTATTCTATAGTAAACCAGCAGAATATTACTTTTTATGGCAGCACGGCAAATCCGTTAAATGGCCAACGGCAATATGTAATGGAAATAGATACAACAGAATTATTTAACTCTGCATTTAAGAAGGTATATAATACATCCGGAATAGGAGGTGTAATACAATTCAATCCCTCAAATATCACATTTACTGACAGTACAGTTTATTACTGGCGTACATCAACTGTTCCTGCAAGCGGTAATAATTATATCTGGAATAATTTTTCATTTGTTTATCTGCCCAACAGTACTTCCGGGTTTAACCAATCACATTATTATCAATTTCAAAAAAATACATACAATTTTATAAAGCTGGATGCAGACAGAAAATTCAGGTACGCGACCAAGCCTCTTGAATTTAATATACGAACTGCTGTGTATCCTTTTGCCGCTCAAACCAACGACTACTCAATTCGAAACGACGGGATAATTGAGCAGGCAGGCTTTTATGCCCCGGCAAGTGCAAATCAAGATGTGCTGAGGTTCTACATAATTGATACCATAACAAATAAAGCCTGGAAAAATATTGATGATGGTGTTTCCGGCTTGTATGGAAGTGTAAGGCCGGTGCCGATCAACAACACTGTATTACCTGGCTTCTTCCAGTTTAAGCTAACGAATCTTGCAGAGCGGAATAATGTAATGAATTTCCTGAATACTATAGTGCCGGTTGGGCATTATGTTATAGTAACAAATCCTCCGGTACAGCCTTTTAATTACCTTCCACCCACATGGCGTGCAGATACCCTGCAAAACGGTTCGGGCATTTCATTATACCACGTATTGAAGTCAGCAGGATTTAGTATCATAGATACAATAAAATCTCAGGTTCCATTTGTTTTTGTTTATAAAAAAGGAACACCCGGTGCCACACTTCAGGTTGTAGCACCATTACAAAGTGATAAACTGGATGTTATTTTCCATACGGTGGCCAATTACCTGACAGGTGATATAACTTCTGATAAATTTGGCCCGGCATTACAATGGAATAATTTACACTGGCGTGGTTCGGCCCTCGAAACTCCAACATCTGACTCAGTTGCTATACAGGTATATGGAATCACTAATGCCGGTAACAGTGATCTGTTGGCTACCATAAGACCGGCTGTTGATACTTCCTTAAGCTGGATAAATGCCCAAACTTATCCTTATCTCAGATTAAAAATGCTGAATACAGACTCGGTGACTGCAACACCTTACCAGCTAAGGTACTGGAGGGTTAATGGTACATATATTCCAGAAGGTGCTGTTGCTCCAAACATACTTTTTGTTAGTAAGGATACAGCAGAACAGGGAGAGATCGTTGACTTTAAGCTGGCATTTAAAAATATCAGCCAGACATCTTTTGCTGACAGCATGAAAATTAATTTTGTCATCACCGACAGGAATAACAGCCCACATCCGATACTTCTTTCAAAAGGTAAAGTACTTGTTTCGGGAGACACTTTAGTGATAAACTATAAGATCGATACTAAAAATTATCCGGGAGCAAATACCATTTTTGTTGATGTAAATCCGGCTAATACACAACCGGAGCAATATCATTTTAATAATATATTGTATAAAGATCTTTTTGTAAAAGCAGATAATTATAACCCCTTACTGGATGTAACATTTGATGGGGTGCATATTCTTAACCAGGATATCGTATCAGTGAAGCCTCATATTTTAATCAACCTGAAAGATGAAAGCCGTTTTCTGGCATTGGCCGATACATCCCTTATCAAAGTACAGGTACGTTTTCCTGATTTGTCATTGCACAATTATTATTTTGGAGATTCGATGCGGTTTACCCCTGCAAATCTTTCCAGCGGTAATAATACAGCCACCATTGATTTTTTACCTTACTTCCCCGAAGAGGGAGATTATGAGTTGATCGTTTCGGGAAAAGATGTGGTTGGCAATACAGCCGGAGCTTTGAATTATCATATATCATTTAAGGTCATTTCAAAAGCGATGATCAGTAATCTGCTCAATTACCCGAATCCATTTACTACCTCTACTGCATTTGTATTTTACATTACCGGTAGTGAAGTACCGCAAAATATGCGGATACAGATATTAACCGTTACCGGAAAAGTGGTAAGAGAAATAACTACAGAAGAATTAGGTCCATTGCATGTAGGTAGAAATATTACCGACTATAAATGGGATGGTACAGATATGTATGGCGCTAAATTGGCCAATGGTGTTTACCTGTACAAGGTATTAACCAACCTTAATGGAAAATCCCTGGATAAATATTCAGGCAGTGGCGCTGATAAAACCGATAAGTTCTTTACCAAGGGATATGGAAAGATGGTTATCCTAAGGTAAAAGATAGAAAAAATTAAAAAAAGAGGCTGTTGTAACACGACAGCCTCTTTTTTTAATATCAGAAAGACATTTATGCAAATGCCTGTTATTGCAGGGAGCTTTTAAACAGAGTTGCTTTTTAGCAGAAGAGAAGAATGATGCTTTAATTAATAAGTGCAGGCCGTTGGGAAATTTCATGATAACAAACACTGTTTTCATTAAAGTAGTGAAAAACCATACTCTTCCTGGTCTTTGCTTTATTTAGCTGGGTTTCGCCTCCGTGAAATAAGTTGGCATGCCAAATAAGGAGATCGCCTTTTTTTGCAGTAAACACTTTTTTCTGAATATTATGATCTGCTATTTTCTTTTCTATCATTGCTTCGTACGCAGTATAATCCTTGTCGCCGATCAAAAAATAATTTCCTTCATTATCATAATCTGAATTCAAATAATAGGGGAGCGTATGACTTTTTGGATAATAATGCAAAGGGCCACTTTCTGTTCCTATATCTTCTAAAGCAAGCCATACACCTAAAAGCCCGCCCAAAGGGAAGGTGGTCATGTGAATGCTGTCGGAGTGGGTTTTTTGTTCACTACCGTGTAAAAAATTTATACTTTGAAATAGTTTAGCTTCCCCGCCAAGCAATGATGATAATAATTCTCTTAATTTATGATCATTACCAATTTTATGTAAGAGGGCTGATTGATTTATGGCGAACATAATTTTGTTTCCATACTTTAGTTTTACTTTTTTCTCGTTAAGTAAAGACTCTATTTCATCATTAACCCGGTTTACCATGTCATTATCCAGGTACTGTGTCATAATTGCATACCCTTCTGTATTAAAATCCAGAATACTTTTTTGAGAATCTTTATCCAGTTCTTTAAATAATGCTGTTTGTTCAGGGCTTATGTTTTTTTTAGTGAATTCCAGTAATTTTTTATCAATCGTAACAAAATCTTTACTTGAAACTGGGGAGAAATACCATTTTCTTAATCCGGATAATTTATAAAACTTAACATTATGCTTAAGTTTTCTTTTATTAAAAAGATTAAACAGCATGTACACAAATTTTAATCGCCTCATTATTAACTGTATTTTTTATCCTGTTTACAGGGATTTGTAATAAAATTACTTTAAAAAGCAATTAAGTTTTTATTTCTTTTGATATACGCCAAACATAAAATCAGAATACTTTTTCCCGGCAATATATGCATCTTCAATTTTAAAAAGATCCCGGAGCGTAAGAACGACTTCAGGTTCACTTGATAAAAAATTATGGGCTATATCTTTAAGAAGGAAGTGTAAAATGTCTCCGCCAATCTTCTTTTCTTCCATAACATGGAACTGGTGATTCAGGGATTCCATTATAACTGAAGAACTACAGGCTTCTGAGGGATCGGCTATATACATTCTCAGAATACCAGGTTCATAAATAGTTTGCTTTGCCCTTTTGGAATTTAGCCTCCGCCTCAGTTTTGCAGGAATTGATCTGAGTGTTTTGTTTAAAAGATCTTTCCTGCTTCTGCCGAATTGAAACACATTCGGCCCGGTATATTCATGTATAACCAAAAGGCCTTTATCCGAAAGCATATTATTTGCTTTTAATAAAGTGGCCGGTATATTTTTAAAATGATGAAGGCTTGAATGGAAAAGCACCAGGTCAAAATTTTCCTTTGAGGTAAATTTTTCAAACGGAATATTTTCAAAAATCACTTTTTCTATATTATGCCGGGCTGCCTTTTGCCTGGCAACATTTACCGGCCCGGCTGCAATGTCAATTCCTTTGATATTCGATACATTCCTGTATTTGCAGAATGCAATTTCATGATCACCTTCTCCACAACCTACAGACAGGATAGAAATATTTTCTTTGTGACTGAGATATTTAGATGCTATATAGTCTTCATATTCCATTTCTTCGTTGCCGGTTATCAGCTTGTTCCATCTTTTCCTGATTGCTTCAATGATCCACCAGTTAGATGAATCATTGTTGATGTCATTCCAGGTATTTTTTGTACGGTTTATGGCACTTAAAGAAATCTTTCCTAAAATAAATTTTATACCCCTGCCTTTTATTTTATAAAACAGGTCAGAAAAATCTCCTATCGAAATAAATCCCATTAATGAAGCTTTTTAATAGTCAAAATGAAATTAAGGATATATTTGCAATTGAATAAAAAACAGCATTGTAGCAGCAAAGTATAATAATAAATATATGGCTAAAATAGCTATCAACATTGCCACCGGAAGTTTACAGCAGGATGAAATAATTGTAGGTATTGACCTGGGTACAACCAACAGCCTGGTTGCTATCATTCATCCCGAAAGTAAAAAGCCTGTTGCGTTAAAAGAGCATGGCAGCAGTTCATTGGTTCCATCAGTTATTTACTTTGGCGAAAATTCAAATGTTGTAGTTGGAGAAGAGGCTAAAAAATATTTAGTATCAGATGCTGCCAATACTGTCTTTTCAGCAAAACGATTGATGGGTAAAACCTATAACGATGTAAAAGATAGTTCTGGTGTTTTGGCATATAAGATAATTGATGACGAGAATAAATTGGTGAAGGTACAGGTTGGGAATAAGTTTTATTCACCTGTTGATCTGTCATCACTTATTCTTAAAGAACTTAAGAAGCAGGCTGAGCATATTTTGAAAACACAGGTAAATAAAGCAGTCATCACTGTGCCTGCTTATTTTAATGATGCACAACGCCAGGCGACAAGGGATGCTGGTAAATTAGCCGGGTTGGATGTATTAAGGATCATTAATGAACCAACTGCTGCCAGTCTTGCTTATGGATTTGGGTTGCATAAAGAGGAAAGTAAAACGATAGCCGTCTATGACCTGGGTGGAGGAACTTTTGATATTTCCATATTAAATATTGCCAACGGAGTATTCGAAGTACTCTCTACCAATGGAGACACTTTTTTAGGGGGTGATGATTTTGATGCAGCTATTGCAGAATACTGGATCAGGCAATATGGCCTGGATCAAAGTGATGGTAAGATAAATCATAAACAGCTACTCCGTTTAAAAGCAGAGGAGGCAAAAAAATATTTATCTGCAAATAAAATATTCGAGACGGACTACCAGGGGATAATTATTAATATAACCAGGGAAAAGTTTGAAGAGATATGTAAGCCTATTATAGATAAAACAATTATCTCCTGCAATAATGCAGTTAAGGATGCAGGAATTGAAAAGTCAGCAATTGATGAGATTGTTATGGTTGGTGGAAGTACAAGAACTCCGTTGGTAAAACAAATGGTGAGCCATTTTTTTGGAAAAACATTGAATGATACTGTTGATCCCGATGAGGTTGTTGCGCTGGGAGCCGCAATTCAGGCCGATATCCTGGCCGGTAACACCAAAGATCTTTTATTGCTGGATATAACACCACTTTCACTTGGGTTGGAAACGATGGGTGGCCTAATGGATGTGTTATTGCCCCGCAATTCAAAAATTCCAACAAAAGCTTCCAGGCAATATACTACTTATAAAGACGGGCAAAGCGGTATGAAGATCGCCGTTTTCCAGGGAGAGAGAGACCTGGTAAAAGATAATCGTCGGCTTGCCGAATTTAATTTAACAGGAATACCGGGCATGCCGGCAGGCATGCCAAAAGTGGAAGTTAGTTTATTGATTAATGCCGATGGTATCCTTGTAGTTAATGCAAAAGAATTAAGGAGCGGCATTGAGCAATCAATTGAAGTTAAGCCACAATACGGATTAACAGATGAAGAAGTGGAACAAATGCTGATGGATTCTATTCATCATGCGAATGATGACATCAATGCCCGTGCCTTAATAGAGGCTAAGACTGAAGCGGAACAATTGTTGCAGACCACAGAAAAATTTATTCAAAAGAATTTCTCCCTCTTAACTGAAAAGGAAATTAAGGAAACTTCCCTGGCCATACAGGCATTACAATTATCGCTTGATATGAATGATAAGAACCTGGTACAAACAAAAACAGAAGAGCTTAATACTGTTTCACGGCCTTATGCTGAACGTATAATGGATGAAGCCATACAAAAAAATATGAAGGGGAGTAAAATAGACTCGATTTGATGAGTAACGGGTCAAAATATTATTTTCCACAACTTGATGCAGTCAGGGGTTTATCATTTTTGGCAGTTTATATTTATCATGTTTTTCACCCGGAATTCGGCATGGGTTTTTTTAACGGCCTGCTGCAGTATTTTTATTATAATCTCTCTTTATCTATCGATGTATTTTTTATTCTTTCCTCATTCCTGCTTACCTGGCTGGGGATAAATGAATATAAAGTGAAAGGTAATTTTTCCTTTATCAATTATTTTATCCGCAGGATATTGCGTATCTGGCCTTTGTATTACCTCCTGATGATATTTTCATTTGTCCTCTTACCTTATGTGTCTGCAAGACTAAATGTTCCTGTAACATTACCCCCGGCTTATTATTATTTATTTTTTATCTCGAATTTTTACCTGGAAGGGCATGTTTATTTTCTAAAATTTTTGTGGACATTGGCAGTAGAGGAACAATTTTATTTATTGTGGGGTATTTGTTTACTGTTTTTTCAGAAAAGACTGGTAACCTGTGTGGCTATATTAATCATGGCCAGCCTTTGTTATAGCATATATGCCATACTTAATAATATCCGGTATGAGTTTAATACGCTGACTTTCCTGTTTGATTTTGCTATAGGTATACAGGCTGCTATATTGATGCATCGCCAAAGCAGTATAGTGAGCTTTTTTAGAAAAATAAGTAAAAGAAACAACCTGCTGTTTATTTTGGCTTTGCCGGTTATGTTTATTGTGAATTTTTGCTTTATATATAATGCGCCGAATTCAGTTCTTCCATTTTTAGATCTGCTGGGCCGTTGCCTGTTTATCATTTTCATAGGCTTGTTCATTATTGAACAAATGGTAAATGAAAACAGTTTGATAAAATTAAGATCACAAAGATTTTTGGTCTATACCGGTAAGATATCTTATGGCCTGTATTGTTTTCATGGTATTGTACTTACTTTCGGACTTGTGGCGCTGCAAAAATTAAATATATCACTACCTGTAATTATCAGGGGAATGTTATTCCTGGTGATAAACTATATAGTTTCTGCGATCAGTTACAGGTTTATTGAACGGCCTTTTCTGCATTTGAAAAATAAAATGCGACGGATTTAATTCATTAGTAAAATTTACCTGAGTGCAAGCATACGGTTCACATATTTACCTACTACATCAAATTCAAGATTAACAGTATCACCTTTATTTACTGCACTCATATTAGTATGGGCATAAGTATATGGTATCACCGCAACCATAAAAGTATTTTTACTTACATTGAAAACCGTGAGACTTATACCATTAATTGTAATGGAACCTTTCTCAATGATAAAAATTGCGAATTGTTGAGGGAAATCAAAGTGATATTCCCAACTTCCTTCTTTATTTATAACATCCATACATTTTGCAGTGCAATCAACATGGCCCTGTACAATATGCCCATCCAGCCTGCCATTTAATTGCAGGCACCTTTCCAGGTTAATTATACTCCCCTTTTTCCATTCACTTAAATTGGTTTTGGAAATGGTTTCTTCAACAGCAGTAACCCTGTGCATATTATCTCTAATTTCTTCAACAGTAAGGCAAACTCCATTATGACTCAGGCTTTGGTCAACTTTAAGTTCATTTGCCAGGGGAGACGTGACCCAAAATATTTTATTGGTCCCACTACTGTCGGTTTCTGCTACGATACCTGTATTTTCAATTATTCCTGTAAACATTATTCAAATTTCGGAATTTGTTATAAGAATTCGATTTTTTAAATAATTCTATTATCTTTGCGAACTTAAAATCACCTAAAGGAGGTATATAATTTATGTTAATAATTGATTCTAAAGATTGCGAAAACATTGACAAGGCACTCAAAAAGTATAAAAAGAAATTTGAGAAAAGCAAGATATTGTTACAATTAAGGGAAAGACAGGCTTTTATTAAGCCATCAATCCGCCGCCGCAAGGAAGTCCTTAAAGCTGTTTATAAAGAGCAGGTTACAGCTGGTAAATTCGACTAAGATTATTTAAATCAGCAATATATTAAACTGATATCCGGTTATCATAACTTTGGATATCAGTTTTTTTATGCCTCAAACCGTTGAACAAACCATACAGGATTTCCTTGATTACCTAAAGTTTCAAAAAAGGTATTCACAACATACGGTCATATCCTATAAAAACGACCTGGATTCTTTCTTTGATTTTCTACATCATCAGTTTGGAGATACTTCTCTGCAGGACATAAAGACAACTTTTATCAGATCCTGGCTGGCAGAGCTTAAACAGCAGGGAATGGAATCCAAAAGTATTAACCGCAAAATATCAGCACTCAAATCTTTTTTCAAATACCAGTTGCGCACGCAAAGTATATTAGTAAGTCCGATGGCAACAATTATATCTCCTAAAATAAATAAGCGGTTGCCACAGTTTGTAGATAAAGATGCTATAGCAACATTATTTAAACACGTAGAATTCCCGGATACATGGGAGGGCAAAACCCAACGCCTTTTAATAGAACTCTTTTATAATACCGGAATACGCCAGGCTGAACTGGTTGGATTAAAAGAAAAACATATTGCCAAAAGTAATAGCTCTATTAAAGTTTTAGGCAAAGGAAATAAAGAACGGATAATTCCGGTTAGTAAACAATTGATGAACCAGGTGCAGGATTATATGCTTGCTAAAAAGCAGGTCTTTGAAACAAGCGACGATGTGGTTTTATTGATCAATGCAAGGGGTAAAAAACTAAACCCAAAATATGTTTATAATACGGTTAATAAATACCTGGGCCTGGTTACAACTATAGATAAAAAAAGCCCCCATGTACTCCGTCATACATTTGCCACACATTTAATGAACGGCGGGGCCGACTTAAATGCGGTTAAAGAACTGCTGGGCCATAGCAGCCTTGCTGCCACGCAGATATACACGCACAATACCATTGAAAAACTGAAGGATATTCATAAAAAGGCCCATCCAAAGGCTTAGCACCTTGTTTACTTAAAATTGGCAAAATTTTATTTTGAAAAACAGGTTTTATAGGCTAATTTCATTTAACAAATAAAACCTGATAAAACACCTCCAAAAACTTGCCTATGACATAATTCCAAACCCGGTTCTTACACATTATTTTTCACAGTTTAAAAAACAGACGGTATGAACGTAAACATTCAGACAGTGCACTTTGATGCAGACACAAAATTGGTTTCATATATTGAGAAAAAAGTCTCTAAACTATCCCAGTATCATGACAGAATAACAAAGGTGGATGTATATTTGAAGCTTGATAATATAGTACACAACATTAAGGATAAAGTAGCGGAAATTAAAGTCCTTATCCCACGACATGAATTCTTTGTAAAACAATCATCTAAATCATTTGAAGAAAGTTTTGACAGTGCATTGGATTCAGTGATAACCCAAATTAAAAAGAAAAAAGAAAAAAAAGCAGCATAAATTCATCGCTAAAATATCAGGCCCCCCGAATCATTGGGGGGCTTTTTTATTTTGGTTATTCACATTTTACCAATCCCGTATAAAAAATCTATTTCAAAGTTTTGGTATTAAGCATTTTCTCTTACCTTTGCCTTCCCAAAAAATAGGGTGTTTTTTTGCAAGCTCTCTTTTTTGCGAATCAGTTCTTTACAGTAATGCCGAAGTAGCTCAGTTGGTAGAGCAGCTGATTTGTAATCAGCAGGTCGCTGGTTCGACTCCAGTCTTCGGCTCAGGAGTTTGAAAATTACCTGCTTTAATAGGGCTTCAAATTTGGTACTTTTTGGGCAGATGGCCGAGTGGTTAAAGGCGACAGACTGTAAATCTGTTCACGTAAGTGTACGTAGGTTCGAACCCTACTCTGCCCACTGTTCTTTGATTATTTAAAATAATAATAAGCGGAAGTAGCTCATTTGGTAGAGCGATAGCCTTCCAAGCTATAGGTGGCCAGTTCGAGCCTGGTCTTCCGCTCATTTTCTGCCTGCTACGGCAGATTGGTTAAGCCGTGGTAGCTCAGGGGTAGAGCATCCCGATGATATCGGGAGGGTCAGTGATTCGATTCTCACTGATGGCTCAACACAAGCCGTCGTAGCTCAGGGGTAGAGCACTTCCTTGGTAGGGAAGGGGTCGTGAGTTCGATTCTCACTGATGGCTCTTTTAAAATGATAATGGTACTAAAGTTTGGTACTCAAAATAAAAGTCGATGGTTTACAGACTTAAAAATGACAACCAATTTTCAAAACAAATAATAAAAATATAAACAATGGCAAAAGAATCTTTCAAAAGGGATAAACCCCATTTAAACGTTGGTACTATCGGTCACGTGGATCATGGTAAAACAACACTTACAGCCGCTATAACCGATGTTTTGTCAAAAAAAGGTTTAGCGGAGAAAAAAAATTATGATGATATCGATGGTGCTCCTGAAGAAAAAGAAAGAGGTATCACGATCAATACAGCTCACGTTGAGTATGCAACGGCTACACGTCACTATGCACACGTAGACTGTCCGGGTCACGCCGATTATGTGAAAAACATGATCACAGGCGCTGCCCAGATGGATGGCGCTATCCTTGTAGTTGCTGCTACTGACGGACCAATGCCACAAACTAAAGAACACATTCTGTTGGCCCGCCAGGTAGGAGTACCTCAGATCGTTGTTTTTATGAACAAGGTTGATCTGGTTGATGATCCTGAATTACTGGAACTGGTTGAAATGGAAATTCGTGAGTTGTTAACTTCTTACGGGTTTGATGGAGACAAAACTCCAATCATCCAGGGTTCTGCAACTGGTGCTTTAGCTGGTGATGAAAAATGGATTAAAAAGATCGACGAATTAATGGATGCTGTTGACAGCTATATCCCATTACCTCCACGTCTGGTTGATCAGCCATTCCTGATGTCTGTAGAAGATGTATTCTCTATCACAGGCCGTGGTACTGTTGCTACAGGTCGTATTGAAAGAGGCCGTATCAAAGTGGGTGAATCAATTGAGATCGTAGGTTTAATGGAAAAGCCATTATCTACAACTTGTACAGGTGTTGAAATGTTCAAGAAATTACTTGACGAAGGCGAAGCTGGAGACAATGCAGGTCTGTTATTACGTGGTATTGAGAAAACTCAGATCCGCCGGGGTATGGTCCTTTGCAAACCAGGTTCTATCACTCCACACACTGAATTCAAAGGAGAAGTTTATGTATTGAGCAAAGAAGAAGGTGGACGTCATACTCCATTCTTCAACAAATACCGTCCACAGTTCTATTTCCGTACAACAGACGTAACTGGTGAAGTTACTTTGAATGCAGGTACAGAAATGGTTATGCCGGGTGATAACACTTCTTTAAATGTTACCCTAATTCAGCCGATCGCAATGGAAAAGGGTTTGAAATTTGCGATTCGTGAAGGTGGCCGTACAGTAGGTGCTGGTCAGGTTACTGAAATTGTAAAATAAAACAAGGGGATAGTTGTTACTTTTAGCTTTTTGCTAAACACAAAAAAACACTATCTTTACAAAATAATGCTAAAAGCTATTGGCTAACTGCTAATAGCTTTTAGCTTTCATACGGGCATGGTGCAACGGTAGCATACGGGTCTCCAAAACCTTTGATCTGGGTTCGAATCCTAGTGCCCGTGCTGATTTAATAAACGTTCAGTATTATAAAAACTGAACAAAATAAACAACTATGAATAAATTTACTGCATACCTGAAAGATTCGTATAAGGAATTAGTACATAAGGTTACCTGGCCAAACTGGGATCAACTGCAACAATCAACCATGATAGTTTTAGGAGCTACTCTAATGATCACAGCAGTAGTTTGGGTTATGGATTTTGTATCCAATAACTCAATGAAATTTATTTACTCTTTATTTAAATAATTATGGAAGAGACAACACCAATTGTAGAAAAAACCGAGAAAGCGGAGAAGGAAAGTAAATGGTATGTGCTGCGTGTAGTGAGTGGAAAAGAGCGCAAAATAAAAGAATACCTTGATAAGGATATTGTTCGTAACGGATGGACCAACACAGTGAAGCAGGTTTTTTTACCGGTAGAAAAAGTGTATAAGGTATTGAATGGTAAAAAAGTGATGAGAGAGCGGAATTTTTATCCCGGATATATTATGATAGAAGTTGCCGATGGAAAGCTGAATGATGATATGATACAGTCAATGAGTAACATCAGCAATGTAATGCACTTTCTTACTGACGGTAAAGGATCGAAAGGAAATATTATTTCATTGCGTAAGGCTGAAGTAAATAAAATGCTGGGTAAGGTAGATGAAATGAGCGATATAGGCGGAATGACGATGAGTGAACCTTTCATCATTGGTGAAACTATAAAAATTATTGATGGGCCATTCAATGATTTCAATGGTGTTATTGAAGAGGTAAATGACGAAAAGAAAAAACTGAAAGTACAGGTAAAAATATTTGGCAGGGCTACCCCGGTAGAACTAAGCTATATGCAGGTAGAAAAAATAGGTTAATTTCTAAAGCCACTTTTGGTGGCTCATTTTTTTAATTATAAATTTTAAATGATGAAAAAATTAATAGTAATTATTCCAGCTTTATTTTTAAGTTTTAGTTTATTGGCACAGCCGCCTAAAGGGCCTGCAAATAAAGGAATGACCTTTGGCGAAAAAACGTCTGCTGAGGGTGCGATAGCCGCAAATGAATTGCCTTCCAAATTACAGGGTGCTGAACCAGTGGAAGTAAAAGTTATGGGTAAGGTAGTTGAGGTATGCAAGTCTGAAGGCTGCTGGTTACGTATGGAAACAGCAAGTGGCCCTATGTTGATAAAAATGAAAGACCATGCATTTTTGGTTCCACTGGCTATGAATGGTAAAACTATTGTGGCAGAAGGTACAGCAACGCTTAAGGAAACGTCGGTAGAAATGCTGCGTCATTATGCAGAAGATGCAGGTAAAAGTAAAGAAGAGATTGCAGCCATAAAGGAGCCTAAAAAAGAGATCACAATGCAGGCCAAAGGGATACTGGTATTATAAGCTATTTCTAAAATGAATTTATCCTTCCGCCTGAGGCGGGAGGATTTTTTTTGTAAATAGGTTAAAATTGTAAATATTTTCGTTAGCTTTGCCGCCCCAAATAGTTCTTTCGAAGAATATTATTGACTTGGGAGTCTATCCGCTGTTGCGGACGACGCTATCACCAAAAAATGTAAAAAAATGGCAAAAGAGATTACAGGCTATGTCAAGCTCCAGTGTAAAGGAGGACAAGCCAATCCGGCACCGCCAATAGGGCCTGCCTTAGGTTCTAAAGGTATCAACATCATGGAGTTCTGTAAGCAGTTCAATGCAAGAACCCAGGATAAACAGGGTAAAGTTCTTCCTGTATTAATCACCGTTTATGCTGATAAGTCATTCGACTTTATCATTAAAACTCCACCCGCTGCAGTTCAGCTAATGGACGCTGCAAAGATTACCAGCGGTAGTAAAGAACCCAATCGTGTTAAAGTTGGAAAAGTTACCTGGAACCAGGTAGAAGAGATAGCTAAGGATAAAATGGCTGATCTTAACGCTTTTACAATTAACAGCGCCATGAAAATGGTTGCCGGTACTGCACGTAGTATGGGTTTAACTGTAGACGGTAAAGCTCCCTGGGAAAATTAATTATCAACCAAAAAATTTGTAAGAAATGATTACGAAAAAAAGAAAAGTAGCAAATACTAAGGTTGATATTAATAAAGCATATTCCCTAAAGGAAGCTTCAACCCTGGTTAAAGAAGTAAACACAACAAAATTCGACAGTTCTGTTGACCTGCATATCAGATTAGGCGTTGACCCTAAGAAAGCCGATCAGGCTATTCGTGGTACGGTTTCGTTACCACATGGTACAGGTAAAACTAAAAAAGTTTTGGTATTATGTACACCAGATAAAGAAGCCGAAGCAAAAGCTGCCGGCGCTGATTATGTTGGATTGGAAGAATTTATTACCAAAATTGAAGGTGGTTGGACAGATATTGATGTTATCGTTGCCACCCCGTCTGTAATGCCTAAGATCGGTAAATTGGGTAAAGTATTAGGTCCACGTAACCTGATGCCAAATCCTAAAACCGGTACAGTTACTAATGATGTAACCGGTGCTATCAATGATCTTAAAGGAGGTAAAATTGCTTTTAAAGTAGATAAAGTAGGTATCATCCATGCTTCTATCGGAAGAGTAAGTTTTGCATCGGAGAAGATCGCTGAAAACAGCCAGGAACTTATAAATGCTATCATGAAATTAAAACCTTCATCATCTAAAGGTACTTACCTGAAAGGTGTTAGCATGGCAAGTACAATGAGCCCCGGTATTGCAATTGACACAAAATCTGTTCAAAACTAGTACCAGCGCAACAGCGTTGATGCATAAAAATATTTGTTATGACAAAACAGGAAAAAAATGAAGTGATTGAGGTGCTTAAAGGTAAGTTCTCTCAATATAATAACTTCTACATTACTGACACAGAAAGCCTGACTGTGGCACAGGTTGGTAAATTACGTAACCATTG
Organism: Chitinophagaceae bacterium; assembly: GCA_031387825.1. Lineage (GTDB taxonomy): Bacteria > Bacteroidota > Bacteroidia > Chitinophagales > Chitinophagaceae > Ferruginibacter. The sequence goes on along the minus strand of JANNDO010000027.1, from coordinate 35,958 downwards.
CTTTAACAAGCAGGTGGAAATGAAAGTGGCTAAGAATACACTTATCAAAAAAGCATTGGAAAGCCTGGATGCTGAAAAGTACAGTGGTGTTTATGATTCATTGCACAAAGTAACAGCTTTGATGTTCAGTGAAAATCCAAAAGAACCTGCAATGATCATCAGTACTTTTCGTAAAGAGAACAACAATGAAAAGCCATTACTGAAAGCAGCTTTTATCAATGGAGATGTATTTATTGGTAACGATCAGCTAAAAGCATTAACCCAGATCAAAACCAAGAATGAATTGATTGGGGAGGTGATAGGACTACTGCAATCTCCAATACAAAGAGTATTGGGTGCTTTGCAAAATAAAGACGCAGCATCAGCTGTGGCTGAAGTGGTAACTCCTGTTGCAGAAGTTGTAGCAGAAGCTCCGGCCGTTGAAGCTCCAAAAGCAGAAACAGCCCCTGAAACACCGGCTGCCGATGCCACAGATACAGCAACCGAAACACCGGTAGCTGAGTAATTAAGTATTAAATTGGTTAGCTTTTTTGGCTTGCAATTAATTATAAAACAACAATTTTTTTAAAACTCTCCGACGGACCCGCCGAGACGGGTGTGAAGCCGGAAAAAAAACAAACATTATGGCAGAAGTAAAAAAATTAGCAGAAAGTTTAGTAAGCTTAACTGTAAAAGAAGTTCAGGAATTAGCAGAATTCTTAAAATCAGAGTATGGTATTGAACCAGCTGCAGCTGCAGTTACAGTAAGTGCTGGTGGTGGCGAAGGTGCTGCCGCTGCTGAAGAGAAAACAGCATTTAATGTTATCTTAAAGGCTGCAGGTGCCAACAAATTGGCCATTGTAAAGATCGTTAAGGAATTAACAGGATTGGGATTGAAAGAAGCTAAAGATTTAGTGGACGGCGCTCCAAAACCAATTAAAGAAGGCGTTGATAAGGCAACTGCTGAAGAATTAAAAACGAAATTAACTGAAGCTGGTGCTGAGGTTGAAATTGCTTAATTAATTCAGTAAAAATAGCTTTAAAAGCCGGGGAGAAATTGGCTTTAACATCGAATTTAGGTACAGGAAAGGATAGTCAAGGAATTGATTGTCCTTTTTTTATTTCACCTGTGGTTCAGTTTCACCCTCTTTTTGCTTGGCTTCAATTTGTTCAATTAACAAAGCATGAAGTTCTGCCCCACTCTTTAAATAATCAATCCCTCGTTTCTTCAAAAGAAAATCATCAAATTCCTGACTTTCATGCCCCTCTGGAAAATAATGCTTCGCCATGTCAACCTGTTTTATTTGAGGGTAATCTAATACCGTTGCCATTTGGGAAAGAAGTTCAATTCTCAAAAGCCTCCAATTATCCTGAGCATTTGCTTGCTCTTTTAGTTGGAGGGAATTATAGTAATTGTGCCACGCAGTTAGAACGGTTGGGGTATCGTGAAAAACAATGTCAATCTTATTTAAGCTATTTACAAAATCATAATGTATTGGAGAACCCCTATATGCAAACAAGGTTAGGAATAAATTACGCTTAGCATTGTCTTTCTGTTGCTCGTTGTTTAGTCTCCTTCCAATTCTAACAGCGTTCACCGGAGCATGAGCAATATAATAAACAGTCGCAACCAAAATGAGAATACTAACACAAGATGATATAATGGTAAATGCTTCCATAACAGTCATTTTTTTTGTTTTATTAAGTTGTTTTGAGATTACTAATTTAAAACTAATTAACCATGTTTAATAATTTAAGAGAATTAATACTATCCATGCCTACTGAAAAGGCTTGTAAAGAATATCTGTTTAAACAACGGTGGGCAGATGGGAGGATAGTCTGCCCTTATTGTGGCAATCCTAAAAGCTATATTATTCAGGGAGGGGAAAGATATAAGTGTGCAAGTAGTAAGTGCTACAAACGTTTTAAAATAACTGTGGGAACAATATTTGAAAGTAGTAATATTCCCCTTACTAAATGGTTTACGGCTATCTATTTGGTTACTGCACATAAGAAAGGAATAAGCAGCTACCAGTTAGGGAAGGATATATCAGTAACCCAACAAACAGCTTGGTTCATGTTACATAGAATAAGGGAAGCCATGAGAATTAAAACAAATGATAAATTGAGCAACATAACAGAAATTGATGAGGTATATATTGGAGGGAAAGTACCAAACATGAGTAAGAGCAAACGCAAGAAATTAAGAGATGAACAAAATACCTATAACACTAAAACAATGGTTATGGGTATGCTGGAAAGAAACGGGCAATTAAAGCTAATGCCTGTTCATCCTAATTCAAGTGAAATGCAAAAAGCTATCAGGCAAAATGTAGATAACAGCGCAAACCTTATAACAGATAATCATTCCTCTTATACAAATCTAAACAAGGAATATGCCTCACATGAAGTAGTAAACCATTCAGCTAAAGAATATGTAAGGGAAGGGGATATACACACCAATAGCATTGAAGGGGCATTTAGCTTGCTTAAAAGGTCTATCATTGGAATATACCACCAAGTAACGCCAAAACACTTAGCCCGGTACTGTGATGAAACGGCATACAGATATAACCTTCGCAAAATGACCGATGCTGAAAGGTTCTCTTTATCCCTTACAAATATTGAAGGACGTTTAACCTACAAACAATTAATCAATACGCCCGTTCCTGAAAGACCAACAAACAATCCACTGAATGAGGGTAAGGTAGGTGTACAAGGAAGGAAACGCCCTATATATCAATTATTCGATGGTGAAATAGTAGGTAGGTTTGACAGCCTTAAACAAGCCCAAGAACTAACAGGTATTACATGGCAGAATATATCCCGTGTCCTTTGTGGTAAAAGAGTAACTACCGGAGGTTATCAATGGAGTTATGCTTAACTTAGCTACATGGCTAAAGCAGCAAAACCTAAAAAGAAAAAAGGTAAATACGATATAACTGTTAAGACCGACTTAACAGCCGACCAGCTACTAAAACTGGCTTTGAATACTCAGATAAAAAAGAAGAAGTAATATTCGTTTTTCCACATTATTAACAAAAAACGAATAAAAAAAATTTTTATCATATAAATTCCTTAAAATTGCGGTGGCACTTAACAAAAAAGGCTATCCATTATGGATAGCCTACTTAAAGTTGAGTGCGGTGGCAGTAATAGTATAATGGTCAGTACACTCGCCCGCTAAGCCTGAAGTGTAGGTTCGACCCCTACTTACTGCATTTATAAAAACAAAAACCGTCCAGACGTATGACAAGGCAAATTAAGTCCTTAACATACCAAAACACGGTGCTTTCTAAGAGCCAATTTTGTTCCTCCGTACTTTAGTTCGGAGGTTTTTTATTTAACGGATTTTATTGGGATATTGGTGTGTGAAAGTAAAAAATTAGTCAGTCAGTAAATAATACAGTGCTAAAATAGTCAGTCGCTTTGAAAACACCAAAGAAATAAGTAATAAAATTACGTTAACCTACGATTAGTACCAGTAACCTATCTAAAAAGAACTGCCCAGCAACCATTAAGGCAGTGGGCAGCAATTTCGTTTTTATCGTAAGCCCGTCTCTCTTGTACCTTAATGATGTGTTGAATCCGAGAAATTCCTGGCTTTTTCATTTTACATGGTGGTTGGTCCTGGCCCGGTTGTTAATCAACTCTTTTAGGTTTAAACTGGGGAAATAAGTAAAAAGACGAGGTTATCCACAAAAACCCTTCCAACCCCTTAAAAAATCGTATATCGTAATCAAAAAATAGGAAATTATTCCCTACCTTTGCCCTCCTTTAATTTAGGCTTAGTGGCATCAATAGTTGCCAAGTCTTGATTCTAAAGGATCTTCTGCACACTTAAACGTCTTAATTACAATATGTCTGCAACTAAAACAAACGCTGCTAAACGTATCAATTTCGGAAAAGTTGAACTTTTAGCGGAGACCCCCGATTTGCTGGGAATCCAGATCCAATCATTTAAAGATTTTTTCCAGTTACAAACCACTCCCGACAAACGTAACGTGGAGGGATTGTTCCGTGTATTTAAGGAAAACTTTCCTATTACCGATACCCGTAACATTTTTGTACTGGAGTTCCTGGATTATTTCGTAGATCCTCCAAGGTACACCATTGAAGAATGTATTGAAAGAGGCTTGACCTATGCCGTTCCCTTAAAAGCAAAATTGCGTTTAAGTTGTAATGATGAAGAGCATGTTGACTTCCAGACAATCGTTCAGGATGTGTTCTTAGGAAATATTCCTTACATGACACCACGTGGCACTTTTGTTATCAATGGTGCAGAGAGGGTTGTGGTTAGCCAATTGCACCGTTCACCTGGTGTATTCTTTGGTCAATCAGTTCATCCAAATGGTACTAAAATTTATTCTGCCAGGGTAATTCCTTTTAAAGGTGCATGGATGGAATTTGCAACAGACATCAACAATGTGATGTTTGCTTACATTGACCGTAAGAAAAAATTCCCGGTTACTACTTTATTACGTTCTATAGGTTTTGAAACCGATAAAGACATCCTGGAATTATTTGGTATGGCTGATGAGGTTAAAGCGGATAAGAAAAGCCTGGAAAAATGCATTGGCAAGCGCCTTGCTGCCCGTGTATTGCGTACCTGGGTAGAAGATTTTGTGGATGAAGATACAGGTGAAGTGGTTTCTATTGAAAGAAATGAGATCATTCTGGAGAGAGATAGCGTATTGGATGAATCCAATATTGCACTTATCATTGAAATGGAAGCGAAGAGTGTGTTTATTCAAAAAGAAGAGGTTAGTGGAGATTATGCGATCATCTACAATACATTAAATAAAGATACTTCTAACAGTGAACTGGAAGCGGTTCAGCATATCTACAAGCAATTACGTGGTGCTGATGCTCCGGATGATGAAACAGCCCGTGGTATCATTGATAAATTATTCTTCAGCGATAAGCGTTATGACCTTGGTGAAGTAGGTCGTTATAAAATTAACCGCCGCCTGGGATTAAATTTCCCGATCACTAAAAAGGTTTTAACTAAGGATGATATCATTGCCATCATTAAAACATTGGTGCTATTAACCAATGGTAAAAGTGAGGTTGATGATATTGATCACTTAAGTAACCGTCGTGTTCGTACTGTGGGTGAGCAGTTATATGCTCAGTTTGGTGTTGGTTTGGCCCGTATGGCTCGTACCATCCGTGAAAGAATGAACGTACGTGATAACGAGGTGTTCACACCGGTTGATCTGATCAATGCAAGAACATTATCTTCTGTTATCAATTCATTCTTTGGTACATCACAGCTTTCTCAGTTCTTAGATCAAACCAATCCTTTAAGTGAGATAACGCATAAACGTCGTATCTCCGCACTGGGACCCGGTGGTTTAAGTCGTGAAAGAGCAGGTTTTGAAGTTCGTGACGTTCACTACTCTCATTATGGTCGTTTGTGTACTATTGAAACTCCGGAAGGCCCAAACATTGGTTTGATATCTACACTTTGTGTACATGCCAAGATCAATGATATGGGCTTTATTGAAACCCCTTACCATAAGGTAACTGATGGAAGGGCTGATATGAAGAAGATCACTTTCCTGAGTGCCGAAGAAGAAGATACAGCAAAGATCGCCCAGGCAAATATTGAAATGGATGCTAAAGGAAACTTTGTTGACGACAGGATAAAGAGCCGCCAGACCGGTGACTTCCCGATCCTTGATAAAACAGAAGTGGAGTATATGGATGTGGCACCGAACCAGATCGTTGGTTTAAGTGCTTCCTTGATTCCGTTCCTTGAGCATGATGATGCTAACCGTGCCCTGATGGGATCGAACATGCAACGCCAGGCTGTACCATTGATCAAACCTGAAGTGCCGATCGTAGGTACCGGTTTGGAAGGTAAAGCAGCACGTGATGCAAGGATCCAGATCCATGCAGATGGTGATGGTGTAGTTGAGTATGTTGATGCCAATGAAATTCATGTTCGTTACAAAAGAAATGAAACACAGCAACTGGTAAGTTTTGATGAAGATCTTATTATCTATAAATTAACCAAGTTTGTTCGTACCAACCAGGAAACATGTATTAACCTGCGCCCTGCTGTTGTTAAAGGACAAAAAGTTAGTGAAGGCGAATTCTTAACCGAAGGTTATGCAACCAAAGGTGGTGAGATCGCTTTGGGTAGAAATATGAAAGTGGCATTCATGCCATGGAAAGGATACAACTTTGAGGATGCGATCGTGATCAGTGAGAAAGTTGTTAAAGAAGATCTGTTTACATCGCTCCATATTTCTGAATTTGAAATTGAAGTACGTGATACTAAATTAGGAGAAGAAGAATTAACACCGGATATTCCGAACGTTAGTGAAGAAGCAACCAAAGATCTGGATCAAAACGGTATCATCCGTATTGGTGCTCATGTAAAAGAGGGAGATATCATTATCGGTAAAATAACCCCTAAAGGTGAGAGCGATCCTACACCGGAAGAGAAGTTATTACGTGCCATCTTTGGTGATAAAGCCGGTGATGCAAAAGATGCTTCTTTAAAAGCACCAAGTGGTACAGAAGGGGTGATCATTGATAAGAAATTGTTCCAAAGAGCAAAGAAAGATAAGAATGCTAAAGTAAGAGAGAAAGCACAACTTGATAAGATCGAGAAGACGCATGAGAAGAACGAAGCAGACTTAATGGAATTATTGATCAACAAATTACAAACCTTGCTGAAAGATAAAACCAGTGCAGGTGTAAGTAATAATTTTGGAGAAGTATTGATTGGTAAAGGTGCAAAGTTCAATGCAAAGAATCTGGCGAACATAGATTACCAAAACGTAAATCCGTTGGGATGGTGCGGTGAAGCCAAGACTGATGAACTGATCAATATCCTGCTGCACAACTTCAATATTAAATTCAACGAAGAATTAGGAAGATATAAGAGAGAGAAATTCAACATCAGCATTGGTGATGAATTACCTGCAGGCGTATTGAAATTGGCAAAAGTTTACATGGCTGTTAAGCGTAAGTTGAAAGTGGGTGATAAGATGGCAGGACGCCATGGTAACAAAGGAATTGTTGCCAAGATCGTTCGCCAGGAAGATATGCCTTTCCTGGAAGATGGAACACCGGTTGATATTGTATTGAATCCATTGGGTGTACCTAGCCGTATGAACCTTGGACAGATATATGAAACCGTACTTGGTTGGGCTGGTGAAAAATTAGGCGTTCGTTTTGCAACACCAATTTTTGATGGAGCAAGTGTTGCTGAAATTGATGAGCAGATCACAAAATCAGGGTTACCTAAATTCGGACATACTTATTTATATGATGGAGAAACCGGCGACCGCTTCGATCAGAAAGCAACCGTTGGTATAATCTATATTATTAAGTTACACCACATGGTTGATGATAAAATGCATGCCCGTTCAATAGGACCATATAGTTTAATTACGCAACAACCGTTGGGTGGTAAGGCTCAGTTTGGTGGTCAAAGATTTGGAGAGATGGAGGTTTGGGCATTGGAAGCTTATGGTGCATCTAACATTTTGCAGGAATTGTTGACGCTTAAATCTGATGATATCATTGGAAGGGCTAAAACATACGAAGCAATTGTAAAAGGTGATAACATTCCAAGAGCCGGTATTCCAGAATCATTCAATGTATTGGTTCATGAATTAAGAGGATTGGGATTGGATTTAAAATTCGATTAATGTCGTGAGACGTGAAAGGTGAGGCGTGAGTTAAACTCACGATTCACAACTCACTAATGACGATGAAAAGTTGAATAAAGCTGAATAAGTACAAGTGAGTGACACAACATTGTTGATGCTTGTACAACAGCTGGTAACAAAAAACAACAAACTACAAACTAGAAATTTTAATATGGCATTCAAAAAAGAAAACCGTCCAAGGCCAACATTTTCTCAAATAACAATTGGTTTGGCTTCTCCAGACAGTATTTTGGAAAAAAGCTATGGTGAAGTTTTAAAGCCGGAAACCATTAACTATCGTACCTATAAACCTGAAAGAGATGGTTTGTTCTGCGAAAGAATATTCGGACCGGTAAAAGATTACGAATGTGCCTGCGGAAAATATAAGCGTATCCGCTATAAAGGTATTGTGTGCGACCGTTGCGGTGTGGAAGTAACTGAAAAGAAAGTTCGCCGTGAAAGAATGGGACACATCAAATTGGTGGTACCTGTTGTTCATATCTGGTACTTTAAATCATTACCAAATAAGATTGGTTATTTATTAGGCATGAGTTCTAAGAAATTAGAGAGCATTGTTTATTACGAACGTTTTGTTGTAATTCAATCAGGTATCCGAACCGATAAGGGACAGAATTATGGCGACCTGTTAACTGAAGAAGAATACTTAGACATACTCGATACACTTCCAAAGGATAACCAGCACCTACCGGATGAAGATCCGAACAAGTTCATCGCTAAGATGGGTGCTGAAGCCGTGCATGATATGTTACAGCGTATCAACCTGGATCAATTATCATTCGATCTTCGTAATGCTGCCGCTAACGAAACATCTCAACAGCGTAAAGCAGATGCTTTAAAAAGATTGAGTGTGGTGGAAAGTTTCCGTGATGCAAATACAAGGATCAACAACCGCCCTGAGTGGATGGTAATGCAATATATCCCGGTAATTCCACCGGAATTACGTCCGCTTGTTCCATTGGATGGTGGCCGATTTGCATCTTCTGATCTTAATGATCTTTATCGCCGTGTTATTATCCGTAATAACCGTTTGAAAAGATTATTGGAAATTAAAGCACCTGAAGTTATCCTGCGTAATGAAAAAAGGATGTTACAGGAAGCGATAGATTCATTGTTCGATAACAGCCGTAAATCAAATGCTGTAAAAGCAGAAGGTGGACGTGCTTTAAAATCATTGAGCGATGTGTTGAAAGGTAAACAAGGCCGTTTCCGTCAGAACTTATTGGGTAAACGTGTTGACTATTCTGGCCGTTCGGTTATCGTGGTAGGTCCTGAATTGAAAATGCATGAGTGTGGTTTACCAAAAGATATGGCGGCAGAATTATTTAAGCCATTTATTATCCGTAAACTGATTGAAAGAGGTATTGTAAAAACTGTAAAGAGTGCCCGTAAACTGGTTGATAAAAAAGAAGCCATTATTTGGGACATTCTTGAAAATATATTGAAAGGACATCCTGTTATGTTGAACAGGGCACCAACGCTTCACCGGCTGTCAATACAGGCTTTCCAGCCAAAACTGATCGAAGGTAAAGCCATACAATTGCATCCGTTGGTAACCACGGCCTTCAACGCCGATTTTGATGGTGACCAGATGGCTGTACACGTACCATTAAGTAATGCTGCTGTGTTAGAAGCTCAGTTACTGATGCTTTCTTCACACAACATTTTAAACCCACAGAATGGTACACCAATCACCCTTCCTTCCCAGGACATGGTTCTTGGATTGTATTATATTACCAAGGGTAAAAAATCAACACCTGAAGAAAAAGTAAAAGGCGAAGGCAAATCATTTTATTCTGCCGAAGAAGTGATCATTGCATACAATGAGAAGATGATCGATCTTCATGCCAACATAAAAGTAAAAGCAGATTTCCGAAACCCGGATGGTTCATTAACCAATAAATTAATTGAAACAACTGTAGGCCGTGTGATCTTTAACCAGCATGTTCCTAAAACGGTTGGTTTCATTAATGCACTGTTAACTAAAAAAGCATTGCGTGAAATTATTGGCGACATTATTAAATGGACCAGTGTTCCCATTACCGCTAAGTTTTTGGATGATATTAAAACATTGGGATACCGCATGGCATTCCGTGGAGGATTATCGTTCAACATCAACGACCTGATCATTCCTGAAATAAAACAAACACTGATCGAAAATGCCCAAACAGAAGTTGACGAAGTGTGGGAGAACTACAACATGGGTCTGATCACCAATAACGAACGTTACAACCAGATCATTGATATCTGGAGCCGTGTGGATACTAAAGTAACCGAAACATTGATACATGAACTGGCAGCCAATAAGCAGGGTTTCAATTCTGTTTATATGATGCTGGATAGCGGAGCCCGTGGTAGCAAGCAACAGATCAAGCAGCTTGCAGGTTTAAGGGGTTTGATGGCTAAGCCACGTAAATCAGGTTCATCAGGAAGTGAGATCATTGAAAATCCTATCCTTGCCAACTTTAAAGATGGTTTAAGTGTATTGGAATACTTTATCTCTACGCATGGTGCCCGTAAAGGTTTGGCCGATACGGCCCTTAAAACAGCAGATGCCGGTTATTTAACCCGTCGTTTGGTTGACGTTAGCCAGGACGTTGTTATTAATGAAGAAGATTGCGGAACCTTACGTGGTATTGCAACATCTGCATTAAAAGATAATGAAGATATTATTGAACCATTAAGTGACAGGATTGAAGGACGTATGTCATTACATGATGTTTTTCATCCGGTAACTGAAGAATTAATAATTAGTGGCGGAGAAGAGATTAGTGCAGAAGTAGCAAAATTAATTGACGAAAGCGGTATTGAATCAGTTGAAATACGCTCGGTATTAACCTGCGAAAGCAAGCGTGGGGTTTGTGTTAGATGTTATGGTAAGAACCTGGCATCGGGTATGCTGGCACAGCGTGGAGATGCAGTAGGTATTATTGCAGCACAATCCATTGGTGAGCCGGGTACACAGTTAACCTTACGTACTTTCCACGTGGGTGGTGTGGCAGGTTCTGCTTCAGTAGAATCTTCATTGCCTGCTAAGTTTGACGGAACATTGCAGTTTGACGGATTACGAACGGTATCTACAGAAAATAACGAAGGCAAAAAAGCACATGTGGTAATTGGCCGTACCGGTGAGATCAGAAATATTGATGTGAAGTCTGACCGTTTACAAAACAGTGTACACATTCCTTATGGTGCATTGCTGAATGTAAAAGACGGGCAGAAAGTTAATAAAGGTGATATCATTTGTACCTGGGATCCGTTCAACAATGTAATAGTAGCTGAAGTACATGGTACTATTCATTTTGAAAGTTTGATTGAAGGTATTACTTACCGTGATGAAGCAGATGAGCAAACCGGTCACCGTGAAAAAGTGGTTATTGAAACAAAAGATAAAACCAAATTACCTGTTATTATTGTTGCAGGAAAAGAGAAAAAAATATACAACCTGCCGGTAGGTTCACATATTGTGGTGGAAGAAGGAGATGATGTTAGAAGTGGCCAGGTATTGGTGAAGATCCCGAGGATATTAAGCAAACTGAAAGATATCACGGGAGGTTTACCACGTGTAACAGAATTATTTGAGGCACGTAACCCAAGTAACCCTGCCGTGGTTTGTGAAATTGACGGTGTAGTTGCTTTTGGTGCTATCAAGCGTGGTAACAGGGAGATCATTGTAGAAGCGAAAGATGGCGTGGTGAAGAAATACCTTGTTCCCTTATCACGCCAGATCCTTGTTCAGGATGGTGACTTTGTAAAAGCAGGTGCAGCGCTTAGTGATGGCCAAACAGCTCCAATAGATATCTTAGCTATTAAAGGGCCTTTTGCAGTGCAGGAATATGTGGTTAATGAGATACAGGAAGTTTACCGCTTACAGGGCGTTAAGATCAATGACAAGCACGTAGAAGTTATTGTTCGTCAGATGATGCGTAAAGTGCGTATTGAAGATGCAGGCGATACTAAATTCCTGGAAGGAGATACAGAAGACCGCTTCGACTTTAATATGGAGAACGATTTCATCTTTGATAAGAAAGTTATTACAGAAGCCGGTGAGAGTACTAAATTAAAATCAGGACAGATCGTTACACTTCGTGAAGTACGTGAAGAGAATTCTGTACTAAGAAGAGCCGATAAAAAATTAGCTGAGTTCCGTGATGCATCACCTGCAACTTCATCACCGTTGTTGCTGGGTATTACCAAAGCATCATTGGGTACACATAGCTGGATATCTGCGGCATCGTTCCAGGAAACAACCAAGGTGTTGAGTTCTGCAGCCATACAAGGTAAGACCGATGAAATGCTTGGCCTGAAAGAGAACGTTATCACAGGCCATCATATCCCGGCCGGTACCGGATTGCGTGAGTTTGAAAATATGATCGTAGGTAGCAAGGAAGAATACGAACTGTTGATGACTACTAAGGAAGCGATGAGTTTTGATGAAGAAGAGTAATGTTGTCATGCTGAGGTACGAAGCATCTCACTGTAAATAATAAATTACAAGGAGTAAGATTGATTTCTTACTCCTTTTTGTTTAACTGTGAATGCTGAATGTGATCCAGGAATATTTCATGGCTATACTTTTTTAATGCTAATGAATTATTTTTTTTCAGCAGCTTGAGGATAATCTTCAACATTCAACCCCAAAGTAATATTACGTGTTGCCCTCAGCATCCCTTCTTTCATACTGGCCTTTAAAACACCACTTCCTCCAACCGGCTTTTCCCGGTTACGTTCTTTATCCGGTAATAACGGGTCATCATCAAAAACAAACTCATCTATCCAGTATTCATTCTTACCCGGTTCTTTGATCACCGGGTGAATGTGTTTTGGATTTGAACTGTTAGGGTAAGAAGCAGGGATTAGTGTATAAAATTTGTATTGGCCCTGTGCATTTGTCTTTATCCAGCCACGGATATAGCCATGACGCTTTGCCCAACCTGTTTCATTTCCTTTTTTTGCATAGATCCCTCTTTGATCGGTATGATAAATATACAGTACAACTCCGGCAGCCGGGGTTGTACCGTCGGTTTGGTATATCATTCCACTTATCTCTATTTTAGGACCTGCATCATTAAAGTCGGGCATGGTATCTGTCCAGGAAAGCTGCTCAAACGGAACGGGGCATTCAAAAATTGCTTCGCATCCTTCGCAGGGGCCACCCACATGAAGGGTTGTTTTTTCCGGCTCGTTAGGTTGTGGTGCCGCGTTCTGAGAACAGGCATTAAAGTTGAAAAGAATAAATGCTGCAGGAATCAGGAATGAAAATTTCATGTACCATGTTTTATAAATACAAATCTGGTAAACAAAAAGATACTTTAAAAATCATTTACACCAATGGAGAATAACGCTTGATAAAGCGGTGAAACTGCATTTCGTCAGGTAAATGCAACCAATGCTGTAATCGGTATTGCCAAATGGAATTTGTACTTTTATTTTGACTTATGCAAAACACCGCTTTTTTTATCAAGTATAAACTGCACCATCTCATTGTCTGGATGCTGGTCTTTGGATTATGGTTTTTTTTACGCTATGAAGATTATGCACTGGAAGCCACTGCTTTTAAGGTCACCCTCATTAAAGTGGCCGACCTGGCAGTGATGGTTTATATCACCAATTATTTGCTGATACCCAAACTCCTTTATAAAAGACAATATTTCTGGTTTGCATTGGCTTTTATTTCCATGATCGTCATAAGCAGCGCCATCAAGATGAACCTGGTGGGCCGATTACTGAATAATCCGTTACTGCTGAACCTGGCGGGTAATTTAAAGCAAAGGATATATGATAATGTCATTCCGCATTTCTTCCTGGTTACTGCCGGTGCCGCTTTTAAACTGATGATGGACTATACCAAAATACAGCAACGCATGGTGGAAATGGCGAAGGAAAAGGCAGAAGCAGAATTGAACTTCCTGAAATCGCAGATCAATCCACATTTCCTTTTCAATTCACTTAATTCAGTTTATTTCCTGATCGATAAAAATAACCCTGATGCCAGGGGCGCCCTGCATAAGTTCTCAGCCATGCTGCGTTACCAGTTATATGAAATGAATGGCGATAAAGCGCCGGTGGAGAAGGAAATTGATTACCTGAAAGATTATATCGACCTGCAGAAATTACGCAAGGACGAGAATTATTCGGTCAGCTTCAACTGTTCGCCTGCTGTAAAAGGATTTTCCATTGAGCCGTTGTTGCTGATACCCTTTGTTGAAAATGCCTTCAAACACATTTCACATCATAAGGACCAGCTTAATTTTATTAATATCGACCTGGGTATGAATAACGGCTCTTTTCACTTTACACTTAAAAACTCAAAAGAAGCTATTGAAAAAAGTACCGACAGGCATTCGGGCATCGGCCTCAGTAATGTACAGCGCAGGCTCCACCTTTTATATCCAGGAAAACACCAGTTGTCGATCAGGAATGAAATGGATACTTTTAATGTAGATCTCAGCATCAAAACTTAACCCGGACAGATATTATGACCATTAACTGTATCACAATCGATGATGAACCACTGGCCAGGAACGGCTTGAAGGAATACATTGCCGATATAGATTTCCTGAACCTGCTGGGTGAATTCGACAATCCGCTCAGTGCAACCGAACTCATCGGAAGGGGAGAAGTGCACCTCATCTTCCTGGATATACAAATGCCCAAAATAACGGGCCTTGAATTTTTTAAGACCCTTAAAAATCCGCCGGCAGTGATATTTACCACAGCCTATCCACAGTATGCACTGGATGGTTTTGAAGTGAATGCACTAGATTACCTGGTAAAGCCCGTTTCTTTCGACCGTTTTTTAAAAGCCGCTATGAAGGCAAAGGAATATTATGAAGTGCGGCAGGAGAATAAAACAGCTACCGGTGCAGCAGCGGATTATTTTTTTATCAAGGCCGATAATAAACTGGTGAAGATATTATTTGATGATATTGTATTTGTAGAGGCCCTGCAGAATTATGTGACCATTCACACAAGCTCCAAAAAATATATCAGCTATCTCACTTTCAAATCGGTGGAAGACTACCTGCCTGCCAGCCGTTTTATTAAAGTACATAAATCCTTTATTGTTGCCGCGGCACGTATAGACAGTATTGATGGGAACGAGATACGCATGGGCGAACACCGCATTCCCATCAGCCGCAACCTTAAAGAAGAAGTGATTGAGAAGTTGCTGAAAGGGAAGTTTTTAAAAAGATAGATTCGCAGCCGGGCAGACTTAAAACAATTGTAACCCATAATAACCCACCAGGGTAAAAACAATACATCTTGTAAGTACACCAATACAGCACCAGGTAACCAGTTTTTTAATATTGGCATTCAGGCCAACACCAATTGCTATGCTGATGGGGGCCCCAACAGAAAAAGTACCCAGGAAACCCAGGCCAATGATGCCATATTTATTCCAGAGTTTTATTATAGCAGGATGTTTTTTTTCAGCTGCTTCTTTGGTGGGTTTCTTTTTATGAAAGAATGACCTGATCTTGTCGCCCAGGAAAGCCGCCACAAACACACCCACTAAACCACCCGTTAGGCTGGCAAAAAAAATTGTCCATGGCGAAAGGCCAAGTGCAAAACCGGCAGGAATGGCAGCATATATTTCGAAAGTTGCCAGACCTGCAACAGTAAGTATTTTTAAAAACATAGCTGACTAGGTAAGTGATTTTTACAGAATAGCCGAAATTAACTGAAACAGGTTGATTTCGACTGTTTTCGCCAGTTAATTTTTGATACGCCTTGCCGGGTATGATTTGCTTTCAAATTGATACTAACTTAGTTCTTTAACAACGCAAGATGTATTCCTACCATACATAATAGTGTTGTGATTTGCTTTCAAATTGATACTAACTTAGTTCTTTAACAACTACAATACCTAGCACTGGTGGGACTATCCGTTGTGATTTGCTTTCAAATTGATACTAACTTAGTTCTTTAACAACGTAGAAAATTACAGGCTCATTACCGTAGATGTTGTGATTTGCTTTCAAATTGATACTAACTTAGTTCTTTAACAACAGTGCAAACGGACAAAGCGGAGGAGGGGAAGTTGTGATTTGCTTTCAAATTGATACTAACTTAGTTCTTTAACAACTATAGCCGCAAATAGAAGCAGAGACATACAGTTGTGATTTGCTTTCAAATTGATACTAACTTAGTTCTTTAACAACTCTTTTAGTTGTAGGTATTCGTGGCTACGAGTTGTGATTTGCTTTCAAATTGATACTAACTTAGTTCTTTAACAACAAAAGAAAACAGCGCTGCCGCTTGCTTCCGTTGTGATTTGCTTTCAAATTGATACTAACTTAGTTCTTTAACAACTTAGATGCAGTTTACCATATCAGGGAATTAGTTGTGATTTGCTTTCAAATTGATACTAACTTAGTTCTTTAACAACAAAACTTTTCCATCGTACTTAGATAAATCAGTTGTGATTTGCTTTCAAATTGATACTAACTTAGTTCTTTAACAACAGTTTTGGCTTAAAGCCTTTACTGTATTGAATTTGGGTTGTTTTTAGGATTAAAAAAATGAGATTTTCATTCATTTTTTAATTTCTGTTGTTAAAAATGAAGAAGCCTGTATTGCCTGAGTGATACAGGCTTTTTTGTGCGTTAGAATGAAGGGTTGACAGCAAATCTCTATAGCTAAAACATTTCCAACTGTTGTACCGGTGGGGCTGTGCCGGCGGGCTTATGCCCGTGAAAAATTTCCATCATGCCAAATTGCTTATCAGTAATGGACATGATGCCTATATGACCTTTCTCCGGAAGAATTTTTTTTACCCGTTTTATATGTACGTCTGCATTCTCCCTGCTGGCACAATGCCGCATATAAATGCTGAACTGAAACATCTGGAAACCGTCTTTCATAATTTTTTTCCGGAAGAGGGCATATATTTTCCGCTCCTTTGGAGTTTCAGTTGGAAGATCGAAGAATACGAGCACCCACATAATACGATATGCATTTAGACGGTTATACATATTTTTAATGTCACCTCTTCGGTTTTTTTTCCCTGCTTTTGCAACAATCTGCTATAGTAATGGCATCCCCTTCGGGATTAATTACCATGCATACTATCTTTAACCCGGAATGGGTGTTATTATTGTAGAGCCGTTTGATTTTTTAAAGCCTGCTCATAACCGGGGAAGGGCGATATAGATGCCTAAACAAATTCGGGGTAGGATATTTTTCTTTGTTTGCTTTCAAAGCATTTAGCCAAAGAGGCGGTGGTTTTTTGTACAGCTATCATTAATGGGCTTTTCTCCCCATTGAGCAATACGTCCATTGCCGGAATATTCAATAGTTCCTTTTTCATGGAGGGGGTTAGTTCTAAAAACTTCCCATTCAGGTTTACGATGTTTACCACTACTTTATCTACAAAGGGACGGTAGGGTTCCATAATGTCATCGGCCAGGCAATAGGCATTGTACTGGTTTTTATGAAAGATGCCAAGGGTGGGCAACAGGCCGCTTGCTACAATGCTTCGGGCCATTACAGCCCTAAGTATGGCATAGCCATAATTTAATAAATTATTTGGGGGTGGGCCAAAGCGTTCCCTTTTAAATTCTAAAAACTCTGGAAAAATATTTTTCCAGTAATAAGCGGCAGCAGTAGCCTCGTGGTTTTCGCTGTCGCCGCTTTTTACCTCGGCGGCCCAGTTACGCATATTTTTGGCAGCAATCCTTATACTTTCCAGCATGGCGGCCTGGTTGCTTATTTTAGCAGCAATGGTTTGTTGCCATAGCTGTTTTTTTAAGGGAACAGTGGCTTCTACCTGTGCCTGGAATTTCTGGCTTTGTAAGCTGTTGCCATCTAAATTTAAAAGCAGGCCGGTAGGGTGGTGGGTATTATCGCAGGTAATTAACGCAACATTATTAGCCAGCAATTTTGCCATAACAGCCTGTGTTATGGTTATTTGCTGGTAATCCAAAATAAGTACACCAATATCTTCAATAGGTAATGTTTTTAATTCACCTGTATCTGTGCTTTCAAAGATGAGCTGCTCATCTTTGGTTTTAAGGTAAGCAGGGTTGCCGAAGTAGAGGGTGCGTTTGATCATAAATTTACTTTATAAACATTTCCAAGTCTGTCAACTTTTAATTTCCAGCAATATTCTTTTATTGATAATTTTTCTATGGTTGATTCGACCTTGTTCAATTGAGTAAACTCAAGTTTATCTACTATCGATATTGATATTGCATTTGGAATTCCGTATAACCTATTTCCTGTAAAGCTTACAATCTTATAGATTCTTTTTAATTGCTCAGTTGTTATACTTTTAAAATCAATTGTACTTATTTTTTCATCTTCCGTTGGGAGATAAACTAAGTCATTTGGAGAAAGTGTAAATAATAATTGATTGCCATTTTCATCTATTTCAGGCGCATTTGCTAACCCCATTTTTTGGCTTTCAATAACCTCATTTAATGGTATTGTTTTATAATTACGTACACCTTTGCTATTTTGGTAAATTGCAAAAAAGAGATTAGTGCCTTTTGCTGCTTCTACATATTTATCTTTTTTATTTCCAAGATGTCCCACAGCAAAACGATTTCCTTCTTCGTAAATTCTTACTTTATAAATTGGCTTGTGATTCATGAGCGATTTGTTCATTTCATCTAACCCATCTTCTGAAAATGCTAACTCACAAGCTGGAACTGATTTGCCACTATCATCTTTTATATTTTGATATTTTTCCTGCTCCAGATGTTTAAGCAGAATTTCTTGAATACCAGTGTCTGTAATACTTTTGATTTTCTTTTTGTCAAATGATATGTCGAGAGTCTTTCTTGTTGCTGTAGCTTCTATTGTTTCATATATATAGACTTTGTCCAAAATTTCTCCGCCAAATGTCAAGGAGTTTGCTTTAATATGTTTTTTAAATCCTGATTCATCATTTGGATACTTGGATGCAATAATCCTTAACTCTTTTTTTAATTCACTATTAGTTATTAAGTCGATTTGCTTAAAAATGCTTGTAATTGGGATAGCGTTTTGTTTTACTCTTTTTAAAAATACTTTACCGCTTACTGTTTCAGCATGCAATGGTTTTCTAATAGCCCAATTGTCACCCTTTATTTGTTTTACTGTTTCCTTTGTCATCTTATCTTCAGCATCAGGAATCCATTTTTGATACCTATTATTTGTCTTATTAATAACTCTTGTGTTTTGTTTAAAACTAACAACGGTCTGATGTATCTTTTCCTTTGTATCCTGTGTAAATGTTTCCCAAGGTTTAATGAAATCTTTTGCAACAGTAATTTTTTCCTCGTACTTATCCCCATTCTCATCTTTTCTAATTCGTTGCTCCTCTACCTGCTGCCTTAGTTTGGAAACTAGTGAATAGTTTTTCCTTTCAGAGTTAATGGAGTTCAAGTAGTTTACGTGGTCTTTTGTGAGGCATGCAATAACTAATGCATCAAGGGCATGATGCCTGTGGTCAATTCTTTTTTTGCTGAATCCTTTTGCAATTTCATCCGGAACTGTTGTTTGAAAAACCTGCTTACCAGACTTATTTTCCCAATTACCGAAATAATTACTATTGGTCATTGCATTTAATCTTTCAAAACGGGGAGTAATAATTTCATTCCAAACATCATTTAATCCCCAGTCTTGTTTCATTCTTGAAGTAATAGCGCCATTAACGGTCACAATATTTTTTGATGTTGTTTCTTGTTCAAGTTCACCGTCCTTTTCTTCTCTTACAATTTTACTCAGGAGTGTTTTAACAACTTTACTTATATATCTGCTGTCATTTAATTGGCGATTGATGAAAGACTCAGGTATCTCTTCACTGAGAAGATTTTTTTGTTTTATTTTGTTTTTAGCAAAATATCGCTGAACGTGCATTTCGTATTCCTCTTTTGTAAAAAGCTTTACATTATTTCCACCACTCAGTTCTACAATCCTTCCTTTGTTATGAAGTATAAATTCAAAAGCCGTTTTATTATCCTTTAATTGATTCACTTCTGATTCGCAAATAATTTTATTACTCATAGAGTCATCAAAAAATCTGGATTGAGGAAAAATATGCTCTATCTGATAATTTGTACTAAATAACTGATTTAAAGGAATTGTTTTTCCCGTGTATGGTGAAACATAACCTTGCTCTAGCCAAAGTTTATATTTGATAATTTCAGCTTTCGTTGGTTTAGTGTTTTTTCTTATTTTGTCGGCTTCCTCTAATTTATCTTTCCTGCTTTCATATTGATAGACCCCTTCTTCATAAATTTTAATATCTCTTG
This sequence comes from Chitinophagaceae bacterium, assembly GCA_031387825.1. Taxonomy (GTDB): domain Bacteria; phylum Bacteroidota; class Bacteroidia; order Chitinophagales; family Chitinophagaceae; genus Ferruginibacter. The sequence goes on along the minus strand of JANNDO010000027.1, from coordinate 16,049 downwards.
CTGGCTTGGTGAATAAGGTCTGATATCTTTAATTCCGTCATTTTTCAACTCACTTAATAATGCTTTTATTCTAAGATTAGTGTTTTCATTTTGAGAAATCTGCTCAGTCATTCTTTTTCTCTTGTCGGCGGGATTTTTCATTTCCCTACCTAATTCTATATGAATTTCATCAAAGAAATTTTCTTTACTTTGTCCATATTGTATCCAGATATCTTTTACTACCCTAAGAGTTTCTGTAATCACCTGTTCTACAATAGGATTTCTTAATGAATGTTGTTTGAATTCATTCTTTAAAAAATCGTTAATATCACTGGGCGTTTTCCATTTAGCAATGTCACTTGCTTCGCTGTGGCGGTCATATACAATGTAAGAGGCAAGCCAAAGAGGTAAGCCTTTAAAGTCATTAAGGGAGGTTAGATTGATAGCTTTTTCTCTTACCCTGTTTTTAATCTTTTCATCATACTCAGCTGTAAGGATTTTGTCAATTCTCGTTTTTGTAGTTTTATCAATAGTTTCTTCATTCCAATGACTTCCTATTCTCATTAACGGCAATAACTTTTTTATTGCTTTTGCTGAAAAAGCACCATAATCTTTATCATAAGGTTTTAGCTTTGAAAAAATATTTATGAACTCAGGGGGGAGTTCATTTTTTTTTGCGAAAGCAGTAATGGCTTTTACTATTTCAATTTTGTCCGTAACAGAGTATAGAATGTGCCATAAATCTTCTGTAATTTTTTTGTCAAAGAATGAAGGGTAAATCTCTTTGATTTTAGCAGTTTTGCTTAAAAAAATATTTCTTGTTTCATTACAAGGGTAAGTTTTGTCTTCAACATAATTCCATCTATATTTATCTTCTTTTAGTTTAAATTTCGAGTAAGCCAGTATTTGCTTTTGAGTAATCTCGTATCTGTCATTTAACCAATTAAATAAAGCTTCCCAATCTTCTTCCGTACTCAGAAACTCATTGGTTATATCTACTTCAAATAGCATCTTACCACTTACGAGTTTTTCCCTTTCATATAATTTAAGATTTTTCACGAACTGTAGTAGCCGAAACTCTTGAAATAGGGGATGAGATTTGGCAATACATTTTAAGGGTTGTATTTGCTCTTTTCCATCTTTTATAAATTTTTTGGTTTCAAAAGCACAATCGCTTATAAGAGATATTTTACTTTTTAATGGTCTTTGATAGAAAATTATATCATCTAAAAACAGGTAGATGAAATCTCTTTGCTTAATGTTATTTTTGTGGGCTTCATTGTATGGATATAATTCTTCTATACATGCGCTATATAGGCCGATATTTTTTAATTCAGGATGAAATTCTATTTGTGCTTTTAAAATGGCGTTCAATTCGTCTTTGTAAAACTGCCTTTCTATAGTTCTTACCAGTTTGCCATTTATTTTTTGGGTAGGGTTGTGTAAAAGTGTTTCATAGATAAATGAGCCAACTGTTTTCTTTGATTTAGTAATATCTATTTCCGTTTTTTTCTTTATCGCTATCCAGTCTTTTTCAGAATCTACTGAGCGGAAGGTTCTTTTAATTTTCCACTCTTTATCTTTCTTTGGACTAATGCCATCTTCATTAATTTCAGTAGTGGTAATGAATTCCTTTACTTTTCCCTTCCAGTCAACCTCGGTCTTACTTGGTTTAATAAATTCCCACCCATTTTCAAGAACTATTTTATATAATGTAAGTCCTAATTTATTCTTTTCCATGGTATCAATTACATCACTAACTACTAAAGCATGGAACTCCTCTAATTTGCTGCTATCTGTTCCTTCATCTTCCCCACGCAATTGATAGTAGCCTCTTTTTTGATTAAAATTTAATAAGAGCCACGCCAATTCTTCTTTTTTTATTTTATCGGTAAGTGCCTTTTTTCGTAAATAATAGATTGTCCAATCAAGAGGTAGTTTCTTCCCGTTTGTCAGTAAGTTGGGGTTAGTTAGTTTAAAATCATTAAGCATTTCAAAGAAAGAATCCATGAATAAAAATTGGTGTTTCCCATTTTCACCTATAGTGTAAACTAATTTTGGTTCAGTATTCTTTTTGAATTGCCCAAGATGCCTTTCAAAATCAACTGACTCTGAATAATGTTTGGGTAGGAAATTAAGTATATTCAAAACCCTGTGCAATCTTTCCCTCCTTAATAAGTCTCTTTGAACTAATCTTCTCACTCCCCTGTATCCAGTTCTCTCAGCAGTTTGAGATATTGAAATTCCACTATCAAATTTTCCTAAAACATCTTGAGGCGTGGGTATAATGCGGCTTCCAATTCCGGTAATAGTTCCTATCTTTTCTTCAAAAAGTAACTCAATCAAAGCCCACCCTATAGAGTTAGTCCCCAGATCAAGTCCTAAAATATTTTTCTTCATAATAACAGCTTTTTATATTTTTTAATTTATCTTCAAATCTTGAAAGCAAATCACAATAAGGATTATTCCGTTGTGAAAACATTTACAGTAGTGCCGCAGCAATGCGGCATTGGTGTTTTAATCTTTTCTTGTAGATACAGGAGAAAGTTAGAAATTACCTACACAATATAATAATTTAAAATAGGATTTTAAATGCGCTTAGGTAAAAACCCAATAGCAATAATGCCGATGAACGGATTGCGACGCTACGATGATGCCACAGGGTACAATGCTGGTATAAAACAATAATTTGCGGTACAATCTGTTTAGCGTTAACCCTTTCCTAAAAATTTCTCAAAGCCATTGCCCTGTGTGGGTTTGTAAGTATATTGCCGCTAAATAAAAGTGCATGATGAAAAATCTATCCTTAGTATTGAATATTGTTTTACTGGCTGCGGTGGGTTACCTGTATTATTATGATTTTTCTGAAAAAAAGGTTAAAGACGTGGCCGCCAAGATCAATAGTTCATATATGGCTACGGACAGCAATGGCCGCCGTCCACCATTAGCTTATGTAGAGCTGGATTCTTTGAACGAAAACATAACTTATATAAGGGACAGGCGTAAGGAACTTGAGGCCGAAATGAAAGCCATTGAAGCCGAACAGGAAAATGGATACAAAAACTTACAGGCGCAAAAAGATAATTTTTTAAAAAAGGGCGCAGCCATCACAGAGCAGGAGGCCCAGGTGTTCCAGGGTAAATTGATGGACCAGCAACAACAGATAGATACCCGGAAACAGACGCTCAGCCAGAAACTGAATGAAAAAAGTTTCGGTATAATGGAAGATATACAGAAGAAACTAAAAGAATTCCTGGCTGATTACAATAAGGAAAAAAAATTCATGTACATCTTTACCACCGGTACGGGGCTGGATTATATGGTATATAAAGATTCCTCTCTGAATATTACCAATGATGTAATAAAAGGGATGAATGCTAAAATGAAGGCCTTGCCAAAACAATAAATTCCCACAAATTCTATATCTTGTTCTGATATAAACCCGATTACTATGTCTGAACAAACAGCTTCTTTTAAACCAACACTTGGTTTGTTGGATTCCACAATGATCGTTGCCGGCTCCATGATTGGTTCCGGTATTTTTATTGTAAGTGCAGATATTACCCGTAATGTTGGCAGTGCCGGCTGGTTGATAGCTGTGTGGGTCATTACCGGGTTCATGACACTTACTGCTGCCCTCAGTTATGGTGAATTGAGCGCTATGTTTCCCAAAGCTGGCGGACAGTATGTTTATTTAAAGGAAGCTTTTAATCCCCTGGCCGGCTTTTTATATGGCTGGAGTTTTTTTGCGGTGATACAGACGGCTACAATAGCTGCAGTGGGTGTGGCTTTCAGTAAATTTGCCGGGTATTTTTTTCCGGCGCTGGAATTAAATGATACCAATGTTTTATTGAACCTGGGCGGCCTTAAGATCCATACAGCCCAATTGGTTTCCATCGTACTGATCATTTTTCTTACATACATAAATACAAAAGGGGTTAAAGGCGGTAAGATGATACAAACAACTTTTACCGTTGTAAAATTACTTTCTCTCTTTGGCCTGATCATTTTTGGTTTTTGGGCTGCAAAAGGAAGTATATGGAATGCCAACTGGAGTGATGCCTGGCAAATGACAACAAGAAATGCAGATGGTTCCATTATTGCCGGTGTTACAGGCTCTGCCATACTGGGTGCCATTGCGGCTGCTATGGTAGGCTCTATTTTCAGCAGCGATTCATGGAACAATGTGACTTTTATTGCCGGTGAAATTAAAAATCCAAAACGTAATATCGGGCTGGCTTTGTTCTTAGGAACATTGATCGTTACCATCATTTATGTATCGGCCAACCTGATGTATATAAGTGTATTGCCATTGAATGAAATTGCTTCTGCTCCGCAGGACAGGGTAGGGGTTGCTGCAAGCAAGGCAATATTTGGCGATATGGGTACTTATGTTATTGCTGTAATGATCATGATCTCTACGTTTGGTTGTAATAACGGGTTGATATTGGCAGGTGCAAGGGTTTATAATGTTATGGCAACAGATAAATTATTCTTTAAGAAAGCAGCTACACTGAATAAAAATGCTGTTCCGGAATATGCTTTGTGGGCACAATGTATCATGGCTTCCATACTTTGCCTGAGTGGCAGGTATGGCGACCTGCTGGATATGATCTCTTTTGTAGTGGTTTTATTTTATGCACTTACCATTATTGGTATTTTCCGATTGCGTAAAACCAAACCGGATATGGAAAGACCATACAAGGCTTTTGGTTACCCCGTGTTACCGGTCATTTATATTTTACTGGCTATTGTGTTTTGTGTTTTTCTTATTATAATGAAACCACTGTATGCCGGTATCGGGTTAGGTATTGTACTGCTGGGTATCCCTGTTTATTTCATTTCAATTGCTAACCAGAAAAAAGATTGATCATTATGCCGTCTAAGGATTTTGATAAATTATTTCAACAGTTTACCGGGCTAAAAGTTGCAGTAGTGGGCGATGTAATGCTGGATACTTACTGGTGGGGTAAGGTTGATCGTATTTCTCCCGAAGCGCCGGTGCCTGTTGTTGCTGTAAGTAAGAGAGAGCAGCGTATAGGAGGCGCAGGCAATGTGGCGTTGAATATTTGTTCTTTGGGTGCTCATGTAAGTATAATAAGCGTATTGGGTAAAGATGAAGACGGAGAACAGTTGACCCGGTTGTTGACGGAAAATAATATTCAGACAAAATACTTAGTTCATAGTGAACACCGCATCACTACCAATAAGATCCGTATCATCAGCCGCAACCAGCATATGATGCGGCTGGATGCAGAACTTGCAGATGACATGCTGAAAGCCGATGAAGACAGGCTTTTGTATGCATTTGAAAATTATATCGCTGCTGAAGATCCTGCTGTAGTTATCCTGGAAGATTATAATAAAGGGGTGCTTACCGAAAATGTCATCGGGAAAATTATTTCTCTCTGCCACAAAAATAAGATCTTAACAGCAGTTGATCCTAAAAGAAAAAATTTCTTGTCGTATGAAGGGGTTGATATTTTCAAACCAAACTTTAAAGAAGTAAAAGACGGGCTGAATATTTTAACTGATGTAGTGAACCTGAGTGTGCTTAAAGACATGCATCTTTTGTTACAGGACAAACTCAATCATAAGATATCGCTGATCACATTATCAGAAAAAGGTGTTTTTTACCAGCAGGATAATGATGCAGGCATAATTCCTACACATATCCGCAGCATTGCTGATGTGAGCGGGGCCGGAGATACGGTAATTGCAGTAGCTTCTCTGGTATTTGCTGCTACCGGCGATGCAAAGCTGATGGCAGAAATGGCCAATATTGCCGGGGGATTAGTTTGTGAAGAAGTAGGTACAGTGGCAATAGCTAAAGATAAATTACTGGGCGAATGTAAAAGATTGATCGTTTAATTTTTGTTTTCTATTTCATTTTTCTGCTTTGCCCTTTTTTCCGCAATCGCTAAAAACCTGTTGAAGTTTACAAATAGTTCAAAAAATATTTTAGCAGCAATGAATACCAATATAAAAATTTTGCCTGCGCTAAAGCTTAAAAAAATGCTGCCCAGTATAACTACAAACTGCTGCACAAAGATCCGCATATAAGGTTCAAACAACAGCCTGCCTAATGAAATGGTCCTGTATGTACCCGAAAGAAAAAAACTAAAAACATTTTGCAGGGTGTAATAAGTGATAAATATCAGCAACAGCAGTTTTCCATTATCACCCAGTAATGCCGGTATTTGGGCATACTTACCAAAGAGCGAAGCATTTTTTGCAATGCCTGATACCCCGAAAAATACCTGGGTTTGTACAAACACGAAAAAACCATAGTGAAAAATAAAAAAGAAAATAAACAGCCATCCGCTTTGCATACTTGTGCTGCCGCCATTTTCCCAAACATCTTTGCTTTTTACAAAAAGGGTTACACAGGCCATCTTTAAAACATTGATAACTCCTATAATTACGGTTTCAAGGCAATAGACCAGGAATACCTGTGCTGCATCCCATCCTTCAAACCAAACGCCGTAAAGTGGCACAAGATTAATAAGAATTAAAAAGAAATCACTTATCGTTAGCTTACGTTTAAACATTGTTCTAAAATTATAGAAGGTTTGTGATGGTAAATTAGATATTTTTGAGGGCATAATAAATACCCACTATCACGTATGCAACAATTTTCATTGGCCATTCATGGCGGTGCCGGTACTATTCTTAAACAGGATATGACCACCGAACTTGAACAGGCTTATATAAAGGGATTGGAAGAATCACTGGTGGCAGGATTTGCAGTGTTGGAACAGGGCGGCTCTTCTGTTAATGCAGTAAAAACTGCCATAGTAGTGCTGGAAGATAATCTGTTGTTTAATGCCGGCAGGGGATCGGTCTTTACAAAAAAAGGAGTGCAGGAAATGGATGCGGCTATCATGGATGGAAAGGACCTGTCTGCCGGTTCTGTTGCCGGTATCAGGAACATACGTAATCCCATTGAACTGGCGGCAGAGGTGATGCTAAATAGCAACCATGTTTTTTTAAGTGGCAAAGGCGCTAATGACTTTGCCATTAAGCAGGGCATTAAATTAGAACCCGATGAATATTTTTTCTCCCAGTTCCGCTACGATCAATGGAAAGAAATAAGGGACAGCGATAATTATTCACTCGATCATACCAATAAAGGATTGGAAGAACTGATGAAGGATAAAAAATTCGGAACAGTAGGAGCGGTTGCCTGCGATAAGGATGGAAATATTGCGGCAGCAACAAGCACCGGTGGTATGACCAATAAGAAATACGGACGTATTGGAGATAGTCCTTTAATTGGAGCAGGCACTTATGCCAATAACAGAACCTGTGCAATAAGTTGTACCGGTCACGGGGAACCATTCATACGGGCTGTTGCTGCATACGATGTAAGCTGCTTAATGGAATATAAAGGAATGAGCCTGCAGGAAGCGATGAATGAAGTGGTGAATGTGAAACTGGTGAAGATGGAAGGTGAGGGCGGCATGATCGGCGTGGATGCCAATGCGAATGTGGCCATGATATTGAACAGCGCCGGCATGTATCGTGCCATGCAGAACAGCAGTGGTAAAAAGTATATCGGTATTTATAAGGATTAAGCAACTATGAACCAACCATGAAAAAATTTGCTGTAATAGTTGCTGGTGGAAGCGGAAGCCGGATGAACAATGCCATTCCCAAACAATTCCTCTTATTAAATGGCAAACCGGTTTTGTATTACCCCATTAATACTTTCTTAAAAGCTTACGATGACCTCCAGGTAGTTTTAGTTTTACCTGAAGAATATTCAGCTGCCGGCAAGGAGATTGTTGATGCATTTTTTGACCACAGCCGGATCAAAATAGCTTTTGGTGGCCGCACAAGATTTCATTCTGTACAAAATGGTTTGCAACTGGTGAATGAAGAGAGTATTGTCTTTGTGCATGATGCAGTCCGTTGTATGGTGAGTGTTGGCCTGGTTCAACGCTGCTATGCTGCTGCTGTTGAAAATGGCTCTGCCATTCCAGTCATTGATTGTAAAGACAGCGTGAGGCTGGTAACTGAAGAAGGGAACGAAGTGCTGGAGCGTAACACAATAAAGCTGGTACAAACACCTCAAACCTTTCACAGTAAAATTTTATTGCCTGCTTTTAATATTGATTATAAAGATAAGTTTACCGATGAGGCAACCGTAGTGGAAGCATTCGGGCTTAAAGTGAAACTGGTGGAAGGGGAAGAGAATAATTTTAAGATCACAAGGCCGGTGGATATGGTTGTGGCGGAGAGGTTGATCGGGGAGAGGTAAGGTTTCAAAATCCCTTGTATTGGTTTACTTTAATAATAAAAAACTTCCTTTTCTTACTGTATTACCACAAGTAGTTAGGGCGCTTAAATAATAAACATAGCTGCCGGGGTCAGCAGATTGCCCTTTGTACTTGCCATCCCAACAGTCATCCGGGTTATGTGAACTAAATACCATTTCGCCATACCTGTTATAAATGATGAAATTAAGATTTTGTATGCCCCGGTAATATTTTAACCCAAAGCAGTCGTTTACCCCATCATTATTTGGTGTAAAAGAATTAGGTAGCTGCATATTGTTTTTAGAAAAATCTGTAGTAACAACTATACTATCTTTTCCAAAGCAGATATTGTCGTTTGTTCCGGATAAATAATATTTTGTTGTTACAATCGGGTTAGCTATTACATTACTGCCTGTACTGCTGTTAAGCGTTTCAAAAGGCGACCATAAATATTGTGCCGCTCCGGCTGCACTAAGCTTTGCATAAGGCAATGCACAATTAATATCATTAGACTTTGAAATGGATAAAACCGGAACAGGATAAATGAAAATTTCGACCGAATCTTTTGCCATACAACCATTGCTGGTATATGTTACAAAGAATTTTGTAGTAGTATTTATTGTGGCAGTTGGGTTTGTGCAGTACTATCATCTAATTTGTTTGAAGGGCTCCAAACGTATGTACCTATGCCGGAGCCATTGCCGGATAAAGTTGTTGAGATAGTTTTATTTGAGCAAAATAATTTGTTGCTGCCGGCATCAACCGTTACAATTTTAGAAATTACGGGAGTATTTATACTGTCTTTACAACCATTAATATCTGTTACAACCAATTTAACAATAAAAGTATTTTGAGTAGAATAAATGTGAACTGTATTTTGATTTGGCGAAGTAGTATTATCGCCAAAATCCCATTGCCATAATTGTATAGAGTTTGTATTGGTATAAGCCAGGCCCTGAAAATTAAAACTATTACAGGTAATTAAAGTTGGATTGATACGGACAGAATCGATATTGGGTTTAAAAACTATATTCGTAAATAGATTGGGGAGATTATACAAAGTAGTTCCACTAGTACCAGCTGTAGCACCCCAGGGATTATTAGCATCTGTTGTAATTACTCCGCTGTTACCGCCATTATTTACATGAGTTATATTAGCGGGCAAAGCAGGAGTATTAATGAACAATAATCCACCACCACCGCCGCCGCCTGGCCCTAACCTGCCTGCTGTAGCAACATCACTTTTAACATTAGCCCCTTTTCCACCTTTTGTTTCTACTGTTGTATTACCCAAAAAGTTATTTACAGCTAATACAACAGTTCCGCCACCACCGCCACCATACATACCATCGTCACAATCTGCTATATAACATTCTATTGCATCGCCTCCATTGGCCATAATTTTATTGCCATTTGTTGATAATGTATCGGCTAATATAATGACAATACCACCACCCCTGCTATCTCTGAATATTGCCCCCAAGGCTTCGTGTTGCGAATGACCTGCACCAGCACCACCGCCCATAAATATCTTATTTAATGCAGTGGTATAATTTAAGTTGTGCCCACCCAAACCTCTGTTATCAAAAATAGGAATACCGCATGTATCTGATTGGTAACCGCCATAGCCACCACTACCTGCATTACCGCCACCACCACCTCCACTATTATTACTTAAACCTCCACCACCGCCATTTGCGGGGCTTCCTTTGCCTTTTAATAAAGATGAAGTTAATTCAGCAACACCCTCTCCTTTAAAGGCTGAACCTAAATGTGGCAAGGGATAATTATAATTATTTTCGTAGCATGGAGTTGATGTTAGGCCTGCCTGATATTTGCCAAACCTAAACCCCAGGCCACTAACATCAATATCGTCTACCAGATCAACTCTTTGAGCATTGAGTACTAATACACCGCCTACTTTACCATCCCATTCCTTACAGGTATATTCTCCATTGTAATTGGCAACTGTAAAATAAGGCACCCGGATCAATTGAACTAATCCATTTGGTACATCATATTTTCTTTGTATTGTGTTTTTAAGCTTTATAATGTTTCCAATTTTAGAAACAACAAAATTCATTTCATAATTGCCGGCGTTGTTGTAGTTACTTATTTGCCCAAAATTTGCAGTATTGCTTGTATCAATATCTGCGCCTTTCATTTGTATTATTAATACGGTGTCGTTAGTATTAAAGGCAGAGGCATCATCAACACTGATCTCATTTTTACATACATCTAAAGAAACAACCTGGGCATAACTATTTATTATAACCGGAGGATCATGTGTTACAATGCCTGATTTATTATTTTGGGGGCTATAATTTTGTCCATAAGCAAAGTTGAATAAGAATATAAAAAATATTACTTGCTTCATAGTTGTAAATTTAATTTGTTTTTTACAATTAATCTTCCGTATTCTTCATTTTCATCAATAAATTATACGCACCCTTTACCACAAAAGCCTCGCCTTCTGATTTTTCATCAATCTTGATTTCTGTATACCCATTTTCTGAATTGCCGACCTGAATTTCTTTCATCTCAAACCGGTTACTGCCTTTTGCTATAAAAATATATTGTTTGTTTTCAAACCGCACAATGGCATCATCCGGCAACGCTTTCACACTATTTGTTTTCACCTCAATATCCGCATTCATAAACATCCCGGGCAGCAGCGTTTTGTCATATTGTTCAAAATGGCAATGCACTTCTGCGGCCCTTTCCCCCGAAAGATTCTTACTGATCAGGAGTATAGTGCAGGGATATTTTTTTTCAGGTTGGTTATTAGTATAAGCCATTAATTTTTGCCCGATATAAAGTTTATCCAGATCTTTTTCAAAAATGGTCAATGCCAGGTGAATGTCTTCCGGGTTAACCAGTTCAAAAAGAACATCTGAAGGGTTTACATACTTGCCTATATTCACATTCACTGCCGACACAAAGCCATTAATGGGTGAATAGATATTTATACTTTTAGAAATGCTGTTTGCATTTATCCTGGCAGGATTTAAACCGATCAGTTTTAATTTTTCCTCGAAAGCCCTGAGTAAAACAGCTTGTGTCTGGTAAATTGACTTAGCCTGTTCGTACACTTTATCGCTGGTAGCTTTGCTTTGGTTCAATTCTTTTTGACGGTTGTATTCGCTTTCACTATAACTGAATTGTGCACGGGCTGTCAGGTAATCCTGTTGTATCTGTATATACTGCTGATCTTCCATTACAGCCAATACCTCTCCTTTACTGATGTGCATTCCCGGCAATAGTTTGGTTGACCGTAAATAACCCCCAAGAGGCACACTTACAGAAACCATATTTTGGGGTGGCACATCTATTTTACCGTTTACTTTTAGTACGGAGGAAATAGACCGTTGTTCCAGTTTGCCTGTTTGTATACCCGCATTTTTAAACTGGGCATCGGTTAGACTAACAACATTTTCTGTTATGTTAGTTTCTGCTTTTGGTTCTTCTGCTTTATTAGCGCCGCAAGAGGTAAGCAGTAAAGAAATGGTAAGGAGGATAATTAATTGCTTCATTCTTAATGAAATTATTTTGTGATAAAAGAATTGATTTCTATTATAGTTGCATTCCTGTTTTTTACTGCTTCGATATAATCATTTTGTATGGTTGTGGCCTGGTTGATCAACAGCACCCATTCCAGGTAATTAATATCACCACCCGTAAATTGCTTATTGGCTATACCGGTAATGATGTCTGCATTCTTTAAACCAATGGTTTCAAAATACTTTATCGTCACTGAATTTTTTTGATACTGGGCAATGGCGGTTTTATAGGCAGCTTCAAAGTTCTTTAAGTTCACTTCATACTCATTGGCTATAATCGCTTCGTTTGCTTTGGCAGCATTAATCTTTGCTTTCTGGCCTTTAGTAAATATCGGGATGCCTAAACCAACCTGTACCGATTGAAACTGCGGGGTACTGTTGTATGTTTTATTGTTGGCACCCGTACCCTTAATGCTCATCAGGTTGTAGCCGAATGTAAGATCAGGCAGCAGCTTTGACCTTTCTACTTTTGTTGCAGCAGCAGCTATTTGTTGTTGTTGTTTCAAATACTTCATGGTGGGGTGCAATGCCAGCGCCAGGCTATCAGCATTAGGAATAATATTCATTTTAAATTCCTTTTCGTTCGGAATAAAAATGGTATTGGTATTCAACAATAACTGGAACTGAATTTGCTGCAGGTCCAAATCCTGTTGCAATTGCGACAACTGCAATGCAATTTGTCCCCGCTGATTCTCGGCAGTAATTTTTTCTAAAATATTGCTTTCGCCCTTATCAAAACGCAGCGTTGCTTTTCGTAAGAACTCAGCAAAAAGACTATCGGTTCTTAATAAAAGTTTTTTCTTTTCCTGTACATACAAAAGGCTGTAATAAACCTGCGCCACCTGTTTTTTAAGCACAGCTTCTTTCATACCCGTATTCAGCACACTGCTTTTCCATTCCTCTGTCAGCAATGTTTTCTGGCTGGCATAAACTTTCGGGAAACTGATGGTTTGAGCAATGCCCAATTTGGTATCCACATAAAAACTATTGATCTGCCCAACCTCGCCAAATACATTTGTTGGAGGAATGATCCTGGCCGTTTTTATTAATTGTTGCTGATACCCGGCTCTTAGTTTTTCATTTTTTACGAACAGGTTATTTTTTAAGGCTGTATCAGAAGCTTCCTGCAAAGTAATTGGGATCTGAGCATTTGTTTTCTGAAATGAGAATAATAACAATAATAAACCTGCTGTTATAATAGAAGATTTTCTTTTCAATGAAATCCCTTTTTCAAACATGATGTATAAGATTGGTAAAACAAATAAGGTTAAGAATGTTGCAATCAGTAGCCCACCAATTACGACAGTAGCCAATGGCCGTTGCACTTCTGCGCCTTCACCGTGGCTTAATGCCATTGGCAAAAATCCTAAGGAAGCAACAAATGCCGTCAGTAATACAGGACGCAAACGAATTTTTGTTCCCATAACAACTATTCTTTTTAAATCTTTTATGCCTTCACTTTTTAAACGATTAAATTCTGCCACCAATACAATGCCGTTTAATACTGCCACACCAAATAAGGCGATAAAACCTACTCCTGCTGATATACTGAATGGGATGCCCCGAATGGCTAAAGCTAATATTCCCCCGATTGCAGAAAGTGGAATAGCAGAATAAATAAGCAATCCATGTTTTACAGAACCGAATGCGAAATACAACATCAGGAAGATGAGTAATAAGGAAACAGGGACAGCAATGTTCAATCTTTTTTTGGCAGCTTCCAGGTTTTCAAATGCACCGCCATAAGTAATATAATAACCGGGTGGCAATTTCATTTGTTGCTGTGTTTTCTGTTGCAGTTCTTTTACCATGCCCTGCACATCCCTGCCCCTTACATTGAAACCTACAATGATCCGTCGTTGTGCATTTTCTCTTTGTATCTGGTTAGGGCCTTCCACAATTTCAACACTGGCCACCTGGTACAATGGAATTTGAGTCCCTTTCGCTGTTGGAATTAAAAGATTTTGAACATCGGAAAGGTCTTTTCTTTTTTCACCACTTAACCGTACTACCAGATCAAATCTCCTTTCACCTTCATACACCGTACCGGTACTTTGCCCGGCAAAAGCGGTGTTCACTACTTTATTGATATCACTAATATTTAAACCATATTCTGCAATAGCGGGACGGTTGTACTGAATAACTATCTGCGGCATGCCTGTTACGGCTTCTACATATAAACCACTGCTGCCTTTTACGGTATTACAGATGCCGCCCAATTTATTTGCATACAATGCCAACGTATCTAAATCTTCTCCGAATATTTTACACACCACATCCTGTCTTGCACCTGATATCAGTTCATTAAACCGCATGGCGACCGGGTATTGAAATCCAAATGTGACACCTGGTACAGCTTCGAGTTCCTTACTCATTTTTGCTTCCAGTTCTTCATAGGTCTTTGCAGATGTCCATTGGCTCCGGTCTTTCAGAATGATCATCATATCGGTTGCATCAATCGGCATCGGGTCGGTAGGCACTTCGCTGCTTCCTGTTTTGCCCACTATCTTTTCTACTTCAGGAAATTTTTCCAGGATGATCCTTGAGCCTTTTGAAACAGCATCAATTGATGTATTCAGATTGCTTCCGGGCAATACTCTTGTTTCTACAGCGTAATCACCTTCGGGTAATGCAGGAATAAATTCACCACCCAATTGCAGTAAAATAAAAATAGAAAAAGCAAACAATGCTATCACGGATGTTAAAACAATTTTTGGTATTCGCAACACTCTATCAAGCGTATGCTGGTAGATACGTTCCAGCCTTCCCATCATTCTATCTGATAAAGTTCTTTTATGTGAAATCTTTTTACTAAGAAATAAAGCACTCATCATCGGGATGTAGGTGAGTGAAAGGATAAATGCACCCAACAGTGCAAAGGCAACTGTTTGAGCCATTGGTTTAAACATTTTTCCTTCAACCCCTACTAATGCTAATATTGGTAAGTAAACCATTAAAATAATAATTTCGCCAAATGCAGCCGAGTTACGAATTTTTGATGCGGACTCATACACTTCAGCATCCATTTCAACTTGAGTTAATTTATTTGTGCCAAATTTATCAAATAAACGTCTTCCTGTTAAATGATGTAATGTGGCTTCAACTATAATAACAGCGCCATCTACAATCAACCCAAAATCAATTGCTCCTAAGCTCATCAAATTACCTGATACACCAAATAAATTCATTAGCGAAATGGCAAATAACATGGCCAGTGGGATGACAGATGCAACCACTAAACCTGCCCGCCAATTACCTAATAATAGTACTAATACAAAAATTACAATCAATGCACCTTCTAATAAATTTGTGCTTACTGTGCTTATAGTTCTGTCAATTAACTTTGTTCTATCCACAAATACATCAACGCTTAATCCTTCGGGTAAATACTTTTCAATGGTTTTCATTTTGTCTTTTACCCGTACAATAACCCTTACAGCATTTTCTCCTTTCTGCATCAGCACTACACCGCCTACAGTTTCGCCTTTTCCGTTTCTTGTCATAGCACCGTAACGTGGTGCAAAACCAAAATCAACCGTACCAATGTCTTTTATTAAAACGGGTATTCCGTTAGCATTGGCAACAACAATGTTATTAATGTCGTCTAAGTTTTCAATGATGCCTTCGCCACGGATAAAATAAATATTTGGTCCTTTATCAATGTAGCTACCACCTGTGTTGGAATTGTTTTTTTGCAGGGCATTAAATACATCAACTAAAGTAAGATTCATTGCCGCTAATCTTTCGGGCTTTACACTTACTTCATATTGTTTTAGTTTGCCACCAAAGCTGCTGATGTCCACCACGCCTTCTGTGCCCAACAATTGTCTTTTAATAATCCAATCCTGTACAGTTCGTAAATCGGTTGAAGAAAATTTATCTTCAAATCCTTTTTTTGGAACAATTACATATTGATAAATTTCGCCTAAGCCTGTGGTGGGTGGGGCTAATTCGGGGCTGCCATATTCTTTGGGTATTTGTTCTGTTGCAGTCTTTATTTTTTCTGCTACCAACTGCCTTGTAATGTTACTCGGCATATTGTCTTTAAAAACAATAGTAATTACAGATAAACCGCTTCGGCTGGTGCTTCTTAATTCAACCAAACCTTGCAGCGATTTAAACTCTGTTTCTAAAGGATAGGTGATGAATTGTTCTACTTCCTGCGTTGCAAGATTTGGGCTGGTTGTATTTACTTGCACCTGATTATTGGTAACATCGGGCAGGGCATCCACTCTTAATTGGGTGAAAG
>JANNDO010000024.1:0-10565 GCA_031387825.1 Chitinophagaceae bacterium | reverse complement strand
ATTAAAATATCCCAATACATGTTTACGCTCATGCGGTGGATGCATGGCCACTTTTTTATTAGTACGCACTTCATCAGCACCAATGTACATGGGTACATCTATTTTTTCTTTTTTTAGTTCTGCTAAAACTTCTTTTAATCTTTTCTTTTCAGCAGAACCGGGGCCATAAGAAAGTACAGGTTCATTTGCCGGCATGGGGTAATAAAAATCTCCGTATTGCATAAAAATGATTTGGTGATTTGGAAATTTGGTGATTAGTTGATTGACTTTAATTTTGAAGATGCTATTATTTTAGATAACACCCTTATAATTGAATTACAATTATCCAACAGGTCGTCACAATTTTCATACCCTGCCGATCCTTTGCAAAGTAACAACCAATATTCTGTTTCGTCTGCCTCTTTAGCCGCAATCTTTAACTTATGAATAAAATCCATCTTACTTTCTGCATTCTGTGCCTCCCTTACATTTGCGCCAATACTTGTTCCGGATTTCAGCAATTGTCTTCCAATTACATACTTATGATTCTTCTCCAGTAACTCTACATATTTAATGATCTTCAATGCAAAATCGAAAGTCAGATCAACAATTAAATTCTTTTCCTTATTCCCTTGCATAAATAATTTGGTAATGTGCTAATTTGGAGATTAAAATACAAAATCCTTCTTAAAAAAATAATCTCATTTATAACCGGTTATCATCTCCAAATCTCCAAATCGTCATATCTCCAAATCAAGCATTCTCCTTCTCACTCATCAAATACGCTTTTACAAACCCATCCAGTTCTCCATCCATCACCGGCCCCACATTACCAACTTCATAATCGGTGCGGTGATCTTTTATCATTTTGTACGGATGAAAAACATAACTCCGTATCTGGCTACCCCACTCTATCTTTTTCTTTTTACTGTTGGCGGCATCCTTTAATTCATTTCGCTTTTGTAATTCTATCTCATACAAACGGCTCTTCAGCATCTGCATCGCCAATTCCCGGTTGCCTAACTGGCTCCTGTCCTGCTGGCAAACCACCACTATTCCGGTTGGAATATGTGTTAACTGAACCTTGGTTTCTACTTTGTTTACATTCTGTCCGCCTGCACCGCCACTTCTTGATGTTTCCATTTTTACATCAGCAGGGTTTATGTCTATCTTAATAGTATCATCAACCAAAGGATATACATTCACCGATGCAAAAGAAGTGTGCCTCCTTGCATTACTGTCAAATGGTGAGATACGAACCAGGCGGTGAACTCCATTCTCCGATTTTAAAAAGCCATAAGCAAAATCGCCTTCAAACTCGTAGGTACATGTTTTAATACCGGCACCATCCCCCCATTGCCAGTCAATTTCCGTAACCTTCCAGCCCTGCTTCTCACCATACATCCTGTACATACGGGCAAGCATTTCGGCCCAGTCCTGGCTTTCGGTACCGCCGGCACCACTGTTTATTTGCAGCACGGCTGGCAGTTCATCTTCGGGTTCATTGAGCGTGCTTTTAAATTCAGCTTCTTCAATTTTTGAAACGGCATTATCAAATGCTTCCCTGGTCTCTTCTTCAGTTGTTTCGCCTGCTTTCCAAAATTCAAACAACACCACAAAATCTTCCACAGCTGTATTAACCGAGCTATAAAGATTTATCCAGTATTCGTTTACCTTAATTTCTTTAAGAATAGAAGTTGCCCTGGCATTATCATCCCAAAAGCCCGGCGAAAGTGAAAGTTGTTTGTCGTTTGCTATTTTAGCTTCCCTGTTTTCTACGTCAAAGAAATCTCTTCAAAACCACTGTACGGTCTCTCAGAGCCTTGATCTGTTCTATTGTCATGGAGCAAAGATAAGGGGTTAGTAGATAGGGATTAGGAATTTGGAATTTGGAATTAAGAATCAAGAATTAGGAATCAGCAATTGGAAATCAGGGGCTGGGGTTCTTTGATTTTTACAGGCAACCGGCAAAGTATTTAGCCCGTTTTTAATTGGACAAAAATACTTTTTTTGGTTTATCTTTAGTGAGAAAAGTTCAGGCTGCTGAATCAGGTTTATATAGATCATCAAAATAAGATGCCGGTTTATCGCTACATATCGTCCCTTCTATTTACCGGTTTATTATTATGTACAGTAAATTTTTCTGCTTTAGCTCAAAACTGTCCGCCAAATATTGATTTTGAAACGGGAGATTTTGCCGGTTGGGTTTGTCATACCGGTTCCGTGGCATCAGTAGGCGGATCAAATGTAATAACCTTTAATTATTCAGGCAACCCTGTCCCTAACCGCCATACCATGTACTCCGCCAATCCCGGCAATGGGTTAGATGAATATGGAAAGTTTCCAAAAAATTGTCCGAATGGAAGTGGCCATTCTATCAAGTTAGGAAATAACCAGGCAGGTACAGAGTCTGAAGGTGTTTCATACGACTTTACTATTCCTGCAAACGCAAATGTTTACAACCTTATTTATAATTATGCGGTAGTCTTCCAGGACCCGGGGCACCAGGCATCTGAACAACCAAGGATGGAAATTGAGATCAGGAACATGACAAATAACACTTTGATTTATTGTTCTTCATTTACTTTTTTCTCGATTGGTTCCCCGCTTCCTGGCTTTGAACTGGCTGAAGATCCGGGGGGATCCACACCTGTTTGGTTTAAAAAATGGTCTGCCGTTTCCATCAATTTAGATGGCCTTGCAGGTAATGAGATAAGGCTTTTTTTTAGAACAGCCGACTGTACTTTTCGAAGGCACTTTGGTTATGCTTATATAGATGTGAACACAGAATGCAGTGACAAGTTTGTTGGAGCCAGTTTTTGCCCCGATGATACCGCTGTTCATGTAACTGCGCCTTATGGCTACCAGTTTTATACCTGGTATAACAATACATTTACCACGGTTTTAGGTATCCAGCAAACGCTTACATTTATTCCTCCCCCAGCTTCGGGTATTACAGTTGCAGTTATACTGATACCTTATAATGGATATGGATGCCTGGATACTTTATATACCATATTGACAGATACGTTAAATTACAAGGCAAATGCCGGCCCCGATCTAAATTCGTGTAATCACAACCTTGTTCAATTGGGTGAACCTCCTAAACCTGGGTGGGTTTACCAGTGGAGCCCGACAAACGGTTTAAACAACCCCAACATTGCTAATCCATTGGCCAACCCGGATACCACTACAACCTATGTTCTTACTGTAATACATGATGGAGGTGGATGCTTTAGTACAGATGCTGTTTTAGTGAAGGCAGCAATTCAGGACAATTCATTACAGCTTATCGGCAGTCCATCCTGGTGTATTGGCAGTGGCGACAGCACCATATTAATAGTACAACCGGCCGACAGCATTCAATGGTTTAAAAATACTATTGCCATTATTGGTGCTAACCAAACTGTCTACAGGGTAACAGAAACAGGCGATTATTACGCCCTCGTTTTTAATTTTGCCGGCTGCACATTAGCAACACCAACCAAATCTGTAAATATTTCTTCCATACCTGTTCCTGGTTTTACGGTTAATAAAAATGTGCAATGCCAGCTCAATAATAAATTTATTTTCACCAATACAAGTACCAATGCTGTTGGTGCCATGCAGTATAAATGGATAATGGGCGATGGCTTTACAGCAACATCACGGGATATTAGCTACAGTTATAAAACAACGGGCACTTATACAGTAGTTATGATCGTAAGCAGCGGCATTTGTGCCGACAGCATTACCATCACCATTACTGTTCACCCGAATGTGCTTGCCAGTTTTTCTGTTGCCCCGGTATGTACAAATTTACCCGTGCTGCCTGTAAATAATACTATTGACCCAGGCAATACACCTGTTTATTATTTATGGGATTTTGGCAACGGCCAAACATCTACGTTACGTAACCCGCCGCCACAGGTTTATACCACTGTTGGAAATTATGTGATGAGTTTATCAGTTAGCTCAGGCCAATGCCCGCTGCCTTTAAACATTCAAAAACGTTTTGTTTTTGTGGATGCACCCAGGCCCGGTATTAATAACCCGGCACAGATAGCCGTTGTTAATTTACCACTTACTCTGCATGCAAGGGCCTTTGGTAATAATGTGTTGTGGACACCGGCCACCAGTTTAGACAACCCTGCCAGCTACAACCCCACATTCATAGGTAATAAAGAACAGCAATACAGGGTTGAAATAAGAACAGCATCGGGATGTGTAACCATTGACACGCAATTAGTAAAGATAAATAAGAGTATTGAAATTTATGTGCCCAATAGCTTTACACCCAACAACGATAGCAGGAATGATATTTTACGGCCCTGGATGATCGGCATTAAAGAACTCTCCTACTTCAGGATATACAACCGCTGGGGGCAACAGGTATTTGAAACCCGGGAATTAGAAAAGGGATGGGATGGCATGTTTAAAGGAATACCCATTGAAGTACAAACCCTTGTTTGGATGCTGGAAGGCATTGGCGTGGATAATAAAGTGTATAAAGCCAAGGGAACTACTGTACTTATGCGGTGATGATTATTTATTACTTTACATTTATTTAATTTGGTTGGTACAGTTTTACTTTGAAAATCAATATTAAACTGTACCAGTGTAGCTGCAATTAAACAACACTATAATCAAAGCAACTATTATGAAAAAAACATCATTAATTTTTTTAGCTCTTACCTTGATAGTTTTAAGTGGACCTAATATTTTTGCGCAGGCAACCTTTGAAGTCCCCTCCAATTACCAATTGAATGTAAAAGAAGATTATGCAAAATATGAGGCTGATATAATTGCTGCTTCAAATTGGTTAGAAAAAAATGATTTAGATAAAGAGCCGGAGAAAAGAAAAGAAGTAAGTGCTTTTGTAATGAAATGGATAATTGGCAGCCCATCAGTAAATGTTAGTCTTACAGAACAAATACAAAAGCTTTATGGTAAGAATGCTTCTTTACTCATAATATATATGGGCAGTTATACCAGACATTTCCTTGAAAACAAAAGTTCAGCAACGGTATTTTCCGGAACCAAAGCAGGTCTGACTTCAATGATGAATGTGTACAAAAAAGGAATTGATATCAAAAAGAGCAAGGAAATGGAAAAACTAATCAAACTGGCAGAGGAAAATAAAATTGATGAATACATTACAGAGAAATTTTCCTAATTATTCGCCCCGGTTCGTGGCACACGAAACGGAATTAATGAAATGAAGTTGATTCGTGTGCCACGAACCTTGGCGAAGACGTTGTATGCCATTATTCACAACAGTATGAAGTACGAAGACTTTACAAAAGTGCTTAAAGATCAAATTGCCGTAATGCCTCAAAGCAACCAGGTAAATTTTGCTTTAAAAATTTGCAAAGAGCTGTTTTTTGACTATCAGCAATTCTATGAAATTTATGAGTGGGGAAATCCCGATATATTATTGGATGCAATTAATTTATGCGAAAAAGTGATTAGAAGTTCTTCTGAAATTGGACAAGTAAAAGATTTCCTGCTTAAAGTTGAGTCCGCAACTCCTGATATGGATGATTTTGGAAGTGAGATTGCATCTTGTGCATTAAATGCTTCTACTGCAGTATATGAAACCTTACAATTTCTGATTGACAATAATAAAATTCATATAAATAATATTGCAACGTATTATGCAGATACTGCTTATTTTAAAATTCAGGAAACTAAAGTGTTAACTACCGAAGAAATAGACAATCATCCATTAACGATTAAAATAAGAACCTTTTTACTTGCAGAGACTACATAACGGCATTCGACATGGATTTGCAGCAAGCTGGGCTGGACAACCTTTCACTACCCGTCGGTGTCTACACCAACCGAAACTATTTCCTACTTTCACATCATGAATATTGAACATAAAGGCCAGGGAATGAAGCAGCCCTCTATGTTAAGAACAAAATTTAAATATTGGGCTTATATTCCTTTAATAATAGCTTTAGGACTTGCTATCCTTTTATACATCTTTATCATTTTGCTTATCAGCAATTTTCCAATCTTTGGCTATATCATTATTACGGGCCTTATAATTTTAATTGCCTGGCTCATATTTATTGAGTTAAAAAATAAAGTGATTTCAATAACGATCGAAGATGATGTGATCAAATTTGCAAAATTCCTGGGATGGGGAACCCAAACTACAATTCAAATGACCGACATCACCGGGTACAAAATAAGCATAGTACCCCGTGAATGGGATTCAACCGAAGTACTTTACTTAATAGTTAATAATAAAAAAGTCATCCGGTTATCAGAATTCTATCATGTTAATTATTATGACCTCAAGCATTTTCTTATTAAACGCTTTAGAAACCTGGGACAGGAAGACTACAATTTGTTCTCCTGAGTTTTTCCTGGACCGTTGTTCGTCACCATAGAAAATACCGGCCACTTAAACTTTACCATATGACTTATTTAAAAAAATTAGAGTTGCTTTTAACCGGTGCATTATTTTTAGTACTATGAGCCATATCGCCAACCGCTATTTTATCGTCAACAAACCTTACAATATGGTGTCGCAGTTTGTAAGCACTCATAAGGTTGGTTTACTAGGTGATCTTGATTTTGATTTTCCAGAAGGCATCCATGCTGTTGGAAGATTGGATAATCACTCCGAAGGGCTATTAATATTAACTACCAATAAAAAAGTAACCAGGCTTCTGTTTTTGGGTAAAACTGCCCATGAAAGAACTTACCTGGTACAGGTAAATAATTTGCTTTCTGCCGAAAGCCTGGAGAAATTAAGAACCGGCGTTCCTATCAAAATAAAAACCGGGGATACCTATATCACCAGCCCATGTAAAGTAAGCGTTGTTACAAACCCGGAAAAACTATTTGACCTGGGTGAAAGGCTAACAGCCTATCCCCCGTTCACCTGGATATTAATTACCATTACCGAAGGCAAATATCACCAGGTACGCAAAATGATAGCTGCCGTGAAGCACAAATGCAAAAGGCTTATCCGTATTTCAATAGAGGAGCTTGAACTGGGATATCTTAAACCGGGTGCAGTAAAAGAGTTGGAAGAGTCATCATTTTTTAAAAAACTAAAAATTGACAATTGGTAAATTTTTGCTACTCATAATTAATAAAGCATAGGGAAATATTAAGTAACTTCCATAAGGCTTTTTAAAAGAACCATAACTTTAAAATGAAAAATATTATGGCACAAAAACAAAACAAAACCACCGAAAACAAAAACAGTGTTACTGACTTTATAAAGACAGTAAAAGACGAAAAGAAACGAAAGGACTGTTTAGCGATCATTGACCTGGTAGCTAAGCATACCGGGTTCAAAGCAAAAATGTGGGGAACAGCCATCGTAGGTTTTGGATCTTATCATTATAAATACGAAACCGGCCGTGAAGGAGATGCACCGCTTGTCGCACTTTCTCCAAGAGCAAGTTCAATAACCTTATACCTTTCCAATGCAAAAGCTAAAGAAGAGTTGCTTAAAAAATTCGGCAAGCATAAACTGAGCGGTGGTTGTATTCATATTCAAAAGCTGGAAGATATTGACACCGGTATATTGATCAAAATGGTGGATGCTTCAATTAAACATCTCAAAGCTTTATACCCGGGTAATACAAATAGTTCCTTTCAAACTGAAAAATTATGAATTCATCTGAATGATGCTGTTTCGTTTGCCACGAACCAGGGCGTGGTATCATCGCAGGGAACAGCCATACGATAATGTTGCTTTAAACAAGGGGCATAATTTATTTGTACAACATCTCTCTTTACATTTTTATTTGTTAAATTTTATCCCTCATAAACTTTTCCACTAAAATATGCGTTGTGTGTATAAGTAAGTTTGCAATCTATTAATTGCAATTCCTTACATTTGAAAAAGAGATAAGTTAATAAGTACCAATTGAACAAAAATTGATAACTGACCGCTGCTATGTATGCTTTTATTTTTCAGCATGACAGAAACAGCGAAAAAACTAAAATCCATTGACAGAGACGATCATTAACCTCGAAACCGTAAACCCTATCGAATTTTTTGGAGTAAACAACGGTAAGTTAGACATCTTAAAAAAGAAATTCCCCCTCTTAAAAATTTTAAGCCGCGGCACACAGATAAAATTAAGCGGTGCACCCGAGCAAATAGAAGGTGCCAGGGAAAAAATTGATCTCATCCTCCGTTATTTAGAACGAAACGGGCACATGAGCGCCAATTATTTTGAGCAGATACTTGGCGGAGATGATGAACGTGCCGTTGATAATTTTATTGACCGCAACCCCAACGATGTATTGGTATTTGGCCCCAATGGTAAAACTGTAAGGGCACGTACAGCCAATCAAAAGCTGATGGTGGAAGCCTGCGATAAGAATGACATCCTGTTTGCCATTGGCCCTGCCGGTACCGGTAAAACCTATACTGCTGTGGCTTTGGCCGTGAGGGCATTAAAGAATAAATCGGTAAAGAAAATTATTTTGACCAGGCCTGCGGTGGAAGCCGGCGAAAGTTTAGGTTTCCTGCCCGGCGACCTGAAAGAAAAAATTGATCCGTACTTAAGGCCGTTATACGATGCACTGGATGATATGATACCTGCCGATAAGTTAGGCTATTATATGAGCACCCGTACCATCGAGATAGCGCCATTGGCTTACATGCGTGGACGTACATTGGATAATGCCTTTATCATTCTGGATGAAGCACAAAACACCAACGACCTGCAGATAAAAATGTTCTTAACGAGGATCGGGCCCAATGCAAAGGCAATCATTACCGGCGACCCTACACAGATAGATCTGCCGAAGAATCAATCGAGCGGTTTATTTAAAGCAAACCGTATTTTAAAAAATATTGAAGGTATAGCCCATATTGAACTGGATGAAGAAGATGTGGTGAGGCACCGTTTGGTTAAACAGATCATTAAAGCATACAATAAAGACGATGTGCGGATTACAGAACAAAAAGAAAGCGGCCTCAAAAAATAGAGCTTACTACCTTTTACATACAGAGGCATCAAACGATGCCTCTTTTTTTTAAAACCACTTCAACCAAAAAAATAACAGATTCTTTTATAAAAAAAGATAATAAAAGAAAAAATAAAATTATTTTTAACCTCAAACTAAAATAACCAAAACATGAAAAAAATAATTGTACTTCTCTGCCTTGCCGCTGGCTTTGCGGCCTGTAACGGCAATACCGACCAGGCTTCTTCCCCCACAGCCTCTATAGATGCCATGTTTACTGCCATGAAAAACGGCAACATGGATGATATAAAAAAGTTTATCACTAAAAATGATATTGCCATGATAGAAACAGCCGAAAAGCT
The DNA here is from genome assembly GCA_031387825.1 of Chitinophagaceae bacterium. Taxonomy (GTDB): domain Bacteria; phylum Bacteroidota; class Bacteroidia; order Chitinophagales; family Chitinophagaceae; genus Ferruginibacter. The sequence goes on along the minus strand of JANNDO010000024.1, from coordinate 1,296 downwards.
AATGAACAATATAGACTCCGGGGCCATTAAAAAGATGAAGGCTAAAATGGGAGATGAGTTTAAAGCGAAAGTGAAGGATGTAAAATACACTTTAAAAAATGAAAAAATTGACGGCGACAAAGCTACCGTAGATGCTGAAGTTACCGAAGAAGGAAAAGTGAATACCCACACTTTTAACCTGGTAAAAGAAGAGGGTGCCTGGAAAATATCCCTTATGAATGCTGGTGGCGATGGTATGTTTAACAGCATGAAAGGTAATATGGGGCCCGGTAACAAGGATATGGAAAAAGGACTTGAAAGATTACAAAAGATGGACCCGGATTCTTTAAAAATGTTGATGGATAAAGGAATGCAGGCTTTAGATTCTTTAAGCAAAAAGATGGAGGAAAAGCATTAAAATTTTAATAGCATACTGAAAAGCATTCCGCAACAAACGGAATGCTTTTTTTTTGACTTAATATAAAGATGTTTAACTTTAAGCTATGATAAAAAGATACCTGGCAGTGATTACACTTACTGCAACATTATACTCCTGTAATTCTGAGAGTAAGAAAACACCCGTAACAGATATTGAAGTAACCAATGCCTTTGTGCGTAATATACTGGATAATGATTTTAAAGAAGCAGAACAGTATCTTTTAAAAGACAGCTCGAATGTAGAAATGTTTGAAACATTTAAAAAACAATACAACCGGCAGGATAAGGCCATTCTTCAGGAATATAAGAAAGCACAAATTATTGTGCATGAAACCAACGCCTTAATCCCCGACAGTGTTTTTACTTTTAGCTACAGCAACAGTTATCGCCCTTTAGATACAACCATTTTAAAAGCGATAAGGATAAACGGGGAGTGGCTGATAGATTTGAAATACACATTTCCCTCAAATCCATAAAAACCAGTGATAAAAAATTTATTATTGGTTGGGTTGGGTGGCAGCATTGGTTCCATGATCAGGTATGGAACATCTTTGTTGATAAGATCAAAACAATTTCCGTTTGCAACACTATCTGTAAATATCATTGGTTGTTTTTTTATTGGCCTTGTGTTTGCCATAAGTATTAAGGGGGAAGGCATTTCAGACAACTGGAAATTATTCCTCTCAACCGGTATCTGTGGCGGCTTTACCACTTTCTCGGCGTTTTCATTAGAGAATGTGGGCTTGCTGCAAAGCGGCAGAATTGGCATAGCATTGGCCTATATTATTTTAAGTGTTGTATTAGGCATCGCTGCAACTTTTTTGGGATATCACTTAATAATAAAAAACTAACAGCCGGCATATTTAAGAGCGAACAGCA
>JANNDO010000037.1:0-82324 GCA_031387825.1 Chitinophagaceae bacterium | reverse complement strand
GGAAAAGACCTGCCTGCCGGCAGGCATGGCATTACTCTATCACAATTGAAAAAAGAATTTGATGCTGTTTATTTCGGCATTGGCGTTGGCGTAGCAAGACAATTAGATATTCCCGGTGAAAAACTGGAAGGAGTAGTTGATGCCATTCAATTTATTTATGATATCCGCGACAAAGGTTATTCAACTGTGCCGGTTGGAGATAAAGTAGCAGTAATCGGTATGGGCATGACAGCAATTGATGCAGCAACGCAGGCAAAACGTTTAGGTGCAAAAGAAGTAACGATGATCTATCGCAGAACCCAGGATGAAATGCCTTGTACTGAATTTGAATTAAATATTGCTAAACAGGATGGATGCACTATCACATGGCTGGCCGCACCAATAAAAGTGAAAGGTGAAAAGGGAAAAGTGAAAAAATTAGTTTGTAGTAAGATGCAGTTAGGCGAACCCGATTCCTCGGGACGCCGCTCCCCTGTTGATACCGGTGAAACTTTTACACTTGATGTTGATATGGTAATAAAAGCAGCGGGACAAGTTCCTTTCGAAAAATTAATTAAGAAAAATAAACTCGATAATAAAAACGGTAAACTTATTATTGATAAAAATAGTTCAACAAATATTAAAGGCGTGTTTGCCGGCGGTGATGCAGTGAATGGCGGTAAAGAAGTAGTAGATGCAGTACAAGCGGGGAAAGATGGAGCGATAGCGATACTTTCTTTTCTCGGCTTTGCGTAAGGCCTCATCCCGACCTTCTCCTGCCGGAGAAGGCCATCGGCGCACAGCCCTTGCTTATTCAACCTTTCTCATTTTAATCGGAGTGGTTGAATATTGTTGAGTAGAAAATCAAAAGTTGATGTGGTAGTTATATAGCTTGGATTTGTAATGCTGCACCGTCCTTCTCCGATAGGAGAAGGATAAGAGGATGAGGCCCTGATGAGCAGCGAACAGAACCCTGAAGAGTGCGACGCAACAAAAGTTTAATAATGATATGAAACTGAATTTATAAAAATAAATTAACCGCAAAGTACGCAAAGTGATTCGCAAAGAACACAGAGACTCTTTGCGAACTTTGCGCTAATCTTTGTGCACTTTGCGGTAAAAAAAATATATGGCAGACATCAGTTCAAACTTTTTAGGCATAAAGTCGCCAAACCCATATTGGTTGGCATCTGCCCCTCCTACCGATAAAAAATATAATGTACTCCGTGCATTTGAAGCCGGCTGGGGCGGTGTGGTTTGGAAAACACTCGGCAGCCAGGTAAAAAATGTTTCATCAAGATATTCGGCGGTGGATTTTAATGGCGGAAAAATGATGGGCTTTAATAATATAGAACTCATCAGCGATCGTCCGCTTGATTTAAACCTGCAGGAAATTGCTGAATGCATAAAATTATTTCCTGACCGTGCTATGATTGTTTCGCTGATGGCGGACAATGATAAAAAAAGCTGGCATGAGCTGATAAAAAAAGTAGAAGACACAGGAGCACATGGACTGGAACTGAATTTTGGTTGCCCGCATGGAATGACAGAACGTGGTATGGGCGCCGCTGTCGGGCAGGACCCCGGGATTGCCTGCATGGTAGTGGAATGGGTAATGGAAGCAGCACATATCCCGGTCATCACCAAACTTACACCCAATGTACATTCGGTGGTACCAACAGGAAGGTCAGTAGTAAAAGCAGGAACCAATGCGTTGTCATTAATCAATACCATACAATCTGTAACCGGTATTGACCTGGATACACTCGTACCCAATCCTTATGTGGCGGGCAAATCTGTTTTTGGTGGTTATTGCGGACCGGCAGTAAAACCAATTGCATTGAAAATGCTTACAACTATTGCGCAGGATGATTTAACAAGAACAGTTCCTGTTTCCGGTATTGGTGGCGTAAGCAACTGGAAAGATGCTGTGGAGTTTATGTTGCTGGGTGCAAGCAATGTGCAGGTATGCACGGCTGCTATGAAATATGGTTTCCGTATTATAGAAGATATGTGCGAAGGGCTGAACAACTGGATGGATGAAAAAGGATTTAAAACATTGGATGATTTTATTGGCAAGTCGGTGGCCACCATTACGCATTGGGAAGATTTGGATATCAACTATCATCATATTGCCAAAATAAACCAGGACAAATGTATTCACTGCGGCCTCTGTTATATTGCCTGCGAAGATGCATCGCATCAGTCTATTGACCTGGAGTATGGAAAACCTTATAACAACTACACGGTAAAAGATGAAGAATGTGTGGGTTGCAATCTTTGCAAACTAGTTTGCCCGGTCAATGATTGCATTACGATGGAAGAACATAGGGTAGCACCCGAGTATTTAAACTGGATAGAATTTCAGAAGAAAGGGTTACCCTTGAATGACCATTAATATCGCCGAAGGTATTATTAAAAGCCCCCTATTATTTTTATATAGCATCCGAATTCAGGCATAAAATATTGAGAACCACTGCTTGTACTCAAAATTCCGCATGGGTGCTAAATCGCATGGCTCAAAGCTTTATCTTTGTTTAATCAAATGGCAGTTTTATTGCCAAAACTTAAACTACTGTGTATGAATAAAAAACTTTTACTACTTCTGCTTACTTCTTCCATATTCCTGCAAAAAAGTTTTTCACAAACTGATATTGATGGCTTGATGATGCAAAAGAACTTTTTTTGTATTGGCCCTACTGCCGGTTACAGCAGCTGGACAAAATATTGGGAGGGTACATTTAAAAGAGATAATGCAAACCTGGGCCGTGTTTCCACTACAAACTATATGTTCATGGGTAATTACGGAATTACAAACAGGCTTAATGTACTGTTTGGTGTTCCTTATGTAAAAACAAAAGCCAGCCAGGGTAATTTGGCCGGACAAAAAGGGCTACAGGATTTTTCCATATTTGTAAAATGGGCTCCACATAAGCCCAGAAAATTATGGAAGGGTGAATTCAATACCATTTTGATCGGAGGTTATTCTACGCCGCTTTCAAATTATACAGCCGATTTTCTTCCTATGTCCATCGGCCTGCATAGCAAAAATTTTATTTTCCGTTTGATGGGTGATTACCAGGTGGGCCATTGGTCAGCTACTGCTTCGGGCTCTTATATCCGCAGAAGTAATGTAACTATTGACCGTTATACTTACTATACTACAGAAATGCATTATACCAATGAAGTGAAAATGCCGGATGCAATGAATTGTAATTTCAGGCTGGGTTATAGAAGTGAAACGTGGATTGCAGAACTGGTACTGGATAGATGGAAAACACTGGGCGGTTTTGATATTCCCAAAAACGGGGCGCCATTTGTGAGCAATGAAATGAATACAACCAGGTTGGGCATTAATCTAAAATATGAGACCAATTTTGTTGACGGGCTTTCTTTTATTGCCAATGGCAGCACCACACTTGCCGGAAGGAATGTAGGACAAAGCAGTGGTTTTAATGCAGGCGTATTTTACATTTTTGACTTGAGCAAGAAAAAGAAAAAAGGAAAAGAAGCGAAAAAAGAAAAAGATAAAAAATCTAAAAAATAATTAGTCATGAAAAAACTTATTTTACACATGATTGTGATCTGCGTTATTGCAGGTTCAGCAATATTCAATTCCTGTTCAAAAAGTATTACTGAAGAGAACATGAACTACCCGATGTTAAATCCTTCTAAGCCGGATGCTAATGCAGGAACCTGGAAACCCATCCTGTTGACAACAGCCAATGAGTTTGCCTGCCCTGCACCGATCGTAACCACATCACCCGATTATATCATCCAGCTTAACGAAATAAAAAGTTTTCAGAACGAGATTACAAAGGATGAAAGAAAATTAGTTGAATACTGGGGAGCCGGTGCTGTATTACGCTGGAATGAGATCATGAGAGAGCTGGTGGCCTTGCATAACCTGCCTCCTTATCAGAACCCTGACGGGACTTATCCCATACCAAGTGCAAACAATCCTTTGGCATACCCTACATTTCCATTTGCAAATCCACCTTATGCAGCAAGGGCTTATGCCTATTTAAGTGCTGCACAGTATGATGCGTTGATATCTACTTATTATTATAAGCAGCTGTATAACCGTGCAGCCCCTTTTAATGTAGATGCGAATATTCAAACACTGTTGCCAAAATCTACTTTAGCTTCTTACCCGAGTGAAGATGCAACCGTAGCAGGTGTATCGGCTGAGATATTGAGGTTATTATTTCCCGGCGACCAGGATTATATTAACCGTCGTGTAGAAGAACACAGAAGGGCAAGATTAATCGCTGGTGCTAATGTACGCAGCGACCTTGATGCGGGTGAGGTTTTAGGAAAATTAGTTGCTGCAAAATTTGTAGCACGTGCACGGGGCGACAGGGCAGGAGCAGCCGTGGGCAATGCCACGCTTTGGGCAAAATTAAAAACAGATTGTATTGCCAGGGGTGAAACTCCCTGGATAAGCCAGGAAAATCCTGAACGCCCACCAATGCTTCCTTTATTTGGTGCCGTAAAAACATTTTTGTTTGATTCGCTGACGATGGTAACAACTATTCGTCCTGTCCCGCCGCCATCTACCGGCTCACTGCAGTTTAAAAATGAAACAGAAGAAATATATCAAATAACAAAAAACCTTACAAGAGATCAATTACGTATAGCAGATTTTTGGGCAGATGGTTTGCGGACTTACACGCCACCCGGCCACTGGAATTATATTGCAGCTACTGATTTTGCCTATCAGAGTTTTAGCGAACCCAGGTGGGCACGCAATATGGCTTTACTCAATATGGCCATTATGGATGCCGGAGTTGTTTGTTGGGATGCCAAAACATTTTATTTTAATCCCCGTCCGATGCAGATGGATACAAGGATAAAAACCGGGATCGGCCTGCCTAATTTTCCGGCTTATATTTCGGGACACAGTACTTTCAGCGGCGCAGCTGCAACGGTATTGGGTTATATCATACCCTCAAAGGCAGGAGAATATAATGCTATGGCAAAAGAAGCTTCTGTGTCACGTATGTATGGCGCTATTCATTACCGCAGCGATTGTGAAGTAGGGGTAACTACCGGCAATAAGGTAGGAGCCTATGCGGTAGCCAGGGGACATATTGACGGAGCCGAGTAAAAATATTTTCTAAAAAGCGTTCCAGCCTCTGGCTGGAACGCTTTTTATTTAAAGAGAATTGACTATGAAGCCTCACGAAAATTTATTACCTTCATAGCAGGCGTTGCAATGACGCATTACGTATTTTTAACGAATAAGCAGCTTATGAAAGTTTCCGACATTTTAAAAGGTAAGGGTAATAATGTTTTTTCTGTGACTGGTGGAATAAGTGTGTATGAAGCTATTAAAATAATGGGAGAGAAAAACATTGGTGCCTTATTGGTAATGGAAGAAGAAAAATTAACCGGCATTTTATCCGAAAGGGACTATGCAAGGAAAATAGTTTTGAAAGGTAAGTCATCCAGGGAAACACTTGTAAAGGATATTATGACGGAGCATGTTTTGACAGTAACTGCTGAAGATACTATTGAAAGGTGTATGTCAATAATGAGTGAAAAACATATCCGGCATTTGCCTGTTGTTGAAAATGACAGGGTTTTAGGTATGATCTCTATTGGTGATGTGGTAAACGGCATCATTGAATCGCAAAAAGAAACTATTGCCCATTTACAAAGTTATATTTCGCAATAGGTGGTTCTTTATATCTCCAGCTTTGGCAACGACCATTTGAATTTTACGGCTGTTAAGCGGAATGCTATTATTGTAACAATACTTATCACCGCACTCCATATATCCGGCAGTGAAGTATATTTCAATAATAAATAAACAAGTGCCCCGGCAATACAGGCTGTTGCATAAATTTCCTTCCGGAATATTTGTGGTATCTCATTGATCAGGGTATCTCTTATTACCCCACCCATTACTGCAGTAAATAAACCCATTACCACAGCAGCTAATGGCGCCACGTCCAGTGCGAGGGCCTTTTCCATACCAATGATGGTGTAAATGGCAATCCCGGCGGAATCGAATACCAATAATATCTTCGGGATCTTCACCAGTTGCTTTCTTAAAATGATCATGAGGATAATGCCTGCGGTAATGGCAATGAGATAATTATTATCGGCTACCCAGGCAATAGGATGTGCCCCTAAAATAATATCCCGTAAAGTACCTCCTCCCACAGAAGTTGCAAAAGCGGTAAAACTGATACCGAAGAGGTCCTTATACATGTCTTTATCCATGGCAGCAAGTGCTCCGGACATAGCAAACATTACCACACCAAAGAGGTTAAAATAATAGCTGATCATAGTTTTATTTTTTTGAAAGGTACAAACAAGTAGTTGTTTCCCTGTGATACTACCTATACTACACCGGCAAGCTCAAGGCTGCGCTTACTGATCTTTTTATAATCTACTGTCTCAATAATGGCATCAGGACAAAGTATTAATGAAACCCCTTCCTGTTTCCACCATTCAGTTGCAAATAATTTTTCAGCATGAATTACGGCAATAAGCCAGCTATACTTAAATTCATTGTGCCATTCTTCTATCCATTCAAAATCGTCCTTGTTTATTTTGCTGATGTCATCAACACTTATAAATACTTTTAAGTAAAAGTCATTACTGAGTTGTGTGTCGGTCTGGTGATAGATCTTTTTGTATTCGTATTTATAATCGTACCGCAATGCCGAAATATCACTTAATACAGCAGATGCGGTAGGAAAAGCCCCGGCACCTTTGCCTTTAAAGAAATGTTTATCAGCAAATGTGCTTTCAGTGGTAAGCGCATTAAATTCGTTTTGTACATGGTACAGGTCGTCTTTGACAGTTACAAATTGCGGCAATACAAAGGCTGCTAATTTTCCTGACTCCAGTTTTTTGGCATTGGCTACTAATTTAATACTGTATTTTTTTTCTTTGGCAACAATGGTATCGGGCAATGAAATATTTTCAATTCCATTAAAGATGAATTCATTTGGTTTGGCGATCACGCCGAAAGAATGGGCCAGCAGGATGCTGAGTTTATTGGCCGCATCAAAACCTCCAATATCGAGTTTGGGATTACTTTCCGCAAAACCCAGTTGCTGGGCCAATGACAATGCTTCTTTAAATTCCAGTTGTTCTTCAAATATTTTAGTAAGGATAAAATTGGTTGAGCCATTGATGATGCCCCGGATAGATTTTAAAAGGTCATTGTCGTAATATTCTTCCAGGTTACGTACGATGGGCATGCTGGCACAGCAGGCGGCTTCATATAAAAATGCTGTTTTGTATTGCTGCTGCAGTTGCAAAAGCTCTTCAAAATGCTCAGCAATCATTTTTTTATTGGCACTAACTACCGCCTTACCGTTTTGTAAAGCCGTTCTTACAATTTCAAAAGCGGCATCTGCATCATCTATCAGTTCAACAATTACATTTATACTTTTGTCATTGAGGAGAACAGCAGCTTCTGTTGTAAAATTTTCTGCTGCAATGCTCCTTTTCTTATCCGAATTTTTTATACAAATTTTTTTAATGGTAGATTGCAGCGTAGGTGTACTATGCAGTACATCATACAAGCCTTTACCTACTACGCCAAAGCCAAAGAGTCCGATGGTAAGTTTATCCGTTGACAAGTGTTTTGAATTTAAAGTGTTCAATAATGTTTTGAAAGTACAAGTGAGTGATCCTTCGACTTCGCTCAGGATAAACTCCACGATGTTATATCATGCACTGACGCTGGTTACCAAATCTTTCTTTGTTTCTTTCAATTTTGCAAATGTTTGTTCCAGGTCAGCAATCAAATCATCCACCTCTTCAAGGCCAACACTAAGGCGGATAAGGCTGTCAGCAACTCCTGCCGCCCTGCGCTTTTCAGCAGGAATACTTTTGTGCGTCATTTGCGCCGGGTGGCAAAGCAGGCTTTTTACACCCCCCAAACTTTCGGCCAGTTTAAAATATTTTGTGCTACTCACAAATGCAGTGGCTGCTTCTTCGGTATCAGTCTTTAAAGTGAATGAAACAATGCCCCCAAAACCTTTGCTTTGTTTTTTTGCAATAGCATGATTGAGATGGGTTTTTAAACCGGGATAAAAAACTTTGTCAACTGCAGGATGTGTTTCCAGGTACTCAGCAACGGCCTGTGCATTGCGGCAATGTTGTTGTACACGAAGATGAAGGGTTTCAATACCACGTATCACAAGCCAGCTATCAAAGGGAGCCAGGATAGCGCCGCTTGCATTTTGAATGAATTTAATTTTTTCGCCAAGTTCTTTTTCTTTGGTAACCACTAACCCAGCGATAAGATCACTATGACCACCCAAATATTTTGTGGCGCTATGCACTACAATATCAGCTCCCAGCGAAAGAGGCTGTTGTAAGGCGGGTGATGCAAAAGTATTATCCACGCAAAGTAAACAGGCATTGGCTTTTGCTATTTTTGCAATGGCTTCTATATCGCTCACTTTTAAAGTTGGATTGGTTGGTGTTTCCAGCCAGATGAGTTTTGTATTGGGCGTGATGGCATTAAAGACATTTGTTGCATCAGTGGTATCAACATAATTTACACTTATTCCCAATTTTTCATAAATATGTGTAAAGAGACGGAAGGCACCGCCATAAATATCATCTACCGCTAAAATTTCATCACCGGCTTTTAATAGTTTAACCACAGCATCAATGGCTGCAAGGCCGCTACCAAAAGCAATGCCTACCGTTCCTTTTTCTAATTTGGCAATAACATCTTCCAATGTTCCCCTGGTGGGATTATTGCTTCGGGCATAATCATACCCTTTGTTTACACCCGGCGCTTCCTGTACATAGGTACTGGTTTGGTAAATGGGTACACTGATGGCGCCTGTTAATGGGTCTACGGGAATGCTGTGGATCAGTTCTGTTGCGTTGCTCATTTTCTTGTTTTTAATTTTTGATTAAATAGTGTTAAACAGGTTCTGTTTAATCACTTAACAAGTGAGCAACCTTATCGGAGGAGTTTTTATTTCTTTCCTGAGTTAGGAGAAATAAAAAAGCTCATCCGATAAATCAGATGAGCTTTTAATATTTTGAGATATTTTTTAAGCTTTGAATCTGACTTATCTGTCCCGTTTTAAACGAGATGGAATTGGCACCTTTTCTTTTGAGATCCTTCGTAAACTCAGGATGACAAAAAGATAGGTTGTCAAGGCTTCATCGGGCCATTACCCTCTGCCTTTCTTGATAAGTGATAACTAAAGAACTGTTGCAAATATAAGGTCGCAAGTTTCAGAATTCCAAATTAATTTTTTAATAATAATTGTTAAATGCTTTAAAACCCTTTGCAGAAGGCAGTTTTATAAACAAAATTATTTTATATTTTTTTCCATCCATTCGGCCTGTGAGTTGGCAGATTGTTCTAAACTAACCAGGGTTGCAATTTTTTCCTGGCCTTTTATAATGGATTTGGATACTAGGCTGTGTTCAATGGCTTCGTCCTCCTTCATGCCCAGCATTTTCATCATAGGAATCACTTTGTCGCTGCCAAAATGTTTGAACAGAGGCTCATCCAGGGAACTAAAAACTATAATATTTTTTGCATCCCAGTTTTTGATCAGCTCCAGCTCCTTTGTATGTAATGGGTGATGTTCAACAAAAACCGGAACTTTATTTTGTAACATTGGAGTATGTATATACCGGGCTTCTGTAACCCGGCTTTCATCTATGCCGTGTTGTCTGAAAAACTCTTTAAAACTCCGGGCCGTATCAGCAAACCAGCTTATAAATAAATGGTTGGGTTCTTTTTTAGCCAGTTCTGCACAGGCATTCATCTTTGCAGCCGTACTTACATAGGCCCTGTCAGTGAAAATATGGCCATCCGGATTATTTTCTTTTTTTCCAAATAAGTTAAAAGACATAATTGATTTTGAACTGCAAATTTATAGAACAAAGGGCAACAAATCACCGTTCATTTTGTTCGTATCTTTAACCCAAGTAAGTACACATGGCTAAAGAAAAAAAGGCTTCGGCAGAAGAAATAATACACAACGATTTTATTGAGGTTTTTGGCGCAAGGGAACACAACCTGAAGAATATTGATATTAAAATTCCCAAGAACAAACTGGTAGTATTTACGGGTGTAAGCGGCAGCGGAAAATCATCACTTGCATTTGATACTATTTACAATGAAGGCCAGCGCCGCTACATGGAAAGTTTTAGTGCCTATGCCCGCCAATTTGTAGGCGATATGGAAAGGCCTGATGTTGATAAGATAACCGGTTTATCTCCTGTAATTTCCATAGAGCAAAAAACCACCAATAAAAATCCACGAAGTACCGTTGGTACTGTTACTGAGATCTATGATTTTCTCCGTTTGCTGTATGCGAGGGTGGGAGAGGCGTACAGCTATAATACCGGGAAGAAGATGGTAAAGTTCAGTGAAGAAGAAATTGTAATGAACATCTTTGAAAAATTTGAAGATAAAAAGATAAGCCTGCTTGCTCCATTGGTAAGAGGAAGAAAGGGGCATTACCGGGAATTGTTTGAAGACATCCGCAAGAAAGGATATTTAAAAGTAAGGGTTGATGGAGAAGTGATGGAACTTAAGCCAAGAATGCAGATTGACCGTTATAAAATTCATGATATAGAAGTGGTGATAGACAGGCTGGCTGTTACAGATGATATGAGGGTGAGGTTAAGTCAGAGCGTTCAGAAAACTTTACAGTTGGGTAAAGACCTGATGTTTCTTTTAATAAATGATGATGATAAAGTTGTTCAGTACAGCAAACAACTTATGTGTGAAGATACCGGCATCAGTTATGAAGAGCCTTCGCCCAATGCTTTTTCATTTAACAGCCCCTATGGTGCATGCCCGGTTTGTAAAGGATTGGGCAATATGTACACAATTGATATGGCAGAAGTGCTGCCTGATAAAACAATCAGTGTAAGAGAAGGTGGTATAGCTCCCCTGGGTGAAGAAAGAGATGCCAGTGTTTTTCAACAGGTGGTTGCATTTGCTAAAAAGCATAAAATAAATTTGGATCAACCCATACAGGATTTACCGGAAGCACAACTCAATTTATTATTATACGGAGACCAGCATATTAATCCGGCTTTGGAAATGGATATGAGTGATGAAACTATTCCTGAGGTTTATACGGGCAGTTACGAAGGAATAATTCCAATGCTCAAGCGGTGGTTCTCATCCACACAAAGTACCGATATGCTTAGAGAGTGGGTAGAAAAATATATGCAGCTGGCTTCATGCAGTTCATGTGGAGGTACAAGATTGAAGAAAGAAAGTCTCTGGTTTAAAGTTGATAATAGAAATATCGCAGAACTGAGCCAGTTGAATCTGGATAACCTGGCTGCCTGGTTTGATGGAATAGAATTGCGTCTGGATAAAAAACAAAATGCTATAGGAAAAGATGTTTTAAAAGAAATAAGGGAGCGTTTACAATTTCTGTTAGATGTTGGATTGACTTATCTTTCCCTTAACCGGCCTTCTAAAAGCCTTAGTGGTGGAGAATCGCAGCGTATCAGGCTCGCCACACAAATAGGGTCGCAGTTACAGGGTATCACTTATATTTTAGATGAACCAAGTATTGGTTTGCATCAACGGGATAACCAGAGGCTAATATCAGCCTTGCAAAATCTGAGAGATATTGGTAACAGCGTTTTAGTGGTTGAACACGATAAAGATATCATGCTGGCATCTGATTACTTAGTTGATATTGGGCCAATGGCAGGTAAGCATGGCGGAGAAATTGTAGCCATGGGAACCCCACAAACTATTTTAAATTCAAATTCTGAAACGGCACAATACCTGTTGGGTACAAAAAAAATTGCAGTTCCCAAAGAACGGCGTAAGGGAAATGGAAAATTTATTGAGTTACAGGGAGTGAGTGGAAATAATTTAAGAACAGTGAATGTAAAATTTCCACTGGGTAAATTAATATTGGTTACCGGTGTTAGCGGAAGTGGTAAATCTACCTTGATCAATGAAACGCTCTACCCGTTAATGAGTAAGTTCTGTTATAATTCCAAAGCAAACCCCTTGGAGTATAAATCTATAAAGGGATTGGAGTTGATTGATAAAGTGATTGAGATTGACCAGAGCCCGATTGGAAGGACACCGAGGAGTAACCCGGCTACCTATTGCGGCTTTTTTACAGATATAAGAACATTATTTGCATTAGTACCTGAAGCAAAAATAAGAGGTTACAAAGCAGGACGTTTTTCATTCAATGTAAAAAGCGGGAGGTGCGATGTTTGCGAAGGTGGAGGCATGAGAGTTATAGAAATGAATTTTTTGCCGGATGTTTATGTGCATTGCGAAAAATGCAATGGCAGGCGATACAACAGGGAAACATTAGAGATCAGGTATAAAGGGAAATCAATCAGCGATGTGCTGGATATGACGGTAGATGAAGCGGTTGAATTTTTCCAGGCGGTACCTTTTATTTACCGTAAAATAAAAGTGTTGCAGGATGTTGGCCTGGGTTATATTACTTTGGGGCAAAGCGCTGTTACGCTGAGTGGTGGCGAAGCGCAAAGGGTAAAACTTTCTACAGAGCTGGGTAAAAAAGATACTGGTAAAACATTTTATATACTGGATGAACCTACAACCGGCCTTCATTTCCAGGATATTCAGCATTTACTGGAAGTTATCAATAAACTGGTTGACAGGGGTAATACTGTTTTAGTTATTGAACATAATATGGATGTAATAAAAGTAGCAGATCATATTATTGATATTGGCCCCGAAGGTGGCGATGGCGGAGGATTAGTTTTGTTTGAAGGAGTACCTGAAGATTTGATAAAAGTAAAAGAAAGCTTTACGGGTAAATTTTTACAGGCAGAGTTAAAACAAAAAATCCATCCCGCCTGAGGTGGGATGGATTTTTTGTTTTAAAGAAGTGTAAATGATGTCAACGAAATTTGAAGATTGTGGTTTCAGGGGTAATCTGCGGATATTAAAATATCCATAGGCTCCTCGGGGGTTAATTTCTATCGTATCATTTGCACTTATAAAGTATTTACCGGTAATCTTATTTCAGTAATTGTATCACCAGTAAAAGGCATGTTGTAAAAATCACAACAGCTTTATAAGTTCTTGGGTTGAGTTGAAAATTATCCATAGGTATTTATTTGGTTTCTAATTTTAATATACTGATGGGCATCTTGTTTGCCTTGCTGCCCTTCTTGCAAAAGAACTTTCATAGATCGGCCCTAAACGGACTCCAACCTTCAATACTATCGAAAAATATGTATCTGAATCTTTTAGATCACCTCTTTGAGTTCCGGCAGGATACCTCGTCATACCGGGATAGATAATACCAACGGCTTTATCAGATAATTTGTAAGCCAACGTTGCTTCCTGGCTTGACAAATATTTTGTATAGTTAGCCGGGTCAATATATTTTTTACTTACATCATCAATATAGTCTGTAAATGTTTTTCGGTATAGCATTTCCCCGCTCAGATTTATCCTGTCTGATAAATAATATTTTAAACCGCCGCCATAGGGAATATTCATCTGCGTAAGCTTATAAGGTTTGCTATACGCATACTCGGGCATTCCCTGGCCTTCCAAACGCAGTGGTTGCAGGTAATACCAGGTTTTATCACCGGTTGATGCATCAGTAAGAGATCCCTGGGGATTGAAATGAAATACACCAATACCTCCCATGATATAAGGCCTTAATCTCGGTTCATAGTCAGAATTTCTGTAGAAAAACATGGTAGGGAAGATCTCTAACGCAGCATATCCTTCAATAACTGTAGTTTTAAAATCGAGGTTACGTTGTTTGCGCCAAAGTTCATCAATACCGGTTGTGTTGATTATTGCATCATCGCCTTCCAGGTAAGTATAATCTGCAGCAATACGTAAACCAATCCAGTTTTTTGGATACATGGTGACAAACACACCCTTCATGAACTTGGTAAATTCAAAATTTATATCTTTTATGTTATTTGTTCCTTTACCGGAGTTACCGCCTAAATCGCCCAAAAAGAAACTGGGGCCAAAGTTGAAACCAACTTCCCATTTAACTTTTTCACCAAAAAGTAACGCCTGTGAATATGATTTGGAGAGGATTGTAAAACAGACCAACAAAAGCAGAATACGCTTTCCCACAAATTTGTGTAGACATGGTTTCATCAGAGAACAGGTTTAGTCTTTCTATAGATAATGGATACTTACTTGTGGCTGAAGAATATTGCCCGGGGTTACATAAGCAGGAAAATATCTAAAACCACTGATTTAAAACGATAAATCAATGCTGTTATTGCCCTTGTGCGGAAATTATTTGGATAGGGTCATTTCTATATGAGGGATGCCATCTTCCAGATATTCATTACCGGTTTTAAAAAAGCCAAGAGATTCGTAAAATTTTGTCAGGTAAACCTGGGCACCGATCTTTATTTCAGTGCAGTTAAACAGGTTGAAAGCCTTACTGATACTCTCCTGCATCAATATTTTACCAACACCTGTTTTCCGGTATTTTGTCGAAGTAACAACACGGCCAATACTGGCTTGGGTATACGATATTCCTGGCGGAATTATACGGGTATAAGCCACCAGTATTTCACCATCCCAACCGGCAAGATGATACGATTTCTGGTCCTTATCATCGGCATCCTGGTAAACACAATTCTGCTCAACTACAAAGACCTCATTGCGAAGCTGGATGATGGCATAAAGTTCTGCCGCCACCAGTTCATCAAATTTTTTAAACACCCATTTTAATTGCATTTATTTCAGCATTTATTTCAGGTAGGGTAAAATATCATAAATGCTCACCGGCTTTTGCTGATCATCTATTTCTATTACGATGCAATATCCATTTGCACCACCGGCAGCCTTTAAAATATTTACCAGTTTTTGCTGATCACTTTCAAGTCTTCTTCCATCACCCGTGCTCCATATTTCTTTCGTGCACAAACAACCTTCGGTTGGTGTAAAAGGATACCACGGCAATCCTTTATAATATTCCGTATTTACAGTGGTTCCATGTGCAATAATTTCTGTCCTTCCTGCTTTACTGGCATAGAACGATTCATAAAGAGGCATATATTCTTTTAAAGGTTCAGGCAGCAATCTTCTGTATAGTGTCTCTGACCAGGTAGTATCTTCAATGGAAGGATCATTTAAAAAATGACGGGGAGAGGTTTCATAAGGCATCATTAACTGGATATTGGTAGTAGGCCCTATGGCCATGCTCTTGCTTACATCAAAACCATTCATACGGAAAATACCCTGGGGTGTATTGCCATTAGTTAGATAAAAGGGCATATTGCTATGGCTTCTTGCAAGTTGTGGAACAGAAAAGATATCACCTTTATCATTTTTTATAAAATTCCCCAGTTGATCTCTTATTACTGCAATGCCCGGATAATTCCTGTTCTTTCGTTGAAAACTGATAAGGAGTACATGCCCGGGAAGTGATTTTTTCAGATCGGAAAAAAATGAGGAGAGATCTTTTTTATCTGAATATCCTGAGATCAAGCCTGTAAGCAGGCCATAATAAACAGGAATGCCATCATCTTTATCAGCCCGTTTTGATAAGACCTGGACAACCCTGTTCCATGCATTCGGGTCTTTGTTCCCCGCAAGAAAATATTCAGCAGCTGTTGCAAAGATCCTTGGGTCTTTTGTTCTTTTCATCAACCAGTATGCAGGCTCAATAAATTTCCCCCTGTAATTTGAATAAGCCAACTCCAGTAATGACCGTTGAAAATGGGCACTTCTTTTTTCAAGCGAATCAAAAAAAGCCAGCTTTACCTTGTTATACACCCATAAGGACCTGTAATTAATATATTTCAGGGCATCAAAGGCATCCTCCCAGTTTTCTTCTGTGGAATCTGTTAATGGAAGTAATAAGTTTTTATTGATACTGTTATTTACCAGGTTACGGTATTCCTGTGTCCTTTTCTCTTTTGTAGCATTTTGGGCATAAAGAGATGCTTCTTTTTGTGAAAATGCTTTTACAAAGAAAAAAAGTAAAGTCAGTAGTAAGAGGTAAAACCGTTTATTCATTATTGCAAAGTAAAATAAAAAAAGCATCCCGTCATAGAGGATGCTTACTATAATTAATTTGTAAAATTACTATTGAACATTTGCCGCTAAAAAAACCTGTATCTTATTAAAGGCATCTGTAAATATTGCAGGGCTCCAGTCATCGCCATGATGAAGGCCCGGATACAAAACATATTGATTAGTTACCCCATTTGTTGTCAATTTATTTTTTAATGCCAGTGATTGCCTGGTTGCATTAACCAAAGGATCTAATTCGCCCTGTAAAATAATAGTTGGGCAGGCTGATGCTGCTGTAGCATAAGTTAATGGGCTGGATTGTGCATACATCGTGGGATTTGTTGTTGGTGTAGTACCACCTAACAAAAGTGCAATTGATAGAGCGGGGAAATCGCCGGGGTTATTATACATGTCCGCCATATCCGTTGGGCCAAAAAAATCAACCACAGCTTTTATTTTTACCGGGCTGCTGTATTTATAGGCCTGTAATAAAGAGAGGTGCCCACCGGCGCTTGCACCCATGGTTACAAATTTATCGCCGATGATATAAGTAGAACGATTAGCATAAATAAAATCAACAGCAGCCTTTATATCCAGTTCCTGTGTAGGAAAGGGATTAGTTGCAGGAAATGCAGCCAGCCTGTAATTAAGATTGAAAATGGCATAATCAGGTATCCTTTTTTTCAAAGTATCCATATACACGGTAAATTCTGATTTATCACCAACAGTCCAGGCTCCACCATGTATCAGGATCATTACTTTAGTAGTAGCTGTACTCCTGTTGGCCGGTAAGAAGATATCCATTTTTTGTAAGGGATCTGTACCATAAGAAACATTGGTCATGCTTTTTTCCGGTACACTTCCAGTGCCTCCGGTGCCTGTGTCACCGCTTTTACTGCATGAGGCAAGCAGTAAAGTAAATGCAAGGGATGCAAAAAATATTGATTTCATTTTCATAAAATTATTTTTGTGATTAAAAATAGGCCTAATAAATGAAAAATTATGATAAAACCAGGGACTAATTACCCGCTCATGATAAAATTTCAGAAATAATTAATTGCTAAAATTTATTTGCTACGCAATTTTTTGCATGGATGTAAGGCGCTTATAAATACTCTCTTCAATTTCTATCAACTCAAAATGGCTTCCACGTTCTGCAATCCGGCCATCCTGCAGTATGAGTATTTCATCAGCTTCCTTTATAGTACTTAAACGGTGTGCAATAACCAATGTTGTTCTTCCTTCCATTAAATTATTCAGGGCATCCTGTACCGATTTTTCCGATTCAGTATCCAGTGCAGAAGTGGCTTCGTCTAAAATTAAGATAGCCGGGTTTTTAAAAACTGCCCGTGCAATACTGATCCTTTGCCTTTGCCCGCCAGAAAGACGAATACCCCTGTCGCCAATATTGGTTTGATACCCATCTTCTGTTTCCATGATAAAATCATGGGCGTTGGCAATTTTTGCAGCTCTCATCACTTCTTCTTCACTGGCATCGGGTTTGCCCAAAGCTATATTATTAAAGATCGTGTCATTGAATAAAATAATATCCTGTGTTACAAAACTCATGTGGCTTCTCAGTGATTCCATGGTATAGTTCCGGATATCTTTTCCATCAATATTTATACTGCCTGATGTTACATCATAAAACCTGGGTAACAGGTCGGCAATGGTTGATTTACCAACACCTGAGGGGCCCACCAGTGCAATGGTCTTTCCTTTTTCAATACTGAAACTGATATTTTGTAAAACAGGTTTATCTGAATAGCCAAAACATACATCATTAAATTCAACCAGTTTATTAAAAGATTTTAGTGCAACTGCATTGGGATGATCATCCACTTCAATTTTAGTGTCCAGTATTTCCATGATACGCTGGCCTGAAGCTTCGCCACGCTGGATATTTGCCAATGCAACTACCATGGCTTTAGCTGGACGGATAACCTGTGAAAAAATGGCAATGAAGGCAATGAATTCGCTGGCCTGTAATCCTGATGCATCAACACCATTATTCCTTAAGATCATACTGCCACCATAAATTAAAATACAGGCCACTACAATTACACCCGACACTTCAGAAAAAATGGGAGCCAGCTCCCGTTTTTTAAAACCCTGTAAACTGGCTTTACGGTAAAAGTCATTTTCATGGCTGAATCTTTTTAAAATGAAATCAGTGGCATTAAAAGAACGGATGATACGCATGCCCATCAGGCTTTCATCAATGATAGTGAGTAACCTGCCAATGGATGATTGCATATCTGAAGCTTCTTTTCGTAATCTTTTTGTAACAGTGGCAATACCAATGGCAGAGATAGGGATGATCAATAAAGTAAATAAGGTAAGTTTTACAGAGATGGCAAATAAAGCAATGAAATACCCTATCATGATATAAGGTTCTTTAAACAATACTTCCAGAGAATTGGCAGCCACAGCTTCAATTTCAAAAACATCGGAGTTCATCCTGCTGAGCAGGTCGCCTTTTTTTTCTTTAGTGAAATATCCCATGTGCAGGTAATTCACTTTTGTAAAAATGGCTTCCCTGATCCTTTTTACCAAAAGGGTTCTTGCATTAACCATACTTCTTTGAGCCAGGAAGCGGAAGAGGTTAGTGAGTATTACTGCAAGTACGATCATGGCAGCAATAAAATACAAAGCGTACAAAGGATTCATTGTTTTTAAATGATAAACCTGGTAATAGAAAATATCTTTAAAATAAGAAGCAGAAAGTGAAAATTCAGGTGCCGATGCATATTGTTTCATGCTTTCGGCTGTTTGATGATCGAACAAAAAATTCAACAACGGAATAATCAAAGCAAACTGGAATACACTGAAAAAAACAGCGATCAGTGTAAATGAAAAAAACGGGATAACAAATTTTCCGTATGGTTTTGCAAACTTTAATAACCGGCGATAGGTCTTCATCTCTTATTTGAAATTAATATAACGAACGATAAACTTTCCAATATTCCTGTGCGGCATTATCCCAGCAATAGGCTTTCCCCTTTTTTATGATATCTTCTTTCATATTGAATAGTTTGTATTGCGCCATGCCTGCTACAAATGTTTCATTCATATGCGTTGCCGAAAAATTTTTAAAATAAAAAGCTGCTTCGCCACCAATTTCCGGTAAAGCAGTCCGTTGCGACAGAAATATCGGCTTGCCCACTGACATGGCTTCGGTAACCGGCAGTCCAAACCCTTCGGCATTTGATGGAAAGGCAAAGGCATAGCAGTTATTAAAATACCAGGATTTTTCGGCCTCTGATACCTGGCCTACTATCCGGATATTTTCCTTTATGCCCATTTTTTCTGCCGTAGCAAGAATAAAATTATAGTAATCGGTATCATCTATCCGGCCTGCAATTACCAACTCCATATTGCTATGCGGCTGGATCAAGGGTAATAAGCTGTGAAAATTCTTTTTATGGGTTATAGTGCCGAGGGAAAATATGAACGGCTTTACCGGTTGATAAGAGTCATTATCCAGCAGGGGCTCTTTTAATGAATTACTGCCATTATGGATAACATGTACCGGTTTGTTATGTACATCACAATAAAAGTGTACATCATTTTTACCATACTCACTTACACAGATAATAACATCGGCCCGGTTGATCAGCATTTGTAAACGGCGGAGGTATCTTCTTTTTTTCCACCCGGGTTTTGAATCATCGTACATGAAATTCAGATCATGAATGGTTAATACCACTTTTATTTTTTTATTCCAAAAAGGCAGGTAATAACTATCCTGGTAGGTAGCATGCCACACTGAAAATTTTTTTAATTGCGGCAACCTGAATTTGTGTAATTCCGTTTGAACGATATGATTGCTGTTTTCACAGAAGAGTTCCTGTGTTCCGTAAGGGCTGTAAAAAGTAAGTTCCTCTGATCCCGGCCGGGCAAATTTTGTGATGTGATTGCCGAGGTTTAAACAATACTGGTATAAACCGGTATCCTCGTATTTCATCCTTTCACAATCAAAAATTACCCGGTTTGTCATATTTTAAAAATGGTTAAGGCCAGTGATATACATTGTAGCTTAATCTATATCGAAATGCGGCAAATTAAGTTGCCTGTATTCATCAAAAACTGTGCAAACTCATACCTGCAGATGATCCTGAACAAGGCTGCTGTGATAAATTTGTGGGAAATTAGCCCTTAATATGAAAATGAAAAGCTAAAATTTAAAGTTTGACCATTATTTTTTTAATAAAAGCGTTCTTTTGTAAAAAAAGCCGGGTTTTATGTATAAGATTATTCTCGATTGCGATTTAATGCGATACAGGGATTCGGGGTTGTATCATTACTGCCTTAACCTGGGGAGGTATGTAAAAAAGGCTCTTGAAAAAGAGCAGGAAGGCCGTATATCATTTTATGTACCCGCGGCAGAAAAAAGGTCATTTGGCGAGGATGCAGATTGTATAGCAGAAAAAAAATGGCATGAAAAATTATTCAAACCATTTTTATGGGATTGCGATATATGGCATGCACCCTTTCAGTCAGGAAGGATCATCATACCGCAAAAGAACAGGAAAATAAAAATATTGCTGACTATTCATGATCTCAATTGTTTGCATGAAGATAAGCCTGATAAGGAAAGGATAGAGAGTTTACAAAAAACACAAAAATTGATTGATAGAAGCGATGCGATAGTATGCATCTCCAACCATTGCAAAAATGATGTTACCACTCACCTGGATACAAGAAATAAACGGGTTCATGTGGTTCATAATGGTACACATAATGTAACTGTTCCTCCGGCAATGCCTTTAGGCTATAAACCCACAAGGCCATTTTTATTTACTATGGGCTATGTTAACCGAAAAAAAAATTTTCATACGCTTTTACCCCTGTTAAAAAATGAAAACATTGATCTTATCATAGCTGGAAAACTGGATGAGCCCGATTATATAAGTAAAATGAAGATGCAGGCAAGAAAGTTGGGTGTTTCTGACAGGTTGCATATCCTTGGGCCGGTTAGCGAAGAAGACAAGGCATGGTATTTTAAAAATTGCCAGGCATTTATGTTGCCTTCACTTGCTGAAGGCTTTGGTGCACCGGTGGTGGAAGCCATGAAATTCGGAAAGCCCCTGTTCCTTTCAAACCTTACTTCTTTACCGGAGATAGGTGGTGATGTGGCATTTTACTTCAACAGTTTTGAACCTGCTCATATGCAGGAAGTTTTTGCAGAAGGCATATCTCAGTATCAGCAAAACGGACTTGTTAATAAAATAATTGAAAGGGGAAATAAATTTGATTGGGAAGAAAAAGCAGAAGAATACCTGGGTGTTTACAGGTCAATGATTTGAAGAATATTTTTTTAAAATAAACCGATGATAGAGACAAAGCGACCGGGAGGGCAATGGAACTCCTCATTGATATATGACTTTGGTAAAAGAAGATCGGAGTTGTGTAAGGCTAAGGATCATTATACAGATTGGTATAAACATTGGTGCAGCCAGTTAGATGAAACTCCAAATTTTCACCGCAAGCAATGGGAGTATGTTTTTGTAATGCAGGCATTATGGGAGAGGGGCTGTATTGCAGCAGGGAAAAAGGGATTGGTATTTGCTGTGGGCAATGAACCTTTGCCTGCTATGTTTGCAAGTTTTGGTTGTAACATTTTAGCCACTGATATTTTTCCGGAAAAAGGAGTGGAGATGGGGTGGGATAATGGTAACCAGCTTTGCTTTGGGATAGAATCTTTAAATACGAGGCAGCTTTGCGCTGATGAAGAATTTAATAAACTGGTTCAATACAGGCCTGTTGATATGAATGATATACCCGGTGACCTGGTTGATTTTGATTTTAACTGGAGTAGCTGTTCTTTTGAACATTTGGGTACGTTGGAGAAAGGCTTTGTTTTTTTAGAAAATCAGTTGAGGACCTTGAAACCCGGCGGCTGGGCAGTACACACCACAGAATATAATGTCTCATCCAATGATGAAACGCAGGAGAACAACGATACCGTAATTTACCGCCAGCGGGATATAGAATACATCGTAAATGAACTAAGAAAAGATGGACACTTTGTTGAAGAAGTTGATCTGTCGCTTGGCGGATTGCCCGAGGATTTTATGATAGATACCGAACCACACCAGCAAAAAGTTCATCTTAAACTGCAGGTTGATAAATATGTGGTCACTTCCATTGGGTTGATCATTCAGAAAAAAATATAATTTACTTTTTAATACCCGTATTTATCCTTCCATAAGGATTTTAATAATTTCCGCAGTTCATCTTCCCGTAAATTTTTACCGGGCTGATAAAAAGAAGTGCCTTTTATTTCAGCAGGAAGATATTCCTGTGGAGAAAAATTGTTCTCATAGTTGTGAGAATACTCGTAACCTTTTCCATAGCCTTCTTTCTTCATCAGTTTGGTGGGAGCGTTACGGATATGCAAAGGTACAGACAGGTCTCCATGCTCTCTTACTGCACTCATGGCGGCACCAATGGCAACTGTTGCTGAGTTACTTTTAGCACTGCTGGCTAAATAAATGGCACACTGGGATAAGATGAGCTGCGATTCGGGGTACCCAATTTTATTTACGGCATCAAATGTGGCATTTGCAAGCAACAATGCATTGGGATTGGCATTGCCGATGTCTTCACTGGCCAGTATCAGCATTCTTCGGGCAATGAACTTTACATCTTCCCCTCCTTCAATCATCCTCGCCAAATAATATACGGCTGCATTTGGGTCGCTGCCACGGAGTGATTTGATAAAAGCAGAGATGATATCATAATGTTGTTCGCCTTTTTTATCATAGAGTGCAATGCGTTGCTGGGCAATTTCCATTACAATATTATCTGTAATAACAACGGGTTCCTGTTCTCCCCCTTTGGGGGAGTTAGAGGGGGCTGTGTCTGTTACCAGTTCTAAAAGGTTCAGCAATTTTCTGGCATCGCCACCCGAAATATTTATCAACGCTTCCGTTTCTTTCAACTCTATCTTTTTTGTTTTTAAGACTGTGTCACTTTTTATGGCATGTTTCAGCAAATCAATAAGATCTTTTTCATCCAGCGCTTTTAAAATATAGACCTGTGTCCTGCTCAGCAAGGCGCTGTTCACTTCAAAAGAAGGGTTCTCTGTGGTGGCACCTATCAATGTGATGATACCTTTTTCAACAGCACCCAGTAACGCATCCTGCTGGCCTTTATTAAAGCGGTGAATTTCATCAATGAAAAGAATAACATTGTTTTGCTTTCTGGCAAGATCAATTACTTCCCTCACTTCTTTTACACCGGATGAAATGGCACTAAGCTGATAAAAAGGAACCTTTAAAGTATTGGCAATGATATTCGCAATAGTGGTCTTGCCCACGCCCGGCGGACCCCATAAGATCATGCTAGGAATTTTACCCTGTTCAATAGATTTGCGCAGGATGCTTCCTTTGCCGGTAAGGTGTTGCTGTCCTACCAATTCATCTAATGTGGAAGGTCTTAATCGTTCGGCGAGAGGGGGGAGATTGTTCACTCTTCAAAATTGCTGAAAAAAAGCATAGGGATAAAAAATAAAACTGCCGGAGTTTAATATCTCTGGCAGTAAAATCAGTGTATACCTGTTTAATCGGTGTTATCAGCGTTCTATCCCTTCAAATTCAGTTTTATCTGCAACTCCTCAAACTGTTTATCGTCAATACTGGCCGGAGCATCCAGCATCACATCTCTGCCCGAATTATTTTTAGGAAACGCAATAAAATCACGAATGCTTTCGCTGCCACCAAGTATAGCACAAAGCCTGTCAAAACCAAAAGCAATACCGCCATGCGGCGGAGCGCCATATTCAAAAGCACCAAGTAAGAAACCGAACTTATGCTGTTGCTCTGCTGCATCCATTCCCAAGGCTGCAAACATTTTTTCCTGTAACTCTCTTTGATAGATACGTATGGAGCCGCCACCGATCTCATTCCCGTTCAACACCATATCATAGGCATTGGCTTTTATTTTTGCATAAGGATGTTCCAGGTATTTTGCTGCATCTTTAATGGCCGGGTTATTGTTTATCATCACTTCAATATGATCCGGCTTAGGCGAAGTGAATGGGTGATGACGGGCAACCCATCTATTCCCTTCTTCATCATATTCAAACAAAGGAAAGTCAAGTACCCACAATAATTTAAATTCATCTGCTTTGCGTAAACCCAATTTATCTGCAATGAACATTCTCAGGTCACTGATTGCTTTACGGGTTCTTTCTTCTGCACCGGCTAATATTAAAATAAGGTCGCCTGTTTTTGCATTGGTAGCAGCAGCAATAGCTTTTAATTTATCTTCTGTATAAAATTTATCTACACTGCTTTTAAATGTGCCATCGGCATTACATTTAATGAAAACCAATCCTTTCATTCCTATCTGCGGACGTTTTACCCATTCAGTCAATTCATCCGTTTGTTTGCGGCTGTATTCACTGCATCCGGGAACAGCAATGGCAACAACGGTTTCAGCCTCATCAAATACTTTAAAATCTGCGCCACCTATTAAGGAAGCATTATCATTCTTATTTACAAAAACGGTAGAAGGCTTTTTCAAATTACAAAGCTGTAAACCAAAACGGATGTCCGGTTTGTCATTTCCATACTGCCACATGGCTTCTTCCCATGTCATGCGCTCAACAGTTTCAGTATAATTGATCCCCTTTACATCTTTGAATATTCTTTTTACCAAACCTTCAAACATGTTTAAAATATCTTCCTGCTCCACGAAAGCCATTTCACAATCTATCTGGGTAAATTCCGGCTGGCGGTCAGCACGAAGATCTTCATCACGAAAACATTTTACAATTTGATAGTAGCGGTCGTAACCACTTACCATTAATAACTGCTTAAAAGTTTGTGGCGATTGTGGCAATGCATAAAACTGTCCAGCATTCATTCTTGAAGGCACTACAAAATCCCTTGCGCCTTCCGGTGTGCTTTTAATCAAGAAAGGCGTTTCAATATCCATGAAATTATTTTCATGCAGGTAATTTCTTGCACTTCTGTTTACAGAGTAACGAAGCTCTAAATTTTTCTTCACTGCATGTCGCCTCAGGTCGAGGTAACGGTATTTCATCCTGATGTCATCACCACCATCGGTATCATCCTGGATGGTAAAAGGAGGAACGGCTGATTTGTTGAGTATTTTAAATTCAGTAACTGTAATTTCAATTTCACCGGTTGAAATGTTTGCATTTTTACTGCTTCTTTCATTTACTATTCCTTTCACCTGCAAAACAAATTCCCTTCCAAGCGGATTGGCATCCAGGTCAGCATTTAATGTTTCGGAAAATAATAATTGAGTGATGCCATAGCGGTCACGCAAGTCAACAAAAGTGATGCTGCCAAATTTGCGAACGGTTTGTACCCACCCGGCAAGGGATGTTTCTTTATTTTTATCAGTTAATCTTAATTCGCCGCAGGTGTGGGTTCTGTACATCAGAAATTATGAATTATGAGTTATGAATTGGCGGCAAAGATAATTTAATTGGGTTACATCGTCTCTACCACATTCGGGTGCGTGGGCCGCCATATAATATAGTAGTAGGCAAGCATGAGGATGCCCAGTACGAAGGGGATTATAGCCAGGTGTTTAAAGGTATATCCGCCAAACAGGGGGGCCGTATCAAAAGCAAAGAATTCGCTGATCATCCAGTAAGCATTGGCACTTATCCAGAAAACAATGGCTACATTATGACAAACCTCACTCATGAATTGCCGGGTGCGGATAGAAATGACAATGGCAATGATGAGTGTGGGGAAGATCATGGCAATACCCAATGGTTTCCATATCATGCACCAACTGATATCTTTGAATAGCCAGAATACAATGTGCAGGTTTTCCATTTTACGAAAACGAATGGGGATGCTGTAGGTTTGGTCGGGGGTCATATGTTGAATTATAAATGTTGAATTTTGAATGAGGAATTAAAAATACGTAAAGACTTTAAAATAATTCAACATTCAAAATTCAACATTTAAAATATAATTATTCAACATTTACCCTGATTCCTTCGCTATGACTTGTAAACTCCGGTGCATACATACAGCCTCACCCTCGTTCCCTCTCCGAAAGAGAGGGAGGCCAAGCATTGGTTTTTTATTCAGGCATTTGTAATTAAGCATTTCAGCATTTTTTTCTTATTCAACGATAACACGTATCCCTTCGCTGTGTGATGTAAATTCGGGTGCATACATACATTGAATAGTAGTGATGCCATTACTGAAATTACCGGCGTGTGTTACGAACATGGGATATTCAAAAACATAACTGCCCCTTGCCAGCCAGCCGAAGAAGAAATTGGTGCTTGCATCTTTTGTGCTTTCATAATATCCTAACCCGCCCTGGTATTTATATTCGCTTAAAACATTTACCGGTTCCATACAAGCTGCCCTCATATCTTTCATGTGTACATATTCCATATCCCTGTCCACTTTTAATTCGATACGAACTTTTACTTTATCTCCAACTTTCAGTTCAGCACCATCTTCTAAAGCAACCAACAACGGGCCTTTGTCAGAATTTTTTTCAACAAATAATTTCTTTATCAGTTTTAATGGTGTTTCAGCAGGAGTTATTTTGTCGAGGTCTTCGAAGTATTGCCAGTATACAGAACCCCAGGAACCCCCTCCGCCTCCGCCAGCTGGCGGAGGAACTTTAGAGTCTGATGATTTTATTGTTACTGCTATATTTCCCATCTCTGCTTTTACTTTATCAGCATCGATGCGTTTTTTGAAATAACCTGTTCCTGCTTCTACCTCACCCCGTCCCTCTCCTGCAGGAGAGGGTGAAGCGGAGATAATAGCGGAAGAAGAAATCGACATTGCACCAAGAGTAATAGTTACTTCTCTTTCTTCATTTAGCCAATTGCTGCCACCCAGTAATAGCGCATAACATGCTTCAGCAGTGGCTTTGGTAGTTTTCCAGTTTTGGGTTTGCTTTTGTTTGAGCAACCAGGTTTTCAGGTCATCAATTGTTGAAATAGTTTTATCAATATCAGTAAATGCCTCAATCATCATTGCCTGGCTTTCTATTGGGGCCTGGTGCCAGTAGTATCCGCCTGTTGTCCATTCTTTCCAGTACATGCCCAATTCTTCTTTACTGATCGAGTTTTCTTTTAATGATCTTATAATTGCCTTTGGTGTTACTTCATCGTTGGTACGATACAATGCCAATGCTATCATAGCCTGCATATATTTACTGTTACTCAACCAGTATTTTTTTGACTGCCCCCTGTAATAATCATAAGCAGTTTGCGAAGCAGGCGCCATTTTATATTCAGGAAAGAAACTACGCATGTATAGATACTGGATCTGAAGCCCCCCTAAATCCCCCCCAAGGGGGGACTTGTAGCCTCTTTTCTTTAACAAGAGTAAATTATCGTAGTCTTCTTTTATCTTTTTATCAAGATAAGGGATTGCTTTATCTACAACGGTTTTTATAGATTGATAATTATCTCCTGCCAAAGCATTCAGTTTGCGCAAATGACCAATGCCTGTTGTGATGTATTGTGTCATATAACGATCATCCCTTCCTCCTTTGAACCAGGTAAAACCACCGTTGCTGCTTTGCATCTCTTTCAGTTTATTGAAAGTATTCTCCTGCTCCCTGCTCATGCGAACCATATCAAACAGCAATGCAATATTTTTCTTTTGCTGATTTTCATTTTGTGCATCCAGTACCCAGGGCGTTTCCTGCAGCAAGGCTGATTTTAATTCTTCATTTTTTTGAAGGTTGGAAAGCAAGGCCCCCTCCAAACCTCCCCCCGGGGGGGAGGCTTTTAAAGAGTCTGCTAGCCATTTAGAGAATACTGCTTTAATTTTTGGATTAGTGTTGCTGATATAAGAAGCCAATGTATTTGCATAATAGCGGTTAAAGGTTTGTTCAGCACATTCGTAAGGATACTCCATTAAATAGGGCAGGGCCTGCACCGCATACCATGCCGGGTTACTTGTGTATTCAACCGTTAAAGCATGATGAGTAAGAGTAACCCCCTCCCGACCTCCCCCCGTGGGGGAGGAGTTAAGCAGCTTTTCAAATTTGAATTGCTTGCTGTTCGTACCACGTAAATTTAGCGGCATCGATTCGGCAACCAGCATCCGGTTGGTTAAAACAGGAATAGTCATTTCTTCTCCATCAGAGTAGTTGCCTGCTTTGGCAACGATGCGATAAGTCATGGCTGAATTAAAATTGAACGGTATCTCCATCGGGAATTTCACGGCTTCACTTTGCCCGGCAGCCACAGTAAAGTATTGATTGGGGAACACATTTTTAAACCAGCCATCAACTGGCGTATTGGTAGCTGCATTCAATAATTCCAGTTGGGCAATGCCGGTTACTTCGCTATCGCTGAGGTTTACAATTTTAGCGCTGAACTCCATTTTATCTCCTTCCCTCATAAAACGTGGGGCAT
The DNA here is from genome assembly GCA_031387825.1 of Chitinophagaceae bacterium. Classification (GTDB taxonomy): domain Bacteria; phylum Bacteroidota; class Bacteroidia; order Chitinophagales; family Chitinophagaceae; genus Ferruginibacter. The sequence goes on along the minus strand of JANNDO010000037.1, from coordinate 53,978 downwards.
TGGGCTGCACCATCAATGGCTTTTGTGTTACCAGAGCTTTTTCGCTGTATGCACTTGCTAGATTTTTTGTATGAGCCAATGTCATCAGCTTCCATTGTGTTAATGCTTCGGGCATGGTAAATGAAAATTCTACGTTGCCATCCGCATCTGTTTTCAGGTCGGGAAAGAAGAAAGCGGTTTCGGAAAAATTTTTGCGGATCTGGACGGCATCATTTGTTGTTTGTTGTGTGGTTGTTTTTCCAGTTTTCATATTGAAAGAAATGCTGTCTGAGTTTGTTCTAAAAGCATCTTTTTTGTCAAAGGCAATTTGTACACCTGAGACTTTTCCTGCCAATGCGTTTGTTACAACAACTTCTTTTAACTGGGCGTTTGCCATTGCAGGCGCAGCGTATCTTATATTGGGATTCATATCATGTAGAAAACTGTATAGTCCCCCTCTGAAATTTAAATCTCCTCCAATGTAAGCAAGTCGGTCATACGTTTTTTCTACTCCACTTAAAGATTCATAATCTGTTTTATCATACTCTTCTGAATTTACACTTGCAAACCCATTCTCGGTCCAGCTAATAGTATTATACAATCCCGGCCAGATGCCTAGTTTATTCCAGCTATGTGGTTTAAACTGGTCGAGGCTTGCATCGTACATGCCGGCCAGCATTTCAGCCGCAACTTTTTCTCCTTTATTGCCCGTAATTTTTACTTTCCATTTTTCTTCACTGCCGGGTAATAATTTATCCCTGAAGGTTTCATAACTGATATTTAGATCTTTATTGCTCCAGGGTATGCTGAAATTTTCATTGCCGGAATATACCCTGTTGTGTTTCACCATGGCATAACTCATGGCCATTCCGCCACGGTCAGTTTCAGTAACAAGCATAGATGTTTCAAAAGGCAGGACTGAAGAAATATTTTGATGTATGGGAATGTTATTTTTACCTGTCCTGCTCACGGCTTGTATCATCCAGACATTTTGGAAACCAGACCTGATGCTGTAACTTATTTTTTCTCCAGGTTCTGCTTCTCCTTTTATTACATCAACTGTTACTGCATCAACTATTTTTTCACCTGCTCCATTACCGGTTAACTGAATAAATTTTTCTGCTTTTACCTCTTCACCATACTTATCTTTTGTGATAGCCACAATTTTATACCAGCCACCAATCCAATTCCCAACCCCTAATTCCCAATTCCCTTTTTCAGTTGTTGAATCTGACTTATCTATAAACTTTTCTGCCAGTGGCCAGTTCTGCATTTTATCTTCATCCTTATATACATCATAAGGAAAATAGCCATAGTATTCATCCCTGCCCATCATAAACTGGTCGGGCATTTCCCAATAACGTTCACGAAAAATTTTATCGGGTGCTTTTACCTTGGTGAACGTTACATGAACATTGGCTTTTTCAAAAATATCATTAAGGTTTGTGCTGCGTATGGTGAATGCTTTCATGCTGTCACCCGGCATTTTTTCCGGCATATCAATATTCAGTTGCAATGCCTGGTATGCTACCGCTACCGAAGTATTGCCCGATCTTGTTTCTCCGTTGATGTCCGTAATATCAGCACTTACTTCATAATAAAATACGGGCTGGCTTTTTTTGTCAACAGATTCATCAGGTAAGGCTTTAAAATTAATTTTGAATTCACCTTTTGCATCTGTCTTTGTTTCGCCATTTGTAATCTCGGTTTCCTCACTTCTTCCATAGCCACCACGTTTGTAAAAGCCCCATTCCCACCAAATGGGATAGCGAACCTTGCGAACCACCCGGTAACTTACTTTGGCGCCATCAATATTATTGCCTGCATAGGCTTTTGCCGTGCCGGTAACTTTAATGCTGTCATTGATGCGATAAGTACCCTTCGGTTTTTGTATCTCGGCAAAAAATTTGGGACGTTTGTATTCCTCCACACTAAAACTTTTTGTTGCGTTCGTTATGGTATCAACCAAACTAAATTGCCCGTTCATCATTCCATCCGGTAACCGGAAAGAACCTTTATAACTTCCAAATTCATTAGTTGTTAGGGTAAGCTCCGCAGACTTTTTATAATTGGCATCTCTTAAAACGACCTTTGTTTTAAAGTTCGGCAACACAGTACTTTTTGCAATATCATTTTCTCTTTTTACTACGATACCTTTAAAATAAATAGTTTGTCCGGGACGGTAAATGCTGCGGTCAGTAAATAAAAATGTAAGAGGTTTTACATCAGATTCATAACTGTTGTAGGTGTAATATCCTTCGTTGTCGTCCATAAACAATTCGTCGCTGTTATATTTTACCTGCAGCATTATGCTCCTGTATTCTTTGCTGTCTTTCAGTTTAAAGAAACCGGTTTCATCTGCTGTATATTTTTCTGCTTTTATTTCATCATTGGTGCCTGTAGTATAATTGTATTTGCCCTCCCAAATTTGTACCTGTGCATTGGCGAGTGGCTGGCCGCTATCCCGGTTCAATACATAATATTCATTGGCATTGGTGTGGATGTAGCTGATATTGCTTACATAAGTTACCTGCCTGGCAATAATATTTTTGATAAGTGAAAAATTTTCATCAATACTGGCCAATATAAAATAAGTGCCGTTTGCAAGCCCATCAATTTTTATTTCAGTAGCATGTTCCTGGTAATCCTGCTGGTCGGGTAAATTAATGTTCCAGCTTTTTACCGGCTTCATTTCGGTATATGCCTTCCATAGTTTCTCATGATCCCTGCGGTCAAGCTTCTTCATTTCATCCCTTGATGTTTTAATTATACGCAGGTAAAGTGTTTTTACATTTTTATATTTTACCAGTGTGCGGAAAGGCTGTAACGGAATATTTACTTTCTCGGTTTCAAGGCTTAATGAAGGTTGCTCAATTTGGAGAATGCTGTTCCTTGCACTGATGCCCCCTTCTGATTTTGGGAATTTAGCATAAGCAGTCTCAAATAATTCTTTCGCTCTTTTTATTTCATACTGATCCCCGGTTTTGGTAAATGGTTCATAAGCCTGCCCACGGGTTAAATAAATAGTACCCCTTAAATACATGGCCTGTGCAGCAGCCCGGTTGTTTGGGTATTTCTGTTCAATGTTTAACAGGGCGGCTTCATAAAGTTTTTCCTTACCCTCCATCACTCCATTATTGTTTACAAAGTTTAAACGAATCAGGTCAGCATCTATCAATGCATTGGGGTTTGTGTCTGCAATATGGAATTTTAAAATATCCTGTAAAAGCAGCAGGGCCTTATGTTGCAGGGATGCCGTGTCTTTTGTTTTAAAAGGAGCGGCTATAAAATCGGTTGCTTTTGCAAAAGCATTTTCATTGTCAATTTTAAACTGGTAGGCCGGTTTGGTTACGCCATTCTCATCATTCATAAAAAACTCCAGTGACCGGTGGGCTAAAAAGTCGAAAAGGGTTGGACGGAGCTGCCTCGTATTTTCTCCTTTGATGATGATCGCATCAAGCCCGTCAAGTTTTGTACTTTTTAAAAGGTTATCATTTTGCAGAGAAGCTTTATACAGTTTTGAAATGCTGGCATACAGTTTATCAATGCTCCAGGTAGTAATGTCTTTGCTTTTTTCTTCGGCTAATTTTGTGCGGTCATAAAATTTCCAACGGTTGTTTTGCAGGTACTGCCAGAACATTTCGGCCTGCATGCTTTGTAAAATATTTTTTGCCGGTGATTTGGCTTTGGCTATAAGTGTATCTACAAAGAAGATATTGTTCTCATGGCTGTCTTCCTGTACCATATTACGATATTTGATCTGGTACATACAACTCTTTATCTGCTGTGCATCATTATTATCTTTAATAGCAATGCCATAAATAATCATCACTTCCTGCAAAGCAGATTTGGTGAGCCCTTTTTTCTCAAGCTCTTCTACCTTCTTCCAGTTTTTGTTGTAATCAATTTTAGATTGCGCCATAATGACTGATACTATGCCGGTTAACAAAAAAATAACCAGTAAAAATTTCTTTATAAACATAGATGGGTATTTTAGTTACAAGATACAATTTGTTGATGAGCTGTCATTCCGAGGTACGAGGAATCTGCCAGGCAAATGTGATGAAGTTGAATATAATATCATTGCCCGGCAGATGCTTCGCTATCGCTCAGCATGACAGCTGTATTGTTCCGCAATGAGATGTAACTAAAACTTGTTTTGCATAACATAGCCTCACAATTTTCTTTAACGTTTCATTATAAGGAATAATGAACAAGCTGGCATGTCAATTGGTTATGTATGAGTAGAGGAGTTTTGAGGCATACGAATGATGCTGAATAAACTTTGTTTTATGGCTATACTTTAGAGGCCGGGATCTTTATCCCGGCCCTATTTTTTTGCCTGAAAGGCGGTAAGATGGAAAGAGCTTATCAATAATTATTGCGGCATTCCCATTGCAGCGGCGGTATTCAATTCATAGTAAGTTTCTTCGCTCCATGCATATACTTTACTGCGCAGGTAGGTATCCAATGCTTTTATGCTATCAGCTTCCCATACGCAGGTAGCCTGGGTCATATCATTATTGGGCATTACCTGGACAATTTTTTGTACACCGCTTACAGGCAATTCAGGCAAACTTTTTTGAGCCGATGCCCAAAAATCTGTTGGGTTGTTGATTTTGTGATTTACTACGATTATCATGATTGAATAGTTTATAGCATAAAGGTTGACTAATTTTTTTGATAAAGCATACCCTGTGCAGGGTATTTTACCTCACCCCTTATTCCTCCCGAAAAAATCGGGACAGGCTCTCTCCTTGAGCAGAAGGGATGGAGAATGGGGAGTAATAAAATTAAAAGACCCGGACATAGATGCCCGGGTCTTAGTATAAAATTATTTAAGTATTTACTTTTTCATCACTTCAGCCATTGTTTTGCCAATATCAGCCGGGCTGGCTACCACATGGATGCCACAGGCCGCCATGATCTTCATCTTTGCGGCAGCCGTATCATCAGCGCCGCCAACAATTGCACCTGCATGGCCCATGCGCCTGCCGGGAGGAGCCGTTTGTCCGGCAATGAAACCAACAACCGGCTTTTTATTTCCTGTGCTCTTTATATAATTAGCTGCTTCTGCTTCCATACCACCACCAATTTCGCCGATCATAACAATCGCATCGGTATCGGTATCATTCATAAATAATTCAACGGCTTCTTTGGTAGTTGTACCTATGATAGGATCACCACCAATTCCTATTGCCGTAGAAATTCCAAGCCCTGCTTTGGCAACCTGGTCAGCTGCTTCGTAAGTAAGTGTACCAGATTTAGACACAATACCAATTCTTCCTTTCTTAAAAATAAAACCAGGCATGATACCCACTTTACATTCATCTGCTGTAATAACACCCGGACAGTTAGGCCCGATCAATCTTGTACTCTTGCTCATTAAATAATTTTTCACCTTCACCATATCCTGTACCGGAATACCTTCGGTGATACAAACCACCAATCCTATTCCTGCATCCGCTGCTTCCATAATGGCATCTGCAGCAAAAGCAGGTGGCACAAAAATGATGCTTACATCAGCGCCGGTTGTTTTAACTGCATCGGCAACGGTATTAAACACAGGTTTATCCAAATGAGTGCTGCCACCTTTACCTGGTGTAACGCCGCCTACAACTTTGGTTCCGTATTCAATCATCTGCGTGGCATGAAAAGTACCTTCGGTACCGGTAAAACCCTGTACGATTATTTTGGAATTTTTATTAACGAGAACAGACATGATTTAATTCAAAATTAAAAATGAGAAATTCAAAATGTCGAGCAAAGATAGGGTAGAAGAGGTATTGTAGAAAAGTAATATTTTAAGTGTGAAAGTCACTTCAGCAGCTCATCCATATTCCTGTCATCACTGATCTTTCCCCTGGCTTCCAGCATCCGCATATCTTTGGCATCCTGTAAAAATTCGGAAGCAAAAATGAAACTGTTCAGGCGCTCATTTTTGGAAAAGATGATATCATTTTTATTTCCGGCCCATTCTTTTTTGCCTTCATACAGGTAAATAATATTTTCACCAATTTCCATCACGCTGTTCATGTCGTGGGTGTTTATTACAGTGGTCATGTTAAACTCACGGGTGATATCGAAAATAAGTTTATCGATCACCATGGATGTTTGCGGATCAAGCCCCGAGTTTGGCTCATCGCAAAATAAATATTTGGGGTTGAGCACGATGGCCCGGGCAATACCAACCCGTTTTTTCATGCCACCACTTAATTCAGCAGGATATTTTTTATTAACGCCCTCTAAATTAACCCTTGCCAGCACTTCATTAACCCTTTTTAATTTGTCTGAAAAACTCTGGTGAGTAAACATGTCGAGTGGAAACATGATGTTCTGCTCCACGGTCATGCTATCAAACAATGCAGAGCCCTGGAAGAGCATACCTATCTGCTGGCGTAATTCTTTCCGGTCATCTACATTCATTTCAGTAAAACTATGACCGTCGTAAATGATCTCACCTTCATCCGGTTCAAATAATCCTACCAGGCATTTTTGTAAAACGGTTTTTCCACTACCGCTCTGGCCAATAATTAAATTAGCCTTACCTGTTTCCATTATATGGCTCACATCATCCAGCACCACTTTATCGCCGAAATTTTTCTTTATGTTTTTGAATTCGATCATGAGAAGCTGCAAGGAGAGAGCAACAAGGGACAAGCCTGCTGCTTTTACTCCTCTCTATTTCGTTTAAGTTTTAATAATTAAGCTACAAGAGGAAAGCTACAAGGGACAAGCCTGCAGCTTCACTCTCTTCTTATTTATTTAATAATTTAATTTTATAAAAATACTTTAAATTCCTATGCTTCTCCCTTGAGGCTACTCCCCTTGGGGCTTACGGCTCAGGAGAGTTTATTAATCAGCGCAACCAGCATTTTCTGAACCTCAATACAAACACCTAAGTATATTTCACATTCTGGTTTAAAAACAGGGTACAGTTCAATAATTGCAAGTACTGCCGTTTCAACTTCATACGAACTGCCCAGTGCATTTTCAAGATAAATCTTTTTATGAGCATTAGTTGCTTTTGCACTGCCTTCTGCAATATTTGCAGGCATTGAAAATGCTGCCCTTCTTAACTGAGAGCCTAATTCATACTTTTCTTCTGATGGCAACTTCCGGCAAAATTTGTGACAGTCAACAAATAATTGAAAGCCCTTTTGCCAAACGATCAGTCTTTTAAAATCTTTCACTCTTTTAATTTTAAGGTTAAAAAATAAAAGATCCTTCAAAGCTTTAACTTACACCCTTGTGGCTTAACCCTTGCAACTTCTTACTATTTATCAAGCAACAGCGCCGCCAAAATATAATCCGCAAACAAGATCATCACACAACTAACCACTACACTCTTTGTACTGCTTCGTCCTATTTCCAAAGCGCCACCTTTTACATAGTATCCATAATAAGAAGGAATAGTACTGATGATAAATGAAAAAGTATATGCTTTTACCAGGGCAAAAAATACATTGTAGGGAACAAAATTCAGCAGTAACCCGGCATCATAAGTATCTGTTGACAGAATACCTGTTGCAGTACCAGCCAACCGGCCTCCAAAAATTCCTAATACCATTGATAATATAACCAGCATGGGAATGGTGATGAGGCAGGCAGCGATCTTGGGCATTATCAAATAAGATTTGGTATTAATACCCATTATCTCCAGTGCATCTATTTGTTCTGTTACCCTCATATTACCCAGCTCACTGGCTATCTTACTGCCAATTACGCCGGCCAAAACAATACAAACAACGGTTGGGGCAAATTCAAGGATCACAGTATCTCTTACTATTTGGGCAATGGTGGAAGCAGGTATGAGTGGACTAACCAATTGGTAAGAAGTTTGTACGGCACTAACTGCACCCATAAAAACAGAAATGATAACAACAATACCCAATGAACCGATACCTATTTCCACACATTGATGCATGAGCTCTTTCCAATACATCCGCATGTTCTCCGGTTTGGTAAACATACCTTTCAACATCAAAAGGTAACGGCCAAAATGGTTAAAAAAAAGCATCTTTAGGTTCTGTTTTCTATTTGCAATTTACCATTTACTATTCACCATTTGAGTATGTCCCTGAAAATTAGTGTTAATAGTAAATGGCCAATTATTAAGTATCGTGTGTTATATTTTTTTTGCGTTTCCACCATTTGCTTTTCTTTACTTCTTCCTGTGTATTGGTCTTGCATTTGGTTTGTGCATCTACCACAGCGATCAGTACCATATTAAAGATGGCACGGATAGAACTTCCCAATTGTAACACATGCACGGGTTTTTTCAAGCCCAGTAATATCGGGCCGATAGAATCGGTACCTGCAACTTCCTGTAATAAATTATACGCAATATTACCGGCGGCCAAATTGGGGAAGATAAGGGTGTTCACTTCGCCATTCAATAACTCAGTAAAAGGATAATTCTCCTTTAATATTTCTTTATTGAAAGCTAAAATGCCCTGCACTTCACCATCACAAATAAGTGATGAATCTTTTGCTTTTACAATTTCCCTTGCCTTACGAACCAGTGAAGCTTCAGGAGAATCGCTGCTGCCAAAGTTAGAGTAGGAGAGCATCGCAATTCTTGGTTTGATGTTGAACTGCTTTACTTCTTTTGCAACCAGCAGGGTTATCTCAGCCAGTTCTTCTGCCGTTGGGTTAAAGTTAACCGTGGTATCGGCTAAAAAAAGGGGGCCACGTTTGGTGAACATGATATACATGCCGGCAATCTTCTTAACACCCTCCTCGGTACCAATGACCTGTAAGGCCGGACGGATAGTATCCGGATAATTCCTGCTTAATCCGCTGATCATGCAATCGGCTTCTCCTGTTTCTATCAGCATACAACCAAAATGATTGCGGTCCTTCATGGCTTTAACCGCTTCGTACCTGTTTACACCTTTGCGGTGGCGCTTATTAAAAAACAATTCTCCAAATTGTTTTCTCTGCTCTTCATGCTTATCATCTTTAGGATTGATGATGGGCATGCCTTCAATATCAATTCCATTTTCTGCAGCTATCTGCTGTATCCTGTCTTCTTTACCCAGGAGGATAGGATAAGCAACATTCTCTTCCAGCACCAGTTGTGCAACTTTTAATATTTTTATATTTTCTGCATCAGCAAATACCACACGTTTTGGATCTTTCCTGGCTTTAGTGCCTATCACACGGCTTAACTGGTTATCCAATCCTAACCTGTTGTTTAGCTCTGCCACATAATTATCCCAGTTGGCAATAGGATGTTTGGCAACGCCACTTTCCATGGCAGCTTTTGCAACAGCAGGCGCTACTGTAGATAATAAACGTGGGTCAAGTGGCTTTGGAATAATATAATCGGGGCCGAAGGAAATATTCTTTTCATTGTAGGCCAGGTTTACCATATCGGGTACCGGGGCTTTTGCCAGTTCGGCCAATGCCTTTACTGCAGCCAGTTTCATGGCTTCGTTAATCTGTGTTGCCCGTACATCCAATGCGCCACGAAAAATATATGGAAAGCCAAGTACATTATTAACCTGGTTGGGATAATCACTGCGGCCGGTAGCCATGATGATATCTTTTCTTGCAGCAACAGCAACGTCATAATTAATTTCAGAATCGGGATTTGCCATCGCAAAAACAATCGGATGCTTTGCCATGCTCTTAACCATTTCGGGTGTAACCACATTAGCAACACTTAAACCAATAAATACATCAGCATCTTTTAATGCTTTTGCAAGGTCATACGATGCATATTTGGCATCTACACAAAATTTTTGTTTTAATTCTTCCACATCATTGCGGCCTTTGTATAAAATCCCTTTTCGGTCAAATACCATAAAGTTGCTGTGTTTTGCGCCCAGCGATTCATATAACTGGATACAAGCCATCGCAGCAGCGCCGGCTCCATTCACCACAAATCTTACTTTTTCAATTTTCTTTTTTTGGATGATCAATGCATTCAGCAAAGCTGCAGCGCTTATGATAGCGGTACCGTGCTGGTCATCATGCATGATAGGGATCTTACAACGCTTCTTTAATTCCTGTTCAATGTAAAAACATTCAGGTGCTTTGATATCTTCTAAATTGATCCCGCCGAATGTTGGTTCCAGCGACTGAACGATCTGTACAAATTTTTCAGGATCGGTTTCGTTTATCTCAATATCAAATACATCAATGTCGGCAAAAATTTTAAACAGCACTCCCTTTCCTTCCATCACCGGCTTACCGGCTTCGGGGCCAATATTGCCAAGGCCTAAAACAGCAGTACCATTGCTGATAACACCAACTAAATTTCCTTTGCTGGTATATTTATAAACGTCTTCGGGATTGGCGGCAATTTCCAAACAAGGCTCTGCTACGCCCGGTGAGTAAGCTAAGGAAAGGTCACGTTGTGTTTTTGTTTCTTTGGTTGGTACTACTTCTATCTTGCCAGGCCTTCCTTTGGAATGATATTCTAATGCCTGTTGTTTGCGTAAGTCTTTTGACATAAATTATTTCATATTTAATATGGCAGGAAAATTTTCAACTGCATATTTGTTATTGGTGATTTATCAGGGATATGCAATTTACATAAATAGGAGGAGAGTAGGTTTATATCAGGATATATTAGATTTTACTTTAAAACTCCAGGTTATTGCAAATTCTGCTACTATTTCTCCTTCGGCATTTCTGCCGTAAGATTTAGCCGTAATTATTTTTCCTTCGTTGCTTATTATTGCATCCTCAATGGTTTGTTTTATTACCTGCCCATCCTCACAGGTGAATATGGTTCTACCCACTGCTTTTTTCAGAAAGCTACCTTCCACTTTTGATACGAGCATACTTACCGATGGCTGGCGCTTGTATATATGTGCTAAAGCAAGCACACCTGTGCTCATTTCTGCTGCCATACTTAAGCAGGCGAAATAGGTACTTCTAAATGGATTTTGACTCAGCCATTTATACGGTACACTGGTTATACATTTTTTTTCATCTGCATATCTTACCCTCACGCCACAAAAATAAGCGGCAGGTAACCTGGAAAGAAGAAACAGCCGGAATTTAACGGGATGTTTTATGAGTTTAAGGAATTGTGCAGCGTTGCTCATAAGAGATTTAATATTGTTGATTGAATATTTAATATTGCTCTTAACTAAAATGAGTTCAACAATATTAAACCTTACCTATTAAATATTCAATTTCAATCACCGTACATTTTAGGGTTTAGTGCATGCGGGCTCCACATTTCAAAAAAACCGATCACCCTGTTCCTGCTGTAACTTTTTTTGCCGTCTTCCAGGTATTCGCTGTTCTGCGTATGAATACGTTCTCCTTTTTCATTCAGAATGATGAATACCGGAAAACCAAAACGCTGGGCATATCCATACTTTGCATATATTTTTTTATTCTCATTCTCTTTGCTCCAGTTCAAATGGTATGATACAAATGCAGAATTTAATACAGAATCAATTGTTGGATCGGCTTTGCAGTACCGCTCAAATTCTATGCACCAGCTGCACCAGTTGCCACCACCCAGTAACAACACATATTTATTTTCGGCCTTTGCTTTTTTTATGGCTGAGGCAATGTCTTTTTCTGCATCAGCATCGGGGTGGTATAATTTTACTGCTTCTGTTTGTTTTACCGTTTCTGTTTGTGCATTACTTATATATGTACCCAAACAAAAAACAATGACGAACATTTTTTTCATGAACAAAGACTTTAATTTTATTTATTTACTTCCACCACGCAAAGTACAGCATTCTGATTTGGGTTATCTGCTTTAAAATTAATAGTGCCTCCTGTACCCGTTGCAAAACGAACACCTGATACTGCATTCTGCCGTAAAGCATCTGCAACTTTGGCTGCATAACCACTTTGTGAACTTTTTGAAATGGCATTATTTATAGCAAACCAGTCAATGGCCTGTTTTGTTACTAAGATCGCAAACACATCTTTGTTACCAATATTATCAGGCACTAAACTTTTTCCCCGTGGAAATAAACGATAACCGGTGATACCGCAATACGGAGAGAATGATGTTTTGGTTGCATCTTCTTTATTGGGATAAGGAAATAATGTATAACTGCTGCCATCTGTTTCCTGTCCGAAAATATAAATGTTACATTCAGTCGAATTCTTTATTTCCATTTTGAATTTGGTGCCCGGGGCAACAGTACTTACCGTTTCAAAAATATTTCCGGAACTTAATTTCAACGGGATATATTGTTTGTCATCATTCTTTACCAATCCAATATTGCATTCAAAAGAAACATTTACGGCGGCGCCCCGTTTGGGCATTGGGTCAATACCATAGGCTTCACGTACAAATTCTTTAAAGTCGGCATAGCGTACCCAGCCAACACCATTGTTCCCCCATTCGGGTCCCCAACTGTTCATGATCTGGAAAGCCTGTTTGCGGTCATCGTATCCTATCACACACATAGCATGCCCGCCAAATCCCATCTGGCTGCGGTCTTCATTGGTTGGTGCCCAAAGTTCTTTTCCCATCATTTCCTGCATAAAACTTCCGCCTACCATCATACCAATAACTACGGGTGCATCTTTTGCCAAATGTTCTTTTATAGCCCTTACATTAATTCCGTTCGCATCTTCACCGGTGGTTAACCGGGTAAAGCCATGCATGCGGTTTTGCGATGCTTCATTCATAAGCGAATTGGTAGGCCTTCTGCTGCAATCCTGGTCGGTGTACGGAAAGTCATTGTACGCAACTACGCCTTTGTTAGTCATGAACTCCATGGCATTTTGGATATAAGCGCCCTGGCATCCTTCAAGACCAATCTGATTATAAACAAATGCCGGACTGTAAGCAGTATTATTTCCACTTTGCCCGGTTGAAGCAGCTTCAACAATAGTGCGGGCTGCATACACACTGCTCCATGCTACACAACTTCCCTGCCTTCCCTGGTTTTGCCTGTCGGGTGCAAACTTTAATAAAGAAACACTTTCAGGCAAAGGATTTTTCTGGTTATCATCTGCCAGTCCTTCATACACACTGGCTTTTTTAAATGTATCGGCATTAAAATTATAGCCGCTCTGGGAGAAAAGATTTTTTACTACATCCGTTACACCGCCGCCACCAGAACTATTCCTGAAAAAGAAAAAATAAGCTGCAGCCCCTGCAACCAGCAACAGCAATATTTTTTTACCCCCACCTCCGCCACGGAATAAACCAAGCAATAAGGGTAACAAACTCATTAAGCCACCGCCTCCGCCACCGCCTCTTCTGCCACCACCGGAGGTATTACTGTCATCAAAGTCCTGTTGATCCTGCGGATCATCTTCCATACGAATCGGCATAGTAATTAATTTTTAGAGTTTAAAAGTAAGGAGAAATTGAATCGCAGATAAAAAGATTTTCGCTGATTGCGCTGATCGCAATCTCTACCCTCACCGGCGGGGACCAAGGGCAGGGGAAATCAGCGAAATCTGCACAATCATCCTAATCTGCGATTTTCAGCGATTTTCTTTTTCCAGTATTTCAAATTGCCTGCTAACACTTACTCCATTCTCATCTACCAAAGTAATGATATGTTTTCCCGGTGATGGGTTCAATCCCATCTGGTGAAAATTTTGTGTAGTGCCTACAAATTCATCATCCAGGCTCCAGAAAATTTTTGCGCCGGCCCTGCGGTGGGCTGCAGTAAAAACGGTTTTTCCCCGCTCTCCATTTATTTCAAGCGGCACATAAATTTTTGCAGTTGGTTGCGGATAGATGATCTCAATTAGTTTACCTGTTTCTGTAAACACACAACCGGGTTTGAAAGGTGGGAGGGTTGCATAATCTAAATTTTTTTGCTTGTAATAATATTCCATTGCAGGGGATAAGATGAACCAGCTTTTGTGCTGCATAGATGATGGGCTTTCACATTCCTCTGTCACCCTAAAATTTCCGGTTGCATCAAGATGAATCATTTTATGATAAGGACAAAGTGCAACTTTGTTCGCATTTGGCGGCATGAATAAAGTATCTACATCGGGACAATCAATATTTGCCCGGTAACCGCTTTGCCTGCACACGGGCACAAATGAAAAATTGTATTTTGGTTTTTCAAACCATTTATTATTTGCTAGCAAGCGAAAAATATCAAACAGGATCGGCGCTGCAGTTTGCACACCTATCAATCCCGGCCTTCCTTCTCCATCGGTATTACCAACCCAAACAGCCACTACATTTTTTGGAGTAACACCAATGGCCCATCCGTCTCGAAAGCCAAAACTGGTACCTGTTTTCCATGCAATTTTTTGAGAAGAAGAAAACTGTTGCCACAAACCTTCTTCGCCGGGCCGCATCACTTCCTGCATTGCTTGAAACGTAAAATATATTGAGGTAGCGTCCAGTGGAATTAGGAATTGGGAATTAGGAATTGGGGTGGTTGCCGACAAATTCCCAATTCCTAATTCCTTTCTTATGTAACCGGGAGGATGAAAATCTCTTACCTCCGGCTTGCCATGATTTTTTGATTGATGATTTAATGTTCGGGCTAATGAAGCATAAGCTCCGGCAATGTCCCACATGGTTACTTCGCAACCACCAAGTACAAGGCTTAAACCGTAGGTGTCGGCATTCCGGTTCAATGTAGTAATGCCACATTGTTTTAGTGTTTCATAAAAACGCTGGTATTTATATTGCTGCAACATTTTTACAGCTGGTACATTCAGGCTTCTTGATAAAGCCCTGTTAGCAGGAACAGCGCCATCATAACCCAGGTCAAAATTTTTAGGAGCATAACTTCCTACCTGCATGGGTATATCTGCAATGATGGAGTTAGGCAATATCAATCCATCGCTTAACATGGAAGCATACAGAATTGGTTTTAATGCACTGCCCGGGCTACGGGGTGCAGCAATCACATCTACATCAGCTTCCATTTCTTTATTAGTGGCATCGGCAATATTTCCAACGTAAGCAAGCACATTTCCTGTTTCCACATCCAGTACCAAAGCGCAGGTGTTGTTAATTCCGTTTCCTTTTAAAACAGATTGATGTTGCTGTAAGATCCGGGATACATTTTTTTGAAGATCACCATCGAGTGTTGTTTTTATTTTTGTTTCCTGTTTCCATGTTTTATTATCTTTTATAAAACGCTGTAAAAGATGCGATGCATTTTGCGGAAGCCGTAAGGGTTCATCCGGTAAAGGTTCAAGTTTGGCGAGTTCAACATTGACTTTATCAATTTTTCCGGAAAGCATTAAGTTATCCAGCAACAGGTTTCTTTTCTTTAAAAGCACATCCCGGTTCCTGCCAGGGTGAACCAAAGCAGGGGCATTAGGTAAAACAGCCAAAGCAGCCATTTCGCCCCAACTTAGTTTATCAGCGCTTCTTCCATAATAACGCCATGCTGCTGCATCTAATCCAACTATATTGCTGCCGAATGGAGCATTGCTTGCATAGAGTGCAAGTATTTCCTTTTTTGAATAAGACATTTCTAAACGAAGGGCAAGAATACTTTCTTTTAATTTATTCCAGATGCTTCGCTTATCATCTTTTTTTGAAAGCCGGATCACCTGCATGGTGATGGTGCTGCCGCCCTGGACCACGCCTTTGTTCTTTATATTTTTTATGATCGCCCTGCCAATGGCAGCGGGATCAACGCCGGGATGTTTAAAAAAACGTTTGTCTTCAAAAACAGTGATGCAGTCAATGAATTTCTGCGGCACATTTTTGTTGTACGGAAAACGCCATTGGCCATCGGCTGCGATGGTAGCATTTAATAAGTTGCCGTTCTTATCTTCAATAACATAAGATGTTGGGGTATGAAATAATTTGTTTGGAAGACAGAGCCAGAACCATATTAACAGTACAAAAAGCACACCAAGCAAGATCTTTGACCTGGTGCGGAGTTTCTTTAACCTGTCTGGGATATTTTGAAAAAAAGTATTCATGTTGTTATAGAAACGCTGATGACACGGATTGAAGCAGATCATTACGGATCAGATCCGTTTTAATCAGTCGCATCCGTGTCATCCGTGTTTCTATCCTTTATTGATTCATTACTTCCACCCACTTACCATTAACACCAGCAGTAATACTGTTATCATACATCGCTTCACAAAAAGTGCCCGGTAAGAAATATCTTCCCAAATAAGAAGCATTCAGCTGCAGATAATAGGTAAGTGTTTCTTCCCTGCCAATATTGAAATAAGTGTACACCCGGTCATCACGTATATCCTGGTAAGTTGATGAAGAAGATTTGAAAGCACCTTCACCATCAAACATCCTTGCATTTAAAATTTCCCAGCCACTCGGAAATATCTGCGACAATGCCATTTGTGTATAATAACCACGGTTGCCGGGATTCTTTATCACCACTTTGGCTACAAAATCTGTTCCCTGGCTAAGTTTATTGATGTCTATAGCATTGCCATTTTGTGATATATAGCTCACTGTCATATTCAACACCGAAGGGTTGTTATTTATTTTTAAACTATCACATGCCAATGGTTGCCCCTGTGTGATCAAACGAACATACAATGTATTGCTGCCTTTATTGGTGATCACCACATTGCTGCTGCCATTCTTAAATAAAATGGGTAATTGCCTGATGTAAGAAGCAGAATTTATATCTACAGTTTTACCATCCACATTTCCATTGGCGATAATTTTTGCACCGCTTGGATTTTTACCACAATACTTTGCAATGGCAATTAAACTGTAAGCTGTTGTTTGTGTACTGTACCAATAATCCTGCGCCAGTTTTGCACAAATGCTGCGTAACAATTCTTCTGCTTTTGCTTTTTTGTCAAGCAATGTCAATGTTTCCAGTACCATCGCTTCATCTCTTGTATCGGAACCATAAGTATAACCCCAGCTTGTTCTTACAGGAAACGAAGTAGCCAGGCCGCTGATGAGATCTAATGCGGTATTGCTTTGTCCTGTTAATGAATATGCTGCAGCCAATCGCCATTTTGCTTCGGGAGATAAATATTTAAATTCCTTCAAACGGTTCATCGCACCAAGTTCAGGAACCTTGGCTAATGCCAATGTATAGAGGCGATAAGATTGTGTAAGGTCGCCGCCATAAAAATTAGTGGTGGAAGGCACCCAGCTGTTTGCTTTGCCACGCTGATAATTTTTCCATTGCTGCAGCATATAATCACTAACTAAGTAACCATTGTTTTGTGCTTCCACAAAAAAATGCCCTGCATAGTTGCTACCCCATTCATCACTTTCGTTACCTCCGGGCCAGTAACTAAAGCCACCGTCTGGCCGCTGAAAATTCTGCAATTTTGAAATACCGGCTTTTACATTTTTATCAACCTGTGCCTTTTTATAATCATCCAGGTCGGTCAATTGATTTAATACCAACTGCGGAAAAACAGCAGAAGTGGTTTGTTCAATACATCCATGTGGATATTCAATCAGATAATTCAATCGCTTTTGCAGGTTCATGGATGGCATGCTGGAAATTTCTACAACTGCAGTACTTGTTGCTGCCACACCAATAGGAGAGGCCATTGTTTTCCATTGCTGCCCCGGCGCCAAAGTAATTTCTGTTACGCTGGTAACCGGAGGATTGGGATTACGGATATCCAGTTCAACTTCATAGTCGGCTTTTTCATTGCCGGATGTGGCTAATAATTTTACTTTTCCAATTCCAACATTTGGTTTTACCCTCACGTCAAAATAAACCATCTGTTCACCGGTTTCAGAAAAATTAATTGCCTGTGCATTATTTCCAACCACTTCTAAAAAAGGGTTTGCTTGTAAGGATATATTCACTTTCTTAATATTATTCTCCATAGCAAAAACGGTGACCGGTAATTTTATTGTTTCACCCGGACCAAGCACCCTGGGCATGGTGGCCAGCATCATCAGCGGTTTTTTAACAGCCACTGTTTTTTCTGCAGCGCCATAACTGCCACTGTGAGCCGCTACTACCATAGCCCTTACAGAACCGATATAAGATGGCAGTATGAAGGATTGTTTTTGTGTTTGATTCCTTTTTAAATGAAATGGCCCCAAAAATTTTACCACCGGTTTAAAACGGTTGGCTGTTTTTTGTTTACCAGCCCCGGCTTCATTATCGCCACCAATGGTTAAAATGCGTTCCAGGTCGCCGCCCCAGGCGCCGATTACATAATCAAAGAGGTCAAAACTTTTTACACCCAATGCTTCCCTTGCATAAAAAACTTCATGGGGGTTTGGTGTTTTAAATCTTGTCAAGTCTAATAAGCCTTCGTCAACAATAGCCACACAATAAGTCATTTCTTTTCCCTGCTGTTCACTTACGGTAAATGAAATATTTTGTTCAGGCCGTATGCTGCCGTCAATATTGAGTACTGGTTTAAGCACCGTATTTTTATCTTCCACAAAAATGGGAATGGAACCATACATACGGATGGGCAGGTCGTTGATGGTTTGTGAATGTGGCTGCAATAAACTTACAGTTGCATAAATATTGGGCGACATGGAGGCATCTGCTTTGAATTTCACTTCTGTCTGCCCCTGCTTTGTTTCCTGCCAGAAAGATTTTAAAACCTTACTTCCGTTTTCAAGACTTACTAAGATTCTTCCGCCTTTACTGCTGGGGATCGTTAGTGAAACTTCATCACCAACATTATATTTTTCTTTGCTGGAAGTAAAGGATAACATAGATGCTGCCGTCTGATCATCATTGCCTTCCCGGCTTTGCCAGTAGGGGCTGTCAATATAAAGTGCAGAACCTGTTATGTGGCCGCTTTTCAGGTCTTTGACAAGGATGAGGTAACGGCCCCATTCATCTTCAGACGCACCAAATGTCCACTGACCACGGCCATTCACCAGGTGAACGGTTTCTTTCTTCAACAGTTTATTGTATTCGTTTTGTGTAAAATTGCTGAGGTTATCGCCATTGTCATCCCACCACCAGCGCCATTGAATACGGTAGAACTGAACCTCCACATCATTACTACCGGTAATTACATTTCCACGGCTGTCAACATTTACGATTTGAGCGGTATGATTTTTTCCGGCCAGTAAAAAATCAAAGGGTTTCTCGCCGTTGGGTAATTTCAATCCTGCATAACTGGTATACGGGCTATAAGGTATGGTCACATTATCAATACTGAAACTTCCACCCGGCTCAAAAACTTTTACCACCATGTTGGCACTCAACATACCCGGTGCAGCTTCATCAACTTCAAAATTTGTTTTTAATGCGCCGTTGCCTTCTGCATCCAATGTGCCGTCATAAATAGTTTTGCTTTGTGTGGAATAATCAGCTGTAGGATTATCAAATTCAAAACCGGCAAATTTTGGGAAAGAAGTACTCTTTGCATAAAGCGATGCATCGATCTTTGCCTTTAAATTTTTACCCACGGCGCCAAATAGCCATTTGGCATTAATTGTTCCGACCGATGTATTTCCTTTTCCCAGTATCGCATCTTTACCAAAATCAACATTTATCTTCAACCTGTTGGGCATTACGGTTTCTACCTTGATACGTTTTTCAAAACTGGCGCCACCTACTTTTATTTTTGCCAGCCAGTTACCGGTAGGAGACGATGCATCGGTATTTGTTTTAAAAAGATAGAACCCATCTTCAGCATCCCTTTGCACAGTATGTTTATACAATTGACCCTGGGGTGTAAACAAACTGAATTCAACCGGATGGTCTTTTGGTAATTTTCCTTCTTTGTCTTCCACAATAAAATTCAGGAACATGGTATCGCCGGGACGCCATACACCACGTTCGCCAAATATGAATCCTTTGATCCCATTCTTTACTTCTTCACCACTTACATCAAAACGGCTCAATGGTAATGAACTTCCATCATCCAGTTTCAGATAACCTCTTTCATTTCCTTTCTTTGCAATTAATAAGAATGGTTTTCTTTTCAGGTCAATATTTGCAAAGCCATCACTGCCGCTTTTTGTTGTATTGATGATCATTCGCTGGTAATCCATCACTTCAATTTCCACATCACCCATTGGTTCGGTGGTAAGGATATTGCTTATGGCAACCATCAAACTATTATTATTACCACGCTTTGCCGTAAGGCCGATATTGCTGGCAAGAATATTACGGGTTGCCCAGCGGTCTTTATTGTAATAAGATTTGCTGGTTGGGTCGTCCCTCCGCTGCCAGTTGTAACCAAAAGGATAATACGTATTATATCTTTCCCAGAAAGCATCATCTTCGTCAACACCATTACCATTATTATCATCATAGCTTCTGTAATAATCTTCTTCTTCATCTTCTGCAGTTGCTTTGCTGGCAGTATCGGTAGAGAGGTATAAAGAATATTCTGGCCTGAAGCCGATGGTTACTTTATAAATAGCACCCTGTTCTGTTTTTAAAAATTTATCTATGTCTAAAGAGAAGTGCTGTTTTTTATGAAGGTCCAGCGTCTTGTCATCATCAAGCCTTAATGTTTTTTGAACGATGGGTTTTGCAACCCTTCTCAATTCGTTATCGCCACTCAAACTGTTTTCCTGCAAGAACTGCGGTACATTATTTTCAAAAATTTTAATGATACTGATATCAACTGCATTCAGGTTGATAGATTCAAATGGCAATACCAACCTGCCGCTGTTGGGTAGTATATTTCCTTTGCCATGAATTTTTACAGAAGGCATCCTGTTCTCGAAATTGATGTTGGATGCAAAACCTTTATCAAGAATATCGCCCCAGGTATTTTTTATTCCGGCATTTACATTAACTGTGTAGTTGCCATCCAGTTTACCATTACCAAAAACTTTTACTTCGCTGCCGTTGATGGTATAAGAAATATCCGATTGGCCGCTGATGGTTATTAATCCGTTCAGGTCCTGCCCTACGGCTATCATATCGCTGAATTGAACTGAGGCATACTGCTGTGCTTCATTCATGGCCACAACATCCATTACTTTAAAATCACCCATTGCAGGAATGGCCACTGATCTTTCTCCTTTTACATCCATGTTCATGGAACTTCCATCCCAACGCAGGTCAATATTGCTTACGGATTTCAACCTGTCGATATTTTCAATGGTATAATGATGTGTTTTAGTGGCATCATTATGCTGCCAGTTTATTTTTAAAGCGGTGTTATTTTGAGATACGGTCAATAATTTTTCCACTTGTTTGCCATCTTCCACATCAGCTGTTTCCAGGTCGCCACTGAAGTTCATTTTATTTTTTACCCCACCACTTCTCAATCCATCATCCGAAATTTTAAATGAAGGCTTTACTGTTTTCATACTGAAATTGAAATCAGCATACTTATCAGGTACTTTGGTTACTTTGTTCAGTTTAAAACTTACTTCATACATCTGGTCAGGCTTTAGCCAGCTGTCTGGTTTAAATTCAATGGTTGATGCATCTAACCAAAATGCTTTTCCTTTTACTGAAGGAGAAAAACTGAACAGCGATTCCTTTACTTCCTCACCAACAGCATGTGTGGTGTTCGCTTCGGATGCCAGTTTGATCCGTATGGCAGATGTTTTGGAAACGGTGCCTGTTGTATAGGCATCAATGTACTTGCTGAAAGCCGGATCTACCTCTATCCATTTGTCTTTTTTGTTACAGGAAGACAGGTAAAAAACTGCTGTTAAAAATAACAGGGCCCGTAAAAAAGTTGCGCCGAACTTTTTGTTACGGGGTTCACGGTCGTGTTCCATAAATTTGAAGTTGGTTGTTGAAGTTGGTTGACACTGATGGATTCACCAATATCGGCATTTTTATTTGCTATGTAAATGTGGAGAGAAATTTTGATATCCACAATAGGGGGAGAAATCTATTTTAGTTAAAAGATTTATAAATCAAAAAAGGCCTGTTCTTAAAGAGAACAGTTAGTCAATTTTAGAAACTTCAACTTTATAAGATCCATTGGTAAGGGAAGAGGACATTTCCTGTGTGTAAGTGCTGGCGGCTGTTTCAACGATCTTTACGTGCACTTCCATATTGGATGGGAAGTCGATCTTGTTCTCATTCCTGATCACTTTGTCCAGTTTCAGGGTGTAGGTACAATTGTCCTGCCAGGTGATGCGGAACCTTACAACAGCTTTCAGGGCTTCACTGCTTTCGGTCTGGTACATGCCCTTTCTTTCGGCAATGGTTATTACGCCTGCCCTTGTGTCTGCGATCCTGAATTTACCTTCTTTAAACCTTGAGCAATCGGGTGGTTGGCTGAAGGCGGTTAGCCCGGAAGCAAGAAACAGTAAAAGGAAGATAATTTTATTCAAAATTCAAGTTTATTTTTTGATTCCCTTGTCAGGATAACCACAAACCCTAGCCTCCGCTATTTTTCATGCTAATAAACGATTTAAAAACCGGTAAAAACTCAAAGGGCTTTTTCAAATTGGAATCGTCTGTTAAGATACCTTCTTTTTGAATGATTTTGCCATTTGAAAAGTAGAAAACACCTTTTTTACAATTTTTTTTGCTAGTACATTGGATAACATAGAGCTTAATTAATTCTCCCTTATGAAAATAGTAAATAAACCTGTAGTATCCTGGAAATGTACCATTGTATAAATCGACCGCTAAAAGTTCTTTACTTTTTTTATCTACGTAATAAAATTTCCTTAATGTCGAATCGCTGGCTTTATATCTTATTAATTTGTTTTTGGTCTTTATGGCTCTAAAAATACTATCAATGTTTCTAACGCTTAATGAGTTGGAATTAGAATCCTGCGCCAGACAACAAGAAAATAATGAGCAGAACAATACGATTAAAATGATTTCTTTCACTTTTATACAAATTTTATAACACCTGATTCTTCAACAAATCTTCAAATTCATCTCTTCTCCTTATCAATTCTGCCTTGCCATCTTTCACCAGCACTTCGGCTGGCTTTAGTCGTGAGTTGAAGTTACTGCTCATTTCAAATCCATAAGCGCCGGCATTATAAAAAACAAGATAATCGCCTTCTTTGACCTCATTGATCTTCCTGTCCCAGGCAAAAGTATCGGTCTCACAAATGTTACCCACTACCGTATAAATTCTTTCGGGGCCATTGCTGTTGGTAATGTTTTCAATGTGGTGATAAGCCTCATACATCATGGGACGAATGAGGTGATTGAAGCCACTGTTTACACCGGCAAAAACTGTGGCAGGTGTTTGTTTTACCACATTGGCCTTTACCACAAAATAACCTGCCTGGCTCACCAGGTATTTCCCGGGTTCAAACCACACTTCTAATTTTTTGCCGCTGTCTTTTTCAAATTGTTTAAAAACCTGTTCTACTTTTTTGCCCAGCAGTTCAACCTCTGTTTCGGGATCGCCGGGTTGGTAAGGCACTTTAAACCCACTGCCCAGGTCAATATATTTTAAATCAGGAAAATGGTTCACTGTTTCCAGCATTACTTCCAGTCCTAGTAAAAAAACATTGATGTCTTTTATTTCGCTGCCCGTGTGCATGTGTACACCTTCCACATTCAGGTTGGTAGTTTTTACCACTCTTTCAATATGGCGCATCTGGTGAATGGAAATACCGAATTTACTATCTACATGCCCGGTTGAAATTTTAAAATTGCCACCGGCCATGATATGTGGATTAAGCCTGATGCAAACCGGGTAAGAGTTTCCAAACTTATTCCCAAACTGTTCGAGAATAGAAATATTATCAATGTTGATGTTTACACCCAGTTCTTTTGCGGCCAGTATTTCTTCAAAGTCAACACAGTTTGGTGTATACAAAATGTCGGATGTTTTAAAGCCGGCCATTAAAGCCAGTTTTACCTCATTGATGCTTACACAATCAATGGAGGCACCTAAAGAGTTAATGTATTTAAGCACATTTACATTGGTGAGTGATTTGCAGGCAAAGAAAAAACGGGCATTGCAGTTTTTAAAAGCATGCTGAAGTTTGCCATATTGTTCTGCTATACGTTCGGCATGGTATATATATACCGGTGTGCCAAATTCATTGGCTATTTTTACTAATTGCTGGTGAGATAAATTTTCCGGCATACTGCGAAAATAAGAAATGAATCGCTGATTAAAATGATTGTAATGATTTTGCAGGAATTATGCAACAATTTCCTGTATCTCTGTTGGCTCCAGGTTTGCATTACGCATGGCAATACCCCTTACTGCATTGGCAGTAAAATCCATAAATGCTTTTTTAGTGATGGTATCATCGCTAACCATTGCCGGTATTCCAATATCACCACCTTCACGAATACTTTCTACGATTGGTATTTGCCCAAGGAAAGGAATGTCAAATTCTTCCGCTAAATTTTTACCACCATCTTTTCCGAAGATGTAATATTTATTGTTGGGTAATTCTGCAGGGGTGAAGTAACTCATGTTTTCCACCAAACCAATAACAGGTACTTTTAATTGGGCCTGCCCAAACATGGCAATTCCTTTCTTGGCATCAGCCAATGCAACAGTTTGTGGAGTAGTTACAACGATCACACCCGTAACAGGTACGGTTTGTACAATGGTCAAATGAATATCTCCTGTGCCCGGCGGCATATCGATCACTAAATAATCCAGTTCGCCCCAGTCCACTTCACTTACGAATTGGCGGATAGCGCTGCTTACCATCGGGCCCCGCCAAACCACGGCCTGCTTTTCATCAATGAGTAAACCAATGCTCATCATCTTGATACCGAATTTTTCAATCGGTACTATCAATCCTTTGCCATCTACTTCTCTCATTAAAGGCCTTTCGCCCCTTACGCCAAACATGATATGCTGGCTTGGTCCGTAAATGTCTGCATCCATCAGACCAACATTTGCACCGCCTTGAGAAAGTGCCAATGCTAAATTAGAAGAAACAGTGCTTTTACCTACGCCACCTTTACCGCTAACTACAGCAATGATATTTTTTACACCACTTAAAATTGTTTTCCCATCTTTCCGGTTGCTGCTGGTATTGCTGGTAAAGTTTACAGTAACAACAGCTTCTTTATTCACCAATAATTTTACAGCATTGATACAGGCGTTCATGATCATATCTTTCAGCGGGCACGCAGGCGTAGTAAGTACAACTGTGAAGGAAACATTATTACCATCAATTGTAATATCTTTTACCATGTTCAGCGTAACAAGGTCCTTACCAAGATCGGGTTCCTGCACATTGCTTAAGGCCTTTAAAATATCATCGTTAGTCATCGTTCAATTATTTGTTAAAAAACCGGGTATGGCTGCAAAATTAATCACATAAGGGTTTACTTTGTTTATTAATTAAGGAATGTTACTATTTTTGAGAAGGTGACGTTCTTTTTTACATACTATAAACATTGATGAAGAAATTTTTACTATACTTTTTAACTGCTGCTTTCTTTTTACCTTTTGCTGCCAGGGCCCAGTTTGAGACCTTTAAGGATTCTGTTGTTCAGCTATATGGTATTGTAATGACAGCTGATAGTTTAAAAGGACTGGAATCAGTGAGTGTTGTTGTAAAAGGCCAGAACCGGGGTACTATCACTAATGGAAAGGGTGTTTTCAGCATTGTTGTTTTAAAAGGAGATGTGATAGAGTTTACCAGCATCGGGTATAAACCAAAATCAATATCTATTCCATCAAACCTTGAAGGCAACCAGCATAGTGTTATACAGCTGATGGTTAATGATACTATCTACCTGGCAGCAACGATCATTAAATCGAGGCCAACAAGGGCACAATTTGAGAGAGATTTCTTAAATACTGAAATACCCGACGATTATATTACCGTTGCCAGGAAAAATACCAATGAAGCCACCCGGCGGATGTTGGTTGCAAATCTTCCAACAGATGGACGGGAAGCCGGTAACCGTTATTTAAGACAAGCCAGCAGTAAAGCCTATTATGCCGGACAGGCGCCCCCTATGAATATCTTTAACCCATTTGCCTGGGCCGAGTTTATTAAGGCATGGAAGAGAGGCGACTTCAAAA
Source organism: Chitinophagaceae bacterium (assembly GCA_031387825.1). Lineage (GTDB taxonomy): Bacteria > Bacteroidota > Bacteroidia > Chitinophagales > Chitinophagaceae > Ferruginibacter. The sequence continues at coordinate 28,232 of JANNDO010000037.1, read as the reverse complement.
GCAAAAAATAATTCTCTTAAGCTTTTCCTATGCCTGAACATGAATTTTTATTCATGTAAATTCGCTGCAATAAATACAGCATGAAAATTTTTCTCATCGGTTTTATGGGTAGTGGTAAAACACACTGGGGCAGCATCTGGGCAAAAAAGCATTCGTTACCATTTTTTGACCTAGATGGGGTAATTGAAGAACAGGAGAAAAAAGAAATTGCCGATATTTTTGAAATAAACGGGGAGGATTATTTCAGGGAAAAAGAAACTGTCGTTTTAAAAGCATTTGGCCAGGTTAATACAGGTATCATTGCCTGTGGCGGAGGAACTCCATGCCACCATGATAATATGAAATGGATGAATGAACATGGCACTACGGTCTACCTGCAATCAACATCACACGACATATTTGACAGGGTTTTGGAAGAACAGGACAGCAGGCCACTGATAAAAAAATTAAATAAGGCCGAGTTACATTTTTTCATTGAGCAAAAACTGAAAGAACGTAAGCCGTTTTATGAAATGGCTGATATCATTTTAAACAGTAAAAAACTGGACGACCTTACCTTTTCAAAAAAAATATTGAAAAAGGCATCCAAAAAATTCAAGTAGTATATGCATAAAGGATTTTTAAAAACAGCTGCCATCCTGGGGGCTATATCGGTTGCCCTCGGCGCTTTTGGGGCCCATGGGTTAAAACAAATTCTACCTGCCGAACTTCTTCAGACCTTTGAAACTGCAGTACGCTACCAGTTCTATCATGTATTTGCCTTATTGGCAGCGGGTATTCTATATGCTGCATTCCCGGGTAAATTAATGAAATGGGCCGGTTATCTTTTTATTGCAGGTATTATCTTATTCAGTGGTTCATTGTACCTGCTTTGTTATGCAAAACATTATGAACTGCCGTTAAACTGGCTTGGAGCGGTTACACCTTTTGGAGGAGTTGCATTTATTGGTGGCTGGATAATATTATTTGCAGCAATTGCCAAACGGGATTAAAACTGTGCAACTTTTCTGCGTAAGGTAACAAGTGTCCCGTTCTTGTTTTCAATACTGAAGTCAATCCCTACATCCTCCATTCTTTTTTTCATATTCTTTAAACCATTGCTGAATTGGCGAAGCGTATCAAAATTAATTCCAATGCCGTTGTCCTGTATGTACAGGTAAAGTTCATCAGCGTTTCTTACCAGTGTAATTTTCACTTCAGTAGCCTGTGAGTGCTTAAGCACATTATTCAACGCTTCTTTCACAACAAGAAATACATTTCTTCTTATTTCACCAATTACTTCAATATCAGGAAGGTTATCCGGTATGCTGATGTGGCAGTTAATTCCTGTATTCTCAAAATATTCCAATGAGTAGCTTCGTATGTAAGCGATCATATTACCCAATGAATCATTGCTGCTGCTCATGCTCCAGATGATGGCATTCATTTTATTCAATAATTCATCAGCGGAAGAAGATATTTTATCAATTTCGGGAATGCTGTTATCGCTTAGTTTGCCTTTAGCCAGTTCGCTGTAGAGTCTTATGGTTGTCATGCCTGCGCCAAGGTCATCGTGCATGTCGGCACTGATGCGGTTACGTTCCTCCTGTTGTGCTTTAATAACCGCAATCTTAGATTCAAATTCTTTTTTCTCTGCTTCCAGTTTCATGGCTTCCTGTTCTTTAATTCCACTGATCAATTCACTTCTGTTTTTGGAAGTTAATCCTAAAACAAAAAAAACCAGTTGAAAAAGAATGCCTGTATAATAATAGAATAATGAGTTCAGGTAGAACTCGGTGGACTGAATCCTGAGCCAGATAAATGACAGGGATATGGATGAAAATAATACAAGCATTGCATTGCCGGCCGCTATATAGGTAAATAAACGGTTACGTTGCTTAAAAGCCAGGTAAATAAAGGCGATGCCGATAAGCAGTATCAGGAATTTCATTATGTTCTCCAGGAGGTATTGGGGCTGGTAGGTGGGGGTTAAAAAGTTGAGGTAAGTATAAACACCAAGCAGCAGCAGGATAAATTGTTCCCCATATTTCAAAATTTTATCCAGCAATACATAATTACTTTTTGTGCCAAGGAATTTACGGGTAAAACTGATATAGAATATGGTGCCCACCACCAACAGGAAAAAATCAAAATAACTCAGGTAAATCCTGGCAAACCCGGTAGTTGTGCGGGCAAGAAAGGAATTTAAGAACACCAGTAAGAACATACAAAGGGAATACAGGGCATTGAACAAAAATTCAGGTTTTCGGCTGATGATATAATTAGTTATCATGAAAAGGGTGAGCATCAACAGTACGCCACTTAATACAAATCCAAAGATCTGGATTTCGGTTTTATGTCCCCGGATGAACAGCCTGTAATAATTGATAAAACCTTCATTTATTAAAAGCGGCCTGATACCATTAAAATCATTTTTAAGCAGTTTAAGACCAACCAATACCTGATATTTTTCTCCCGGCGCCAGTATTAATTTTTCATAACCGGCATAACTGGTTACATTATTAATTTTTACCGGCTGTTCTCCCGCTTTATATAATTCTATCTTTTCAAAATGCGAACCGGGAAATAAATAGACGGTTATTTCCTTTTTTGAATTATTGCATACCGGTATTTTCAGGTAATAGAAAAAAGTTACCATATTAGCCGTCACCTTCGTCCGGAATTTAAAATTATCCAGTGGTATAAATGGCCTTTTCAATACTTCGGCCGGGGAAAGAGAAGAGCTGCTGTCAATAAATAACACTGTTCTGTCCAGCATGCTGCTGTCTTCATTTATCAGGGATATATCCACCGCAGCAGTATCAGGAATAAGCTGGGCTTTGCCAAATATAAACGTTCCGCAAAAAAGAAGAAGGGCAGCTAAATGTTTCAATCGCCGGATGTTTTACCAAACCTACATAAATTCAATGATACTGCATATTGCATAACCATTTTTTGTGTATTTGAAGCAGTGGTTTTCTATATCTTTGCCGGCGATGGCCAATAAACTGAAATCTTCGAAAACCAAATCTGTTGATCCTGATCAATTGAAACCCGAAAAGGAAGAAACCGTAGAAGTAAAACAATTGCTGAAGGATGAACGCACTCATAAAATTGCCGGCAGCATCTTACTGCTTTTTGCATTCCTTTTTTTTATTGCTTTTACTTCTTATTTATTTACCTGGGGCGAAGACCAGGACAAATTCAGTTACCGGATGTTGCTTGCCAATGATATAAAAGTGCAGAATTTACTGGGCACTTTTGGCGCTTTTATTTCTGAAATTTTTATCCGCCATGGATTTGGAATTGCTTCCTTTCTTATCTGTGGTACTTTTTTTGTGTTGGGGATAAACCTGTTTTTTGGTAAAAAGGTCTTTTCAATTTCACGTAACATAAAATACCTGGTGCTGGGTTTACCGCTTACAAGCGTGGCAGCAGCTGTTATATTTAATGGTATGCCTTTCCCGTGGGGCGGCGCTGTGGGTGATATGACCAGGGACTGGATGTATAAAACAATTGGCCAGGTAGGCACTATTGCTGTATTGGTTGTAGCCGTGCTTTCCTATGTTATCTGGCGGTTTAACCCGGTGTTTAAATTACCTGCCAAAAAAGAAGCAGTTCTTACAGATGAAAATATTGCTCTGGCTGAAGAAAATATTTCTGAAAAAGTAGAGTGGGGCGCAACAGACATACCAATACCTGCAAAAGTTAATTCATTGAAGGCCGATGGCGGGGTTTTGGCAGCTTCACCCACTGATAAATCCGCACCCGGTCATATTATAAACCTGGTTGAGAATGAAGAACCCAAAATGCCATTCATTGAAGAAGAAACAATGCTGCAACCGGTAACACCAATAAAAATAATTGCCAAAGAAAGCGACCTGCCATTGGAAATAAAACCCACTGCAGATAAAATTGCTGATGAAACCTTAGCCGCATCAAATGTAAAAACTCCGGCAACAAAACCGTATGATCCGATCTTAGACCTGAGGGATTATAAATATCCTGTGCTTGACCTTTTAGAAAATCATGGCAGCGATAAAATTGTACAGGATGCAAATGAACTGGAGAATAATAAAAACCAGATCATTAATACACTCAAGAATTATGATATAGAGATACAGAAAATATATGCCACAGTTGGGCCTACGGTTACTTTATATGAAATTATCCCGGCAGCAGGCGTACGTATCTCAAGAATAAAAAACCTGGAAGATGATATTGCGCTAAGCCTTGCGGCATTGGGCATCCGTATCATTGCGCCCATACCCGGTAAGGGAACGATTGGTATTGAGGTTCCCAATGCAAAGAAGACCATTGTGAGTATGAAGACTTTGCTGTCTTCTGAAAAATTCCAGAAAAATAATTTTTCACTTCCTATTGCCATCGGTAAAAAGATCGATAATGAAAATTTCATTGTTGATCTTACCACCATGCCGCATTTATTAATGGCAGGGGCAACGGGGCAGGGTAAGTCGGTTGGATTAAATGCCATATTAGTTTCGCTGTTGTATAAAAAACATCCTTCCCAGTTAAAACTTGTTTTGGTTGACCCCAAAAAAGTAGAATTGAGTATTTATAAGACCATTGAAAATCATTTCCTGGCAAAACTACCCGGCGAGGAAGATGCTATCATTACCGATACAAAAAAAGTGGTACATACATTAAATGCACTGTGCATTGAAATGGATAACCGCTACGATCTTTTAAAGGAAGCAGGCTGCAGAAATATCAGGGAGTACAACGAAAAATTTATTGCCCGTAAACTGAATCCTGAGAAAGGCCACCAATTCTTACCCTTTATTGTTTTGGTGGTAGATGAATTTGCAGATCTGATCATGACTGCCGGTAAAGAGATTGAAATGCCCATTGCCCGTTTGGCCCAGTTAGCGAGAGCTGTGGGAATTCACCTGATCATTGCCACACAAAGGCCATCGGTAAATATTATTACCGGTACCATTAAGGCTAACTTTCCGGCCCGGGTTGCATTTAAAGTAAGCAGTAAAATTGACAGCCGTACCATCCTTGATATGGGAGGTGCGGAGCAATTGATTGGTAAAGGAGATATGCTCGTAAGTTATAATGGAGATGTTGTTCGTTTGCAATGTGCATTTGTTGACACACCCGAAGTTGACAGGATCGTTGACTTTATTGCAGCGCAACGTGGCTATCCACAGCCGTTTTTATTACCTGAATATATTGATGAAAAGGAAATGGAGGGTAAAGATTTTGACCTTGGTGATAAAGACCCCTTATTTGAAGATGCGGCAAGATTGATTGTAGCCAGCCAGATAGGTAGTACTTCATTATTACAAAGGCGTATGAAACTGGGCTATAACAGGGCCGGCCGTTTAATGGACCAGCTTGAAGCAGCAGGGGTTGTGGGTGGAAACCAGGGTAGCAAAGCCAGGGAAGTACTTGTAAAAACTGAGGCTGATCTGCAACAGGTGTTTAATGCATTAAATTAAAATGCGTAAGTCGTGAGCCGTCAGTCGTGAGTAGAGTACAAGTTCACGGCTCACTTTTCACGGTTCACGATTCACGATGATATGTCTAAATTTCTCATCATTGGCCTTGGCAATATTGGTGCAGAGTATGCAAATACAAGGCACAACATTGGTTTTGATGTAGTGAATACACTCGTGCTGAAACATGGAGGCAGCTTTAAAGTGGAGAGGCTGGCTTATTTTGCCGAAGTGAAATTTAAAGGAAAGCAACTGGTTTGTATTTGTCCCACCACCTATATGAATCTTAGCGGAAGGGCATTTAAATACTGGCTGGATAAAACAAAACTGCCCCTGGAAAATACCCTGACAATTATGGACGATATTGCTTTGCCGTTAGATAAAATAAGATTGCGGCCAAGTGGTTCTGATGCGGGGCATAACGGGTTAAAAGACATTCAGCATATGCTGGGTACAGATGCATATCCAAAGTTGCGGTTTGGTATCGGCAACCAATACCCCAAAGGCATGCAGGCCGAATTTGTGCTGGGTAAATGGCTGAAAACTGAAGAACCAATCGTGAAATTTAAAATAGAAAAATGTATCGAAGTAATTGAGAGTTTTGTTACTATTGGCATTGAACAAACAATGACATTATACAATAATCTCTCAATAAAACCATAATCAGTCTATTATTTCCACATAATTGTTTTTTTTTAGCTATTTGTCTATATTCGTGCCTGAATCATACTACCTTAAATAAAACGTGAAATGAAGATTATTTGTGTAGGCCGAAATTATACGGATCATGTAAAAGAGCTGGGGAATGATATACCCGACGAGCCGGTTTTGTTTATGAAGCCCAAGAGTGCATTGTTGCAGAGCCATACTCCTTTTTATTATCCTGAGTTTACAAATGAGTTACACTTTGAATGCGAACTGGTTTTAAGGGTATGTAAGAACGGTAAATATATACAGGAAAAGCATGCCGGTAATTACTACGATGCTGTTTCGGTTGGGATTGATTTTACAGCACGTGATATACAGGATGAATTAAAAAAGAAAGGATTGCCCTGGGAAAAAGCAAAGGCTTTTGATAATTCTGCTGTAATAGGAAAATTCATTAATATAACTCCGGATTTCAACAGGAAGAGTATTAATTTTTCTTTATTAAAAAATAAAGAAGAGGTGCAAAAAGCTAATTCTACCCAAATGATCTTCAGTTTTGAAAAGATCATTGAACATATCTCTGGTTATTTCTCATTAAATATCGGCGACCTGATCTTTACCGGAACACCGGCAGGCGTGGGTGAATGTGTGGTTGGCGATGAGCTGGAAGGTTTTATTGAAGGACAAAGCCTGCTGAATGTAGAAATAAAATAGGCTCTTGTTGATTGATTGAGAACTGTTTTAAATGTATCGCTGTATGTACTGTATCAGCGATTTTTTATTTATACCTTTAACCCTGTGTTTTAATTTTTCTCATTTTTCATGCTGCAATTTTAAATGATCGATACGGATATTTTATTACAGGCTTACAGGTTAATGTGTACCGCAAAGGCCATGGCCGAAACCTATGAAGAGAACAGGCAGATATGTAAGTATGTACACTCTACAAGCCGGGGCCATGAAGCCATTCAATTAGCCACCGCATTCCAGTTATTACCCTGCGATTATGTTAGTCCCTATTACCGGGATGAAAGCATGTTATTAGGGCTTGGTTTTACTCCATACGAATTAATGCTGCAGCTATTGGCTAAAGGCAATGATATTTTTACCGGTGGCAGGGAATATTATGCTCATCCTAACTACAGGGGAGAAGACAAGCCGAATATTATTCATCAAAGCAGTGCAACAGGTATGCAGGCAATACCAACAACCGGTATTGCACAGGGTATAAAATACCTGGAGAAGATCAACTCCCCTCTCCTTCGGAGAGGGGTTGGGGGTGAGGCTCCTGTTGTTATTTGTTCTTTAGGTGACGCTTCTGTTACCGAAGGAGAAGTTAGTGAAGCCTTTCAGTTTGCTGCGCTGCACCAGCTGCCCATTATTTACTTAGTACAGGATAACGGATGGGGAATAAGTGTTACATCAGATGAAGCCAGGACAACCAATGCCAATGAAATGGTGAAAGGGTTTAAAGGCATAAAACGCATCAGTATTGACGGCAGTGATTTTTTACAGAGTTATGATGTGATGAAAAATGTGGTGGAAGAAGTGAGGAGAGAAAGGTATCCCTTTTTGGTACATGCCAGGGTGCCGTTACTCGGGCATCATACCAGTGGTGTACGTAAAGAATTTTACAGAACGGAAGAAGATCTTGCTAAACATTACATAGATGATCCTGGCCCCAGGCTTAGAAGTAAATTATTTGAATTGGGTATTGACCAGGAAGAGTTGATACAAATAGAAAATGATGCAGTTGCAGAAGTTGCCCATCACTTCCAGGGGGCTGTTGCTGTACCGGAACCAGATCCTTCTACAGTTGGTGATTTTGTTTTCGTTCCAACACCGGTTACTCAAGAGGCCGGTGAAAGGGCTCCTGCTGGTAAAGAAAAAGTATTAATGGTTGATGCGGCCCTCTTTGCCATAAGAGAGATCATGGAAGATTTTCCTGAAGCATTATTATATGGACAGGATGTGGGGCGCAGGCTGGGCGGTGTATTCAGAGAAGCAGCAACGCTGGCGGAGCAGTTTGGCGATCACCGTGTTTTTAATACTGCTATACAGGAAGCCTATATCATTGGTTCTACTGTTGGCATGTGTGCAACCGGGTTGAAACCGATAGTGGAAGTACAGTTTGGAGATTATATTTACCCGGGGTTAAATCAATTGGTAACAGAAATTTCGAAGAGTTGTTATTTAAGCTGCGGAAAATTCCCTGTACAAACTTTAATAAGGGTACCTGTTGGTGCATATGGCGGTGGCGGTCCCTATCACAGCGGATGTGTGGAAAGTACCTTACTTACCATCAAAGGAATTAAAATAGTTTATCCATCTAATACGGCTGATATGAAGGGGCTTTTAAAAGCTGCTTTCTTAGATCCGAATCCTGTAGTGATGCTCGAACATAAGGGTTTGTACTGGAGTAAAGTGCCGGGCACCGAGGAAGCAAAAAATACGGAGCCATCAAGGGATTATATCATTCCACTTGGTAAAGGAAAAATTGTTTTGCAGGCTGATGACGATTGTGTGGAAGGAGGGGAAAGCTGTTGTATCATCACGTATGGAATGGGTGTATATTGGGCCAAGGCTGCGGCTAAAAATTTTGCAGGAAGAATAGAGATCATAGATCTGCGTACCTTATTTCCATTGGATGAACAATTGGTTTTTGCTACAGTAAAAAAACATGGTAAATGTTTAATACTTACCGAAGAGCAGCAAAACAATTCTTTTGCCGAAGCATTGAGCGGAAGGATTTCAAAAGCATGTTTCCAATACCTCGATGCGCCTGTTGAAGTTTTAGGTGCCCTGAATTTACCTGCGGTACCGATGAATGTAATACTTGAACAGGCCATGTTGCCTAATGCAGCAAAGGTTTCTGAACGTATCAGGCAACTTCTTCTGGTTTAACCCCTAAATTTTTGCTCAAATCGCCTATATTTGCAGCCCAAAATGTCGGGATATCCGCCGCGGCGGATGGTTAGAGCATCGGATCAGCAGTTCAAGTCTGCTTAACTTTGAAATGAAAATATTTATGTCGGGATAGCTCAGCTGGTTAGAGCATCGGATTCATAACCCGAAGGTCGGCAGTTCAAGTCTGCTTCCCGATACAAAGCCTAAATTCTTTCTAGTAAAGGGTTTGGGCTTTTTTCTTTCCCTTATTCTTTGTTTGTTTTAGTAGCACAGTTAACACTTTCGTTAACACTTTAATACTAAAACAATGATTAAACTCCCATTTGAGTGCTACTGCACTGAATTAAAAGTACACCCCGAAAACTGGCAATTACCAAGAGCTTCTGTGAAGAAGGATTGGTATGTTTATTACAGGTTTTATGACCCCACTTATAAGAACAACCCTAAATTCAAAAAGGGTAAACTTGTTATTATTAAAGGAATGAATCAATTTAAGTCAATTTCTGAACGCCAAACAGAAACACGAGAAATCATTAGAAGGGAATTGGAAAGGCTAAAAAATGATTCTTATAATCCTATTACAAGCAAGATAATAAAGGTTGTTTTACCACAAATGGATATTGACCCGTCTACCTCCTTTATTAATGCACTTACTTTGGTAGAGAAAAGGATTTCAGCTTCAGTATCTACTAAGCGAGACCTGAAAAGCATCTTAAAATTTCTTACAGCAGCAGCTATTCAACTCAGGTATTCAGACTTTCCTATTATCTCCATAAGCAGGAAACACATTAAGCAACTGCTTTCACATATTGATATCTCTTATGGAGAAAGTTCACATAGGTATAATAAGATAAGGAGTTATTTAATGATGCTTTATAAAGAGTTAATTGAATTGGAGGTAGTAGAAGTTAACCCGCTGAGAGATTTGTCTAAAAAGAAAAGCATTCAGAGAATCCGTAAACTTCCAAATATAGAAAACAGGCAAGCTATTAATGCATACCTACTGAAGCATCAATACAGATTTTGGCTATTTATGCAAATCTTCTTCCATTCAGGGGCAAGACTTACAGAATTGATGAAAGTGAAACGAAGTGATGTTAATTTGAATGAGCAATATTTTGTGATTACCATTAAGAAGGGGAGGGTTTATAAAGAAGTAATAAGGCCTGTTAAGAATATAGCACTTCAGTATTGGAAAGAAGCTATAGAAAATGCAGCAGAAGATGATTTTATCTTTTCTAACGGATTACTACCTGGCAAATCAGCAATACAATCTTACCAGATAACCAAAAGGTGGAACAGGCATATTAAGACAAAGCTTGGCATTAAAGAAGATTTCTATTCACTTAAACACCTTAATCTTGATGAGACTGCTGCCATCCTTGATATTAACGATGCTTCAGCAATGGCTTCACATACTTCAACAAGTATAACAACCAAACATTATGCCCTTGGGGAAAAACAAAGGCAGAATGAAAGGTTGAAAAATATTTCGAATAAATTCGCTTAATAAATTCTAACTAAGCGGCAGGAGAACATGAATACCTTAAACAAGTAGGATTTTTTCTTTTGCCGCTTAATTGATTTTTGCACGTTGAGTAATTTATGTTGTTAAATTCAGCGGCTTTTTTAACACTAGGGAAACGCTTCCCAGTACATATATCAATTACAGGTGTTGATTTTTTGACTATTAAACCTATTCGGTATGCATGTAGCACATTTTCCGAATGGGTGGTCCACTCAAAGTTGCTATAGTGATTGTTAAGCTTGTCGCCATCTAGGTGGTTAACTTCGGGCTTACTTTCAGGATTAGGAACAAAGGCTGTAGCAGTTAGGATATGAACTAGCTTAGTATAAGTATTACCGTTTTTGGAAAGCCTCACCTCCCTGTACCCCCTATTATTAATTCTGCCATTAAGAGTTTTTGATTTTAGGGTTCTTACTCCTTTTACATAGGGCACCTTTCTTTCAACACTTCTTACTAACCCCGCACTACTGACCTCATAATAGCCATCATAGCCTAGTATAGAAACCCATGTTTCTGCCTCTTTTTCCTTAATTGGGGGTGTTAAATCCTCGAAAGCTAATTGTGGCTTGTAGCCTATCCATTTTTCAATTTCCAGGCTCATAATGTCCCTTACAATGCCCTCATTTCCTTTGGTTGTTATTACGTTATCATGTATTGTAAAAAAGGGGATTTGGGGATGCTGCTTGCTTAATGTCTTACACACAACATCTATAACTAAAAAGCTCTCAATTCGCTGTAAGATAATAGGCAAGTAGTTATTTTGAATCCCCTTGATTAGCCTAAACAATTCATACACTTCAGGAAAGTGTTCTTTGAATGTTTGACTTGGCTTGTGATGGACAGCAATATAGTTCTCAATATAAAAGATAGTCAGAACCGCAACTTTAACTTTACCTCTAGTATCAAATTTTGTGGGATAAAGTGGTTCAAAATGTTCCTGGATGTACTCGTAAAAGGTCCCGTTTTTCACCAAATCAATGAATTTTTTGAACGGAGACTCCCTATTGACAAGGCTTTCAGAGGTTTTTAGTAAGGTAATGATATGCTTATAGTACTGTTCTTTACTTACTTTATTAAATATCTCCTTACTAATCTCCTCTAAAGTCAAAATTTGGCTTTTTCCTCTACATTGTTTTTTCCAAAATGAACTTTGAAATAAGGCTGTACTAAGGAATGGCTGGCTATTCTTAATGTCAATATCCACCAGGGGTTGCCCGTCATAGGAGAGAAACCCCCTTAATTCCCTTTTTAGGTTGCTTATTGGATTGTAAAAACGATGTCCCTCTCCGCTAAAGCTGTATTTATGGTTATTGGTGTGAATTGAAAGAGCTAGGTATTTAAAATCTTCGGTTGTATCAATGGCATTTTCAATAGCTAAATTCTTATCAACTATTGAAGGGTTATTTTCTATTGAATCTATCTTTTCTTTCTTATACTTCTCAATCCATAAATGAGCCGCTTTTAAGTCAATTTCTAGCTTGCCCTCATCCCACCATTTAGTTAAGTAGTTATAGCCTCTTAGAGCCTTTTTTAGCTTTTCATTTCGTTTATGTGCTGCTCTTCTAATTGCTTGTTTAAGCTTGTAATTATAGACTTTTACTTCTTTGAGCCTTTGTCCGGCATAAGGATGGTTAAAGCAATACCACCTGCACTTTTCTCCCTCAATAAAGTGGTTGTCTGTCAGTAGAATTCCATTCGAAAGTAAAAAGTCTAAGTGTTTTTTATAGTCATGGACTACCTCTTGTAGAATTTCACTACTTAGCGGAACAAAAGAGTTCCCTTTCTCATTTATTTCCTTCCTGTGCTGAGCTCTGGAATTAACCAAGGCGTCACATATAAATACTAATTTCTCTTTTTTCAAGCCGTTTTTGTGAAAAACAGGCTTATTTTTTTCTATTATTTCATCTATGTTTAAATTCTCCGGCACTCTAAATCTTATCTCAAAACTCATCCTAAAATTCTATTCATATTTTTACTGTTTTTGAATTTATTTATCCCTTTTACTTCATCGAAATAGAAGGTTGTTTAATGGTTATCATTAATTAAAAGTAGAAGAAAGGTTGATTTAAAGGGGGGGTGATTTTTTGTTACTTTCTGCTGACTACGAGCAAGATAAAATCGGATTTTAAATCAGAGTACAAACTTAAGAAATTTAATTGATATTATCAAATTATTTCATGTGATTTAACACAAATTTAATACACTAAAACTTTTGCCTGCACTGAGTTTCAGCTTTACGGTTACTTTCATTACTTAAGAGGTTTTTTAATAACTACCCTCTAATTATTTGACCCTTTTTAAAATAATTTAGCTGCTTCAATAATGTTAAAATCTAGTCAAAAAATTTGTGACTCCATTTCGATGTATAAAAGCACTGGTCTGGGCAAATCGTAACAATAATTGTTATTCCTTTTCTATGAGGAGAATCCTCATAACAACTCTTATAGCATTTAAATTAATTTTTTAATTTTTTTAAAATAATTAAAATTAATTTTTTTTAAAAATCCTCCTCTCCAAATTTTTTGAGGCTTATAATAGGTGCATAAAAACATCAGGTAGCTCCAGCTACGCCCCCCACTTGAGCAAGAGGTATGGAGGTCTACCTCCGTCAAAACCTACCAGTTTGATTCGCTTTTATTATCATTAAATCTTCATTTATGAACAGTTTAAAAAACTCAGTAAAACTCATTGGATTTATCGGAGGAACTCCTGAGATTAAAACTATCGAGGGAGGGAAAAAATTAGCCCGGTTTAGCCTTGCCACCAATGAAACCTACCAGAATATCCGGGGGAGAAGGTCACAGAAACGCAATGGCACCAGCTAATTGCCTGTGGCAAGATTGCTGACATCGTAGAGAAATTCCTGAACAAAGGGAGTGAGGTTGCTATAGAAGGGAAGCTTCTAAATAGCAGCTTCGTTGACAAGGAAGGGATTAAAAAGTACGTTACCAACATTCAGATTAATGAGTTGCTTTTGTTAGGTTCTAAAGTAGCCCCTTGAAGCCATTTTAACCCCTTGCTACTCTGTTGAATCAAAAGCCTAGGCGAAATTAACTGCCCCTCATCACACGCCAAAAGGTTCTGCATAAAGCCTCATTTCTACTCTTCCCCTTCATATCCTGCACCAGCTTTTTCAACTGATTCTACAGCAAGCCCCACCCATTTAAACAGCTTCCTTTTGGCTTTGTGCTTCTGGGCATTAAAACAGTTCCTAGGCTTTATTATTCCACTTAAATATTCAACCATGTTCAACTATCATTCAGGGTACTGGTATGGAAGCATACTGATTTCTGTCTACCTGATTCCATCTTCAGGAAAGTTCATTCATTGCTCTTTATTTGGAATCTGCTGTGTGGTTGATACTCCAGAGCCATTTTTTGGGGAATTCTACTGATTTTATTAGCTCCATACCTGGGGCGGTAAAATTTTGTATGGCTATCGCCATTTTCTGTATTTTGTTGCTCTCATTCCATTACCGCAACAAACAAAGGTTATAAGGCCTCTCTCCGGGTATTCTCAACAAAAAATTCGCCAACCCATTGTAAGAATTACTGTCTATTATTTTTTTTGGTAGGTAATACTTACAATGGCAAAGCTGCCTTGCAGGTTGTCAAACTTTTTGTAGTTCAAATACCCTCCGTTCATTTAGCTCCCGTTTCCTTCCCCCAGCTTCATTCATTCGCTCCTCATTAATTCGTCGCTACTTCATTTCAGCAGGGTTAAGGCCACTTCGCTAATATAATTTTGCAAGCCTTCGCTACCTCCATCTGCGTTACAGTGCTTCATTGGCACTTTCCCACGCTAATATGAATATGCCACATTTCGCACTTTCACTGTGCTTCCATCATTCCCGGTGGTCATTTTCCTGGGAGCCCCATCTGGAGGTGCTTGCTATGTCAATTCCGCTCCTAAAGTCGCTACATTGTCTTTAGCAGGCTTGCAAGGCATTAAATCTAAAGTAATGGCTTTATGACAGAGAACCTTCAATCTAATTTAAGTATCTATCAGACTTTAGCATTTAATAACTTTACAGTAAAGACATACCATAAAGCATGAACATTGAAAAAATATTTGAATTGGTTAGGCAAGAAAAAATTGTTCTTTGGGCAGGTTCTGGACTATCCAAGTATGCAGGGTATCCATTAGGCAAAGAACTCTCAGAAATACTTTATAATTCATTAACCATTGCTGAGAGGGGTGAAATTGAAGATAAAATGGCCTTACCTGATTTGTCAGAACAACTTATTCGTTTAAAAGGAGGAAAAAGAGATCATTTAATTACTTTGCTTAAAACAATATTCTTAAAAAAGCCAACCTCAATAAAATACCATGAAATAATAAGCAAAATTCCTCATTTTAAAACAATAATTACTACGAATTATGATAATCTATTTGAACTAGCTTATGGAAAAAATGCAATTAAAATAGTTGAACAAAGTGACACAGGTAAAATAGATGGTCAAAAAGAAATATTTAAAGTGCATGGAGATTTAGAAATTCCAAATTCAATAATTATTTCAAAAACCGATTATGCACAGTTTTTTTCAAACAATGAATCAACAAGTCTTTTTTGGTCAGTAATTGCTGAAAGAATTTCAAATAAATCTATACTCTTTATTGGATATGACCTGGAGGATGATAATGTAAACAATCTCCTTGAAAAAACTTGGTCATTCTTAAGAGAAAATCGAAAAGATGCTTTTGTAGTAGCCCCTGGCTTAAAAAAGCACAAAATCGATCATTTAGCTAAAAAGGGAATTGGATACATTGATTTCAAAGGAGAACCCTTTATTGAAAAACTTTACCAAAATATTAAAGACAATATTTTTTCTGATTATCATAATGGTCATGTTAAGATTGAAACTGTAAATGCTTTTTTTCTGGATAACAATCTTTCATTTGATCTTAAGTCTTTCAATAAACAATTTCATATTGATAATATCCGAAGCACAAATGGGCCATTGAATGCGAATATAAAACTAGCTTTTAAAAATGATGAAGTCTTTTTACAAAAATTCTCAAAGTTTGCAAATGGAGAAGAATTTGGTACAATTGAAATAGATGATAAAGTACTTAATGATTTCAAATTTACTGCAAGCAGTATAAACCTATTAAATAATGACCTTAGTAAATATAAGGTCGTTTTAATGTCTAAACCTTCTCAAGAAGGTCTTACTGATATTTCATTTGAAGATGGATTTGAATTAATGAATGTTGAATACAAAATATTTACCTCCAAAAAGAAAATTAAAATTATTGCAGTTTACAATAAGTCAACCATCGAAATATCAGTGTCAAGTAATGAGTTAATTGATTTAGAAGGTAATGTTGATTTAAGATTTAACCCACGGGTAAATTATGAGCACACTTTAGATGCAATCAATACTTGTAAATTCTTAGAAAGGTGTACTAATGGCTCAAGATTAACTCTATATCCTAAAGAAAGTAAGGATATCCATGAATTTTCAACCCCATGTAACCCTGACTATAACATGGTTATTAAAGACCATTTAGATTTCTATGAAACCTTAAGAAAAGTTGAAAATGCTTATAAAATTAAATTCAGGGATATTAAACAGCCAACAATGGAAATATATAATCATTGTATGTTAGCATTAAATACTTTAAATCAAAATGAGAATATCACTCCTTGGGATGATGAACTTTCATTTGATTTGAATAAGGAAGGTACACCTTTGGAGTTGGTGTTAAAACTTAATGAGCCAGGGATCACTTTTAAAGCAGTAAGTACTGTACAAGAAATCATTGAAATTTATGAACATAAATTAAACTTAGGCTTTAAAAATCTTATCTATGATGACCTTTACATTGTAAATTTAGATTCAATTCTTGGCAAGAAGGAAAATTTCGCAAAAGTGAGGAGTAAAAGCAAAACTGTTAAAATTATTTATGAACCTAAAAATATTCAAGAAATATTTGAATAATATAAAACTATGCAAATCATAACCCCTTCCCTTAAAGATAATGTGTTATTTTATTTATGTAATCACGCATCTGCTGAGCAAGTTTCACAAGGTAAAACAGATGATCTGCTAAAAGGGCTAGAATTAGATTTCCCTACTTTTAATGCTATAATGACTCAGTTTCAGAGATTTGGATTCATTGAAGATCTAAATCTTACTCATTCTCATATAATGTTCATTCTTCGAGTAGATGCTCATGATTATGCCCAAAAAGGTGGTTTTATTGCACAAGAGGAAGTTTTCAAAGCAAATATTGATAAGCTCCTCTTAGAAGTTGAGCATCTTAAGAAGCAACTTGCACCTGACAAACTTGAAACTGTAAATAAGATTGCTGCAATTGCATCATCGATATTTAGTGGCTTGTCTTTGTTTAAATGAAACGATTTTATTAAGGAAGTAATTCTTTTGGAGATATTTCTAATACTTCAGCAACAAGTAGAAGATATGAGATAGAAAAGTTTACAAGGCCTCTTTCCATTCTTGATATTTGAGACCAATCTTTGTCTCCACATTCAAAAGCTAGTTCACTTTGTGTCATACCCTTAGCTAGGCGATACTTTCTTATTTTGTCGCCAATAGTTTTTAGCTGCTCATCCTTTCTGAAATGCTTGATTTTTGCTTTTTTCCCCACAATCCAAAGGGAAAGAAGAAAATCAAAAAAGCATTGGGAGTTTAATCCCAATATTGATACCTTTAAGGAAAATGAGATTCAGCTAAATGGGGAATTATAATCTTATAATGTATGACTTTGAGTCTTATAAATTCCTTAAGGATAAACTAAAGGGATACAATATTTATTATTTAAATAAAATAACTAAGGATGACCCCATTTTGTTTAATTCACGTATAAACTTTGGCATTGTTCAACTCAAAATGAGGCCTTTAAATAAGAAACTTAAATACGTTCCTAAAAGAGCTATTAAGAAAATCATTACTCCCAAAATGTTTGCGAAGATTAATTATACCTTGCCTTATTCTGACTACTTGGATAGCTTTTATGAATTGCATGATGATGGTGAGGAACATCAACTTGGACCTTACAAAACTGAGACATTTAATGAATGGCTTGAGAGATGTAAATGCAGATTTAATTCTAATGAAATTTATTGTTTGGAACCTGTAATTTCAGAACACTTTCAATCAGAAATTTCTAAGGATGGGAAAACCATTGAATTCTTTCTTCCTAATTCTAAAGATGTGGTTGATATGCATAAAGACATTGTAAAGTTGTGTGAAGATTTAAGATTATTAAATATTTGGGTATCTTTAATCTTACCCCCAAAAAATGGAATTGATGAAGGGATTGATGCAATTTTAGATTCTCTTTATGATATGGAAGGTGATGACTGGTATGAATTGGGAAAAGAAGAAGAGGAAAGTATGGACGACGAAACTGATGGATTTTGGCGTATTCAAAATGACCTTGATTAACCTATGGAAAATAAAGTAATAAAAATACTGCTTGCTAACGACCATAAAACTCTTCGTGAAGGCATTATTTCTACATTAACAACAATTGCTCCACACATTCAAATTGTTGAAGAAGCAGAAAATTTTCAAGAGTTACTAAGGAAACTTCCGGTTACGAAGTTTTACATTTTAATGTCAGATGATATTATGGAAGGCGAAAATATTATTACTTACCTCCCAGGCATTAAAGAACAATATCCTGAATTAAAGATTATTTTAAACAGCATTTTTACAGAAGAAGTGCCACATTTAGAGAAGGCCAGCGAGTGGGTAAATGGTTGGATAAGCTTTGCTTTACAACCTGAAAATTTTGTCGATGCAATTGAAACTGTTTATAATGGAGAGTATTATTATTAAAAGAACTTGTCTCTTGTTAAAATAATTTACGTTCCTTTATTACTCCTAGACATAACCTAAATTTATTTAAGCCAATAAAATCAGCATTTATGGGAATTCTAATGTCTAAAATAAATACTAGTACTCTAGTAAGAACGAATCTCTTTATTCTTTTGCTTCTGTTTGTATTTAATACCGAAATTAAAGCACAAAGGAAAAAGGATATGATATATACTGCTGTTGACAGTGGGATATTTAATAGTGATTCTTCACAAAATCATAAATTGAATCTATTTTTTGGAACTCTTTCGATTACGCTTATTATGAGTTTAGTAATACTCAAAGAGGAACGTATGCCAACAGAAACAAAAAGGAACAGCAAAGAATAGAAAATTTGAAAGAACAAACCCAAGCAAAATTAGGCATAATTAAAAGCCAGTACTTGGAATATAAAACATACCCTTCTTCAATAAGTGACGGGTGGCATAATGCAATAGCAACAGACAACTTGAATTTTTGTAAAGATGTGAAAGTACTTGTACAAAAAAATAAGGTTAAGCAATTTGTGATAGAAAACTACATACCCTTAAATTTTACAGCAACTCGTGATATAAAAAATGCAAAAAATGTAATTGCCTTAAAAAACTTTAATGGAGAGCAAATGAATATTGTTGATTTGTATTTCATTTATGATATTGAAGAACAAACCATAGTTACTGAACCAATTAAAGCAGGATTTGTTTGCTTTTGGTCGGATATGAGAAACTATGAAGACATTAAAATGAAATTTGACGGTGTGAAAATGGAAGGATTTAAATTCCGGTTCGATTCTGAGCCTGACTGCTTTAGTGATGGTATGATTTGTAGAATCCTGAGACCGGGGACTTACACATTTGAGGCAGTAGGTAAAGGAGCAATCAATTGGAAAAAAACAATTGAGATAAAAGAAAACAATTGTTTAAGAATAAGATTAGGCAGATAATCTTCCGCTTATTCAGCGTTAACAAAATCGTTAACACTTTTTGTAAAATTTCTTTAAATTTGATTAAACAGTTAATCTGTAATACTATAACAAACAAGGATATAGAAAAGAATTAGGCTAAAAGACATGGATTCATAACCCGAAGGTCGGCAGTTCAAGTCTGCTTCCCGATACAAAGCCTTGAGAAATCAGGGCTTTTTTTATATGCTTTATTCCGTATACATACTTTATTCTCAAAAGCATCAAAAACATTACACAGGATTTACTTCTAATCTTGAGCAAAGATTATTGTCGCATCACAAGCTTGGAAAAGATTGGACAGCACGGTACAGGCCCTGGCAATTGATTTATGTAAAAGAATTTATTACCAAAAAAGAAGCAACCGAATATGAAAAATGGTTGAAAACAGGTGCTGGGAGAGATTTTATTAAAACCTTACCTCATTAGAGCATCAGATTCATATCCGCCGCGGCGGACGGCAGTTCAAGTCTGCTTCCCGATACAAAGCCTTTCTTTATGAAAGGCTTTTTTGTTTTATATTGTTGTTAATTGTTAATTCTAAAATATACCTTTAGCCTACCAAAATACTTTTTCTTTATCTTTTTAAAATTGCTAAAGAGAACTGAATACTTTTGAACTAACATCGCTTCCATTCCCTATCTCTTTTTAGAATAATTATTGTTCATTAATTTATAAAAAATGAATACTTCTTCCTTAGTAAAAGCAGGAATACTAACCCTAGTATTGGTAACAACATCTGTAGTAAGCTGGGAACTTTACCTGCGTAATAAAGGCTTTGAAACCAGTTATTATGATGACCCGGCCTTGTGGGCAGATAAACGCAAAATGGTATATGAACCTCAGGACAAGGCTACCGTTTTCATCGGCTCCTCCAGGATCAAATTCGACCTGGATATTCCCACCTGGGAAAAGATCACAGGTGACCATGCTATTCAATTAGCCTGTGTGGGCAGTACCCCTATCCCTGTTCTTGAAAACCTGGCTAACGATAAAAACTTTAAAGGGAAAGTAGTAGTAGATGTAACAGAAGGTTTATTCTTTGCCCCACATGGTACAGACAGGAGGCCAAAAGAAAATTTAAAATACTATAAAGAAGAAACACCTGCACAGTGGGCAAGCTTTCATATCAATCATGCACTGGAATCCCAGTTAGTCTTTTTAGATAAAGAATGGAATTCTTTAGGAGCACAATTAGATAAACTTCCATTTAAAGATAGAAAAGGCGTACAGAATTTTAAAGGCTTTCCCCCCGATTTTGGAAGGGTAAAATTTACAAGGCAGGAATACATGACCAATAAATTTGCAGTTGATACTACGCTGCAAAATATAGTAAAAAACATCTGGTATATGTTTGGACAGGCTAATAAAGAGCCACCGGTATCTGGCACAAGACTGGACTCCATTATAACAGCGGTTAAAAATATGGTTGACAAAATAAAAGCAAGAGGAGGTGATGTTTTATTTATACGTACCCCATCAAGCGGAGGCTTTTTAATGGCAGAGAAAAAAGGTTTCCCCAGGGATAAATACTGGAATCCCTTGCTGGCAGCTACCAAATGTGAAGGCATCCATTATGAAGATTACCCGGTGATGGCTGGTTTTATTTGTCCTGAATCATCACACCTCAGCCTGGACCAGGCGGTAATATTCACAAAGGAATTCATCCGCATTTTAAGTGAAGAAAAAGGATGGAAGTTTTCCAAGAACAATGCATCAGTAAATTAATTCATTAACCACTAACTGTTCGATCATGGTTTTCAATTCATATACATTCATTGCTTTTTTTATCATCATTCTTTTTCTGCATAATCTTCCGTTTTCATGGAAGACGAAAAAGGTGAATCTCTTATTAGCCAGTTATATATTTTATGCGGCATGGAACCCGCCATTCATTTTATTATTATGGCTTTCCACTGTTGTTGATTTTTTTGTAGGCAGGGCCTTATACAATCAAAATAATGTGCGTAAAAAAAGACTGTTACTCGTGGTAAGTTTAATTGGTAACCTGGGCATGCTTTGTTTTTTTAAATACGGCGGTTTTTTATTGGAAAACTTTGTTACACTTGTAAATGCTGTTGGGCTTGACTTTCATCCTGCAAAACCTAACATTATATTACCCGCAGGTATTTCTTTCTACACATTCACTACACTTTGTTATACCATTGACATGTACAAAAAGAAAAGTGAGCCTGTTAAAAACATGCTCGATTTTTCATTGTTTGTTACTTTCTTCCCACACCTGGTTGCCGGCCCGATCGTTCGTCCGCCACAATTAGTACCACAGTTTGAAACAGAAAGAAAGGCCAATCAAAAACAATTGATGGAAGGATTATTCCTGATTTCAATTGGCTTATTCATGAAAGTGGTTTTAGCAGACAGTATGTTATCAGCTACGGCAAATGAAGTATTTGGATCTCCCGGAAAATTACCTGCCCTCGATGCATGGACGGGGGTGCTTGCATTTTCAGGACAAATATTTTTTGATTTTGCAGGATATTCTACCTGTGCCGTTGGTGCAGCATTGTGTTTGGGTTTTGTTTTGCCTCAAAACTTTTTATATCCCTATGCGGCAATAGGTTTTTCTGATTTCTGGCGAAGATGGCATATTACTTTATCTGCCTGGCTCAGGGATTATTTATATATACCGATGGGTGGGAACAGGAAGGGCAAATTCAGGACCTACCTGAATTTGATGATAACCATGTTACTGGGCGGCTTATGGCATGGCGCCAACTGGACATTTGTGGTATGGGGCGGTCTGCATGGTTTTTATTTATGGGTGGAAAAAGCCATTGCTGATTTCAGGCACGACAAAGTAAAATCAATTGCTATGACAGCAGCTGGTGAAATAGGTGTGCTGGGCCCTGTACCTGAAATTTTAAAACCTAAAATTTTCAGAAATTTCCTCATCGCTCTTTTTACTTTTTTTCTTATCAATGTCACCTGGGTGTTTTTCAGGGCTACTAATTTTAAAGATGCCTGGTCATTGCTCACTTCTATGTTTGGCGGGATGAAAGGGGGAGAAGCAATTCTAACCACACTGGCCATTGTAAAAGTTGCAGTAATTGTATTTGTTATGGTAATTGTACATTGGCTGATGCGTAACTCAAGAACATTGGATGTTGTTGCTAAATTACCGTGGTGGATCGTTGGAATATTCTGGACACTGATCTTATTACTATTGATATGGAGCCAGGAAAGCAGCAGTTCTTTTATCTATTTCCAGTTTTAGGCAGTGGTGGCTGGATTTAGCTAACTTCTTTTTTTAGGTTACATTTGCTTTGATGATTTTATTGGATCAGGATAGCTGGTTAACAGTACTGTTACCAACGCCCCAAGCAAAAAAATAATGACCTGAAATGAAACAACGGTTGATAAAAGTTCATCCTGATGATAATGTGGTGGTAGCTTTGACAGATCTGGCAAAGGGTGAAAATGTGAATTTTAACGGAGAAGAATTTATTTTACAGGACAATATACCGGCCAAGCATAAATTCGTTACAGCCGATCTGAATACAGGCGATTCGGTAATGATGTATGGCGTACTTGTTGGTAAAGCACAAACCAATATTGCAAAAGGAGGGATCATTTCAACTACCAATCTGAAACATGCGGCCGAACCTTTTGTTTACCGTAAAACAGATTATACATGGAAAGCACCGGATGTTTCCCGGTTCAGCAATAAAACATTCAATGGTTATCACCGCAGCAATGGGGAAGTGGGTACGGCCAATTACTGGTTGTTCATTCCAACTGTGTTTTGTGAGAACAGGAACCTGGATGTGATCAGGGAAGCGCTACACAATGAACTGGGTTATGCGGTAACTGATAAATATAAACAATACACAAAGAAATTACTGGAAGCCTATACTAATGGAGAAGATGTTTCATCAGTGAACTTAACTCCCCCCTCTCCTTTGGAGAGGGCCGGGGTGAGGTTCTTTAAAAATGTAGACGGAATAAAATTTTTAAACCACCAGGGTGGATGTGGCGGCATAAGGCAGGATGCAGCTGTACTTGGCAAATTACTGGCTGCTTATGCCAATCACCCGAACGTTGGTGGTGTTACGGTATTGAGTTTGGGATGCCA
Organism: Chitinophagaceae bacterium; assembly: GCA_031387825.1. Classification (GTDB taxonomy): domain Bacteria; phylum Bacteroidota; class Bacteroidia; order Chitinophagales; family Chitinophagaceae; genus Ferruginibacter. The sequence continues at coordinate 4,822 of JANNDO010000037.1, read as the reverse complement.
GCATTTACAGGTAACCGATTTTTTGAATGACCTGAAACAGCTCAATCCAAACTTTGAAAAACCCTTATTTATTCTTGAGCAGCAGCATTCACAAAGCGAAGAGCAATTGATCGCAGAATCTATCCAAAAAACTTTTACGGGGCTCATTGAATTAAACAAACAGGAAAGAAAACCTGCACCACTTAGTAAATTATGCATTGGTGTAAAATGCGGCGGTAGTGATGGGTTCAGTGGTATTTCTGCAAATCCTGCTGTTGGCTATTGCAGCGACCTGGTGGTGGCGTTAGGAGGAAGGATTTTACTGGCTGAGTTTCCTGAATTATGTGGAGTGGAACAAAATCTGATCGACCGGACCAGGGATGAGGCAGCAGCAAAAAAATTCATAAACCTGATGACCAACTACAATGAATCTGCGTTGAAAGTTGGTTCCGGTTTTCATATGAACCCTTCACCCGGAAATATAAAAGACGGATTGATTACCGATGCCATAAAAAGTGCCGGTGCTGCAAAGAAAGGAGGTACTTCGCCGGTAGTAGATGTTCTGGATTACACTGAACCGGCAACAAAAGCAGGATTGAATTTGGTATGTACTCCCGGCAACGATGTGGAAGCAACAACAGGTAAGGCAGCCAGCGGCGCCACGTTGATCTTATTCACAACCGGGCTGGGAACACCAACAGGTAATCCTGTTTGTCCCACCATTAAAGTTTCAACCAACAGTAACCTCACCAAAAGAATGAATGACATTATTGATATTGACTGCGGCCCTGTAATTGAAGGGGATAAGACCATTGAACAGTTGGGAGAAGATATCCTGGAGTATTGCATCAAAGCAGCCAGTGGAGAAGTGATTCCCAAAGCAGTTTTGCTGAATCAGGATGACTTTATTCCCTGGAAAAGAGGCGTGTCCCTTTAAAAGATAAAACATTTAAATACGGATGCTTTTTATGCTGAGGTACGAATTATCGGTATGACAAACGGAGTCACTACGGTAATTTTATTCAAATCATCTTTTTGATGAGTTTGCCCAACATCATCAATCCATAATCCACATCATCGTTCCAGGGTTTACCAAAACAGATGCGTATGTAATTGGTATAATTATTACCTGCCGAGAAAATTTTACCCGGTACAATTGATATATGATGTTTCATGGCTTCGGTACGTAATTCAAATGCATTTATTTTTTTATTAAGCTCAAGCCACAATATAAATCCTCCATGTGGCCTTGACACTTTTGTATCGGCAGGAAAATATTTGATGATAGCCTGTACATATCTCAAACCTTGTGTATGCAGCGCCTTTCGAAGATTCTTTAAATGAAATTCGTACCGGCCGTGTTTTAAATAATGTGCTATGGCAGCCTGTGTAAGGGTAGGGCTGCTGATATTCTGCACCCGCTTCAATTGTTTTACAGGTTCAAAAAATTTTCCGGGGATAACCCACCCGATGCGGTAACCCGGTGATAAGGATTTGGAAAGGGATGAACAATACATCACCAAACCCTTGGTATCATAATATTTGCAATTCTTTGGCCTTGTTTTTCCAAAATACAATTCACCATAAATATCATCTTCTATCAATGGGATATTATGTTTTGTAATGATGTCAACCAGTTTCTTTTTATTTTCATCCGGCATGCAACTTCCCAAAGGATTATTGAAGTTGGGTATGAACACGCAGGCCTTGATGGGAAATTTTTTGATGGCTTTTTGCAAATGCTCTAGATCAACTCCATGCATAGGGTCGGTAGATATCTCCACAACTTTTAATCCCAGGCTTTCAATGGCCTGGTAAATTCCAAAATAGGTTGGGCTCTCTATGGCTACGGTATCACCATATTTTGTTACTGCTTTTAAACACAAACTGATCGCTTCCAAACAACCCGAAGTAACAATTACATCATCAGGTTTTACATTAGCGCCCCAGTTGAAAGCAAGTTTTGTTATTTGTTTACGCAATTCAACATTACCCTGCGTATGTTCATAATCCATACAGTGGTCTTTTGTGTTGCGTAAAGCATAAACTACTGATTTATTCAGTTTGGCTGCAGGCAATAATGAAGCATCCGGAACCGCCAGGGCGAAATTTGTTATACCGGTGGCCGCTATATCAGTATAGATGGAAGCGATCATTTCCTTAACTGTTACATCATGTGATGATGCATCAGGTGTTACCAGGTTTGGCAACTCCGGAAAGCGGTTATGATTGAAACGGACATAGTAACCCGACTTGGGCCTCGACTCGATCAATCCCCTTCCTTCCAGGTGATAATAAGCCTGGAAAGCCGTACCCATACTGATTCCGTACTCATCGCTCAGTACCCTTACCGAAGGGAGTTTATCACCTATTTTCAGCACTTCTTCTGCGATCATTTTTTCAAGGCCATCGGCTACCTGTATATACAAATGGTCGTCTGAATTGTAGTTTGTTTTCATACCTGTAAAATCTGATATAGTCAAAAATACTAAATCTGAATCTGTTTTTTACAAAAAAAATTGACAATTTTTGTTCTGTCATTATAAAGTTGCCTGGTTTGTCAGGTTTCAGACTTTGCAAACTTTATGAAACGGTTACTTTTAATTAATAAAAGATGAACCCTATTAAAATAGTAAACTACAGGCCGGATCATCAGCCTTACTTCGAAAAGTTCAACAGGGATTGGATAGAAAAATATTTTGTGATGGAACCCATTGATGAATTTGTACTGACCGATCCTGAAGAAGCATTGTTAAAACCCGGTGGCGCAATCTTAATGGCTGAATATGATGGGGAAATGGCAGGTACTGTGGCTTTAAGAAAAGTAGATGACAGCACTTATGAATTTACCAAGATGGCAGTAGATAAAAATTTTCAGAGAAAAGGAATTGCAGAAGCCTTGAGTTATGCCAGCTTTAAAAAAGCAAAGGAACTGGGGGCTACAACAGTAATTCTTTATTCAAACAGTCAACTGGCACCTGCTATCAGGCTTTATGAAAAATTAGGATTTAAACACCTGCCCGTCGGCATTGGTGAATACAAAAGATCGGATGTAAAAATGAAAATTGAAGTTTCTGAATTAATTAATAAACCAGTAAATCAATAAACCCTTAACTATGGAACTTATTGCAGACATTCCCGTACGTAAAACAACTCACTCCAGGATCAATGAAGTTGATTTTAACCACCTTGAATTTGGAAAATATATTTCTGATCACATGTTGGTATGTGACTATGCCCATGGCGAATGGAAACAGCCACAGATCGTTCCTTATGCCAATCTTTCTTTAAGCCCTTCGGCGCTGGCGCTGCATTACGGACAAACTGTTTTTGAAGGCATGAAAGCGTTCAGGATGAAGGATGGTCGTATCAATATTTTCAGAATAGACAAACACTACGACCGTTTTGTGCGGTCATTGAACAGGATGTGCATGGCAGCTCCTACAAAAGAAATTTTTGTGGAAGGTTTATCGCAACTGATAAAGTTGGATAATGCATGGGTACCATCACAAACGGGTAATGCACTTTACCTGCGCCCATTCGTGTTTGCCAGTGAGGCAAGGTTTGGTGTAAAAGTATCAGAAGAGTATCGCTTTATAATTTTTACAGGGCCGGTTCCCACGCTATATGCCGATCCCATCAAAGTGAAGGTGGAAACAGAATATATAAGGGCAGCGAAGGGAGGGACCGGTTTTGCAAAATGCGGTGGCAACTATGGTGCAGCTTTCTTACCTACACAACAGGCCCGTAAGGAAGGTTACGACCAGGTTTTGTGGACTGATGGTATCGAACATAAATTTATTGAAGAATCAGGAATGATGAATGTGATGTTTGTGATAAATGATACATTAGTTACTGCACCTTTATCCGATTCAATATTGGACGGAGTAACAAGAGACTCTTTATTAACGCTGGCAAAAGATATGGGGTATAAAGTAGAAGAACGCCCTGTTGCTGTTGCTGAACTGGAAAAAGCTTTTAAAGACAAAACGATCACGGAAGCTTTTGGCGCAGGTACTGCAGCAGTTGTTGCGCCCATCCAGGTCATTCATATCAATGGCATTGATTACAGCCTGCCAAAATATAATGCAGATAAGCTGCTGTATAAATTAAAACATAAACTGGAACAGATCCGGTTGGGAGTTGATACCGATGTGTATGGCTGGAATTATATTATCTAAAACTGGTTCTTTAAATAACAGCTACGCTACCTGAAAACTATGCAACTATGTTTCTACCTGCCAAAAGCAGAAACATAGATCTTTTATTTAGGCTTATAATCAAACACCAGTACTGCATTTTCTTCCAGGCTGGCGCTGGAGAATAATTCATATCGTTTATCGCCTGCATAAATAACAATAAGTGCGGTATTGGGCGGTATGCTGCCCAGGTTTTCTGCTACCATTTCCACTTCATGAAAAGTATTGTTTAAATCTATGCGTAAATATGTGGTAAGCGGTTTGGCGCCCAGCCGTTGATGACTTAATACAACCTGTTTATCAACTAATACAGTTATTGAATCTCCATCTATCTGTGCATTATCATAAAAATCGAGACGGATAGTACCCGTATCAACTTTTATTTCGGGTACTTCCTTAAATGCTGATTCGGCAATCCGTGTTAAAATAATTCTTCCCCCTTCGCAGGAAACTGCAGATCCAATAACATTGCCAGACCAGTTGCCACTCAGTGTTTCTATATTCCCTGTTTTACTGTACACCAATTCAAAATTCTTAACACAAATAACACAACGGCCCGGAATATGGTAGGTGGAAACAATACCTTCCTGAAGAATTAATCTTCTTGATGCCGGATCAAAACTTCCCCTGAATTTTTTCTTTAC
>JANNDO010000044.1:0-14945 GCA_031387825.1 Chitinophagaceae bacterium | reverse complement strand
CTTCAAAACTGGTGCGGTCTTCCCATGCCATTTCTATAATGCGGTCAATATCTGTTGCTGATAAAGTTGCTGTTTTCATGTGCTAATTTTTATTGATCTTGGTCATCCCGATAACTATCGGGAGAATTCGCCTGTTGCCGTTTTGGCCGTAATTAACTTTCGTTATGGCTCATTTCTTACCTGTTTATTTTTTCTGCATCTGTCACTGCAGTATTTAACTTTTTCCCATACCTTCTCCCATTTTTTACGCCAGGTAAATGGCCTGTTACAGGTTACACAAATTTTTTGAGGTAAAAATTCCCTTTTTATATTTTTCACTTTTAAATAAGAAGGCTTTTATGAATAGATTTACGGTTTTGCATAAGGCAGGCGGCCTATTTCTTTCGAAACAAAATAGGCATCAAGCCCCTGGCTGATCAATACGTCTGATACCGACAAATTCACAAAACCATCATGTCCTACCATGTCATCAGCAATATCAACATGCAATACACTGCCAATAATTAGTATGGTACCATTTAAAGGGGTTGGAATGCTTTCTTCAAATTTCATGGCAATTTTTACAACCGCCTCTGTAACAAACGGAGCCTGACAACCCGGCTGGTACAATGCTGTGAACCCTGTTTTTTCAAATTCAGAAATATTTTTTTCATATCGGGCCGATGTTTGATGTGCTTTTTTATAATGTGCAGCTTCGATAAAGTTTAATGTATATTCTTTGGTGTCGATGATATTTTGCAAGGTATCTCTGGGCACGCTGTCTGGCCTGCTTATTAAGCCAAATAGGGCAGGGTTGGCACCTAAGTGAATGGGGGAATTGAAAATGGCCAGGTTCGTTTTACCATCCGAAGATTTTGTGCCTACCAATACGGCCTGGCGAAAACCGGCCAATGAATTTATAAAGGCTGTACGGTAGCGTTGTTCTAATTGCTCCAATTCTTTTTTATTAATTATCATAAAGTATTTTATGAAACTGTTTACATCACAAGAAAATTTAAAATTTGTTCCTGGTTAAACTGAAAAAAATTATCTAACGCTTACTTATTTTATTCATTGATATGGTTTTTTGCAGGCTGCATTTAAAACGGGCTATCTCCGGATTTCTTTTTTGTGCATGCTTCTTACTTATGCCGCTATTCACTCTTTTTCGCCACAAGTTAAAACTGCTGCGTTTTAATTCCTTCCTCATCAAGACAATTACATGGGCTTCTGAAAAATCAAATTGTATTTTTATAGCTTCAAATGGAGTTCTGTCTTCCCATGCCATTTCAATGATTCTGTCTATATCTTTTTGTTCCATCAATAAATTAGTTTAAAACTTCGTTCGCTTCCATTTAACAGTAACCGGAGAGCCTTCTGCAAGAATAACGGAATCCGGATTCTGATTACTCAGGAAGGAGAAATCGATTCCATACATAGAAGTGAAGTCACAATTAATTATATAATCCATCACTTTATTCACCTGCCACCTGGGATGGTTTACCTGGTATTCCTGAGAAATATGATCGTCTATTTTTGTATATCCATAATAATGCTCAAAGATGAATTCTTCAATGCCGCCAGGTACCATATATTCTTTTTCAGCAAGAGCATTTACAGCAAGATGATTCCATGCATTGTTTATTTTCCATTCATACTTAATTTCTTTGGCTGTACGACCAATGTTAATTTTGTTTTTTGTAGGTATAGCCATGTAATGTTCTTTATACAATTTGTTAGCAAGCCAGGCCACAGCTTTGTATGGAACCGTTTCATTAATAAAAACCACGCCCCGCTTTATGGAATCTCCTTCCATTCTTTTTACATAAAAACGCAGGTTAATTTCTTCAAATTTTCCTAAAAACGGGATGGGTATATTGAACAGGCTGGTTTCATTAAACATAAAACCAACCAGGCTTACATAGGTTTTATTATTATAAAAATCAATTTCAACCCCATTGGGCAAATAAGGTTGTAATACCTCAGGGCTTATGGCATAATTGGCCATGATCAAATTTTCCCAGCGGGCTGATAAAAAAGTATCGGTCATGTTCTATTATAAGAAGTAAATATTTTTAATTAGCCTTTTATGGAAGACATACCCCCGTCTACATGTAAAATTTGGCCGGTTATCCAGCCGGCTTTTTCGGAAAGTATAAAGGCGGCCATATTTGCTATGTCTTCAGTAGTGCCGATTCTTTTTAGCGGATGCCGCAGGGCGTTGGCTTCTTTTTTCTGTTCTGTACTTAATAAAGAAGCTGCTAAAGGAGTATCGGTTAATGATGGGGCAATACAATTAACCCTGATATTGGGTGCATACTCTGCTGCCAATGCCCTGGTTAGTCCTTCAATGGCGCCTTTGGAAGCTGCAACCTGGGTATGAAACGGTAAAGCGGTTTGCACTGCAACGGTAGAGAATAGAACGATGGAAGCATTGGCAGATTTTTTTAGTCTTGGTAAAACTAATTGCAACAGCTTTATAGCTCCGGTTACCTGCAGTTTATAATCTGATTCAAAATCCGACGGCTTAATTCTATCAAAGGGCCTGAGGTTAATACTGCCCGGGCAGTAAACAAAACCCGCTAATTCATCTGGTAAAAAGTCTAAAGAGAGGGGATCTTCTAATACATTCAAATGATGGTACCGGATGTTTGGGTTTTCTTCAGCAGGTTCATTTTTATAGAAGGTTGCTGTCACCTGTTTTCCTGCGCCGGCAAGTTGCCTGGCCAACTCCTGACCGATACCGCTGGAAGCCCCGATTATTAAATAATGCTGCATGGCTGTTTTAATGATTAAAAACAATAAATGCAGAAATTAGTTTAATTATTTCAGCAATTGGGTTGATTATCTTTTAACATGTTTGTATACTCCCATTTAGCATTCGGAATAAACCGGTTCAGGTGTATTTATCAGGTAATGTTCAGGATTTATTTTTCCTCATTTCCTGTAAGGCCAGATAAAATCCTGCTCCAAACAACAGGGTAATCAGCCCGGCGAAATATGGTATGAGTTCAATCATTTCTCTTGTTGTTTAGCAGTTTTAAATAAATTCCGAAAGCCAGTATGGAGGGTACCCAGATACCGATAAATATAGCGGCGGTTGCTTCGCCTTTGAAATACAATATTTCGGAGAAAATAAGAGAAAGAAATGCAGCGATAAATAATAATTTATCAGCAGTTGTAAACTTTTTAAACATGACTTTATTGATTTTTTTTGTATTAATCTACATAGGCACTGTAATATAACAGAAAAGGTTGGGTTTTGTTTATACCGGCCTTTTTTACAATTTTGCCAGCCATGTAATGAATCGAATAGGTTATTTATCAGTTGTGCAGCGATTTAAAAAAAATATATGCATTTAATAGCATAAAAAACAGCGCAGGTAGCGAAACCCAAACACTATCTTTTACTTTTATCCTGATTGCAAGACCAAGTAGCATTAATATTGAAAGTCCACCTGCTGCAATCAGCAAAACCGGGTGGAACTTAAAACCCAGCAACAGGCCCAATGCCCCCAATATTTCTAAAATTGCAGTTAGCGCTCCTGCCTGCTCAAGTCCAAAACGTTTAAATTCATTTTTCATTTTTGATGATGTAAAGTAGGTAATTCCATAACCCATAAAAGACAGGCTTGAAATTAAAATCAGGACAGTAAGTAAATTCATTGCTAAACTAAATTTAGGGATACCGCCGCAATGAAAAGACATAAGATCAGGAGTAATAAAGAGGGTACATGTTTTTGCCAGGGATTTCCCACTTTAAAGTGAAAATATTGTGCTGATCCCATAAGAAAAGCCAAAAGCAGGGCTGGAATAAGTGTTAAAGCCGGAAACCAAATGCCGGCAATCAGCAATGTTGACAAAACTATTTTAGCTGCACCTACTATGCTACGGGTTAGGTCATTCAATCCATATTGTTTAAATTCTTTCATGATATTTTCAAAACGAAATATCCAAACATATAAAATTGATAAAGCAACTATGCATTGAGCGGCGATAGAGTAATTCGTCATCTGGTTTAGTTTTAATTTTTTTTGCTTGTTTAGTAAAGCCTGGTATTTCTTTTTTTATGAAATTACATATGAATTTTAAACCTGTTGGGGTTAATTATTCCCCCGGATGATACTTCCTCTCCACCTGTTTCATCACATCCTCCTTATAAAACAACACCTCTTTAAACTGCCCCTTGCTGTACATCAATCCCTGGTCAAAAAAATGTTTGGAATTGATATCACCACTTTGTCCTCCGGCTAATAATGATCTTGCTTTTATCTTTTTCCCAAATTCTACAGCACAAATAAAACTGTTGCCGTTTACACCGTATCTTTTACGGGTGCCGGGAAAAGTTTTGCTGCTGTAAGATGGCAACATGCCCCAGGTGGAAGACACAAAACCAACAGGGATGCTTTCTTTGCGATCATCAAACTTACTATCCATATCGGAAGAGATCCGTTGAAAACGGTTTATCTCTCCCCAGGGGGTTTGCCATTTGCCAAACCTGCTCAGCAGTTTATATATCGTTGCAATTAATGGCCGGATCAATGAGTCAGCCGGCGCAGTGGCAGCAAACAGTTTTGTTTTATCTACAAAATCATCGCTTTCAACATTTGGTAACTTTACCCTGTTGATGGCAGGCAATAATTTTTCTCCCCACTCAACAGCAAGCGTTGTGGCAATGGAATTTTCGCCACAGCGATAGTCCCAGTTCTTTAAAACGGATATTGGTTCTTTAAGAGGCGCATACAAAGAATCAGTAACGGTTATTGTTTTTTCAAATGCATGTATCAGTGCCGGAACTAAAATTTCAAAAGCTGCCAACCGGGTATCATAACCGGCCTTTATTACTTTATCAATATTGTATTTATTCTCTTCGGCTAAAACCCTCACTGCATTAATACCTCTGAAATTTTCGCCATCGGGTGCCATATAGGCCGGGTAATTTTGTTCACCTGATTCTGTAAATTGTTTTGGGCTATTGATTCCTGCAACAGTATAAGGGGTGGAATTACAGTTTTGCAGCCAGCCATTTACCGGGTTGATACTTTGTACTATTTCGTTGATGGGATGTTGTCCTTTCCATTCGGTTGCCGGTATGGTTCCGTCAACGGCGTTATTCCAGTTATAATTTTTATCTCTTACCGGGATGCGGTTGCCGTGCCAGTATGCAATATTTCCTTCCGCATCGGCATAGACCGTATTGTTGGAAATATTTCCTTTCAGGTCCAGTGTTTTTTTGAAATCTGCAAAACCGGTTGCTTTATTTCTTAACCAGCATTGCATTAATCCATCAGCAATGCGGTTATCTGCCCGAAGGCTTAGAGCCTGGCCATTTCTATTTGCCATGATGGGCCCATGATGGGTATAAAGGACGGTAATTGTTTTTGTTGACAGTACCGCATCACCCGTTCTGTATTTTAATTCGATCTTTTTTTCAATGACAGGTCTTGTGCTGTTCCCGTATTCATAAACAAAGTGCCCATCTTTTTTTGAAACTTTTTCAATATAAGTATCTGCGGCATCCACATCGCTTGAAGTATGCATCCATCCGCAGTGTTCATTAAAGCCCTGGTAAATGAAGAACTGTCCCCTCGTAACAGCGCCGTACACATTTAATCCTTCTTCGCTGGACATGTGTACTTCGGGGCGGAAATAAAAAGTGACATGAGGATTGATGTATAAAATAGCCTTTCCACTCTCTGTGATCTTTGGCGCAAATGCAAAACCATTTGAGCCGGTTGGATCTTCCTCTTTATCTTTTTTTGTAATAGCCAGGTCGTTATTCTCAAAATAAAAACGGCTGAATTCAGTGGAACTGATATCAGCGGTATTGATGGCATTAATACTGCCATCTGTCCATAAAAAAGGATACCAGGGTTTGAAACGATTTATCGATATCGGTTTAACCGATGGGTTTTTGTAGAGATAATAATTTATACCATCAGCAAAAGCATTGCATAGTTTCTGCATCCATTGAGGAGCTTTGTTATAATCATTTACTGCATCGGCTGAATCAAACAGTATCCGGTTAAGCAGGTCCCAGGCCAGTTCCTTTTCTCCCTGTGTTTCTGATAGCCGCCCTAATTTATCAATATAGTTTGCCTCCACCCTTTTAAAATCATCTTCGCACTGGGCATACATCAAACCAAAAACAGCATCGGCATCTGTTTTGCCATAAATATTCGGAACACCAAAATTGTCTCGGATGATGGTAACCTGTTGCGCCTGCTTTTCCCAACGGCTTATTTCCTGTTTGGAAAAAGACTGGGCACATGATTGCAGCGGCAATAAAACGATAAGGAGAAATAATTTCATACAGATTAGTTTTTACCTTGTTCATTGGCTTTTAACAGCCGCATAAAATTTTCACCAAGTATTTTGCGGATATCTTCTTTGCTGTAACCTCTTTTTAAAAGCTCTTTGGTAATTAGTGGCATGTTGGTTATATCATCCAGTTGTTGCGGCGCAGAATTGATGCCATCAAAATCGCTGCCCAGGCCTACATGATCCACACCAATGAGTTTTACAATATGATCCAGGTGATCGATCAATAAAGAAAGAGGTGGCCGCAGGTCTTTTACCTCTGCAGGATATTTTTCAAATAAGAATACATCAGCAAAATAGGGCTCAGGGTTTTGTTTCAGGAATGAATCCCTTTCTGCTTTATGGTTGTTATTAAAGATATCTGTACGTCTTTCAAAACTGCTGTCAACAAAACCACTATAAAAATTCAAATGAATAACACCACCGTTCTTACCAACGGCTTTTATCTGCTCATCTTTTAAATTACGCCTGTGTGGACATAAAGCATACGCACAACTATGAGAAACAATAACTGGTTTTGTTGTTGTGCTGATGGCATCCCAAAAAGTTTGTTCACCAACATGCGATAGGTCAACCATCATGCCCAGTTCATTCATCCGCTTTACCACCTGCTTGCCAAATTCAGTTAATCCCTTTCGCCTCGCAGAGTCTTTCAAAGTCTCCCCCACAGGGGGAGATTTAGAGGGGGCCGTGGTTTCATCCAGTGCCGATGTTGCCCAGTTGGTAGAATTATTCCAGGTTAATGTCATGTACCGTACCCCTCTATTATACAAAGCATCTAATTTGTTCAGGTCATTTTCTATCATGTGGCCCCCTTCCAAACCGAATAACACACCCAGTTTTTTCTCTTTAACTGCAGTATATATTTCTTTGGTTGAAAAGCTGGTCATCATTTCACCCGGGTTCCTGTTTGTCCATGCCATCACAGTATCTATTTCCCTGTTTGCCCAGGCATATGGATTTTCTTTAAGTCCGTCGCACCAGATAGAGAAGAGTTGTATATCCACGCCTCCGGCTTTCATGCGTTGCAGGTCCGAGTGTGTTTTATTTTTCAGGTACTGGTCAAAGCTTACTCCTTTATCAATGGCAGTAGTGGGAATATCATTATGGGTATCTATAACAACCGATCTGAAATGAAGTTTTTTATAAGATTGTGCTGATGCAAACAGGCAATTGGCAATAAGCGACAGGCAAAAGAATATTTTTCTCATAAGTAAATCAGTTTAAATAAATTACTCTGAACCGCTTTTATCCCCCACAAACCACTGTTCTTTATTTTTAAACAGCACATTAAATGTAGTAAGAGAACCATAGCAACGGGTAATGTATTGCTGTATACCCACTTTTTCCTCATCGCTGAGTTTTTTATTGCTGTTGATGTTTTGTTCCAGCACACGCAGCCGGTCACGCAGCATAACTATTTTGTGAAAGAAATCATCAATGGGAATTTCTTTTGGCTTCAGCGTTTTATCTGCAGTTTGTAAACTCATGGTGCCGCCGACCCATTTATCACCAATGGGAACGATCTCAGAAACATCACTCCACTGCCGTAAAATTTTCAACAGCGATTTTTCTACTGCTGAAACGGTTTCCACTTCGGGGGTAACATTTTCTGCAATGATCTCATCTAAATGGGTATCTGTTTTATCAATCTCTTTTATACCGTGATTAATAAAAGAAATGAGGTAGGTCGCATACCGTACACCTACTATTACACCGGGGCCATGCTGCGTGTGCTGTAACCGGGTACCAATGCCAAGGTTCAGTTGATTCTCTTCCATAACTATTTCTCTTTTTGTTATAATATTCTTACTCCTTCCCCTTTGGGGTTCTCTAAAAGAGAACGAACGAAGTTCAACGGGATGGGGCTTTTTTAAACTCATACGGATTGTATTCAATAAAGTCAGCAACTTTAACCGTTACTGAAGTTACTTTTCCATTTTCAACAGTAAAGGGAAAAATAGCCTTGCTGAATTCGGGGTCGCTGAAGGTTGCATAAAACCTGTTGCCACCCAGCGATTCAAGTTTTGCATACATATTGGGATGATGACTGAATTTCATTTTCAGTTCACCGCCTTCCTGCACTACACTCATATTACCATACACATCATTGGTATAATTTCCACAGTAATTAGTTACGGCCAAAGCGGATGTTAAGTGTAAGGCAACAGAGTCCATCATTTTTTTATCTTCTTTTGCGGCATTTTGTTTTTGCTGATTATTAAAACCAAGATAAACTTTACTGTAGTTCCGGTATGGTTTACCAAGATAAGCGTCGGCAATTTCCCATTTCAGTGCTTCATAAAAACTATTCTGGTCGGTATTGGTAAAAACGATGATGCCTAATTTTTCTTCAGGTATTAAAGTAACACTGGTAACAAAACCATTTACACCACCCGTGTGTGAGACAACTTTTTTACCGCAGTATTCTTCCAGGAACCAACCAAGGCCATACAACGCAAAGTGGCCGGTGTTAAATTGCTTTCCGCCATTACCAAGAATGGAATGAGGGAACCAGGTTTGTGCAATTACCGGTTGTGGGATAACCTGTTTGCCGTCGTACTTCCCTCCATTTAGTTGTGCCATCACCCAATGGCTCATATCATTTACCGACGAGCCAATACTACCTGCTGCTGCAAGGTTATCAATACTGCAAAAAGGAATTTTTATCAGTTTTCCCTCCGCCATGGTATGGGCTGAACATTTGTTAGCTGCATTTGGAAAGTCTTTACTTAATGCCAGGGTGCTGCTCATGCCCAGTGGTGTAAATATTTTTTCTTTAAGATAATCTTCCCATTGTAATCCTGAAGCTTTTGGAATTATTTCACCTGCAGTTACAAATGCAGCATTGGTATATCCCCATTTTGTGCGGAAAGGATATTGCGCTTTTATATGGCCCATCTTTTCAATTACTTCGGTACGGGAAAGATTGCTGGTCCAGTAAGTAAAATCTCCCTGGAAAGTTTGAAAGCCGATACGGTGGCAAAGCAGGTCTCTTATAATAGCCTGCTCACCTGCTGCTTTATTATCTAATTTGAATTGCGGTATCCATTTGGTTACTTTATCATCTAAAGAAATTTTCTTTTCTGCATCCAGCATGGCTAAAGCTGTTGCCGTAAAGGCCTTACTGTTACTGCCGATCATGAACAAAGTATTTTCATCAACTTTATCGGTTCCGTTTAATTCTTTAACACCATAACCCTTCATTAAAACAACCTTTCCGTTCTTAACAATACAAACCGATACGCCGGGAATTTCCCAGCCGGTAAGTGCAGTGTTCACATAATTGTCTAAACTGTCTTTTACAAAAGAAGGGATGCTGTCATTTTGTGCACATGACTGTAACGAAAGAAACAGGCAGGAAAAGAAAAAGAACTTTTTCATATAAATGCTTTGAATATGAAAAGTACTTCTCTTTTTTTAATTTTTAGCTTTCTCCGGTAATTTGGGTGTAGCGGGTCTTAACAACTCTAACCTGAACCTGTAAGAAGCATTCAGGAGATACTTGTTGAAAGTTATTTCATCAGCCCGGCTCGCAAATTCATAAGTAGGCCTGTATCTCACCAGGAATGTATCCAGCTGAACACCTTCGAGACGTGTGACCCTTTTTACAAAATTTTTATTGAAACGGTAATCCACAAATTTTTCCTGTTCCTGTTTTTCCAGCCTTGCCTGGAAAGCTTTGAGCCGCTTGTTCCTTCTGAACCGGAAAATATTGATGATCTCATTTATATCGGCACCTACAGCGCCATCCGGCGAAACGCCGGTTCGTATGGTTGGATTCCGGAAATTATAAACATCACCATAGGTTTGCCGGTTCTCAATTGAGTCCTCCCGGTAAGACCTTGCAAAAACAATCACTTCTTTTAATGTCCGGTATTTTGATTTAACAGTAACCCTTAATGAAATATCAAAACGTGAAGGGTCTGAAATATCTTTTACAGCAAATTTTAGTGTGGGTTTATTTTGATAGATAAAGGTCAGTGAATCTTTTTCGGTGACCGGTATTTTATAATAACCGGTTGAATCTGTCCAGGTAAATTTTCCGCCAATACTTTCTACCCTTACATTCTCTACCGGGTTTATTTTGGAAGAATCATAAACTGTTCCGCTGATGACAAGCTGTGCGGTTAATTGATCTGCTGAGCAAATAAAAAAAATAAAAAGTAAACTTATTTTTAGAGATAACCGCAAAGAGTAAAAAATTTGTAAGGATAAAATTACAGTAACAAAGCTACACAGCAGCTTTGTCCTCATTGTTTTAACTGCGATTTTGCTTTTGTATAAGGTCTGAAATCACTTTGGGATAGTGTTGATGCTCCAGCAGATGAATTTTTTTTGCCAGCGATTCAGGAGTATCCTGCTCATCAACAGTACAGGCGGCCTGGAAGATTATTTCACCATGATCATACAACTCATCTACATAATGAATACTGATCCCGCTTTCTTTTTCTTTGGCTGCGATTACAGATTCGTGCACTTTATGGCCATACATTCCCTTACCGCCATATTTTGGCAAAAGTGCCGGATGAATGTTGATGATCTTTTTTGGATAGGCATTAATTAAAGGAACAGGCATCTTCCATAAAAAACCTGCCAGTACAATAAAGTCAATATTGTTCTTTTGTAATTCAGGTAAGTAATTATCGCCATTAAAAAATCTCTCTTTTTCAATTAATAAAACCGGGATATTGTTTTTTGCGGAAATTTTTAAAACCCCTGCACCGGGTTTATTGCAAACAATTAAAGCAACTGTGTAGTTTTTCGCATAGGTCTTCGCTTCAATCTCCGCTTCACCCTTCTCCTCAAGGAGAAGGGAAGGGGATGAGGTTTTTATTATCCTCTCTGCATTACTTCCGGCGCCACTTGCAAAAACGGCGATCCTGGTTCCTGGTTCCTGTTTTATTTTATTTTTTCCGGCTATCTTTCTCCAGACCTTATTAATGTATCTCTTAAAAAAAGCAAACTGTCCAAGAGGGATACTTATCAGTAAAACGCATAAAGGCCAAAGCAAGGTTATCAATAAAAGGTAAAGCACGATCCAGGCAACACCATTTTCCAGATTAGTAAGCAGAAGTAACTTACGCCCGGCATAACCACAAAGGCTGCCACCCAACGCAAAAGTGGCGATAATGAGCACCAGGTTAACTCCATTTACCTTCCAGTGAGCCTTAAGTTTTTTAAACATTCGGCAAATGTGGATTAAAAAATTGTGAAACAATCAAACAAATGCGGAAAATTTCAATTCAAAAAACAGTTTACAAATACATGACAATTACCACAGCCGGATTACTACAATCGGCTGAAACTCACGCTGGATAAGGTAAAAAAAAAATTAACAATGTTGATATATTGTCAGTATCCTGCCTTATTTTTGCAACCGAACCAGGATATTTCTCCACATTAGCCCCGATATAACTGTATGAGTCGCTATAGAAAAATCTGTAACAAAATTTTTGTTCCCCTTCTTTTTATTGTATCCCTTTCTTTCTCTGAAAAATCTTTTGCGGCCGACGGCGAAGGTCTGTTTAAAGCCAATTGTGCCAGTTGCCATAAAGTGGACCAACCCTTTACCGGACCTGCATTACAGGGATGGGCGGGCAGGGTACCCAACGTTGATTGGGTTTACAAATGGGTAGCCAATTCGGGTGCATTGATAGGAAGTGGGGATGCTTATGCCAATAAGATCTTTACCCAGTTCAATAAGGTTCCGATGACCGCATTCGGACAGCAATTGAAAAAAGAAGATATTGATGCGATACTGAAATATGTTGATGATTATAAGCCACCCGTTCCCCCAACAGGCAAAGATGGTGTCACCAAGCCATCTGACGACAATTCACTGCTTTTTGGATTGCTTACGCTAATACTGGCCCTTATTGCTTTTGTATTATTACAGGTTAACAGCAACCTCCGCAAATTATCTGACGAAAAAGAAGGCATCAAGCGTTCAGAGCCCGTTCCATTCTATAAGAACAAGACCTATATCATGGTAGGCGTGCTGCTGCTGTTCTGTGTTTCAGGATATTTCTTTACCAATGCGGCCATCAACCTGGGACGTGCCCAAAACTATCAACCCGCTCAGCCCATATTCTATTCTCATAAAGTACACGCCGGTACCAACCAGATCAGTTGTCTTTACTGTCATGGCGGGGCACAGGATAGCAAACAAGCCAGCATCCCATCCGTAAATGTTTGTATGAATTGCCATATGGCCATTAACAAATACGAGGGGCCCGATGTTCTGGCAAGGGAAGATGGTGCAGCGGTTAATGGTACAGAGGAGATACAGAAATTATACGCCTATGCCGGATGGAATCCAGCAACCAAAAAATATAATCCTGATACTAATGCCGATGGTATGCCAGACGGGGCCTCACCCATTCAGTGGATAAAGGTTCATAACCTGCCCGACCACGTTTATTTTAACCACAGCCAGCATATAAAAGTAGGAAAGCAGCAATGCCAGACCTGCCATGGTAATATCCAGGAAATGCCCGAAGTGTACCAGTTCACAGAACTGAGCATGGGCTGGTGCATCAATTGTCACCGCGATACCAAGGTTGATTTTTATAATAAGAAAGACAGCAGCGGAAATAAATTTTACAGCATTTACGAGAAATTCCATAACGACATGAAGAAAGGAAAGCTGGATAGCGTTACGGTAGAAAAGATAGGCGGAACAGAATGTCAGAAATGTCACTATTAATTAATTAGCAAATGTGCAAATGTGCAAATGGGCAAATAGTAAGTCAAACCCCCTTGCATTTAATTTGGCACATTTGCACATTTGCAAATCGGCACATTAATAAGTATTATGAGTAAGAAAAAGTACTGGCAAAGTTTTGGAGAACTGAATCAGACCGAAGAATTTCAGCAATCTGCCGAGAAAGAATTCAAGGAAGAGTTGCTGCCATTATCGGACCTTGATGATAAAGGCATTTTGGATGCCACTACGCCGCGTAGAGACTTTCTTAAATACCTTGGCTTTAGTACAGCCGCCGCTGCAGTAGCTGCCAGTTGCGAAATGCCCGTACGCAAAGTTGTTCCTTACTTACAAAGACCCGATAACCTGATCCCCGGCGTTGCCAATTACTATGCTTCTACTTATGTAAATGGAGGCGATGTTATTTCTGTGGTGGTTAAGCAAAGAGATGGCAGGCCCATTAAAATAGAAGGCAACGAAAAGTCAACCATCACCAAAGGCGCTACCAATGCCCAGGCCCAGGCTTCTGTGCTTGACCTGTATGATAATACCCGCCTTCGTTACCCGATGCAAAAAGCGGGCACCGCATTTAAAGAAGTAACCACGTTTGAGGCCTTTGATAAAATAGCCGGAGCCGCATTGGCAGGATTGGGTGGAAAACCGGTAGTATTACTTACTTCAAGTATCAACTCACCATCAACTTTAAAGATCATCGGCGAATTTATAGCCAAATACCCGGGCAGCCGCCATGTACAATATGATGCGGTAAGTTATAGCGGGATGTTACAGGCTAACGAAGCCTGTTATGGTAAAAAAGCCATTCCGTCTTACCATTTTGATAATGCAAAAGTAATTGTAAGTCTTGGCGCCGATTTTTTAGGCACCTGGCTTAGCCCGGTTGAATTCAGCAAACAATATTCACAGAAAAGAAAAGTAAGCGGCGAAAAACCCGAACTCAGCAAACACTTTCAGTTTGAAAGTATGATGAGCCTTACCGGTAGCAATGCCGATGACCGTTATACACATAGGCCTTCCGAGACCGGCAATATTGCTTTGGCATTATTGGCTAAGCTGGGAGGAACAATTACTGCTCCAACCATTGCAGATGCAAAACTGGCTAAAGGAATTGAAACAGTTGCTGCTGCATTGAACGCCAATAAAGGAGCAGCCTTAGTTGTTTGCGGAAGCAATGATGTAAATATTCAGATGGTAGTTAACGCCATCAACGAAGCCATTGGTGCTAATGGCAAGACCATTAATTGGGCCGTGACCTCCAACTACCGTAATGGCATCGATGCTGATATGGCCAAGTTGGTTGCAGACATGAACGCAGGCGCTGTTGGTGCTTTACTGCTGTCTGGCGCAAATCCTGTTTATAATTATATTGAAAGCAAAAAATTTGCAGAAGGGCTGTCTAAAGTAATCTCCATTTCTTTTAACCCTACCATGGATGAGACCACAGAGCTTTGTAATTATATCATTCCATCGCATCACTGGTTAGAGAGTTGGGGAGATGCTGAAGCCAAGACCAATTATTTCAGTTTATTACAGCCCACCATCAATCCTTTATTTAAGACAAGGGATTTCCAGACGGCTTTATTATTATGGTCGGCAAATGCAACGCCGGACTATCATACTTATTTTAAAAATTACTGGGTTACCAAATTGGGTACCGAAGATCTTTTTAATACAGCACTGCAAGACGGTGTTGTTGAACCAGCTACAATGGCTGTTGGAAGCGGTGCTTATAATGGCGTAGGCCTGAGTGATGCCGCAGGTAAAATTGCAGCGATCAAAGGAGGTCCGGTTGAATTGCAATTATATCAAAAAGTATCCGTTGGTGATGGAAGCCAGGCCAATAATCCATGGCTGCAGGAATTACCTGACCCCGTTACAAAAGTAACCTGGGATAATTATGCGATGATGAGCCCGGCCATGG
>JANNDO010000039.1:0-43071 GCA_031387825.1 Chitinophagaceae bacterium | reverse complement strand
CATATCGAGTGTAAAACTCTCGTTAATACCATACTTAACATCCATGCCGCCACTTTTTAAAACTTCGGTAACATCTCCTTTACTTGTCGGCGAAATTCTAACTCCACCTGATACATACGGCAGGAAAGATAAACGCAAGGGTGGGCTTATGTTTTTTAATCCGGTCCATGTTCCCCATTGGTTTATATCACCGTTAATATTGGGATCTTCCGGGCTCCATATACTCGTTTCATTTATTTTACGTATAAACCGGGCAAAATTAATCCCCCAATCCTGTACCTCTTTTTTTGAAAACCGTATTGCACTAAAAGGTATTTTTATTTCTGCAACCCATCCATCTTTTTTAATACTGGCCTTACTTTCCCAAACGGCATCCCAGGTAATATCATAAACAGATGCATTGTTTTGTGTGCCCTTGGCATCGCCCTGTACCCCGGCTGAGGTTAAACGAAAAAGAAATGCATTCTGCCTGTCGAGATACGTATCAAAACCTACCGTAAACACATCTGCATCCTGCCTGTCAATAACATCTCTTGCTGTAATCTGCCTGCGTATATTTTCGGGGTTATCGTACATATATGCTCCTATATAAACAGCTGCATTATCGTAAGTAATTTTAACTTCGGTTTTGTGAGAGGAAGGTTTACCAAAATGAGGCGAAAAAGTAATAAAGTCTCCGTTTACAGGTATATTTTTCCAGGCCTCGTCATTAAGATTGCCGTCAATTTTTATGGCTTGGGTTATTTTAACGGCAGCAACGCTTCTCATCTGTGCATAAGTAACAGATAGTAGCAATTGTAAACAAACAGTTATAGTGAGCCGAAGATTAATAGCAGAAAGTTTTCAAGCCAAAGATAAAATTTTTATATTAAACGCTGGTACTGCCATTAGTATTTTATAAAATATGAATTTTATTTTCTACGTCTTTCCATTTCTTTACTTATCAGACCTAATTCCCTTCCTGTTTGCCCGGCAACAGAACTATTTTCCTGTGCACGGCGCATTAAATACGGTATAACATCTGCAATTGGCCCAAAAGGCAAATACTTACTTACAGAACAACCGGATTTTGCAAGATTAAATGTAATATTATCACTCATACCATACAACTGGCTAAAATGTACATGAGGATGATTATGGGGTAATCCTTTTTTATCCAATAACTCTGTTGTATATAAATTACTATACTCATTGTGAGATGCTACTATAACACTAACCTGATCGAGGTGTTCAATACAGAATTCTACAGCAGCATTATAATCTTTGTCACTTGTTACTTTATCGGGTTGTATTGGTGATGGGTAATTCATTTCTGCAGCCCTGTTTCTCTCCTTCTCCATATATGCCCCTCTTACGAGCTTTGTTCCAAGAATAAATTTTCTTTCTGCAGCTGCCACATAAGAATCTTTTAAAAACTGTAACCTGTCGTGCCGGTACATTTGTAATGTATTAAATACAACTGCCTTTGTTTTATTAAAAGTATCCATCATTAAAATAGTAAGGGCATCAACAGGGTCCTGTATCCATGTTTCTTCGGCATCAATTAACACACCTATATTTTTCGCCGTGGCTTCTTCACAAATATGCAGCATGCGCAACCTTATCCTGTGCCATTCTTCTTTTTCTGCTGGCGTTAATAATTCAACTGCTGTCAGGTATCTTTTCATCAAGGTTCCTTGGGCAACATTCATAGCACTGTCTAATTTTTCCAGCAAAGTAAAACGGGCAAACCCTGTTACTTTAACACTCATAAAGGGAATATTTGCCTGCGTGGCAGCATATGCAATCACTTTTTTAAACTCATCCCTGGCATGTTCAAAATTTTCTTCTCCCTCTTTACCTTCCACACCATAATCCAAAATTACCTGTACTTTGTATTCCTCCAGCTTATCAGCAACCTTAGCAGTTTCTTCTAAAGTTTCTCCGCCAACAAATTGTTGAAAAATAGTTTTCCTTATCACGGTTTTGGTAAAAGGTAATTTCCATTTAATGGCAAGTGGTGTAATTTTTAATCCTAAATTAACCAACCATGGTTTACCCATGGAAGAAAAAAGAAAATGCGCTTTTCGTAACTGGTCGTTGTTTTTATATTCAAATGCAATTTCGGTATTATCGAAAGAGATGGTTTTATTATCATTCATAATATACAATTCATTATCCAAAATTCGAATAATGAATACGAACTACCAAAAAAACAATTAAATAGCCTGGTGATTAAATGGCTGCAATACCATTTCGCTTACCACTGCGCTATCGGGCTGTTGGCATAAAAACCAAATAGCTTTAGCTGCTTCTTCCGCATGTATCATTTTATCCCGTTGTACCTTTAAATCTATATTATCCCAAAATGCTGAATCTACTCCTCCTAAAAACAAATTTGTAATACGGATATTAGTTCGCTTTAATTCTTCTCTTATGCTTTGCATCATACCTACCAGGCCATACTTGCTGGCACTGTAAGCCGCAGCACCTGCCATGGGTACTTTACCTAATACACCGGGAATGTTAATAATTAACCCTGCCTTTACTTCCTTCATTGCAGGCAAAAAAGCTTTTATCAGTAAAAAAGGCGCATACAAATTATAGTTAAGCGAACGCAAAAAATCTGTTTCATCCAGCGTATCCATTGTTTTTATAATACCAATGCCTGCTGCATTAACTAAAATATCAATAGTCGTTAATTGCTGAAAATATTTTTCTTTTAATGCCGCCACTTCTGCCGGTTGAGAAATATCCAGCACAAAAGTTCTGTCGGCACTTATACCACAATCATTAGCTACCTGCTGCAATTTTGTTTCATTTCTGCCTGCTAAAAAAACATTTGCCCCGCCCGAAGCTAATAGTTTAGCAGTTTTAGAACCTATACCACCTGTTGCACCAATCAACAAAACATTCTTTCCTTTTAAAGTTTCCATAAATAGTGTTTGGATTAATTAAACAAACTCGCTTTCATTTTGTTTAATTCCATTTAAATTATTATGAGCTCAGCTACACTTATATTTCCGCACCAGCTTTTTAAAACCCATCCTGCTATTTTGCAAAGCCGTAAAGTATACCTTATAGAAGAGCATTTATTTTTTAAGCAGTATAATTTTCACCAGCAAAAACTGGTATTACACCGGGCATCAATGAAAAATTATGCCGCCTATCTAACCAGTAAAAAAATAGAGGTAGAATATATTGAATCAGTACATGATTTAAGTGATGTGCGACAATTAATACCTTATTTACAACGGCAAAAAATAAATGAAATACATTTTGCAGATGTGGCAGATAACTGGCTAAAAAAAAGAATTGTTGAATGCTGTAAGAAAGAAGGCATCAGTTATGTTGAACACATTACGCCAAATTTTTTAAATAGCATGGCTGAGGTGAAAAGTTATTTTGACAAGAAGAAAACCTATTTTCAAACCGGCTTTTACACCGAGCAACGCAAAAAAAGAAATATTTTATTAGATGCAAGCGGCGGACCGGAAGGCGGACAATGGACATATGACGCAGACAACAGAATGAAATTTCCTAAAAAAGAAACAGCCCCGGTCATTTATTTTGAAAAAGAAAATGCAGCCGTTGCAGCAGCCAAAATTTATGTTGCCAAAAACTTTGCTTCAAACTATGGTTCCGTTGAAAAATTTATTTATCCAACAAATTTTACTGCAGCAGAAAAATGGCTGGATAATTTTTTAAAAGAGCGATTTGAAAAATTTGGCATTTATGAAGATGCGATCGTGGCTAAAGAACATTTTTTGCATCATTCGGTTTTAAGTCCGATGCTTAATATTGGTTTACTGCAACCACAGCAAATAATTACCAAAGCTATTGCGGCTGCCGCAAAATACAACGTACCACTCAATTCGCTGGAAGGTTTTATAAGGCAAATTTTAGGCTGGCGAGAATTTATACGCATTGTATACGAAAGAGAAGGAAGTGTACAGCGTACCAAAAACTATTGGGGCTTTTCAAGAAAAATTCCAAAAACATTCTGGACTGGTGATACCGGTATTTTACCTATAGATAATGTTATTAAAAAAGTTTTACTAACCGGCTATTGCCATCACATTGAACGGCTGATGGTGCTGGGTAATTTTATGTTGCTGTGTGAGTTTGACCCTGATGAAGTATACCGCTGGTTTATGGAAATGTTTGCAGATGCTTATGATTGGGTAATGGTGCCTAACGTATATGGTATGACGCAGTTTGCCGATGGCGGATTGATGACCACCAAACCTTATATAAGCGGCAGTAATTATTTACTAAAAATGAGTGACTACGAAAAGAGCGCATGGACTACTATTTGGGATGGATTATTCTGGCGCTTTATGCATGTACATCGCAATTTCTTTTTAAAAAATCCAAGGCTGGGAATGCTTGTAGGAACTTTTGATAAGATGCCGGAAGAAAAACAACAGGCTCACCTGGCAGTTGCAGAAAAATATTTACAACAACTGGATAATTAAATGAAACAAAAAAAGAAAGCTGACCTGCCTGTAAAAATTTGCATTGTTTGCAAGCGCCCATTTACCTGGCGTAAAAAATGGGAAAAGGTTTGGGATGAAGTAAAATATTGCAGCGATAAATGCCGAATAAAAAAATGTAAATGAAAAAAACCGGCATCCTGTTTCCGCATCAGTTATTTGAAGAAAATATTCTTGTATCAACCTGCGATACTGTTTACCTGGTAGAAGAATGGCTTTTCTTCAGGCAATACCATTTTCATAAACGTAAGATCGCTTTTCACAGGGCCAGTATGACATTTTATGAAAACTATCTGCAGTCGAAAAACATCAAGGTATTATATATTGATGCATTCCATGAATTAGCAGATGTAAGAAAACTAATTCCTTATTTGAAAACAAAAGGAGTTAATGCATTAGAATATATAGATACAACTGATTATTGGCTTGAGCAAAGAATTAACAAAGCCTGCAGGACAAATAATGTGGCAGTAAATAAAAACCAAACCCCGCTATACCTTAATGCAACAGAAGAAATTGCTGCTTACTTTTCTGATAAAAAAAGATTCTTTCAAACCGACTTTTACAAACATCAACGCCAAACCAGGAATATATTAGTAGATAAAGATAAAAACCCAACAGGAGGCAAATTGACCTTTGATGATGAGAACCGCTTAAAATATCCCAAAGGGAAAACAGCACCTGTTACCAAATTTTTAAAGCCCGGCCCTTTCACTACAGAAGCTATTGCATACACCAAAAAGCATTTTCCGGATAACTATGGTAACCTGGATACTGATTTTATTTATCCAACCTGCTTTGCTGAAAGTAAAAACTGGTTGCAGGCTTTTTTAAAATCCCGGTTCGCAGAATTTGGTGCTTATGAAGATGCCATCGTACAAAACGAAAATTTTCTGCATCACAGTGTATTAACTCCCATGCTGAATGTGGGCCTGCTTACACCGCAATTTATTATTGATGAGGCTTTGTACTATGCAACCAATAACAACATTCCATTAAATTCTTTAGAAGGGTTTATCCGGCAAATAATAGGTTGGAGGGAATTTATACGGGCAGTTTACCAATTGAAAGGTACCACACAACGCACAAATAATTACTGGCGGTTTACCAAAAAAATACCGCCTTCTTTCTGGAACGGAACCACAGGAATTGAACCGGTAGACAGTACCATTAAAAAAGTGCTGGAAACCGGTTATTGCCATCACATTGAACGGTTAATGGTATTGGGAAATTTTATGCTTTTATGCGAATTTGACCCCGATGAAGTTTATCGCTGGTTTATGGAACTGTTTATTGATGCCTATGATTGGGTAATGGTACCCAATGTGTATGGCATGAGCCAGTTTGCAGATGGCGGACTGATGGCAACCAAGCCCTACATAAGCGGCAGTAATTATTTAATGAAAATGAGTGATTACAAAAAAGGAGAATGGCAAATAGTTTGGGATGCACTTTTCTGGAGGTTTATGCATACGCACCGCAGCTTCTTTTTACAAAACCCCAGGTTGGGCATATTGGTAAAAAGTTTTGATAAAATGCCGGAAGCCAAACAGCAGGCTCATCTAACTAATGCTGAACAATTTCTTAATACACTGTAAGCTGTAATAACCCTTTTACGCACTCTACATTGTTCGGAATCTCAAAGATTAAGTAGTAAAATTTACAGATCTGATTTGTTAAATAATTTACTTATCCTGTTTTTTCTAAACCTTTTTATTTATTCTATGTTAATTAAAAAAATAAAATTATGAAATCAATTAAAAACTTTGCAATACTGGTTGCTGCCAGTATTTTTTCCCTGAGTGCTATCGCACAAACTCAATCTGATATTGTAGATATTGCTGCTGGTTCATCAGCTCATACCACTTTAGTAGCTGCCGTTAAAGCTGCGGGTTTGGTAGAGACATTGAAAAGCGCAGGACCATTTACAGTATTTGCACCCACCAATGAGGCATTTAACAATTTGCCAAAAGGAACGGTTGAAACCTTATTAATGCCTGAAAACAAAAGTATGCTGGCTGGTATACTTACCTATCATGTGGTAGCAGGAAACCTGGATGCAGCAGCTGTATTGGGTGCTATCAAAAAGGGAAAAGGGAAAGTAGTTCTAACCACTGTTGCCGGTGGTAAGTTAACAGCCTCCATTGTAGAAGGAAAAGTTATTTTAACAGACGAAAAAGGTGGTACAGCAACTGTTACCGCTACTGATTTAAAAGGAACGAATGGCATTATCCATGTTTTAGACCATGTATTATTGCCAAAGTAATTGAATAGGAATGATAAAAACAGGAATGCCCCGCATAACAGGGCATTCCTGTTTTTTATGTTAAATAGTTTTGTGCATATTATTCCCACTTAAAATGTGGTGTGAAAAATAAAGTAAGCTACCCTGCATCATTTTGTTCCGGTAGTGGCAACAACAATAAAATAGTAAAGTCCTGGATAGTAAAAAATCAATTCATTTGAAATATAATATTCAAATAATACCTTAAAATAACAATAAATGAAGTCGGTAATTTATTCAGTTTCTATTATAGTACTAACTTTTTGTTTTACAACAACAGCAAAAGCCCAGGCAATTATTGATTTTGAAACCGGCGCTTTTTTTACAGGTTATAATGACGTTCGCATTTCCGGAGATAAGGGTACACTCTTTTCTCTTAAAGATGATTTAGCAGCTAAAACAAACATATTTTATCGTTTAAGAGGGGGTTATACAATAAGATCCCGTCATACTATTTCATTATTATATGCCCCGCTTCAAACCAAATCAGAAGGGAAAGCAGCAAAGAACATTTTATTTGAAGAAGTTTTTTTTCCTGCTAATAGTCAACTTACAGGCACCTATAAATTTAATTCGTACAGGTTAACATACCGATACGATATTGTTAGTAAACCCAGGGTTGTTTTTGGTTTAGGATTAACTGCAAAAATCAGAGATGCCAGCATAAGTCTTTCTTCGCCCGGCCTTTCTGCTACGAAAACCAATGTAGGATTTGTACCAATCATTAACTTCAGGCTTTTGTGGAAGATTGATAATAAATGGGGCATTCTTTTGGATGGAGATGCACTTGCGGCACCGCAAGGCAGGGCCGAAGATGTGCTGATTGCTTCAACATATAAACTCACCGAAAACCTTGGTATTCGTGCAGGGTACCGTATTCTTGAAGGAGGCGCAGATAATGATAAGGTTTACAATTTTGCCTTATTTCACTATGCTTCTGTTGGCATATCGTATACTTTTAAAAATAAAAAAAGTCAAACTGATTTTATACGATTTTTTTTCACTTGCGTAGATATACAAAGCTTTTACTGAATGATGTGATAATTGTGCTGATAAAATACGTATGGTTCAAATGCCCCTGTTCTATTGTAAAATTTCTCTTTGCGCCAACTCATGGCACACGAAATAAAATGAAAACTTTGCCAAAGTTTCAAACTTTGGCAAAGTTGAAAAACAGATCATAGTTTAAGTTTGGGCACTTCCCGTATATGATACTCCTGTATCAACGCAGGATTTTCCGGCGACAGGGTGAAGTATATTTCAATATTCGTTTTCTCTCCTTCAATGATAAAAGAACCCCTCAATTGATTTTCAGGTTTCACTTCTTTTACCGAAATTATTTTGCCCGCCTTTGCATACAGGTCTCTTGCATATTTCTTCAGGGTATCAATGGGATAATCCGGAAAAAAGTTCTCGGCAAAGATGCCGCTTTGCTCGGCCTTATTCCATTCAGGTAAAATTTTCAGTAATTCATTTTTCCGCTGCTCCAGTATTTTTGATGGAGGTAATTGCATGGGTTGTAATCCTGCGATCTTTATTATGGTGTCCAGAATTTTTAAATTCACAAAACCCATGGGCGAATAAGTACGGTTGGCAAAGGACACGATGCCTATACCATAATCGGGCATGATGCGCCACTGGCTGCCAAAGCCGGGCAAGCCTCCGCTATGGGCAATATAAGTTTTCCCATCACAGTCTTTCAACCAACCCAATCCATAACAATAGGCTGTAGTAACAGCACATGCTCTTCCATCGGGGAATTTATAATTGGGATTAAAACCATTCCACCGCCAGGGATGATGCATCTCTCTTACCGAACTTCTTTTTATGGGTCCATCATCTTTTGCATTGTTGGGTGGCCATGCAGAAAGATGAAAAGCCATATAGTTTGCAAATTCGTCAATGGAGGAGATCATAGCCCCCATGGCGCCCCAGCTTCCATCTTTGGTATCATGCAACAACACTTCTTCATTCCATTTTTCATTCAGCCAGCGGTAACCATGTGCCAGTTTATCCGGAGCCACATCCCCATACTCATAAGTTGTTGTTTTCATTCCTAAAGGATCAAGGATATTTTTTTTGACATAATCCTGGTAACGCATGCCGGATACATTGGTAATAATTTTACCAAGCAAAGCGAACCCAAGGTTACTGTATTCATAAGTAATGCCGGGTGGGTTGCTGAATGAAATCTGTTTGCCGATAAATTCCATCAGGTCTTTATCAGCATCTGCCAGTTGCCTGTCGCCCCAGGGATTGTCCTCGGGAAAACCAGCGCCATGCGTCATCAGGTGACGCACTGTTATATGCGGCGCATCAGCTGTTGGGTATTTTAAATTTTTCAATTCGGGGATATAGAAATAGGCAGGGTCATCAAGATTTAATTTCCCTTCATCCCTCAATTTTAAAATAGACATGGCAGCAAAACTTTTACTCATGCTGGCAATGCGGAACAATGACGATGAGGTTACAGGAATTTTCTTTTCAATATCTGTATAACCAATATTTCCTTTATAAACCAGTTTGCCATCCACCACCAAACCATAGGCAACACCGGGTAAATGATTGGAATCGGCATAGTCTTTAAATACCTGATCAATAATTGGAAAGGCCTGTTTGATCTTTTCCATGCGTCCTGCATCGGTAAATCCTGCAGGTTGATAGGCTGTGTCAAAACTGGTGGCGGCAATTTTATCCTTCCCTTTATTTTCTGAACAGGAGAATAAAATAATTAACATGCCTGCAAACAGAACGAAAGATTTCATCGTTGAAGTTTTTGTACTGTTGAAAGTTAACCCTTCTGCAGGGAAATATTACTTTATTCAATTAAAAGTTTATCCTCACCGAAAAATTAACCACCCTTCCATCAACCGGCGCCCATAACTGTTTAAATGATGGATTACTGATATTCCCGTACACAACATTTTCTTTTCTTGTTTGCCGGTAATCAAAAATATTTTCGCAGTTCAGGACCAATGAGATCTTTTTTATATCATACCGTACCATTCCTGCGGCCACCAGGTATCCCGGTGTCTTTGTTCCATCATCCAGGTATTGTTTGCCTGTATACGAGGCTTCAATACAGGCCCGGAAGCGGCTGCTGAATTCATTGGAAATAACTGCAGCAAATTTACTTTTAGCACTGAGCGGTACAAAGGGTTGTGTTGTATTGAATAATTGTTTGGCAATGGTATAAGTATAACCCAGGTACATTTCCAGGCCATCGTGTATGACTGCCACATAGGTTTCAAAACCTTTTGTGTTTAACGGTTTGGTTGCGTTGATATATTGATAGTAGGGACTGTTGTTTTCTGCAATTACCGGGCGATTGATCTGCGTTACATAAAACATCTGGTTAATGGTAATGTTCCAGCCGTTTATCTTTTGTTTGTAATTGATATCCCAGTTGGCGCCCAATGATTTTTCAGTAAGTATAGCAGGGTCTAAATTATGGCCCTTCAATTCTCTTTCATCAATATCATTATTAAAAACCGAAGGCGCTTTATACCCCATACCCCCGCCCAGTCTGGAAGTGAACTGCTGATTGAATTTATACAGCAATGATAACCGGGGCAACAGAACTGGATCATAGCCGTCATTATAATCAAAGCGCAGACCGGTTTGTGCTGTTAATTTTTGAGTCACCTTCCAGTCATCCTGGACAAAAGCGCCCAATATATGATTGCTATAAGGATTGATCATGGAGGAATCAGGAGATTTTTTACCAAAGGTCTCTCCCGAAATATTAATGCCTGAAACCAATACATGTTTATCCCATTTTTTTAAATAAGAAAGTTCGGTGAAAAAAGTTTGCTGGGCCGCTTTCATTCCAAACACATTGGTATTAATATCCCGGTTAAAAAAACTGAGCAGACCTTTAAAATTCAACTCCGATGTTTTACTGATCTTATTCTCCCAGGTACCGGAAATAGAATTACGGAATGATTTATTCTGAATGAAGAACTGGTGAACATTGTCTTTCTTATCATGCAGCACCTGCATATCGCCGCCATTCCGGTCTTCAAAAGTGCCATCGTATTCCAGCGTCAGCGTATTTTTTTCATTAGGATATAAGAACAGTTTGGGATGAAAGAAAAAAGTTTTCAGGTCGGGTACATCGCTGAAGCCATCCTTATTCACATCAACAGCTCTTTGTAAAGTGGTGCCTGCAAAAAAAGTATAGCCTGTATTCTTATTCCTTCCGCTGTGAAAAGTGTTTAGGTTAAATTCATTCAGGGTACTATAGTTCGCCAGGATACTGTGCTGCGGATCATTGAGCTTTGGTGTTTTGGAAATAAGGTTGATCATGCCGGCAATGGCACCACCACCATATAAAGTTGAGCTGGCTCCTTTGATTATTTCCACCTGCTTCAGATCCAGTGGCGGAATTTGCAATACACTGAAGCTGCCGCTGTAACCACCAAACAAAGGCAAACCGTCTCTTAGTATCTGTGTGTATTTACCCGGCAGGCCCTGCACCCGTAAGTCAATACTGCCGGTAGTTCCGGAGGTTCGTTGATTCTGGATACCGGCAATATCTCCCAGTAAACTGGCAATATTACCTGGTATGGTGCCCGCTTCTTCATCCACTTCTTCGCTGCCCAGCACTTCTACTTTTGTAGGCAGGTCTTCTATGCGGCTATTGGTTCGTGAAGAAGAGATGATCACCTCCTCTTCCGTTTTTGCTTCGGCCTTTTGTAAATAAATTATTTGTACTGTATCGCCTTGCGGGATCTGAAAATTTACAACCCGGTTATCGTATCCAACAAAAGAGAAAGTGATCTTTATATTTCCTGACGGGAGGTTCGTAAAAGCGATGCTGCCATTTACATCTGACGCCGTTAATTTTGCACTGCCGTTAATTTTTGCGGTCACCCCTGCAAGCGCTTCTTTGCTCTCTGCGTCTTTTACAAAGCAATTGAAATTATTCTGAGAAAAAACATTGGTTGAGAAGAAGAACAATCCTGCCATTAATACATTAGTGATTCTCATTTTTATTTTTTTTATAAGTTCCGGATTTAGTTATTGTTCGGTATCAAATTGCAATTTCTGTTCTTTAGGTTGTTTAATTGTTTTACCAAAGCGATAGCTTACTCCAATATAAAATATTCTGACATCTCTTTTGCCGATTGAAGTTTGTTTTAAATAATTGGTGTTAAAATCTCTTTTATCTTTTCCTGATGCAAACAGATCTGAGACTGTAATGGTTACAGACAGTTTCTTTTTCAACATATCCTGCCGCAATCCGATATTCGCCACAAATCTTGGGTATACCTTACCCTGCGGCGTTAACCTGGCAGAGCGGTAATTGCCGCTCAATTGTATCATACTGCTTTTGGTAACTGTAAATGTTGTATTTATATTAGCGCTGAAAGAAACAATAGATTTGGATTGGGAGTAACCCAGGCCTGATGCATCTATCCGGCTATAAAAAACATTCCCACTTATGTTACCTGTAAATACATTTGCTGCCCTGGCCGAAAAGATCAATTCAAGTCCTGCAGACTGATCATTAGACAGGTTTTCTGTTGTTGTTAATAAGGTTGAGTCGTTGATGGGTTTTATAACCTCCGTAAATCCATTTGTTCTGTACCTGTAGTAAAGGCTGGGAACAAATGAGTAATTTTTGCTTTGCCATTTATATCCAAACTCAATTGAGTTAATAATTTCGGGAAGTAATTTCGGATTACCTGCCCTGAGGTTGCGTGGGTCACGGTATTCCGGAAAAGGGTTTAGTTCATCGGGATCGGGCCTGTTGATGCGACGACTGTAATTCAGTTGCAGTTCTTTTGCATCACTGATCTTGTAAGACAAATGAAGTGTGGGATACAGTTTAAAATAATTATTTCGTATCAATGAATCTATCGTTACTAAATTACCTTTTATATTAACCTGCTCAGCCCTCAGCCCTGCTTCAAAACCAAAAGCCTTATAACTTTTCTGATACGTTAAATAAACAGCCTGGATGCTTTCCTGGTATAAAAATAAATTGGTTTTAACGGCATCCTTAATAAAACTGTGTTGGGTGGTATCAAAATATTCCCCGAAAAAGTCAAGGTCCTTTTTATTAAATGAACCATCATAACCGGCTTGCAACCTGCTGCTTTCACTGATGGGTAAAGTATAATCAATGGTTAACTGGTTCTCCTTATCTTTTTGTTTTATCACCGTATTATCATACTCTGTTGGCCGCTGTGGCAAATAATATACATTCCAATAGTGATTGTCTTCCGCTTCGTTTGACAGGGATTTATTAAACTCCAGTCTCAGCTCATGATCTTCTTTCAGAAATTTATGCTCAAAAAATGCAGTGACATTGGTCTGTTTTTCAAATTCAGGGTCGTACCGGAACCGGTCATTGTAATCAATTGGGGTGTGTTGACCATCATATGTATATTTATTTATAACATCATGCTTGGTTTGTTTCCTGTAAAAGTAGCTACCATTGATACCAAAACTATTCCGCTCACTAAGGGTATATTCCATACCAAAGTTTGCGGTTTGACCAACAGGTCTTTGTTTTGAAAGGCCTGATTCGTTATAATAACTATTTATCTTACCTAAAGAATCAAAATAGGTGCGGTCAATGTTATTGGTACGCCTTCTGCTGTCCTTGCGTAAACTGTAACTGCCAAATAAATTTATTTTTCCGGGATTATAGTTTAAAAACACATTTCCATTATACCGGTCATTGTTTCCGGCATTTGCTGTCACTGTTCCGTTCCAGCCAGCCTTAGCATTTTTTTTGAGTACTATATTAATGATGCCTGATGTGCCATCTGGGCGAAAACGGGCAGAAGGGTTTGTAATGACTTCAATACGTTCAATGGAATTGGCCGGAAACGATTGCAAAACCTCTGCTCTTGTTTTCCCCATTAAAGGAGAGATCTTTCCGTTGATGAGGATCATTACATTGGAAGAACCTCTCAGGCTTACCTGCCCATCTATATCAACTTCTACAGAAGGGATATTCTTTAAAATATCACTGGCGGCACCCGATCTGCTCATGATATCCTGCTCAACATTATATACTTTTCTGTCAATAGAAGTATTTAGCGTTGACCTTGTTGAGGAAACTACCACTTCATTTAATTTTTTTTCATCGCTGTTCAGTGTTATAATACCCAAACTGATATTCCCTGGCTGTCCTGTAATTTTAAGATCCTGAGTGGTAAAATTATTATAGCCAATATAGCTGTAACGTACCAGGTAATCACCGGGAATTATTTCGTCAATAACAAATCTGCCTTTTTTGTCTGTGATAGTTCCAGTAACCGTAGCGCTGTCTTTTTTATTAAGCAGTTCCACACTCACAAATTCAATGGGTTGTTTGGATGTTTTATCAGCGACGGTACCGCTAACAGTTGTATTCCCTTGCTGGGCAAACAAATGAGTAAAGGTCGATAAGAAACTAAAAACAAAAATGTATTTCATATTGATTATATCCCGTTATATCATGACGCTTTAAAATTTATAAACTATCCCAGGCATAAACTTACCGTTTGCATAATTAAATGTATACAACAATGTTGCTTTTGTTTTATTTGATACAGGAGTATGCATAACCCTTCTGTGATTTTTTACAACCTGCTTTGCACACAGGTAGCCAAGAGCAATTGCCAAAGGATAATCACTTATCCAATGTACATTATTGTTTATCATGGAAAAACCCACAAGCCCCGTTAAGGCATAACCAATTGGCTTTATCCATTTTTTTTCAGTATAATTATCTGCCAATATGGTTATAGTACTCATTAAAGTTGCTATATGCCCCGATGGAAAAGCATCATAGTAGGGGGTATTATTCTGATAGTTTTTAAAGGAAGGAAAAAAATGCCATTTCCCGCCGCTGCCTGTTGCCACAGCAGGGCTTTGTCGCCCTGTAATTCTTTTTATAACCTGTGTGCCAACACCCATTAAAATAAATGATTCTGCCAATTGAATGGCAGTACTTTCAGCCCTGTAATTCTTGTATATTTTTCCATAAGTAAACAGGCTTGCACCGATTAATAAGCTTGGAAATCCCTGTCCTAACTGATAAATAGCTGTATTAGCATTGTTGGGAGCTTTTAATAAACTCACATCTTTTGACCCCAGTTTTATACTCCATATGTTTCTATAATCCTCTTCGGGATGCAAATGCATATTTGATGAAAACTGCCGGACTCTGTTAGTAACTGACTGGTCGGCAAATAAAAGTAGTACCGTTGATGCTGTTACAAAAAGCAACGGCTTTATATTTTTTTTTCGAAAAGGTGCTGAAGCAATTCCTGCTGCATCTTTGGGCAGGTTGGTAATGAACGAAAATGTTTTCGGTTTAGGATAAATTAATATTTTACCACTCCCAATTTTGTACTGGTTTTCCTTGATGCTATTTTTGATTGTATCGGCCCTATTGCCCACAAGTGAATTTTCAACAGAAGACTGAGCAAAAGAAATAACAATACTGCATAATAATTTACAGCAGCAGAGTATCTTTCTAAAAAGCATAGATTGATTAATTTCTGAAACGATAAATCAATGCTAAACCGCCACCCCTGTTTTGATAGTAGGGCATTATCATTGTGTTCATTGCTTTCTTATTGAAAAAAATATTTTTAACTGAAGGATAAAGCCAGTATGCCAATCGGGTTGAAAGAATACCAACTCCGGCACCAGCCACCACGTCACTTAGCCAATGTTTATTATTATACATTCTTAAATACCCTGTAGTTACTGCAACGGCATAGCCTGCATAACCGTACCAGGGAGATATATGTTTATATTCCTGCCGGAGAAACTCCGCAGCTGCAAATGCCTCAGCAGTATGGCCGGAAGGAAATGTCGAAAACCCTGAGCCATCGGGCCTTAGTTCATGGGATATTTTTTTAGCTGCATAAACACTGGTAGCTAAAAAGATATTGCTCATCAGGCAGATCATCGTACGGTCACGGAAATTATGTGTGCCTTTTATACCCAGCGCATTTAATCCGTAAACGGCTGCCGCCGGGGCATACTGTAAATAATTATCAATTGATATTTTTTTGTGAGGGTCTCCGGCAAACATTTCGTCATTCAACTTAACATTAATATCTTCCAGTATTTCTGCTTCCATGGATGTAATGCCATATGCAATCATAAAAGCCGGAATAAACAAAGACCTGGCACGAAAACGGCCGGTTTCTTTTTCCCGGGACTGTTTTATTTTCAAAGCTGTTGTTTTAAATTCCTGTTTATCAGCCTGGGTAGTATCAATCACAAACTGAGCCTGCGATGGAAAACAAAACAATACCACCAAACTAAATAATAAAACCGTTTTAGTATAAGGCATGTTGCTGTTTTTGAGGTTATTCTTTCACTTCTTTTAAAAAATTCCCTGCAGTATCAAATATTGCGTCCTTGCCATTAATATTTGCTTCCCAGTTTACTGATCCATCGGCTTTGGTGATTTTTGCTGCTGCTTTTATTTTTTTTCCCTTATAATGTTCTCTCACGTAAACCAATACAGAAGCGGGCAAATCTGTTTCTTTTACCTCCATTTCGCTTTCTGTCATAGTGCCGCTCACTTCATAAAGGGCGCTCATTTCATTTCCATTATGCTTAAAATTAACTTCATACTGTCCGTCTTCTTTTTCCCATTTGGCAACTGTACCCGGAAACTGTTTTACGAAAGCGGCTTTAACAGCTGCAGGCACTTTCGATTCATCCAGTTTTTGAGCACAGGCGGATAATGCAGCAATTGCAGCCAGGGCTGACATCGTTAATAATTTTTTCATGTTAGGTGTTTTAATTGTTTAATAGAACACAAACCTAAAACCGGATTCTGAAGCGAATTTGAAGCCGGGTGTTAAATAAATGTAATCAGTGGAAAGTGATGGTTATGCGATGTAACTCATTTTGATAGTAGTAATTAATTGAAAATCCGTATTGCTCAACTATTTTTTTAACAATAGACAAGCCGAGCCCTAATGATTCGGATTGTGGCTTATCCTTTTTAAACCTTCCGAACAATTCATGGGGTTTGCTGTTCAGGGCCGGACCGGTATTCAGTATAGTTAACCGGTTTTTATCCAGCCTGATTTCTATACGACCTTCTTCAATATTATGCCTGATCGCATTGCTGATTATATTAGTGATCAACACTTCAGCCATTGTTTCGTTTATTAAAACTTCAACCGGAGCTTCTATGTTCTTTATGAGTGATATTCGTTTTGCGGCAATCAGTTCTTCATAATTATTCAGGTGTTTGATAATTATACTGGCCAAATCAACTTCTCTGGTTTCGGTGAATTGCCGGTTGTCTATCTTGGTTAATAACAATAAAGATTGGTTAAGTTTCGATAACCGCCTGATCTCTCCATGTATCGTTTCAATATCCTTCATCTGCCCTTCTGTAAAATTTTCTGATTGCATCAACAGTTCCAGTTTTGAATTTACTATTGCCAGCGGTGTTTGAATTTCATGTGAGGCATTTTCGGTAAAACTTTTTAATGCATTATAATCTTTAACAACCCTGTCACTCATGGTGGCTACAGCATTATTCAATTCATTAAATTCATCGATCCCGCTTTTAGCAGGTGTGATTGCTGACTTATTGTTTACATTAAACAGTTTTAAATCATGCAGTGTATTATTAAAGGGGTGCCAGAGTTTATTAAGCAACAGGCGATTAACAATAAACAAAACAAGCAACAGCAAAATCACCGTGGATAAAGTGATTGTAACAATCAGCCCTATCAGGTCTTCGGTTTCCTGCTGTGATTTTGAAACTGAAGCTTTATAATTTTTGCCTGACATATTTATCTCGAAGACCAATTGCCGGGTACTAACATTTTCTCCTTCGGCAGTATCTAAAATATCTGCACTGCTTATTTTTCTTATTACCGGTATAACAGTTGGTTCAAAAGAAATTTTTTGGTCATTATAATTTACTGAGCCGGGTAGCTTATTATTTTTTCTTACGTAATCGATAATCTCCTGTTCTTTCAATTCTAAATCGCTATCCAGTTGGTCAAGCAGGATATAGTGCAGGATAAAATAGTAGCACAGCCCCCCAATCATAAATACTATGATGGTTGCTAAAATGTTCACCCTGTTATATTTTACTAAAAGTTTCATGCGTCTGTAAATTTATATCCCATGCCGTAAACCGTTTTAATATAATCTGATTCCCCGGCTTCCACCAGTTTCTTACGCAGGTTTTTTATATGCGTATAAATAAAATCGAGGTTGCCGCTCATTTCATCTCCCCACAAATGCCCGGCAATAGCGTCTTTTGAAATAACCCTTCCCTTGTTATTGACAAAATAAAGCAGGAGGTCAAATTCTTTTTTCGTGAGATCGAGCGGTTCTTTATTTACCGTGGCAACTTTTGCCTGTGTATCAATGGCAATATTATTAAAGTGTAAAGTACTGCTGCCCCCAAACTGTTTACGCCTGATGATGGCGCCAACCCTTGCGCTTAATTCAGAAAGATGAAATGGTTTTGCCAGGTAATCATCGGCACCCAGCATCAATCCGTCTACTTTATCATCAATGGAGTTTTTCGCAGAAATGATCAATACCCCATCCATTTTATTGTTGGCACGTAATTCTTTAAGGATGGCTAATCCACTGCCGCCAGGGAGGTTTATATCCAGTAAAATACAATCATAATCGTAGAGTACTGTTTTTTCAATGGCTGCCTCAAAATCAATAGCGGTTTCACAAATATAATCCTGCGCCTTCAGGTATGTAACAATACTTTCCCGCAACCCTTTTTCATCTTCTATAATAAGAATTTTCAACCTTAAAATTTTCAGTAAAGTACGAAACGAATTTTGAAGAGAAGTTGAAGTGTGAGCAGGAAGGTTAAATAAAAGTGCCTAGTAATTCATCAATTTCTGCACCATTTCATCTAACCTGCTGTACGCCATAAAATTTTTCTCCAGTTCCAGGTTAAAAGGAATCGGCGTATCCAGTGATGCACAACGCATCACCGGTGCATCTAAATGATCAAAACAGTTTTCAGCGATCCAGGCCGCAATCTCGCCCCCAATGCCGCCAATGAGTGTGTCTTCATGTAAGAGTAAAACCTTCCCGGTAGCAGCTACTGCATTTTGTATGGCAGCATAGTCCAGGGGTAGTAATGTTCTTAAATCTAAAATATGCAACGAAATATCTGTATGGTTTTTTGCATAATCCATTGCCCAGTGCACACCAGCCCCATACGTGATGATACTGATATCATCCCCATGCTGTACTAATCTTGCTTTGCCAATTTCTGTTTCATAATATTCCTGGGGTACAAGACCACTTACCGAACGATATAAAGCTTTGTGTTCAAAATATAAAACCGGGTTGGGGTCATTAATAGCAGCAATCAATAAACCTTTTGCATCAGCAGGTGTACTTGGATAAACAACTTTTAGTCCCGGTGTATGTACAAACCAGGCTTCATTACTTTGGCTGTGAAAAGGCCCTGCACCAACACCGCCGCCTGTAGGCATACGTATCACCACATCTGCATTTTGTCCCCAGCGATAATAAATTTTTGCAAGGTTGTTGATTATCTGGTTGAAGCCTACAGTAACAAAATCTGCAAACTGCATTTCCATCATGCTTTTATATCCTTCTAAACTTAATCCCAATGCTGCACCAATGATGGCACTTTCGCAGAGCGGTGTGTTACGCACTCTTTCTTTTCCAAACTCCTGCACAAAACCTTCGGTTATTTTAAAAGCGCCGCCGTATTCTGCAATATCCTGTCCCATTAAAATAAGATTGGGATGTTTGAGCATGGATTGATGAAGGGCTTCTTTAATACCATCAACGAAACGTTTTTCAACCCCTGATGTTAGCTGGTTATTGCCCGTTGCCTGGTGTTCGTTTGGAGCATACACATCATTGATCTCTTCTGTTGAATCCGGAGTAAGCGGTTTGGCGTTGTAGGCAATATTTAATTCTGTTTCGATGTATGATTTTGTTTCATTTTTAATAATATCAACCTTTGCCGGGGTTAAAATATTTTCGGCAAGAAGCCATTGTTCATAATTTTTTACCGGGTCTTTCTTCTCCCATTGTTCAAACAATTCTTTGGGAACATATTTGATACCACTTGCCTCTTCATGTCCCCTCATGCGGAAGGTCATGCACTCTATCAAATAGGGTTTTTGATTTTTAATGCAGTAGTCTCTTACCCCCTTAATGGTATCAAAAACCGATAAGATATTATTTCCGTCGATCTGTATCCCATCAATACCATAGCCTGCAGCTTTGTCTACTAAATTCTTACACCGGTATTGTTCATTCACCGGTGTGCTTAACCCGTATCCATTATTTTCGATGATGAAGATAACAGGCAGGTCCCAAACAGCAGCAGTATTTAGTGCTTCATGAAAATCTCCTTCGCTCGTGCCGCCGTCGCCGGTAAAAGCAAGCGATACTTTATTTTCCTTTTTTAATTTATAAGCCAATGCCACCCCGTCAGCAATGGCCAACTGAGGGCCAAGGTGCGATATCATGCCGCAGATATGATGATCCTTGGTTCCAAAGTGAAAGCTTCTTTCTCTTCCTTTGCTGTAACCTTCCTTATTGCCCTGCCACTGCATGAACAATTTGCTTAATGGCATATTACGTGAAGTGAATACACCCAGGTTTCGGTGCAGGGGCATGATCCATTCGTCTTTTTGCAGGGCCATAGCAGCGCCAACCGCTATGGCTTCCTGCCCGATGCCGCTGAACCATTTGCTGATCTTTCCCTGCCGTAATAACACCAGCATTTTTTCTTCGATCATCCGGGGTAATAGCAGTTTCTTATATATGGAAACCAGTTCTTCATTACTTAATTTTTTCCTGTCGAATTGCATAGACTTTGTTCTGATAAATTATCTGTAAAGTTAGCAGATGTTGGGCTAGCTTACCAAATCACTTTCATAATTTAAAGCTTAAGAACATCCCGGTATATGTTAAAACAAATATAAAGGAGGCGTCTTTTTAAAAAATGTATGTGCAATTATTAAAAAGCCTGCATCTTCCTAAAAACTATCATTTATGAAATTACTCCTTAAAACAGCAGTTATTGGTTTTTTTACCTTAGCCCTGGTTCCTGTTTTATCATTTACAAATTCCATAAACAATACAGGCAAAGCCTTTGTTTCAAACAATGCAAACCCTAAAATACAGGTTGCCATTTTATTAGATGTAAGCGGCAGTATGGAAGGCCTTATTGAACAGGCTAAGGCGCAATTATGGAATATGGTAAGTGTGATGGGTAAAGCTCAATGTAATAACAACGTAACGCCTAAAATTGAAATTGCCCTGTATGAATATGGAAGAACGACCAACAACAGGGCTGATGGTTATGTAAAACAGATATCGGGCTTTACCGGCGACCTGGACCTGCTTTCAAAAAACCTTTTCAGCCTTACCACCAATGGCGGTGATGAATTTTGCGGGCATGTGATCTACACTTCTTTAAAAGACCTGCAATGGGATGCATCTGCTGAAAACTATAAAGTGATCTTTATTGCCGGCAACGAAGATTTTTTACAGGGAGATATTTTATATACAAAAGCCTGTAACGAAGCAAAACAAAAAGGAGTGATTGTAAACAGTATTTATTGCGGCGACAGCCTGCAGGGCATACGGGAACACTGGAACCTGAGCAGTGAGTGTGGCAATGGGAGTTTTACCGTAATTAACCAGAACGAAAAGATCGATGCCATTCCTA
Organism: Chitinophagaceae bacterium; assembly: GCA_031387825.1. Lineage (GTDB taxonomy): Bacteria > Bacteroidota > Bacteroidia > Chitinophagales > Chitinophagaceae > Ferruginibacter. Next base: position 21,623 of record JANNDO010000039.1, on the reverse strand, counting down.
CGCCTTATGACAGTATCATATTTTCTCTTAATGAAAAACTGAATGGTACTTATATAGCTTATGGAAGAGCAGGGGCCCAATACCTGGAAACACAGGCCAGCGTTGATAAAATGAATTACAGCGCCAGCAAAGGTGCCGCATTAAAAAGAGCAACTGTAAAAAGCAATGCAAAACTTTATAAGAATGAAAGCTGGGATATGGTGGATGCTGACGGCGTTGATGATAAGTTTATAGATAAGCTGGACAAAAAAACACTGCCCGACAGTTTAAAAAACAAAACGAACGAACAACTGAAGCAGGTTGTAAAAGAAAAAGCCGGCCAGCGCTCCAATATCCAAAAACAAATTGTGGAAGAAAATACAAAACGGGAATCTTTTATCGCCACGGCAAAAGCAAAGGCTTTTGTAAAAAATAATACCGCTACTTTGGAAACAGAAATAGAAAAAATTATTAAAAACGAGGCAAAGCGGTATAATATGGTTATACAGTAGTAAGTTAAGCTACGCTAATCCGTACCAGGCGTTTTCTTTTCAGGAAACGCCTTTTTATGTACAAAAGAATTAAAGAAAGACAGCAGTACACTAAATAATAATGCATGCCAGAAACTTTTAACTTCAAACCCATGTACAAAATGGGCGTCAATTAAAATAACACAGGCATTGATAACAAATAAAAACAACCCCAGGGTAAGTATGGTGGCAGGCAGGGTAAGCAGAACCAGTAAGGGTTTTACTATAGCATCCAAAAGAGATAATACAACAGCAACAAGCAGGGCGGTAAACATATCTTTAATCTCTATCCCCGGCAATATATAAGCCAGGATAAAAACATTTACCGCACACACCAATATTTTAAGCAGCCATTTTTGCATAACCTAAATTACAACTAGTTCGTAAAAATCTTCCGGAATCAAATACTTTTTTGCCAACGCCCTCAATTCCTCAGTCGAAATAGTTTTTATTGTTTCTATTGACCGGTAAAAATAATCATCAGTTAAATTATTCAGCACAAGGTTTTTCCACCTCCCCATTATCTGAAAGGGCCCATCCAGATCACCCAGGATCGTTCCTATTAAATAATTCCTTACAAGCATCAGCTCTTCCTCATCTACCAGGTCTTCTCTTAATAATTTCATTTCTTTATACACCTCTTTAATGGTTGCTTCGCAAACATCTTTTCCTGCATCCGTGCTTATAACCCATGCCGATTGCTGAAGATGGTTTTGTACATAGCTATGTATGCCATAGGTATAGCCTTTATCTTCCCGGATATTGCTCATCAGCCTTGATCCAAAAAAACCACCAAACAAAGTATTTAGCACCATTACTTTCATAAAATCCGGATGGTGCCTGTTGGGGAATGGCCTTGCAATACGTATAGCACCCTGTACACCATTGGGATCGTTTTGTATACGGTATTTTTTTTCGGTAGCAGGTGTTTGGTCAATTTGTAAAAGTTTTTGATCAAAAGCTTTTAAAGATAAGTTTCCAAAATTCCTGTTCAGTTGTTCCTGTATATCTTTTGGAAGTTTTCCGCTCACAAATATTACACATTGGCCGTTAAGATAGTATTGCTTAAAAAAATCTTTAAGCATATTGCTGTTCAACGCATCAATATCCCCTGGGTTGGTATAGCTGCCGTAAGGATGGTTTTCGCCGTACAGGTGAGCATCAGATAAACGGGCGGCGACAAAATCGCTTTTCTTTAAACTTACACTTAGCCGCTGCTTTGTGTTTTGTTTATAAATATTCAGTTCTTCATCGCTGAAAGCAGGATCAGAGATCATTTCTTTTATTACGGGTAATAGCACAGGTAAATGTTTACCAAGCGTAGAAAGGGAAACAACAGCTGTTTCATTATAACAGGACCTGTTGCAATAAGCGCCATAATATTCAAACTCTTCATTTAACTGAAAGGCTGTTTTTTTACCGGTACCATTCTTTAATAAATAATTGGTAGCCGATGCAACACATTTTTGCTGCTCAAACCAGTTGCCTGCGTAAAACACCATTTCAACCTGCAATACTTCCTGTGCACCGGCATCAATAGCATAAACCGGAACCCCGTTATCCAAAGTAAATTTTTCACAGGGCTTAAGCTGAAGATCAAATTCAACAGCATCTTTTATTGGTGGTGGCACTAAGCGATCGGTCATTTATTTTTAAATTTTTTATTGTAAATAAAACCCAGCAAAGGCCCCAAGCCAAGAAAAGAATAACCAAAAGGGTGCCATTGCAATGGCATAATAATTACCCATATGATGGCCAGCATAAATGAAATAACCATTGCTCCCTGTCCGAATACTGCTTTGCGGAAATTCATATCAGCAGCTCCTTTCAGGTGTTTTTTGTTAACTGTTTTATACATCCGGTATAAAATAAAATTAGATGCCAGCGGAACACCAAGGTAAAAATATACCTGCAGTTTAGTTACGGCACCATGGAAAATAGAATTAAACAAAAAGCTGGTGCTGAACGGGAAAAGGATGATTGTAAAGAGCATCCATAAATTTATAGCCATAAAACCCAGGTCGAAATTATCAACATACTTAAATAACTGGTGGTGCCGCAGCCATGCGCTGCCAATGAGCCAGAAGCTTACCAGTAAGCCTAAAAACTGTGGCAGTATTTCCTTGAATTTTTCCCATACCACGGCTTCTGTGTCTCCCTTGCTCACATGCGGAGGATGAATTTCAATCGCCATCAATGTAATTGCAATGGCAAATACGGCATCGCTGAAAAAAGCAATACGCTCAATCAAAAAATCATGCTTGGGATGTTTTGTTTCTGTCATAACCAGCTAGTTTTTTGCATAATAATACAAAGTATTACAGTTGTTCTCAGCAAATATAATTTTACATTCAGCCTGCAGTTGTTCTGCTGTTACAGACCGGTACCTGTCGAGTTCTTTATTGATCAGGTCAGCATCTCCCAGCAATTCATACATGGCTAAACTGGCAGCACGGTTTGTAATAGTCATATCTTCAAAGGCAATCATACTCTCTGTTTTGTTTTTTACTTTATCCAGTTCACGCTGGCTAATACCTCCCTGCTGTAATTTTATCAGCTCTTCATTAATGGCAGCTTCAGCAGTTTCCATCTTTACGCCTTTAACCAATTTCCCTTCAATGGTAAGTAAGCCGGCATCGGTACTTCCCAAATGGTAGCATTCAATATTACTGAACAATTGTTTTTCTTTTACCATCGATTGGAATAACCTGGACGATCCGCCACCGCTTAATATTTCTGTGATAAGATCGGCTGTATAATATCGCATGTCTGTACGTGAATATATGTGCCAGCATTTGTATAATGCATCAAGCGGAACATTTGCATGAACGGTTTTTGTTCTTGCGGCAGTTTGTTTTGGTTCAACGGGTAAATTCCGTACATATTTTTCTCCGGCCGGGATTGGAGCAAACCATTTTTCTATCAATCTTTTTACTTCTTCTACGGTAACATTTCCGGCAACAACCAAAATGGCATTGGATGGATTATAGTGTTTTTTAAAAAATGTTTTCACATCATTCAGTGTTGCATTTTCAATATGGCTTAGTTCGGCGCCAATCGTCATCCAGCGGTATGGATGTATGGTATAAGTAAGTTCTCTCATTTTATGCCACACATCTCCATAAGGTTTATTGATATAATGTTCTTTAAATTCTTCGCAAACAACTTTACGCTGTACTTCCAGGCTTTTTTTACTAAATGCCAGCGATAGCATTCTGTCACTCTCCAGCCAGAAAGCTGTTTCCAGGTTTTCGGCGGGTAACTGGCAATAATAATTGGTGAGGTCGTTGGTGGTAAAGGCATTATTTTCTCCGCCAGCCAGCTGCAGCGGTTCATCATATACCGGAACATTCACGCTGCCACCAAACATCAGGTGTTCAAATAAATGGGCAAAGCCTGTTTTAGCAGGGTCTTCATCCCGTGCACCAACATCATATAAAACATTCACCACGGCCATTGGTGTACTCTTGTCCTGGTGAACCAAAACTTTTAAGCCATTGCTTATTTCAAATTTTTCAAACTGGATCATGTGCAAATGTACGCAGGAGAACAAAACGGAAACAATTGTTTTACCGGATACTCTTTGTATTAATGGTAAGCTCTTTTAAAACACCATTTCTTCTGACTATCACTTTTATGGACACGTTGGGGGTTTGTAAAATATTTTTATATACCTGCATGTTAAGCGAAAAATTTTTATCTACCGCCACCACCTCATCATTAAGTTTAAACCGGGCTTTATCAGCCGGGGAGCCCTGGATCACATCTTCAACTATTATTTTACCGGCCTCATAATAGATACCTAACCCTGTATAAGCATAATCAAAACTTTCGGCAAAGTGGCTATTGGGCGATAAATGAATTTCCCTGTTTGGATAATTAAATACGATATTGAACCTTCGTAAAAGGTCATTGCCTAATAACCCTCCTGTAAAAGGATAGGAGGTTACATTATAATCGTCCTTATACAAATACGTGGGAACCTTATGAAACCTGTAGGGCCCTATTTTTACTTCTTTGATAATAGTAAGCCGCATTTGCAGCTTGCCCCCCATTCCTTCTGCCTGGGTTAAAACAGGCTTACGCCGGGAGAGCAGGATATTACTGTCCTTTACAAACTCTTCATTGAGCAACAAACAAAGGCCGGCGCCCGTATCTACATAAAAATTAAATCCCAGTTTTTTTTTGTCCTTGATATTAAGCCATTGTATGGGTAAATTGGTAAATGCAGGGTGAAGCATTGTTCCCTGTTTTGGATAATTAATTTTTCCGGGTGTATAAATTTCCAGCTGGCTACTGTCGAAATTGATCTTAACTATATACCGGCTGAAAAAACTATAGCCAATAATGCCATCAACCTTTTCTCCATAAACACTGCTCAGCACTTCGTAATCATTTACATGAAAATTAAGGTGCTCCACTTTGAGCCCGGGCAAACCAAGGGTTTGATCAAAAGAAAAGGATACCTTGCGTATGCCCCCAATACCGGTAATTGTTGTATCCGTTGGTGTTAATGGAATATTGAATTCGGCACAGGTGGCAGAATCAAGCGAAATGCCCCCACTTCCGGTGTCTAAAATAAAGTTTAACGTATCGGGCATATTGGCAAACCTGGCCTGTATAACTATCACCCCGCCGCTGAATTGTTTAAATGGAAACTTCGTAATAAACTGAGCTTCTTTTTCAGGCAATATCTCCTGTGCCTGTGTTTTCACAAGGGCAAATAAAAATAATATGATACAAAAAACAACTCTCATGTCATGCCGATTCGAATTTACAACCTATTGGATGTACTTTTGCTGATTATTACACAACCGGAAATTATGGATCTAAATGACCTGTATCAAAAAGCGCTCAGTTTTGGGTTTCTTACTGTAGAAGAAGGCATGTACCTGTTTGAAAATGCTGCTTTGACAGAACTGATGTTTGTGGCTGATGAGTTACGAAAAAAGCAAGTACCACATGGAAAGGTTACCTGGCAAATAGACCGCAATGTGAATACAACCAATGTATGCATTGCCAATTGCAAGTTTTGTAATTTTTACCGCATACCTGGCCATGCAGATGCTTACATTACCGACATTGAAACTTATAAGAAAAAAATTGAAGAGACCATTAAATATGGTGGTGACCAGCTTTTATTACAGGGGGGCCATCATCCGGAACTGGGCTTAAATTTTTATGTCGCCCTCTTTAAACAACTCAAACAATTATATCCCAATATTAAACTGCACACGCTGGGCCCTCCCGAAGTTGCGCATATCACCAAGCTTGAAAAAAGTACACACCGGGAAGTTTTAACAGCATTAAAAGAAGCAGGCATGGATAGTTTACCCGGTGCAGGCGCCGAAATATTAACTGATAGAGTCAGAAGATTGATCAGTAAAGGAAAATGTGGTGCACAGGAATGGCTGGATATAATGCATGAAGCACATAAACTTAACATCACCACATCTGCTACTATGATGTTTGGCCATGTAGAAACTATTAAGGAACGTTTTGAACATTTAGTAAAACTCAGGGAAGTACAAAGCCGAAAACCGGCTACAGCAAAAGGTTTCTTAGCATTCATTCCGTGGACCTTCCAGGATGTGGATACACTTTTAGCTAAAATAAGAGGTGTACATAATTTAACCACGGCAGAAGAATACATACGCATGATAGCCATCAGCAGAATTATGTTACCTAATATTATTAATATACAGGCAAGCTGGTTAACTGTTGGTAAGCAGGTTGCACAGATCTGTTTGAATGGTGGGGCTAATGATTTTGGAAGCATCATGATAGAAGAGAATGTAGTAAGCGCCGCCGGGGCACCACATAGGTTTACTTATAAAACCATTCAGCAATCTATTAAAGATGCAGGCTTTGAACCACAGCTGCGTAACCAGCAATATGAATGGAGAAATATACCTGAAACAATTGTTGAACAGGTTGTAGATTATTAATCAATTTGAAAAAGAAGGTTTGAAAAAATTATTGCACCGTTTCAGGATGATCGGCATCGCAGAAGGTATTTCCTTTCTGATCTTATTACTCATCGCTATGCCCTTGAAATATTTTTTCCATATTCCTGAAGCAGTAAAAGTTTTTGGATGGGCGCATGGCGTATTGTTTATAACCTTTCTCTATTTTGCTTTTGAAGTAATGGGTACATTCAAAAAGAGTATTGGCTGGTTTGCCAAAGCATTTGCTGCAGCTATTATTCCAACGGGCACATTTATTTTTGACAGGCAGCTAAAGAAAGAAGAGCAATCATTGCAGGCATAATTTTTCGGCTGTTTGTTTTACTTGTAGTAGCAAATAGTACAATCCCTCTTGTTTAATGCTTCTATTAGCTATTAACCAATATAAGACCGGATTTTTTTTTACATTTGAACGGGTTATTATCAAATCAACTCAAAATGAAAAGGATCATGCGTATAAAAAAATCTTTCTTCTTAACGATACTGCTGATTTCGTTAAGTATTGTCAATACAAATGCCCAAAGCAAGGAAAGAACACTGCACCAGCTAAATACCCTATTGATAAATACGGTAATGACTGACAATTTTTCTCCCATGGTATCCAGCCGCATATATGTTTACCCCAATATTGCATTTTATGAATGCATCCGGAACGATGACCAGGCTTTGTCTTCACTGGCCGGCAAACTGAACGGGCTTGGTAAACTACCTGTTCCGCCAGCTAATACTAAGGTTGATAATTTTATTGCTGCCTGCATTTCATTTTCGCATGTAGCACAAACCCTCGTGGGTTCAGAATATAAGTTCAGTGACTGGCGTAAGGCTTTTGCTGATTCACTTTTTTTACATGCTGATTCTGTTGTGGCGCAAAATTCAATTTTGTATGGCCGAAAAGTGGCCGACAGCATAATTTCCTGGACAAAACGGGATAATTATCTCAGATCAAGAGGACTCACACGGTATGTTTATTCTACAGCTCCGGGAGCCTGGCAGCCAACGCCATTAGATTATGCCCAGGCACTTGAACCATACTGGAATACCATCAGGCCTTTGACCATGACAACAGCTTCACAGTTTGCACCAAAAGAAAAACTGGTTTACAGCAAATCCAAAAACTCGATATTCTATAAAACAGTAATGGAGACCTATACCATTGCAAAAAATCTTGACACTGCACAGAAAGCCACAGCGCTTTATTGGGATGATAATCCTAATGTTTCGGTTAATATTGGCCATCTTAATTATTTCATCCACAAGGTTTCTCCGGGTGGGCACTGGGTATTGATCGGCCAGCAGGCCTGTATTCAAAAAAATATTCCGGTTACAAAAGCGGCACAGGTCTATGCACTTACTTCCATTGCCATTTTTGATGGATTCATCAGTTGCTGGGATGAAAAATACCGTGGTAACCTTATTCGTCCCATCACCATCATTAACCGGATTATTGATAAGAACTGGACACCGTATATTCAAACACCACCTTTTCCCGAATTTACCAGTGGGCATTCTGTTGTATCTGATGCTGCCGCTGTTGTGCTTACAGGTTTACTGGGAGATAATTTTGAATTTACTGATGAGATAGAAATTCAATTCGGAAGTAAATCCCGAACATTCAAATCGTTTTTAGAAGCGGCTTATGAATCTACCTGGAGTAGGGTGTATGGCGGTATTCATTACCCCGAAACAGCACGTATCAGTATTGTACAAGGTAAGGAAGTTGGCAACCATGTGTTAAAGACCTTATATCCTTCGGCAACGATAAAATAATACTTTATTATGACAACTCTTTTTAAATACACCGCTATTTGCTTAGTGTTATCGCTTTTTAATGTTGTGGCAACAGCACAGCAACCCAACAGTACAAAGCAATTTGTACTGTTACCAGCAAGCAGTACCGGTGTTAATTTCAGAAATGATGTTGTGGAAACGTCGAATATGTTCATGTACATGTACGAAAATCTTTATGCAGGTGCCGGTGTAAGTATTGGAGATATTAATAATGATGGATTGCAGGATATTTATTTTTCATCAACCCTTGGCAGCAATAAGCTTTACCTCAATACGGGTAATTTTCAATTTAAAGATATTACTGAAACCGCAGGTGTTGGCGGAGGAGATGGGATCAAGACAGGGGTGAACATGGTGGATATCAATAATGACGGATACCTCGACATCTTTGTTTGCAAATCAGGTTTTAAAGATCCCCGGTTAAGAAAAAAATTATTCTACATTAATAATAAGAACGGAACCTTTACCGATAAAGCTGCTGAATATGGCTTAGATGATGTAAGCTTTACTATCCAGGCTTATTTTTTTGATTATGATAATGATGGCGACAAAGATGTTTATTTTGTTGATCACCCTGATGATTTCAGTAAGTCTATGACCATTCCGGCTACTATGGTAAATGGTAAAATGGCATTGGTTGAAGACACTACTACTGTAAATGTGAGTGACAGGTTGTTTGAGAACCGGGGAGGAAAATTTGTTGATGTTACAAAAAAGGCCGGCCTTATTGACCATGCTTTTGGCTTAAGCGCCTCCATTGCCGATATTAATGGCGATGGCTGGCCTGATATTTACGTGGCCAATGATTTTAATAAACCCGATTTCTTATACATCAATAACCGGAACGGAACTTTTACCAACAGGCTTGCCGAATATATAAGGCATGTAAGTTTTTCTGCAATGGGTTCAGATATCAATGATATAAATAATGATGGGCATGAAGATATTTATGTGGTGGATATGGCGGTAGAAAACCCCGTAAGGCAAAAACAACTGTTTGCAGTAAATCAAAACTATGATAAGTTCCAGATCATGCTTAAGTATGGTTTGTATTATCAATACCCGAAAAACAGTTTGCAATTAAATAATGCAGACGGAACTTTCAGCGAAATAGCAAATTATGCCGGTGTTGCAGAAACAGAGTGGAGCTGGGCTCCGCTCATTGCCGACTTTGATAATGACGGGTGGAAAGATATATATGTTACCAATGGATTGAAGAGAGATATTACCGATTGGGATTATAAAGTTTTCATACTTGATTCTGTTATCAGAACAATGAATAGTGGAAAATCAGTTGACCTGAATTCATGGCTGCAAAGTATCCCGTCGGTACCAACCAAAAATTATTTTTATCACAACAATGGCAGTTTAATATTTGATAACTATACCGATACCTGGAGCGATGCCCCTCCTTCTTTTTCCAATGGCGCTGCCTATGCCGACCTGGATAATGATGGCGACCTGGACCTTGTGGTAAATAATGTTGATGGCCCTGCTTTTGTTTTAAAAAATAAAACCCGTGAACTTAACCAGTCATCTCATTTTATCAGGTTTAAGTTTTATAAAAAACCCGGCTCTTTTGACGAAGTATATGGTCCTAAAGTAAAACTTACCGGCTCAAATGGGCAGATACAGTTTCAGCATTATGATCCGCAACGTGGTTTTTTATCAAGCATGGAGCATGTTCTTCATTTTGGTACAGGGGCCGAAACAATAATTCCGAAAGTGGAGATAACGTTTCCTTCTTTGAAAAAAATTATTTTAGAAAATGTAAAAGCCGACCAGGAATTGACGATCTACGAATCAGATGCTGTAACAGCCAATGCAACTATTGCCAACACAAAAAATCCAGGATTCAAAGACATAAGCAAAACAGGGAAATTGAACTTCACCCAAACCGAAAATGATTTTATAGATTTTAAAAGGGAGCCTTTAATTCCTTATAAATGCAGCCGTAAGGGGCCTTATTATACCAAGGCCGACGTAAATGGAGATGGGATGGAAGACATGTTTATTGGTGGGGCTGCAGGATTTGAAGGAAAGCTGATGATACAAAATGCCAATAGCTCATTTACAGAAAAAAAGCAAGCTGCTTTTATTGCCGATAAAAATTTTGAAGATATGAGCTCCCTTTTCTTTGATGCAGATGGAGATGGCGATATGGACCTGTATGTGGTTAGTGGCGGGGCAGAATTTAGTGCAGGTAGTGATCTTTACCAGGACAGGTTATATATAAATGATGCAAAAGGGAATTTTGCAAGGGCTGCAAATGCATTACCGGTAGAAGGTTTTAATGGGTCATGTGTTATTGCATTGGACTTTGATGCCGATGGCGATTTGGATCTTTTTGTAGGTGGGCATGTTTTACCCGGTAATTTTCCAAAGCCTGATAAATGTATTTTATTACAAAACAATAAGGGTGTTTTTATAAATGTAACCGATGTATATGCCAAAGAACTGCTCACCCCCGGCATTGTAAACCAGGCCGTTTGGGCTGATGTGAATGGCGATGGCAAAAAAGAATTATCTATAAGTGGTGAGTGGATACCATTGGAAATATTCAGTTATCAGAACGGGCAATTTAAAAAGACACAAAACACGGTTCATATAATACTGCCTTCAAAAAAAGATACGGTTGTAAATATGGATGAATTAAGTGGCTGGTGGTACAATATGAAAGCAGAAGATATCGATAATGATGGCGACATGGATTTTGCTATGGGTAACCGGGGATTAAATTCTACCATTAAAGGAAACATCAATCAACCTTGTACCATTTATGCAAAAGATTTTGATAATAATGGAAGTTATGATGCGGTATTGGGCTATTACATACAGGGTAAATGTTACCCTTTGTATAGCCGTGACCAATTGATCGATCAAATGCCCGGCATGCGTAAAAAGTTTGTTCGTTATAAGGATTATTCAGGCAAAACGCTGGATGATATTTTTACAGAGCAGGAGAAAAAATCAATGGATGTATATAAGACCAATTTCTTTGAATCAGGCGTATTGATCAATGAAGGTAATTCGGTATATCGTTTTATTCCTTTCCCCGAAAAAGCACAGTTATCAACTATTAATGATTTAGTTATTGATGATATGGATAATGATGGTATAAAAGATATTTTAGTTTGTGGCAACTCTGATGACCCTGCTGTAATGGTTGGTAATTACGATGCCACTTCTGCCCTGCTGTTAAAAGGCACAGGCCGGGGTAATTTTACCGCCATCTCTTCTGCAGATAACGGGTTAAAAGTTAATGGAGAATCACGAAAGATAGTTTACCTGAAAGACAAGAGTGGAACATCGTTGATCTTTTTAAAGAACAATGATGCGGCACAGGTTTTTTTTAAAGAATAAACTGTTTGGTTATTCTATCACAAAACGATAACCAATTCCTTTAATGGTAAGGATCTCCAGTTTTGTATCTTTTTTTAAATAACCCCTGAGTTTGGTGATGTATACATCGAGGTTTCGGGAATTAAAGAAGTTATCATTTCCCCAAAGCAGGTTCAGGATGTCACGCCGGTCAATTATTTTATCCCGGTTTTCGTACAACACTTTTAATAACTCACTTTCCCTGAATGAAAGTTTCCTTTCATCACCGTTATTTTTTAAAACCTGGTGATTCATGTGAAAAGTGAACTGGCCTATTTTTACCGTATCTTTTTTATCATCAGGTTTTTTCTCCCCGCTTTTATAACGCAAAACATTTTCAATGCGTACAATTAATTCTTCCATGCTGAACGGCTTGCGTATGTAATCATTTCCTCCCAGCTGAAATCCTTTAACCAGGTCTTCTGTTTGTGTTTTTGCTGTTAAAAAAATAATTGGCACAGCGCTGTCAACTGCCCGTATCTCTTCTGCAATTGCAAACCCATCTTTATTGGGCAGCATAATATCCAGTACACATATATCGGGCTGGTGCTTAATAAATAAAGGCAATACTTTATCGCCATCCGGCTCCATAATTACTTCATAGGACCGGCTCTCCAGGCTTTCTTTTACAATTTTGCCCAGGAACATTTCATCTTCTACGTATAAAATTTTAACTGCCGGCATTTTCCTTTGGTAATTTAATGGTGAACGTGGTTCCGTTGCCCCGTCGGGCCGGATCATCCGGGTGGGCCTCTTCGCTTTCTACATTTACTGAACCTTTGTGTTCGGCAATGATATGCGCTACATAGCTTAGGCCAAGACCATACCCTTTTACATTATGTTTATTGCCATGTGGCACCCTGAAAAATTTATCAAATATTTTTCCCTTGTACGATGCAGGAATACCAATTCCGTTGTCTTGTATTGTCAGCAACATTTCGCTTTCCTTAGCTTCAACTGTTATATTGATCTCAGGTTTTTCTTTGCTGTATTTTAAAGCATTATCAAGTAAATTATATATCACGCTGGTAATATGCATACGGTCAGCCATCAGTGAAAAATCTTCTCCTGAAAAATTTAATTTTACTGTAGTCCCGTTTTTTTCAAATTGCAGTTGCATAGAATCCACTACTTCCTTCACCAGCATTTGCAGATCAAACCATTCATATTTTAATTCTACCTGCTGTGTTTCAAACATAGAAAGCCGCAACACCTTATCTACTAAAAGAGACAGGCGGCTCAATTCCTGACCCGCAATTCCCAGGTATTCTTTTGTGCGTTCAGGATTTCGTAAGGCATCAAAATTCTTCATTGCTTCAATAGCCACGCTTACTGTTGAAATGGGTGTTTTAAGCTCGTGGGTAATATTACCGATGAATTCATTTTTTATTTCTGTTAATCTTTTTTGCGCCAGTAAATTTTTGTAGATAAAAATAAAGCTGGCTATGGTTAGTGCGATCAATAAAACAGACAACAACAATTGCACCCCGGTTTTTTTGAAGACATATAGTTTGGGGTCTTTAAACTCTGCACGGTAAAATGTAGGATTTATTAAACCCACAGGAACCCTTTTGGTAGTAAATATTCCCACAGGTTCATCAATTTTGATGGTAACTTTTTGTATACTGAAATCTGATTGGTTTATCACCCGGCTGTTCTTTATAATCTTAAATTCCACTTCAATTCCTTCCTTTGATAATAAGGCCTTATATAGTGAATCAATACGTTTTACCGGAATAGAATCAGAAAGATTTTTATTCTTAGTCAGCAGTTCTTCAATTTGTGGCAGCGGCAGGCCACCTTTTTTTGAAGTTACATAAACAACTGTATCCTGTTTGTATTTTTTACCCGGGTATTCTTCATCTGCGGTTACTTTTTCCTGGTGGGTATTCATTGATATTACCAGTTTTTGTATGGTACTATCGCCTTTCACTTTTTCCACGCTGCTGATAAAGTCAGCCATGAACAGGTTATCATCCAATGCTCCTCTGAATGCAAGCGTATCCCCTGAAAAGCGTTGTGCCTGCAGCCTGTACATGGCATCCCGAAAAATAATATCAGTTGTTTTTTTAAAGTTATTGGTCTCTTCCCGGTATAATTTACGTATCCAGTAACCCTGGAAAACAATGATGAGCAGAATGGTTGCTGTCATCAATAGCCTTGCTGTACGTAACTTATTCATCGGAGACAAAGCTACTTTTAAAATCAACAATGTATTATGTTCATTAACCTTAATTAACATTAATGCAAGGCTGGTTAACCTGCTTTGGCGCTGTGATAAAATAGTTTTGTGCTGTTAAATATCATTATCAAAACAAAAAAACATACGTCATGAAAAAAGTATTAACAGTTATTGTTGCTTTGCTGGGTTTTCAAACACTGGTAGCACAGGTGAAAGAAGGTAAAATTACTTACGAGCAAAAAGTAGATATGTATCGCCGTATTCCGGAAGATAATCAACAACTAAGATCGATGGTACCACAGTTCCGTACCACAAAATCAGAATTATTTTTTGGTGCCAATCAAAGCCTGTTTAAAGCCGTAGAAGAAGAACCGGATATGACAGAGCAAAACAATGGCGGTGTTGTAATACGTATCGGTGGCAGTTCAGAGAATCAGTATTATAAAAATTTCAATACACAAAAAGCTGTTGAAATAAGAGAGTTGATGGAAGAGCTTTACCTGGTTGAAGATTCCATACACAGCCTTAAGTGGAAACTGGAAGAAGGTGAAACAAAAGCTATTTTAGGTTTTACCTGTAAAAAAGCTACTGGTAAAACAGAAAGAGGCAGTGATATTGTTGCGTGGTACAGCGAAGAAATTTCTATTGCTTCGGGACCGGAACAATTCAGCAGCCTGCCGGGAATGATATTGGGCATTGATGCCAACAAAGGCGAAATTGTTTTTACTGCAATTTCGCTTGATAAAAAGGCGGACATGAAAAATATTAAAGCACCAACCAAAGGGAAAAAAATAACCAATGCTGAATATCTTGCCAAACAGAAAGAAGCTTTTGGCAACCAGCCCGGGGGAGTAAGAATAGTTACCAATTAATATATCCCCGCATTAAAATAAAGACCCTGCAATTGCGGGGTCTTTATTTTAATAATAGTTTAGCAAACTTTTGTATCTCGGCAATTTCTGTTGCAGAAATATTTTCGTTGTTATTATATTTTGATTGAAGGAACAACAACCTTTTATGCACGGGGTATTTTGCAAGAATAGATAAGATGAGTTTGCCAATGGCCTCATCTTTTGTTGGCAAAGACACCTGTATTGATGCTGCTGCCCTTTCTCTTGTTGGTTTCTTTTTAATGATCGCTTCCAGTGTGGCTAATTTATTGGGTGCTATACCTGTTGTTTTGCCGGCTTTATTATGTAAGCCTTCTAATTGTTTTTTACTAAGGCCGCCACGATTGCAGTATTGCTGGTGCAGACTGTTGACAAACACGGAATCGGGATGGGCTTTTACCATTGCCTGCAAAATATCCAACAGTATATCTATATTACTCATCCGGTGAAAGTAGTAAATCTTTTTTCCCTGTGATCTTTATTTCATCTCCAACTGCAATCCATTTACCAACTTCTGTTGGAGGTATATAACAATTCACCGTTAAATAATAAGAATGCCCGTAATCTTCAAGTGTGGACCAGTGGGGGAGATTTACTGCTCTTTGTTTTGCAAATGATTTTTGAAAGCCATGAATCACTTCTCCATTTTCGGGATGCCGGGTAGGCACTACACATCTTGCCCGTGGACTTATACCCATTACTATTACATTGCCAATTTTAAATTCAATGGCTATACCTTCTTCAAGAAATAATTTGTCTTCCCAGAATGCAGGTACATCGCCAATTTCTATTGTTCCCCTGAAACGTTTTCTTGTTTCTTCCATATCCATCCCATCAAACCACCCTGCAACAGTTTCAAGACTTGCAGTGGAGAGTACAGTCATTCCGGCAATATCAGGAATGTCCATAAAACGCCCTTCTGTATTTTTTAAAAGTGTGGCTTCGGTATTAAAAAAATGGGAAAGATAATTGTCTATTGCAATTTTTTCATTCTGGAGATGAAATAAATTCCAGCCTGTTTCTGATTCATGGCGGAAAGAAATGGTTTCATTTTCAAAATCAACTTTCGATCTCAGCAAATGAGTAAGCGGATTTGATTTTCCGTTAATGAATTTATTATTGACGCCCTGTATTGCATATTCCCTGTCGTGATGCAAACAACCTCCATTCCCTATTTGAGCTTTTTTTAAAGAAGCTCCATCCAGTGATTTAACCGGGTAAATTGTTATCCTGCTGACAGTGGGGTTGATCTCCATTTAATTTCTGGTTGTCGCAAAACTAATACAACCATCCCACTTTAGCAGAATGGTTGTAAAATTAGCAGAATGGTTGTAAAATATGAAGCAACCGGATTAAAAGGTTCTTATTACTGCCCTTGGGCCGTCACTACCTGCTTTTTGCAAACTATACGTAAAGCCGAGGGTAAAAAAACGTTGGAGTGTTTTGTACTGCACATCCTCTACATAATTGGTATTGCCATTACGGTCCACACCAATATTCTGGTTAAGCAGGTCAAACGCACTTAGCTTGATCTCTCCCTTTTTGTTTTTTAATACCTGCTTACTGATGGATACATTCCATAATGCCACCCTGGTGTTGTATCCGTCGCTACGGCCGGTAAATACACTATAGGTAAATTCATTATTGATATTGAATCCGGCAGGCAGGTTAAGTGTTGCATTCAGTTCATATACCTGTCTCCGGTAATTGTTATTCAATGATGGTTGCAAAGAATAGCTGGCTTCATTAAAACTAAACCTTGCTTCTGCATTTATATCAAGTACTTCTTTATAACTATATTCAGCAGATACCCTTGGCCCCAGTGAAAAATTTTCGGTTTTATTTTTATCGCCATTAATAAAATTAACTGAGTGATTATAATTGGAATTTAAGCCAATACCAAAACGGGTGTTTATTTTTTTCATGCGGAACCCCCTGTCGATATTTACGTTAATATTATATACCCCGTTAGCATTTACCGGCATGCTGATTCTTGCACCTGAACTGATCACATCACTGTTTACAATAGCATTTTGTGTTGCTGAATAATTAACAAATACAAACAGGTTTTTTTGTTGCGAAGGATTGGCATTAAAGAATTGCAGGCTGGCATTATGAGAATAAGATTGTTTCAACGATGGATTTCCTGTAGTAATATTTAAAGGATCACTGATATCCTGCACCGGCTGCAATTGCTTTACGCTGGGTTGTGATGTAGATGTTGAATAATCGATCCGTAATGTTTTTGTTCTGGTAAAATTGTAATTGAAATTGGCAATGGGTAACAGGTTTGTAAAATTTTGCCTGATGCGGAATGTGCTGTCTTTTAAGTGGCTGTTAAGTTCTGCATACTGCAGATTGGCACCAACACTATATCCATATTTTTTTTGCTGGGCCCTCATACTGATACCGCCTCCCATATAATTATAGTTATTTTCAAAAGCGCTGCTTAATACTGTGTTCATCTTATCATGTTTGCCACTGGTTTTGTTATAATCAAATGTTTTGCGGTCAAGGTCTCCTTTGTTGGTATTATAAAATCCCCAGAATTCCAGCAGTGAACGTTTGCTCAGTGGTTCAGTATAACTGGCGTTCGCTCCATAGCTCTGGGTAATACTGGTAAGCCCGGTCACCTGGTCAAGTGTATCCCGTTGATTGATTGTTCCATTAGTGAAAAAATTATTAATGGCATTTTGTGTTCCCCCGGCACGGCTATCGTTATACTGCATAGAACCGGTTAATGAAAATGTTCTCCCTTTCTTTTTAAACTTATGCCGGTAAAGAAGTTCACTGCTGGTTGTGTAACCCTCGGTGGAAGAACTTGTATTGGAAAACCCGTTGTTAAGCATTTTATCGTTGGGGACAAATGATTCGTAATCGTTCTTCTTTGTTCCTTTTCCTTTTTGATAGCCAACCACGGAACTGAGTTTGATAGAATTAAAGGAATCAATTTTATGATCAACACTGAAATTAAGACGGTTACCGTTTGATTTATTATTACTATTACTGTTTTGCAGGTAAGTAAATTCATTACCCGGTAAAATATTCCGGCGATTGGTGTTTCTTTCATTATCCAGTGTAAGGTTATTATAAAAATAACTGGCATTCACTTCGGTCTTCTTTTTCCAGGTGTCATTATAATTCAATCCGCCTGCAATGGTTTGTGTAATGCCCTGGTTATTGTTGATACCAGCTACCGGTAAACCAAAACCATTATCATCTCCATCGCCATTGTTGATAACAATTCTTGCTCCGCCACCACTCATCATCTTCCTGGACTGGCCGCTAAAGTTGAGCATGTCCATGATAGAAAATCCCTGCCGGTTTGTATTATTCGCCATACCAATGGCAGAGAGTTGACGGTCTCCATCAAATCTATTTATATTGAACTGGCCATCGTAACGTTCTTTTGTTCCTGCTGCAATAGATGCCTTGCCGAAAGCAGCATTCTTTTTATCCTTTTTTAATTTAAGGTTGATAGTAGGTGTTTTATTTCCGTCATCAATGCCCGTAAATTCTGATTGGTCAGATTGCTTATCAAACACCTGAACTTTATCAATGGCATCGGCAGCTAGGTTCCTGGTTGCCATCTTGGGATCACCGTTAAAAAAATCTTTTCCATTAACCAATACACGGCTGATACGTTTGCCATTTACACGAATGGTGCCGTCTTTATCCACTTCTACGCCCGGCATTTTTTTAAGCATGTCTTCTACAACTGCATTAGGTTTTGTTTTAAATGATTCGGCATTGAACTCAAGGGTATCACCATTAACTACAACAGGTGGCCGCTGTGCAGTAACTGTTACTTCCTCCATGATAGATTTGTCTTTCATGTAAACAGTACCAAGGTCAACATCGGTTATTGCCTCAAAATTTTTCCATTTAGGGTGAAAATTTACCTGGGATGCAGACAACCGGTACTTACCGGGCTTAAGTTGCTGAAAAGAAAAATTGCCAACAGAATCTGTCCGGGTAAATGCTACCAGCGATGAGTCTTTGGCATTGATGAGGGAAACAGTGGCATCGGCAATCTGTTGTTTCTTTAAACTGTCGGTTAGCTGGCCCTTTACAGAAAGCCCTTTTTTTTGGGCCGTTGCCATCGTAATGGCTAACAGGAGGAGGGTTGATAATAAAATAAGATATTTCATGGCTATACTTTTAATGAGCACAAAAGTATTGTCCATGTTCAGCAAACACAGTTAATCAATATTGGAATAAGGTTAATTAAGGTTAATCTGTTTATTTGTTAGGAGAAAGCCCGTACATATACAATAATGTTTTATATATAGCGTTACTCCTGATATAAAGGAATATCTCTATGAACAAACCTAAATACCAAACCCAATCCACCCATGTAGTGTTGCAGGTTATTAAAAATTTTATCGGTAAGATCAGGCAGAACCCGGACATTTACCCCATCCGCTATTATAAAAAGAACCGCCGGTTCAGGCGTGATATTGATGGGCCTGCTGTAAAATAAGCAAAACGCTTCGGAAATTACCTAAACTAAAAATCAGCAAAAATGCGCTTGAATCCAATATATAATGTTTGTAGTTTTAACATTCAAAATCCGATGTATGAAAAATAATTCCGCACCCCATGGCATTAGCTTTAATGCTGTATTAAAATTTGTAGGAGACGCCTTTAAGAGCATCTTTCAATCCAACAACAATAAAGAATTCAGGAGGCTTAAAGATTTTATTACGTCATAACAGGCTGTGAAGAAGTTTTAAATCCTGTCCTGGCCTTACCAGGCAGCTTCGACAGGATTCATTATCTAACTGAATAAATACTCCACGTCCGATTTGGAAAGCGCTTTTACAAAGCTGGCATCATCAGCTATCAGTTCACTGGCTAATTTACGTTTACGTTCCTGCAGTTGCAATATCTTATCTTCAATCGTGTCAATACAGATCATCCGGTAAGCAAAAATATTTTTGGTTTGACCGATACGATGGGTCCTGTCAATGGCCTGTTGTTCTACTGCCGGGTTCCACCAGGGATCAACAATATAAACATAATCTGCTGCCGTTAAGTTTAATCCCACACCACCTGCTTTTAATGAAATAAGAAATACCCTGCACTCATCATTATTCTGAAAATTCTGAATGGCTTTTTCTCTGTCCGGTGCCGAGGTGCTGCCGTCAAAATATTCAAACTGGATATTATCTTCAACCAATTTCTTTTTTATTAAAGCCAGCATACCTAAGAATTGTGAAAAGATAAGTGCTTTATGATCGCCGATATTTTCTTCAATTTCCCTGGCCAGTTCATCCAGCTTGATAGAGTGATTCGGGTATTTTTCCTCTTCATTTAATATGGCAGGGCTGTCGCAGATCTGGCGGAGTTTCATTAATCCCTGCAGGATGGTCAATTGCGATTTACCAATACCCTGCTCATCAATTGTACCCAGTATCTTTTCCCGGTAGCTATTGCGGTAAGCATCATAAATTTTACGCTGTTCTTTTTCCATTTCACAAAACAGGATGGTTTCTGTTTTATCCGGAAGATCTTTGGCCACCTGCTCTTTTGTTCTGCGTAAAATAAAAGGGAATAATAATTTCCGTAAATGTTCTTTTTGTTCCTGCTCTCCGAATTTATCGATCGGTGTGGCAAATTCATTTCTAAAAAATTCCATGTTTCCCAAAAGGCCCGGGTTCAAAAAATTCATTTGTGCAAAAATGTCAAAAGTATTATTCTGTAAAGGTGTACCACTCATGCACAACCTGTTCTTTGCATTCAGCAAACAGGCAGCCCTGGTAACTTTTGATGCCGGGTTTTTTATGGCCTGGCTTTCGTCCAGTATCAGGTAATCAAAATTGATCTTCATCAACAGTTGTATATCGCTTCTTAAAGTTCCGTAAGTTGTAATAACAATATTATGCTTCTGTAAATCTTCAGCGCTACGGCCCCGGATACTTCCATGATGAATATGCCAGTCTAAGGATGGCGTAAATTTTTCTACTTCATTTTTCCAGTTATAGATCAGGGTTGTGGGGCAAACCACCAATGCTTTTACGCTTCCGGTTGTTTCTTTATAATGATGCAGCATGGATAATGCCTGAATGGTTTTTCCCAAACCCATGTCATCGGCTAAAATACCACCCCAGCCTACATCATTTAAGTAACTTAACCACTGGTATCCCGAGGTTTGGTAGGGCCTTAGTATGGTTTGTAAATGAACCGGTGGATTTATTTCAGGAATATTTTTAAACTCTTTCAGGCGCTCATACTTCTCGTCCAGTTCAAAACTCAGCTCCTTTTCATCCCTGTTCTCATACAATTCGTCTATCACACTCATGTGATATTTTGACAACCGCAGTTGGTTGTTTCTTCCATCTCCCACTTTAAACAACAGCGAATATCTTTTCAGCCATTCATCAGGAAGTATTCCTAAAGTACCATCGTTTAATTGTACAAAGGATTGTTTATTTACCAGTGCTTTTTTTATATCATCAATCCCAACACGCTGTTCGCCAAATTCTATCTCTACTTTGGCATCAAACCAATCTAACCCACTGCTTACATGTATATGTGTGTTGGGCCTGGCTGTGTTAAAGCGGAAATTACGCAGCGCCTCAAAACCATATACCGGCACTTTCATTTCCTTCATGGCATCCACAAATAAAAAGAACCAGTTGTTGCGTAAAACATCTGTACCCTTCAATACAAGGCTGTTATTATCATTGGGTCTTACAAAAAGAGAATGCAACCCTTCCAGCTTTTTAATGAAATTTTCTTCGGCTGGTTTATTGCGGTTAATGATCAGTATTTTGTCGCCGTCCGGAATAGTGATGCTTTCGCGGTCAGTAGCTTTTGTCTCAAAACCCTTGTAGGTAAATATGGGTTGAAATACAAGATAGTCGCCCTTTTCCTGTAATTGCAATTTTACATCGGGCTCACC
>JANNDO010000028.1:0-17407 GCA_031387825.1 Chitinophagaceae bacterium | reverse complement strand
CAGCCTGCAGGCACAATGCACCGTGTTCAACATTGGAAGGAATATAAAAGGCATCCCCTTCTTTAAGCACTTTCTTTTCGTTGCTAATCTCTACTTCAAAAACGCCACTTTCCACATGTGTAATCTGGGTATGATGATGCTGATGAAGTTTGCCAATTCCCCCTGTTTCAAATTTAACTTTTACCAACATCAGCCTATTATCATAAGCCATAATTTTTCTTTTTATCCCGGCATCAACATTTTGCCAGGGAATATCCTCGTTCTTAATAAATACCTTTACCAATTCATTTGTGCCCATAAGCTTTTTTTTATTAAAACTTTATTCTAATTAAACCCTTTTCCATTGTATGCAACTGAATAGAGTTCAATGTAATTAATTATTATATTCCCAAAAGTTAAGGAATTCTTTTAGTCTGTTCAAAATCCTTTTTAAACTGGAATATAAGCACCATTTTATAAATTGGGTGCCATAAATTTCTCTGCCCCTTAGTTTGTTAGGAATGGAATCCAAAATTCGCCTGTAAATAGATCTCCCGAAGTTTTAAAACTAAAAAGCCTGCAAAATCAACGATTTGCCGGCTTTTGGTGAGATTTCACATTCTCTAAGCGGACCGGACGGCCTGTCCCGATCTATCGGGAGGACTCGAATCCGTCCCTACACGGTGTAGGGATGACAGGGCAGCATTCTAACCAACTGAACTACCGATCCTGCTGTTTTTCCTCTAATAACAAGGTAAAATACCCGTTTTTAAAGGACGGCAAAGATAGGCCTCTTATTTTTCTGCTCCAAAACTTTTATAAAAAAATTGTAAGCCCTATTTTTACAAACTATCTTACAGGCAAGTACTGAATTCCTATGATGAAATTGTTAACTTTTAACTGTAAATACACTACATGCCGGAACTAAAAAACAGACAATTCCTCGACTTTGAAAAGCCCATCAAGGAACTATATGACCAGATAGAGCAATTAAAAGTGACTTCTGAAAAGTCGAAGACCAATATGAGCGGTGCCATTACCATGCTCGAAGAAAGGATTATTGAAACCAAAAAGCATATCACAACCAATGTTACCCCCTGGCAAAAAGTTCAGCTAAGCCGCCACCCAGACAGGCCATACACCCTCAAATACATTGAGAACATGTGCACCAACTTTGTTGAATTACACGGCGACAGGAACGTGAAAGATGATAAAGCAATGGTAGGTGGGTTTGCACAACTGGGTGGTGAAACAATTATGATCATTGGTCAGCAAAAAGGTTCCAATACCAAAACAAGGCAATTGCGAAATTTTGGAATGGCAAATCCGGAAGGATACCGTAAAGCGCTGCGGTTGATGAAACTGGCTGAAAAATTCAATAAACCGGTTATCACATTAATTGATACACCGGGCGCCTTCCCTGGTTTGGAAGCTGAAGAAAGAGGGCAGGGTGAAGCCATAGCCCGTAATATTTATGAAATGATACGGCTTAAAGTTCCGGTGATATGTGTGATCATTGGTGAAGGTGCAAGTGGTGGTGCATTAGGTATAGGTGTAGGCGATAAAGTTTTTATGATGGAAAATACCTGGTACACCGTGATCTCTCCGGAAAGTTGCAGTAGTATTTTATGGCGTAGCTGGGATAAAAAAGAAATAGCAGCCGAACAATTAAGACTCACCGGTGATGACATGCTGAACTTTGGATTAGTGGATGGCGTAATACCAGAACCATTGGGTGGCACACACTGGGATTATAAAGAAGCTGCAGAAATTTTAAAAAATTACCTGTTGCCGGTTATTAAATATCTGAAAGCGATCCCACCGGAAAAGAGAGTACAACAACGCATTGAGAAATTCGGGAAGATGGGTTTCTGGGAAGAGTAATTCTACTATCAATAAATAAAAGCTTCAACTCAAAATAGAATGCCATCAAAAATAATTATCTAAAGGAAAAAATCATATGTTGAAAGTTGGAGTAATAGGGGCAGGTCATTTAGGAAAATTTCATTTAAATAACTGGGCGGTCATTGAAGGTACCCAATTGATTGGTTTTTGCGATACGGATGATGCAAATGCAAAACTTGTAACTGAAAAATATAAATTGCCCCGCTTTGAGCAGGCTGAAGAATTAATAGATGCCTGTGATGCGCTGGATATTGTAGCCCCAACTTCTTTTCATTTCGAACTCTGTGAACTGGCCATTAAAAAAGGCAAACATGTTTTTGTAGAAAAACCTTTGGCTAATACCATGGACGAAGCAAAAGCCCTGGTAAAACTGGCCAAGGAGGCAAATATAAAATTCCAGGTAGGCCATGTGGAGCGGTTTAACCCGGCATTTCTTGCATTAAAAGACCAGGTGTTGCAACCCATGTTCATTGAAGTTCACCGGCTGGCACAATTTAATCCACGGGGAACAGACGTAAGTGTGATACTGGACCTGATGATACATGATATAGATATCATTTTGAGCCTTGTAAAAAGTAATGTAAATTATATAAGCGCAAACGGTGTGGCTGTAATGAGCGATACACCCGATATTGCCAACGTACGCATTGAATTTGATAACGGCTGTGTGGCCAACCTCACCAGCAGCAGGATATCAATGAAGAAAATGCGGAAGATGCGTTTGTTTCAGAAAGATGCTTATATAGGCATTGATTTTTTAGAAAAGAAAACAGAGATCATCCGGCTGAATACGCCGGGGGATAAAAATGTTTTTACTTTCGACATAGAAACAAATAATGGCAAAAAAACAATCGCTATTGCAAACCCTGGTGTACAGGATGTAAATGCGATAAAAATGGAATTGGAGCAATTCAGGGATGCCATTATAAATAATACAGATACACCCGTTAGTGTGGTAGATGGTTTCCGTGCAATGGAAGTGGCACACCAGATCCTTGAGAAGATAGGTAATGCAACAAACCACTAAACCTGAAAATTATTTTTATCAGAATTTCCCCATTGAATCAACCCAGGATACATATTGGCTGGTATGCTTTAGGCGATCTAATTGCCGCTGTACTTTCCTGGATCAGTTTTTACTTTTTAAGAAAATACATTATTGAGGAGGATTTTATTATTGGCCGTAAATTTTATATTGGCCTCATCCTTTTTCCATTGGTTTGGCTCATTGTATATTACCTGGCAGGCAGCTATAATGCCCTCTATCAAAAATCAAGGCTTATCGAATTTTTAAATACCCTTATTTATACTTTCTTCGGAAGCCTTTGCATTCTTTTTCTTTTTTTGGTTTACGACTCCACCGGCGACTACAATATCTATTTCAAAGAATTTATTTCATTGCTGGGTATACATACCTTATGTACGTATTGTATCCGCCTGCTTTTTCTGAACCGGGCAAAATCACAATTGAATAAAGGCACAGTCTTTTTTAATACCCTCATCATTGGTTCAAGTAATAACGCAGTATCACTTTATGAATCCATTGTAACCAATAAAGAAAAAACAGGGTATCGTATTTTAGGTTTTGCCAATGCCAATGGGAATTCAGGTTCAGCGCTTCCTGCAGCCATTAAAAACTTTGGCAATACTGATGCCATTGCTTCAATAATTGCTGATAACAGGATTGAGGAAGTGATCATTGCAGTTGAAAAAAAAGAAAGAGACCGGTTAGAAAAGATTTTACAGAAGCTAAGTGATAAGGATGTAAACATAAAAATAACGGCAGACACTGTTGATATCATCAGCGGTGCTGTAAAAACAAATAATATCCTCAGCATCCCGTTGATCGACCTGCATTCGGGGTTGCTCCCATTGTGGCAACAGAATTTAAAACGGATGCTGGATATAACCGTTTCTCTTTTTACCCTTATTATTTTCCTGCCATTGTTTATTTATATCGCCATCAGGGTAAAGCTCTCTTCAAAAGGAAGTTTATTCTACCTGCAGGAAAGGATCGGGTATAAAGGCATCCCTTTCAACATGGTCAAATTCAGGAGTATGGTTCCGGGTGCGGAACTAAACGGGCCCGAACTGAGCAGCGATAATGATCCGAGAATAACCAACTGGGGAAAAATAATGCGTAAATGGAGGCTGGACGAACTACCCCAGCTTTGGAATATTTTAAAAGGAGAAATGAGTTTAGTAGGGCCAAGGCCCGAAAGGAAATTTTATATTGACCAGATCGTTCAGCTTCACCCTGAATATAATTATTTGTTTAAAGTAAAACCAGGACTTAGCAGTTGGGGTATGGTGAAATTTGGATATGCTTCTTCTATTGAAGAAATGACCCAACGCATGCCCTACGACCTGATGTATATTGAAAACGTTTCACTGGCGCTTGATTTTAAAATTATGCTGCATACCATCAGGATAATATTATCAGCAAAGGGTAAATAAAACGCAGATTACGCTGATTGCTTTGATTGCTTTGATTTTGTTATTTTTGAATAAACTAATCGCTTTGAAAAGAATTCTGCTTTTTGTTTTTTCTTATTGCTTATTGCCAATTGCTTATTGCCAATCTCCTTCATACTGGCAACAACAGGTTAATTACAAAATTGATGTAACGCTAAATGATGCTGAGCATAGTTTAACCGGCTATGTAAAAATGGAGTATTATAATAATTCCCCCGATACTCTTCGTTTTATCTGGATACACCTTTGGCCCAATGCCTATAAAAATGACAAGACCGCTTTTACTGACCAGACTTTAGAGAACGGAAGTACAAAATTCTATTTCAGCAATGATGATAAACGTGGTTATTTAAACCGGCTTGATTTTAAGGTGGATGGAACCACAGCTAAAACAGAAGACCATCCACAACACCAGGATATCATCAAACTTATGCTGCCTGTTCCCTTTGCACCAAAAACAAGTGCAAAAATTGAAACACCCTTTCATGTAAAACTGCCTTATGTTTTTTCAAGAGGTGGCCATATTGACCAGGCTTACCAAATAACACAATGGTATCCAAAACCAGCTGTGTACGACAGGAAGGGTTGGCACCCTATCCCCTACCTGGACCAGGGCGAATTTTATGCTGAGTTTGGAAACTATGAAGTGCAGATAACATTACGCGGAGATTATATTGTTGCAGCTACAGGTGAACTGCAAACTGAAAGTGAAAAGCTCTGGTTAAAAAAGAAAAAGCCAGTACCTGTTGAACCAAAACAAAAAAAGCCGGTTTTATTAAAAAAGAACAAAAATGAAATTATCAGCGCAACACCGGCTAAAAATAAAACAATACAGTTTAAACAAACCAATGTACACGACTTTGCCTGGTTTGCCGATAAAACATTTACAATTAAGACAGACACTTTAAAATTACCATCCGGCAGAATGATCAATGTATCTGCTTACTACTATGAAAAAAATGCGGAAGTATGGAGCAACAGTATTGCCATGATCAAAAGAGCCATACGTACAAAAACAAAATGGCTTGGTGAATACCCTTACGATGTTGTTAGTGTAGTTGA
Source organism: Chitinophagaceae bacterium (assembly GCA_031387825.1). Lineage (GTDB taxonomy): Bacteria > Bacteroidota > Bacteroidia > Chitinophagales > Chitinophagaceae > Ferruginibacter. Next base: position 11,986 of record JANNDO010000028.1, on the reverse strand, counting down.
TGGCGGCAATGGCGGAGGCATGGAATATCCCACCATTACAATACTTGATGATGGCGGTTCTGAAAAAATGCTTGACTTTGTTATCAATCACGAGGTTGGACATAACTGGTTTGAAGCAATACTGGCAACCAACGAACGTACACATCCCTGGATGGATGAAGGCATGAACACTTACTATGACAACAGGTACTCCCTGCAACAGTATGGAGATACCCGCCTGGACATCATTCCATCAAATGCCGGGTTTATCAAAAACAGGATGCCCGATGATATTCAGCATACAATATTGCAAACGCTGACCGGCATTAAAAAAGACCAGCCCATTGAAACTTCTTCAGAAAAATTCAATATCCTGAACTACAATATGATGGCCTATACAAAAACGGGAGAATGGATGAAGCTGTTGGAAGATGAGTTGGGCAGGCCTTTATTCGACAGTTGTATGCATGAATATTACCGCCACTGGCAGTTTAAGCACCCCTACCCGGAGGATTTTAAAAAAGTAATGGAAGAGGTGAGTGGAAAAAATTTAGATGCCACGTTCTCTTTGTTGAATAAAAAAGGAGACCTGGTAAAAACAAAAGCAAAGAAAGATATCCGTTTTGCCGCCCTCTTTAGCTTAAAGCAAACCGATAAACACAATTACATTTTTGCAACCCCTGCAATTGGCTATAATTTTTACGATAAGTTTATGTTAGGCGTTTTGCTTCATAATTATACTGTACCGCTTAATAAATTTCAATTTGTGGTCGCCCCATTATATGCAACTAAAAGCAAACAGTTTAATGGCCTTGGCAGGATCAGTTACAGTTTGTACCCCGGAAATAACGGCCAGAAGCTTGAACTGGCCCTTGCAGGCTCTTCTTTCTCCGGCGATAGTTTTACCGATTCAACCAATACCATACACCACCAGCGCTTTTCAAAAATTGTTCCATCGGTAAAATTTGTTTTTGCCAATAAAAACCCAAGAAGTACGGTCACCAAATTCATACAATGGAAAACTTTTTTCATAAATGAGCAGGGGTTACTCTTTACCAGGGATACTGCGAACCAGATAAATGTTATTACTTATCCCACTATCTCCCGGTACATTAATCAATTGCAGTTTGTGATAGAGAACAACCGGGTACTTTATCCTTATAAAGCTCTGATACAGGCAGAACAGGGCGATGGCTTTGTAAGAACTGCCTTTACCGGAAATTATTATTTTAATTATGCCAAATGGGGTGGCATGGATGTACGGTTATTTGCAGGCAAATTTTTCTATATCGGCGATAAAACATTCCTGAAGCAATTTCAGACAGACGCCTACCAGTTAAACATGACCGGGCCAAAAGGCAATGAAGATTATACTTACAGCAATTATTTTGTCGGCCGCAGTGAGTTTGACAAATTTTCTTCGCAACAGATCATGATCAGGGATGGAGGTTTTAAAATACGTACCGACCTCTTAAGTGATAAGGTAGGAAAAACAGATGACTGGCTTGCCGCAGCAAATTTTACAACTACTATTCCCAATGCCATAAATCCCCTGTCGGTATTACCGTTTAAGCTCCCCATCAAGGCCTTTTTTGATATTGGCACTTATGCCGGCGCCTGGAAGAAGAATGCCAGCACCGGCAGGTTTATTTACGATGCCGGCCTGCAACTTTCTTTATTTAAAAATGTCGTGAACATTTATGTGCCCATATTATACAGCAAAGTTTACAGGGACTATATCAAATCAACCATCATTGAAAAAAAATTCTGGAAAAATATTTCTTTCAGTGTTGACCTGCAAAATATCAACCTGAAAAAGATCATTCCGCAAATACCTTTTTAATGTGGCCATCAGCTACCTTACATACCAGCAGATAGATAAAACAAAATGGGATGCCTGTATAGATCATGCGGCCAATGGTCTGGTATATGGATATTCATTTTATTTAGATGCCATGGCAAAGAACTGGGATGGCCTTGTGCTCAATGACTATGAAGCCGTGATGCCGCTGACCTGGAATAAAAAATACAGTATTCATTATCTCTATCAACCGCCATTCACTGCCTGCCTGGGTGTATTCGGCAACCGGCTTAGCTCCAATATAATCAATGATTTTCTAAATGCCTTTCCCCCAACATTTAAATACTGGGATATTTATTTTAACCAGGGTAACTTTTTTCAGCTGCCGGGGTTTAAGTTATACGAAAGGATGAATTATGTATTGCCGCTGAATGAGCCTTACGAAAAACTGTACAGCAACTACCGTGATAATATAAAACGCAATATCAAAAAAGCAGAACAGTTCGGCCTTAGCATCAATAAGAAAATTGCTGTAGCTGAAGTAACTGCATTGGCAAAGCAACAGGCAAGGGAATTTACTACCCTGCCTGCCGAAGATTTTAAAAGGTTTGAAGGACTTTATCAATTGCTTTATCAGAAAGAAAAAGCAACAACCTATGCAGTGCATACTAAAGAAGGGAAACTGCTTGCTGCCGCTGTTTTTTTCTTCTCTCATAACAGGGCCTATTATATAATGGTGGGTAATCACCCCGATGGAAAAACACTGGGCGCCTCGCATGCACTCATCAATGCATTCATTAAAGACAATGCCGGGCAAAATTTATTACTCGACTTTGAAGGAAGCGACATCTCCAGCCTGGCATTTTTTTACAGCAGCTTTGGAGCAAGGGAGGAAAAGTATAGCGCCCTAAGGCTGAACAGGCTGCCGTATTATCTGAAGTGGATGAAGAGATCCTGAATTTTTGTAAGGATGCGTCTTATAGCATAAATCTACGTGTTGTTGGCAATTTTACCGACAACCTACACAGACAGACAATTTACAAAATGAAGAGAATAATTATGTGGACATTTTTACTTAGCCTATTTGGTTGTGGCGAAACCAAATCACAATCAAAATCAGAAAATATTTCATTAGAAAAAATTCAAGAAATGTTTTCTAATATTAAATCAACCGGTGTTAATACAGACACAACAATGCTTTGGGGCTATTTTTTCACTTCAAACAAAAAAGACAAATTTGACCAAGTTGTTAATCAACTTAAAGCCCAAAATTTTGAGTTTGTTGAAACTTACCAATCAGAAGATAAAAGTTATTGGCTGCATTTAGAAAGAAAGGAAATTCACAATGCAAAAAGTTTATACCAACTTGATGAAGAATTATATAAAGTAGCAGATAAATATAAAATTCATTATGATGGCTTTGATGTAGGTAATGTGGACAAAAACAAAGCCATTGAACGAGATACTTACGCAGTTCCAGAAGAATTCAAAACTCTCGACTACCAAAAAGGTAATTACCCTTGTTTATTAATTGGAAACACAGCATTTGACAATTTCCCACACAAAGAAGAGTTTGGTTATTTTATTAAGGTTACAACTTTATATAAAAAGGACGAAAATGTTATGTTGCCAACAAACGAAGAACTTGACGAGTTAGACAAATTTGAAATTTTTATAGAAAGCAATTTGACACAAAATAAAATCAAGAACTATTATTTTTTTCGAGACACACACAAAGGAATTAGGAATTTTTATTTAGCAACCAACGACAATATTGGTGCGACAGAAGTTATCAAGTTGATTAAAAATTCAGGAAAGCAACGACCATTTGAGTTTGAAATTCTGACAGACAAAAATTGGAACTTGTACAATGAATTCAGAAAGAAAATGCCGAAAGAATAAAAAACTCTCCTTCTGGCCCAGATATGCGGCAAGGGAAAAGCAGCAAGGCGTATCTGTGCCAAATAATACTCTTTAAAAAAAAGGCGCTAATTATATTTTTAAAAAAAGTTGTTTAGTGGTACAGATACACTAACCCACAAAACCCAGGCTGCATATTTGCCAGTTATAGTGATCTTGTGAGTTGGCCTGCAGGACTCGCAGTTCTACGAAGCGATATAAAAATTTTACCAGCTCATCCTGATTAACGGCGAGTCCCACAGACTAACACTAATCCGGCGAAGAGACTCGCCAGAAAACCCAAAACGATCTTCGGTGCAACAGATAACCACAACCTTTCTTTAAATTTGTAGCCCATCTCCCGGTGGCCAAACAATATGAAGCTATACATAAAGAACATGGTTTGCAGCAGATGCAAAATGGTAGTAAAATCCCAATTGGAAAATAAGGGGCTCCACCCCCTGTCTGTCAATTTGGGCGAAGTGGAAATTGAAGAAGACTTATTAAAAGACCAATTATCACAGTTGGACACATCATTAAGATCTTTAGGCTTCGAACTTATTGACGACAAAAAAAGCCAAACCATTGAAAAAATAAAAAATACTATTGTAGCATTGGTTCATCATTCCGGCAACGACCTAAAGACAAACCTGTCAGCTTTTATCACTTCTCAAATACACCAGGACTATAGTTATTTAAGCAACCTTTTCTCAGAAGTAGAAGGCACAACCATAGAAAAATATTTTATTTCCCAGAGAATTGAAAGGGTAAAAGAACTGATAGTGTACGACGAACTCACTTTATCAGAAATTGCCTACCAGTTAGGCTACAGCAGCGTCGCCTATTTATCCAACCAGTTTAAAAAAGTAACAGGGTTTACACCCAGTTATTTTAAATCGTTGAAAGAATACAAACGCAAAAACATAGAAGAACTGTAAATCTTACAACTCTTATACAAAATTCTACAACAGCTGCCCTAAACACTCAAATTACCTTTGTGTCAAACAAAAAAACAATGACACATAATTATAAAGTTACAGGCATGACTTGTGGCAGTTGTGAAGCAAAAGTAAAAAGCAGTTTACTGATGTTGCCAAATGTTACCGGAGTGGAGGTTTCAAAAGACGACCAAACTGCAACCATTTCAATGAATAAACACATTGCCCTTTCTACTTTTCAAAATGCATTGGATAAAAGATATTCCATTACCGCAATGGAACACAATGAAACAGCAGAACAGGCTAAAAACTGGTTGGCTACATACAAGCCCATTTTAATAATCTTTGCATATATAACCGCCATTGGCATTATAGCAGGTACACACCAAAATACTTTTCATTGGATGCAAGCAATGAATATTTTTATGGCAGGATTCTTTCTCACGTTCTCCTTCTTTAAAATACTTGATCTGAATGGCTTTGCAGAAAGCTACAGCATGTATGATATTGTGGCAAAAAAAATAAAGTCATGGGGTTATATCTATGCTTTTATTGAATTGGGATTAGGTATTTTATATGCAACAAGCTTTCAACCTTTAATTACAAATGTGATTACCCTGGTGGTAATGAGCATTAGTGTTATAGGTGTTCTGCAAAGTGTATTAAACAAGCGCAAAATACGATGTGCCTGCTTGGGTGCGGTCTTTAATCTACCTATGAGTACTGTTACCATTATTGAAGATGCTTTAATGATAGTAATGAGTGGTATAATGTTATATACAATCATCTAATAAAGTTTCTTTAACAAACAGTCAAAAAAGCTTTTCGTACATTTACAAAGTGAAAAAATTAGTAGTCATATTGCTCTTGCTTATCTATAGTTCAGCAACCATGGGGGCTACTATACATTTGCACTATTGCATGAATGAATTTGTTGGGTGGAGTTTATGGCATAGTGAAAATAACAACAAATGCGGCAAATGTGGGATGAAGGAAAAGAAGGGCGGCTGCTGTAAAGACGAACACAAACAGGTAAAACTTAAAACCGAACATCAAAAAAGTGCCGTAACCCAATACTTTCAATTATTGGATTCACCGGCTTTAGTTACACCCATTACAGAGTTTAGCTTTAAAAGCACTACAGTATCATTAACTTTTCCTGTATCAAATGCTCCGCCTAAAGTCACTGGAGAAAGGCTGTACATTTTGCATTGTGTTTTTTTAATTTGATTTATTGTTTAGTTCTGATATGCCGGCACTATAAAGTGTATCGGCTAAATGTGCATCTTATAAATCAATAATTAAAACACAGAAAAATGAAATCGATCCTATTAATGTCAGCCATTGTATTATTCTCAACAACTTATTGCCAATCTCAGATAAATAATGCCAAAACAGAAACAGTAAAGGTTTATGGCAATTGCGGAATGTGTGAAACCACTATTGAAAAGGCCGCAAACAAAAAGAAAATATCCAAAGCCGATTGGAACGAAGAAACCAAAATGGCCACCATCACCTACGACAGTAAGAAAACCAATTTAGATGCTGTATTAAAAAATATAGCCCTTGCTGGTTATGACAATCAAAGTTTTCTTGCACCCGATGCAGCATATAATAAATTGCCAGGTTGTTGCAAGTATGACAGGGAGAAAAAACAAACTGCAATGGTAACACAACCTGCAAAGGACACAACGGCAACGATGCAAAACCATAGCAACCACCAGCATGATGGTATGAACAATGCAGCACAGGAAGCAAACCAGTTGAAAGCTGTATTTGACAGTTATTTTTCATTGAAAGATGCATTGGTAAAAACTGATGGTAATATAGCATCTGCAAAAGCAATGGACTTGCAGACTGCTATCCATGCGGTTAAAATGGAAAAACTGCCAATGGATGTTCACACTGCCTGGATGAAGATCTTAAACGACTTAAAAGAAGATGCAGAACATATAAACGGAACAAAAGACATCTCACACCAGCGGAATCATTTTATGAGCCTTTCAAAAAATATGTATGAATTAATAAAAGTTGCAAAGCCTGTAGAAACTGTTTACTACCAGTTTTGCCCCATGGCAAATAATGGAAAAGGAGCAAATTGGTTGAGCAAAGAAAGCGGAGTTAAGAACCCTTACTATGGTTCACAAATGCTTACTTGCGGAAGAACAGTTGAAACAATAAAACAATAAAACAAAGGGTATTGCTGTAAATGCAGCAATCCCCTTATTAACATTACATAAGTGAAATTTTTAAAATGGCTATACAAAAAACTGTTTGTAAAAAAGTGTTGCCGTTAGCTGCCTTTTTTACATTACTCGTATCAAATTTATTTGCTCAAAAAATTGTACGCTACCACTTGTATGTAAAAGATACTATTGTAAATTTTACAGGAAAAGAAAAACGAGCCATTGCAGTAAATGGGCAAATACCCATGCCCACACTAACATTTACCGAAGGTGATACCGCCGAAATATATGTACACAATGAATTGAACGAAGAGACTTCTTTGCACTGGCATGGATTATTCCTACCCAATAGAGAAGATGGCGTACCCAATCTTACGCAAATGCCCATCAAACCGCATACAATACATGTTTACAGGTTTCCTATCATACAGCATGGCACACATTGGTATCATAGCCACACAGGTTTGCAGGAACAGATTGGCATGTATGGAAATTTTGTGATGTTGAAAAAGCAAGGCGACCCTGTATTTAGAATGGGCATCGACGATCTTCCAACTATTCCTATAGTTTTAAGTGAATGGACAGATTACAAGCCAGAAAATGTACACCGTATGTTGCACAATGCAACAGATTGGTTTGCCGTCAAGAAAAATGCAACACAAAGCTATGGCGAAGCCATAAAAGCAGGATATTTTAAAACCAAACTTAAAAACGAATGGAAACGTATGTTGGCAATGGATGTAAGCGATGTTTACTACGATAAAATCCTAATGAACGGCAGCCCGGAAACAGACATTAAAAGTATTGATGGAAAACTATTGAAAGCAGGGGATAAAGTACGGCTTCGTATTTCAAATGGCGGTGCTTCCTCTTACTTCTGGCTTACTTATGCAGGCGGTAAAATAACTGTAGTTGCCAATGATGGTAACGATGTAGAACCGGTAGAAGTAGACAGGCTAATAATTGCAGTATCTGAAACATACGATGTGGTAGTTACTATACCTGCAGAAAGTACAGCTTACGAATTTTTAGCAACTACTGAGGATCGTACCAATTCAGCATCTTATTATATCGGCAACGGCATTAAACAATTAGTATCGCCACTACCAAGATTAAAATATTTTGAAGGCATGAAGATGATGAATGACATGATGAAAATGAATGGTGATTTGGATGATATGGGAATGAACATGAGCCTGAATCAAATGGATATGAATGTGGTGATGTATCCTGAAATAACAGGCGATGTAAAAAAGAAATCTGCAGACAAAACGGGCAATATGAAAATGACGGAAGATGATTATAACAGCAATAAACTTTCTGACATTGTTACACTGAATTACGCTATGTTGAAATCGCCAACAAAAACTAATCTTCCTAAAGATGCCCAGGTAAAAGAATTAAAGTTTGAACTCTCAGGAAACATGAACCGCTATGTGTGGAGCCTGGACAACAAAGTAGTTTCCGAAGCCGCTAAAATCCTTATTAAAAAAGGTGAAAATGTCAGAATCATTTTGTACAACGGCTCTATGATGCGGCACCCTATGCACCTGCACGGACACGACTTTCGTTTGCTAAACGGACAAGGCGATAATGCACCATTAAAAAACATTGTGGACATTATGCCAATGGAAACCGACACATTGGAGTTTAACGCAAATGTAGAAGGTGATTGGTTTTTTCATTGCCATATTTTGTACCACATGATGAGTGGAATGGGCAGGGTGTTTACTTATGAAAACCAGGCGCCCAATCCATTAATACCAAATCCGAAACTGGCACAACGCAAATTATTTGCAGACGACCGTGAATTTCATTTCATGGCAGAAAACGATTTTGCAACGACAGGGAACGATGGAATGGCAATGATACAAAATACCCGTTGGAGCATTAGCACAGAATGGCGATTGGGTTACACCCCTCATCATGGACAGGAAACCGAAACACATATTGGAAGATACATTGGTAAAATGCAATGGCTAATGCCTTTCATTGGTTTTGACTGGCGGTATAGAAAAATGGAAAAAGATACAATGGGAAATACACACGGCGAAAAAAATCTATTTGGGCAAATCAATACTAAAGACAACAGGCGACAATTTAGTTTAGGTATTGCTTATACTTTGCCCATGCTTGCAATTTTACAGACAGAAATATACCATGATGGAAATGTAAGAGTACAATTAATGAGAGAAGATATTCCGGTTGCAAAGCGGTTGAGAATGAGTTTTATGCTTAACACCGACAAAGAATATATGGCAGGATTCAAATACATATTAGGTAAAAACTTTGCACTCTCAACACATTATGACAGTGACATGGGTTTTGGTGCAGGGGTAACGATAAATTATTAAAGCAGAAATTCCTTTCTCAGGCGAGTTTTCTTTACGGATTAGAGGGTGGATGCAGGACTCGCCATTCTACGAAGCGATATAAAAATTTGACCGGCCCTTCCTGATAAACGGCAAGTCCCACAGCCTGACACTAATCCGGTGTGGGACTCGACTGAGGACCCGTAATAGTTTTTCCATTTTTTTGACTTATTTTCGCTTATCATGAAAAAAGGGCTGCAAAAAATATTATTGCTGATTACAGTAGTAACGGTAATAGCCCATAGTGTCCTGCCTCACCATCATCATGCCGAAATAACCGTAGCAACACAGCAACATCACGATGAAGAAGAACAACCAGCAGGTTTGAGCCATCATGCTGATGATGAAACCGAACATCACAGCATATTTTCTTTTGCCCAGTTAGATGAAAATTTTGTTCCTGTAAAAAGCCAAAACAATAGCTTTGAACTGCCTCTTACTTACCTCCCTGCATTAATAGTTACTTACCTGTCTGATAATTTCCCATTTAATACAAAAACTCATTTTGGCTGGTATAAAGAGTATCCGCCACCTGATAAGAATTTCCCTTCTTCCTCACATCGGGGTCCACCCACTGTTTAATATTATTTAGCTGAAGGGTTTTTTATTTTCTGTTACACAACAGATAATAATTTCCTTATTCAGTTTTTGTGCCTAATGCAAGGCTCATGCCTCTTACATTAATAATATTAATACAGACATGCTCAACAAAATCATTGGGTTTTCTATTAAGAACAAACTCATCATCGGACTTTTTATCTTTGGCCTTATTGGTTATGGCAGTTATCAAATAACCAAACTACCTATTGATGCCGTACCGGATATTACAGATAACCAGGTACAGGTAATCACAGCAGCCCCTGCACTCGCTGCACCTGAAATAGAGCGGTTGATCACATTCCCTATCGAGCAGGTAAATAATAATATACCCGGCTTGAAGGAAATCCGCAGTTTCTCCCGTTTCGGTTTATCAGTTGTTACCATTGTGTTTGATGACGCAACCGATGTGTATTGGGCAAGGCAACAGGTAACAGAACGATTGCAGAAAGCCCAGGAGCAAATACCAAAAGGATTTGGTACACCAGAACTGGCTCCGGTTACCACAGGGCTTGGTGAAATTTATCAATACACTGTCCGCCCAAAAAAGGGTTACGAAAGTAAATACGATGCAATGGAGTTGCGTACCCTCCAGGATTGGATTGTACGCCGGCAGCTATTGGGTGTAAAAGGAGTCGCAGAAGTGAGCAGTTTTGGCGGTTACCTCAAACAATATGAAATAGCCGTTGATCCTGCTAAACTGATGGCAAACAACATTACGATCAGTGACGTGTTTGCTTCACTCGAAAACAATAATCAAAATACAGGCGGTGCATACATTGAAAAAGGCCCGACTGTTCTATTTATCCGCAGTGAAGGTTTGGTTGGTAATGTGGAAGACATTCAAAATATTGTTGTAAAAAATCTCGAAAATGGTTCACCCCTTTTAATCAGGGATATTGCAGGTGTCGGGTTGGGCAGCGCTACCAGATATGGTGCAATGACATATAACGGAATGGAAGAAGTGTCCGGCGCAGTAGTGATGATGCTGAAAGGTGCAAACAGCAATGAAGTAATTAAAAACATCAAAGAAAGAATTGAACAAATACAAAAAACATTGCCTGAAGGAGTAATGATTGATGCCTTTCTTGACCGTACAAAAATGGTAAATAATTCTATCAGCACTGTTTCAAAGAATTTACTGGAAGGTGCATTGATAGTAATATTTGTACTGGTATTTTTTTTGGGGAATTTCCGTGCCGGTTTTTTAGTCGCTTCTGTAATTCCGTTATCCATGTTGTTTGCGATTATTATGATGAACTTGTTTCGTGTAAGTGGTAACCTGATGAGTTTGGGTGCATTGGATTTTGGTTTAATTGTAGATGGTGCAGTGATAATTGTAGAGGCTGTTATGCACAGGCTGACACACAGCAAACATTTTGATAAGGTTAATAAACTATCACAGGCCGAAATGGATGGAGAAGTAAAACAATCTGCCAGCCGTATGATGAACAGTGCAGTCTTTGGCCAAATCATTATCCTCATTGTTTATTTGCCCATTTTCTCACTGCAGGGAATAGAAGGAAAAATGTTTAAACCAATGGCACAAACAGTTGCTTTTGCATTGCTAGGTGCATTCATACTTTCGCTTACGTATGTGCCAATGATGAGCGCTTTATTTTTGAGCAAAAAAGCAACTTTCAAAAAAAATATTTCAGATAAAATTATTGGTGCTTTAGAAAATGTACACCAGCGATTATTAAAAAGGTTGTTGCTATTTCCAAAAACAATTTTGAGTATTGTTATTGGATTATTTATTTTTTCACTTTTTATTTTTTCCAAGATGGGTGGTGAGTTTATACCTGAATTACCCGAGGGAGATTTTGCGGTAGAAACAAGGGTGCTAGCAGGAAGTAATTTAAACACTTCAGCAGATGCTATTTTAAAAGCTTCAAAAATATTGTTAAACAAGTTTCCTGAAATAGAAAAGATTGTAGGTAAAACAGGTAGTGGAGAAATACCTACCGACCCAATGCCAATGGAGGCAAGTGATATGATGATAATTTTAAAAGATAAAAGTAAATGGACATCTGCAAGTTCGTGGAATGAACTATCTGAAAAAATGGGTAAGGCATTGGAAGATTTACCAGGTGTTAGCTTTAGTTTTCAATACCCAGTGGCTATGCGGTTTAATGAATTGATGACGGGCTCTAAGCAGGATGTAGTGTGTAAAATATTTGGTGAAAATTTAGATACGCTTTCTAAATATTCCAA
>JANNDO010000022.1:0-101216 GCA_031387825.1 Chitinophagaceae bacterium | reverse complement strand
GGATGCGCTATTTGAAAAACTGCATGTTAAAACAAGGGTTGGCCTGGTAATGTATGGTATATAGAATGGGATAGTTAATATCAACTTATTCGTATTACTTCCCATAAACCTTTTCTCCATTTACATAAGTTGCCAGCATCTTAGTTTTTAAAATATCTGTTGCCAGGCAGTTCATTAAGTCAGTATCTAAAATTATAAAGTCGGCAAACTTTCCAGTTTCCAAACTCCCTTTTTGTTTTTCTTCAAATGCTGCTTTGGCTGCCCAGATGGTCATACCCCGTAAAGTTTGTTCACGGGTTAATGCATTTTCCATTTGGTATCCATTTACGGGAAACCCTTTTGCATCCTGCCTTACAACGGCTGCAAAAAAAGTTTTAAAAGTACTGATGTCTTCTACCGGAAAATCGGTACCCAGAGGTATCCAGTTATTTTCTTTAAGCAATTGCTGATAAGCATAAGCGCCCTTAACCCTTACCGGACCGAGTCTGTCCCCTGCCCAATACATATCGCTTGTGCCATGTGTTGGCTGCACCGATGGAATGATATTATAATCGCCAAAAAAATGAAAATCATTTTCATTAATTACCTGTGCATGTTCAATGCGCCAGCGCAGGTCATTTTTGCCTTTTAAATATTTCGCATAGATATTCAATATCGTCCTGTTACCACTGTCGCCAATGGCATGGGTGCACATCTGCCATCCTTTTTGATAAATGAGATTGGCCACCGAATCAAAATGAGATTGAGGGCTCAATAAAAAACCTGACCAGTCCGGCTTATCACTGTATGGCTGCAACAAACAGGCGCCTCTTGAACCTAATGCGCCATCAGCATACACTTTAAATGCACTGAGCGTTAAACGGTCTGTTTTTATTTTTCCTTTGGTAAAAGCAATATCGAAATTTTTTTTACTGTCGCTCAGCATAATGTACATCCGCATCTTCAGGTCGCCCGACCCTTGCAGTTTTTGTATTTTTTCTACTGCATCATAATCAAGCCCGCAATCATGTACCGAGGTTAGCCCGGTTGCGGAACAATTAGCCTGTGCAAGCATCAATGCTTCTTTTGCCTTTGCCTCATTGGGGCCGGGTATCTTTTCAGAGACCAGGTCAACCGCATTATCTATAAGTATGCCGGTAAGTTTCCCGTCTTTTACTTCAACTTCTCCCCCGGTTAAAGTATAGCCCGGTTTTACACCGGCAAGGTCTAATGCTTTTTGATTGGCAATAGCAGCGTGGCCATCAATCCTTGTTATCAGAACAGGCCTGTCAGGAAATAATTCATTTAGTTTTTCATTGGTTGGAAACGCTTTAACTGCCCAATCATTCTGGTCCCATCCCCTTCCGGTTAACCATTCGCCTGCCGGTAAACCTTTTGCAAAATCTTTGCAACGGCTAATCACCTCTTCCCAACTTTCTGTACCCACTAGGTTCACCCGTTGCAGGCTGAATCCATAACCCACAAAATGTGCATGTGCGTCAATAAAGCCCGGGAAAATAGTTTTGCCTTTTGCATCTTCTATCACATCCGATTCGTATTCTTTCAGTATCCCTTCATTGGTTCCGGTGGCTACGATCTTTCCATCCCTGATCACCATGGCTTCTGCCACAGAAAATTTTTCATCAACGGTATAAATTTTTGCATGATGAATGATCATATCCGCCTTTTGGCGAAACTTGCAGGATGAAAAAAACAATAAGCAACAGGCAAAAGGCAAAAGGCAATTAATAAATAGTTTATTTGACAGCATGGCAATTGATTGTTTTTTCAAAAATAAGATAAATGGGCTGAAGATGCTTTCTGGCCGGGTATATTCAGCAACTCATTTTGAAGCGTATCTTTACAACATGCAGTTCGACAAGATCGTAAATGCCAAAGTAAATAATGAGTTGGACAAACCGCTCATGAAAAAGGACCTTTTTCCGGTGAGTGACCGGTTACAGAAGTACCTGCACCAGTATGGCCGTGATATTGTATTACCCATAGCCTATAAAGACCTTTTAAACTACAGGCATACCACGGCATTGAGAAATAAAAAAGGACAACTGACCCATTGGGAAACAGCTGTATATGATCTTAAAGAAATGGAGTTTTTAAAAGATGGCCTGGTAAAAACCTATGCAGCTTTAAAAACAGAAGGTAACCTCAGTTATATAAAACATCTTGATGTGGAGCGGATAGATTTTTGCGAATTTGGAAACAGCATACCCTTCCGTATCCGTATCATAAACCGTATCAATGATAATTACGACCATTATTATATCAAGAATTCAGATGCTTCCCGTATTTACGGTCTTGAGCTGGAACATTTGTTAAGCCCAAACCGGATCACTTTTTTGTATCATAAAAACACACTGGTAGAAGAACATATTCCCGGTATACCCGGCGATGTTTTTCTTGAAGATTATTTAAACCAGCCCGAAACAAATAAGATACGCATCGCCAAGGAGTTTGTAAAGTTCAATGAGCGGTGCTTTGCCCGGCTGCTGGGTGATATGCGTAGTTATAATTTTGTAATTGATATAACACCTGATATTGAGGATTACCAATACCGCATGCGTGCCATAGATTTTGACCAGCAGAGTTACGAGGGAAGAAAAAATCTTTACCTGCCACAGTTTTACAAGGAAAATTATGAGTATGTTGAACTGGTATTAAAGACCCTTAGTGCCGGGGTTATTGAACAATACCAGGCAGAAGAGCGTACAGCAATGGCCCTTCGTGTATTTGCCAGCAGAAAGCAATTACTGGAATTACTTACTATTATGGCAAAGGACGAAATATCTGAATTTCATAAAATAAAAATGCTGAGAGAAGAACTCAACAGTCATTTTAATACTACCTATTTTTCCAAATGCATCAGCATGGGGTCAATTGTAAAAAGACAATTAAAAATAGTTTTACAAAAACACCTGCAGCAGGTAAAGCCATCCTGATCTTTTTTTTGTCCCGGTAACTATCAGGATGGAGAAAGATTATTTTTTACTTTAGTAAGATATTTATTTTATGTACACCGCAGAACTTACAAAAAAATTTCAGAAAGAAACTGTTCAATGGCTTGCTGCAAAAAAAATGAACAGCAAGGTTGAAACCCTGCGTGATATCCTTCGCTTTCACGAATACAGGTACTATGTTCAGAATGATCCGCTCATCAGCGACTTTGAATATGATTCCTTGTATAAACTGCTGGAGCATTATGAAAAAGAAAATCCGGGTTCCATCACCAAAGATTCTCCCACGCAAAGAGTAGGTAAAGGACTGATCAAGGATTTTCCCAAAGTGCAACACCTGGTACCTATGCTTTCGCTGGAAAACTCTTACAATGCTGATGACCTGGTTGATTTTGACAGGAAGGCAAAGGAGCTTTCGGGCCTGGAGAAAATAGAATATTGTGTAGAGCCGAAATTTGACGGGGCAAGCATCTCCCTTATCTATGAAAATGATATGCTGGCCCGTGGTGCAACAAGGGGCGATGGCGAGGTTGGAGATGAAATTACCATGAACATAAAACAGATCAGGTCGGTTCCCCTCTCAGCAAAATTTAGTGAGTATGGTATTGAACAGATAGAGATACGTGGCGAAGTGCTGATGAACAAAAATAATTTTAAAGCATATAATGATGCATTGATCGAAGAAGGAATTCCTCCGCTTGCAAACCCACGTAATGCTGCTGCCGGCTCCTTAAGGATCAAAGATACAGCAGAAGTTAGCCGCAGGAACCTGGAAGCATTTTTATATCACGTTAGCTATGAACATACAGCGGGCAGTCAACACAAGCCGCAAAACCCAAATCCCAAAACTCATAGTGGTATGCTGGAAATGTTGTGGAACCTGGGTTTCAGGAGCCCTAAAAAAGAAATGAAAGTGTTGCAGGGAATTGAAGCGGTAATAAAACATATAAATGATTTTGAAAAAGGAAGGGATGAGTTGGGTTATGAAATTGATGGCATGGTGATAAAAGTAAATGATCTGAAACTGCAGGATAAACTTGGCATGACATCACATCACCCACGCTGGGCCATTGCTTACAAATTTAAAGCAAGGCAGGGTACCAGTAAATTACTTGCTGTTGAATTCCAGGTGGGCAGAACGGGCGCTGTAACCCCGGTTGCTAAAATAGAACCGGTTCAGGTTGGTGGTGTTACGGTAAGCAGTATTTCTATTCACAATGAAGATTATATCAAAGAAAAAGACCTTAAGCTGGGTGATACTATTTTAATTGAAAGGAGTGGTGATGTGATACCACAAATTGTAAAATCATTTGCTGAACTGAGAAAAGGTAATGAAAAGAAAATAAAATTTCCCACACGTTGCCCGGTTTGTGATAGTGAATTATTTAAACCCGAAGACGAGGCTGTATGGCGCTGTATCAATCTTACCTGTCCTGCACAGATCGTGGAGGGCATAATTCATTTTGTAAGCAAAGATGCGATGGACATCCGCAGTTTTGGCGAAGCCAATGTTCGTAAATTTTATGAGCTGGGATTATTAAAAACCATTCCTGAAGTATATAAGCTGCCCTACGATGAAATAAGAAAGCTGGATGGATTTGGAGAAAAATCAATAACCAAACTGCAACAGGCCATTGAAGATTCAAAAAAGCAACCGCTGCACCGGATCATTTATGCACTAGGCATCCGCTATGTGGGTGAAACAACAGCTAAAACATTAGCTAATGCAGTAGAGCACCTGTTACAATTTGCTGACTACACAGAAGAGCAGTTACAGGAACTGGAAGATGTTGGTGTTAAAGTAGCTAAAACAGTGTTTGAATTTTTTCATAATAAAAACAACCTGCATTTACTTAAACAATTGGAAAGCCTTGGCGTACAATTAAAAAATGAAAAGAAGGAACTGGTAACTGATGGTGACCTGGTTGGCCAAACTTTCTTATTTACAGGCACTTTGTCCCGCCTGAAAAGAAGCGAAGCGGAGGCAATGGTGGAAAAGAACGGGGGAAAAATAATTGGAGGCGTCAGCAGCAAACTTAACTACCTGGTGGTTGGCGAAGATGCCGGAAGTAAACTTGAAAAGGCAAAAAAGTTAGCGACCGTAAAAATTATTACCGAAGAAGAATTTTTAAAAATGCTACCTAACTAGCAAAAAAAAAGCATTATATTTATAGGGAAGCCTTTTTTAAAAAACTTACGGGCAGGTGGCTGGCCCGTCATCACTTTTTAAATCATACTATTATGATTAAAAAAATCTCCAACGAAGTCTGGAAACAGATTCTGTTTAGTGGCCATAAACAACTTCGCAAAAAATACGCAGTCTCTTCTCATGGCCGGGCTGCCAGTTTTAATGATCGCATTGAAAAAGACGGAAAATTATTAAATGGTTCATTAACCTCGGGCTACAGAACCCTTAATCTTCATGTTGAAAATGGCAATGGTACTATTTATATTCATCGTGAAGTGGCAAAATTGTTTTGCAAAAAGCCCACTCCAAAATATAAGTACGTAATTCATGTAAATCATAAAAAGAAAGACAACCATTTTAAAAATCTGAGATGGGCAACGTTGGATACAGTTAGTTCTCACCAGCAAAATAGCCCTGAAAAAATAGCCTACAAAAAAAGACAGGCTAACCGCACAGTTGGCCTGAAGCTTAATGCCGCACAGGTTAAGACCATTAAAGACATTATAAATAACCCGAAACGGAAAATAACTTATAAGAAATTAGCCGCTAAATATAAAGTAAGTGAAATGACCTTATACCGTATTAAGAGTGGAGAGAACTGGGGCAGGATAAAATAAGGGAATTAGTAATTAGTAAAAGGGAATTGGTTTAATACCAATTCCCTTTTATATTTTATGTAAATTCGTTTTCTTAAAAAAATGATCTATGCTTCAATCAACTACTTTAAAATTTCTGAAAAACTTAAAAAAGAACAATGATAAATCCTGGTTTGAGGGGCATCGCAAACAATATGAAATTGCCAAAGCCGATTTTCTCTTACTGGTCGGCCAGGTTATTAAAGGCATTTCAACATTTGACAAGCCCATCGGAAATTTAGAAGCAAAGAATTGCACGTTCAGAATAAACAGGGATGTGCGGTTCAGCAAGAATAAAGCGCCTTATAAAAGTAATATGGCCGCCTATTTTAATAAAGAGGGTAAAAAAGGCCTGGGTTCAGGATACTATTTACATATTGAACCCGGTAAAAGTTTTGCAGCTGGTGGTATTTGGATGCCTGAACCGGCTGTACTTGCAGGCATACGCCAGGAAATTGATTATAGTTTTGCCGATTGGAAAAAAATAGTTGAGAGCAAGGCATTTAAAAAAATATTTTCAGAAGGGATAAAAGGCGATACTTTAACCAGGCCACCCAAAGGCTACGATGAAGCTAACCCCGCAATTGAATACCTGAAAATGAAGAGCTTTATTGTAAGTAGGTCTTTCAGTGATGGTGAAGTTCAGCATAAAGATTTTTCGAAGAATGTTTCAGGAACATTTGAGGCAATGAAACCACTAATTTATTTTTTGAATACAGCGATAGTATAAATTTCTACTCTATCACAGCCGGAAGTTTAGTCCTTATCAGGTCAACAAGATTGCCTACATTATCTAACTTAGTTAATTCTTTGAGCTTGAATTTTACAGCAAAAGCATTTTCCACTTCTCCTATCATCAGCATATGAGATAGTGAATCCCAGTTAGCAACTTCGTTAGCTGTTAACTCATTGCTTAACACAATTGTTTCATCGTTGAAAGTTCTTCTGAAAATTGCTGTTAGCTTGTCAAATATTACAGATTGCTCCATAGCTGTCTTGCAGTTATTTTTTTACTGTCATTTTATTTGAATGATGTTCGCCTTCCTGAAAAGAATACCCAGCACTAAGAATCATTTTTTCTCACTGTTCAATCCCATATCCAGTTCTTTTTTCACCCCATCCTTTTCATCTTTAAACTCTCTGATGCCTTTACCAACGCCTCTCATTAATTCAGGTATTTTTTTTTCGCCAAAAAGCAGCAGCATAACAATAATTATGAGTATCCACTCACTGCCTCCTGGCATTGCTATAAGAAAAACGCTATTTAATACTGGAGGGTTGCTTTTCATAGATTATTTTTTTGATCTCCTGATAACTTACAATTGTCATGCCGGGCTGTACTTTTATTAAAAAAGTTGGGGGCCGGCTGCCGGGATATTCGGTTGTTTTATCAGCTTTTGCAAGCAACGGGTAATTGCCAATTATATCATACAGGGTAAGTGTTGAAGAAATGTAGTTAACCGCTACTTTATGTAATGAATCATTGATTCTATTACTTCAAACAGGTACGTTTCAAATACAAAATTCTGTTCTGCGCCATCTGGTCATAAGGCCGGGGTAAAAACAGCAATGTAGATCAACAGGCCTAACCACAAGACAGATTCTGAAAATAATATTCCTGTACTTTCACCAGTATTTTAACTAATCACGAAAATCAAGGTAAGGCTTAAAAGAAGTCAATCTGTAAAATGCATTACTGGCTGCGAAGGTTTGATCCTGATCATTTGACAAAGAATAATACTTGAAATCGGTAATACAAGTATGTATCGGCAGTATAGGTATTTTTATAGATGAAGAACCTGGTGTAAAAAAGATGGCCAGAGATAAAAATCTCCGGCCTTGCTTACCTCTGAAACCACAAGAAAAGAGTTATGAATATTTTTTAAATAGAATTAGTGTTAATTAATAGATTATAAGCATAAAAGGAGACTTACCATAAATGATAATCCAGAAGGGTTTTTGATAAGATTGGAGAGATTTAGATAACCATGCAGGCTGTAAAATTAGTATTTTTTTAATATTATCATAATTTATTTTTCTACACCTGCCCGTTAGTGTCGTTTTTTATTTGCACCTAAGTAATGATTTTCTATCATTTTTGACTTTTTTTAGGATGTTTTCCATATAAAACTGCCTATTTCGGCTATTTCGGGAAGATAATCAGGCTATTATCTTTTAAATTAAAAGTGGCTAAATTATTTTAAAACCGTATTAAAAACTAATAAGTGTTAGTTTTACAAAAAAGCTTGAATGGCAAAGATTAAGCCGGGTAAAAATGCTACAAAAAAGGATGTGATTACGCATAAAGCTTCTGCTCTTTTTAAAATAAAAGGCTATTCCTCCACTTCAATGAGAGAATTAGCAGAAGCAGTTGGTGTTGAGGCGCCCAGTCTTTATAATCATATAGGATCGAAAAGTGAACTTTTACAGGCCATTTGTTTTAAAGTAGCCAATGATTTTACTACTTATCTGGATACTACAGAAAATATGACTGTGAGTACTGTTACAAAAATTGAAAATATTATCCGGTTTCACATACAGATGATGCTGAATAATTTTGATGAAGTATTTGTTGCTAATCACGAATGGAAACATTTAAGGGATCCATATTTAAGTAATTTTCTTAACCAGCGCAGGAGTTATGAAAAAAAGCTGGTTGCATTGATTGAAGCTGGTATAAAATCCAAAGAGCTTAAATCCAATAACCCTTACGTGTCTGTTCTAACCATATTATCAGCTGTGAGAGGGCTTGAGTTTTGGCAGCGGCACAAACAAAATGTAAGCACCCGGGTTTTGGAAGATGATATGGTGAATCATTTATTAAAAGGTATAATAAAGTAATTTTTATGGCTGTTCATTTTCATAAATTAAAAGTAAAAGAAGTGCGGCAGGAAACACCCGATTGTGTTTCTGTTTCATTTGTTGTTCCTGATGAACTAAAAAAAGATTTTGAGTTTGCACAGGGACAAAATATAACCGTCAAAAAAAATATTGCCGGTGAGGATATCCGCCGTTCCTATTCCATCTGTTCAGCACCTTATGAAGACGAGTTAAGGGTAGCTGTAAAAAAAGTTGATGGCGGAAAATTTTCTGAATATGCAAATACAGTCTTAAAAAAAGGAGATGAACTGGATATCTTACCTCCCACAGGTAAGTTTAATACCAGGCTACAAATAACTAACTGCAAAAGTTATCTTGCATTTGCAGCAGGCAGCGGCATCACCCCGGTTATTTCTATAATTAAAACCACCTTACAAACCGAACCGTTGAGCAGTTTTACACTGGTATTTGGTAACCGTGGCCGTAGTTCAATCATCTTTTTTGAAGAGCTGGAAGGATTAAAAAACAAATACCTCAACCGTTTTAATTTTATTAATATTCTAAGCCGTGAAAAAACTGATGCCCCGGTCAATTTTGGGAGAATCAACAACAATAAATTACTTGAATTAAATAAGCTGATCGATTATAAAAGTATTGCTGAATATTTTATTTGTGGCCCCGAAGAAATGATCTTTTGTGTAAAAGATTTTTTGGAACAGCTGGGAATAGAAAGAAAGAAAGTTCATTTTGAATTGTTTACTACTCCCGGTCAGAAGAAGGCCACAAACCAAAAGCCACAAACTACAAGCGATACAGGCCCTAAAAGTAAAATCACTGTTAAACTGGATGGTAGAAGTTTTGACTTTGACCTTGGATTTGATAATGACAGCATTTTAGATGCTGCACTAAAGCAGGGCGCCGATCTTCCCTTTGCCTGTAAAGGCGGCGTATGTTGTACCTGCAAAGCAAAATTATTAGAGGGTGAAGTTGAAATGGATGTAAACTGGGGGCTGGAGCAGGAAGAAGTAGAGCAGGGATTTATCCTCGCCTGTCAATCTCATCCAAAAACTGAAAAAGTTGTGGTGGATTTTGATATTAAATAACCCTATTCACTACCGCT
Organism: Chitinophagaceae bacterium; assembly: GCA_031387825.1. Taxonomy (GTDB): domain Bacteria; phylum Bacteroidota; class Bacteroidia; order Chitinophagales; family Chitinophagaceae; genus Ferruginibacter. The sequence goes on along the minus strand of JANNDO010000022.1, from coordinate 91,502 downwards.
AAAAATTTATCCTTGTGCCCGGTAGTATGATGGCAGTATAACTCCGGTCAGATGTAATTGTATTTCGCTTACCATGGCCACGAAGGGCTTTTAATTGTATCCGTTGCCCGTTTACCGCTGTTACAGAATTTATCTCTACATCAGTTTGAACTTTTCCCAGTTTTATTGTACCGTTGGCTATAGCTCCCTGCTGAATAATTGTAACTCCACTGTACATCACCCGGTTTCTTACAGAAAAAGTAACAGGAATATCTTTTCTCTCAGGAGAGCCGTCAAGGTCTTCACGTAAAGAAAGCTCTACTTCTAATTTTGTAGCGATATAGATATCTTTTTTCTCCACTGGTTTTTCTGCAGGCGTTTCAACCAGTGTTTCCTTTTCTTTTATTTTTTCTTCTTCATTTTTTTGCACAGGCTCCTTCTTTTCAATTTTATTTTCTTTTGGCTTATCAGGTCCCGGTTTGGGAACAGGTATCTTAGTTTGGTTATCCCTTTCTGGCACAGGTTCATTAACGTTTTGCGATGGTGTACTAATTATTCCGGTTTGCTGATTGTCGCCAGTTACATTTCCACCAGTTGATTTTAAAGTATCATTTTGAGCTAATTCTCCATTTTTATCCCCATTATTCTTTATTAACCCTATTGTTACAATAAGAAAGAGCAGAAGGGCCGCAGCAATTAAATACCATTTCCTGTTTTTAGAAATATTCTGTTTCGTTTTTTCTAAAAAAGAATTTGGGTTTGCCCATGTCTCTACTTTTGTTTCCATAGCTACAGCTGTCATTAGGTCTTTATTAGGCTGTGTGATTGCTCCGCCGGGCTGAGTAAACTGAGTGCCTGCTGCTGCAGGTTTGAGAGTACTTAAATTAATTTCTTTAAAATAAGGGAAGGCATTAACCAGCGCTTGCTGAAAAGCCCTTGCATCAGCAAAACGGTTCTCAGGATTTTTATCTAATGCCTTCATTACAATATCGGCCAATGCTCTGGGAACCGAAACGTTTAACTTATCAGGCGGGCTTGGTTTCTTTTTCAATATAGCCTGCATCAGGTTAAAATCAGTATCACTTTCAAAAGGAAGTTTTCCGGAGACCAGTTCATATAAAGTAACTCCCATTGAATAAATATCAGATGCGGCAGAAGCGTCTTTTCCCTGGATAAGTTCCGGCGCCATAAATTCAACAGTGCCAACTATCTTATTTACCTGTGTCATTTTTTGTTCCCCGGCAACTTTAGCAATACCAAAATCCATAAGCTTAACTGTTCCATCGGAAGTAAGCATAATATTCGAAGGCTTAATGTCCCGATGAAAAACATTTTTTTTATGTGCATGCTGTAACCCCTCCAGCGCCTGGATAAAAACAGGTACAATAAATTCCGGTGGTAATGCTTTGTGCCTTTTTAAAAGATCATCGAGATTTGTTCCCTCCACATATTCCATTACCATAAAATGATTACCTCCCTGTTCAATAAAATTATAAATAACGGCAATGTTGGGGTGAAGTAATTGTGCAAGCACCCGTGCTTCTTTTTTAAACCTTTCCAAAAACTGGGTTTGCATGGTAAGTTGCGGATGAAGCATTTTTAATGCTACTTCTCGTCCCAACATTATGTCGGTGGCCCTGTAAACATTTCCCATACCACCCTGTCCCAGGTGTGCATTTATCTGATAGCTGTGTATTTTTTCTCCAATCATAACCAGTTAGTATTATATCTCTGTGGGTAAATCTGCATCTCTTGTTACTTTAGGCAAATCAATATCTCTCGTTAATTTTAATCCTGCTTCTGATTCTTTTGGGATTCCGGTTTTCTCTGCCAATACAACGGTAATATTATCATGTCCCCCTCTTGCTTTAGCCTGGTTTACCATATACTCAGCAGCATCTTTTAATAAATTTTTGCAAAGAATGTCATTCAGCTCCTTATCATTTAAATAATCATACAGGCCATCAGAACAAAGTAAAAGCCGATCGTTGTTTTCAAATGTTAGCTTACACCTACCTGTATCAATCCTTAAGTCTGGCTTGGTGCCCATAGCATTGGTAAGAATATTTCTTTTAGGATGTGTGGCCGCTTCTTCAGGAGTAATATCACCACTTTTTACTAATTCCTGAACAAAAGTATGATCTTCCGTGATTTGAAAAATTGAACCCCCTTTTTGTATATAGGCCCTGCTATCCCCCACTTGTGCATAATAAACTGTTTGATCAATTATAACCAATGCTGTACAGGTTGTTCCCATTCCATTATAAGCCTGGTTGGAACGTGACATTTCAAAAATATTTTTATTGGCAAGGGCAAATACCTTTGCCAGGTTTTTTTCTACACTACCATTACCGGTTTGATTAAAATATTCCCTGCTGATAATATCAGCAGCCATTTTGCTGGCCACTTCTCCTGCCTGGTGCCCGCCCATTCCATCTGCAACTATCAGCATCTGGCCTTTTTCACGAATAACATTTTCATCAGCAATTTTAAAATACATACCCCTGTCTTCGTTATTGGTCCTTATATTACCCAGGTCGGACAAAACAATAACTTTTAAATTCCCCGATTCGAAAGATTCGTTACTATTCCCAGAAACGGGTTTTTTATTTTTTTTTCTAAAGAAATTCATCCAGCCCATTGCTTATTCTTTTATTTTTTCAAGATTATATTGATACGACCGTTGACTATTTGTGATCGGCACTTCTATTTCCCTGGGAATATACCCTTCTGCCTGGATACTGAATTTAAAATTTTCACCTTCCTTGCCCGAAATATCATAGGGCAGCTTCTTTCGATCTCCATTCGGAAAAACAATATATGCATCAGGCGCATTAGGTACATCAATTGTTAAGTGAAGATCTTCCGTTGCATTTACCGGGCCATCATTATTTTTTGGTTTTACTGCTAAATAAATGACGATGAATAAAAGCAAAATGGCTGTTGCTAAAATTATTATCGTTTTACGGTTAAGAGAGAAAGTATTTTTTAATTTACCGGCAGGTTTTTGTTGTTGATTAGTTCTACCATTAAATAATGTCTCTATCTCGGCAGCAGAAATACGGTTTACAGGATTTACCTGCAGGCTTTTTTCTATAAGCCAGTTAAGTTTTTCAGATACCTGCGGTACCAATATCCTGGGTTTGGTAAATTCTCCTTTCTCAATTTTAGACCGCATTGTTACGGGGTTATTTGCATCAAAAGGCATATACCCGGTTAACAATTCGTAGGTTAAAACACCAAGGCTCCACACATCTGATTTTTTTTCAACCTGCTGCCGAAACTGCTCAGGAGCCATATACTCGGTTGTACCAACAATAAAACCCTGCTGTGTTAGTTTTGGCGTGTACTTGTTTTTAGCAATACCAAAGTCAAGCATAGTAACTGTTCCGTTTTGCTGTATCTTAAAATTTTGAGGTTTAATATCCCGGTGCAGTATTTCTTTTTTATGTAAATATGCCAGTGCCGCTGCAATTTGTTTTACAATATTTTCAGTTTCTTCGTTAGACAGCTTCCCTTTTTTATGAAGATAAACATCCAATGATTCTCCTTCCACATATTCCATGATGATGCAGGCCGTTTCTCCGGAAACAAGATATTCGTACAAGCATGCAATATTGGGATGGCTTACAGATGACTGAATGTAGGCTTCATTTCGGAATCTGTCAGCCATTTCTTTTTGATGCAGAATCTTAACAGCAGCAGTCCGGTTTAATGCTTTATTATATGCTTTATATACATCGCCCATACCGCCTGACCCAATTCGATCGGTCAGGCGGTAGCCAGCTAGTTCTGTAATATGTCCACTGTCATATCTCATTTATCGGGTTACATTCAACCCTTGCCTAAATCTTTATTTATTCACTTTTGGTGACAAGCCCATTAATTCCAATCCGTATTTAATAGGTACAGCAAAGGATATCTGCGTACCTCTTTCATCTGTTTTACCTGCAAAAAATATCCCTATTACATTACCTTTATCATCAAACATCGGCCCCCCGCTGTTACCTGCACCTGTTGCATTTATGGTAAGTTGATACACATCTCCAAAACTACTGTAGGTAAGGTTTTTATCTGATGATGCCGGTATTATTCTGCCAATATTCCCTGTTGTAACTGTTGGGGTAGGTACTGTTTCAACCTTGTTCTTTTGATTAAAAACATCATTTGATTTTCTTACTGCATATTGTTCCGGAGCCACTCCAGGATAGCCCATTACTGTAACTGTTTGTCCGGGCTTTACTTCTGCATAATTATCTTTCAAGGTAACTTTTGAAAGTGATGGTACTGAATTGATCTTTAAAATGGCTACGTCATGATTTTCTGAAGGCTGCGGATCGCCGTTTACCGGAATACGAGCTGTTGTATTGGAAAATATTACATTCAGGTACGTGTTTTTCCCTTTGATCGAATTCACGCTTACCAGGTGGCCATCCACCATAGAACTATTTGCAGGCACATAATCATGAATTCTATTAGGCGTTACTATATCATTATAATCAATCGTTTCCTTTACACCTACCCACTTCACCATGGCGCCCGGAAATGCATAATCCGGAAATGGATAACTGGTATTCCAACAAGTTGCCACATGCCGGTTGGTTAAGATAAAACCTTCGGGAGACACGATAAACCCTGAACCACTTGCGCCGGAAAACCCGAGCGGTCTTCCACTACCTCCACGCTTATCCAACTCAGTTTTTGTTACCAGATAAGGCTCAATTTCGCCCGATGCATTTTGAAAATATAATGCAACATAAGTATGCAGTCCTGATTTGTCCACCACATCAGCATATTCATGCCATAATTCGTTATCTGTATCAGCATACCTTAGCTGCCATCCAAATTCTATGGCTACTACCCTGTCCTCATTTTCTTTAGCAATTTGTTCGGGTAATTTAATATCACTTTTTGGTATCTCTACTTTTTTACCAAAAATATTATCCCTGAAAACATAACCTAACACACCCAGGGCTATAACAAGAACACCGATTATTATACCCATTGTACTGTAAGATTTTTTTCTTTCAGCCACCAGCATTCTTTCTACAGTTTGTTTTCCTAACCCCGTTTTCACCGGTTCTGCGGCAGCGGATGCACCGGCAGAAGCTGCCTGGCTCACTTCAGAAACTGTAGTAGCCTTAATGGATGTAGGTATATCCATTACTTTGGTTTGCATCATCATGTCCTGTGGCCGTGGGTATATGTCGAATGAAAAAACCGGGCCATTGCTACCCAATTGCACTTCATCACCAGGATTTAAAGTTGCTGAGCCCTTCACCCTCATTTTGTTTACAAATACTCCATTACGGCTGTTATTATCATTAATTGAAAACTTGGGAGGATCGGAACTTACTTTTACAATTTTTCCGTGTTCCCGGCTAACAATAACTTCCTGTTCAGGATCAAACTGGATATCACTGCCGGAAGTACGTCCAATAGATAATTCAGATTTGGAATAATCAAATTCTTCAACCTGGTTGGCTTTTGTGCCTGAAATATGCCTGATGACATACCGTTCAATAGTTGTGCTCATGATTGGGGGGTTTTGGTATATAAATGAAATGTTTTAATAAATAAAAATCTGCCTTGAATGGTAGTGACATTGGAAGCCGTAAAATATTTCAAAAGGTATGTCGGATTGGCATTAAAACTTAACGCCTGTTCTTTTTAAACCGCCGGTAAAAAAATTATTTATTTCCTGTTGTAAGAGGCTATGCAATCATGTGGTTAGCATTGGATGCCCAAAATAGCAATAAGCGCTCTAAAAATCAACTTTTTTTTATCCTCGTGATGAATTCCCTCTTTTTATCATTATTAATTGAACAGCACCTGAACACAAAGCACCTGGTTATTAATACCAGCTACAAATGGGGTTCTTTTTTATAGTCTATACTAACAACTGTTAGTTTTTTATTACCTTTACAGTCTAAAATATTTTTTATGCCTGAACAGGATCTTGAAAAAATATTCCAGGATAAGATTGATAACGAAATCAAGATTGAACCTAAGGACTGGATGCCAGATGCCTATCGCAAAACGAACACCAGGCAAATAAGCCAGCATGCTCATAGCGAAATTGTGGGTATGCTACCTGAAGGTAACTGGATAAGCAGGGCTCCATCTTTAAAAAGAAAAGCAATACTCATTGCAAAAGTGCAGGACGAAGCAGGTCATGGCTTATATCTTTATTCAGCAGCCGAAACCTTAGGCAGCTCCCGTGATGAAATAATTGCCGACCTGCACAGTGGTAAAGCAAAATATTCTTCCATCTTCAATTATCCCAGTTTAACCTGGGCAGATATGGGCGCTGTTGGGTGGCTGGTTGATGGCGCTGCTATTTTAAACCAGGTGATGTTATGCCGCACATCTTACGGGCCCTATGCAAGAGCCATGGTACGTATTTGCAAAGAAGAAAGTTTTCATCAGCGGCAAGGGTTTGAATCATTGTTGGTTTTGTCAAGAGGAACAGCCGAACAGAAAGCCATGTGCCAGGACGCAATAAACCGCTGGTGGTGGCCCAGCCTGATGATGTTTGGGCCAAGAGACAGTGAAAGCACAAACAGTGATCAAAGTATGAAGTGGAAGATAAAAAGAAAAACAAATGATGAGCTACGTCAGCAGTTTATTGACATGATCGCAGAGCAGGTAAAAGTTTTAGGGATGTACTTACCTGATGATAAATTAAAATGGAATGATGAAAGGAAACATTATGACTTTGGTGAAATAAACTGGGATGAGTTCTGGCAGGTAGTAAAAGGAAACGGCCCCTGTAACAAACAACGACTGGATGCAAGAAACAAAGCACATGATGAAGGAGCCTGGGTGAGGGAAGCAGCTATGGCTTATGCTGATAAAAAACAAAGCCGTCAAAAAAATATAGCAGCTTAAATTATTTATATGTCATTCAATCAACAAAAATATTTTTACGGCGATATACCGGATGACAATGCCGGGGGTAATACAACTGTAAATAAAACAAGCGAAAAAAATACCTGGCCACTTTGGGAAGTATTTGTTCGCAGTAAACAAGGCCTCGACCATAAACACGTAGGAAGCCTTCATGCTGCAGATGCAGCAATGGCCATTGAAAATGCAAGAGATGTATATACCCGGAGGCAGGAAGGTATTAGTATCTGGGTTGTGGAAAGTAAATACATTACCGCCTCCAGTCCGGAAGAAGCAGGAGAATTGTATGAGCCTGCTGCTGATAAAGTGTACCGCCACCCTACTTTTTATGACTTACCTGATGAAGTGGGCCATATGTAATTTCAAATGACCTGATTAAAAGATCAAGCAAATGACCAGTTCCCGGATTGACTATATATTACATCTTGCAGACAATACATTGATACTTGCACAACGCAATGCGGAATGGTGCGGCCATGGGCCAATACTTGAACAGGATATTGCTATTACAAACATTTCACTGGACCTGTTGGGGCAATCAAGGAATTTTTATCAGTATGCTGCAACATTAATTGGTAACGATGCAACAGAAGATTCATTGGCATACCTGAGAACAGAAAGAGAATTTAAAAACTGTTTATTGGCTGAGCAACCCAACGGCGATTGGGGGCAAACAATTTTACGCCAGTTTTTCTTTAGTACTTACCAATATTTATTATACGAAAAATTACAGGCTGACCAAGATGAACAGATAGCAGCTATTGCCGCTAAAGCACTAAAAGAAGTCACCTATCACCTGCGCTGGAGCAGCGAATGGGTTATTCGTATGGGTGACGGAACAGCAGAAAGCCATCAGCGTATTTTAAAGGCTATTGATGAATTGTGGAGATATACCGGTGAAATGTTTTTACCGGCAGATTATGAAATCGCAGCAGGCTATGATGTTTCCATATTAAAAGATGACTGGGTGAAAAAAATTACATCAGTTTTTGAAGAAGCTACTTTATCCATTCCGGAAAAAACTTTTATGCAAACCGGTGGTAAGGCTGGTGTACATACCGAACACTTAGGATATATTTTAACAGAGTTACAATACATGCAACGAACTTACCCAAATGCTACGTGGTAACTGAAGCAACTATATCGTATAAAAAGGTCTGGCAGATTTTAGAACAGGTTACTGATCCTGAAGTACCCGTTCTTACCATTATAGATTTAGGAATAGTAAGGGATGTAAAATTAAATGGCGATGAAGTAGAAATAATTATCACGCCTACTTATACCGGTTGCCCGGCCATGGATATGATTGCTATGAACATAAAACTTGCGCTGATCGAAAATGGATATTCCAGGGTAAAAGTTACATCCGTACTCGCCCCTGCGTGGACCACAGACTGGATGAGTGAGGAAGGAAAAAGAAAATTAAAGGAGTATGGCATCGCTCCGCCGGCCTCAAGGTCTGACAACCCGTCTGATCCTGTCATTGAATGCCCTCAGTGCCATTCAACCAACACAAAATTAATCAGTCAGTTTGGAAGCACAGCCTGCAAAGCATTGTATCAATGCAACGACTGCAAAGAGCCATTTGATTATTTCAAATGTCATTAAAATACCTTCCACTATTTCTTAATGCTGAATTTATACTTGCCTTTTATTTCTCCGGTTCCTTTTTTATCCCAAACCCTGAATCGTACTATAAAATCTTCAACGCCTGTATCTGCCTGTGTTATAACAGCAGAAAGGCTTATTACTCCGGCATCTTTTGCTGAAATACCCGTTACCTCATAATCTTTAAAGACATCTTCCGCATCAACAATTACATTCCCCGATTCAGTTGAAATCCTTTCCGAAGCGCCAATAAATGATTTCCCCTTTTCTTTTACCCAGCCAGTATCCAGTTTTAAAACGATGTAAATTCTTTCGCCAACCTTTGTAATATTCTCTGTCAGTCTATCTTTATTTGCATCAAGAAGGTATGCTTCTTTAAGTTTTACCCCGGTAGCTTCCAGGTCAATATCATTTTTTATGATAGGTCCTGTAAGAGCAGAGTTATCGCCAGAAGTAACCGGTTTTGTCTTTATAACAGATTTATCACCTCCGGCAGAACAGCTGACTTTGCAACCGGCAATTAAAACAGTTGTCATGATCGTGTAACAAACTTTCAATGTATTCATAGATTTTATTTTTATGTGCTACCCGGGATCGTGTAGATAAATTTTTCTGAACCAGGCTGAAGTTTAAAAAGCAAAAAATAATGCACAAAAGAAAAACACTTGTTGTTTATACCGGCAAAGTATAAAATATTTCAGGATATTTGGGTGCTGATTACCTAAATTTATACTCATGAACCTTGCTATATATTTTGAAGAAGCTGCACAGGTGTCAGCAGCTTTTGTAATTGGTGCTATTATTGGTTTAGAAAGGGAATTCAGAAGTAAACCTGCGGGCTTCAGAACAATGATCCTTATTTGTGTAGGTTCCTGTTTATATACAATTCTCTCCAAAGAAGCTGGTATTGGCAGTGCAGACAGGATTGCCAGTAATATTGTAACCGGCATAGGCTTTATTGGCGCCGGTGTTATTTTCAAAGAAGGTATCACCGTTAATGGATTGACCACTGCTGCACTTATTTGGGTAACTGCTGCCTTAGGCATGGCTATCGGCTATCATAATTATCCGCTGGCTATTGTGGTATCTGTAATGGTAGTTGTAGCATTATTTGTCTTGGAGCCGGTACAACGGTTCATAAACAGGTTTCATAAGGTTAAAGATTATAAAATACGTACAGTTGAACTGGGAAGGAATTTTAAAGCAGACCTGGAAGATTTTTTCAGGCTGCATGGCCTTTCATTCCGGTGCATGAAATTTGTTAAAGACAATAATGATGCTGTATATATTTACCGGATCAGTTCTCCCGACAGGAATTACGACCTGGTTAACCAGTTTTTATTAAATCATAAAGAAGTAAAAAGCTTTGATGTTTAATTGTAAAGCTTTATCCATTTTATCTATGTTTATTTAAACCATTACCGATGTCTGCTATATTATTTGAAATAAAAAACGGTGTTGCATTTATTACGCTCAATCGCCCGGAAAGATTCAATGCCTTCAACCATGAAATGGCTTTATTGATGCAGTCAAAACTTGATGAGGCTGCATCGTTGCATGAAGTACGTTGTGTTTATATTAAAGGAGCAGGAAAAGCTTTTAGTGCCGGGCAGGATATCAATGAGCTGGCCGGCGAAAATAAAATTGAGATCAGTAAAATTCTTTCAGAACATTATAACCCGATCGTAAAAAGGATCAGGAATCTTCCAAAACCTGTTGTGGCTGCAGTTAACGGAGTAGCGGCTGGCGCCGGAGCTAATATTGCACTTTGCTGTGATGTGGTGGTTGCAACCGCATCTGCATCTTTCATCCAGGCATTCAGTAAGATTGGAATGATACCCGATAGCGGGGGCACTTACACTTTACCCCGTTTAATTGGCTGGCAAAAAGCAAGTGCACTAATGATGACCAGTGATAAGGTTGCAGCAACCGAAGCAGAAAGATTGGGAATGATCTATAAAGTTTTTGAAGATGATATCTTTGATGAGGAAAGTAAAAAAATAGCCATTACTCTTTCTCAAATGCCAACCAAAGGATTGGCTTATACCAAACATGTTTTAAACAAGTCATTTACCAGTAACTGGGAAGAACAGTTAATGCTGGAAGATAAATACCAACAGAAAGCAGCAGCCACATTTGATTATACTGAAGGAATAAATGCTTTTTTAGAAAAAAGAGATGCAAACTTTAAAGGAGAGTAAAATATTCAATCATCTATATTTAATTTTTAATGCTCAACGAAAATGACCAAGCTGCCAATGCTGTTGTTAATCACATGATGGAAAACGACTTGTTTTCTCAATGGCTGGGTATTGAAGTGCTGGAAGTAAAGGAAGGTTACAGCAAAATAAAAATGACAGTACGCAAAGAAATGATCAATGGCTTTGGTATTGTACATGGTGGTATTGCATTCTCTCTATCTGATAGCGCCTTTGCATTTGCCTGTAATAACCGTAATGTTTTATCGGTTGCATTAGATACTGCTATTAATTTTTTAAAGCCGGTTCATGTTGGTGATATATTAACAGCCGTAGCTAAAGAGTTGCACAATGGAAGGTTGACAGGGCTTTACCATATCAGCATAACCAATCAGAATGATCATATAGTGGCATTATTTAAAGGGACTTGTTTTCGTACCAATAAGAAGTTGATATGACCTACCAATTCCAGGGATACAAACCTGTTATACACGAATCTTCATTCATTCATCCGCAGGCGGCTGTTACAGGCAATGTTATCATTGGTAAAAGTTGCTACATCGGCCCCGGTGCAGCCATACGCGGCGATTGGGGGCTGATCATTATTGAAGACGGATGCAATGTGCAGGAGAATTGCACCATTCATATGTTTCCGGGTGTTACGGTTATTTTAAAAGAAGGCGCTCATATTGGCCATGGCGCAATTATACATGGCGCAACAATTGGCAGGAATTGTTTGATAGGGATGAATGCAGTGATCATGGATAATGTTGTACTTGCCGATGAATGCATTGTTGGCGCCTTAAGCTTTATAAAAGCTGATGAAGTTTTTGAAAGCAGAAGCCTGATTGTTGGCAATCCTGCTAAAAAAATAAAAGAAGTTACTGATGAAATGATGAAATGGAAAACACAGGGCACAGCATTGTATCAGCAATTACCAAAACAAATGTTTGAAACCTGGAAAGTATGCGAGCCGCTCAGGGAAATTCGAACTGATCGTAAAATTCAGGCAGTGAGCTATACAACATGGAACGAGAATAAATAATTATTTATCTGCCTCCCAAAGTATTTTCTCTTTAGAAACTTCTTTAAAGAAATCGGGTAATTTACCATCTCCCTTTCCGGTAAAGCCTCCATCTGGAGAGCCAAGTAATTTACATTTGTCATCGTACACTTCATTAAAAAAATCGCAGCAGGGCATTACCACATAATAAACTTTCTTTCCCTTGTACAGGTATTCAACAATTTTTTGAGGCTGTTCGTGCTTTTGTGCAACTTTAAATGAATCTATCTTGTTTTTTATGCATGTGGGTAATGCTTTTAACTCTTTAGCAGTAACAGGTGTTGTATCTTTTGTGGTTTGTATCAATACACTATCCTTATCAGGCTGACCTGTTAAAACCGGAATTTTTACAGAATCTGTTTTTTCTGATGTCTGGCCTGTTTTCGCAGGGCCACAGCTCAAAATACTTACAACGAGGATAAAAATTAATTTGATCATTTTTTTTTGATTTAACTCTTACAAATGTAGTACCATTTACAGATTTAAAAGTTATCCTAAAGCCTGGGTTAACTTAAAAGTATTAATCTTTAAATTTTACAGACCTTTGCGCCCATAATGGAAAAATCAAATTTTGTAGACCAGATAAAGATATTCTGCCGCAGTGGTCATGGTGGCGCAGGCAGTAAACACTTTATGCGTAATAAGTTAACGGCTATGGGCGGACCCGATGGTGGAGACGGTGGCCGTGGTGCCCATATCATTTTAAAAGGCAATACTCAGTTGTGGACTTTGTTGCATTTGCGATATTTTAAAAACATATTGGCAGAAGATGGCGGGAATGGAAGTAAAAATAATTCGAGTGGAAGAACAGGTAAAGATATTATTATAGAAGTGCCCCTTGGTACTATTGCAAGGGATGAAGAAAGCGGAGAAAAAGAAGCAGAGATATTGGAAGACGGACAGGAAGCCATATTATTAAAAGGTGGCCGTGGCGGATTAGGCAACAGTAACTTTAAAACAGCAACCAACCAGGCACCCGATTATGCCCAGCCTGGCGAACCGGGTATTGAAGGATGGAAAACTCTGGAGCTAAAAGTATTGGCCGATGTAGGACTGGTGGGATTTCCCAATGCAGGCAAGTCAACATTATTAAGCAGCATTACTGCCGCCAAACCAAAAATTGCTGATTACGCTTTTACAACTTTGGTACCGCAGTTAGGCATGGTTGAATACCGCGATGCCCGGAGTTTTTGCATTGCCGATCTGCCCGGTATTATTGAAGGTGCTGCAGAAGGGAAAGGTCTGGGGCATCGTTTTTTACGGCATATTGAACGTAATTCTATTTTACTTTTCCTGATACCTGCCGATAGCAAGGATCAAAAAAAAGAATTTGAAATTTTACACAACGAGCTGGAGCAGTACAATCCTGAAATGCTGCAAAAAGATTTTGTGATCGCTATCAGTAAAAGCGATATGCTGGACGAGGAATTAAAAGCAGCTATTAAGAAAGAGCTTCCCCAAAATATTCCTCATGTTTTTATCTCATCTGTTACCGGGCAGGGTTTGTCTGAATTAAAGGATTTGCTTTGGCAAACACTTAACCCGGCCACAAAACCTGTTTAACAACAATAAGAACATCATCAAAAATACCCACCAGGCGGTATTGCAGTTTATGGGTTTTATTCATTTCTTACATAAAAATTATATCATGAAAAGAATTATTTTATCAGCTATCATTTTTTTGGCAGGCACAGCTGTTTTACAAGCCCAGTTTAAGAGCAATCCAAAAAAAGTAATGGAGCTCAAAATGCCGAAAACAGCCGATGATGATATGCCTGGCACAAGAGGCGCCAGTGTTGCATGGCATCCAATACAAAAGAAATATTATGCAGTGATGGCCGGTAATACAGAATACCCACTGGCCGTTTTTGATGCAACGGGAAAAAGGTTATCAGACGATGCCCTTACTGCAATGAATGACACCAGGGGAATATGGTATAATCCTGAAAAAAAAGAAATAAATGGCAATGGATATGCCGAAACCGGTTGGTTTAAATATGTGCTTGATAAAAAAGGAATCCCCGAATCAAGTCCTGTTATTTTAGAAGGGTTAAAACAGCCCGATGGCCAATGTGTAGGCACTTTTCATCCTTTAAGAAAAGAGGTTATGTTTTTATATAACGGTACTGTTTCTCTGTATTCCCTGGCAGAGGGAGTAACTTCTGCATCAGTTAAAATTAACTGGGGCAAAAAAAAGACAGATGGGGGTTCAGAAGATGAATCAGAGGAAACCCCGGCTGGTTATAACAACACTTCTGTAATTTATACAGGAATAAAAAATGCCGAGCTTGGTTTTTTAAATATTGATAAAAAACAAATAGAATTGTATGATTTTGTTTCAGGTTTTTTAACCCAAAAAATAAAATTACCTGAAGACGCCCCCACTGAGACTTCTTTTAATTTCGCCTATGCCAATGGCATTTACTGGCTGTTTAGTATTGAGGCCCGTACATGGTATGGTTATAAATAATAAATTTATATTGGTATTAAAACCCCTGCATAAGCAGGGGTTTTTTATTTTATGTAACGGCCTTGGTTATCTTTATAAAAACAAAAGGATTGTTATCAGTTTTTAAATACATACGGGAGTTTTATCAAAAAGAGTTTAATCTGTATTATTTCCTGGTAATACTTCTGCTGGTTGGCACATGTATTTATTTAAACTACTGGCATTCTTTAGAGGCCAGGTATGTGGCAGGGGGCTCTGCAAAATGGGATCATTTTTGGGGTTACTATTTTTTATACTTTATTCCCTTTGCTGCAGCTTTTTTTCTGCAGTTATTATTTTTAAAAGATTGCAGTTACTATAAAAGCTATTGGTTTTGGATAATACTTTTCCTGGCTCCCGCATTTTTTTCTTTTCGTGTAAATTTTGATCTTCATCAGCTCCTTATTAAAAAAATATGGCCTGGTGATGAACAGGAGTATTGGTTACACTGCTTAAACTGGGTGGTCAGGGTTTTTGTTGTGCTTATCCCGGTCTTTCTGGTCTGGTTGATAAAGGATAAAAACAATCAGCCCTTTTATGGAACCAGGGCTTTAAGACAGGTGAGGCCATACCTGTTTATGTTGCTCATCATGGTTCCGCTTATTGCGCTTGCCAGTACGCAAAAAGATTTTTTACAAATGTATCCAAAAGTAAAAATCATATCGCAGCTGGATCTGCCGTTACAAAAAGGACATTATATTTTTTATGAGCTGTGCTACGGATTTGACTTTGTAAGTATCGAATTTTTCTTTCGTGGTTTTTTAATTTTATCGCTGTTAAATATATGTGGGGGCCGTTGTATTATACCGGTTGCCTGTTTTTATTGCACTATTCATTTTGGCAAACCGCTTGGTGAAGCCATCAGTAGTTTTTGGGGCGGCCTGTTGTTAGGGATAATAAGCTATAATACCAGGAGTATCTGGGGTGGTTTAATAATTCATCTCGGTATTGCCTGGTTGATGGAAACAGGAAGCTGGCTTGGATTATTGAGTAAAGGCCGCTGATATAAACTACCTTTAAGCAGCAACAGACAGGCCTACAGAATCTATATCATACTGTAATAAACCCGGCGTGGTTTTACTATTGTATTTACATGATATCATTTATAATTTTAGGTATTCAAAAATGAAAAAAGGGCTTGAAATATTGTTACTATTTTTTCTATCCGTTTCACTTTGCTCCTGTCCGTACAGTTCGGCCTATAATTTAGATGAAACACCTACCATTTATGTAGAAGATACTTTACTGGGTAATTGGACAACTTTTGTTAAAAGGCATGCCGGCCGAAGGGAAGAACCCATTACATTAACATTAAGCAGGAGAACAGATACCGAATATAATATCAGTTTTACCGGTTACCTCGAAGACCTCCGTCCTTTCATCCGTATCACTGCCGATTCAATATCAGGAACAGCTTTTATGTCTACTGTTGGTGATAGACAATTTTTAAACATCAGCATAAATGCAAGGGTTTATATTGCCGAGTTAAAATTAAAAGATGGTAATCTTTCTTTACTTCCGCTGGCAGAGCATTTTACAGGAAAAATGATACTTAATAGTTTTGCCCTGAGAAACTCTGTAGACTTCCATTATAAATCCAGGGTTCATCCTGTATTTGATGATGATTTTTGCCTGAAAGGCATGATCAAATTTAACTAATATTCTCTTCTCCTTTTTAGTTGCATGTGAAACAGTTGCATTTCGTTCACTATTTTGTAAATTGCCCGTTCTAAACGATTGATTGCATGCAACGAAGTAAAATTGCCGGTATTGGTTATTATGTTCCTGAAAATATTTTTACCAATGAAGACCTGAAAAAATATATGGATACATCCGATGAATGGATCCAGGAACGAACCGGGATAAAAGAAAGGCGATATGCCAAACGTGTTGGCGAAACCACAACCACCATGGGTGTAGAAGCTGCAAAGATCGCAATTGAAAGAGCCGGTATTACTCCCCGGGATATAGATTTTATTGTTTTTGCAACGCTTAGTCCCGATTATTTTTTTCCTGGATGTGGTGTGTTGTTACAACGTGCTATGAAAATGAATGAGATTGGCGCATTGGATGTCCGCAACCAATGTAGTGGTTTTGTATATGCTTTGTCTGTTGCCGATCAGTTTATTAAAACCGGCATGTATAAAAATGTTTTAGTGGTTGGTAGCGAAAAACATTCCTTTGGCCTCGACTTTAGCACAAGGGGAAGAAATGTGAGTGTCATCTTTGGAGATGGCGCCGGTGCAGTTGTTCTTCAACCTACACACAAAGAAGGGCAGGGAATATTAAGCACTCATTTACACAGCGATGGAGAAAGTGCTGAGATACTGGCCATGTATAACCCGGGTACACATGCCAATCATTGGGTTTCGCAATCTGTTGCAAATTTCGAAGATGCTGAAATGGGAAAAATGTTCATGAGTCATGCTATGATTGATGAAGCACAGAATTTCCCTAACATGGATGGCCCGGCTGTTTTTAAAAAAGCCATTGTTAAAATGCCGGAAGTTGTAGAAGAAGCTTTAGCCACAAATGGCTTAACTACCGCAGATATTAATATGCTGATCCCTCACCAGGCCAATTTACGTATTGCACAGTTTGTACAGCAAAAATTAAAATTGAGAGACGACCAGGTATATAATAATATTCAAAAATTCGGCAACACAACAGCCGCTTCAGTGCCCATTGCCTTGTGTGAAGCATGGGAACAAGGAAAAATAAAAGAAGGTGACCTGGTTTGCCTGGCTGCGTTCGGCAGTGGCTTTACCTGGGCCGGGGCATTGATACGTTGGTAAGCTGTATTTGCCAATATTATAATAATAAAATTTCAATGAAATTCATTTTGCCCATACTTGCTGCTATTTCTTTTCCAATGCAACTGATTGCCCAGGATACAACCGCAGTTTTTATAAACAATCAGAAAATCATTCAGGGCATTATAAAACAAGGCCAAACAGAAGTTTTAATACCGGTAAAAAAAACGGATTATAAAAAGGCCGGTTCATTTATTATTACGGTTTCCGGTGAGCATATTACCGGTGATTTGTATAAACGATCACTTGAGATTTCGTACAATACTATCAGTATTATTGAAGAGACAAAAAACAAACCCGGTTATTTTGATATTTCAAAAAAACAATTACCTGCCGACAAAACAATTTTACTCACCCTCATTATGGAGCCCTCCAATCCAAGAATGAGGATTCCTTCCAAAAGGATTTATTTAGGTAATTTAGTGATGAAGTGACTCCAGTATGAACAGAAAATTCATTTATTTTATTAACCCCATTTCCGGTACAGGTGGAAAAGTGTTGTTACTGGAGATCATTAAAAAGAAAACTGCTGAAAAGAATATACCTTTTGAAATTTTACACACCAATGCTGCAGCAGAATATGCTTACCTGAAAGAAAAAATTATTACTGAAAAAATTACTGATATTATTGTTTGTGGCGGTGATGGCACTGTAAATCAAATTGCCAATGCTACACAGGGGATAAATATAAATATCGGCATCATACCTATGGGTAGCGGCAATGGGCTTGCCTTTGCAGCCAAGATCCCAAAAAGGATTAACAAGGCACTGGAAATAATCTTTGCCGGTAAAGCAACATTCATCGACAGCTTCTATATCAATAAAAAATTCAGTTGTATGCTTTGCGGCCTTGGTTTTGATGCACAGGTAGCGCATGATTTTTCCCGGCAGCAAAAAAGAGGGTTAACTACTTATGTAAAGCAATCCACTAAGAATTTTTTTGCGGCTAAAACTTATCCTTTTGAATTAAGTCTTGGCGGCCAGGTTATAAAAACAGATGCTTTCTTTATCAGCATTGCAAACAGCAACCAGTTTGGCAATAATTTTACCATTGCACCAAAGGCCAGCCTTCATGATGGTTTGCTGGATATTGTTGTGGTAAATAAGATGAGCAAACTGCGGTTGGTATGGACCGTTTTAAAACAGATACGTAACGGGCAGGTTCGTTTATATGAAGACAAGAAATATCACCGCAACGATATTCATTATTTTCAAACAAAGAAGCTCAATATAAAAAACCCACAACTTGCTCCATTGCATATAGACGGTGATCCTGTTGAAACTACGGATGCATTTGAAATTGAAATTATTGAGGATGCATTTAAGTTGTTGCTGCCCTGATCACTTTACTTCAGCAATTCTTTCAGCTTCTTCAGCGATGCCTGGTTGAATTCGTTACTGAATGATTCTTTCACATCTCTTTTTTCCCGGGCCGTTAAATGAAAATTAAGGGCTGCCCCCTTATCCACCTGTTTGGGTACATACATGAAGTTAATGCGGTGCATGTTTGAATCAAATGCGTCATGCAAATAACTGTATTGATCAGTTTCGCCATAGTCCTGCAGTTTATACCAATTATGCTGCAGCATAGTTGCCGGTTTGATCAGTATATCTGTAACAGAGCCTGTTTCAAAAGGTTGTTGCCAATTGTCCTGCATCCTGTCTCTCATCTGAATAATAATTACATTACTGGTGTTTTCTTTAAGCCAGTCTTTAAAATTTTCAATGAACCGCATTGTTGTTTCCAACCCAAAATTGTCCCTGAGCCCGGCATCCATCACATCAATTACGGGATTGCTGGGTAACCATACATTGGGTAATACATACGGGAAGGTTGCATTCATTCGTAAAGCTGAAAGCAGCCTGACGTTTAATGGCCCCTGTTTAACAAACATAGAAGAAAAATCAACCGCATCAGGACTTGCAGTACTATCATTTGTGTACAACAAAGGTTTCATCATAAAGCTAATAGGCTGTGTACATATCATCATTCTTCTGCCATCCCTTGTTATAGTTGAATTAAATATCATTAACGGAATACCTGCTGATCTTTCTTCTGCACTGTAATCTTTTAACTGGTGGTCTAATATCCATTTGCAATTATTGTTCAGCTTTTGTTCAAATGCATAGCCCCTGTCTTTTATATATTTAAAATTTCCCACAGTAAATTTTTGGGCCGGTGAAAAAATGTCACGGGAAACAAGTGATGAGAATAGAGGATTCAGCAGATCTTCTGCTACATTATCAATATATTTCCGGTCGTGCAGGTTTACTGACTGATCTTTTTGCTTTTGCCTGTATAACTCACGATAATATGTGGCAGCCAACATACCCCCGCTGGCACCACTCATCATCATTGTATGTGTTAATAATTTTCCGCTGGTTGCACTGTCAAGTTGCTGCAGTGTATTCATAACAAATGTGGCGCTGCGTAGCCCACCCCCACTTACATTTATAAAGATCATTACCGGCTTTTCTTCCTTTTGTTTCTTCTTCCAGTTCTCCAGTATCTCAATCATATTTGCTTTATCTGCTGCAATCTTTACAGGTAAACAAAGTTGTTGCAGGGCCTGTTTGTTATAATCAGGCCTGTTTGTTTTGACTATATAATCAAGGCCATAGGCTTTATTTCGGGTATCAATTACTTCGTTTTGATAAAGTATGTCAACAAAAAAAATGAGTAAAATAAACATCGGTAAACTCCAGCTTTCTAAAAAATAGGACAGGGAGCCAATAACCGCTGTCATAGCTGCAAAAAAAATGAAGATACTGGCAGCTGCAGGTACCTGAAAAATTTTACTATCCATAAAAAAGCCAACAACAATTAAAAAAGCAAAAGCCAGCGCAATACTGATAACACTTGAAAAATGATGCCGCTTAAGCACCATATCTATAAATTCCTTATTATAATGTGCTACATTTCTTGCTTTCCTGAAACGAAATCCTTTGCCCAGGTAATAACTTACTTTCAAACCATAGTGCTCCAGTTGAGGCATATAGTTCTGGTTAAAATGCCCATCCTGTTCAATGATGGGTTTTATGGCCCGCTGTATTGTTCTTTCTGCTCCGAAAAAATAGGCAAACGAAATAGCGAGCAGTAAAATAAACCCTGCAAGGATACCTCCAATCATTATTAAAACTTCACCGGCGCTCATTAATTCCTTTTGCCTGTCAAAAGGAAAAAGGCGGATGAAATAAAACCCGATAAACAGTAATGGCAATATGGCATTATTAAGGCAATACTTTAAAAATGGCTGAGTTGTTGTTGCCAGGAATTTACAACGCCTGCTGTGCAGGATAAATGTGGTAATATTCCAGCTCATTATAAAAACGCCCAAAGCCAGGCCAACTATTGCTGCACTCAACGCATTTACATTACCTAAATATTCAGGCGCAAAAAACAGGGCATCGGCTCCATAATTCTTCATAAAGCCACTGTTGATAGTACTGCCCAGGAGGTACCAAAATATTAATAGTACCTGGAATTTGCGAAAATGAAGAATGAACAGCTGAATGGGAAAGGAATAAAAAATATCTTTCAGTGTCTGCTTCATCAATTGAAGTGTTTTCTAAAATTACTACTTAAACAGAGATTAAGCAAAATATGAGAGCACTTCGGTTGTAAGATCAGACTGCTTGTCTTTTCCGAACAACAAAAAGCAATGTTACAATCATCATCAACAAAACCATGGCAACAAACTGGTGAGATACACCCAGCATTACAAGGCGGTTTGGATAAGTTGCATTGAGTACAGTAAATATGCCTAACAAAACCTGTAGTAAAACAAGCAGTATTACTATACTCCGGAGTTTTGTAAATAATCTATTCCCGTTAACGACTCCTGCTTTATACCACCAAATGCAAATCAGTACTAAAAGCAGGTAGGCTAATCCACGATGTATAAAATGAATAGCAATTGGGTTTGCAACAAGATTTTTTGTAAACGGAGAAAGCTCATTCATAGCAGTAGGAATCATACTACCGTTAATATCGGGCCAGGTTGGTGCAATAACTGCAGCCCTTAATCCAGCCATAAAACCTCCATAGATCAATTGGAAGAACAGCACAACCAGGATCAGCAGTAAAAAATTTTGTAAAGCTGCATTTATAACTTTTTGTTGTGGCTTGATCAAAAGGCTTAACGCAAACCACAGTGTATAGCATAACAATCCCAATGCAGCAATGAAATGAGTGGTGAGTTCAACATGGCCAACAAAATATTTTTCAGGAACCAGGCCGCTTTTAACCATAAACCAACCGATAAAACCCTGCAATCCGCCTAAAAGGAAAAGAATGATCATTGGCCTTATCATTTCTTTGTTGAATTTTTTCTTTATCAGGAAATAAAGAAATCCAAACAAAAAAACCAGTCCCATGAGTCTTGCCCAAGTGCGGTGGAACCATTCCCAGAAAAAAATAAATTTAAAATCACTTAAGGAAAAATCCTGGTGAACGTATTTGAACTGATCAGTGACTTTATACTTATCAAATTCTGCCTGCCAGGCCGCATCATTCATAGGGGGTAGTGCCCCTGTAATAGGTTTCCATTCGGTAATAGAAAGGCCGGATTCGGTTAAACGGGTAATACCGCCCAATAAAACCTGTATAATGATCATGGCCACACCAATCAATAACCAGGTGGTTATTTGACGTTGAGACCTTTCCGTAGATAAATTATCCATTGAGTGGCAAATTTACAGCAGCAAATGTTGTTAATACTCATCAGGCTGTTTTTTTATTCTTTTAACGGATATTTGTTGAATACAGATGTTAAGTCCTTTCCTTCATAACGATCTACCAGAAGCCGGCATTGATGAAGCCGGACGTGGTTGCTACGCCGGGCCTGTATTTGCTGCAGCTGTTATTTTACCAAAAGATTTTTTTCATCCTTTATTAAATGACAGTAAACAATTAAATGAAAAGCAAAGAGATGAATTAAGGCCCATCATCGAAAAAGAAAGCATTGCTTTTGCTGTGGCTTCGGTTGATAATGAAACAATAGACGAGATAAATATTTTACAGGCAAGTTTTATGGCCATGCATCTTTCTTTAGATGCATTAACAATAAAGCCCGAGTTCTTATTAATTGACGGAAACCGTTTTAAGCCCTATAAAAAAATACCGCACCTATGTATTGTTAAAGGCGATGGCAAATATGCTTCGATTGCTGCTGCCAGCATTTTAGCTAAAACGTACCGGGATGAATTCATGAAAAAAATTCATGTTGATTTCCCTCAATATGGCTGGAACAAAAACAAAGGCTATGGTACTACTGCTCACCGGGATGCTATTGAGCAACACGGATTATGCTGCTTTCATCGTAAAAGTTTTAATATTCAGCCTGCCGGGCCGGTGTTACTTTAATTTTCTCCTGCCTGTTAAACTTTGGCCATCAGCCCCCGTCTATGTATTGATAAAAACGATCTATTAACAAATTTTAAAGTAACAGACATGAAATTAAAATTATTAGCAGCCATAGTTATTATGTTGGCCCTGGGTTTAAATACCGCAGAAGCTCAATCCCGGATACAAAGGCACCGTATCAGGCAAGGCGTGAGAAGCGGCGAACTTACAAGGGCTGAAACCAGGAACCTTGCCATGCAGCATATAGGTACACGCCGGGACATAAGAAGGGCCAATGCAGATGGAGTAGTTACCCGAAGAGAAAGAAAAGAGATTCGCAGAGACAGGAAGCATAACAGCCGGGCCATTTACCGCAAAAAACATAACCGAAGAAACAGCGTTTAAAATGGTAAGCAGTTTTAGGGTAATCCTCTTTCGGTTGAACCGGAAGAGGATTTATATTTTATAACGGTTCAGCAAAATTTATCACGTACCCGTTATTATCTTTAATTGCGAATTCCCTCATCTCATAAATAAAATTCTCAACCGGGTAAACCACTTCACATTTATCTTTTAGGTTTTCCCAAAGTGCATCCACCTCTTCAACATTTATGTATAAACTTCCGCTTAGTAATATTGTTCCATAATTCATTTTCTCATTAGGCAATGAAAACATTACAGAGACTTCGTCTCTCACGAGGTCGCACCAGGTAGTGGTACCTTCATGCTCAAAAGTGCCACGTAAAGTAAACCCTAAAACCCTGGTATAAAAATCAATAGTTGCTTTAATATCCCTGCTTTCCGGCATGGGTGATAAATATTTTAATTTCATAACCCAAGTTTATTATTCCAGTATAATTTCTCCAAGTCCCCGCCTCGTTATTACCCACTCATCCCCTGTACAATCTATAATAGTTGACGGCACCATACCCCCGATACCTCCATCAATTATAAAATCAACTGTATCTCCAAACTTTTCATACATCACTTCCGGATCGGTATATTCCTCCACCATCTCTCCAGGCAATGAAGCGCTTAATATAGGATGGCCAAGTTCATCAAGTATGTGCTGGCAAATAATATTATCTGGTATCCGTAAGCCAACAGTTGATTTTTTACTCTGTAAAATTTTGGGAACCAGTTTGCTGGAAGGCAGGATAAAAGTATAGGGGCCGGGTAAATAACTTTTTAGCATACGGTACAAGGGTGTATCAATGGTCTTTGTATAATCACTCAGGTGGCTCAGGTCACGGCATATAAAAGACAGCTGTGCTTTCTGCGGATCAACATTCTTTATTTTACAGATCCTTTCAACAGCCCTCGGTTGATTTATATCGCATCCCAATCCATAAATAGTATCTGTTGGATAAATGATCACCCCTCCATTTTTCAGGCATTCGGCTACCTGCTTTATCAGCCTGGGTTGTGGATTATCGGGATGTACCTGTATCAACATAATTTTTTGTTTAAAACACTTGGCAATCCATTACTTTTGTGCCGGTCAAAAATATTAAATATTAAATCAATAAATTTTAAATTACTATGTCAGTAATATGTGTTGGTACCATGGCTTTTGATGCTATTGAAACTCCTTTTGGCAAAATAGATAAAATTATAGGTGGCTCGGGTACTTATGTGGCGTATGCCGCCGGTAATTTTGTGACTCCTATACAACAGATATCTATTGTTGGATATGATTTTCCAAAAGAAGAAATGGATGAATTAAAAAAACGTGGTGTATCCCTGGATGGTGTGGAGATCGTAAAAGATAAAAAGTCTTTTTTCTGGAGCGGTAAATACCATATGGATATGAACAGCCGTGATACCCTGGTTACTGACCTAAATGTATTGGCGGACTTTAATCCCATCGTACCGGATTCATACCAGGGTGCTGAGTTTTTAATGTTAGGTAACTTAATGCCTAAGTTGCAGCTGAGTGTGATAAACCAGTTAAAGGTTCGTCCAAAACTGATCGTTATGGACACGATGAATTTCTGGATGGACATTGCCATGGATGACCTGAAAGAAGTATTGCAAAAAGTGGATGTCCTTTTGGTAAATGATGCAGAAGCCAGGCAGCTGAGCGGAGAACTTTCGCTGGTAAAAGCAGCCCGTGAAATTATGAAGATGGGGCCAAAATTTCTGATCATTAAAAAAGGCGAACACGGGGCTTTATTATTTCATGAGAACCATGTTTTCTTTGCTCCAGCCTTACCACTGGAAGAAGTATTTGACCCAACCGGTGCCGGCGATACATTTGCCGGCGGATTCATCGGCCACCTTGCCAAAACAAAGGACATTAGTTTTGAAAATATGAAAACTGCCATCATCATTGGCAGCGCCATGGCCAGTTTCTGTGTTGAAAAGTTCGGACCCGAAAGATTAAAAGAAATTACTAAAAAGGATATTGATGCAAGGCTTGAGGAATTTGTACAGTTAGTAAATTTTGATATTGACCTTGTATAAGTAGATTAATTATTTATAAAAAAGCCCTCGTTAATTGCTCCGGGCTTTTTTCTTATTCCGTTATTCCTTCCAGTGCAAAAAAGAAAGCATATTCTCTTGCACGGTCTTTTAATGCTTTAAACCTTCCGGAGGCACCACCATGTCCTGCCTCCATATTAGTGAATAACAACAATTTATTATTGTCGGTTTTCATCTCCCGAAGTTTAGCAACCCATTTAGCCGGTTCAAAATATTGTACCTGGCTGTCGTGGAGGCCGGTTGTCACGAGCATATTAGGGTAAGCTTTCTTTTCTACATTATCATAAGGTGAATACGATTTCATATACATGTAATTTTCTTTATTGGCAGGATTGCCCCACTCGTCATATTCATTTGTTGTTAAAGGAATGGATGGATCACTCATGGTGGTTAACACATCCACAAATGGTACACCTGCAATTACACCATGCCACAGGTCGGGCCGCATGTTTACAACAGCGCCCATCAACAGCCCGCCTGCACTGCCACCACTTGTATATAAATGTTCTTTTGAAGTGTATTTATCAGCCAGTAAAAATTCAGCACAATCTATAAAATCAGTAAACGTGTTTTTCTTTTTCATCATTTTACCATCTTCATACCAGTACCTGCCCATCTCCTGTCCGCCACGTATGTGTGCAATAGCATACGCAAAACCCCTGTTCAATAAACTTAACCGTACACTGCTGAAAGAGGCATCCATGCTGGCACCATAAGAACCATAGCCGTACAATAACAAAGGAGCTGTTCCATCTTTCTTAAATCCCTTTTTATAAACAATAGATACCGGAACCTTGGTTCCATCCTTTGCTGTTGCAAATATCCTTTCGGTTTCATAATCTTTAATATTATATCCTCCAACCACTTCCTGTTGCTTCATCAACTTTTTTTCTTTTGTCCCCATGTTATAATCATATACAGAATTGGGCGTAGTTAGTGAAGTATAATTAAATCTTACCACATCTGAATTATAATCCGGTGTATAGGCAAGCCCTGCTGTGTAAACGGGTTCATCAAAAGCAAGGTAATGGCTGGCATTATTCTGTGTGTTTATGATATGTATCTGTGTTAAACCATTTTTTCTTTCAGATACAGCCAGGAAATTTTTAAACACATCAATTCCCTGTATCAAAACATCGTTGTTATGTGCAATCATTTCTTTCCAGTTGCTGCTGTCAGTTTTATCTTCGGTACAGGTTACCACTTTAAAATTCTTTGCATTCATATTGGTACGGATATAGAATTTACCATTGGCATTATCCACATCATATAATACTTCTTTCATCCTTGGTTGAAAAACTTTGAATGCATCATCGGGTTTATTTGCATCAATGTACCTGTACTCTGAAGAAAGTGTTGCACCAGAGCTAATAAGAATGAATTTGTCGGATTTGGTTTTACCCACACCAATATAATTGGTTGGATCCTTTTCCTGGTAAACAGTTGCATCAGCAGCAGCGTCTGTGCCCAGTTTATGTTTTTTTATTTTTTCAGATAAAAGTGTAACCAAATTTTTAGAAGTATAAAAAAACGTTCTGTTATCATTCGCCCAAACCGGGTCTCCCTGGCTATTCGGAATCTTGTCTTTATAAATTTCTCCTGTTTCCAGGTTCTTTATATAAATATCGTATTGCCTTCTTGATAACATATCAATACCATAGGCCATTAATTTATTATCCATACTCACATCAAACCCCGTGGCAGAAAAATAATTGTGCCCTTCAGCCATGGCATTTACATCCAGCAATACTTCTTCTTTCGCATCAAGGGTTCCTTTCTTCCTGCAATACACAAAATAATCTTTGCCTTCCACCACCCTGTTGTAATAATAATACCCATTCTTAAAAACCGGTACACTTTCATCTTTTTCTTTTATCCTTGCTTTCATTTCTGCATATAATTTTTCCTGGAAGGTTTTCGTGCCTGACATCATTGTATCGTAATACTTATTTTCTGCTGTGAGGTAATCCACCACTTTTGTGCTGTCGGGGCCTTTCTTAAAATAATCGATCATCCAGTAATAATTGTCAATACGGGTATCGCCATGTGCAATTAGTTCTTTAGCTTTTTTTTCTGCTACCGGGGCGGGAATACTATCCGGCCATTTGTAAGATGCTTTCATCACTTCTGGTTGGTTATTGCATGATGAAGTTACCATTGCAGCAATTAACACTGCTGTTAAAATTCTGATTTGCATGATGCTGTTTTTAGATGATTAATTATTTCTCCGGGCCAACACTATAGTATTTTTAAATTGCTTTTTCTTCCCGTTTAAATTGAAAACTTCGGTAAATATAATATATATACCTACAGGTAATTTTTGAAATTTTTCCCCCAGGCCATCCCAGCGGTAGTTTCCTTTTATTCCGCACAGCGCATTACGCTGCAGGTAACGCACCACCCTTCCAGCGGCATCAAATATAGTGATATTGGCTACATAACCCGGCGACGGAAAACTGTAATCAATGGTTGCAAAATCATCCATGCCATCATTATCAGGCGAAACAATTTCGGGGCTAACAGTTATTTCTCCCTGTACCTGTAAGTCAAAACGGTACTGGGAATTTTTATAACTAGGTGTTCCATATCCCACACTGGTTGCAGCAGAATGCCAGTTGTCCTGGTTTTGCGTGGCAGTAATGTAATCTATCCGTTCCAATGCCACCCCTTCCCGGTTATCGATCAATTTAAAATGCCATTTTTCATCATACTTTAATTCATCGGTTATTTTTCCCTGTGCGTTTAAAATGATCACATCGCCTTCATCATCATTGTAAGATGGCATAGAAGCTACAGTTACAAAAGCATCCATATTTTTTGTGATGAAATCTCTTTTAACAATAGTTGGGTCTTCGGTTATCACCATAAAGTCCTGTGGGAAGAATAAATAATTATCTGTACTCAGTTGTTTTATACTGCTTATAACTCCTGTGCTGTTGCGATTGGCAATATAAGTTTGTTTCAGGTCTATGATTTTATTGCTGCGGTTATAAATCTCTACATAATCAGTTCCATTCGGTTTTGGGTTGAATAATATTTCATTGATAACGATATTCAAACTATCGGCCACTTCACTCAAGCCAAGCTTTGCGGTATTTTTAGTTCCTATCGTATTACCGACACAATCAGCTACTGCCGATACGGTAACTGTATAAACTTTATTACGGCTTAATGCAGTATTTAATTTTAAACTTACTTTATCAAATGTTGGCGCAATTGTAACAGCAGATTGCGGTACACCAATTCCATCACTGATATTATAATTAGCCGCTGTAGCAGCTTTTAAACTATCCAGGGGTTCGTCAAAAACCAGTGTAATATTTAAACTATCAGTTGCAAAAGCCCTTACAAGTTGTGGTGCTGTTGCATCTTTATTAATGGCGTCAACCGAATTTTTCTTTCCAGGCGTTCCTCCTTTTATATCAATACTTGCTTTCCAGTTGATAAATCCGCTACAGGGGTTTTTAGTGTCGATCATTTCCAGCGTCCAGCCACCATCTTTTTTTAATTCATTCTGATACCAGGCATCTGTATAACTCACTGCATGAATTATTTTATTTTGCGGACTGCGTAAATAAATTACATCTCCGGTATTATCCAGCGATGGAAAACTGGTAACAGAAATGGTTGGGCCGTACACACTCATGGCGGCTACAGCACTGGCGGTACAAACAATCACAAAACTATCGGGCAGTAAATTATACAAAGGCATAGTGCCGCTTTGTCCTGTGGCATCTCCGATCCTCCAGCCCAATAAATTAAAAGCTGTTGAGGAAGTGTTGCGTAATTCAATCCATTCATTATTGGGTAGACCGATCTGTGGCGTTGGGTCAGCCATCAGTTCATCAATTACTATATCGTAGCGGTTAGCAACCTGCGCATTTGTATTACCGGCCAGCAGGGCAATTAAAAATGAAACCACAATTACCTTGTTCATAGCAGTTGGGATTTGGTCATACAAGTTAATAAAAATTCATACTTATTTTTTTGTTTTCTGGGTGTACTTTTGCGGTCTAAAATTTAAAAGATGAAAGTTGCTGTTGTTGGCGCTACGGGTTTGGTAGGCAGTAAAATGTTACAGGTATTGGCGGAAAGGAATTTTCCGGTTGATGAGCTGATCCCCGTTGCCTCAGAGAGGTCGATTGGTAAGGAGATAAGTTTTAAGAATAAGCAATATAGAATAGTAAGTGCCGCAGAAGCCATTGCTGCAAAACCCGATGTAGCCATCTTTTCGGCGGGAGGCAGCACTTCTTTGGAACTTGCACCACAATTTGCAGCAGCCGGAATTACGGTGATTGATAATTCCAGTGCCTGGCGCATGGACCCCACTAAAAAATTAGTAGTGCCGGAAGTGAATGCCGATGTATTGACAAAAGAAGACAAGATCATTGCTAATCCAAACTGTTCTACTATTCAAATGGTAGTTGTGCTAAAACCCCTGCATGAAAAGTATAAAATCAAAAGAGTGGTGGTTAGTACCTACCAAAGTGTGACAGGCACCGGTGTAAAAGCAGTAACACAATTAATGAATGAGCGCAGGGGTATTGAAGGCGAAATGGCATATAAATATCCCATTGACCTGAATGCGATACCACATATTGATGTGTTCCTGGAAAATGGATATACCAAAGAAGAAATGAAAATGGTTTTGGAAACAAAAAAAATAATTGGTGATGATTCGATAAAAGTTACTGCCACCTGCGTACGTATACCCACCATGGGCGGACATAGTGAAAGTGTGAACATAGAATTTGAAAACGAATTCAACATTGATGAAGTAAGGGATCTACTAAGTAAAGCACCTGGAGTTGTGGTTAAAGATGATGTAGCCAATTTCATTTATCCCATGCCATTAACGGCATTTGATAAAGACGAAACTTTTGTTGGAAGAATAAGGAGAGATGAAACACAACCAAAAACATTAAACTGCTGGATAGTTAGCGATAACCTGCGCAAAGGCGCTGCTACCAATGCGGTGCAGATTGCAGAATATTTGCTGGAGAAGGGATTGCTAACCCCCTCCGCCCCCTGAAGGGGGAACTGAACAAGTAGATGAACTTAGCGGAGATTGAATCGAAATACTTTTATACAAAAGAGCCATCAGTTTTGATGGCTCTTTTAAATTTTTTATCAATCTCTTTACAAAAAATAAAAGAGGTTTATAATATCTAACTCCAAAGTTCCCCCTTCAGGGGGCGGAGGGGGTATGGGGCTCTGGTGGTTAGCTTATCACCCAGGTCTCATTTCCTTTCAGTAATTTATCTAAATCACCTTTTCCTTTTTTTGCAATCACTTCTTCTATCTGCATGGTCATGCTGTCTTCGTAGCAAGCCCTTTCAGTTTCGTAAAATACACCGAATGGGCGGGGCAGGTGTCCTTCTAATTTTGGATCATCAAACATGCGTATCAAAATCTGTGCTTTGTAAAAATCTCTTTCATCATGCTTCCACAGATCATCGGTGCTTGCTCCTTCGGCCAGGTCAACGATCACCGGCTGAAAACCATCTAACTTGATCCCCTTGTTTTGCGTAGCACCAAATACAAGCGGCTTGCCCTGTTCCAAAAACAATACTTCATCGGGCTTTGTTTTTTTCTCCGTGTATATTTCAAAAGCACCATCGTTGAAGATGTTACAGTTTTGATAGATCTCTAAAAAGGAAGCGCCCTTATGTGCCTGCGAACGCAAAAGCATTGCCTGCAAATGTTTAGGATCCCGGTCCATTGTACGGGCAATAAAACTTGCCTCAGCACCCATGGCAAGTGCCAGTGGATTAAACGGATGATCAATACTGCCAAACGGAGAGCTTTTAGTTACTTTATGTTCTTCAGAAGTTGGGGAATATTGCCCCTTTGTTAAACCATATATCTGGTTATTAAATAATAAAATGTTTACATCAAAATTCCTGCGCAATAAATGAATAGTGTGATTACCGCCAATGCTCAGTCCATCCCCATCACCGGTAACTATCCACACACTCAGCTCCGGTCTTGCAGCTTTTAATCCGCTGGCCACAGCTGTTGCCCGGCCATGTATACTGTGCATACCATAAGTATTCATATAATACGGAAAACGGCTGCTGCACCCGATACCTGATACTATTACAATATTCTCTCTCGGTATACCAAGGGTGGGCATTATTTTTTGTACCTGTGCAAGAATGGAATAATCTCCGCAACCGGGGCACCAGCGTACTTCCTGGTCGGTTACAAAATCTTTGGCGGTAAGCGGGGCGGCTGTTGTTACTGTATCACTCATAGTCATTTATTGAGGGCTAAAGTTAATCAAAATAAACACTCAATATACAATGTTCAATGCTCAATTTTCAGTTTTGACCCTGCTAACAGATAGTTATTTTTCTAATTCATCCCTGAATTTTCTTTTTTGCAGTTGAAATACTTTTTCCAATGATGGCTATCAATTCTTCAGTTTCTTTATATACGCCCTCTAATTTAACCACCGGTTTGATCATTTCTTTTTTTCGAATAACTTTTAATGCCGTTCTGCATTCCTTAAGTTCTTTTAAAATAACGCCCATTTTATGTACAAAATCTTTTGTTGATTCTGCAGCCTGTGTCTCTCCATAGTTAAATGTTGGCGAATGGCAAGATCTTATTAACTGGCCAGCAATATAATTCCCTGCCCTTGTATTGGGTAAGGCTTCAACAACATCAATCATACGACAGGTGTAATCAACAAACCTGTCTTCAAGGTCGTATTTCCTGTTTTGCATAATGGCATTTTTAGTATCTAAATTTAAAATAAGAAATGCAAATGTTCAATATTCAACGTTCAACTATCAATTCTCAATGAAAACAACACTCTGCAGTGATTAGCTTACCGCCCACTTGAAAATTGAGCATTGAACATTGTTTATTGAACATTTCCTTTTAACTCTTCCCAATATTCAGCCGCC
Source organism: Chitinophagaceae bacterium (assembly GCA_031387825.1). Lineage (GTDB taxonomy): Bacteria > Bacteroidota > Bacteroidia > Chitinophagales > Chitinophagaceae > Ferruginibacter. The sequence goes on along the minus strand of JANNDO010000022.1, from coordinate 59,702 downwards.
CTTCTTGTATGTGGTATTACAATAGTTCCGCCCACAATATTAGCTACGGCAAACACTTCATACATCTGTGCGGTGGTAATACCCAGCTCAGATGATTTACCCAAATGATATTTTATACAATCATCGCATCGCAATACCATACTGGCCACAAGGCCCAATAATTCTTTTGTCTTTACATCCAATGCCCCGGCAGCGTAAGTATTGGTGTCTAAATTCCACAAACGTTTTATCACCAGGTTTTCTTTACTTAGAATCACGTCATTCATTTTTGTACGGTAGTCATTGAATTCTTTTACTAAGTTGCTCATATTTTTTGTTATTAATGAAACACAAAGTTAAACTCACTATGCATATATTGATAAAACTGTTATAATTTGGTGAACGCTATAAAAACCCATGAAGGAATTTTTCAGGAAATATAAAAAAGAGGCTGCGCTTGTTACAGGTATATTGCTGTGCCTGTTTTTCTTTTTTGTAAACCCCCTCGGCCTTGATCTAAAAGCAAAGCTTGTATTATCTGTTGCCGCGTTAATGATAAGCTGGTGGGTACTGGATGCCATGCCACTGGCTGTAGTGGCCTTGTTGCCATTGGTTGTATATCCCCTGCTGAATATTAATTCCATTAAAGAAACTTCAAAAGCTTATTCCGATTCCATCATTTACCTTTTTATGGGTGGCTTTTTTTTGGGTATGGCCATCGAGAAATGGAACCTTCATAAACGGATCGCACTAAGCATCATAAAATTCACCGGAACAAACGGCAATAATATCATACTTGGTTTTATACTGGCCACCGGTTTTTTAAGTATGTGGCTGAGCAATACTGCAACCACTATGATGATGTATCCCATTGGGGCATCGGTAATTCTTGTCATCAGTAAACATGCCGACCCAAAGGCCAATATCAAAAATTTTTCACTCACGCTTATGCTCTCACTTGCATATGCCAGCAACTTTGGCGGCATTGCAACCATTATTGGTACACCCCCCAACGTCGCCTACGTCCGCCACCTGAATGAACATTATAAACATGGGATAGATTTTGTGAACTGGATGCTGCTATGCATGCCCCTTGCTATTTTATTATTGCTGGCCCTTTACCTGGTTATGGTAAAATGGTTATACCCCAATCATCTTGCGCCTAGTATTGAAGGCAGAAAATTTATTGAGACCGAACTGAAAGAGATGGGCAAACTTTCCCGCCAGGAAAAAAGGGTGCTGATGGTCTTTTGCAGCACAGCTTTTTTATGGATCACAAAAGATATCATCAATACTTCGCAAAAATTATTTCAGCTTGATGACAGCATCATTGCTTTGACCGGTGCTATCAGTTTATTCATTGTACCCAGTGGCAGAACTAAAGAAGACCCCGATGAACGGCTTTTGGAATGGAGCGATACAAAGAATATGGCCTGGGGCATTTTATTATTGTTTGGCGGAGGTATTGCCATGGCAAAATCGCTGGAAGATGCAAAACTGATGCAGCACCTTGGGGAATACATAGCCGGCTTTGCAACAAATAATATACTGGTGCTGATCTTTATTGTTACCCTTATTTCTGTTTTTTTAAGTGAGGTGATGAGCAATATTGCACAGGTGATCGTAATGGCCCCGGTAATTTCGGCCGTGGCAGATGCATTACATATTAATCCGTTACTGCTTGGTATCCCCATGACACTGGGCGCCAGCTGCGCCAGCATGATGCCCATGGGTACACCTCCCAATGCCATCGTATTTGCAAGCGGGCATATCAAACTGAACCAGATGATAAAAACAGGATTTGTGTTAAACATTATTTGTGTAATTCTCATTACACTATTTAGCTGGTTGCTGCTTCCGCTTATAGTACCGGATTTTTAGTGCGTTGTTTTCGTTAAGCATTGATAGTTGTGCGTTGTATTCCTTGATCAGAAAATATTCAATTTTCAAGTGAGCAGTAAGCTAACAGTAGCAGATTGTCTTTTTATTTGTAATTTCAGCATCCCCAACAAAACAGTTTATGAAAGCACTTTCAAAAGTTTTTATTGCAATCATTGTTTTGCAATCTCCTAATTCATTTGCACAAAATTTTGATTCAAAATATTTTAACAGCATGCAGTGGCGATGCATCGGCCCTCATCGTGGCGGAAGAACTGTTGGTGCGGTTGGTGTTCCTTCACAACCCAATGTGTTTTATATCGGCGTAAACAATGGCGGTGTGTGGAAAACAAATGACTATGGCCGCACCTGGAAACCCATCTTTGATGATCAGCCAACAGGAAGCATCGGAGATATTGTTGTTTCTCCATCAAACCCCAATGTAATTTATGTGGGCAGTGGCGAAGGATTGCAGCGGCCAGACCTTTCAGTTGGTGATGGAATTTACAGATCTGCCGATGGAGGAAAGACTTGGATAAATACAGGATTAAAAGAGGGGCTGCAAATTGGTGGACTTGACATTGACCCAAAAAATGAGAACCGTGTTTTTGCTGCGGTACTTGGCCATCCTTATGGGCCCAATACAGAACGGGGTGTTTACCGATCAACAGATGGTGGTAAGAACTGGGAGAGAGTTTTATACAAAGATGAAAACACAGGGGCCACACAGGTAACTATTGATCCCAACAACAGCAATATCATTTATGCAGATATGTGGGCAGGAAGACAGGGGCCCTGGGAGAACGGCGCATGGAATGGAAAAGAAAGTGGTTTGTTTAAAAGTATGGATGGCGGCACAACATGGAAGAAACTCACAACAGGATTACCAACTACGGAACAGGGCCTTGCAAGAATTGGATTTTGTATTGCGCCTTCCAACAGCAACCGTTTATATGCAACAGTTGAAGCAGGAAAGTATGGTGGCATTTACAGAAGTGATGATGCAGGTGAAACATGGGCCCTGATGAATCCGGATGAAAGGCTTTGGGGAAGAGGAAATGATTTTGCAGAAATAAAAGCCGATCCAAAAAACGCAGATATTGTTTACAGTGCCAATGTGGTTACCTGGAAAAGTGTTGATGGCGGAAAAACATGGAGCGCATTCCGTGGTGCACCGGGTGGTGATGATTACCACCGCATCTGGATCAATCCAGATAATCCGCAAGTTATGTTGATAGCCAGCGACCAGGGTGCAATCATCACTGTAAATGGTGGAGAAACTTTTTCGAGCTGGAACAACCAGCCTACTGCACAGTTCTATCATGTGAGTGCCGATAATGATTTTCCATACAATGTTTATAGCGGTCAACAAGAGAGCGGCTCTGTAAGTATTGCATCAAGAGGAAACGACGGACAAATTTCTTACCGTGAATGGCATCCTGTTGCTGCTGAAGAATATGGTTATGTAGTTGCCGATCCGTTGAATCCAAATCTTGTTTATGGAGGAAAAATTTCCAGGTACGATAAACGAAATGGCCAGTCACAAAATATTTCTCCCGAAGCAGTACGAAGTGGTAAGTATCGTTTTTTAAGAACAGCTCCTGTATTGTTCAACCCTATAGATAAAAAAACATTGTACTTCGCCGGCAATGTGTTGTTCAAAACAATGGATGGTGGAAATAAATGGGATATCATCAGTCCGGACCTGAGCAGGGAAAGTTGGGACATTCCGGAAAGTGTGGGCATTTATACAAAAGAAGACATGAAGAAAATGCCAAGGCGTGGTGTCATCTATACGGTTGCTCCTTCTTATGTTGACATCAATACCATCTGGTGCGGCACAGATGATGGACTGATTCACCTGACAAAAGATGGTGGCAAAACATGGAAGAGCGTAACACCACCTGCAATTACGGCCTGGAGCAAGGTTTCATTAATGGATGCAAGTCATACAAATAGCAACACCGCTTATGCTGCTGTGAACAGGATACGTTGCGATGACCAGCGTCCGCACATTTACAAAACAACCGATGCTGGAAAAACCTGGACAGAGATCGTAAATGGTTTACCAAATGACCCTATCAACGTAGTCAAAGAAGATCCCATTCGCAAAGGATTATTATTTGCCGGAAGCGAAAGAGCGGTGTATGTTTCTTTTGATGACGGAGCTAACTGGCAAAGTTTACGATTGAACATGCCTGCAACATCTATAAGAGATCTTGTAATTAAAGATGATGATCTTGTTATAGGCACTCATGGAAGAAGTTTTTGGATACTGGATGATATAACCCCATTACGTCAAATAGACTTAAGGCTCAGCGCCTCGCCGGTAGTATTATATATTCCTCAAAATGCTAACCGGGTAAGGTGGAGTATGTATCCCGATACGCCTGTACCACAGGAAGAACCTGCAGGGCAAAATCCACCGGATGGAGCTATCATTAATTATTATTTAAATGAAGATGCCGGAGATATTAAACTGGAAATTTATGATACTAAATTTAAGGGGCAGGTATCTGAAAATGATCTGCCAAAAATGCGTACACAAACAAACAGGCTTATAAGAACTTATAGCAATAAAGACAGCCTGTATAAAATTCCGCCTAATAATGTGCCGCCTTACTGGATAAGGCCACAGCAAATACTTTCTGCCCGGGAAGGCAGCCACAGGTTTATGTGGGATATGCATTACCAGCCTTTAAACGTTCCTCCTGCTTATCCTATCTCGGCAATTTATATGAACACAGTGCCCGATCCAACATCGCCATGGGTATTGCCCGGTGTGTATATTGCCAAACTTACTGTTGATGGAAAAGAGTATTTCCAGGCATTCCGGGTTAACATGGACCCAAGGGTTAAAACCAGTGTGAAAGATTTAGAACTGCAACACGACCTGAGTTTAATGTGCTACAACAATATTCAGAAATGTATGGAGGCTTTAAAAGGAATCAGTGCAGATGATACCAAACTTGCGGAAGTGCAAAAAAAATTTAATACTTATTCCAGGACATTCAGCAGCATACAAAATATTTTACAGGACAGTGATATGCCGCCAACCACGCAAACTATTAAAGCAGCAAAAGATGCAGAAACAGATTTTGCTGTTATGTATGCAAAATGGAAGCCGGCAAACTGATCATGATAAAATATTTTTCATTATCCTCTCCTGACATTTATAAAAACTAAAAGACATGAATTTTTTTATAAAACTCATCATGGGCACCAACCGGCCCGAGAGCAGACCAAGAAGTGTGTACGTGAAAGAAGTGCTTGCCGTAAGGCGTATCTGGAACAACAAAACCTATAATGATTTTGGGTTGGAAAGAATTTTGCGGCTAACGCTTATTTTACTTTCTTTTATCATGCCCGGTACTCTTATACGTCAGCTATGCGGCAGAAAACAACTCCTGTTCAGGAAAGTGGTGATTGAGGCATACAGTTTATTTAAAATAGGTTGGTATCTGTTCCTGTTTAAGATGGATCTTACCACTTCCGTTTGGGCATTGATCATCTCCATTATACTGACCATTGATACCATACATTTTATGTTCAGTAAGATCTTTCTGAATGATATTCACCAACAACCTATCAGCTTTAAACGTACACTACTGATGACACTGATCAATATCATGGAAGTAATGTTCTGCTTTGCCTTCATGTATTCATTTATTGATGATACCAATAATGTGGCAGGCAGGATCATTTTCTCCCAGGGACATCAGCTTACCGACCTGCAGACCATTTATTTCAGTTTTGTAACATCAGCTACCATCGGCTATGGCGATATAGCTGCTAAAGACCCGCTGGTAATGAAACTGGTGATACTGCAGATCATGTTGTCGCTTTTCTTCCTGGTAATTGTCATCACAACAATCACCAACCGGCTGCACGACGATACATTCTATAACAAGGGTAAAGAAACTTACAGATAGATCAGTTATTCTTTTTGCAGCTATCTAAAAAATCTTTTATCCCCTGCACTATCTTATCCACAATCTGCTGCTGAAATTTTTCGTCCAGTATCTTCATCTCATCTTCGGGGTTGCTGATGAAGAGAGTTTCTACCAGCGCATTGGGATATTCAACAGGGCTGTTAAGCATAAAATTAAAACTGCTGTTATTGCCCATCTCTTTCAGGTCAAGTTCCAGCATCCGTTTGTAAATGGCATTGCTCAAATTCCTGAAACCGGGGTAGCGGTAAAAAGTACTGGTGCCCGTAACCCTTATCGGGTCGGCAGAAGAATTAAGATGAATGCTGATGAGCAGATCAGGTACACTATCCCTGAAAAATAAAATGCGTTCCCTGTTGTCAAAGAATTTTTCTGTTGTTCTCGACATGATGACCCTGGCGCCTGCTGCTTCCAGCGCCCGCTGCAGTTTCAATGAAACTGCCAGTGCCAGCATTTTTTCTGATGAGCCTGTCGGGCCTCCTGCACCCCCATTGGTTCCGCCATGCCCTGCATCTACTGCAATGGTTAAATTATTGAGTGATAGATTTTCGGGCTGGCGTTTTATTTTTACCACCAGGGTATTGCCCCGGTAATAAATACTATGCCCCCAGTGTTGTGCATGTTTTAATTCAATGGTAATACGGAACACTTCGTCTTCTACCTGTTGATAAGAAACATTTTTTATTTCTTTCGTGTTCTCCAGTTGTGTTATCCAGTTGGTATTATTGGTGGCACCAAAAACATCCACCACAATTTTAGAAGGATCTGTCAACTGAAAACTCTGGTATGGTAATTTGGCAAACAATCCAAGCTGCACATAATCAAATTTTTTATCACCATTCACCGTCCACTGGCCTGTAAGCGACTCCGGAGTAAATGTTCCCTTGGGTAAAAACTCAACCTGGTCTTCCTCAATAAAAGCAGTATGGTATTTCGAAAGCTGTACTTTATACTTGTTGCCAACCTTACCCACAACTTTCAAAACCACGTTCGAATCCAGGTAGCCGATCTTGGCACCGCCAAGCCTGTCATCGCCCAGGCCAAATAATAAAAATGCAAGTCTTCCTTTTGTTACAGCAATATCCGGTGCCAGCGGGCCAAACATCGATATCCAGTTCTTCGTTTCTTTTGTTACTGTTTTACCACTGCTGTCTGTAATGCTCACCGGAATTTTACTCACCAAAAAACTATCCGTTTCTTTCACCACGTATTCTCCCTGGTAAATGCCGGGCATTTTATTATTTGGCATTTCATACAATGGAATATTTTTATTTGCAGTAACCGTGCTTTTTGGCAATGCTTTCACTTTAAACTTTATCCGGTCTCCTGCCTGCACAAACAAATTCCCTTCGGGGAAAGTTTCAATACTGGCTATCTCCAGTGTCTTCACTGTATCCGGCGCAGGAGGTAATGTATAAGTATACAAAATTGTTTTAGTGCTGGTGCGGTCCGGCGGAAAAAAAGCGACCATCGTAAAAGAAGTATCACCGGGTTTTAAATTAAGCTCATAGGCAAAAGCGCCAGTGGGGTAAACTTTTACATTTTCGCTATTGATGCTGAGGCTGCAGCTTTTGCAGGTGCTGCCCACAATGTACTGGCGTGATGACCTTACATTGTTTTGTTCTTTGGCGGGTTCAACCAGTTTTAAAAAAGGTTTATCTACGGACTGGGAAAAAGCCATCATCGTTATCAGCACCGCCGGAATGGTCAATAAAAATTTCATGCAGGGAAGGTAAAATAAAATATAGTGAGAGAAAGTTAATTGTTGGCAAACCCTGCAGGCATAAATTTATTTTATTAAGGGAAGCTGTTCTTTTAAAAAATAATTTATGCCCGTTACCTGTACACCGTGTTGCCCCATGTATGTTTCACTTTGTGGTGTAATGATGAGTTTGTATTTTGGTTTAAGATCATCAATACAATGCAGGTAACCTTTTGACACAACAGGTGCATTAGTCCGTTTTATTTCAATGCAGGCAACCGGCTTTATTCCTTTTACCAGCACAGCATCGCATTCTGCCCCATCGTGTGTACGGTAATAATACAGTTGCAGGCCGGAGTTTTTACAGGCAGCAATCTGCTCCAGTACATATCCTTCCCACGAAGCCCCTGCAACAGGATGTGATAAAAGTTCATCATCAGATTGAATATTCAATAAAGTATGCAGCATACCCGAATCCCTTACATATACTTTAGGCGATTTTACCAGGCGCTTTTTTGTATTTACAAACCAGGGTTGCAGGCGTTTTACCATAAAGCCCCCTTCCAGATAGTCAAGGTAGCGCAATATTGTTGGCGCTGTTACACCAAGTGACCTTGCAAAGGTTTCTGCATTCCATACATTGCCGCTAACATGCGCCAGCATTATCCACATGCGCTGCATGTTTACACTGGAAATGTTTACCCCAAATAGTTTTTCCAGGTCCCGCTCTACATAGCTGCGAATGAATGCCTGCATCCACTGTTGTGCCACAGCATTTGTTTTTGCCAAAAGGGGTTCCGGAAAACCACCCCTGAACCAATGCTCATTGTATGAAATATTTTTAGGAAGTTCTGTTGTTGTTACCGGTGTCAGTTCGGTATAGGCAATACGGCCTGCCAGTGTTTCAGAAACTCCTTTTACCAGTGATGGGGATGCAGAGCCCAGTAAAATAAAACGGCCCGGTTTACGGTATTCGTCAATAAGCGGACGAAGTACCGAAAATAATTCAGGCATCAGTTGCACTTCATCTATTATCACCCTTTTACCCTGCTGGCTTTGCAGGTAACTGTGGGCATCTGCCAGGCGGTTACGGTCGGCGGTCTTTTCCATGTCTAAGTAAATGGTAGTATCCTTAAACCCTGCTGCCATTTGTTTTGCCAGCGTGGTTTTGCCCACCTGCCTTGGCCCCAGTATGGCCACTGCCGGAAACTGTTTCAGTAATCCGTTTATATGTGCCTGGAGTTGCCTTTTTATCATACCCAAATATAAAAATTATCCCCGTAAATCCAAAATGTGATTTTGGATTTACGGGGATGATATTTTTGCCATGATGACCATTTTATTGACGTCAGCAAAATGATACCTTACCTCGGCTCCTGCCTTAGTGCAAATATCATTATTGTAGGTTATGGTGCTTTGCCAAACCTGTCATTTTACAATGTAGCTTTATACCATGGCAGATGTGCATACAAAGAAGCAACGAAGTTATAATATGAGCCGTATTAAAGGCAAGGACACGAAGCCCGAAATGCTGGTACGCAAATTTTTGCATGCAAAAGGGTTCCGCTATAAGCTGCACGATAAAAAACTCCCCGGCAAACCCGATATAGTTTTACCAAAATACCGTACAGTAATTTTTGTACATGGCTGTTTCTGGCATGGACATGGAGCAAACCTGCCTGCCGGCAGGCAAGGCTGCAAATACTTTGTTGTGCCAAAAACCAGATCCAAATGGTGGACAGATAAGATAGACCGCAACAAAGCCAATGATGAAAAAGCTGTAAAAGCTTTGAAGAAAGATGGATGGAGGGTGATTACTGTTTGGGAGTGTAAGTTAAAACCGGTTAAGATTGAGAAAACATTTGCCTTTCTTCTAGAAAGGATTTCTAAATTTGCAGCAATGGACGCATCTGATAAAAATAAAAAGACTGCAAAGAAAAGAGTTATTGCTGTAATTGACAACAAGGTTGGCAGCTACGAAAAACATCTCTTTTTTGTAAAGAAGGCCAATGCTGCAAAGGCATTATTAAAAGCGGTTGGCTTACCTAAACAACTGGCAAAAGCTAAATAATTTTACCTAAATAACAGTAGAAGCATCAACATTTTGTTGGTGCTTTTTATTTGCTGCATTGTATACAAATACTAATTGTGTCCTAAAACATACCGCTTTATTATTTACAGCAAAATACGTTTGAGCAAAACCTAAAGGTGACTTAAAGGCAAATATATTTTAAGTCACATAAGGTAGTATTGCGTATGAATATTAAAAAAAATAAGACTTACTCATTATGTGAAGCTGTCGCCGATATTGTCTTTATAGCCGCAAAGGAAAATTATGAAACCAAAGATAGCAGAGAAAAGTTTGCTCAGTTCATAGAATGGGCTAAAGAGTTTGAATATTTACACAGGAATGTTGAGTGGGGAGTAAATTTTCCGCCTCAATACATTGATTCCATAAAATATTTCACTATGTTTAAGATTAATCAATGGAGTAATTTATGAAGAAAGGGCAAACATTGTGGACAAGAGATGAATTGATTCTTGCAATTAATCTTTACTGCAAATTGCCTTTTGGTAAAATGCACAAGGGAAATCCAGAAATCCTGGCATTATCGAATGTAATAGAAAGATCTCCCAGCGCAATTGCAAGAAAGTTGGGAAACTTTGCCAGCTTTGACCAAACACTAAGAGAAAGAGGTATAAAAGGGCTATCAAATTCTGGCAAGTTAGATGCAGAAATATGGAATGAGTTTTACAATAACTGGGATGAGGCTTTAATAGAAAGTGAGAAATTATTAGCACAGGCAAAACACACAACTATTGAAAAATTAAATAAAATTGAAGTTGATGATTTACCGAAAGAAGGAAAAGAAAAAGAAAGATTGGTTAAGGTAAGAGTAAATCAATCAATTTTTAGAACAATGATTTTGGCAACTTATAATAATAAATGCTGCGTTACAGGAATTGATAATGTTGATTTACTAATTGCCAGTCATATTGTGCCTTGGAGTAAAGATAAAAAAAACAGGTTAAACCCAATGAATGGGCTTTGTTTAAATGCATTGCATGATAGGGCATTTGATAAAGGTTTAATTACAATTGCTGCTGATGATTATTGTATTAAGATTTCATCGAAACTAAAAAAGAAAAATATTATTAAGAGTATAGAGTATAATTTTCTAGAATTGGAAGGCAGGCAAATAACCTTACCTGATAAATTTTTACCTGCCAAAGAACAATTGAAAATTCATAATGAGTTTTTTATTAAAAAGCAATAAGATGAAATTTTTAATTTATCTCTCAAAGTGTGTTTGAATATTTAGATAGCTTAATGAATTCTTGAAATTCAGGAGTTATTTCATAAGCTTTTATACTAATTCTATTTACCATGGTTCGTGGTCACGAACTAATCTCCTCAATTGGCTTATCGCAAAATCACAACACTTTAATTACCATTTCACTAACTTTAATTAGAAAATAAGGTTATTATAAACTAAGTGGAGAAACTCCCATTCATACCAAATCATCTCTATAACAGACGTGCAGATATTCATGCTCATTATGGAGGTAATTGGCAAAGTGGTATATGTCCTTCTGCTGAGTTTCCATACATTTTTATCTTTTCAGGTAAAGCCGGGCATCAACATGGTTATAAAGATGGGTGGGATAATCCTAATGTATTTACATACACTGGCGAAGGTCAAAAAGGAGACATGAAATTCATAAAGGGAAATCTAGCACTTAGGGATCATTTAAAAAATGGTAAACGTGTTTTTCTATTTGAAATTGAAAGTAAAGGGTATGTAAGGTTTATTACTGAAGTAGAATTTTTTGATGTTGATTATTTTGAAACACATGACACTAAAGGTGATATACGACAAGGAATAAAATTTTTCTTTAAGAGGATGGGTGTAAATTTACCAATTCAACCTTCTTTATTTAATACAGAAACTTTAGCAGCTGAATCTGAAGTTGATTATGAAATTAATATTCCTAATCAAACAGAAAGAAGAGGTTTGGTAACTTCTCGTGTAGGACATGGAGCATATCGCAAAAGAATCATCCACAGGTGGGAATATAAATGCGCCGTCACTGGATTTGAGAAACTTAATGTTTTAATTGCTTCTCACATACTTCCATGGGCCAAGGCTGATGATAATCAAAAGTTGGATGTTCATAATGGAATTTTACTCTCTCCTACTTATGATGCATTGTTTGACAAACATTTAATAACTTTTGAAAATACGGGTAAAATCATTTTATCTGATACAATTGAAATGCAAGCTTTTAGTAAAATTGGCGTAACAGGAAAAGAAAAAATTCAAAAATTTAGTCAATATAATTTTGAATACTTAGATAGTCATAGAAATAAGTTTAATGAGTCCCTTTTATCGGGGTCAATAAAAGTTCACTAAAGTTCTATAAGTACAAGAGTGCGACGCCAATGAAGTTTAATAAATTTACAAATGCCGGGTACAAAAAATCTCTATAATCCCTCATACACACCAAAAACCCTTAAATCTGACTCCTGTTTTAAAAACATGAGTCAATAATTGCGTTTATTGACCTGTATTGGGTGAACTTAAGTCAGTCTAATGCCCTCGTTTTAAGAACGGGGGCATTTTATTCAACTTTTTGCCCCTGTTTTTTAACCCAGCTTCCCTTTTCCCCACCCTATCCACATTCTTCCTCCAACACAATTCCATAACATAATCTTTACCTTTTCTTCACGTTATAGTTTGAGCTTGCCTGCAGATAGGCGGGTTTGTAACTAAAAAATTATCGCATGCAAAAAACCAATACTATCCTCCCCCTTACCATTGATCTTTTAGCCCACAATGCCTTTAACCACCTGCGGGATGATGAGATATCGGCACTTCATCATCTCATCTTAAAACTAACAGAACCATTAACACCCATACAGCAGAACCTGCTGCTTACTTTCTGGAACCATGCCCATACCGGCAGCCTGCCTGCATCCCTGCTTCACCGCTGCAATACGGTGTTGCAGCAGCTTGGCCGCAGTCCTATGGAAATGATGGAAGTGGAAATGGAGATGTATTAAGTTTTTTATTTTTCTTTTCCTTGATGAAAAGAAACAAAAATCAAGGGCTGCGGAAAAAAAAGCTAAAAATCTTTCGTCAAGGGTAAAATGAAATAGTCACAACAGTTGAATAAACCCCGGCTATGTACGACTTACCAGCTAAAAATATTTCCAGGCACCTGTAACATTAATTTCATTTTTACTCCTTTCCTTCAGATTTTCTTAACGCAATTTTTTTCGATGCCCACACTTCAAAGCTCCATATGGAATAGATAGCAGTGGAGTACATTATTCATCAGTACTTCACTCCTGCATCATACTCTCTGACAATTATTGTGTGTTGTTCAATCCTAAGAGTAGAATTACAAATGTACAAGTCACAGTAGTACTATCGATGCACATAGCTGCTTCCCGTCCCGCCACAGGCGGGAGGCTGTAATCGATTGCGGGGCTCCTTTTTTGTTTCTTTTTTGGAGAAGCAAAAAAGAAAAATAATAATAAAGAAGGTCTTTATCACAGAATGCTTTTAATTTTTTTACTTTTCTTTTTGTCTTGATACAAAAAGAAACAAAAAGATCAAGGCGAACCCGAACGCCTCGCCCGAAATACTTCGGGACAGGCGCCTCTGTTTCGCCGGGCAGTGCCACTGGAACAGCTCGCTTTTTATAAAACCAACAAATAGTTCATGTCGTTCTTCAGAATTTTTTCTGAAGAGCATACAGTTTGATTTTTATAAGTGAGGCAGTTTAATTGTTTAGTAAAACTAAAATAGAGAAATACCATGGCCGAAGTCCTTCAATAAAAATTCAGGAGTGGGTATGCATTAACTCAAATGCCGGGGGAGATGCCCCTGCTTACCCCCAATATACCTGCCACAGGGTATTCCAAATACCGGCTGTTGCGTTTACATTTGACAAAACAATACAATGAGAACAATTTACAGCATAGCCATTCTCTTTACTCTTTCGGTGGTATTGTGTGGCTGCCCTTGGTGGTCAGATGTAGGCATTGATGAAAAGCCTTCTGTTAAAATTGACCCTTCCCTGCTGGGCACCTGGCACGATGAAAATTATCCCGGAGTTGAAACCGAGTTCATCTTTAAAAAACTGACAGAACAAACCTATGCTGTGAAGGCCCGTGTATGGGACGGAGATGAGAATTATGAGAACCGCAGCGGAACAGCCTGGTTCTCGGAGATCAACAAGGTGAAATTGCTGGTATTATATGATGCAAAAAGAGAAGCCTATTATTTTGCCGAAATAAACCGTTTTGAAAATAAAATGGGTGTTACACTTCTTTCTTCATCCAACAAAAACAAAGAATATACAGGTACTACCGACCTGAGAAAATATATGGAATCACTGTATATAACAAAAAAAATAAAGTATGACGGAGATGCCGGCCTCGTTAAACTGAAGAAGGAAGCGGAATAATCATTTTAGATACTACAGGTAATTTTAATAAAAAACGCTTCACTACATGAAGCGTTTTTTAATTAATTCAATAGATATTTTACCAGAGATTTTTATTCTCTGCAATTAATTTATCCGCAATTCTTCAGCGGGCATCTTTGCTGTTGAACGGTTCTGTTTTGGTAAAACGTTTCAACCCAAGTAACATCATACGCTGTTCATCGCCTGTAGCAAATGCATTGATAGCTTCCTTACCTTCTGCCGCCGTAGGTAGCTATTGCCGGCGTCTGGTTTTTAAACAACGGCGTATCAGGCTGCCGCATCATCTGCTTTAAATTTTTATAAGTTATTCCATTCCCCGCTTTATGTTTATTTTCAACCCCGCTTACTTATCTTCATATCCTGTTTATAAAATCAGCATTTAAATCATGAACCTCCCCGGCAACATTATCTGGCTCATATTCGGCGGCTTTTTTGCAGCCCTGGGTTATTTTTTCGGAGGCATCATGTTATGCATTACCCTAGTGGGCATACCCTGGGGCCTGCAGTGTTTTAAACTGGCGGGGCTGGTGTTGTGGCCTTTTGGTAAGGAAGTGGTGAGCAGTTCAAAAGATACCGGCTGCCTCTCCATTCTTTTTAATATCGTATGGCTTTTATGCGGCGGGTTGTACACCGCATTGGTGCACCTTGTCTTTGGCCTGTTGCTGACCATTACCATCATTGGTATCCCGTTTGCCCGCCAGCATTTTAAGCTCATTGAAATTTCGATGATGCCTTTTGGAAAAACAATACGATAATTTTTATGGCATAAAAAAGCCCCCGGTACACCGGGGCAATACATGTAAAGCAACTTATTATTTCTTCTGAAAATGACTGGTCTTTTCATCCAGTTCTACCATTTTGCCATTCTTCATTCTGATGTCGTTGGTAACTTTCATTGAATCGGCTACCCCTTTGTTATTTTTCCAGCTTTGCTTGTACCAGAAGGTAACCCACTCCTCTGTTTTATCGGCCGATATTACGGATACGTAATCGTATATGTTAACTTTAAGGTCGTTATACAGGGCACGCTGTGCAGTAAACATTTTCATGGCGCTGTCACGGCTCATTGTAGTTTGTAAATAATCAAAATCCAGTTCAATTGAATCGCCGGTTACAGCGGCCAGGGCGGCAAAATCCTTATCTACAAAGGCTTTAAGGCCATTCATGACGGCCACCACATTTTCGGTGCTGCCTATCTGCCAGTTCCGGTATGGTTTTTCCAGCGGGATGGGCATTTTTACTTCGGCAATAGGTACGCCTTCTACTTTAACAGGTTCAGCTTCCTTTTTGTCTTTGTCTGCATCGTTGCAGCTAACCAGGGCAACAGCCAGGCAGGTAATTAAAATGAATTGTTTCATGAAAAATAGTTTTTGTTTAAAGTGAAAATTTAAATACCGGTTAAAGCCAACAGCCTTTGACAGTTCCTGTTTTTTACCATTGGCGGCAGAAGGTAAGGCGAATAAAAATATAAAGCAAGGTTTTACAAGTATTAATCTGCTCCTTTTGCCGGTTGCCTGGGGAACGATCCCTTATCCGCCCTTCACTTTTTTGCAAACATACCATTGCATTATTTGCTCCGTAAAAGGTTTAATTTTCCTCCATGAAAAAAAACAAAAAATCTTTTGCCGCGGCAGCTGTTCTTTTTGTGTTCATCTTTTTTTTATCGCAGTGTATCAATAACGAAGCCAGGCCAGACCCCCGTGGCGATGCCTTTGCCCCGCCGCAAACCTGCAGGCAATGCCACCGGGCCATTTATGATTCGGCCTTATCAACGGCACACTTTATGGCATCGGCAGCCGCCTCAGCAAAAAATGTATTGGGTAATTTTAACAGCGGGCATAATCGTTTTATATACGACAGCAGCACCAGGCTGGTAATGGAGCAAAGGGACAGCGGACTGTACCAGGTGCTTTACCAAAATAACAAAGCAACAGAAGCCCGGCGTTTTGATATGGTCTTTGGATTTAAACATGCTCAAACTTCGCTGTACTGGCTGGATGATCATGTGTATGAGTTGCCGGTATCGTATTATACCGCCGTTAATGACTGGGCCACCAGCCCCGGTTTTTCGGCAGCCACACCCAACTTTAAACGGATTATCGGCCGGGATTGTTTTGAATGCCACAGCTCGTACATTACCAATAAAAAAAATACATCGGCCACCGGCGATTATTTTTCAACAGCCGGGGAGTCAGAAAGGCTCGAAAAAAATTCACTGTTGTATGGCATCGATTGCCAGCGCTGCCACGGGCCGGCAGCGGATCATGTTAACTATCACCTGCAATATCCCGGAATAAGAACCGCAAAATATATTGTCACCAACAGTACATTAAACCAACAACAAAAGCTTGACCAATGTGCCGTATGCCATTCGGGAAATGATAAAAGAAAACTGAGATCAAGATTTCTTTTCAAACCGGGAGATAGGCTGGACGGATTCTTTTTACCTTCTGTTACCCCCGACAGCAGCAACCATTTTGATGTGCATGGGAACCAGTTCAATTTACTGAAGCAGAGCCCATGTTTCTTACAAAGTAAAACGATGACTTGTTCAACCTGCCACAACCCACATAATAATTCAACGGAGACCATGGCAACGTATTCTCAAAAATGTATGGGTTGTCATACCGAAGCGGCCGGTAATTTTTGTAAAGCAATCCCCGCCCCCGGTATTCTTCTAAAGGACAATTGTATTGATTGCCATATGCCCAAACAAAGTTCGGGTGCCATCAGTTTCCAGCTTTCCGGCAGTGCGGCCATATCTTCTTACCTTTTAAGGACTCACCGTATTGCGGTATATAATACCGAAGCAAAGAAAAAGGAAAAAGGTAAAGTGGTAAAACAAAAATTGTAATTACCAGAAGGCAGTATAGAAAGTGTGATCAATGCCAGTCTGAGATCAGTAGTGCTCTTTATCTGTTCTTCTGAGCGAAGTTGAAGCATATGGCAAGTGGTATATCCTGAATTTGTTTGGTTGCAAAAAAGTGACAATAAAGAGAAATAAAAAACCCATCCGCCAGCTGACAGATGGGTTAAAATTTATCTCCTCGAGCATTTTACCAGGGATACTTATTCTCTGTAATTAATTTATCCGCAATCCTGCGGCGGGCATCTTTGCTGTTGAACGGTTCTGTTTTGGTAAAACGTTTCAACCCAAGTAACATCATACGCAGTTCATCGCCTGTAGCAAATGCATTGATGGCTTCCTTGCCGGCCTTGTTCACTTTATCTACTGCATCATTTAAATAACAACGCATCATATCTATCTTCACCTGCGATGCAGCTTCTCCCTGCTTATCCACCAGTTTGATGATGCGGAGCAATGTACTCTCTGCTTCAAATGTTTCAATGGCCATATCAGCAATGTTCATCAGTATCTCCTGCTCGTCCTGTATCTTCATCATCAGTTTTTGTACGGCTGCGCCTGCCACCATCAAAATACTTTTCTTCATATTTACAATGGTCTTTTTTTCTTTTGCAAAAGCACTGTCGTCATCATTTCCAAATTCAGGAATGCTCATCAGTTCTTTTGAAACTGCCATGGCCGGACTCATCAGGTCTAGTTTTCCTTTCATAGCCCTTTTCAATATCATATCCACGGTAAGTAAACGGTTAATCTCGTTGGTGCCTTCATAAATGCGGTTGATCCGGCTGTCGCGGTAACCACGGCTGGCTGAGTATTCATCGCTGAACCCGTTACCGCCATGTACCTGCACGCCTTCATCCACTGTATAGTCCAGCACTTCGCTGCCATGTACTTTTAAAATAGCACACTCCACGGCAAATTCTTCTGCAGCACCCAACAGGGCTTCGGCAAAAGTTTTACCGGCAGCAGCCAGTTCTATTTCCTTATCATCTATCCATTTGCTGGTGCGGTATAATGCACTTTCACTGGCAAAGATGCGGATGGCCATCTCGGCCAGTTTATATTTGATGGCGCCAAAATTGGCGATGGCAGTTTTAAACTGTTCTCTCGTTTTAGCGTATACAATGGTATCGCTTAACGACATTTTTGCCCCACCCAGGGCAGCAGCACATAATTTTAAACGGCCAATATTCAAAATATTAAAGGCAATGATATGGCCCTTGCCGATCTCGCCCAATAGGTTTTCAACCGGCACTTTGCAATCCTGGAAATACAACTGAACAGTTGAGGATCCTTTGATCCCCATCTTATGTTCTTCCGGGCCCTGCGTAAATCCTTCCATGCCACGCTCTAAAATAAAGGTGCTGAATTTATCGCCGTCAATTTTTGCGAATACCGTATATACATCTGCAAAACCTCCGTTGGTTATCCAGCATTTTTGTCCGTTCAGGATATAATGTTTTCCATCGGCAGAAAGAACGGCCGTAGATTTTGCACCCAGAGCATCACTGCCGCTGTTGGGTTCGGTTAATCCATAAGCGCCCTTCCATTCACCACTGGCCAGTTTGGGAATATATTTTTTCTTTTGCGCTTCAGTACCAAAATATAAAATGGGTAAGGTGCCGATACCGGTATGGGCTGCTACGGCCACACTAAATGAAAAGCCGGCGCCGAGCCCTTCATTGACGATGGTAGAAGTAACAAAATCTTTTCCCAGTCCGCCCAGGTCTTCGGGAACAGAAGTACCCATCAATCCCTGTTCACCGGCTTTCACCATCAATGACGGCATCAGCCCCTGTTCCATTTTATCGATGCGGTCAATGACCGGCAGCACTTCTGAATTCAAAAACTGCAGGCACATGTCTTTTACCATCTGCTGTTCTTCATTAAAATCTTCGGGTATGTAGGTTTCAAATGGATTGCTTTCTTTGATCAGCCATTCGCCGCCTTTTAACGTAACGGAGGTTGAATTTACAGTACTCATAATATTATTATTTTAAAAAAATTTGACAACTCTATGAATGTTTCTAGTTTCTTGTTAATTGTTTATCGTTTGACCTCTTTGTTTAAAGAGCTTTTGGATACGTCAGTTGTAATTATATAAAAGAACAACGAGAAACCACTTAACGAAAAACAAGAAACGAGAAACGGAGTTTTCATTTCAAATTATCGTAAACCATCTGCAATACTTCTTTTGCAATCTCTATCTGTCCGTTCGTAACACCCAGCAGCGCCTCGTTCAATGTGTTGTTTGCAATTTCCATGCAACGTTCTTCCAGTTCTTTTCCAACTGCTGTTAAAACTATCAGGTTCTTGCGCCGGTCTTCCCTGGAAGCATTTCTTTTTACCAGTTTTAATTTTTCCAGGTTATCAACCAATCTCGTTATACTCGGCTTATCCCTGAATGTTGCATCACACAATTGCTGCTGGCTCATGCCGTCTTCTTTCCACAAATGATAAAGCACACTCCACTGTTCAATGGTTATTTCAATGTTGGCCTGTTTAAAATTCTTTTGCAATCTTCTGCCAATGGCCGTACTGGCCTTACCGGTGATAAAGCTGTATAATTCTCCTTTCTTAAATTGGTTGTTTGGCATATAGTTGTTTATGCAACTAAACAAAGGTAGTCATTCATTTGAATTTTTAAAAATTATTTTTGCCTGCTACTATACTGCTTTAGCTAGCTCTGTTGGGTCTAGGGTAATTATCAAAGCAATCTGTCGCTCCGCATTATTGAATGCACTAAACCCTTAAATGATTTCTATATTTGATCCTTAATTTACCTGATGAACGGTTCCGTATTGCTTTACTTGCTTATTTTCCTGCTTTTTGTCTGGTTCATTGCATTTCTTACTTATTACCTGAAGAAAGTAAAGCTCAAAAAAGAACTAAAACAGATCAAAGATGATTGGGGCAAGCAAAACACCGTGTATAGAAATTATGATTTGATAGGGAGTTTTTCTGCGCAAACAACAACAATTCCTTTTCATCAGTTAAATGAACAAACAATAAATGATTTAGATATTCATGAACTATTTGCTTTTATTGACAGAACAAACAGCAAACCCGGTCAGCAGTATTTGTATAACAAGTTAATTAAGCCAACAGATAATATTACTGAGCTGGAAACTTTTAACAGGCAGGTAAAATTTTTTACAGAGCAGGTTACCGATAGAGAAGATGCACAGGTCTTATTAAGTCAGCTTAATCATTCAGACGCTTATTATATAACCACTCTTTTAAAAGATAAACTTTTAGTAAAACCCAAATGGGCAAATCTGCTTGTCTTTAATACGGTTGCAGTTATTGCAATGCTGGTATTATCTGTTAAATTTCCGGTACTCTTAATCTGGTTAATTCCCGTATTTGGCATCAATATCTTTTTTCATTACTGGAACAAAAGCAATGTCAATAAATTCATCAAATCATTTCCGCAATTAATTAAACTGATACATGTTACCCGATCATTCATAAAAAAAGACCTTCTCTTTGATAATACCGGTATTCAGAAAAACATTGACAATTTAAAAGGATTTAAAAGAAAATATAAGTTACTGAGTTTTGCAGATGCAGGAGATAACGAAATAGCACAGTTTCTTTTATTGATTTTAGAATTAACAAAAGCATTTTTCCTGGTTGAGATTCATAGCTTTTTCAGCACACTAAAAGAACTGGAAAATAAAAAATCTGATATTAACAGCCTGATAAATTATACAGGCAACATTGATGCTGCTCTTTCAACCGCATCGTTACGTGCCGGCTTAACAGGCTTTGCCACACCGGTAATTACAGCACACAAAAAAGAATTAATTGCAAAGGATCTGTATCATCCATTAATTGAAAACTGTGTTGTTAATTCAATATCCATAAAACAGAAAAGTATTTTAATTACCGGTTCCAACATGTCGGGCAAATCAACTTTTATAAGAGCGGTAGCTATTAATGCTGTTTTAGCACAAACTATTTATACCTGCCTGGCCACTGAATTTGCTACACCCATATTAAAGGTGTTTTCATCAATAAGAATAACGGATAATGTACAGGATGGAAAAAGCTATTATTTTGAAGAAGTTAATACCATTGGCAGTTTAATTGAAGCATCGGAAGAGTCATTTCAAAATCTGTTTATTATTGATGAGGTTTTTAAAGGCACCAACACCATTGAAAGAGTAGCTGCGGCCAAAGCAATCTTAACTTATCTCAATAAAAATGAAAATATTATTTTGGTAAGCTCTCATGATATTGAACTGGTATCACTTTTACGCCCCGAATTTGAGCTTTACCATTTTGTGGAGAATATTGAAAATGACATCCTGGTTTTTGATCACCGCTTGAAACCCGGACCATTAAAATCACGAAACGCAATTAAAATACTTTCCATCTCAAATTATCCGGAAGAAATAATAGAAGAAGCAAACCGTATTGCAAATAAGAATTAATTTGTGCTGTATGCAAATCCTGCTTTTCATAATTTTTATTTTATTGCTGCTTTACACTTTGCTCATACTTTACTATTGGAAAAGTTGGGTTTCGATTCCGGAATACAAAGTCAAAAATGAAAAGTCAAAAGTCAAAACCCGCATTTCCGTTATTATACCTGCACGCAATGAGGAAGAAAATATTGTAGCCTGTCTGAATTCGGTTTGTAATCAATCTTTCCCCAAAGAATTATTTGAAATACTGGTGGTGGATGATCATTCAACAGATAATACTGCCGGAATAGTGTTAAAATACAAAGCGGAAAATATAAAACTCATTTCGTTAAAAGACTTTGTTGCAGGCAATGATCTTAACTCTTACAAAAAGAAAGCAATTGAAATTGCCATTCAGCAATCAACCGGCGAACTCATTGTAACAACCGATGCCGATTGTTATGTACCTGAAAGCTGGCTGCAAACCATTGCTTCATTTTATGAACAATATCAACCTGTATTTATTGCAGCCCCGGTAGCGATAGATTGTAATAACAGGTTCATTGAAATATTCCAGGCGCTTGATTTTATGACACTGCAGGGAATTACCGGTGCGTCGGTGCATAAAAAAATACACAGCATGTGCAATGGCGCCAACCTGGCCTACACAAAAAAAACATTTGAGGAAGTTGGTGGGTTTACCGGCATCGACAATATTGCCAGCGGCGACGACATGCTGCTGATGCATAAAATATATAAGCGATACCCTGAAAAAATAATGTTCTTAAAATCACAGGAAGCAATTGTTCAAACCCAGCCGGTAAATTCTGTGAGGGGGTTCTTTAATCAACGCATCCGTTGGGCGAGTAAGGCAAGCAAGTATGACGACAAAAGGATTTTTTGGGTACTGCTGATCGTTTATTTATTTAACCTGGCGCTCATTATCCTTCCAGTCTTTGCACTTTTTAAAAATGAGATTCTTGATATACAGCTTTACCCATTCACTTTTCTTATTTCTGTTTTAGAACTGTGGCTATTTTTATTCATTATTAAAACTGTCATTGAATTATTCTTTTTGTATCCTGTAGCAAAGTTTTTCGGTAAGCAGAAATTGCTTTGGCTATTTCCGGTCATGCAGCCTTTTCATATCATCTACACCGTGATCGCCGGTTGGCTGGGTAGCTTTGGCAGATACCAATGGAAAGAAAGGAGGGTGAAATAACCTGATGAATTTGTAACTTACCGTATGGCTGCAGGCAATTTTTCCTTTAGAGCAGAAACATGGAAGCGACTTAAAAAAAATAAGGGTGCTCTGCTGGGGCTGTTTGTTATTATTCTTGCCATACTTGTTTCAATATTCGGGTATATTATTGCTCCCGATAATTCACCCAATGCCGACCTGCAAACGGTGGAGATACAGGCAAAGAAACCCGGTTATTCCCAACAGTTTTTAGTTATCCCGGATCGCAAAAGATCCGGCCGTCAAAATTGGTTCGCTGCTTTGTTATATGGAAGACAAAATAATAACCGCTATATTCCGATCAAAGGATATAATATAAACGGAGATAGCCTTTTAATAAATAAGTTCATTGATGATGATACAACTGTTGTTCAATATTATTCCATCAGCCAGTTAACCAATAATAATTCCGAGGCCATTCAAAATAATATCATCACCAAAAAATTCAGGCTGGGTACTGATAAATTCGGAAGAGATATTTTAAGCCGTTTAATTATCGGTACCAGGGTTAGCCTGGCAGTAGGTTTGATCGCTGTATTAATTTCCTTAACCCTCGGGATCATTTTGGGAGCGCTTGCCGGCTATTACAGGGGTTGGATAGATGAACTGATCATGTGGTTAGTAAATGTTACCTGGAGTATTCCCACTTTATTACTGGTGTTTGCCATTACCATGGCGATGGGAAAAGGATTTTGGCAAATATTTATTGCCGTTGGGCTTACCATGTGGGTGAGTGTGGCCCGTTTAATTCGTGGGCAGGTGATGGCCATTAAAGAAATGGAATATGTACAGGCCGCTAAGGCACTGGGATTAAAAAACAGGCGGATCATCATCCGGCATATTTTACCCAATATACTTGGGCCGGTAATGGTGATAGCTGCCAGTAATTTTGCAACTGCAATAATTGTAGAAGCCGGTTTAAGTTTTTTAGGAATTGGCATTCAGCCTCCGCAACCCAGCTGGGGTTTGATGATAAAGGAGAATTATAATTTCATCATTACGCATAACCCGATGCTGGCACTGGTTCCGGGATTCGCTATTATGCTTCTCGTTCTTGCTTTTAATTTATTGGGCAACGGATTGAGGGATGCGGTGGATGTAAAAAGCCCCTCCTAAATCCTCTCCGCCAGCTGGCGGAAGGACTTCAAACAGTAAAATACTTTTAAGCGCTTTTCTTTTTTTGGCACTCAAACAAAAAGCATTTTAACAACACATAATCTTTGCTTCAATCTTCTCCATTTCCTCCCCTTCGGGGGGAGATAGAGGGGGCTTACACAGCCGGTGCTACCTGCACATTCCTGTTAAACCCTTCTTCCAGTGAAATAAAAGTTTCCGTCCGTTCAATACCTTTTATTTTTTGCAGCTCATCATGTAAAACAGAACGTAGTTGCGTAATATCCTTACAAACTATTTCTATGAACATACTGTAGTTACCGGTGATATAGTTCAGCCGCACGATCTCCGGTATATTCATCAGTTCTTTGGCAACTGCATCATACAAAGAGCTTTTTTCCAGGTAGATGCCCACAAAGGCGGTAATATCATAACCCAATTGTTTCAGGTCTACATTTAGTCTTGTCCCTTTTACGATACCGAATTCCTGAAGTTTTTTTATACGTACATGAATGGTACCCCCACTCACAAACAATTTTTTCCCTAATTCAGCATAAGAGATCTCTGCAGTTTCCATCATTTCGTGAATGATCTGCAGGTCCAGTTTGTCAAGATTCAATTTAGCAGCCATATAACAATCTATTTTTAAATATTTTTAATATTATCTACAAATATTTGAAATATTTCTATACTTTCCAAATTTTTGATAAAATATTTTAAACATAATTGGATTTACCCTTAAATTTGTGCTATCAAGTTCTTAATCATTGTGGGGTGATGAAATTTTTGGCAGACATGCCCCCTTGTCTCGGGGGTGAGGATAACAGGACAAACGTAACATAGAGCCGCTGGATCCGCCGTAAGGCGGAGAAAGCGACCGGGGTCGACCACCGAACTTTGTGTTATAGCTAACTGCCTCGTGAAGGTTCGATCCCTTCCCCTACAGCTTATTTAAAAGCCTTCGTTTAACAATGAAGGCTTTTTTTATTCCATCAACATTCTGAATTCCTTGTTTCTTATTCAATATTTATTGATGATGAAATTTTTGGCAGCGACCCCCTTGTCTCGGGGGTGAGGATAACAGGACAAAAAACATAGAGCCGCTGGATCCGCCATAAGGCGGAGAAAGCGACCGGGGTCGACCACCGAACTTTGTGTTATAGCTAACTGTCCGCCAGCTGGCGGATTCGATCCCTTCCCCTACAGCTTTATGCCTTCGTTTTCAACGAAGGCTTTTTTATTTATACTAAATATCGACCAGGGAACAGGGAATTTTGAACAAGGAACGCTAATCTTTTTCGTGACACAACTTCGAAATTCAGTATTCCTTGCTCCTTGTTCAATATTCGTGACTTCCCCTGTAGCAAAGCCTTCATTGATATAAGAATGTTTGAATTCACTTATGGAAATTTATTAGTTTACTGTCTTAATGGTCATGCACAAAATTCTTTTCGCTTTATTCACAACACTGGGTTTTAATTCCTGCAATCTTCCAAAAACAAATGATGCTGCTATTCATAGACCAACGATTACAAATGCCGCTCCGGTTAATCCAGAAAAAATAAAAGTGATTCACGTTTTTGTTGCCCTGTGTGATAACAAATACCAGGGCATTGTTCCGGTTCCGGAAAAAATTGGAAATGGGCAGGACCCTGCCAATAATCTGTATTGGGGATGTGGCTATGGAGTTAAAACATTTTTCTCAGCTCAAAAAACATGGCAATTATTATCCGCTAAAAAGTTTGATAGCGGCACTTTAATATTAGAGCGCCTGGTTTTTAAATACAAGACAAAAGAGATATACCTGATAGCAGATGCTTATGATGGAAAGGAGATAAAGAACTGCACGATTAGTTTTCTTAAAAGCTGCAGCGGTAATTTTAATGATTCCGTTGTTTTAAACAACAAAACCATTTACTGCGGCGGATCTTCACAGATCCTGTCTTATATAGGCCACGACGGGTTGATGGATTTTTCCATACCAGTAACATTTAAAGCGGCTGATGATAAAAAAAGAGAGGCAATGATCTTTGCCTGCATCAGTAAAAAATATTTTGCGCCACATTTAAAACCAACGGCTGCAATACCCGTCGTATGGACAACCGGTTTATGCAGCCCAGAAGCATACAGTTTAGCAGCCGCACTGGAAAGCAGGATTAACAACGAATCAATTGAAAAGGCGGCCATTCGTTCTGCAGAAGCCTACAGCAGGTTTCAGAAATGCAGCCAGGTTGCCGCAAAAAAGTTAATGATTTACAACTAGGTTTTTTTTCCTGATGATCTCCGCTGCAATACTCACTGCAATCTCCTTTGTTGTTTTACTATCAATATTTAAACCGATAGGAGAAAAAACTTTATTTAATAATTCCTGTGTTATTCCTTCTTGTTTTAATTCATTGAATAGTGTTTCAATTTTATGCTGGCTACCCAACAAGCCGAGGTAACGAAAGCCTTTATCCATTAACTGTTTCAATACGATCTTATCCGTCCGGTATCCAACAGTCATGATCACCACAAAATCATTTTTACTGCCTGTAAAAAAATCATGTAGCTGTTCATACCCGGGGATAATAATTTTTTCATCGGCAAAATCATTCTGTAAAAGGGTTTTCAATCCCGGGCGGTCATCATACACTTTAATAAAAAATCCCAGAAACGACATCATTTCCGATAAAGCCAGGCCCACATGCCCGCCCCCAATAATATGGATGACAGGCCGGCTGTCTATTGCTTCGGTATAAACCCAGTCTTGCTCATTTGTATACTGAAGTCCTTTTGCCTCTTCGGGAACAAGACAAATACCTCCCGGTGAAAGTTGAATTGTTTTTCCTTTCAACGCAAAAATATTGATGATGGCTTTTTTATCCATTACCGAAAGAGGAACAAATACATTCAACTGGCTGCCGGAACAGATCATACCCGACTGGTTATCGCCATGATTCTTATCGTGATATTGTTTTTGCAGTACAACTTTTGTTTCATTTTGTTTGAGCAGCAATTTGGCCTTCTCTACAAATTTGTGTTCCATGATGCCGCCCCCGATGGTTCCGCTATAAGTCCCGTCTTCGGCTAATGCCATTTTAAAACCCTGCCGCCCGGGAGAACTTCCTTCACTTTCCAAAACATAAAGCAGCATTACTTTAATTCCATCATACAGTTTTTCATGTATAAATTCCCACACATTCATAATTATCTTTTTCTGTTTTCCAATATCTTCTTAAAAGAACGGCCTCTTATTTCATCCAGCGTTAATCCTGTTACCAAAACTTCTTCTTCAGTAATAGCACCACTGTTTAATGCCCGTAAAAAATAATTAAGCAGCCCCTGTCCGGTTGCTGCATCATCAAATACATCACCGATCAATGTGGCCCTTGCCGCTTTTTCAACAAATGTTTTCAAGCGTTCCACTGCATCATCATAGCTTTCTAAAAAAAATGCATATACAGCAGCATAACGCATTGGAAATTGTGCCGGGTTCAGGTCCCATCCCTGGTAAAATCCGTTCCATAAAGAATGACGGATATGATCGTACCCCTTTTTCCAGGCTCGATGAACCGTATCCATATTTTCCTGTAGTTGTTCCCTGGTTAAGTTATCTCCCCGATGTGGGCCAATGGGCATAGTATTGGTAGCACCATCACTTAGCCAAATTCCCGTGTGTGCCAGCGCTACTTTTGTCATATGATGTGCAAAGTCACAAACAGGATGGTCCATCTCCTGGTATTTAGCTGTGATACTACAGCTTGCTGTATAATCATAAGTTCCAAAATGCATTGCAATGCACCTGCCGTTACTGGCCTTAATAAATTTATATAAAGGGTTGGTTCCATCAATTGCCATGATAGACTGGGTTGTCTCCACCATCATCTCCATTTTTAAACTTCCCTTTTCCATTTTTAATGTTGCTTCCAGGATATCAAAAAAAGAAGCCAGGGTTGCCGGTTGTTCAGGTATGGTAACCTTGGGCAACATCACAATAAAATTATCCGGCAGTTTACCCCCGGTTTCTTTTACTAATGTGCTGATAAAAATATCGAGTGTCCTCAAGCCCCTTTCTTTCATTTCTTCGGTAAAAGGTTTTATGCGGATTCCAATAAAAGGTGAAAGTGTTTTTCCTTTCATTCCTTTTGCCAGTTCTTTGGCAGCAGTTATGGCCGTTTCATCTTCTTCTTCATTGCTTCGGTTTCCATAACCATCTTCAAAATCAATACGAAAATCTTCAATAGCTTCCGATTTCAGTTTGGCAATTACTTTATTATATACTTTATTACTAAAGCCGGAAGCCGTATCCATGCCAAATACTTTTCCGAATACTTTTTCGTCGGGTGCATAGGTTTCAAATAGTTCCAATGCCCGTTTACCAAGTGATATGGCTGCATCAGATTTAAACAGGTTGGCACCTCCGTACAAGGTATGCACCGGCTGGCGCTCACTCCGGTCGCCGGGATAGATCTGTTGAAATGCGGTATTGGCTTCTTTCAGTTTATTGAATAACTCTTCTTTTTTTTCTGCAGGAATTGATACACTCATTTTTTATTTATTATAATTGTTTTACTAAAAAGTTGTTCAACTTTAATGCTCCAGGCTCCCCCTTTAGGGGGCGGAGGGGGTATCAACTTCCCCTGTAAGTAGAATAACCAAAAGGATTGATGAGAAGCGGCACATGATAATGTGCATCATCAAAAACTATGAATTGAATTTCCACTTCGGGGTAAAAACCTTTTATTTTTTGTGCAGCAAAATAGTTACCGGTATCAAATACCATTTTATAGTTCCCATGTGCCAGCTTATTTTGAGCAGGCAACAGGTCGCTGATCCTGCCATCTACATTGGTAATGCCCTGGGCTATTGTTAGCCAAACACCATTTACAGGTATTTGCAAACGGATGCTGATGTCTTTTCCGGGCAACCCAACGGCAGTATTGAGTACATGGGTAGTAAGCTGACTTTTTTTTAAAACAGCCCAATCGCCATCGGTAATTAATTTTTGAAACCGCAGAATACTGATCTTCATCTGCTCGCCCATGGCAATATGCAATTCTTCTCCTATGGTATTACTTAACCTGTCTTCCAGCAGTCTCAACATTTCTGCTGCAGATCTTCCGGTTGCACAAACGATAAATATGAATCCAAACTTGGCTTTATAAGCTGCATTGGCATCAGCCAATGCTGTAATGGTTTTTTTAGAAGCAGCGCCAACCGCTGCCTGTTCTTTTCCGGCAAATTTTTTGGTAAAACTTTTTATATCTCCAATCCTGGGGTGATGTGTAAATGATTCAAGCCAGTCGAGGCTGTTGCATTGGTTGTACCATACATCCGTTGCCGCATTGACCAGGTCGGCTTCACCGGAGAAAGGAAATTGCTTTATCATCAGGTCAACCCAGGTGGAGGATCCGCAACAACTCAGCAGCATTTTTTTCTTCTCTTCCTTATTTAATTTATTGAACGCTTTTATTGTCATAATGATCATTTATACTATTTTGTTGATGCTCCCTGTTCTATCCAGCAACGTATGATGTCTCTTTCCTTCTGTGTGATATTGGTCTTGTTATTCTGCGGCATTGTTTTTGTTATCACCACCCGTTGCATGATGAGGTCTTTCTTCCTCGCAATATCATCCGGTGTATCATATATCACTCCATTAGGTGGCGCCTTATATACATCGTCTGTTGGTTTTGATGAATGACAGGTTATACATCGCTCCTGAATGATGGCATTCACTTCGCTGAAATCTATTTTTGTATTACAGGCTCCGGGGTCTTTTGGCGGTGCCGAAATAAAAGCCCCGGCTAACAGGATCACTACAGATACCGGCAATACCCAAACAGACAACTGCCCTTTTTCCCTCAGGTTAAGGTAATGCTTTACACCTGCAGTTCCTAACGTAATGATGGCCAGTATCAACCAGGGCTGATCATAACCAAAAGTACTTGGAAAGTGATTGCTGATCATTACGAATAATACCGGCAAAGTAAAATAGTTGTTGTGCAAAGAACGGTTCAGTGCATTTTTTCCGAGTTGCGGATCTAATGGCATACCTTTCTTTGCCGCATTCACCATTGCTTTTTGTGCAGGGATGATCACAAAAAAAACATTGGCTACCATGATGCTCCCGATCATAGCGCCAAAATGTATGTAAGCAGCACGACTGCTGAATACCTGGGTATAGAAGTATGCCAGTGCTACCAAAACAGCGGAGCCAACCAGTGTAAACCATATTGGTTTTTTTATCAGCGGCGATTTACAAAGCAGGTCATAAATTATCCATGCAACAATAAAAGACCCTATCCCAATTCCAATACCCTGCAATGCTGTTATGTTCAAAACATTTTTATCGATTAATAATGCCGATGCATTAAAATAATACACCACAAATAATAAACAGAAACCAGACACCCAGGTAAAGTATGCTTCATACTTGAACCAATGTAAATGTTTGGGAATTGTTTTAGGCGCTACTTTATACTTTTCGAGATAATAAAATCCGCCACCATGAACAGCCCATAAGTTTCCGGCAAGTTCATCCCTTACATCTTTAGTACGGTTGAGTGCATTTTCTAAAAAAACAAAATAAAAGGAAGCTCCGATCCATGCAATGCCGAATGTGATATGCATTAACCGGGTTACAATGTTCAGCCATTCCATTAAATGCCCTTCCCACGGAGTACCTTTCACATATATATATAGTGATGCCGCCATGGAAACAGAAACCAGCACAAGGGCTGTGTAAACAAAATTTTGAGATGAAGCGATCTCTGCTGTCTTTTTTTCTACATCAATACCAGCTTCATCATCTGCTTCGTATTGCCTGGATACTGTACGCAGGTAATAGGTCATGACAGTAAGCATGACCAAGACAAACCCAAGTACCAACAATAAAATAATTCCCAGCATGATCAATTCTTTTTCTTTCCAAACAAACGAAGCCTGCTGACACCACCATCAGGAAAAATGTTTAACCTTACATGTGAAATAACAAGATCCTGTTTTACTTCCTGCTCAAATTCATGTTCTTTATCTGCACTTAATTTTTGTTTTGGTAATAACTCTGTCCACTGAACTTTATTATTCATCACATCAGCATTGTTATTACTCAAACAGGCTTCAATGGAACAGGCATCGGGATAATTCCCTTTAAAATGACAGGTATCCACTATAATCCGTTCAACAGTTCCTTTATGCGCCAGTTTTAAAATAACCCAGTCACGGTTATTTGGTGTACGGTTGCGTTTGGTTTCCCAGCCATCGCCCATGTTCACCCCACGGCCCGGCATGATCAAATTACTCATAGCGCTAAAGAACATATCATTGCACGCAATAGCTTTACCCCCGTTTATTGCAGCAGCCAGTTCAATTTCTTCATTATCAGCAACGGCATCCCAGTTCTTAAATACTTCACCATATACTCTTAACCTTGCTACACCTCCATCGGGATATATGTGCAGGCGGATATGTGTATATATTTCATCGCTGTTACTTTCGTAAAAATTCTGAGAGCCGGCATCCAGGTGTGATTGGGGTAAAATTTCTTTCCACCCAATTTTATCCCAGTCGCTGATAGCAAATCCGTCAACAATATTTATTGCTTCAATAGATGCATGCGGTGGATGATTACCCAGGAAAAAGTTGGTGTCAATATCAAAGCCGGCGATCTTTCCGGAAGTAGCCAATTGTATGACAGCCCAATCGTGGCCTGGCACACGTTTGCGGCGGCTTTCCCATCCATCCATCCATTTACCACGGTCGGTATATTTGTCTGTAATAAAAATTCCTCTTGTTGGTTTGATAAGGTTTTCTTTTTCTGCGAAGAAATCATCAGTGGCATATAACACTTTGCCACCCAGCCGCTCTGCAGCCAGGTCGGTTAGCTGAGCAAATGCCGGCGATTCTTTAATTATCTCTTTTACTTTCTCAAAAGCCATTGTCCTGCGTTTTTTTGAATTATTTTTTTATTTTGATAAACAGTAATTCCATTTACAATTGTTTGCTGAACAGTTCCGGATAATTCTTTACCGCAATAAGGACTGCAATCATAGCGATGTAAAATATCCTTTGCCTGCACTGTAAATTTTTCCTTTGGGTCCCACATAGTGATATCAGCATCATATCCAACAGCCAGTTTTCCTTTCCTGTTATCCACTTTTAAAAATGCAGCCGGATGTTCTGTAAGCAAAGGAATGAATTTTTCTATGGAAATGGTTTCTTTCATGGCCGTCCATGATGCAGGCAATAAAAACTGTAGACCGGCAATACCTCCCCATGCTTTTTGCAGGTTGCCGGTTTCCAGTTCTTTTATATCTGGTGGTGCCGGTGAGTGATCTGTTGTAATAAAATCAAGAATACCGTTTGCCAATGCATTTTTCAACTGGTCATTGTTCTCTTTTTCACGGATGGGTGGTGCACATTTATACAAACAATTTGAATCAGGAATGTCTTCCGCATTAAAATAAATATAATGGGCACAGGTTTCAGCTGTTAAGGGCAATCCTTTTTCTTTTGCTTTTTGTATTGCCGGTAATGCTTCCGCCGATGATACATGCACAATATGAGTGGCACAATGATGCTTTCGGCAAAGTTTTATCATCAGGTCAATAGCATCATTTTCCCATTTTTTTGGACGACTGGCTAAATAATACCGGTAACTGTTTGGGAAATCAGAAAACTTATTTTCAACCGCTTTTTTAAATATTTCACAATGTGCCAATATTGGCAGATCATACTTTGCAATAAGAGGCATTGCTGCTGCTACTTCTTTCTCATTCACATTGGGAAATTCATCGATCCCGGAATGTGTAAGAAAACATTTGATTCCCAGCACACCTGCTTTCATCAATCTTTCCAGGTCTTTTTGATTTCCCGGAATTAATCCTCCGTAAAAACCAACATTTACATGAAGCTTA
Source organism: Chitinophagaceae bacterium (assembly GCA_031387825.1). GTDB lineage: Bacteria > Bacteroidota > Bacteroidia > Chitinophagales > Chitinophagaceae > Ferruginibacter. Next base: position 27,164 of record JANNDO010000022.1, on the reverse strand, counting down.
CTTTTTGATGCTGCTAATTTTTCATCAAACGCATTTACACTTGTTGTAACCGGTATTGCATTCAGTGGCATATCAACGATCGTTGCCATACCTCCTGCTGCCGCTGCCTGTGTTGCAGTATCAAAACCTTCCCATTCGGTTCTTCCCGGTTCGTTAATGTGCACATGTGCGTCAATAACACCGGGCATTATAATATGATTCCCTGCATCTTCTGCATCTTCGGTTCTATGCTGATGTATTGCTGTAATGATGTTTCCTTCAAAACAAATTGTTGCAGGCTGTAACTTTCCTTCCAGCCAGCAACGGTTACTATATATGCATCTTTTATTTACCATTATTGTATAAAGCCATCAAAACTTTTTCAGGCGTGACGGGAGCTGAATAAGGAATATTTGCCGCAGGATTAAATTCAAGTACCGCATTCCGGATAGCAAAGTAGGCGCCGATACCATACATCAATGGCGGTTCGCCTACGGCTTTTGATTTGAAAATGGCAAAATCATTTCCATCGGTATTTAAAAATTTTATCTCCAGGTCTTTAGGTACTGAATAGATATCCGGAATTTTATATGTTGATAAGGCATTAGACAATAATTTTCCGTCAGCATTATAAACCACTTCTTCCATCGTCATCCAGCCAATACCCTGCACAATTCCGCCTTCGCACTGGCCCAGGTCAACAGCACGGTTCATACTGCTGCCAAAATCATGTACCACTTTCACTGCATCTGTTTCGTAAGTTCCCCTCAGGCAATCAACGGTAACAATTGTAAGAGCAGTTCCATAAACATGGTAAGCGAACGGATGACCTTTCTCTATTGTTTTATCAAAATTGATGATGGGTGTAGCATAGTGTCCTTTTGCGCTCAGGTTGACCCGTTTCATAAACGCCTGTTGAATCAAATTCTTCCAGTTGAATATGGAAGCCTCATCATTGATGTACACCACTTCATCTCTTATCTCTATCGTTTCATCTTCATTATCTGTCAATTCGGTTTTAATAAATGAGAACAGCCGCTCCTTGATCTGGTTGCATGCATTAAGCAATGCTTTACCATTCAGGTCAGCAGTAGAACTTGCTGCTGAAGGTGAAGTATTGGCAACCCTGGATGTGTTGGTACTTTCTAATTTTATTTTTGCAGGAGAAATTCCAAAACTTTTGGCAGCCACCTGCAGCATTTTAGAATTTACCCCTTGCCCCATTTCTACAGCGCCTGTACTCACACCAACTGTTCCGTCTGAATACACATGCACCAGCGACCTTGCCTGGTTCATCATGGTGTTGGTAAAAGAGATACCAAAACAAACGGGCATCAATGATAAACCCTTTTTATAAAATTGATTCTCCTGGTTAAATGACTGCACTTCTTTCCTGGTTGATTCAACATCATACATTGCCATCACTTCATCCCAGCAGCTCTTTGCCTGGCATTCGGTCACGATCTGCCCATACGCAAATTCATCTCCGTTATCCATCATATTCTTTCTTTGGATAAGAGAAGGTTCAACACCTAATTTTTTTGCAGCATGATCAATGGCCGCTTCAATCACAAACATGCCCTGGGGCCCCCCGAAGCCACGGAAGGCTGTGTTGGGTGGCAGGTTTGTTTTACAGGAGTGTGCAATAACTTTTACATTTGGAATATTATAACTGTTGGTTGCATGAAATAAAGTTCTTTCAAGTATTGCAGGCGATAGATCTGCAGCCGCTCCTCCATTCTGATAAAATGTTGCTTCATAAGCAACGATGTTATATTTTTCATCAAGCCCCATCTTATAATCACTGCTGTAAGGATTTCTTTTGCCTGTCATCCGCATATCTTCCATGCGATGAGGAATACATTTGGCAGGTCGTTTTAATATCCATGCTACCATCGCTGCCATTACTCCCCATGCAGAGGCCTGGTCTTCCTTTCCACCAAAGCCGCCGCCAAGGCGGGGTACATCTACTTCTACTTTATTCATACCAACACCCAACACCCTTGCTACAGTTCTTTGTACCTGCGTCGGTCCCTGTGTGGATGAAAATATTTTTACGCTGTCGTGTTCTGTTGGATAGGCATAGGCTCCCTGTGTTTCCAGGTACAGCTGCTCCTGCCCTCCTGATTCTGTTTTTCCTTCAAAAATATATTTGCACTCCGTGAAAGCATCTTCTACATTTCCTTTTACAAATTTCCTGGATGGACTTAATAATTTTCCCTGCTTAAATGCTTCTCTCGGATCGGTTATGACAGGTAAAGGTTCAATTTCTATTTTAATTTCTTTAATAGCTTCTTCTGCGGCATCTTCATTTTCTGCAACAATCAATAAAACCGGTTGTCCCATAAAATGAACTTCGCCATCCGCCAAAAAAGGTTCATCGGGTATGATGCCCCCTATCTGATTTTCTCCGGGAATGTCTTTGTATGAAAATATTTTTATTATCCCTTCCATCTTTTCTGCTGCAGAAAAATCAAGTTTTTTAATTTTTCCATGCGCATGTGGCGAATCAAAGACCTTTACAAATAATACCCCTTCCATAACCGGGATATCATCTACATAAACAGACCTGCCGGTAACATGCCCTGCTGCATCTATATTACCGCCTTCTTCTCCCAAAGAGAAAGTAGAAATATTTTTTTTATTTTTCGGTTTATCCACTTACTATAGTCGTGCTTATTTTATATTCCAATAACCTGTTTGATCATTTTTTCTTCGTTCCTGAAGTGTGCCAGGAACAACTGTCTTAATAATAACCGCTTGTACTCAGCTGTTCCCCTGGCATCGCTGATAGGCGTAATTTCTGTATTCATTACAGCAATAGCTTCGGTCAATACTTCCGAGCTGATCTTTTTCCCTTTCAGGAATGCTGTTGTAGCCTCAAGGTATTTTGGAAAAGGAGCCACGCCGCCGGCGGAAAGATGGATATCATCAAGAATGCCATTCCCGTTCAGTTGTAATTGACAGGCAGTGTTTACACTCGCAATATCAAGGTGTGTACGTTTACATACTTTTTCAAAACTGAAATTGTTTTTTTGAGGCGGGGTGAAAATAATTTTTTCAATTACTTCATCTGCAGCTTTATCAATTTGTTTGTATCCCTTGTAAAAGTCCTTAAGTTTTACGGTTCTTGCCGTTTCATTCTTATTCAACACAACATCGCTGTTTAGTGCCAGGAAAAAAATACTCATATCGCCAATGGGAGAAGCGTTTACCAAATTACCGGCCATGGTAGCCATATTGCGGATGGGTGTGGAAGAGATAAGTTTGATATATTTCTGCAGATCCGGAAAAATTCCCTGCATTAACTCCGATTCAGCAAAAGCCGTAACAGTTACCGCTGCTCCAATATGGCATTGCCCGTTCTCAAATTTAATTTCCTGTAAATGGCGGGCATCAAACAAATGTTGTGTCGCCGATTTTTTAACCACCAATGCCTTTTGTACAACCAGGTCTGTGCCACCTCCAACTACCAGGTTGTTTTTCGTAAGATCATCCTTTGCCGCAATTGCAGTAATGGATTCTTTTAATTGCAGTAACCTTCCTTTGATCTTTGTAAAATATTCGGGAATGAATTGATTTTTTACCAGCCAGTTTATTGTTTCTTCTTCTGGTTTATCTTTTATTTTTTCAGAAAGAATTTCTGCGGCACGTTCTATCGATTTATATCCTGTGCAGCGGCAGATATTTCCATCTATCGCAGCAATGGCCTGGTCATACTGTTTTTCGTTTTCATTCAACACAAAACCGGTTAGCGACATTACAAAACCTATGGTACAAAATCCACACTGTGTTCCGTTGGTATCAACCATTGCCTGTTGTGCCGGGCTAAGCTCTTTCATATTTATGCCTTCCACAGAAACAATATGTTTACCATGCGCATTACCCAATGGCATCAAACAGCTTGTCATGGAACGATAAACCAATTTGCCTTTTTCAAAATCCCCCACTAAAATGGTACATGCCCCGCAATCTCCTTCCCTGCACCCGATCTTTGTACCCACAAGCCTTTTATAATAGCGTACAAAATCCAGTACTGTACTTCCCGATGGAAGCTCTGTTTCAATAATTTTATCGTTTAAAATAAAACGGATCATCAATATTCAATTTTATCAGGACTTGCTTTCCATTTTTCAAATGCTTCCAGCGCTTTTTCCCGCAGTATCTGTTTTGTAAAAAGTTTTCTCTCTTCTATTGGCTTTGCTATTTCTTCATAAATAAATTTATCATCAAAGTTTATTGATGCGGCATCTTCTTTACTGTTGGCATAATACAATTTATCCGGCCTTGCCCAGTAAATGGCTCCCAGGCACATGGGGCAGGGTTCACAGCTGGTATAAATTTCACAGCCGGTCAGCTGGAAAGTTTTAAGCGCCTTACATGCTTTACGTATAGCAACCACTTCTGCATGGGCTGTGGGGTCATTGCTGCCTGTAACCTGGTTAGTACCCCGTGCAATAACTTTTCCATCTTTTACCACTACTGCGCCAAAAGGGCCACCTTTCTGCTTTTCCACATTAGCAACAGAAATGCGGATGGCTTTTTTCATGAATTTCCGGGCATCTTTATCCATTTGTTTTAAATTTAAGTGCTGCACCGGCAGTTACAGGCATAATTACGAAGAATAATAAGCAAGCAGTAAAAGTGCAACAACAATAAAAATAACAAATTGCTTCCAAATAACCTTCTTATAAATCAATGTCATTTCAACATTTAAAATCTTGCTTAAACCGTTTAGTATATTTGCACAATTATGCGCTCAATCTTTTGTATACATGAATACCGGCTATAAAAATCTTTCGGATGAACAACGCCTGGCTGCCATTCAGCGACTGACTGCTTTATGGGCATTCGCCGAGTCGGGTTTGGGAGGTATCATGCACGCTTTACAAATACCGTTTACCGGTTTGGTTGTTGGAGGAATGGCTATTATCATTATCAGCCTTATCGCAGAAATTTCGGCACCTCATTATAAACAGGTATTGAAAAGCGCATTGATTGTGCTTATTGTAAAAGCCATGGTGAGCCCACACACGCCATTCCCGGCTTATATCGCCGTATCTTTCCAGGCGCTGCTTGGCTATGCTTTGTTCAGGTTATTACAGATAAATTTTTTCAGCATTTTATTATTAAGCATCATCGCCATGCTGGAATCTGCAATTCAAAAACTACTTATACTTACCGTATTCTTTGGTAAGTCTTTTTGGAAAGCTATGGATGAAATGATGGAGTTTGTAGCAAAACAATTTGGCCTTTCATCAACCAATGGAAGCCAATGGGTAATTGGGGTTTATTTACTTTTATATGTGGCTGGAGGTATTTTTATTGCATGGATGACCTATAAAACCATTACAGGTTTCTTTACTGAAAAGAATGACTTTTCTTTGGATACTCCTGTAATAATTAATAAGGCGATATTTAATGAGGGCATGCCCAAAAGAAAAACACTATATCGGAAATTATGGATAATGATAGCAGTGCTTATTGTCTTATCCTTTATATTATTTGCTTTTGCTTCAGACACAAAACAGGGCTGGCTGGCTGTTGCAAAATCAATTACCTGGACCGGCTCGGCTATCTTGATCTGGTTCATGCTCATTGGCCCGTTGTTCACAAAAGGCATACAAAGGCTTCTGAAAAAAAGGGAAAGCAGGTATAGTGATGAGGTTTTAAGAACCTTATCTTTTTTACCCGTGTTGCGCCAACTCGCAGGTATTGCCTGGCACAGAAGCAGGCAATATAGTGGTTTGAAAAGATGGCGTTTTTTCTTTTCTGCATTAATTCACTGGTCCCTTACCTTTTCAGATCCAGCGCAACCGGAAATACTTTTTAAACCTCAAGCATGAGTATTATCATTTTCTCCCGGCCAATACACAGTGGAAAAACAACAGCGTTGCTGCAGTGGTGCAAAAGGAAAGAGAATATTTATGGCATTTTAATGCCTGATGTAAAGGGTAGCAGGAAAATTTTGAATATTGAAACGCTTGAGACCTTTGATATCCAGTGTATGGATGTTGAAAAAACAAAAGAGCCGCTGACTGCTATTGGAAAGTTTCATTTTTATACTGCCGTATTTGAAAAATCGAACCAGGTATTAATTGGCGCATTAACCCGGAAGCCTGACTGGCTTATCATAGATGAAATAGGCAGACTTGAACTGGGTGGTAAAGGTTTTTATAGATCAGCAACAGAAATAGCAGATGCCTATAACAATAAAAGAAATACAGGTAATTTACTGATCACTGTCCGGGACAGTTTATGTGAAGAGGTAATTTCATTTTTCAAATTCAAAGATTACAGGATAATAAATAAATTAGAAGAATTGGCTTAACAGGGCACAAAAAATCCCCGTTAAAAAACGGGGGTAATAAAATTCATAACTCTTTTACTCGTGCATTACCAGTATTGGCATCTTACTATGATAAGATAAGGTTTTAGTACGGCTGCTGCTTAATAATTTACCAATGAATGAATGATTTTTCTGAATAGCAATGATGAGGTCTATATTCCTGCTCTCAGCAAATAAATTTATGGCTTCATCTACATCATACAACCTCATAAAATAAAATTCAGGATTATAATCAGCAAACAGTTGTTTTAGTTCCTGCTTTTCTTTTTCATAATCTTCAGTAAGCGAAATGTAATGGTCTTTATCTACATTCACTATATGTAACTGTGGATTAAATACGTCTAAAAAATCTTTGATCGGCCCTGATGGAGTTGTGCTTACCGTATTTTTAAAATCAGAAGTAAGCATAACGTTCTTTATCGGGTTAAAAGATGCCTGCTCCGGAACGATCAATACCGGGCAAACTTTTCTCTCTGCCATCTTAAGGGTATTGCTGCCAAAAAATACCTGGGCAATGGCCGATTTACCGGTGATACCCATGATCACCAGGTCGGCACGGCGATGGCGTGCAGCTTTTTCCAGGCCATCCACAAAATCACTTTCTTCATGAGCCAGCACTTCCATTTTTACAATATTATTTTTCATCAGTGCTGTCTTCAGCTGTTCAAGGTCGGCTGTTGCTTTTTCTGCTTCTGATGATTTGCTGTAGCTATGATACAGGATCATTGTTACACCATAATGACCGGTCAGCAATTGGGCTGCATAACGGGCAGCATGTAATGAGGTTTCTGAAAAATCTACAGGAACAATAACTGTATTCATATAAATAGTTTTAGTCTAAATAAGTTACAAACTTAGCTTATTTATATCTTCTTTTGTCTTCTGCCGTGCTTTTTGTCCGGGTTTTTTAAGGGCCTGATTATTTATCTTTGCTCCCCATGGCTCAAAAGAAACTACAGCGTTTTGCCGATATAAAAACATTTGCCAATGTGCTGGAATACCCGGCAGACATGAAGGGGAAGTGGAAAGGTTTTTTTAAAAATGATAACCCAGTAATACTTGAACTGGCCTGTGGCAGGGGAGAATATACGGCCGGTCTTGCCAATCTATTTCCCTACCAGAATTTTATTGGTATTGATGTTAAGGGTAACCGGATGTATATCGGTGCAAAGAAATGTCTTACAGAAAATATAAACAATGCCGGTTTTTTACGCACCCAGATAGAAAAACTGACAGATTACTTTTCGCCGGGTGAAGTTGATGCAATATGGATCACTTTTCCTGATCCGCAATTGCGAATATCAAAAGCAAAAAAACGATTAACACATCCCAGGTTTTTACGTTTATATCAGCAGGTTTTAAAACCCGGAGGATATATTCATCTTAAAACAGATTCGCCGGATCTTTATCTCTTTACTAAAAAGGTAGCAGATCTTTATGGTCTAAACATCACTGAAGATTTTGATGATGTTTATGCAGGAAATGGAATAAACCCGGAATTAAAGATCAAAACGCATTATGAAAGCCTGGACATTGCACAAAGCAAAAAAATCCATTACCTGAAATTTACATTGCCTGGTGAAATAAACAATATTGATGAACAATTACAGAAAATATTAAGAGATGAAGAACACCTGGGTTGAAGGAGAAGATTTTTATTACAATGAGCAGGGCTATATAGTTCTTACCGCTAAATATCATCTGGAGAGGGGGCATTGTTGCGGTAATGGATGCAGGCATTGTCCGTATAGTTATGAAAATGTTGCAGAACCCAAACGCAGTAGCCTCCCCAACCCCTCCCTTGGAGGGGCTTTAGAACCTAAAAATTAATTGTATCTTTTCTGATATGAAAAAGAAAACCTTTAAAAGAAATCTTACTGCTAAAACTCCTCCCTCTTTGGGGGAGGTTGGGAGGGGGCCTTATAGTTTTTTTGAAGATGTATTTGAAGTGGCGAGGCAGATCCCTAAAGGAAGAGTGACTTCTTATGGCGCCATTGCTGCATACCTGGGTACAAAGCTAAGTGCCCGTATGGTAGGCTGGGCAATGAATGCAGCTGGAAGCGCCAAACCCAAAGTGCCGGCACAGCGGGTGGTAAACAGGAATGGGATGCTATCCGGTAAACATCATTTTTCTACACCAACAGCTATGGAAGAGCTATTGAAGAAAGATGGCGTGTTGGTAAAAAACGATACTGTTGTTGATTTTGAAGACAGGTTCTGGAATCCTTCTGAAGCGCTGGCTTTATAAATAACTAACAATAACTGTTAAAGGTGGGCAATTTTATTATTTTATCATGAGCGATACCATACTTAGAGGCAATGTCTCTTTCGTTAATCACGAAAAAAAATATATTATTATTGAGTATGACCAAAGTGGTAAGAAAAAAACGGTTAATGGAAGTGTTGATGAAAAATTACAAAAGAAACATACTTTTCATATTGGGGATACAGTCAGCTTTACAGTTGGTATTTCTGCCCGTGGCGACAGGATGATTGCCAGTAACATCCAATATCTCTATAACAATGCCCTGGATGTTCTTATCAATAAAGCTAAAACAGAAAATAATTTTACAGGTTACTTAAAGGTTGTTGATGACAAATATTTTGTAAAGGAAATTGACAGCTATCTTTTTTTTCCTGTTCCCCAGTCGCCCTGGCAAATCAAGCCTGCAGAAAATGAGTTAAATGAAGCCGTAACGTTTATGCTGGAAAACCTGGAGAAGAAAGATAAAATAACGGCTAAACTTTTCAACAATAAATATATTCCTGAATTTTATACGGCAGTAAAACTGCATAAGTCTAAAACCCCGGTTGAAGCCAGGGTTTACAGGATATCGCCGCATGGCATTTACATAAATCTTGTAAATGACAGGATACAGGCCAAACTTCCTTTTAAAGAAGGGATAAAGATCAACGATATTATCTTAGTGAAAATAGCTTATTTAAGCCCGGCTAAAATTATTGCAGAGCCATTATAACAAATCTATCTCATCTATACTTAATCCTGACTGTAATGCAGTTTTACTTTTACCGGGCGTTTGCAGGGCAAAGAAAAGGATAAGTGCTGCAGCCAGTACCAGGAAGGCATAGTTACCGGAAAGAAAAAAGCATATGCCACAAAATAATGCCGCTCCTTCCAGTAAAGCCCATTGCATGATGCAGGCTGCCCGGTATTTTCCGAATCTTTCTTTTGGACTTATAACTGTATCGTCCCTTAGTGCTGCTGATATCTTTTTTAAAATATGATTGCCTGCAAAAAAAGCAACTGCTGAAATAAGTACAGCTCCAACCTGCAGGGCTTTATCATTTCCTGTGAAAGGGGTTGTTATTATATTGCTGTACACCAAATACAGTATTATCCCTATAAACAACAGCTGGCCAATAAGCAGGGCACTATGTATTATTTTAAAAGCAGAAAAGGCATTGTTCATCTGGAAATGTTAATGGTAATAAGGACTGATCATTAAATAAACCATGATACCTGTAAAAGCAACATAGAACCACAGGGGCCAGGTGAACCTTACTAATTTTCTATGCGCTGCATATTCCCCGGTAAGCCCCCGGTATGCTGTAAATAATATGAATGGGAGCATGATGGCTGCCAAAGGAATATGGGTAAGCAGGATAAAATAATAAACCATTCTCATTGGCCCTACATGCAGTTTTTCTTCATCACTAAGAATTCCATCATGGTTAATATCGCCAAATTTTGTTTCGCCTGCAAGCAAATGATGGGCAATGTATGATAACAGGAACAGTACTGATAAAAATATAGCTGCAAGCATTATCTTTTTATGAAGCAGGTGTTTTTTTTTAAGGGCGGCAATAAGGCCTGCTCCCAATAAAAGCAAAACGATAGTATTAATAGCAGCATTGGCTTTTGCAAAAACATGTACATCAAAACCAGGGTCAACATTTAATTTATACCTGCTTAAAAGGACTACTGCTGCAAAAACAACAAAAGATACCGTGTAAATAAAACGCCTGGCTTGTTTATCATTTTTTTTAATAGATGCCTGTAACATAGAATGTTTTTATGGGTGTTTTTCCTGTTTGTTTTTTTGCCTGTTGAAGATAAGTATAACTATAAACACAACCCCTATAGCTATAAAGATGATTGGCAATATGGGTATAAGGTCCCGGAATACAGAGGGTGCTTTTTTATCCCTCTCCAGCATCAGTAAAGGGATGTCCCTTACTAACTGCGCTTGCTTAACCGTATCAAACCCGTTATACCAGCCTCTCACTATCCTGTTACTATCCAATAAAAAAAAGTTTTCCGTATGCAGGAATGCCGTATCTACTTCAGAATCTGTTACGCTGGCTTTTAATTCGTTAAATGCAAGGTCATAAATTTCTTTCTTATCACCGGTTACAAACCACCAGGTATCATGATTGGCATTGAAACGATCAGCAAATTTGCGAAGCCTTGGCACAGAATCATGTTCGGGATCCACACTGATTGAAATGAATTGCACAATACTGTCGTTCTTCACAAAAGAATCCTGTAACCTCTTCATGCTTCGGGCAAGGCCGGGACAAATGCTTGGGCACCTGCTAAAAAAGAAATCGATCACCAGTATTTTTCCTTTTAAGTCATCAAGTGAAACATTTTTCCCAAGCTGGTTGGTAAATGTTATATTTTTTGCTTTATGCCAAATGGTATCTGTTACTGTTTTTCCATTCTTTTCAGATACTATAACACTGTCTGGTGTAAAATACCTGCCCGGCATGTGTACCGCTTCCTTACTGTAATATTTTACGATAAAGTATCCTGTAAGGGGCATTACTATTGCAAGTGCCAGTGCTAATATTGCTTTCTTACTCATAATTTTTCTGCTCCCTATGCAAATTTACGTCAATGAAAAACAAAACCATCCCGCCAATGGCGGGATGGTTCGATAATTTTTATATGTTCATTAAATTATTTCTTTGCGTCTTTTTCAACAGCCGCAGGATGTTGTTGTTCTGTTTGTGCAGGATGACTGCCGGCATTAGTATTTCGTAATGTTTTCCAGCTATTACCATCCCAGAGAAAAGCAGCAATGAACCAAATAAATAAACAAAGCGGAACAACTATGGTCATGATCATATTCCTGATCTCATCTCCCAGGTGCATAAAAATAGAAACGATATAATATGCCTTGGCCAGTGTAAGGATACAAACCATGCCTTTAAATGCCAGTACCAGGGTCTCATTGGGAGCAGCGCCTTTATGGATATTATAAATAGCAAGACCTATACCCAGCTCAATGACCGTAATGATAGATAATAACCAAAAGGTCTTCCAGATCCTTTTTGTTCCTGACCCATGTTCCGGTGCAAAACTTATTTCTGATGATGCAACATTGCTCATAATTCGTTTATTTAAAATAATTCTCTAATTCTGTTTTAGAAATTTTAGATCAGGTAAAAGCAAAGGAATACGAATACCCAAACCAGGTCCACAAAGTGCCAGTATAACCCTGCTTTTTCAATCATTTCATAATGCCCTCTCTGGTCAAAATGACCAAGCCTTGTTTTAATTAACATAACCAGGTTAATGATCACCCCGCTAAATACGTGAAAACCGTGAAAGCCTGTTATTCCAAAGAAATAACCACCAAATGCAATAGGGCCAGGTGTTGCAACCAATACGCCGTTGTGCATTACTTCATGTCCCCAGGGATTTTTACTTACTGTTGTACCCCAGTGTTCAATTTGTCCGTTAACCAAAACTGCATGATCGCCGGTAATCAAATGCGTCCACTCCCATGCCTGGCAACCTAAGAATGCAAGGCCTCCAAGAATGGTTAATATCATATATTTCTCAACACCCTTCCTGTTCATCTTATGGCCTTCGTGTACAGCCAGTACCATAGTTACAGAACTGAAGATCAGGATAAAGGTCATCAAACTTACAAACGCAAGTGGCAGGTTTGCGTGGCCTGCTAAAGGGAATGCATTAAATACATGGTTAGGGTCAGCCCAGTTATTTACGCTAAACCGGATAGTACCATAGCTGATGAGAAACGCCCCAAAAGTAAAGGCATCACTCATTAAGAAGTACCACATCATCACTTTACCATAGCTGACGTTGAAGGGGCTTCTCCCCCCGTTCCACCACTTGGTATTTGTTGGCATCGCTGTTGTTGACATAAATCTTAAAGGCCTCACCCCAACCCCTCTCCCAAGGAGAGGGAACTGCTATGAGGCAGTTTTTAAATTAAAAATTTATTTTTCTTTTCAATCTTCGTTTAGTTCTCCCCCTTTTCCTTCCCCTTTGGGAGGTTGGGCTTTGCTTCTACCGTATCATCAATAAAAATATCAATAAATAGATCCAAAGTATATCCACAAAGTGCCAGTATGTACTTACCAGTTCAACCGGAACACTGTTATAGCTCCTTGTTTTTTTACTGAATGCTTTTGCAAACAGTACTACCAGTGCTATTAAACCGCCTAACACGTGGGCGGCATGCAAGCCAACGATCACGTACAAAAATGAATAAGATACATTTGCCTGCAGCGTTATTCCTTTTGTCCATAACTGCTGAAACCCCAGCAACTGAAACACAATAAAAAGAACTCCTAATATTACAGTAGCAATTAACAGGCTCCTGTACTTCGACATTTCCCTTTGCTTAAAAGCTTTCTCGGCCAAAAAAATGGTGATACTGCTTAAAACAATGGCAGCAGTACTGTACCAGAATAACTGAGGCAGATCAAACGTTTGCCAGTTTGCCTGGTTACGCTTAACTATATAAGCACTCGTTAACCCTGCAAACATCATCAACAAACTTCCGATGCCCACCCACAGGGTAAATTTATGCGGATGAATTTTTTTTCTTTGTTCCATTGCCACTGTACTCATAACACTTGATCCCAAAAGGGAATTTGTAAAATTTTCTTTATCCAAACATTTTAATGAAGAATTCTATTGGCAAACATGGCTAATAAAACGATCATTAAATAAAAATAAGAACTGAACATTACCCGTCTTGCACTTTTAGCATCCATCCGCATAAACAGCAGCACACTTACATACACCATCCATAAATTGCAGGCCAGTAAAATAAACATACTTGTTATTCCACTGATGCCTGTGTAATAAGGCAAAAAACCCATCGGTATCATCAATGCACTGTAAATAATACTTTGCATTGCCGTGAATTTGGTTGGCCCCTTATCTGCTGGCAATAATTTAAACCCGGCTGCGGTATAATCTTTATGTGCCAGCCAGGCAATTGCCCAAAAATGCGGAAACTGCCACAAGAACTGAATGCCGAATAATACCCATCCGCCTATACCAAAATCATCTGTTGCTGCAACCCATCCAATTAAACAAGGCAAGGCTCCGGGTATTGCGCCAACCAAAACAGAAACAGAATTAACTTTCTTTAACGGGGTGTAAATAAAACCGTACAAAAACAGGCTGAATAAACCAACCATTGCACTTTGAAAGTTAAAATACTTCCACATCATGAAAATTCCCAGGGCGCCTGCAATAAAAGCAAAAACGCCTGCTTCATTCACACTCATCCGGCCGCTGGCAACAGGTCTTTTAGCTGTACGCATCATCAAGCCATCTGATTTTTTTTCCAACAACTGGTTAATGGCATTTGCCGATCCTGTAATTAACATTCCTGCCACAAAAAGTAAAAGAACTGATATTATTTTATCCCGAACATAAAACTGTTCATTGGGAGCAATTAAAAAACTAACCACCGTACTGAACACAACCATAAAACTTAAAGTGAACTTGATCAGCTGAAAGTAATCTTTCACTTTGCTTACCAACGCAAACGATGTTGAGTTGTTAATAGTTTTATTCTCCTGCGCTGTACTGTTCAAACATCTGAATTTTATATCGCTTCAAAATCAATTACACGGTTAACTGTCTTTTTAAATACTACCCCTCTTAATGATGTGTTGTTTCATCTGCACCCACCGGTACATTTTGCGGAATAAACTCATGACCATCTTTTGCATAATCATAAGCACCGCGGTGTACTTCCGGAATTTCCCCTACCCAGTTTCCATGGCCCGGATGAATTGGTGTTGTCCATTCCAAAGTATTGGAACCCCATGGATTTGTTGATGTAACTTTTCTTCCTTTATACATACTGTAAAAGAAATTAAATACAAACAACAACTGAACAGCAAATACAATCATTGCCACGAAACTTATAAATTCATTAAGTCCATTAAACATATTGAAGGATGTCCAGCTTGCGAAATCATAATAACGGCGGGGCATTCCTGCCAGGCCTTCGTAATGCATTGGCCAGAAAATAAGATAGGCGCCTATAATAGTTACCCAAAAATGGATGTAGGCCATAGTATTGTTTAAATACCGGCCAAACATTTTAGGGAACCAGTGATATACTCCGGCAAACATGCCAAAGAACGATGCCACACCCATTACAATGTGGAAGTGGGCAACCACAAAATAAGTATCATGTAAATGAAGATCGAGTGCAGAGTTTCCGAGGAAGATACCTGTTAAACCGCCACTGATAAATAAGCTAACAAAACCAATGGCAAACAGCATACCCGGTGTAAAACGGATATTTCCTCTCCATAATGTAGTAAGCCAGTTAAATACTTTAATGGCTGATGGTACAGCGATCAGTAAAGTAAGTAACACAAACACTGATCCCAGGAATGGATTAAGCCCCGTTACAAACATATGGTGTGCCCACACCAAAAAAGCAAGAATAGCTATCGCAAATAATGAACCTACCATCGCCATATATCCAAATATCGGCTTACGGCTGTTCACACTTATAATTTCTGAACTCATGCCCATTGCAGGTAATAATATAATATACACTTCGGGGTGGCCCAGGAACCAGAATAAATGCTGGAACAGGATAGCACTGCCTCCTTCGTTTGGTAAAATTTTACCGGAAATAACAATATCGCTTAAATAGAAACTGGTACCCAGGTTCCTGTCGAATAATAATAATATAGCACCAGATAAAAGAACCGGGAATGAAAGAACACCTAATACCGCAGTAAAGAATAATGCCCATACTGTAAGTGGCAGGCGGGTCATGCTCATTCCTTTAGTACGCATGTTCAAAATGGTGGTGATATAATTAAGTCCACCCAATAAAGCTGACACAATGAACATAGCCATACTCACCAACCACAGGTCCATTCCAATTACTGATCCGCTTGATGCATCTCCCAAAGCGCTTAATGGAGGATAAATTGTCCATCCCCCGCTGGCCGGCCCTGTTTGCACAAATAAAGAGCAAAACATAATGATAGAAGCAAGAAAGAAGAACCAATAACTAAGCATATTTAAAAACGGCGATGCCATATCCCTTGCTCCCACCTGTAATGGTATCAGGAAGTTTGCAAATGTTCCACTCAGGCCGGCAGTAAGTACAAAGAAAACAAGGATGGTGCCATGCATAGTTACCAATGCATAATAAAATTCAGGTTTTAATCTTCCACCTGCAGCCCAATGGCCAAAAATATCTTCCAGCCACGGAAAAGTTGATTCAGGGTAACCTAATTGTAAACGGAATACAACAGAAAATAAACCACCGATGATGGCCCATATAATACCCGTTACCAAAAATTGCTTGGCAATCATTTTATGATCCTGGCTAAAAACGTATTTGGTTATAAACGTTTCATGATGATGATGCTCATGATGTGCATCATGACTTCCGTGAACATCTGCATGCTGTAATGTGGCTACGCTACTCATATTCTTACTTTTTTATCAACCTCCGTTTAATTATTTTTTTCCGGCAGTACCTGGGCTGTTTGTTTAGCGGCACTGTCAACTGCATTTATTTTTGGCGCTTTTTCCGGAAAAACAGTAAAGTATTCCGGCTTCTGTTCGGCTAACCATTTTTTATATTCCTCCATTGTTTCCACAATAATAACACCTCTCATTGCAAAATGATTTGATCCACATAACTGGTCGCAACTGATCTCATAAGTAAAATCGGGATTTCCTGTTTTCTTTTTCATATCAGCCGTTGTAATTTTCGGCGTAAACCATTGTGTGGTAGGAATACCTGGAACCGCATCCATTTTCAACCTGAAATGAGGAAGCCCCACATCATGAATAACGTCCTGTGAATTGATCACCATTTTTACAGGTACGCCAACAGGTATATGCATGGTGGTATTAATATGAATATCATCTAAACTGGCAGGGTCGTTAAAATCAACACCGAGGTTATTTTTTGCGGTAGTAAGCTTATAATTTTTTTTGCCCAAAACCTTATCTGCTCCCGGGTACCTGAATTCCCAGGCAAACTGGTGCCCCGTAACTTCTACTACAATAGCATCTTTAGGTGCATCACCTGTTATTTTAAACCAGTATTTTAAACCAAAAACCACAAGCACGGTCAGGAAAATTGCCGGTACTGTTGTCCAGAGTAATTCCAGTTTATTGTTGTGGGGAAAATAAAAAGCCTTTCTGTCATCTTTTTCCTGGTATTTGAAAGAAAACCAGAATAATAATACCTGAGTAATAACAAAAACAACCCCGGTTACAGCCACTGTTATCATAAACATCAGGTCGAGGCTCTCTCCTTCTATTGATGCTGATCCTTGTGGGAATAAGGTTTTACCATAGTATAATTCATTGCAGTACCAGGCGCCAATTAAACCAAACACTAAAAACCCCAACAGGAAAAAAGCATTGATCCTGTTATTTTGTTTACGTGTTTTGTCTTCGCCTTTTAAAACGCTTACATACTCACTGGCTTTCGCAATCTGAAAGATGACTACGAAGATCAATGCACCTAAAGCTATCATTAAAAACTCCTTCATGATTCAAAGTTATTTTCTGTAAATATTATTCTAATCTCTTGTTTAAACCTCTGTTCTGTTTCCATCAACCTTTTGTCACAAAAACGATTCCATTTTATGTATAGTGAATCATACTCTCCTTAAGGAAAGGATGATTTTTTGCCAGCAATGAATTTTTGCTCAGGTATCTTCCTGCTCCCCACATGATCAATCCTACAAACAGGCAAGGGATCCCAAATTCAAAAGGCATTAATTCTGCATGTTCGTGCAGCGTGCCGGGCATTACCATCTGGTAAAAATCTATCCAGTGTCCGAATATGATCAGTACCGCCATTATAGTAACCATGGTCCAGTTTCTTTTCGTCCCTTTTTTCATCAGGATCAATAACGGGCAAAGAAAATTGACAATTAAATTAAAAAAGAATATGCCTTTATACGGACCGGCTTTTTCTGCCGTACCAATTCTTTCAATAAAATATTTTGTTTCTTCCGGCTGGTTACTGTACCAGATCAGCATGTATTGAGAAAACCATAAGTATGTCCAGAAAACGGAAAAGGCAAACATGAATTTTCCAAGGTCATGCAAATGTTCTTCAGTAACATATTCCAATTGGCCACGATTCTTTAAAAAGATGACGAACAGCGCTATTAATGACATACCTGAAACAAATGTGCTGGCAAAAGTGTACCAGCTATACATGGTGCTATACCAGTGAGCGTCAATACTCATTAACCAAAGCCATGGAATGGTTGATGCGACTGTAAGCGTAAAGACCACGGTATACAGTGATGCCCAAACGGTGTTATTCCAGATCCATTTTTTTCCGGTCTCATAATCCATTTGTCCTTTTTTATCGCTTTCCAGACTCATGCTACGCATCTTTCTGCCAAGGAATGACCAAAGGAAAATGGTAATGAACGACCAAACTGAAAAAAATGTAACACTTAAAAATCCACTCTTGCCTTTTAATATTTCGTCTTTTGCCACGGCTTCTTTATCCAGCCAGTGATAAATATCTGTACGGCCCCCGAAAACAATAGCCATTAGTATGACAAAAGTTATAACACCCAAAATAGGTACTACGCTTGAAATGGCTTCTGACACTCTTCTGAAAGCAACCACCCAGCCCGCCATGGCCATAGTGGTAACACAAATAAAGAACATAGCTGCATTTACAACCAGTAAAAAGAACACGCTGTTTTGTAAAAGCACAGCCCAAAAACGGGTACTGTTGGTGTTCTCGCCATGCCCTGCATGAGCGAATGGATGAAACATAATAAATCCATACAACAATGCTACTACACCGGCAGCAATCAGGCCATACGTCCACTTTTTATAACTGCCCGGTAATTGAAATTGATGGTTCATCTAAACTTTATTTTTCGTGAATTCTTTAATTTTTATTTTTTTGCTTTTGCACTGTCTGCCTTCGGCGCCGTAGTTTCAATTACAGCAGCCTTAGGTTCAAGTGTCCTTATATATTGTACTATTCTCCACCTTTGCTCCCTGCTTAATTGAGAAGCATAGCTTCCCATATTGTTTTGTCCGTAGGTCATCACATAAAATATCCGGCCATCAGCATATCCTGGTGACGTCGCTATAATACTTTTTACTCCACCAACTTTGGGTGCGATGGGTCCATTGGCCTCTCCCTTGGCACCATGACAAACAGCACAATTAATATTAAATAACCTTCCTGCTTCTTCCAGCTCGGCTCCGGTTAATGGAGAGAGAGGGGTTTTTACCTGTGCACTTAAAAGCAATGCGGCGCTGTCTACATTTCCATTATTATTATCAGCCACTACAGGAAAAGGGAAAAGTTCTCCTCTTTTTACTGTACCGGCCGGTGGTATATTATTATAAAATATTTTATGCCCCCGGTCATTAATGTCGGTGGTGAACACCGAAGAATCTCTCTCGGCATAAGATTCATAAGCACGGCTGTAAGCCATGTCAGGCATATAGGTTCTGCCTGTATCACGTTTGCCACCGCAGCTGATGAACACAACTGTCATTGATATAATCAGTGTTGATATAATTGCGATCTTTTTCATTCTGATAATCTTCATTTTATTAAATGCGGAATTTACATCCTGCATTGTAATTACTGTTTAATATCCTTTTTCTTCTTTATACAGTTTTTGCGCTTTATCATAAGTTCCGATCCACCAGCCGGTTTCTGCGTTTTGCACATTTACTTCTTTTGCCCCTGCGTTTTGTAAAAAAGACTGTACTTCTGCATCATTGGTTTTATCGGTACACTCAATGGCCATTACAAAAAGATCGTCGGTTGCCCTTGCATGAAAATGATGTTTTTTTACAAATGGCGCCAGGTTGCACAGGTAACAAAATGTAAGTACCATGCCTACCGCAGAAAATAAAACAGTTAATTCAAAAGTGATTGGTATCCATGCAGGTAAAGCAAAATGTGGTTTACCACCAATATTTAATGGCCAGTCCCTGGTAAACACCCAGCCTATAAATGTAAGTGCTGTGGTGGTGCCGGTGATGGCATAGATAAACCCAGCTGTGTGCAGGCTTGTTTCACGGATACCCATGGCATGATCTAAACCATGCACCGGGAAAGGTGTATACACATCATGTATCTTGTATCCTGCCTTGCGAACATTTTTCACCGCAGGAAACAACAGCTTCTCATCATCGAATGAACCAACAACAAATTTTTTAATTCCTCCAGCCATAATAATAAATTCAAAATTTATAATTCAAAATTCAAGCTCTTAATGGTGTGCATGTGCAACTTCATCAACATAAAACTTCTCTGCATCTGCTTTTTCCAGGTCGGTCATTTTCACTTTATAATTTTCACCACTTGTTTTTAATATTGCTTTTATCTCTGCCACCGCAATAACCGGGAAGTATTTTGCAAACAGGAAGAAACAAACAAAGAACAACCCAAAAGTTCCCAGATAGAAACCGATCTCCCAGATGGTGGGGCTGTAATAAGTACTCCATGAAGAGGGCAGGTAATCCCTGTACACTGATGTAACGATAATTACAAAACGTTCAAACCACATACCTATATTTACAATGATACTCATGAAAAAAGTAACAGTGATATTCCTTCTCAACTTGCGGCTCCAGAATAATTGCGGTGATACCACATTACAGAACATCATCAGCCAGTAGCTCCAGCCATAAGGACTGTACAGGTTAGCCCGGTTCTCTTTAAAGGCAAACCACTCGTAAGGGTTTTGTCCGTACCAGGCAATAAACAATTCGGTTAAATAAGCACAACCCACGATACTACCTGTCAGCACAATTACTTTGTTCATAGCCTCAATATGGCCAAGGGTGATATAATCTTTCAGGTTTAAAACTTTACGTAGTACGATCATCAGTGTTTGCACCATAGCAAATCCGCTGAAGATGGCACCCGCCACAAAGTAAGGAGGGAAGATAGTTGTATGCCAACCCGGAACAATGGATGTGGCGAAGTCGAATGATACGATGGTATGTACTGATAATACCAGCGGTGTACTTAAACCCGCCAGTACTAATGATAAAGATTCATGACGTTGCCAATGCTTGGTACTTCCGCTCCATCCAAAGGAGGCAACACCATAAAACATTTTACGGAATTTTGTTTTAGCCCTGTCACGTACGGTGGCCAGGTCGGGAAGCAAACCCGAATACCAGAACAATAATGAAACAGTGAAATAAGTTGATATCGCAAATACGTCCCACAATAACGGACTGTTGAAATTAGGCCATAAGGGACCACGGCTATTGGGATAAGGCAATGTGAAGAATGCCATCCATACACGTCCCATGTGAAAGATCGGGAACTGGCCGGCACAAATTACTGCAAAGATCGTCATCGCTTCAGCTGCACGGTTAACACCGGTTCTCCATCCCTGTCGGAATAATAGTAAGATGGCTGAGATCAAAGTTCCGGCGTGACCAATACCGATCCACCATACAAAATTGGTAATATCCCAACCCCATCCGATGGTCTTGTTCAGGTTCCATTGACCGATACCATAAGTAACTTCACGATAAACGCTGTATACACCAAATGCCAGCAGCGCCGCACTGATAGTAAAACCAATAAACCATAAACGGCTTGGTTTCATCTCAATGGGGCGAATGATATCTTCCGTTACCTGGTGGTAATCCTTATTACCATCTACCAGCGGCTCCCTTAGTTGCGATTCGTATTTCAGTAATGACATATCTTAAATTAAAGTCAAAAGTTAAAATTCAAAAAAGTGAAACGGTTCTGTTTTTTTAATTTTTACTTTTTATTTTTTACTTGGTTTGATATCCAAAAAATTTATATTCTTATGCATGTGCTTTTTCTTCTTTCTTCATCTCCCCACCCTTTTCCTCTTCCACACCTATATGTCTGTCGGTATTTCTCACTTTTGCCAGGTAACTTACATTTGGCAGAACGTGTAATTGATCCAACACATAAAAAGCCCGGTGTTTTTGATCTACATTCCTGATCTTATACACATCACTCTCTTTATCATTAACATTACCAAAACTGATAGCGTGTGTAGGACATGCCTGCATACAGGCTGTTTTTACATTACGTACCAATGAGGGCTTTTGTTGTTTTTTAGCTTCCAGCTTGCTTTCCTGTAAACGTTGTACACAAAAAGAACATTTTTCGATAACACCCCTTGAACGA
Organism: Chitinophagaceae bacterium; assembly: GCA_031387825.1. Classification (GTDB taxonomy): domain Bacteria; phylum Bacteroidota; class Bacteroidia; order Chitinophagales; family Chitinophagaceae; genus Ferruginibacter. The sequence goes on along the minus strand of JANNDO010000022.1, from coordinate 5,417 downwards.
ACGGTTACATCAGGGTTCAATACCATACGGGTAAGGTCATCATTCATCTGCATAACAGATTCATCCATGTATTGACCTAACATTGGTTTTTGATTATCAGGGAAACTATCCGCACCTGTATAATCCAACCAGTTAAAACGACGTACTTTATATGGACAGTTATTGGCACAATATCTTGTACCAATACAACGGTTATAGGCCATTTGATTCAACCCCTCGCTGCTGTGATTAGTGGCAGATACGGGACAAACATTTTCGCAAGGTGCGTTATCGCAATGCTGACAAAGCATAGGCTGGAATACCACATCAGGATTTTCCAGGTCGCCTGTAAAATATCTATCGATGCGTAACCAGTGCATTTCATGTGCCCGCTGTACCTGTATCTTTCCCACCACACTCACATTATTTTCGGCAGTACATGCTACAACGCAGGCGCTGCAACCGGTACATGTATTAAGATCAATGCTCATTCCCCATTTGATGCCCGGCTTTTCAAAATCCGGATAAATGGTTCCATCTTTTACATAATCTGTGCTGCCTGCAATGGTTGTTTTTTTTCTCTCTTCAATTACCTCTTCTAAAACAGCTTCGGGATTTGCTGAATAACTGGTAAGGTTGGTTTCATAAATAACCGGGCGGCTTTCGGTAAATCCATGCACCTGTGTTTGTGCCAACGGATAAGTTGTGCCGGTTTTTTCAACCTTACAGGTGGATGAATATAAATTCGTTCCATTAAAACCAACTAATGGATAAACATTTTTACCGGCCCCATTTGCTGACTTACCGATATTATCTGCAGTAGTTTCTTTGTTTGCACTTTCTCTTCCGTAACCTACAGCAATTGCAACTGTATCTTTATTCATTCCAGGAATAATGATCACGGGCAAGTCAACAGATTTTCCATTTGCCGCTGTAACTTTTACAACCGGTTTTTCCGGATGGACCTCATAATCACTTTGTTTTCCACCTTCCTGGTTCATTACATCAAGCCCTAATAATGATTTTGCCATAGCAGGACTCATCATTGCATAATTGTCCCAGGTTACTTTAGTTACCGGATCAGGTAGTTCCTGTAACCAGGGGTTGTTTGCCTGGCTGCCATTTCCAATTGATACTTTTTGATAAAGTACAACTTCAGTTGCACCCGCCTTGGTTTGTGCAATGGCGGTAGCAGCCTCATTTAATTTTCCTGCATTATAAACACCACTTCCAACAGGCATCGTTGCCGGTTCAATAACACCGTCCTGCAAGGCCTTATCATACAGGTCTGTATTTCCAGTCTTAGCCAGCCAGTATGTTTTGAAATAAGTTTCATAATCATTAACCGCACTACCTGCAGCCGAGCTCCATCTTATCAATGAAGTTTGAAAAGCCCTTGTTTTAAATAAGGGATTGATGGTGGGCTGTATTAAGCTGATATAACCGGTTTTCGGTTCAGCATCACCCCAGCTTTCCAGCCAGTGGTTAGAAGGGATGATATAGTTACAACGTTCAGTTGTTTCGTCCATAGTTCCGTTAAAGGAAACGCTTATAACTTTACTTAGTCCGTCAATAAATTTTTTGCTGTCGGCATATGAATAAGCAGGGTTAGCTCCATGAATTAAAACTGCACCTACAGTTCCTGCGTTCATATCATCAACCAGTTGCACCATATCTCCATCTGTTCCATTTCTGTAATTAGAAGTAACAGCCCAGTTAATGGTTTTGCCATTAGCGCCAATTTGTTCATTGATGGCATTAACAACCATCTGGATGTTGGCATCATTGCTTCCGCAAACAACCAAAGCTGTGCCACTGTTTGCTTTTAAAGCAGCAGCAGCTTTTAATATCCCTTCAGAAACTTTTTTATCTAACGTTCCTGTTGTTTGAGCAGGAACAGAAACACCTAATTGTGCCGCTAAAGCCAATGCAACCGCACCGGTCTCTGATGGCTTGTGTGTATAACGGTCATCGGCATTGCTGCCGGTCAGGCTCATCATACTTTCAAACTGAAAGTGTTTACTGAGTGTTGGTTTCTCTCCGGTTACTTTCCTGTTTTGTGCATATTGATTACTGAATTCTACAGGGCTTAACCAGGTGCCTAAAAAATCGGCGCCAAGGCTTACAATAACTTTTGCATTTTCGAAATGATAGGAAGGGATTGCCCTTTTTCCATAACAAGCCTCGTTTGCCAGTAACATGCCGCTATAACTTACAGCATCATATTGCACGTGGCGGCTGCCGGGATATTTTGATAAAAATTCTTTTATTATTTCTAATGTAGTGGGGGAATTTACTGTTGATGTAAGTAACACAACCGGCTTACCATTTAACCCTGCCATTGCAGCACCTGTCAATTTATCAAATGCATCAAAGCTGGTAACTTCTTTAAATCCTTTACCGTCTTTTTGCATGGGGTAGCGTAAACGGGTATTATCGTACAGGTCTAAAACAGCTGCCTGTGCCTGTGCACTGGTGCCTCCTTTTGTGACAGACGATAATTCGTTTCCCTCTATTTTTATCGGGCGGCCATCTCTTTGTTTAACCACAACCGAAATTGCATCGCCACCATTTACATAAGTAGATGCATAATAGTTTGCAACACCCGGAATAACATTATCCGGCCTTTGTAAATAAGGTACAGCCTTGCGTACCGGTATTTCGCAACTGGCAGCTACAGCAGCGGCTGCTGTACTGAATCCAAGATATTTAAGGAAATCCCTTCGTGGGGTTTTGGCATCCAAAATGCCTTTATCATCCAGGTCTGACAACGGAAGCAGCTCTTCTTTAAATTCATTTTTGGTTGACTCCTGAAAACTTTCAGTGTGATTCAGTTCTCCAAAACTTTGCCAGTATTTTTTCTTACTCATATTGTTTACCCCAACCCCTAAAGGGGCTTTTAGTGACTATATAAATTATGCTTCAAGCTCCGTTCTCCACCAGCTGGCGGAGGTTAGGGGGCTAGTAGTGACATTTCTGACATTCAGTACCGCCGATCTTTTCTACAGTAACGCTATCCATTTTATGGTTCTTAATATCGTTGTGGAATTTCTCGTAAATGCTGTAAAATTTATTCCCGGTCTTATTTTCTTTACTGTAAAAATCAACTTTTGTTTCCCTGTGACAGTTGATACACCAGCCCATGCTTAATTCAGTGAACTGGTACACTTCAGGCATTGCCTGTATATTACCATGGCAGGTCTGGCACTGCTGTTTGCCCACTTTTATGTGCTGGCTATGGTTAAAATAAACATGATCGGGCAGGTTATGAATTTTTATCCACTCAATTGGTTTTGCACCATCAGGAATACCGTCTCCGTTTCTGTCATCATTATATTTTTTCAGTGTTGGATCCCAACCTGCATAAGCATATAGTTTTTGAATTTCATCTGTTCCGTTCACAGCTGTTCCGTTCTCCCTTGTCAATACATCCGGGCCCTCGTATTTATTAATAGATTTATGGCAGTTCATACAAACATTAACAGATGGAATACTGGCCTGCTTGCTATCCTGTGCGCCGCCATGGCAGTACAGGCAACTGATCTGGTTGGTGCCGGCATGTACCTGGTGAGAGTAAAATATGGGTTGCTCAGGCTGGTAATGTTGCTGGCGGCCAAGGCCAATAGCGCCATCGATAGTATAGTATCCTCCTACTCCAAAAAGTAGCAGCACAGCAACCATTAAATAGGTTTTGTTCTTGTAGAAAGGAACGGGTTCAGGGCGTAATACCCCTTCTTTTTCATCAGATAATTTGCGCAGGTTGCTGTTAACCTGTAATAATATAAAGGCAATAAGAGCCAGAACCAATGTAAGAATTCCAAAAAGCAGGGAATCATCTGAACCTTGTGGCTGCCCCCCAGGTGTTAATACAGGAACAGGTGGTGCCCAATCATCCACATATTTCAATATTGCATCAATGTCCTCCTTTTTTAATTGAGGAAATGATGTCATTATTGTTGGCTTAAATTTAGCTTTAAGCTCCGTGGCATAAGCATCATTTTGTTCTGCAGGATTGGCCATCCATTTATAGATCCAGCCATCGCCGGGCTCCCTGTCTTTCCAACCCTTTAGGGCCGGGCCGGTAAAGTCTTTATCCGGTTTATGGCAGCTTGCACAATTGGCTTTAAAAAGCGCTTCGCCATCGGCAGCAAAAGATTTATTATTAACGAAAAGAAAGGCAACAAAAAAAAGGCAGGTAAATATTCGGTTAAAGATTTTTCTATAGCGACTCATACAGTATAATCGGGGCTAATGTGGAAAAATATCCTGACTCGGTTGCAAAAATAAGACAGGATGCTGACAATATATCAACATTTTAAAATTTTTTTTTCTCTTATCCAGCGTGGTTTTCAACCCATTGCGGCAGATTTGTCTGTGAGTTTGTCATGCGTTTGTAATCTCTTTTTGAATTTAAATAATTTTTTGATAACCTTATTTTTTAACAATTTTTTACGCCACTTTTGCCGAATGTTAAAAAAGCTTAAGGCTCATTGGAAGGTTAACGGGTTGAACCTGGCACTCATTATTGCCACTTTTGCATTGGGTGGAAGCCTTTGTGGCTATGCCGGCCGCAAGATTTTATTGCTTACCGGTTTAGAAAAAGGAGTTGCCTGGGTTATACTATATATATTACTGGTAACACTCCTTTGGCCATTATGTGTAATAATCATCAGTATACCCCTGGGTCAATTTTCTTTCTTTAAACGGTATCTTATTAAAGTTTGGAAGAAAATGAGTGGCAGCAGAAATACTATGCTTCAACCGGAAAATATTACAAGAATTGCAATTTTTGCGAGTGGTGCCGGTACAAATGCAGAGAAGATAATTACATCACACAAGGCCGGGACGAATACCGGAGCATACAATGTAGCCTTAATTGTTTGCAACAAACCCGGGGCAGGTGTGTTGAGGATCGCCGGGAGAGAAGGCATTCCATCATTAATAATAGAAAAGGAAAGGTTTTTTAACGGCGATAATTATTTGCCTGAATTACAAAAACACAACATAGAGTTTATAGTGCTGGCAGGCTTTTTATGGAAAATACCTGGTCCATTGATAAAAGCCTATCCCAAAAAGATCATCAATATACATCCTGCACTGTTACCCAAATTTGGCGGCAAAGGCATGTATGGAAACAAAGTGCATGAAAGGGTGATTGAAGAAAATGAAAAAGAAAGCGGTATCAGCATTCATTATGTTGATGAATTATATGATCACGGAGAAATTATATTTCATCTACAAAATGAATTGTTATACCACTTTCATTTTCTTTGGCGGCTATTACTGCTTCATGTACTTGCTGCCCAAACATGCCTTTGCCGCCATATTTTGGTAACAGAGCCGGATGAATATTGATGATTTTTTTTGGGAAGGATTTTATTAATTCTTCGGGTATTTTCCATAAAAATCCGGCCAGTATGACAAAGTCAATTTCATAT
>JANNDO010000018.1:0-284809 GCA_031387825.1 Chitinophagaceae bacterium | reverse complement strand
TCGCTCTGAAACATTTTTATCATGGTAACAAAGTTGCTGATGGCTTCCAGCGTACCGGATTTAAAACCATGCAAAGCTGCACTCTCCAGCACCTGCCACATGGTGTAGTTATTGTTATTGGCAACGAGTACTGTTTTATCAATGGTGGTTTTGCCAATACCCCTTGCAGGGAAATTGATGATCCGTTTTAATGCTTCTTCATCATTTGGGTTGATGACCACCCTTAGATAAGCGATATAATCCTTTATCTCTTTGCGCTGATAGAAAGACACACCACCATAAATGCGGTAAGCAATATTCATCCTGCGCAGGCTTTCTTCATAGCTGCGGCTTTGTGCATTGGTGCGGTACAAAATGGCAAACTCACTGTTGCGGAAATGATTGCGGAGCTTTTGTTCCTGTATGGTATCGGCCACAAATTTTCCTTCTTCGTTATCAGTGGCAGTACGGACAAGTTTTATCTTATCGCCTTCGCCTTTGTCTGTCCACAATGATTTGGGCAATTGCTGTTTGTTGTGGGCAATCACTTCATTGGCCACATTCAGAATGTTTTTGGTGCTGCGATAGTTCTGTTCCAGCTTCACCACTTTAACAGCGTCATAATCTTTTTCAAACTGCAATATATTTTCAATCGTAGCCCCCCGGAAACTGTAGATGCTTTGTGCATCATCACCCACCACACACACATTTTCATGCATGGCGCCCAGCAGCTTGATGATTTCGTATTGCGAAGTGTTGGTATCCTGGTACTCATCAATCATGATGTATTTAAACTTGCGCTGGTATTTGCTTAATGCTTCCGGAAAATTTTTGAGCAGCAGATACATTTTAAATAACAGGTCGTCAAAATCCATAGCACCGTTTTTGAAACAACGTTTTGAATAGGCTTCATATATTTGCCCGATGGCGGGACGGTTTGCCCTGTTATCTTCCTGTTGCAATGCCCAGTCGTTCATATATTCTACCGGTCCGATCAAAGAATTTTTTGCAGCTGAGATACGATTATAAACAACATTAGGTTTATAGTGCTTATCATCTAAAGCCAATTCGCCAATCACTGTTTTAACTACGCTTTTTGCATCATCAGTGTCATAAATAGTAAAGTTTGATGGGTAGCCCAGCTTGGGAGATTCTGCTCTTAGTATCCTGGCAAATACGCTGTGGAAAGTACCGATGTATAAATTCCTGGCTTCGGTATTGCCCAAAATCCGTTCCACCCTTTCTTTCATTTCGGCCGCAGCCTTATTAGTAAAAGTGAGCGCCAGTATATTGAAAGAATCAATTTTATGTTCAGCCATAAGGTGAGTGATACGGGTGGTAAGCACTTTTGTTTTACCACTGCCTGCCCCGGCAATGATCATAATGGGCCCATTCACATGCATTACTGCCTCCCGCTGCGGCTCATTCAATTCGTCTAAATAATTCATTTAACGAAGGTACGAAGGCTGCCTGCAGAAATCTTCAGGCTTTTACATATATGAAATTTAATTTTGGAAATATGCAGTTAAAAAATATATTTCCGGGACTGTAACCAATTGATTTTTCCACCTATCTTTAATATCCAACGTCCATATCCAAACATCTAAAATATATTCCTATGAACAACCAAACCGGAATGCCTGATGAAAAACTCATCCAGTTTTATCTTAATGGCGATCCTAATGCGATGGCCACTCTCATTGAACTTTATAAGGACAGGGTTTACGGCTCTATTTATGCAATGATGCAGGACAGGTATGTAGCTGAAGAAATCTTCCAGAAGGTGTTTATCAGTATCATTAATAACATGATTGCCGGTAAAACTGCAGAAGAAGGCAATTTTTTAGAATGGGCTATCCGTCTTGCTCAAAATCTATGCATGGAATATTCAGAAAAAACAAAACATGCGATAGTTGTAAGTGCAGGAGCCTACACCAATACCGAAGATACTTCTGATTTTTCTGTACCCGCAGCCCTGCCCAATACAGGCTATCATGAAAACCATGGCAAAATTAAGAGCATGATCAATATGCTTCCTGATGTGCAAAGAGAAGTGGTTATATTGAATCATTATGGCGGATTGGGGTTCAAAGAAATTGCAGATATCATGAAATGCAGCCTTAACACCGCTTTAGATACGATGAGGTTCGGGTTGAATAACCTGCAGAAACTAATGACAGAAAAGCAAATAGCAGTAAGATAATAGTCGATTTCATATCTGCGGTTAAAAAATAGCTACCGCTGGTATAAATTATCTTTTTGTGCACAATAGCAAATCTATCTTTATTGTCACAAAGTATAACCATTGCAACATATCGAATTTTTCCATATTGACCATTTTGAAAATAACTATTACCGGGTAAAGCCCGCTAAAGAACTTGAAGGCTTTATTGATTTTTTCTGGGAAACCAAATTTGATGAGATACTGAAACAATACCCTGAAGGTTTCTCTGATGCACTGTTCCCCAATATTGGATATACTTATCTTATTAATCTGGGCACAGCATTTATCATGCAGGTTGGCGATAAAAAGTTCAATATGAAAACAGATGGTTTTTTGCCCCGTAATAAGGCTATTGAGTGTTATCACCGGCAGGGTAACCGGCTGTTTGGCATCAAGTTTAAAATATCGCCGATAATTTTTAAAACCAAAGTAAACTTTGCTGAATACCGGGAATATATTTATCCACTGAGCTACCTTATGGAGCAGTCCATAATTGATAAAATAAAAAAGGCAGGTTTGTTTGAGGAAAGAGTAGGGATACTTAATGATTATTTCCTTTCAATCATAACATCTTATTCGGCCCCCCGGGAAGCGATGCGTATTGTTGCTGAAATATTACGGTACTGTGAAAGGGGAAATGATTTTACAAAAACAATAGAGGATTTTGCTGCTCAATACAATATATCTGCAAGAACATTGCACAGGTACTTTGCAACCACTACCAGCCTCAGCAGTAAAAAAGCATTGCAGATCTTACGGATACGCAAGGCTGTACAGCAACTGACAGACTCGCCTGAGGCGTTTGATTATGAATTGTATGGCTACTATGACTATAGCCATTTTTGTAAACACCTGAAACAATTTTTACAAAAAGATACGTTGGTAAACCTTCAACCCTATTTGCAATTACTGCAATCCATTACTAAAAAAAACTGACCAGATTGCTTAATGCTGTTTTAACCAGTTAATAGTTTCTTGGGCAATACTGTAATTAAAATTACCTTTAACGTATTGCTGTGCTTTAAAATTATCTCTTGCCTCTTCCCAGTCTTTGCTTTTCATCATAAAATGATCTAACTCCGGAACAACAACCATTGTGGCGTTGCCAGGATATTTTTCGTTTACTGTTTTAGTAATAAGCTGTGGTTCTACAATACTACAAGACTCATAATCTGCAGCACCGTGCAGGATTAATACCGGACAGCTAATTGCCTGCCAGCTTTGTGCCAGGTTAAGTGAATCTATTTGAGGCCAGAATGCCCAATGTCTACCCCACATATCATTGCTTCCTTCTTTATAACCAAGTTCGCTTACCACCAGGTCTTTATACTCCGGATTTTTTAAAAGCTCATCTCTTGTTTTTCTGGGAATAAAAAATTCATAGTAGATCTTTTGAATTTTTCTCATAAAATCTTCTGTTTGTAAATAAGTTTGATTTTCAAGCAAAGGTTTTTGTACACGATGCATTTCTAATAAAAATTCACTCCAGGGGCGGAAGGTTGTTCCAAAGACCATTACGCCTTTTGGATGATGGCGTTTTGCAATTTCCGGCGCAATGATACCCCCCATGGAATGACCCCAGATGTATAGATTATTTTTATCGACAAAAGAAAGTTGCGCCATATAATTATAACCGGCATCAAAACTTTCAATATCAGTTGCCAGGTCAACTTCACTACAAGGCACACAGTTATAACTATCACCTAGTCCCGACTTTTCAATGGTAACAACTGCATAACCTGCTTTCAACCATTCGGTAAGTATCTTACCGTTGTAACTGCTCATATAATTTTCAATACTTCCGCAACCATAACCAGGAATCAATAAAATAGCTGCACAATTTGTTTTGCCTTTTGGTTTTCTTGTGATTGCTCTCAAATACCCATTGCGAAATTTTACCCAATCATATTGCACATCAGCAATATCTGAATTTTCATAGGGCCTCATTACAACATTAGCAGATGTATTTATATTTTTTTCATTGCGAATAAATTGCACACTCATCTTTTCCCCTGCTCTGATATTGGAAACATTTTTTCCATAAGTTTCCATAGAAGTGATTTTATTTCCATTGACCCCGGTAATAATATCACCTTTCTGCAAATTGAGTGCTGCAAAACTGCTGTTAGCAATAATACTGTCAACAACTATCCCGGTAGCAACTGGCCTTGCTATCAAACCCATGATAGCTTTGCGTGGCGGAATTTGCGCCGATGCGGTTAAAGAGAATGAAACTAAAACTACCCAAAGGGTTTTCATAATAAAAAATTTAATGGTTATATGAGCTCACTATTTATTATTCATTGTTATCACCTGATTTTTAATGCAAATATCTACAGCTCTTGAATGAAGTACTTATAATAAATGTATTAGTATCGTTTACAGTGAGATAAACGGGTAAAATTTAAATCCATACTGTCTGATTTTTACTTTGTTGATAAAGGAAACAAACCCCTTAAATCACGGATAGAAATAATACTACAATGTTTCTAAAAAGTGGTCTACATATTTGAAAAATCATTTTTTAGATATTTATGCCCGTATTTATCCTATACAAATCCAAAATCCTAATTATGAAAACCCTTGCTTCCCTGACTGACCAGCAATTAATACAATTATTCATTAAAGAAGAGCCTTACGCTTTAGAAACCCTTATTAACCGGCATAAAGACCGGATTTTTACATCTATTTATTTATTGGTAAAAGATAAATACCTGGCAGAAGACATTTTTCAGGATCTCTTTATTAAGATTATTGAAACACTTAAATCGGGAAAGTATAAAGATGAGAACAAGTTTTTGTACTGGGCCATGCGAATAAGCCATAACCTTTGTATTGACCACTTCAGAAAGATTAACGGAAAACCCATTATTAAAACCAGCGATGGCAATGATATTTTTGATGTGATCCACTTTACAGACCTGAATGCTGAAGATAATTTAGTGAAAACCCAAACTAAACAAAGAGTCATGAAATTGGTGTACCAGCTTCCCGAAGATCAAAGAGAAATTATAATTCTGAGGCATTTTGCTAACCTGAAATTCAAAGAAATTTCAAAAATTCTTAATTGTAGTGTTAACACTGCTTTGGGTCGTATGCGATATGCCATTTTAAACCTTAGAAAGATCATGGAAGAAAAACAGATAGCACTGTGATTTTACTAACCCAGGCCCAAAACTTAGCTGAAATAATAAAGACTTCCCACTTAATTAAACGGCGCCTGACTATGGCTAAAACAGACAGGATTATTAAAAATAATGTAGATGTGTCTGTAAAAAAGGGTGTTTTTACCCCAAAAATAACCAGTTTGTGGTATTGTTAAATTCATAAAACTATCTTCTATTTGTTTATTATTTAAGAACAAACCTTTCTGATACCCATCCAAATTATTGGCCCGTTTTGTAGCCGAACCTTTTTGAGAACAAAGGTTTCACCTTTGTGGATTTTTCTCATGCTTGAACACATCCCCGTCCCGATTCCTCGGGATGGGCCTTTTTATAAGACAGGCAATCGACTAAATAAGTTATCAAAAAAATACTAAAATAATTAGTGTTAATAAAATTAAACCCCTATCTTTGGTTCCACAATTACATTTACAACGCAAAACCAGATACATCACTTAAAATCAAAGAAAATGAGCAAGACAGAAAATTTAGAAAAAACAGAAAAATTTAAAGCGCTGAAATTAACGATGGATAAAATCGATAAAGATTTTGGCAAAGGGTCGGTAATGATGATGAGCGATAAAGGGGTTATTGAACAGGAAGTTATTTCAACGGGTTCAATTGGTTTAGATATGGCCCTGGGCATTGGCGGCCTTCCGAAAGGAAGAGTTGTGGAAATTTATGGGCCTGAAAGTTCAGGAAAAACAACTTTAGCCATTCATGTGATTGCTGAAGCACAAAAAAAAGGAGGTATGTGTGCTTTTATAGATGCTGAACATGCATTTGATAGTAATTATGCACAAAAGCTTGGTGTTGATATTGATAATTTATTGATCTCTCAACCTGATTATGGAGAACAGGCTTTGGAAATAGCAGATCGTTTAATTCTTTCCGGAGCTTTGGATGTGGTGGTTATTGATTCTGTTGCGGCACTGGTACCTAAGAGTGAATTAGAGGGAGAAATGGGTGACAGCAAAATGGGCCTTCAGGCAAGATTAATGAGCCAGGCCTTACGTAAACTTACTGCAACCATTGCTAAAACCAACAGTTGCTGCATTTTCATCAATCAGTTGCGTGAAAAAATAGGCATTATGTTCGGAAACCCCGAAACTACAACAGGTGGAAACGCTTTAAAATTCTATTCATCTGTCCGTTTGGATATCCGCCGGATGGCACAGATAAAAGATGGAGACGAATCGATTGGTAACCATGTAAAAGTAAAAGTGGTTAAAAATAAAGTAGCACCACCTTTCCGCCAGGCAGAATTTGATATTATTTACGGCGAGGGAATATCAAAAGTTGGTGAAATTATTGATATGGGCGTTGAGCTTGGTATTGTACAAAAAAGCGGAAGCTGGTTTAGTTATAATAATGACAAACTGGGACAAGGAAGAGAGGCCGTAAAGCAGCTGTTGATTGACAATCCTGAAATGGCAAACGAAATTGAAACTAAAATAAGAGAAAAGATCAAGGAGATGCAATCTACCTGATTTGTCTTTTAATAAATTGCTTATTGGGTCAGTAAGTATAAAGCTATTGTGAATAAAAGCATAATAGCTTTTTTTATTGACTTATTTTTGCGGCTTAAAAATATTATTTGAACAAAAGAACCATAGCACACATAGCATTACTTTTTACAAACTTATTTTTTGCAATAAACCTGAGCGCTGTAAAACACCTTACTAATTTACAATTGGCAAAACCATTTGGAATAAATGTCGTTAGGGTAGGTATAAGTGCGTTACTGTTATGGCTCATGTATTTGCTAAAACCTGTAAAAATAAAAATAGAGAAGGAAGACAGAAAAAGGCTATTCCTTTGTGCAGTTACAGGCATTGCTATTAATCAATTGCTTTTTTTAAAAGGACTCTCCCTTACCTATTCTATTCATGCTGTTTTGTTAATGCTGACTACCCCAATCCTGATTGTTTTTGTTGCAGCCTGGATTTTAAGAGAACGCCTGGGTATTTTAAAAATAGCAGGTTTGGTGCTTGGCATTTCGGGGGCATTGGTTTTAATTCTGGCAAAAGATAATTCTGGCAGTGGAAACAATATCCTGCTTGGCGATACTTTAATAATCATCAACGCAATTTCGTATACCATTTATTTTATCCTTGTAAAACCACTAATGCTGAAATACGATCCCATAGTTATTATCAGATGGATTTTCACATTTGGTTTTGTCCTGGTGCTTCCTTTTGGTTGGGCAGAGTTCACACAAATTCCCTGGGGAAAATATACCGCCATTGACTTTACCATTATGGGATTGATAGTATTTACCGGTACCTTTTTGGCTTATTTGTTTAATGTGTATGGTATAAAAATATTGGGTGCTTCAGTAGCTGGATTTTATATTTATACGCAACCTTTTTTTGCCGCATTGATTGCCATGATCTTTTTACATGAACAGTTAACATTATATAAACTGATAGCAGCGGTACTGATCTTTACAGGAGTTTTTCTCGCTAACAGGCAGGTGAAAAAAGAAGGATAATTATTTACAATTCTTGTTATAACGCTTTACAAATGATTTAAGACTCGACTCCCTGTATTCAAGCATTCGTAAATGCCCCATTGTAATAGCCTCACATTCTTTAGTCATCTCATTTAATTGATCTACGAAAATAAGATGGTGGGTTATGTAATTTACATATTGATATGGGTGACCCCATGAAGATTTATCCTTCATTTCTCCTCCTACAGAATAAAGTAATTGTTCTGCCTTGATATCCCCCGCCCGCTGAATGAAAAAGTAAACAACCTTTCTTTTATCTTTTCCTGTAAAAAGATTAAGCTTTTCCCTCGTTATTATTTGCGTCAGTAAAATAGTGGTATCGTACACAGGATTCCTGTAATTATATGTCTGCACCTCTTCAATATTATCAGAATACCCGTATAGGATTAAGCGTAAAACAGGCTTAACCGTTTTGTCTTTTACATAAAGTCGTACATCTTCTGAATTTAGAGTTACTGTATCGGTATGAGTTTTTAAAACTTTAATTTGTTTGGCAAGAATCTTTACTTCCCCTGTTATTGTATCTCCATTATTTTTTATAATATATTCATTGGATTGAGCAAAAGCATTTACAGAAAATAGTAAGGCAAGAGTTAAATTTGCAGCTTTCATATAAAAGAATAATTTTTATTAAAGGATGTAATGCTTAATATTTTTTTGGATATTCAAGAAATAAAAATTCTTTTTTGGCTTTTGCAAAACCTGACCATTGTGTAGTGTTTATTTCTATGCCAAATATGGCCGATGTTGGCATATTATCAACCCTGGTTTTTGTATTCAGACTATTTACAAAGTAAGTAATACCGGGATTGTGTGAAAAAACAGCAACTGTATGTAAACTATCCGGCAAGGCTGCAATCACTTCATAAAAAACTTCAAATGTGGCATGATACAAAGCAGAGATAAAAGTAATATCTTCTGCACTAATATCAAAAGTTTCAGCAAACAATTCAGCAGTTTTTTTTGCCCTTTTGGCCGGGCTGGAAACAAAAGCATCAATTTTACCCTGCCTTTCCAGCAAACGCATTGCCATTGTGGGAGCGTCAAGTTTTCCACGCTCATTAAGGGGACGTTCAAAATCATTACCAAAAAAGCTTTGATCGCTCTTAGCATGACGTATAATGAAGACCCTTTTCAATCGGCTGTTTTTATAAAAGTATAAAAATTTTGCACAAACTTATAATTGTATATTTAATCTTTTGCAACTTTACATATCAAAACTGATTATGCAAAAACTTTCATTAAAACACCTTTTGCTTTTTATTGTCGTTTTATTTGCTGCCTCCTGCGCTGCCATAAAACGTACAACACAAACTTCTGCTAACATTAGCAGTTTAAAATTTATTGGCCAATATGAAATTCCTTATGATCTAAAATATAATAACACTGTCGTTGGCGGCCTGTCTGGAATTGATTATGATGCAAAGAATAACCTGTATTATATGATAAGCGATGACAGGAGCGACAGAAACCCTGCACGTTTTTATACGGCCAAAGTTTCTTTTTCACAAAATAGTATAGATGATGTGATTTTTGTAAGCGTACAAAACCTATTGCAAGAAGATGGCTCTGTTTACCCAAACAATAAACAAGACAGGCTCCGTACTCCAGACCCGGAAGCCATACGTTACAACCCTTTGAATAAACAAATTGTATGGAGCAGCGAGGGAGAGAGGATTGTCAATTCAAAAGATACAGTACTCGAAAACCCGTCAGTAACCTTTATTTCCATAAATGGAAAATACATAGATAGTTTACCATTGCCTTCAAACCTCACTATACATGCTGCAGAAAAGGGCCCCAGAAAAAACAGCGTATTGGAAGGTATGAGCTTTGCAGATAATTATAAAACCCTGTTTGTAAGTATTGAAGAACCTTTGTACGAAGACGGGCCTGGCGCTGAGCTAACAGACAATAACGCTTACATCCGCATTTATAAATTTGACATGGCAGAAAAAAGAACTATTGCACAATATGCTTATAAACTATCTCCCGTTGCTTTCCCGGCAATTCCGGAAGCAGCATTTAAAATAAATGGAATACCAGATATACTCAGCATAGGAAATAATAAATTGCTTGTAATAGAACGCTCATTTTCTACCGGCAGACTGCCGTGTACTATAAAATTATTTATTGCAGACCTTAACGGAGCTACCGACATTAGCGGGACAATCTTAAAGAACAATAAAGAATTTATTCCTGCAACAAAAAAATTGTTGCTTAATATGGATGACCTGGGTATTTATACCGATAATATTGAAGGGGTAACTTTTGGTCCGCTATTACCAAACGGACACAAAACATTATTATTTATTGCAGATAATAATTTCAATATCCTGGAAAAAGCACAGATATTGTTGTTTGAAGTAATAGAAATAACCCCCAATTACCAGTAGGGAAATCGTAAAAGTAATATGATATTAGCCCTAATACCCTCTCACATTCTTACCTTCCATATAATTCATGAAGGCCTTGTTGCAAACACGATTGCCACCAGGTGTAGGATAGTTACCAGTAAAATACCAGTCACCTAAATTGGTAGGGCAGGCTTCATGAAGCGATTCAATGGTTTGATAAATCACATTTACCGGTATATTAATTTCGGGAGGCGTGATCAGTTTTGCAATTTTATTAGAGATATCATCCAGCGAAAACGGTTTATATACCTGGCGAACAATATTCTCGGTATGTAGCTGGTTGTTGCGTTGCATTTCTTTACATTTACCCAGCATCTGAACGAGTAAATTTTCCTGTTTAGTGTCATGTAATAGTTCAACAGCGGCACGAAAAGCAATAAAATCACCAAGTTTACTCATATCAATACCATAACAATCGGGATAACGTATTTGCGGTGCTGACGAAACAATAATAATTTTTTTCGGTTCTAATCTTGATAACATGCGGATGATACTTTCTTTTAAAGTAGTGCCCCGTACAATGCTATCATCTATCACAACCAAAGTATCTGTTTTTTTTCTAACTGTGCCGTAAGTAATATCATATACATGCTGCACCATCTCATTACGGCTGGAGTCTTCTGTAATAAAGGTCCGGAGCTTCACATCTTTTATAGCAATTTTTTCAATGCGGATTCTCCGGTTGATCATTTCGGATAATTTCTCTTCATCAAAATCTTTTCCCCAGCTTAAAATACGTTCTATCTTTATTTTATTCAAATAATCTTCTGCGCCTTTTATCAACCCATAAAAAGCAGTTTCTGCGGTATTTGGAATAAAAGAAAAAATTGTATTCTTCAGATCGTAATCAATAGCTTTTAAAACTGTATCGCTTAGGTGATGACCAAGGGCAATTCTTTCCCGGTATATTTTTTCATCACTTCCACGGCTGAAATAAATGCGTTCAAAACTGCAGGCCTTTCTTTCTTTTGGTTCTATTATCTGGTCAATAGAATAATTCCCATCTGCCTTTACGATCAAGGCTTTACCCGGCATCAGCTCCATCACTTCATTCTCGCCAACATTAAAAGCCGTGCGAATGGCAGCTCTTTCGCTGGCAGCAACAATTACGTCGTCATTGATATAATAATAAGAAGGACGGATACCATGTGCATCTCTCATCACAAAAGCATCACCGTTGCCTAACATTCCGCTAAAATTAAAGCCACCATCAAATAATGGGATAGTTTTTTTTAACACCTTAACAATATCCATCTGACCCGGAAAAGCTTCATCAGCTTTTACTACAAAGTGATAAAGAACTTCCATCATGGCAGCAAGATCGCTTTGACGCTGAAACTCACCGGGGTCAATATTTACCAATCCAAATAATTCTTCGGTGTTCACCAGGTTAAAATTTCCGGCTACTGCTAAATTTCGTGAAGGAATGGTATGGCGCTTTATAAACGGGTGACAAAACTCTACATTATTTTTTCCCTGTGTACCGTAACGCAGATGACCCAGCAAAACTTCCCCTAAAAAATTAAGATGGCCTTTCATCAGCCCGGGATGATTTTTAATATCGGGTTGATATTTTTGAACTTCATCAATTTCTTTTCCTATTTGTGCAAAAAGATCAGCAATGGGTTGATTGGCAGAACTGCGTAACCTGTGCATAAAAGGATACCCCGGCTCAGTATGTAATTTAACAGTAGCAATACCTGCACCATCCTGCCCACGGTTGTGTTGTTTTTCCATCAGCAGGTACAGCTTATTAAGACCATACATTACTGTACCATATTGCTGTTGATAATAACTGAAAGGCTTTCGGAGACGAATGAAGGCAAGGCCGCATTCGTGTTTAATTTCGTCGCTCATGATAAAGAGTGAGGCGCAAAGTTAAGGCATTAGAAAGGAGCTGCAAATAAAAATCCTCCCGCCTTAAACGGGAGGTATAAAGCGTATTCTAAAAATCAACTACAATCCACTTACACATAGGCCGATCTGAAATAATTTTATATCTGCCGCTACCCCATCTTTAAAAATGTTGTTGAACTGGTAGGCACCAAATAAAGAAAAATTACCATAGCCAATTCTTGCTGTAGCCATTAAACGGGTAGAATTTAGAAACCCTTTGCCTGTTTCTTTAGCGGTATAGCTGTTAACGGTTCTGCCATCTTTATCCAGCAATATTTTTCCCTTGGTATGTACATTTAATAGCGTACCCACTTTTACGCCTATTGCGGCCTTTATGCTTTTATTTTCTTTTTCGGGGTTAGCAGTAAAGCGTAATTCAAGGGGTATTTCTAAAAATGCGGTTGTTAGTTTATATTTTTTATAATAGCTCAGGGTATCTAAATTATTAAAGGGAAGCTTGTTGGTTTTTGCTTTTAAATCAACGTTCATTCTTTTAAAATAGACATTGCTGGTTCCAACTCCTAATCCAAAAGCAACACTCCATTTTGGATTGCCTTTAAAGCGCTGATCAAGCATCACATAAATATTGCCTCCTCTTGATAAACCTTTAAAATGGTCTTTAACGCTGTCCGGAGCGCCAATCCAGCGATCGCTGGTCAATTGTAGCATGAAATGATCTCCGGTACGGGACATAAAATCATTTCCTGTTTTTTTCTTTTGTGCAGATACGGCAGATACAGATATTAATGCAATAAAAACAAACAATATTTTCTTCATAATTAATTTTGAAGCTGCAAATTAACGGCAAATAATTTAATGAAGCGTTAAATTAAAGACGTTTGATTATATTTGCAGCCTCATTCTTCAGAATAAGGCTGAAGAACGGGCCTATAGCTCAGCTGGTTAGAGCACCTGACTCATAATCAGGGGGTCCCTGGTTCGAGCCCAGGTGGGCCCACAAAGCGTCCCGATTCTTTCGGGACGCTTTTTAATAAAATGAACAAGATAAAAAATATCATTTTTGATTTAGGGGGCGTATTGCTTGATATTGATTTCAAAAAAAGCATAGGCGCTTTTGAAAAACTAGGTATCGAAAATTTTGAAGAAATGTTTTCAAAGTTTAAAGCAGATGAGTTGTTTGAAAAGTTGGAAACGGGAATGCTGAATCAGGAAGAATTTTATGCTGCTATAAAAAAAAGAACAAATGCAAATGTTAGCAATAAGGAAATTGAAAAAGCCTGGAATGCACTGATATTAAACTTCAGAACCGGGAGTATTAATTTTTTGGAAAAAATTTCTACTCAATATAGCTTATACCTGCTAAGTAACACCAATGGCATACATTTAAAATATTTTCAGCAGTTATTTACAAAACAAACCGGCAAACCCTTGCTGGATGATTACTTTATTAAAGCCTGGTATTCCCATAAACTTGGACTGAGAAAACCCGGAGCGGCAATTTTTGAATTTGTTTTACAGGAAGAAAACCTGATTGCAACAGAAACCCTGTTTATTGATGACACATTGAGTAATATTGAAACTGCACAAAATATGGGATTTAAAACCCATCATTTAAAACCAACAGAAAGGATTGAATTGATTAACTTTTAGCCTATCATAAAAGGGGTAAACGGTTTATTTAACCTCTTCAAATTCTATATAATCTTCCTTACCGGCTTTGGGATTGTTTTCTTTGGGTGTAGAAAATGAATTGGGTTGTTGCTGTTTCATGTGCTCATTCATCTTACTTTGCATCTCCCCTACCTTTTGCTTTACCTGTTTGGTTGTTTGGTAAACAGGAATTATAAAATCAAATATAAGTTTGTACAGCAGGTACAGTACAAACAGCTCAACTATCACTTTAATTATGCTCATAACGTAAAGTTATTGATCAAATGAACCCGACCCTGTTAAAACAGGGCTAAAGAAAGAAATATTTATTTAATGAGCTACATTTTGGCAATTACGGACCCATAACCTATATTTGCAACGGACAAAGAAGCAAAGGAAGGGAACGGTGGCGTTCCCTTCTTCTTTTATCATGACTCAGGATACTCATATACAGGCGGTTGAAAAACTGATAGGACCATTGCTGCAGGAGGACATTTTTTTGGTATCCATAAAAATAAAGCCGACCAACAATATAAAAATATATTTAGATGCCGATAATGGGCTTGGCATTGAAAAATGTATCAAAATTAACAGGGCATTGTATAAGATCATGGAGGAAATGGGTATGTACCCCGATGGTGATTTTTCATTGGAAGTTTCAAGCCCGGGTATTGATGAGCCACTTAAGCTTTTGCGTCAATATAAAAAAAATATCGGAAGGAACGTGGAGGTAATAACTAATGATGAAGCTACAAGAGAAGGCAAACTTATAGAGGTAACAGAAGAAAAAATAACTATTGAATATACAGAAGGGAAAGGCAAAAAAGCAAATATAAAAAAAGACGGGATTTACATTACGGATATTAAACAAACCACGGTTCAGATAAAATTTTAATTATTTAACAAAACCCCCACCCCGGCGGGGAAATAAAGTGAGGCCGGAGAGGATTATGGCAAGCATTAATTTAATTGATTCTTTTCAGGAATTTAAAGACGCAGAAAACATTGACCGTCCAACGCTGATGAAAGTTATGGAAGACGTGTTTAAAACACTTATCCGTAAAAAATACGGCAGCGATGAATGTTTTGACGTAATTGTGAATGATCAAAAAGGGGATTTGGAAATTTTCCGTCGTCGTACTATTGTTGATGATGATGATCTTTATAATACACTTACTGAAATAGAATATAAAGATGCTATTAAGATTGAGCCGGATTACCAGGTTGGCGAAGAATTGTACGAAGAAGTGGATATTCAGAAAGAGTTTGGGCGCCGTGCTATTTTGGCCGGCAAGCAAACACTGGCTGCCCGTATCAATGACCTGAAGAAAAATATCCTGATAAAAAAATACGAAGACCGCGTTGGTGAAATAGTAAGCGGAGAAGTTTACCAGGTTTGGAAAAAAGAAGTGTTATTGCTGGATGAAGAAGGTAATGAAATGCTGTTGCCTAAATCAGAGCAGATACCAACCGATTATTTTAAGAAAGGCGAAAGCGTAAGAGGGGTTGTAAAAAAAGTAGAATTAAAAAACAGCCAGGCTGTGATTATTCTTTCCAGGACAAGTCCTTCTTTCCTCGAAAAATTATTAGAGATAGAGGTGCCTGAAATTTTTGATGGCCTCATTGTAGTTAAAAAAATTGTAAGAGACCCGGGCGAAAGGGCAAAAGTAGCTGTTGAAAGTTATGACGACAGGATAGATCCCGTGGGTGCCTGTGTGGGTATGAAGGGGAGCCGTATTCATGGTATTGTAAGGGAATTGAAAAATGAAAATATTGATGTTATAAACTGGACAAGCAATACCCAGCTATTGATTCAACGCTCATTAACACCAGCCAAAATTACCAGCATGGATATTGATGCTGAAAAAATGCATGCCAATGTATTCTTAAAACCCGACCAGGTTTCATTAGCCATTGGAAGACGGGGAGTGAATATAAAACTGGCTTGTGAATTGACTGGCTATGAAATTGATGTATTCCGTGATAATGAAGGTGAAGTAGAAGAATTTGATATTGACCTGGATGAATTTACAGATGAAATTGAACCATGGGTAATTGATGAATTAAAGAGAGTGGGTTGCGACACTGCAAGGTCGGTACTTGAATTAACATCAGAAGAACTGGAACGCAGAACAGATTTGGAAAAAGAAACAATAGAAGAAGTAAGGAAGGTACTGAACGAAGAATTTAAAAAAGAATAAACAGGGGTTTAATGCATCAAAGATTTATACAGAACAATTAAAAGATAAATAAGTCCTGTGTTTGATTCCGGACTAATAAAAAGCGAATGGCAGAAGTAAATACACCAAGGTTGATGGCGGCAGCCAAAGAATTTAACATAGGTACCAATACCTTGATAGATTTTCTTATATCCAAAAGTTTCAATGGCGATGACCTGAAGCCCACTTCAAAACTTTCGGAAGAAATGTACCGTGTGCTGCAGTCAGAGTTCCAGCAAGATAAAGTTGCCAGGCAAAAAGCACAGCAGATAGACCTTCCAAAAGGAGCAAGTGTGAGCGAGCCTAAAAAGAAAAGAGATGAAGAAGACCTTTCGTTTAAGAAAAAAGAGGCGGTAAAGGCTAAAGAAACAAAACCTGCAGAGGAACAAAAGCCAGTTGAACCAGAAGTTGTAAAACCAGACCCGGTAAAAGAAACAAAAGAACCAGCTTCAAAACTAACAAAAATACAGGCGCCTGAACTGGAAGCCCCTAAAGTGCTTGATAAAATAGATCTGGATTCTATTGACTCATCTACCAAGCCAAAAAAATCTGCAAAAAAGACAACTAAAAAAGAGACAGATAAAGAAGAAATTAAAAAAGCAGAAGAACCTAAAAAGGGAAGAAAAAAAGCAGAAGAAAAAGAAGCAGAAAAACCTGAGATTAAAGAGGAGAAAATAGAAGAAACACAAAAAGATACTGTTCCTGTTATTGAAAACATAAAAGCAAAAAAATTATCGGGCCCTAAGATCATGGGCAAAATAGAATTACCTGTAGATAATGAAACAAGGCCCAAAAAGGATATTGATGAAAAGCGCAAACGCAAGCGCATTCCAATGGAAAGAAAAGGGGGGCCTCAACAACAGGGGGGAAATCAACAAGGAGGAGGACAGCAGGGGCAGGGAACACAAAACAGAAGGCCGGGTGGAAGCACAACCGGAACAGGCGCTTCAAACAGGGCTGGCGGAGGAAGATTTAACAGGGGCGCTCCAAATACAGGTATGGGAGGCCGCAGGGAAGATAAAGTTATTGACGCAAAAGAAATTCAGGATAAACTTAAAGAAACACAGGCAAAATTAGCCGGTGCCGGCGGACGAGGAAAAAGTTTAAAAGCAAAATACCGGAAAGCAAAAAGAGATGAACAGGCAGAACTGGCTGGAGGTGCAACAGATGAAAGCAACAAACTACAGGTAACAGAATTTATTTCTGTGAGCGAACTGGCTAACCTGATGGATGTAAGTTTTGCTGATGTTATCAGTAAATGTATGAGCCTGGGGATCATGGTATCTATTAACCAACGTTTGGAAGCCGATGTTATAGAGCTGGTAGCCAGTGAATTTAATTTTGAAGTAGAATTTATAGGAGTAGAGGATGCAGGGGACCTGGACGCTGAAGAAGAAGAAGATGCTGAAGAAGACCAAAAACCGAGAGCGCCGATCGTTACCATCATGGGTCACGTAGATCATGGTAAAACATCGCTGCTGGATTATATACGAAATACCAATGTTATTGCCGGTGAAGCAGGAGGTATTACACAACATATTGGTGCGTATGAAGTGACTTTAAAAGATGGAAGGAATATTACCTTTTTAGATACACCAGGCCACGAAGCCTTCACGGCCATGCGTGCAAGGGGAGCCAAGGTTACTGATATTGCAGTAATTGTTGTTGCTGCAGATGATGCCGTGATGCCGCAAACAAAAGAAGCCATTTCGCATGCGCAGGCAGCTAATGTGCCCATGATATTTGCCATTAATAAAATGGATAAAGATGGAGCTAATCCAGAAAAAATAAAAGAACAACTGGCTGCGATGAATGTTTTGGTAGAAAGCTGGGGTGGTAAATATCAAAGCCAGGAAATAAGCGCCAAACAAGGATTGAATATTGACCTGTTGCTTGAAAAAATATTGCTTGAAACAGATATACTTGAACTGAAGGCTAACCCGGATAAGGAAGCCAGTGGTACTATCATTGAAGCTACATTAGATAAAGGCCGTGGATATGTAGCAACCATTTTGGTGCAGAACGGAACATTAAAGGGTGGAGATATGATTGTTTCAGGTCAGTATTTTGGGAAAGTAAAAGCCATGTACAACGAACGCAATCAGCGTGAAGAATCTGCTCCGCCATCAACTCCCGTATTGATCTTAGGATTGAATGGAGCGCCACAGGCGGGAGAAACATTTAAAGTTTTTGAGAACGAAAGTGATGCAAGGGCCATGGCTTACAAGCGTGGTCAGATTTTACGTGAACAGGGTATGCGGGCTAAGAAACATATTACGCTTGATGAGATCGGCCGTCGACTTGCGTTGGGAAGCTTTAAAGAACTGAACGTAATTATTAAAGGTGATGTGGATGGTTCTGTGGAAGCATTAAGCGACTCATTACAAAAATTAAGCACCGAAGAAATTGTAATTAAAGTAATTCATAAAGCAGTTGGTGCCATTACTGAAAGTGATGTTACACTGGCAAATGCATCCGATGCCATCATTATTGGTTTTAATGTAAGGCCATCCATGCAGGCAGCTAAATTAGCAGAGCATGAAGCCATACAGATAAAACTGTACTCTATTATTTACAATGCTATTGAAGAGATCAAGAGTGCCATGGAGGGTATGTTGGAGCCGGTTGTTGAAGAAAAAATTCTGGCTAATGTGGAGATAAGGGAAGTGTATAAATTTGATAAGGCCAGTGTGGCAGGTTGCTTTGTATTAGATGGTAAAATGGCCAGGAATAACCGCATCAGGCTGGTACGTGACGGTATAGTGATCTTTACCGGCGAGTTGGGTAGCCTGAAACGTTTTAAGGACGACGCCAAAGAAGTTACTTCAAGCATGGAATGCGGATTGACCATAAAAAATTACAACGATATAAAAGTTGGTGATATAGTTGAAGCCTTCGAAGAGGTTGAAGTGAAACGTACGCTTTAAAAGCTGTTAGCAGATCTTCTCAATCTTTTGTTAAATGAACCGGCCTGCAAACCGGGTAAGAAAACAGAAGTTTATTTTTGATACCGCTCTCCATCAGTAGAGCCGCCGTAGTGAACGGTAAGATTAAAATCATTTTAATGAAAAAGTATTTTTTATTTTTTATTTCAACATTCGGGTTACTTACGGCCTCATTTGCCCAAACAAGCCAGCCTAAACCTGTAGTTGCAGATAAGATTGTAGCTGTGGTTGGCGATAAGGTTATTTTGAAAAGTGATATTGATAACAGTATTATTGATATGCAGCGCCAGGGTATTGCGGTACCTGCAAACGCAAGATGCCAGATTCTGGAACAGGCCGTGGGGATTAAAGCATTGGTTTTACAGGCAGAAAAAGATTCTTTACCTGTTACTGATGAAGAAGTTGAAACTATTATTGATAATAAGATACGTGGCTTTATTGCCCAGTTTGGTTCAAAAGACGAACTGGAAAAAATAGCCGGAAAAAGTGTTTACCAGCTTAAAGAAGATTTTAAAGAGCCGATCCGTGACCAGAAAATGGCTGAAGCCATGCGAAATAAAGTGGTAGAGAATGTTCGGATAACACCGAAAGAAGTAAATGAATACTTTAATAAAATTCCAAAAGACAGTTTATTTTTATACGAAAGCGAACTGGAGATAAGCCAGATTATTTCCTTTCCAAAGGCGCACAGGGATGCGGAAGAATATAGCATTCAGCAACTAAAGGATTTTAAAGCACAGATAGAATCAGGCAAAAAAGATTTTGCATCTATTGCCAGTATTTATACCATGGATCCAGGCAGCAAAGAAACCGGCGGACAGTATGAAGTTAACCGGTATTCAAAAGAACTTGATCCTGTTTGGCTGGGTAAGGCTTTTAGTTTAAAAGAAGGACAGGTTTCCAATCCATTTAAAACAAGATTCGGGTATCACATCATGCAATTGGTTAGCCGGGCAGGTGATGATGCTGTGGTAAGGCATATTTTACTTGTACCACAGGTTACTTCATTTGAAATTAAAGCAGCAGTTGAAAAATTAGACTCTGTTCGTGCAAAATTAATTGCGGGTACAATGCAGTTCGGAGAAGCCGTTGCTAAATATAGTGATGATGATGCCAGCAAATTTACCGCAGGCCGGATTACGGGGAGAGATGGAAGCGCTTATGTAACCATTGACCAGCTGGATAAAGATATGGTAGTAATGCTGAAGGATCTTAGAGTAGGACAATACTCTCAACCAACAGAATATGTTGACGAAAGAGGAAGAAAAGGGGTACGTATCGTTTACCTGCAAACAAAAACAGAACCGCACAGGGAGAATATAAAGGATGATTATGACAGGATATCGCAAAGAGCATTGGAAGAAAAAAAGAATGAATTGCTTGAACAATGGTTTATGAAAAAAGTAGTTACTTATTATATTTTGGTAAATGATGAATTTAAGTCGTGCCCTGAAATGAAAAAGTGGATACCGGAAACAGCGGCAAAAAATTAAAATAAAAAAAATATTTATGAAAGCGTTCCGGGTAATTATCGGAGCGCTTTGTTTTAGGTGTCAGGCCACTACTAACACTTTAATAAATTTAAAAGATATTTGATTTTTGAAAGTTCCTAGAATAAAAAATACCCTGGTTAGTGGCCAGGCACCTATAATGATAGAAACTAAAAAAATAATCCGGCAGCAGGAAAATGCCATACTTGTTGGTTTGATCTATAAAGAGCAAACCGAGCCCATGGTAAATGAATACCTGGATGAACTTGCTTTTCTTGCCGAGACCGCCGGTGCCAATACAATAAAGCGGTTCACACAAAAACTCCCTCACCCCGATAGTAAAATTTTTGTAGGCAAAGGAAAACTGGAGGAAATAAAACACTTCATCCGGCTAAAAGGAAATATCAGCCTGGTAATATTTGATGATGAATTAACCGGATCGCAGATACAGAATATTGAAAAAGAACTGCAGGTAAAAACCATTGATCGCAGCGACCTGATATTGGACATCTTTGCCAGCCGGGCCAAAACCGCACAGGCCAAAACACAAGTGGAACTTGCACAGTACCAGTATATTTTGCCACGTCTTAAAGGAATGTGGAAACACCTTGAAAGGCAGGGTGGTGGCGTGGGGACAAGAGGCCCGGGTGAAACTGAAATTGAAACTGACCGCCGTATTGTAAAAGACAAAATTGGTTTATTAAGAAAAAGATTAGCTGAAATTGATAAACAGGCATTTACCCAACGCAAAGACCGGGGCGAATTTATTCGTGTAGCACTCGTAGGTTATACCAATGTGGGCAAATCAACGCTCATGAATGTATTAAGCAAGAGCGATGTGTTTGCAGAAAACAAATTATTTGCCACCCTTGATACCACCACCCGTAAAGTAGTTTTTGAACAAACTCCTTTTTTATTGAGCGATACTGTGGGATTCATCCGCAAACTGCCACACCACCTGGTTGAAAGTTTTAAAAGCACACTGGATGAAGTAAGAGAGGCTGATGTATTATTACATGTGGTTGATCTATCTCATCAGCAATACGAAGAACAACTTAATGTGGTAAATAAAATTCTTGCTGAAATTGGCGCTGCTGATAAACCGGTTATCACCATTTTTAATAAAATGGATAAATACGAAGAGCAGGCATTTGACCAGTGGCTGGAGCCAGAGGTTAAAAATGAAATACTCAGCGACCTGAAACAACGCTGGCAAAACGAAACAAAGGGTAATTGTGTTTTTGTTTCTGCTACCGAAAGAACCAACCTGGATGGGCTAAGACAAACCATATTGAATGCTGTAAGGGAAATGTACCGCATAAGGTATCCATATAAAGCGGAGTTCTTTTATTAACCACTAATTTTACGAATTCTTATTTCTGTGCTTCCGTGTCCCTGGCAAAAAAATTCCCGAAGGGAACAAATAAATCAATGGCAAAAGATGAATGGTACAAAATAGCTGAAAGCATTATTGAAATTAATTTTTCAGCAAATGGTCTATCAGCCATTGATGTAGCCGGTAAAACAATTACCATTGGGTTACATAACAGTGAAATTTTTGCCTGTCCCCAAAAATGCCCCCATGCAGGCGGCCTCTTAGCAGATGGGTATATAGATACAGTTGGCAACCTTGTTTGCCCTGTTCACCGGTATAAATTCAACCCGGTAAATGGCCGTAATATCAGTGGCGAAGGCTATTACCTGAAGATTTTTACGGTGGAAATAAGAGAAGAAGGGGTTTTTGTGAACATCCCCGGCCTGTTCTAAGGAGTACAGGGCTCAGGGATGTTATCAACATTGTGCAAAAACTGTGCGTTGCCGTATTAAAAGCAAGTCTATATTTGCGACCAGTAAAAATCATTTGCAGTGCAGAGCAAATGGAGGGTTACATAATCACATTTTTTAACGATCACTATTATTGTAATAACAGTATTGCTTTCTCCTGAACTGCAACATCCATAAATATAGGATCAATTAACTATGCAATAAACAGAATTGTGCCAAACAATAAATATTGGATACAATACCTGTTGAAAAACCACTTTTTATTTGCCTCTGGGCATTAGTAATACCGTCACTGTATTTATTAATACCAATCCCCTCTTCAGTAATTGAGCTATCTTTTCATCGGTTGTTTCTTCCAGTACGTCAATGAACGCCATAACCATTCAAAGGGCCCGAACCTGAAATAGCGTAACCAGATGGATGAATAAATAAGCTGGACTATCCATACTACAAACACCACATAATACAGTTGGTGAAATTTAAGTTTATCATAATAGCCAAAGCCATAACCATAAAAGAACCAGGTGCAGATGATGGATTGCATCAGGTAATTAGTGAACGCCATTTGCCCAACATTAGCCAAAGCCTTCATCAGCCAGGGCACTAAACGGCTTCTATAGATCAGCATTAATAAACTTGCATGGCCAATAGATATCAATCCCCTTCTTATATCATACAATAATTCATGATTGGCCCAATAGCGGTCAACATAGTTTGGCAGATCAGTAATATAACCAAGCAGGCCCAGTTTAAACGCCAGCCAACCAATCGGTATGCCAATAACGTAACCAATAAGTAGCCACATGGTATAAGTAGAAGTAGATAGTTTGTTGCTGAAAAAACCAAAGCCAAACAAAGCCATGCCTACAAACATCATGGTCAATCCATCCCAAAACCATTGATGATATAAACCCCAGGTCTCACTGTCCGCATTCATGGGTAACCAATACCGGTAAACCGTGGCATAACCCGAACGCATTTTTCTTACATTTCGGTTCAACATGGCGGTATCAGGGTTATTTCTTTTTTCTACATCCTGCCATTCCGCTTTAGCGGCTACCTGCTCATCAGTAAGTTTTTTCTTTTCTTTTTCAAGTTGAACAGCTTCCACATATGCTTTTCTCTTTTCCCTTGTTTCATTCCAGCGGAGCTGTTGCTTTAACATGGTTGCCGACATACAAATAAAACCCAGCACCAATAACCATTTTGGATTTGTTTTGCGGAATACAAACAATACCATACCACACAATCCATAATAGTACAGAATATCGCCAAACCATAAAAGAACATACGCATTGAATATGCCAAACAATACCAGCCATAATAAACGACGGTAATAATATTCAGTAACTGTTGGGCCGCCGGGCAACTCTTTTTTATTAAGCGTGAATAAGATCATACCGGCGCCAAACAACATCGAAAATAAACCCCTCATGGTGCCATCAAAAAAACTTTCAATGACAGCAAATGTGTAATAATCTTTAGTGTTATGTGGCCCGTTGGGAATATTTCTCCATATATCCCAGTTTATACCAAAGCCGGGGATATTCATTAGTAAGATACCGAGCAGGGCAAATCCACGTATCATGTCCACTGTTTTGATACGATCGGCCTGTGCTACCGGCGCCGGATTATTTATTGATGTAGATGTTTCCATAAATATTTTTAATGCTGATTATAAAAGTTGGTTAGTGCTGATAAACCCACGTTGTCCTGTTTTTTTGTTGTTGGGAAAACGTTTACCATAAGTAAGCCATCGCCACAACCATTCCACCGGCCCGTAATTATAATAGCGGAGCCAGATAATAGAGAATACAATTTGTGCCAACCAGAGTTCCGCAACAAAAAAGTACAATTCCATTAAAGACAACCTGCCGAAGTAACCCATACCATATCCATAAAAGAATAATGTGCAGGCAATGGTTTGTAAAAAATAATTACTGAATGCCATTCGGCCCACAGCGGCCATTGCTTTCCATAACCACTGCAATATTTTTGATCTTAACAAAAGCATCAGCAGGCTTGCATAGCCGGTTGCCATTAATAATCTTTCAATGGGAAAGAACTGGTTGGGTGGAAGCATATTGGCAACAACATATTTTTCATAGTCAATAAGTTTGGCATTACCATAATGTAACCGGAACCACGCCAGTGCCAAACCGGCTAGTATTCCACCTACAGCAAATAGTACATATTTTGTTTTTGAAAAGCGGTTACTGAAAAATCCAAAACCAAACAAAGCCATACCTAATAACACCATGGAACCGATATCCCAGATACCTGTGCGATATAACCATGCTGCTTCTTTTCCCTGCGACCGTTGCATCAAATGATCCCACATTTTTCCATAGCCCGAATGCATGGCTTTCATCTCAGTACTATCTCCTGCTTTTGTCGAATCGTATTTTATACTTTTGAGTTTTCCTTCCCATGCTCCCTTATCTTTTTTCTGTTCAGCAGTAAGCGTATCATTTTTCTTGCCTGTTGAATCGCTAATTTTCAATGCTGCAGCAGTCATTCCGCTCAGGCTGTCTTTATGATGACGCCCTGCGCTGTCTTTCCTTAATTTTTCTTCCACCAGCGTGATAGCCTTGAATTTTTTATATGCATCTTTATCATCGGCATAATACCAAAACATTTTACCACAATAAATAAGTGTTACTATAATTGCTGCAATCATTAGCCCTTTCCTGCTCATGCGAAAAAATGGAAATAACAAAATACCCATCACGCCGTAATGAAAAAGAATGTCTCCGGGCCATAAAAAAATAAAAGCATTCACCAGGCCAAAAGCCATAAGCCACATTTGCCTTCGTATATATAATTCCTGTGTAGTGGGTAATGTAAGCTGGTTGGGTTTACTCATGTAGAGTATTATACCGGCACCAAACACCAGTGAAAAAAGCGCCCTCATTTTTCCTTCAAACAGAAAAAGCAGCGAAACCAAAGAAATATTATCGCTTCCTTTTGCTCCAATGCGGATGCCCGTTTGCTGGTTGTGGCTTAAGCCGCCAAACTCCCAGATGCTGATGAGTAAGATGCCCAGCAGGGCAATGCCCCTGATCACATCAAGCGAAAAAATACGGGAAGCGCTGGACTCATGACCTGCAACAAAAGAAGCCGCTGTTCCCTGTCCGGGATCAGAAGAATGATTAGGCATAGTAGTGTCTGTTTAAGTTAGTGCTATTGAAGTATTGCTCAATATAGAAATTAGATTTTTTAAAAACGAATGTTGGCAGATTTATTTATGGGTAAAACCTATAAGTGTCTGCAGCGCCAATACCTTGCGGGGCAAACCTTATAGTGGTTGATTTTTATTAACCGATAAAAAGGCTATAAGGCTTGCTACGCTTCTATCTGCACTACAAACATTAAATGATTACCTCCCGATACTCCCCATCATATTCTCCGGGTAACGCAAGCCGGCAGCCGCATCTTTAGGGAACATTGCATCAATAAAAGCCAGATCTTCTTTCGTTAATGAAATATTTAATGCGCCAACATTTTCTTCCAGGTATTTTATACGCTTGGTGCCGGGAATAGGAAAAATAAATTCTCCCTGCATCATTACCCATGCCAATGCAAGTTGAGAGGGGGTACAATTTTTTTGTGCAGCCATGGTCACGATCTTTTTAACCAGGTCTAAATTCTTTTGAAAATTATCGCCCTGGAACCTTGGCGAAAAACGGCGGTAATCGTCCGGGGTAAGGTCATCAATACTTTTAAACTGCCCGGTTAAAAAACCACGGCCCAGCGGACTATAGGCTACAAAAGCAATATCATGTTTAATACAGGTTTGCAATACGCCGGCTTCGGGGTCCCTTGTCCATAATGAATATTCACTTTGTACAGCCGTGATGGGATGCACTGTTGTATGCATACGTTCCAGTGTGGCCGCCGATACTTCACTCAGGCCAATGCCTTTTATTTTTCCTTCTTTAACTAAATCAGCCATAGCGCCAACTGTATCTTCAACAGGTGTTGCCGGATCAACCCGGTGCAAATAATACAGATCAATCACATCGGTACCCAAACGTGTTAAACTGGCTTCGCAGGCCTGGTTTACATATTCAGGTTTTCCGTTCAGGCTCCGCCATTTAGGATCATTGATATCTCTCAATATACCAAACTTGGTTGCCAGGGTAATTTTATTGCGGTTGCCTTTTAATGCCTTGCCCACCAGCTCTTCGTTTGTATAAGGGCCATAGGCATCGGAGGTATCCCAGAATGTTACACCCAGCTCAATGGCTTTTTGCATAGTTTGTAAAGAATCTGAATCATTGCGAGGGCCATAAAATTCACTCATGCCCATACAACCCAAACCTAATTGCGATGCCATAATATTCTGGCTACCTAATTTTTTTATTTGCATAAAAATTATTTTAAAGGAAGAGAGTGTGAAGTTAGTTAAATCCTGTACGCTCTTAATAATGTAGAGTAAATATTGAAACGCATTAGCAGGGAAGAGCCTTCGTTTCTTTTAATCAACCCAAAAACAATAATAACCCAAAGGGGCAATATATTAATTTCAAGGGTTTCAGAGGTAAGAGCCGACAGAATCAGAAGTAAGCAAAACAAGCACAGCAGAATGGGATTAGTAACAGGGATCGGTTTTCATGGTCATGTAGTTTGCATGAAGGGTTCCGGAAAATCAAACTCTCTGTAATTGGGTGAAGAAAAGAGGTTTGTAAAAAGATCTTTTACTCTTGTTTTCAGGCACGAATAGGTTAAGGATCTGTTTTTAAAATATTTGGCGTGCATTATTTTAAAACGGATAAGTACGTTGTTATTATTGAAAGAATTTGAAATAGTATCATCCTGCATAATATCTGCTTTTCCACTGGTGTATATACGGGCCCCACCTTTCTGGTAAAACTCAAGACAGGCCGGAAAACTATGAATTATTGCCCTTTTAAATTTCCCTTTATATGCTGTGAAGAACCAGATATGGCCTTCATCATCCGTCTTTAAGGTGGAAATAATATTGTTGGGCAACTGCAATAATGGATCAATCTCTGCTTTAAACATGGCGATCTTTATTTCTCCTATCTTCTTTTGAAGAAACCGGAGTTTTTTGTCTCTTGTCAGCATGATTTATTTTTTAGTATATAGGCGTAGGTATCTAATCAAAATTCGAACCAACTTTTTTTGGGAGAGGGAAAATTAAGGGAAATTGCCCTGCCAGAAAGGGGCTTAAAGACCGCTTTTTTTTGCCCGGGATATTAACTAACAACCCGACTCATTTTGTCTTTAATTTTGGCCTATGGTACACCTGTTAGATAATCCTGTTTGGGAAGCTTTAAGCAGCAAACAAAACCATTTTAATATGGGTAACGAAGTATTGAAATACTTCCCAAAAAATGTAGCTCCGTTTGTGGGGCTTAAAAATTGGGATGAAAAAGACCTAAAGGAATTGAATGATCATCTTCCCGCCGGCAGGACCTTTTCGGTAGTGAATGCAAAAGAAGTTACCCTACCAACATCATTTGAGATAGTTTCTGCTATTCCTCTTTATCAAATGTATTGCCCGGTACTTAACCCGGCTACAGACCGGGATATTATTATACACAGCCTGGGAAATGATGATGTGCCAATGATGCTTGAATTAACAGCCATGACAAAACCCGGCCCGTTTTATGAAAGGACAATTGATTTTGGAAATTATATCGGCATTTTAGATAATGATAAACTGATCGCTATGGCCGGTGACCGGTTGAGCGTAAATGGATATACCGAAGTTAGTGCCATCTGTACTAACCCGGATCACCTGGGAAATGGGTATGCATCTTACTTAACAACCAAAGCAGCCCAACGCATCATCAGGGAAGGAAATATTCCTTTTCTTCATGTGAAGACCGATAATCTTCGTGCCATACAGGTATATAAAAAGATTGGGTTTGAGATCCGGTCTGATATGTATTTTACCATTTTCAGGAGGGGATAATTTTCGGGTAAAAAAGAAGGGCTATAGCACCAGGCTATAACCCTTATCTCAGCTCCCCCTTCAGGACTTGAACCTGAGACCCTCTGATTAACAGTCAGATGCTCTAACCAACTGAGCTAAGGAGGAGTGTACCCTAATTGGGGTTGCAAAAATAGGGCTTTTTAGCATCCGTAAAAAAAAATAAGCGAAACATTTAAAGCTATTTCTCAAGGGATAACCAATAAAAAAAGCCCGGTCATTAAAAACGGGCTTTGGCTCAGGGGCTTGTTTAAAACCTCATAAAAAAATCGGCTATACTTTTTTATTTGGCAGGTGTAAATTAAGCAAAATGCCTTCTGTACACCATGGTTTTGCTCCTGCGTTGAATATTCCACAGGTCTAGCGAGCTGAATGTCCTCACCGGGATAAATCCCAAGGCTAAAGTTTCTTTAGCTACTGTGGTTAATTCTGTTTTGTTTTCTTTGCTGATTTGTGCAAAGTTGTTTTCTGATTGCTTTTTCATGACTTTTGTTTTATTCTTTTTTAATAGTTGGTTGCTTGTTTTTAGTAAACCTTGCTTTTTTCCGCTTTGCTTACTTTGATAAAACAAAGATATGGATATTTACAGTACTATACAATACAAAGTACTTGGCATGTTTTAGTAATAGGCAATTATTATTAGCGTTTTATTTCCTTAAACCCTTATTGGTATTGACTTATTAGAAAACAGGCGTATTTTAATTAAAAAACTTTCATTTTGATGAACGGTAAAATAGCTTGATAAATGAAATGGTCTGGAACTTAAAAGACCCTTTTCTATAAATTTTTTGATGATGGATTAGAAGAATAAATGCCAAACAGCCGTAAATTAGTAATGATAAATATGCGGCAGTAGCTCAGTTGGTAGAGCATTGGCTTCCCAAGCTAAAGGGCCGAGGGTTCGTGTCCCTTTTGCCGCTCAGGTAGCTTTATTTGTTGTTTTTGCGGGAAACTACTTTATTTCAAGGTCGTTGATATTGCGATTATGCAGCCGCCCAATCTTCATCCACCTGATCATTGGCCCAAGCACAAAGTTTAAAAATCCACGACTATAGCTTCTATAAACAGCTTCACCCGAAAAAATACGGGTTAAATGCCGTTGCATGTGGGGACCTATAAATCTTCCGAACGCAGTATCCATTCGGT
Source organism: Chitinophagaceae bacterium (assembly GCA_031387825.1). Classification (GTDB taxonomy): domain Bacteria; phylum Bacteroidota; class Bacteroidia; order Chitinophagales; family Chitinophagaceae; genus Ferruginibacter. Next base: position 255,456 of record JANNDO010000018.1, on the reverse strand, counting down.
CCTGCCCAACCTTAAATAAAGTAAACAGGCTACCACTGTACCAGGTGTCTACCAACCTCTGCCATATCTTTAATTCATACAACTGGTCTTTCTGGTATTTTTTAAACGCCGCATCGCTTCCATCTTCAATGGCTTTTGCTGCGGCAAAAGAACCTTTAATAGCAAGAAATAATCCTGATGAAAAGATAGGATCAAGAAATCCCCCGGCATCACCGGTCAGTAACCAGTTCTTGCCATACATCTGTTGAGAAATAAGTTGGTAATTATTGTATTGTACCACTCCTGTCTCCCGTTTTGCATTTTGTGTGAACTTCTTTAGGGTTTCATCTGCTTTTAAAATATTATCATACTGCTCTTCCTTGGTTGTTCCGTATTGTTTTAAATGGTCAGGGTTTATTACAATGCCTACAGATGTTCTGCCGGGCAAGGGTATTCTCCAGTTCCAACCCTTATCAAGCCGGTGCAAATGAATATTATAAGGTTCAATTTTTTCGGCATTGCTAAGGTGGGCAAATATGGCCACGTCTTTCCGATATCCTTCCCTGGTGTATATATTCAACATACGTGAAATGGTACGGGAACGACCGGTAGCATCTACAATAAGATCGGGCTGCCCATTAAAGTAATTATTAATTTCAGCAATGGTTTCATCGCTTAATTTTATTTCATCGGTATCGCCAACCCTTTCCAGTTTGGCAACATGATTGAAGAAGGTTACACCTTCACATACAGCAAGATCAAAAATTGTTTTATCAAATTTTGTACGGGGTACATTATAGGCATAGGGAGGTAATCCGCCGCCGCCGAAGCTAAAAGGAGAGGTTGCTTCTTCATCCTTATTTACCCAAACTGAAGCGCCGGGTTTATAAGTGCTGTAGGCCTTCACTTCATCTTCTACACCTAATTCACGAATAAAGGGGATAATAGCAGGTACCAGGGATTCGCCAACGATGATCTCAGGGCGTTTTTCCAAATAAAATACGGCGACATTAAATCCTTTCCTTTTAAGCAAGGTTGCTAATGAGCAACCAGAAGGGCCGCCACCAATGATAGCAACAGATCTTATATTTCTCTTCATAAAATAAAAAAATGCAAATGTAAATAATTTATAGCCTTGTAGTAAACTTGTTTAATGTAGCAGAAATACTAAAGCAGGGAATAATTCTTTAAGGTTAACATATTTAAAAATAAAGTACCCGGCTTTGACCGGGTACATAAGGAAAAGTATTTTAAAAGAAAAAGCTAACTGAATTATTAAGATTCAATTAGCCTTTGATTGTTTTGCAGGGGTACTGTAATTAATTATATGTGGATTCTCCCGGCTTTATTAACTGAATAAGCCACCTTTCTTTAATTCACGTGTTCCCTGTCCGATCAAAAATCCATTTTGATAAATTTGAACAGTATAACTTCCCTGTTTGAAATCAGAGCCCGGGATAAAAGCAAATTCTACATTTTTCTTTTTTGCTGTCTCCAGGTCAACAGGAACCTTAGCTGTAAATGCCTTATCACCTTCTTCACGGGTGGTAAATGTTTCTGCCCCGGTATTGATTGCTTTACCATCCGGACCAATAACTACAACATATACATCTGTCTTACCTGTTTGAATAATGCGGTTTGCTACATCAAAACTCACCACAAACTTATCTACACGTTTAGCGGTTGTTGAAACCTTTTCTTTCCCGTTATTTTTTATATTGATCGGTGTTATCACAATGTTTGAAGCATTCAGGGTAGACGCAACATCTACTTTCTTCTCCAATTCCTGTTTAACTGTAGTTGTTGCAGTCAGGTCTTGTGTTAATTTTTCTTTTTCCTGGGTCAACACGGCTTTATCATTAGATAAGGTCTGGTTTTCTGTTGTAAGGCGTGCTACATCCTGCTCCAGTGAAGATATTTTTTCATTCAAGGATGCGATCAATGTTTTTGCCCTGGTCAATTCAGCAGCGGTTGCATTTTTCTTATTTAAAATGCTGCGGATCTCTGTTTTTACTTTGGTAATTTCATTATTCTTTTCGATCAACTGGCCTTCTAATCCGGTGTTAACTGTTGTCATGGAATCAAGACGGGCCAATGAAGCATCAAAACTATTTTGTACGTCACTTTTTTCAGCGCTTACTTTTGCAATTTGCGTTTCCTGTTGCTGAATGGTTTGAGTACTTTGGGTTTTTGCATAGATTAAAAAACCCGATACGGCTACAAGACCAACGGCTAAAGCACCAATAATGATGTTTTTATAATTTTTAGCAGGGGCTGTCTGTGCAGATGGGGTTGGAAAATTTGTTTCTGACATAATATTGAGATTTAAAGTTGAAAATAATTTTGAACTGGCCTTTTACAGGCACTCCAACCACAAAACCAAAACCGTGCCATAATTAGTTTACTAATAGTTTTAAAAGCACATTAACTGTAAAATCTGCTTTAGTTTGAAGTTGTTTTTGTACAACCGGCGAAAAATAAAAAGAAAGGTCAAATCCTTTAATGATCAGACCGTTTTTACTGATTCCGGATTGCCGATCTATTCATCGGCTGTTTTCGCTTCATTAAAATAGGTATCTTCGGCAGCAACAAGTAAGATGAAAGATTTTGATACAATTATAATAGGATCTGGTGCCGGCGGGCTTGCTGCTGCGCTCTGCCTGGCAAGGGCAGGGCAAAAAGTTGCCGTTATTGAACAGCATTATGTACCCGGTGGCTGGTGCCATAGTTTTTATATTGACGGGCACCGCTTTAGCCCGGGAGTACATTATATAGGGGGGATGGACAAGGGAGAATCAACCTGTAACTTGTATGAAGGGCTGGGCATTGCCAACGAACTTGTTTTTTTTAGAATGAATCCTGCTGCCTACGAACATTGCTGGATTGGTAAAGACCGTATTGATATGCCTGCCGGGATTGACCAACTGCGTGAATCCCTTTCTTCACGTTTTCCTGCCGAAAAAATGGGAATAAAAAAATATTTAGACCTGGTTAAAACAGTAAGTAAAGAATTGTTTCTTATTCCAAAGATGAATGGATTTTGGGATAATATCACCATCCCATACCGTACCCGCCATTTGGGGAAATACGGACTATTCAGCTTAAAACGGGTAATTGGATGGCATATTAAAGATCCGCTTTTAAAGAAAGTGCTTAATATACAATGCGGCGACCATGGCTTGCCTCCATCTAAAGCTAGTTTTCCTTTGCACTGTGCTCTTATGGATCATTATTTCAAAGGAGGGTTTTATCCAATGGGCGGAGGTGCTGCCATTGTAAAAGCCATGACCACAGCAATAAAAAAATATGGAGGAGAAATACATACCGGCCAGGCAGTTAAAAAAATTTTACTGGAGGGAGATAAAAAACTGAAAGCTATTGGGGTTGAATTGCAAAACGGCGAACAAATAAGCGCTAAAAGAATTATTTCCAATGCTGACCCGGAAACTACATATAAATTAGTTGGACATGAAAACCTGAACGCCAGGCTCATTAAAAAATTAGCTGGCACCCGTTATTCTGTTACTTCATTGATGTTTTTTTTAACGGTGGATATGGACATTCGTATAGCAGGTTTGGACTCAGGAAATATCTGGTTCATGCCCAACAAGGATATGGATGAAATATATGATGACCTGACCAAAGTAGATATTCTTGAAACAGACGAATTTGAATCTCTCTTTATCAGCTGCTCATCTTTAAAAGACCCATTAAGTTTTAATGGAAAGCAACATACTATTGAGGTGGTTACTTTTATTGATTACGGTTCTTTTAAAATGTTCAGGGAAGAAAAAAGCGAACACGCTGAAAAATACCTGAAGACCAAAGCCAGGCTTTGTGAAAAATTATTAAATACTTTCAAAAGAATATTGCCCGAAGTACATAAAAATATTGTGCAGATGGAACTGGGCACACCCATAACCAATGAGCATTATATTAATTCCACCCGGGGCAATGTGTACGGAACTGAAAAAGGATTTTGGCAAACCGGGCCATTCTCTTTCGCCAGTAAAAGCCAAATTGAGAACCTGTACATGTGTGGTTCAAGCATTATGTCGCATGGGGTTGCCGGTGCAAGTTATTCAGGCTTAAAAACGGCTGCTGCAATATTGGGCTGCACCGAAGAAGACCTGCTGCAAAAAGATGAGTCGCAGCAGTTACGTATTTATGATGCAGAAGACAACTCTCAATGGCCCGAATGGATACACCGAAGAATGGCAGATAAGAAAAGACGGTTTGAAAATAAATTGGCCAACGCTATTTAAGCAGCCCTTTTGTTATTCTCCTTAATTTTACGCTTTTATTCAAATTCGTACATTTTTTATTAAATGACAAACAACGATAATAATGACCGGTTCTGTTTCCTTAACGGAGAAAGTTGATCTTGTTCGGGCCTGTGTTATTATTCCAACATATAACAACGCAGCTACTCTTGCGGGGGTAATTGAAGATGTAAACCGGTATTGCAACCAGATCATAGTAATTAATGATGGGTCTACCGATAACACAGTAGATATTGTGCAATCATTTCCTGCTGTTCATTTCATCAGCTATTCAAAAAATGCAGGTAAGGGCTGGGCGCTTCGTAAAGCATTTACTTATGCCGCAGAAAAAGGGTATAGATATGCTATTACCATTGATTCCGACGGGCAACATTTTGCAAAAGACCTTCCGCTATTTATAGATAAAATTGAAGAGGCCCCCGGCTGTATAATCATAGGGGCAAGAAATATGGGGCAGGCCTCTGTACCCGGTGGTAGCAGTTTCGGTAATAGATTTTCTAATTTTTGGTTTAAGATTGAAACAGGAATAAGCTGCCCGGATACACAATCAGGCTACCGGCTTTATCCTTTGAAGCCATTGAAAAATATGCGTTTCATTACCCGTAAATATGAATTTGAAATAGAAGTGTTGGTAAGGGCTGCCTGGAAAGGAGTTAAAATAGAATCGGTACCGGTTACTGTTTATTATGCACCCAAAGAAGAAAGGATATCTCACTTTCGCCCCTATAAAGATTTTTTCCGCATCAGTATGTTGAATACCATTTTAGTACTGATCAGTCTTTTGTATATAAAACCAAGAGATTTTACCCGAACACTGTTTAACAAAAAAAAATTAAGCAAACTTCTCGATGATCATTTATTTAACCCTCATCACTCTGCTGAATTAAAATCTGTTTCAGTTGCCTTCGGGATTTTTATGGGGATCATTCCTATCTGGGGTTTTCAACTTGTTGCTGCAATCTTCCTGGCTATTTTATTAAAGCTGAACAAACCGTTGGTTATCGTTGCAGCAAACATCAGTATTCCACCAATGATACCGGTTATTATTTACGGCAGTTATAAAATGGGCACTTTCTGGATGGGTGCAAATGCCATGCAGATAGACTTTAGTAAATCAATCACTTTAAAATCTATTAAGAATAACCTGGTACAATATATTTATGGCAGCATTACACTGGCTATTGTTGCCGGTGTTGTATTCGGACTGCTTACATTTATTTTTTTAAAGCTGATTGGTAAAAAAGCAACTGCTGTTACAAAGGCTGAATAAGGCATGGAAAAAACATTACTTAAAATCTATCATTTTTTTAAAGAGCACCGGCCTGCTTTCTACATCACGTTTGCTGTTGTTTTTTTACTGGCCGGATGGTTTGCCATGCAGGTAAAATTTGAAGAAGATATTTCTAAGATTTTACCAAACGATAAGAAGATCGAAAAACTGAACGAGGTTTTTCAAAACTCAAAGTTCATGGATAAGCTGGCGGTCACTGTATCCTTAAAAGATAGCACAGCTGCTGCACAACCCGATAGCCTTGTTGCTTATTCCGATGAACTTGTTGAAACAATCCAGGCGAAATTATCTCCCTTTATCAGCAAAATAAATTACAAAGTAGATGATGAAGTAGCGATGAACTTATTTGGTACGGTCAGCGATCATTTACCCGTTTATTTAAATGATAAAGATTATACAGTAATAGATTCACTTATTGCTCCGGCAAAAATTAAAGAAACGCTGGAACAAAATTTACGAACACTTACCTCTCCTGCCGGTATTGCATTAAAGAGCATGATCAGCAAAGACCCGGTGGGCATTAGTTTTTTAGGATTAAAAAAAATACAGCAGTTACAATATGACGAAAATTTTGAGCTGTATGATAATTATATAGTCACTAAGGATATGAAGCACCTGATGCTTTTTATTACACCGGCATATCCACCAAACAATACAGGTAAAAATGCGTTGCTGTTAAAAGGACTAGACAGTATTATTAATAACCATAGCATAAACAATGTAACCGCTTCTTATTTTGGTGCTACTGCTGTTTCGGTGGGCAATGCATTACAGCTTCGCCAGGATTCGTTACTTACACAGGGCATTACGGTTTTGTTCATCATTGTTTTTTTAGGATTTTATTTTAAGAAAAAAAGAGCACCTTTTATTATTCTTATTCCAGTCTTGTTTGGCGCTTTGTTTTCTCTGGCTGCAATATATTTTATCAAAGGAAAAATTTCTGTCATTGCTTTAGGTACCGGTTCGGTGGTGTTGGGTATTGCGGTAAATTATTCGCTGCATGTTTTTAATCATTACCGGCATACAAGAAATATTCAGGAACTGATACGTGACCTGGTAATGCCGATGACCATAGGAAGCTTTACCACAATCGGCGGTTTTTTGTGTTTGGAGTTTGTAGAATCAGAAATGCTCAAGGACCTGGGATTGTTTGCAGCTTTCAGTTTGATAGGAGCTTCACTTTGCTCCCTCATTTTTCTTCCTCATTTTATTGCATCTAAAAAAGAACAGACTGAGCATAAGGCTAATGAGTTTTCCTGGATAGACAAGATAGCAGCGTACCGGCCTGAATATAATAAATACCTGGTGCTAATTATACTTGTACTAACCATTGTATTTGCATACTGGGCAAAGAATGTAAGTTTTGAATCTGACCTGCAGAACATGAATTTCATGAGTACCAAACTTAAGGCCTCTGAAAAGGAATTGAATGAAATAAACCAGTATGCTTTACAATCAGTTTATCTGGTTACTGAAGGAAAGACATTAAACGACGCCCTTGCCAATAATGAAAAATTGGTTTCAAAAATTGAAAAGCTGCAGGAACAGGATATTGTTAAAAAATACTCCGGGGTGTCTTCTCTTATCATATCGGACTCTTTGCAAAAGACAAGAATAGCAAAGTGGAAAGAATACTGGAATGAGGGGAAAAAGCAGTTGCTACTGGCAACATTATATAAAGAAGGGTCTGCTTTAAAATTTAATGCATCAGCATTTGATAATTTAAAATTATTGCTGAATAAAGATTATGAAGTGGTAGACAGGGAAGCTATGGCAGCTGTCCGCAAAGACTTCCTGGATGATTATATAACTGAGAAAACCGGTAAGGCAACTGTTGTAACCCTCGTAAAAGCCATTCCTGAAAAAAGACAGGAAGTGTATAAAACCTTTGAAAAAGAAGAACATGTTACCGTTCTGGACAAACAATACCTTACCAGCCGTTTTGTAGAGATCATCAATTCTGACTTTACGAAGATTGCATTGATGACTTCGCTGCTTGTATTTTTTGTACTGCTGCTTATGTATGGAAGAATAGAGCTTACATTGGTTTCTTTTATTCCCATGTTCATCAGTTGGGTTTGGATACTGGGTATTATGGGTATGGCAGGTATCCAGTTCAATATTATTAATATCATTGTATCGGCATTAATATTTGGCCTGGGAGACGATTACAGCCTTTTTATCATGGATGGCCTGCTGCAGGAATATAAAACAGGGAAAAAGAATTTATCTTCTTTTAAATCATCAATAATCTTATCTGCAGTTACAACTATTGCCGGCCTGGGTGTTTTAATATTTGCAAAGCATCCGGCGTTAAAGTCTATCGCCTTAATTTCTATTATTGGAATTGTTTGTGTGGTAGTAATGGCACAAATAATGATTCCATTTTTATTTTCTGTTTTAATAAAGAACCGGGTAAGCAGAAACCGTTTTCCATGGACACTCTGGGGCTTTGTTAAATCTTCCTTTGCCTTTTCTTATTTTATTGGATGGAGTGTTACCTTCACTATTCTTGCCTGGATATTTTCTTTGTTCAACATAAAAGAAAAGGGCAAACTTATTTATCACAGCATTATTGCCAGGGTGTGCAGGAGGCTGGTATATATAATGATCAATGTAAAAAAGAAGATTATTAACCCCCAACAGGAAAAATTTAAAACTCCCGCAATTATCATTGCCAATCACCAGTCATCACTTGATATTCTGCCATTGATCATGCTGCATCCCAAACTCATCATGTTCACCAATAACCGCATATGGAATTCCCCGCTCTTTGGCAAAGTGATCCGCATGGCGGATTATTTTCCGGCAGAGCAAATTGAAACTGACATGAGCCAGGTGGAAGAAAGAATTAAGTATGGCTACTCTATTATTATTTTCCCGGAAGGAACGAGGGCCGAAGATGGTGTCATCAAAAGGTTTCACAAAGGCGCTTTTTACCTTGCTGAAAAACTGAATGTAGATATTCTGCCAATCATGATCCATGGAACGGATTATACATTGACCAAACAGGATCAGCTTTTAAAGGACGGACTGCTCACAGTTAAGTTCTTACCCCGGATAAAACCCGGGGATAAACAGTTTGGAAACGGCTACGCAGAAAGGGCTAAACTTATTGGCCGCCATTTCAGAGAAGAGTTTGACCTGTTGAAAAAGGAAGTTGAACAGCCTGAGTATTTCCGTGAAAAACTGATCTATAATTATTTGTACAAGGGGCCGGTATTGGAATGGTACATGCGTATTAAAACAAGGCTTGAAAAAAACTACCTGCCTTTTCATGAACTGGTACCGTATCAAGGCAAGATACTTGATATTGGCTGTGGCTATGGATTTATGAGTTACATGTTATCATTTACATCTCCGCAAAGAGAAATAACAGGAATAGACTATGATGAAGAAAAAACAAGCATAGCAAACCATTGTTTCAGTAAAACAGATAAGATTAATTTTGTGTGTAGTGATGTAATGGCGTTTAACTTTGAAAAGTATGATACTATAATACTGGCAGATATGTTGCATTATTTGCAACCCGGAGAGCAAAAACTGGTTATTGAAAAATGTATGAATAACCTGAACTCAGGAGGAATGATAATTATTAGGGATGGTGATAAGGATAAAGAAGAACAACATAAGCGGACAAAACTTACAGAATTTTTTTCTACGAAAGTTTTAAATTTTAATAAAACGAAAAAGACCGGACTAAGTTTTCTATCGGGCAAAATGATAAGAACATTAGCAGAAGAAAAAGGATTGGCCTGCAGAGATTTACCGGATTCAAAACTTACCTCAAACACCCTGTTTATTTTAACAGCAAAAAATTAATGAAGAACGAATTCGATATAGTGATCATTGGAAGCGGAATGGGTGGATTGATATGTGCCGATATTCTTGGCCGGGAAGGGTACAGGGTTTGTGTGCTGGAAAAAAACAAACAGATAGGTGGATGCCTTCAAACCTATGTAAGGGACAAAGTGATTTTTGACTCGGGTGTACACTATTTAGGCGGGCTGGGCAAAGGACAAAATCTTTACCAGGTGTTTAAATACCTGGGCATCATTGATAAGCTGAAGTTGCAGAAAATGGATGAAGATGTTTTTGATAAGATACTTATTGAAAAAGACAATAAAGAATATGTGTTTGCGCAGGGCTACGAAAATTTTATTCAGCACCTGCTGAAAGATTTTCCGGATGAAGAAAAAGCTTTGCGGCTGTATTGCGATAAGATAAAAGAAGTGTGCAGTAAATTTCCTTTATATAATTTACGAACAGGTGGCGATGTAAATGAAAAAACTGCAGTGCTTGGAATTGACACAAGGGCTTTTATTGAATCCCTTACATCCAATAAAAAATTGCAGGCCATATTGGTTGGCAATAGTATGCTGTATGTTTTACAATCAGGTAAGACACCTTTTTATGTTCATGCCATGATATTGAACAGTTACATTGAAAGTTCCTGGAAATGTATTGACGGCGGATCTGATATAGGAAAGATCATGGCAAAAAATATACGGGAGCATGGCGGTGTTATTCACCGAAATACCGAGGTAAAGAAAATTGTGGTAGAAGAAGGGAAAGCGGGGTTTGTTGAATTAGCAGATGGGTCAAATGTGTATGGAAAGCATTTCATCTCAAATATGCACCCGGTAAGAACATTAGAGATGACAGATAGTGACCTTATTAAAAACGCTTATAAGAGCCGGATCAAAAACCTGGAAAATACAATTGGAGGGTTTATTATAAATATTGTGTTCAAAAAAAATACATTCCGGTATATAAAGAATAACTTTTATTATCATAAAGATGGCTATGCCTGGAATTTGACTGATCATACAGAAGAAAACTGGCCACTTTGTTATTCTGTGTTTTTTTCAGCCTCATCAAGATCTGAAGAATATGCAGAGTCTATGACTTTGCTGGCTTATATGCGATATGATGAAGTAAAAAAATGGGAAAAGACTTTCAATACAGTTTCAACTAAGGAAGACAGAGGTTCGGATTACGAAGCATTTAAGAAACGAAAAGCCGAAATTTTATTGGATTGTGTGGAAGAAAAATTTCCGGGCTTACGAAATTGCATTAAAACTTATTATACAGCCACGCCGCTTTCTTATCGTGATTATGTGGGTAATGATGATGGCTCAATGTATGGTATTGTAAAGGACTATCAGAACCCTTTAAAAACTTTTATTTCTCCCCGTACCAAAATACCTAACCTTTATTTAACGGGGCAAAATCTTAATTTACATGGTATACTTGGTGCCACTATGAGCGGCCTTGTAACCTGTGTTGCCTTTATGGGAGATGAAAGTGTAATTGAAAAGATAAGAAATGCTTAAAAGAAAAAAATTCTGGAAGAGGGTTCTCTATGTGCTTGGGGGATTTTTGCTTTTACTTTTGATTGGCGCTATTTATTTAGTGCAGGTTTCCAAGGTAGATCCGCCAAAACCAAAGGACATGAGCAGCCTGCAATTGAAACGCACTGATCATGGAGATGGATTCTATACACTTAATAACAACTGGTTCCGGCATAGCAAAAGCGGTTTGTATGAATTATATGTAGAAGGCGATGCTTTTGAACGTGGAGTAATCAATGGCAAACTTACCGAAGAATTAGTAATAAGGCAGGAAGATCATTTTGCAGAACAGATAAACAAAATAGTGCCATCTAAATTCAAACGGGGGTTCCTTAAATATCTTATTGGCTGGTTCAACCGTAACCTTGATAAAAATGTAAGTGAAGAATATAAAGAGGAAATTTACGGCGTATCAGAATCTGCCTCTTCAACCTATCAATACCTCGGCACCAATTACCAACGCATTTTAAATTATCATGCAGCGCATGATATTGGCCATGCAGTACAAAATCTTGCCCTTGTGGGTTGTACATCTTTTGGTACCTGGGGCGCAATGTCGGCAGACAGCACCATGATCATTGGCCGCAATTTTGATTTTTATGTAGGAGATAAATTTGCAGAAGATAAGATCGTTGCATTTTTTAATCCAAAGCAGGGCCATAAATTTATGACGGTTACCTGGGGAGGCTTTGTGGGCGCTGTTTCGGGCATGAATGATAAAGGAGTATCTGTTACTATCAATGCGGCTAAAACAAGTTTGCCTACAGGTTCTGCCACACCGGTTTCATTGGTAACAAGAGAAATATTACAGTATGCAAAAAATATAAAAGAAGCCATTACCATTGCCAGGTCAAGAAAGATGTTTGTATCAGAATCTTTTTTAGTAGCATCTGCCGAAGATGGTAAAGCGGTGATCATTGAAAAAACACCCGATAGCCTGGATGTATATGATCCACAAAAAGATTTTATTGTTTGCACCAATCATTTTCAAAGCAACGGGCTGGGAAAAACAAAAATGAATATTGAACAGGAAAATGAAAGTGCCTCATCGTATCGCTATAAAAGAATGATGGAGCTGTTGAATGTAAATGGAAAAAACACGGTTCAAAAAACAATTAATATTTTACGTGACCAGAAAGGGTTGAACAATGCGAACATTGGTATGGGCAACGAAAAAGCCATTAACCAGTTAATTGCCCATCATTCCATTGTGTTTGAACCAAAAAAATTATTAGTTTGGGTTTCTACAGCTCCCTGGCAACTGGGAGAATATGTGGCTTACGACCTGAATAAAATATTTGCCTTGCAGGGAATGAAAGAAAACAGGGAAATTGCAGACAGCGGCCTCAGCATTGCAGCCGATTCTTTTTTATTAACAACAGCGTATAAAAATTTCCAGGTTTTCAGAACATTGAAACAACATATAATAGATGGGGGAGAAATTAACACGGATAGTTTGATAACAAGTAACCCTGAATTTTATAATGCTTATGTGCTTGCAGGTGATTACTTATATAAAAAGAAGCAGTATGCAGCTGCATTAAAGAATTACCAGCTTGCATTGACCAAGGTTATTGCTACAAAAAAAGAAGAAGATCATATAAAAGAACAAATTCAGAAAATAAACAAAAAAGGATTGCCATGATATTAGGTATTGGTACAGACTTAATAGAAGTTGAACGGGTTGCAGAAAAAATGGGAAAAAAATCCGGGTTTATGGAACTGGTTTTTTCGGCACATGAAATAGCGCATTGCGAAACCATGAGTCATAAATATGAACACTATGCCGCCAGGTTTGCAGCCAAGGAAGCATTTTTAAAAGCGATGGGTACCGGATGGCGTAGCGGAACTGCATTTAACGAAATTGAAATTTATAATGATAAGGAAGGAAAACCGGAACTCAGGTTTTTAGGGAATACAGCAGATACTATTTCCGGAATGGGATTCGGAAAAATTTCTGTTTCACTTTCACATCTTAAATCAATAGCTTCGGCTATAGTAATAATTGAAAGCTTATGAATTATTCAACAGAAACATCTTTTGAAAGCGCAGCGAAGATAAAAACCATGCAGGAAAAAAAACTGCAGGAAGCTGTGGCTTATCTTAATCAACATTCTCCTTTTTATAAAGAACTGTTTACAAATGCCGGCTTTAATACAAAGGGCATCAGGGCCATTGAAGATCTTTCTGTACTTCCTGTTACCATTAAAGAAGACCTGCAACAACGAAATGATGACTTTTTATGTGTACCACGCAATAAGATCATTGAATACAGTTCCACATCCGGAACATTAGGAAGCCCTGTTACGATTGCCCTTACCGAAAATGATCTTAACCGCCTTACTTACAATGAATATGCTTCTTTTGTGAGTACCGAAGGTTCATCAAAAGATACTTATCAACTGATGCTCACGCTTGACAGGCAATTTATGGCGGGTATGGCATATTATGCAGGCCTCCGTAAATTAGGAGCAGGTATTATCAGGCTTGGGCCGGGAGTACCGTCGCTGCAATGGGAAACCATCATGCGCCTTAAGCCAACAGCCATTGTTGCCGTCCCTTCTTTTATTTTTAAACTTATTCAATATGCCAATGAACATAAAATTGATATCAATTCTACTTCTGTAAAAAAAGCAATTTGTATTGGAGAAAATATCCGCAACACCGATTTTTCATTAAGCATTTTGGGAAAAAGAATTACCGAGAGCTGGAATATTAAATTATTTTCAACATACGCCTCTACTGAAATGCAAACTGCATTTACTGAATGCAGTGAATGTAAAGGCGGCCATCTTCAACCCGAATTACTGATCGTGGAATTACTGGATGAAACCAACAGACCGGTAGCAGCAGGCCAGCCGGGCGAAGTAACTATTACAACTTTAGGTGTGGAAGGTATGCCCCTGCTTCGATACAAGACAGGTGATATATGTGTATATGATGATACGCCTTGCGCCTGTGGCCGCAACACGTTACGGTTGTCTCCTATAGTTGGCCGTAAAAAACAAATGATAAAATTCAAAGGCACTACACTTTATCCACCTTCGCTTTTCGATCTGCTGAATGAGATGGACGAGGTTCGTGACTTTGTTGCAGAAGTATATTCAAATGAAGTTGGAATGGATGAAGTGCTTTTGCATTTGTTGCCGGTTAATCATAATGAAGAATCAGACCGTAAAATAAGATCTTATTTGCAGGCCCGGTTGAGGGTTAGTCCGCATATTCAGTATGTATCTAAAGAAGAGATACAAAAAATTCAATTCCCGGAAACGGGAAGAAAAGCAGTAAAATTTATTGACAGGAGAAATTAAAAAAAGAGAACCGAAGTCTTAAAACCTTCGGTTCTCTAATCTGTTTTAAGTTCAATAAATCAGTTCACAGTTATCAGCAAAGGTTTATATCCCCCTCTCTTCATGTTTGCCCTGCCAATAAACTGGTTGCCATTTATCCTGCTGAATTGAGATGGAAAGAACATTACATCTTCTTCCCTGGTATCAAAAACAAGGTCCTTAGATACAACACCGCTATTATCAATCTTGTTTACCACAACCTGTCCGCCAAAACCATCAACATGATATTTAGGAACTTCATCTTCTTCAAGCTCCATATTTTTTTTATTGTCAAGAAAGAGGAAGTAATAACCACTGGCATCACTGATAAGTTTAAAACTCATTGTACCTCTTCCACGGCTGCCCCTTTGTTTTTTTGGAATTTTTCTTAGCCATTCAAAATTTCCGGCGGCACCGATCTTTGCACCCAGTATATCTTCGTAATAATAGGTATAAGTTGTTGTTGTATTTCCCCTGGAATCGGTATAGGTTGTTGTTACCACATAATATTCTTCGCAGGCAATAAATACACTGCCATCACTTTCAACAACAATATTCCTTACTTTTAAATTAGGCGCCTCGTAATCATTCTTTCTTTCCATTTTTCTTTTGCTTCTGGCCGATTCAAATTTTTCAAGTTCAGCCAATGGAAATTCGTAATAACCATTCTTGTATTTATTTATTTTTCCGGCCTGGTCCATCATAGCCAGGAAGATACCATCTGTCCCTGTTCCTTTTGATTTTTTGCTGTACGTACAGGCAATAACCATTTCATGTAAAGAGTTTTCTACCAGGGAAGCCTCTTTGATAAAGTTATCATCAATTGATATAGCGGTATTAATTATCTTTTTGTTTTCTTTTGTAAATTTCAACACCTCATAATGATAACCCGCTTTACCAGTTTCTTTATCCACTTCTTTTCTTTTTTCGGAATCATACACTTTTATCAGCATATAAGCATTGCCTTTTGAATCCACTGAAAAATCAATATTATCCATGATCTGTTCAGTATAAGGCATAGTAAATTCATTGCCCCATAATTTATTCATAGTTTCATCAAAAACATGAATGCCTATCTTGTCATAATTTTTTTTATCGTTCTTTTCTTCGGGGTATAACCTGTAGCTGATCAGCAATTTTGTATTTTCAGCATCATAGTTAAACTGGTATTTGTTGTCAAGCTTATACCTGTAAAAACCTGTAGAAACAAGGCTGCCCGCCATTTTAGTTGTTTCAATAAGTTTTTTGTTTGAAGTAATGATTTTACCTGTAACCACATCTATTTTGTCATAGTACAACATTTCTATTTCTGCCGATTTATCCCAATCGCTGTGAAGCCAGTAATAGTTTGTACCAAAATCAACCACAATTTCGCTGTTGAAATTTTTTGTTAGCTCCGGCAGTTCAATTACTTTATCACTGGTTTGATTTAAAGTTTTGGGATCGAAACGTAAAATGGTGAGCTCATCTTTTTTTAAGGTTAGGTTTACGATGCCGTCCTTGTCATTTCCAAAAAAAGAAAGGTCATCAGACTTCCTAGGCAATTCATATTCGGAACCCAGTTTAAAAGTAAATTTTTTGCTTTGCCCGTAAGAAAATGCAGTTAAAATTAAAAGGGCAGGGATTAGTGAAAACTTCATAATAGTACGTATTGAAGCTGCGTAGGCAACTGGTTTATTGAATAAAAGATTTAGCTGAGTTATGATTGAATACCTGTTAATCAGCATTTTTTATAATGAACTTACCAACTTTCTGGCCGGATAAATAATAAGCATCGGCGATTCTTGAACCTGCATCAAAAGCAGCGCCCCTGAACATATTTTCTCCAGGCCTTTCTACAGAAAGTACAATTAATTTTTTAGCCGGGTTTGCTGTTTCTACAATGGTTACCGTTCCATCAATGCCTGCATTTCTTTTAGAAACTCCTATACTATAACCGGGTTCCAAAGCCTTGGTATTAAAAATGAGGGTGTATTTGGCATCTTTGCTTACTGTCATTTTGCTGAGGTTTGTAAAGCCAAGTATAAACTTTGGTTCAAACTTTTGTTTTTTGTCTTCTTCCCATTTAGTAGCCCAGATATAACCGCTGCCTTTTTCCTTTTCGTTATACTCTTCTGTTTTCTTTTTTACATAATCTGCCTCTTTACTAAAATCACCAACCGACATCTTTTCATAAGTAACTTCTATATTGATGGTTTTTTCGCCTTTTAAAATTGTGAGGTCGCCTTTGGATAGATCAACCTGTTGTGCAGAAGAACTGATACTGATAAATAACAGGACCGTAATAGCCAGACATGCTTTAATAATTTTCATTGGTAAGAGTTTAAATTTTTGACAAAAATAAAGGCTTCCTGCAAAGGAAGCCTTTTCAACGCTGTTAATTTTTTTATTTCAGGTATTTACCCAGTCTTTTTCCGCTTACTGCATAACATTCCTGTATCCGGGTTCCGGTATCATAATCATAACCTCCATATATTCTGCCCGGCGCATTAGATATTGTCATCTCAACCAATTTCTTTGTTTTGTCGGCTGTTTCAACAATCCATGCTTCACCATCTATTTCAGCATTTTTCCTGCTGATAACAATATTGTATCCCGGTTCAATACTGGTTGTTTTGAAGACGATGGTGTATTTAGCATCTTTTTTTACAGTCATACCTGTTGCATCCTGGAATTCATTGATGAACCTCGGTTCAAATCTTGCTTCCCGGTCGTTAACCCAGCTTGCTGCCCAGGAATCGCCCCTTCCGGGCTCTTTTTTATTATATTCATCTGTTTTTGCCTTTATATAGTCAGCTTCTTTATCATATTTGCCCACACTCAAAGGGCCGTAAACAAATTCAATATTAACTGTTGTTTCATTTTTTAAAATACCATCATCGCCACTTTTTGTTTTTATCTTTTGGGCATTTGCTGTAAGCGAGGCAAAAACTAAAGCCAGAATTACAAAAGACCCGGTTAAAATTTTCATATAAAAGGCTGTTTTAAGGTGATTATTGAATAAAAGTATAAAAAAATCCGGCAATAAAAATACCCAATGCCCACAAATTTACAGTATTACGCTTTTTATAACTTCATGCCATGGAAAGGCAAAAAATTAAAATTTGAAATCTTTATTCTATTTTTACCTGAATAGTTGCCAAACATTATAATTGCTGATAAAATTCGGACTATGGTACATGTAGGAGATAGGGCGCTTTCTTTGGATAATTTCTCTGATATTCTGTATAAAGACAAGAAAGTATCCCTGGACAGGCTGGCTGTTGAAAAAGTGGATGTGAATTTCAGCTTTTTAAAGAAATTTTCCTCAAACAAGCTTATATATGGCATTAATACAGGCTTTGGCCCTATGGCCCAGTATAAGGTTAGCGAAGAGAACATGCTGCAGCTTCAGTACAACCTCATCAGGAGCCACAGCTCCGGGGGTGGTAATTTAATGAACCCCATATTGGTTAAAGCGGTAATGGTAGCCCGGTTGAACAGTTTAATGCAGGGATATTCGGGGGTTCATCCCGAAGTAACGGAACTGCTTAAAGAACTTATCAATAAAAATGTAACTCCATCCATCTACGAGCACGGGGGTGTTGGCGCCAGCGGCGATCTGGTTCAGCTTGCACACCTGGGCCTGGTACTAATCGGAGAAGGGGAAGTTATTTATGAGGGGGAAGTTCAACCAACAGATAAAGTATTTTCTAAATTAAAGATAAAGCCGCTTGCGATCCATATTCGTGAAGGCCTGGCCATACTGAACGGCACTTCTGCCATGACGGGTATTGGGATGGTAAATATTATCCAGGCACAAAAATTACTTGAATGGTCGGTTATGTTATCGGCCATGATCAATGAAATTGTAGAAGCATTTGATGACCATTATTCTTACGAATTGAACGTGGTAAAACATCATAAGGGACAAAATAAGATCGCTGCCCAGCTTCGTGATATTCTGAAGGACAGTAAAATGATCAGGAACCGTTCGGAACATTTATATAATCCTGAAAAACTTGACCAGGAAGTTTTCCAGGATAAGGTGCAGGAGTATTATTCGTTGAGATGTGTAACCCAGGTATTAGGGCCTATTTACGATACCATTTGCCAGGCAGAAAAAGTGGTGGTAGATGAATTGAATTCTGTAAACGATAACCCGGTAATTGATCATGAAAACCAGAATATTTTTCATGGCGGAAATTTTCATGGCGATTATGTTTCGCTGGAGATGGATAAACTAAAAATTGCCATCACCAAATTATCCATGCTTTCCGAAAGGCAATTGAATTATTTACTAAATGAAAAACTGAATCAAAAGTTTCCGCCATTTGTAAACCTGGGGGTTCTTGGTTTTAATTTCGGTATGCAGGGTATGCAGTTTACAGCAACTTCTACAGTGGCCGAAAACCAAACCATGTCTTTCCCGATGTATGTGCACAGCATACCCAACAACAACGATAACCAGGATATTGTGAGCATGGGTTGTAATGCGGCATTAATGACAAAACGTGTAATTGATAATTCGTTTGAAGTACTTGCCATACAAATGATGACGGTGTTGCAGGCCATTGATTATTTGAAATGCACCGACAGGTTATCTTCCGAAACGCATCATATCTATACAGAAATAAGAAAAGTATTTCCAAAATTTATTGAGGATAAACCTAAGTATAAAGACCTGGAAAGGATCAGAAAATATTTTGAAAAATCAGACCCTGTTATTTCTTTCAAGCTTGGTAAAATACCGCAACAGGTTAATTCCTGATTCAACAGAGAAAGCATCAACAATTAATAAACCACCGAAAATATTAAACAGCACATGAAATTTGCATTAGTTACAGGCGGGTCAAGAGGAATTGGAAGGGCTGTTTGTATTAAAATGGCCGAGATGGGATATAATGTATTGATCAATTATAAATCGAATGCAGAGGAAGCAAATAACACACTTGCATTGGTTAAAGAAAAAGGGATGGATGGTGAGATTATTCAATTTGATATATCAGATAAGGAACAGGTAAAAACAAAATTAGGCGGGTGGATGGAAGCCAATGAAGATAAAGTTATTGAGGTGCTGGTTAATAATGCAGGCATTAGAGACGATGGCCTCATGATGTGGATGAAAGACGAACAATGGGATAATGTTATAAAGACTAACCTTGATGGATTCTTTTATGTTACCCGTTTGGTGGTTAACAGTATGCTGATGAAAAAATACGGAAGGATCATAAATATTGTTTCACTTTCCGGATTAAAAGGTGTGCCGGGGCAAACAAACTATTCTGCTGCAAAAGCAGGTGTTATAGGAGCAACAAAAGCGCTTGCACAGGAAATTGGCAGAAAAGGAATTACAGTTAATGCAGTAGCCCCGGGTTTTATAAAAACAGATATGACGGAAGGGTTAAATGAAAATGAATTAAAAGCGATGGTTCCGCTAAAGCGATTTGGATTGCCTGAAGAAGTGGCACATGCGGTAGGGTTTTTGGCATCTGCCGAAGCGGCATATATTACTGCAGAAGTTATTTCTGTAAACGGAGGATTGTATTCGTAAGTACACGCCTCAGGCGTGTACCTATAATATATTAAATTATGAACAGAGTTGTTATAACCGGTATGGGCATTTATTCCTGCATAGGAAAAAACCTGGATGAGGTAAGGGACTCTTTGTATAAAGGAAGGTCCGGCATTATCCTCGATCCAGTGCGTAAAGAGTATGGTTACCGCTCTGGTTTAACAGGTTTTGTAGAGAAGCCCGATTTAAAAGGAGTGTTAGACAGAAGAGCCCGTATCATGTTACCCGAGCAGGGTGAATATGCCTATTTGGCAACAGTTGAAGCCCTTCAAAATGCAGGAATTGATGCAGATTATATTCAAGCCCATGAAATAGGAATTCTTTATGGAAATGATAGTTCGGGCAAAGCGGTTATTGAGGCTAATGACATTATCAGGGGAAAAAAGGATACAACCCTGGTTGGTTCGGGAGCGGTTTTTCAAACCATGAACTCAACTGTAACCATGAACCTGGCAACTATTTTTAAACTACGTGGAATAAATTTTACAATAAGTGCGGCCTGTGCAAGTGGTTCCCACTCAATAGGGCTGGGTTATCATTTTATAAAAACCGGGTTGCAGGATTGTATTGTTTGCGGAGGAGCCCAGGAGATAAATCACTTATCCATGGGAACTTTTGATGCCTTATCTGCATTTTCAATACATGAATCAACGCCTCAAAAAGCATCCCGTCCTTTTGACCGTGACAGGGATGGGCTTATTCCCAGCGGCGGTGCAGCAACAGTTATTTTAGAGAGCCTTGAATCGGCTCAAAAAAGAGGAGCAAAAATATTAGGCGAAGTTATCGGGTATGGATTCTCATCCAATGGCGGGCATATTTCAAACCCCACGGTTGATGGCCCGGTAAGGTCATTATATATGGCTATGAAAGATGCAGGCATACAGGCAAACGATGTGGATTATATCAATGCCCATGCAACTTCAACACCAGCAGGAGATGCCAGTGAAGCCAGGGCTATTCATGAAGTTTTTGGTGAACAAAGGCCGTTGGTAAGTTCAACAAAATCCATGACCGGCCATGAATGCTGGATGGCAGGAGCCAGTGAGATCATATATTCTGTATTAATGATGCAGAACTCCTTTGTAGCGCCTAATATAAATTTTGAAAACCCCGATGAAGACTCCGCAAAATTGAATATTGCAAAAAGTGCAATAGAAAAAGATATAGTTGTATTTTTGTCAAACTCGTTTGGGTTTGGTGGAACCAACTCATCCCTGATAGTAAGAAAACTGATTTAAAAACTGCTTATGACGAATAATGAAATAATTGAGAAAATACACGAATTCCTGATCGAGGAATTTGAGGTAAAAGCAGAAAAATTGATCCCTGAAGCTAATCTGAAAGAAACGCTTGGATTAGACAGTCTGGATTATATTGACCTGGTGGTGGTTATTGAAAGTAACTTTGCCTTCAAAGTAAAACCCGAAGACTTTACCAATATTGCTACTTTCCAGGATTTTTGTGACTACGTGATCTCCCGGGTAAATTCAAAAGAACTGGCATAATGTCTTTATGGCAAGGAAAATCCAAAGGCACGCCATTGGGGTATCGCATATTTGTATGGGTATTAAAAAATTTTGGTGTCCTGCCGGCCTACTTCCTGCTTAGGTTTGTTGTTTTATATTACTTCCTGTTTTCTTTTAAGGCATCCCGTGAAATTTATGATTTATACCACCATAAACTGGGCTATGGCAGGTTAAATTCCATTAGCAAACTTTATAAAAACTACTATTTACTTGGGCAAAGTATTATTGACAAAGTAGTGGTAATGTCGGGCATAAAAAATAAATTTAGTTTTGATTTTGATGGAGAAGAAAACCTGCGGATAATAACCGGTTTGCAAAGAGGTGGAATGTTACTAAGTGCTCATATTGGTAATTGGGATGTTGCAGGCCATTTATTCAAGAGGCTGGAAACACGTATCAATATTGTGCTCTATGATGGCGAGCATGAACAAATAAAGGAATACCTTGAGCGTGTGACAGGGAAAAGAAATGTAAATATCATTGTCATTAAAAATGACCTTTCACATATCTATGCAATAAGTGATGCATTTACAAACAATGAGTTGGTTTGTATGCATGCCGACAGGTTTATAGAAGGGAATAAGACCCTGGCTGCAGATTTTTTGGGAGAAACAGCAAGGTTCCCGATGGGCCCGTTTTTGCTGGCTTCAAAATTTAAAGTACCGGTTTCATTTGTATTTGCAGTTAAAGAAAACAAGATGCACTATCATTTTTTTGCAAGCGAAATAAAAGAGTACACAAATCCGGATAAGGATGCTGTAATGCAGGAAATGTTGGATGATTATGCAGCGGAAATGGAAAAAAAACTAAAGCAGTACCCCGAACAATGGTTTAATTATTATAATTTTTGGCAAAAAGCAAGATGATACAGGAAGAAAATATTCAATCCCTCATTCCGCAAAGGCCCCCGTTTGTAATGGTTGATAAATTATTGTCTTTCAGTGATACAACCATAAGTACAGGGCTATGTATAAAAGCCGATAATATTTTTGTGGAGAATGGTGAGTTTAAAGAGCCCGGCCTGGTAGAAAATATTGCACAAACTGCGGCAGCAAGGGCTGGCTATATTTCAAAATCAGAGAATAAACCCGTCCTGGTGGGGTATATAGGAGCGGTTAATAACCTGCAGGTATATTTCTTACCTAAAACCGGCGATGAATTAATTACAGAAATTACCATAGAAAATCAGATTTTTGACGTAACATTAATATCCGGAAAAATTGTATGTAATGGAAAACTGATTGCACAATGCAATATGAAAATATTTATTAATCAAACCAAAACTCAGTGATTATGAAACGTTCAAACAAATTAACCTGGCTGTTGGCTGCGTTATTATTTTTTAGCACTTCCCAACCTGTTTTTTCGCAAACTTTAAACGAATTTTTTAATAACAGCGAATTGCACCTTACTTATCTGGGAGTAGACTTTACCAAAGCCCGGCTTATTAATGCACCAGACGCCAATTCATTCGACATACGCAACAGGTTATATGGTACTATTAATGACCTGGTAGTAAATGAACCTAAAAAATATGATATAGCAGCAGCTTTTCATAAAAGCAATGTGGGTAGTAATTTAACGGCAGTTAAACAATCTAATGGCAAAATAAATGCAGAGGAAATAGTTTCTTCAAACACAGAAGATTTTTACCGGTTAAAAGAAAGTGATGTTGCTTCTGCAGTAAAAGCATTGGATATTGAAAAGAAAAATGGAATAGGGTTGGTGATCGTAATGGAGGGTATGAAAAAAGTAGATAAAAAAGGAGAAGCTTCTATGTGGGTGGTACTTATGGATATGCAGTCTAAAAAAGTATTAATGTCTGAACGTTTTGAAAGTAAAGCAAGTGGTATTGGATTTCGTAATTACTGGGCATCTACTATTAAAGAAACCCTTGAAGATATAGAAAAGAAAAAGTACAAAGAGTGGAAGACCAGGTACGGCAGTGGGTCATAAAGCACTATGAAAAAAGAATTGATCAACAGGATAGAGATCCTGGTTCGTTTTAATGAAGCAGATCCATTAGGTATTGTATGGCATGGGCATTATATCCGTTATTTAGAAGATGGCAGAGAAGCATTCGGAAATATGCATGGCCTGGGATACCTGGAAGTATATAGACTCGGTTTTGTAATACCTGTAGTAAATGTACAGTGTGATTTTAAACGGTCGCTACGTTATGGCGACCGGGTGATGGTAGAAACAAAATATATACCCACCGAAGCCGCAAAGCTAAAATTTACATACCGCCTCTTTAATGCAGTAACCGGAGAGCTGGTGGCAACAGGCTCTTCTGTCCAGGTTTTTTTAGATAAAGAGAAGTCAGTTCTTCAGTTGGCTAACCCACCGTTTTTTGAAGACTGGAAAAAGAAGCAGGGCTTGATTTAATGATAAGAAGACTATGACAGATATTTTTATTAGTTCAGATAATATTTTATCTCCCATTGGTGTAAACACAGCTGAAAATTTTGCTCAGTTAAAAAATAATGTTTCAGGCATAAAACTGCATGATGATATAAAAATGTCTGAGCAACCCTTTTATGCTTCATTATTTGATACAGAGAATAATTTACAAAACAGGTATACAAAATTTGAAAGGCTGCTTATTGCTTCCATCGGTAATGCACTTGAGAACAGCAGCATTGATGCAGAAAACAAAAAGACCGTACTTATTATTTCTTCTACAAAAGGGAATATAAGTTTGCTGGAAACAGAAACTTACAATAAGGCCCTGCAAACGAGAATATCGCTGAATACCTCTGCAAAAATTGTGGCAGCCCATTTTCATTTTATCAATCAGCCCATTATTATTTCAAATGCATGCATCTCGGGCATATTGGCTATTTTAACCGGTATGCGCCTTATTCAATCAGGCCAGTATGAAAATGTGGTGGTTGCGGGAGCAGATGTAATATCAAAATTTGTTTTATCAGGCTTTCAATCATTTCAGGCAATCAGTTCAATGCCATGCAAACCTTTTGATGCAGCGAGAGATGGGATAAATTTAGGAGAAGGGGCAGCCACTATAATTCTTACATCTGTTAAAAACCATTCTTCAGGAATTAAAGTAAGCGGCGGTTCAGTGAGTAATGATGCTAACCATATTTCAGGGCCTTCCCGTACCGGGGAAGAGTTGCACCTGGCAATTGCTAAAGCAATGAAAGAAGCAGATCTTTCTTCAGCAGATATTGATTTTATTTCGGCGCATGGTACGGCAACTATTTATAATGACGAGATGGAAGCCAAAGCTATTACATTGGCTAATCTGCAATCGGCTCCCGTAAATAGTTTGAAAGGGTATTATGGCCATACATTGGGCGCTGCCGGAATTATTGAATCTGTTGTTTCAATACAATCCTTAAAAGAGGGCATCGTTATTCCAACGATGGGATTTAAAAACATTGGTGTTACACAACCGGTAAATGTATGTACTTCATTATATAAATCAACATTAAAAAATTGCTTAAAAACAGCTTCTGGTTTCGGTGGCTGTAATGCCGCCATGATATTCAGTAAACAATAATTGTAAAACAAAACACGGTATAAAAATTTATGAATTTTTTTGCAAAGGATAAGAAATCTGCTTTTGAAGCCAAAGAAGCTGCACAATGGATTGCATTTGGTCCGGTTATTTTCCAGGTAGCCAGGGTGCTTAGAGATAAAGGCATTTTAAAACTCATTGAAGAAAGCGGAACAACCGGTTTAACTAATGAAGAAATTGCAGAAAGAGTAAAACTTTCAAATTATGGCGTAAGGGTTTTACTGGAATCCGGTTTAAGCCTTGGCCTTGTATTGGTAAACGATAAAAAATACACACTTGGAAAAACGGGTTATTTTATTTTACACGATTCGCTGACAAAAACCAATATGGATTTTGTGCATGATGTAAACTATAAAGGGCTTTTTCATTTAGAGGAGAGCATTGAAACAGGTAAACCGGCGGGGCTTAAAGAATTTGGAGATTGGCAAACCATTTACGAAGGCTTATCAAAATTACCGCCCCATGTACAAAAGAGCTGGTTTAGTTTTGATCACTATTTTTCGGATGATGCTTTCCCGCTGGTGTTGCCCATGGTATATAAGGATGGGGTAAAAAATATACTGGATATTGGCGGCAATACGGGTAAATGGGCAATCGCTTCTTCAAACTTTGCACCCGATATTCAAATAACTATTATGGATCTGCCGGGTCAGTTGAATATGGCAAAGAAAAGAATTGAAGAACTTGGTTTGGGTGAAAGGGTTTCCTTTTTACCCGTAAATATCCTGGATGAAACGGTAAAATTTCCAAAAGGTTTTGATGTAATATGGATGAGCCAGTTCTTAGATTGTTTTTCTGAAGCGGAGATCGTTTCTATTTTAAAAAGATGTTATGAAGCGCTGGATGAAAACGGACAGGTAATTATTTTAGAACCCTATTGGGACAGGCAAAAATTTGAAGTTGCCGCTTTCTGCCTGCAGCAAACCTCCATTTATTTTACGGCCCTTGCTAATGGTAACAGCCAGATGTATAGCGCTGAAATATTTTTAAAATGTATTGAACAAGCCGGCTTTGATATTATTGAACAAACTGACCATATAGGCTTAAGCCAGACTTTAATAAAATGTAAAAAAAGAAAATAACAAAAAATGAAAACAGAAAATGTAGATGTGTTGGTAATTGGCGCCGGCCCCTCGGGCACTGTTGCTGCCTCTATAATTAATAAAGCAGGGTTTAAAGTTAAGATAGTAGAGAAAATGAAATTTCCACGGTTTGTAATTGGAGAAAGCCTGTTGCCCCGTTGTATGGAAGCGCTGACAGAGGCCGGTTTTGTGGAGGCTGTTAAAGAAAAAAAATTCCAGGAAAAATTCGGAGCTAAGTTTGTAAAGAACGGAAAAGTGTGTGATTATTTTTTTGCCGACCAGTTTACCCCCGGCTGGAACTGGACCTGGCAGGTGCCAAGGGGAGAGTTTGATAAAACCCTTGCCGATACGGTTGAAAAAATGGGCGTACCGGTTAGTTACGAAACTACGGTAACTGCTATTGAAATCAATGGCTCCGATTCTATCACCACTATTGAAGATACAGAAGGAAATAGTTCGCAGATTAAGGCCCGATTCATTGTTGATGGTAGTGGTTATGGAAGGGTGATACCAAAACTATTCAATCTTGATAAGCCATCCAACCTGCCACCCCGTAAAACATTATTTACCCACGTGGTGGATATAAAAAGATCAATGGATGATGAACCAAACCGTATCACCATCATCGTTCATCAAAAAGGAATATGGATATGGGTAATACCTTTCTCGAACGGAAATACCTCTGTTGGCTTTGTTGGCGACCCGGAGTTTTTTAAAAACCAGGAAGGCGGCAATGAAGAACAGCTTCGTGCATTAATAGCATCTGAACCTTATTTGAGTGAGCGCATGAAAGAGGTAAAAATGGTTTTTGAACCGAAAGTATTGGAATCATGGTCCACAACTTCTTCTGCATTTTATGGTGAAGGATTTGTGCTTACTGGTAATGTAACAGAATTCCTGGATCCTGTTTTCTCATCAGGAGTTACATTAGCAACAGTGTCCAGCCAGATAGCCGCACATTTGGTTATACGTAAATTGAATGGAGAAAATGTTGATTGGAATATGGAATATACTGTGCCAATGATGCAGGGCGTAAATACTTTCCGCTCCTATGTGAATGCCTGGTATGAAGGCACGCTGGACACTATATTTTTTGCTGATAAACCAAATCTTGAAATAAAAAACATGATCTGTTCTGTATTAGCCGGGTATGTATGGGACCTTAATAATCCCTATGTAAAAAATCATGATACAGCACTGGTAAAACTGGCAAAGCTGATCAGCCTTGAAAAAGTATTAGCCGATAATCCATAATTGTTTTGAACATAGAAAAATATATCAGCGCCAGTTGCATAATCAGCAACCATGTTGTTTACAAAAATGTACAACCTGTATTTGAGAACAAAGGGGTGGAGTTATCGGAATTCCTTGTTTCAACTTACCATAATTTTGCGCTGCAGTATCCTAAATTTTATAAGATGGACAGTCTTAGTAAATTAGGATGGCTGGCAACTGAAATATTACTGAAAGATAGTTTTAAGCCGTATGAACATAAACCAGAAGATATTGGGATTGTGTTTGCAAATGCTAACTCCAGCCTTGACACGGATGTTAAATATTACGAAACAGCAAAAAATATTGCCAGCCCGGCATTGTTTGTTTACACATTACCCAATATTGTAATTGGCGAAATATGTATCCGGCATAATTTTAAAGGAGAAAATGCCTTTTTTATATTTGAAAAATTTGATACCGGATTTATTGAACAATATGTGAGTAACCTGATTAATAATAATATCTTGCAGTCCTGTATTTGCGGATGGGTGGAAGTGCTGGCGGACGAATATAAAGCTGTTTTATATTTGATTGAAAAACACAGGAACCGGGATTCAATTATTTTTACAAAAGAAAATCTTAATAAAATATACCAGTTAGAAAATGGATAAATTAATGTCGGATCTGAAAACACAGATCATTGCCCAGTTGAATTTGCAGGATGTAAAACCCGAAGATATTGGTGATGACCAGCCACTTTTTGTAGAAGGCCTTGGATTGGATTCAATTGATGCGCTTGAATTGATTGTGTTATTACAACAGAATTACAAAATAAAACTTTCCAATGCGGATGAAGGCCCTAAAGTATTCCGGTCTGTAAGAACAATGGCTGAATATATAACTGCTCATCAAGCCCAGAAGTCGTAAATAATGAATGCACCCGTTTATGTTGCCGGTACAGGTATCATTTCGGCGATAGGTAATAATGTCGCTGAATGTCTTGATGCCCTCGAAAACGGACGGGCCGGAATGGATCAGATGCATTATTTTGATTCTGCTCACCGGCAAAGGCTTCCTGTTGCTGAAGTAAAGATGAAGAATGAAGAACTTGCAAAACTCGCCGGGTTACCTAAACCAAAAAGCCGTACTGCTTTATTAAGCCTTATTGCTGCAAAGGAAGCGCTCAATAATGCCGGCATTGAAAATTTAACATCCTTGCGTACTGGTTTTATTTCTGCCAACTCGGTTGGCGGGATGGACAAGACCGAAAAATTTTTCACCCAATTTCTTACAGATAATAATAAAGGCAGGCTTCGTGATGTAATTAATCATGAATGCGGAAGCGTAACGGAGCTGGTTGCTGATGCACTTGGGATTAAAGATTATATAACCACGATCAGCACTGCCTGTTCATCTTCGGCCAATGCTATTTTTTTTGGCGCAAGGCTTATAAAAAATAAAATGCTGGATGTGGTTGTTGCCGGGGGAACTGATTCACTGACAAAATTCACACTCAATGGTTTTAATACGTTGATGATACTGGATGAAAAATTCTGTCAACCCTTTGATGAGAACCGTCGGGGCCTGAACCTTGGTGAGGGTGCAGGTTATATTGTATTGGTATCAGAAAAAGTTGCAGCTACATTAAAGAAAAAGGCTTCAGTTGTATTAAGCGGATATTGCAATGCCAATGATGCTTATCATCAAACAGCTTCATCGCCTGATGGAACGGGTTCTTTCTTAGCCATGACCGGGGCATTAAAAAAAAGTGGTTTGCAACCGGCAGATATTGATTACATAAACCTGCATGGTACAGGTACGCAGAATAATGATATTGCAGAAGGAACAGCTATTAAAAGATTGTTTGATCCGAAATATCCAAAAATGAGTTCTACCAAAACCTTTACCGGACATACATTGGGAGCAAGCGGAGGTATTGAAGCAGTATTTTCTGTACTTGCTTTACGGCATGGAGTCATTTATCCCAATCTTCGTTTGCAAACACCAATGAAAGATTTGCCGTTTAATGTGGAGACCAAATTCACCAGGAATATTGAAGTTAAACATGTGCTTTCCAATTCATTTGGTTTTGGGGGCAACTGTACTTCTTTAATTTTTTCTAAAGTATAAATTAACAATGTATATACGGGCAACAGGAAATATCTCCCCACAAAAAACTTTTGGCCACCAGCCATGGGTTGATGCTCCTGTTGCCTATACTACAAACCGGCTTGCCTGTATTGAACCGGACTATAAAGAATTTATCGACCCAAAGCAGATCAGGAGAATGAGCCGCATCATTCGTATGGGTGTGGCTGCGGCCATGGAATGTTTGCTGGAGGCAGGAGTTAAAATACCCGATGCTATTGTTACCGGCACGGCCTATGGTTGCCTGGAAGACACCAATTCTTTTTTAAGCAAGATGGTTGAGTTTAACGAAGAGTTACTTACCCCAACTTCTTTTATACAGTCAACGCATAATACCATTGGTGCACAAATTGGTTTAATGCTGCAATGCAATAATTATAACAACGCCTTTGTGCATCGTGGTTTTTCTTTTGAAAGCGCTTTGCTTGACGGTATATTATTATTAAAAGAAAAAGAAGCAGCTAATGTATTGGTTGGCGCTATTGATGAAATAACCAATACAAGCCATACCATTTTAAATCGTTTGGGTTTGTATAAACAGGGGCCGGTTTTGAGCCTTGATATTTATAAAACAAAAACGAAAGGAACCATTGCCGGAGAAGGGGCATCATTTTTTTTACTTGCCAATGAACCTTCAGCAACTGACTATGGAAGACTGAAAGGCTTACATACTTTTTACAAGCCGGAAGGTATTGCAGCAATTGAAAAACAAGTCTTATCCTTTCTTGAAAGTCAGTCAACCAGCATGAAAGATATTGACCTGATTATAACCGGAAAAAATGGTGATGCAACGTCTGATGAAACTTACAGGCAGTTGTTACAAACAGTCTTTACGGGTAAGGATTCAATCAATTACAAAAATTTGTGCGGTGAATATCCTACTGCTTCTGCTTTTGCATTGTGGCTGGCAGTAAATATTGTTAAAACCAATAAAGTGCCTGCAGTACCTGAGTATACAGGCTCTGCAGAAAACAAGATCAAACGTGTCTTAATTTATAACAATTACCTGGGCATACATCATTCTTTATTTTTGGTAGCCGCATGTTAAACTTCAGAAATACAAATATTTTTTTCATTGTACTGCTTACTGTTTTGGTTGGCGTGCACATACAATATGGCTTATCTGTTTATATCTATTGCTTATTGCTTATTGCCTATTCACTTATTGTCTTTTGGGGTTGTTATTATGTAGGCTCTGATTTTTTTATAAAAATTGTTTGCAAGGCAAAAACAGATAAAAAAGAGATCGCTATTAGTTTTGATGATGGCCCGGCAAAAAATTATACAGCAGCGATATTGAAAATACTGAAAACTGAAAATGTAAAAGCAACATTCTTTTGTATTGGCAGCCGTATTGCAGGTAACGAAGACCTTTTAAAACAGGTAAACACCGAAGGGCATATTATCGGTAACCACAGTTACTCCCATCATTTTTGGTTTGATATGTACTCAGCCAAAAAAATGCAGGATGATTTGAAGCAGATGGATACTGCAATGGAAGCTGTTACCGGGCTAAAACCAAAACTCTTCAGACCGCCCTATGGCGTAACTAACCCCAACTTAAAAAAAGCGATCATTAAAGGAGGCTATACCCCTGTTGGCTGGAGCTTGAGATCAATGGATACGGTAATAAAAGATAAAGAAAATTTGCTCAATAAGATCAATGCAGGAATAAAACCCGGTGCCGTTTTTCTTTTTCACGATAGCAGCAAAACAACAGTGGAGGCATTACCTGAGTTTATCAAAGAAGTTAAAAAAAGAGGATACGAAATCATTCCATTGGATAAATTGTTAGCTTTGACCGCTTATGCGTAAAATAATTTTGATAACTGCAATCCTGGTTACAGGACTTTTTGTAAAAGCCCAATACCCGGGCTATTCTCCCGTGACTGACCTGGTAAAATTCAAGACTGATTTTTCTTTGGCTACGCAAAAAACTACATCTATAAAAAGTGATTTTGTGCAGGAGAAGAACCTGAGCATGCTTTCCGAAAAGATTGTATCAAAGGGAAATTTCTGGTTTAAAAAAGACAGCCGGGTGCGAATGGAATACAACCAGCCGTTTAAATACCTGATGATATTGAACAAGGACAAAGTATATGTGAAAGACGGGCAAAAGGAAAATAAAGTATCCACCAGATCAAATAAACTGTTTCAGCAGATCAATAAGATAATGATCGACTGCATGCAGGGAACAGCGCTCAATAACCCCGATTTTAAAACAAGGGTATTTGAAAATAAGGCCGGTGCTTTTGTTGAATTAACGCCGGTGACAAAAGGCCTGAAAGAATTATTCAAAACGATCAATGTCATTGTAGATAAAAAAGATTTTTCTGTTTTAAGTATAGAAATGCAGGAACTCTCCGGCGACAATACCATCATACGTTTTACCAATAAAGAACTGAATGCTTCAATCCCGGATACCTTATTTGATATTAAGTAGTTGCCTGTTTGTTATATTGAGTTGTACACCGGCTCACAAACAAATGCAGTCTGCAACAGCCGATGTAAGTGGTTTACAAAAATTCAGACCGGCATTTACTGTTGCCTTATACAATACTACTGTTGATGTGATAGGTAATCACTTAAGTGGCTTGTTGCTGATCAAGAAGATGCCAGACAGCAGTACCCGGATGGTTTTTTCAAGTGAAACGGGGTTTACCTTTTT
Source organism: Chitinophagaceae bacterium (assembly GCA_031387825.1). GTDB lineage: Bacteria > Bacteroidota > Bacteroidia > Chitinophagales > Chitinophagaceae > Ferruginibacter. The sequence continues at coordinate 223,486 of JANNDO010000018.1, read as the reverse complement.
TGATTTTGAATTTGCCGCTGACGGAAATTTTAAAGTGTACTCCATCATTAAAAAGATGAATAAGAGATCGGTGATAAAAACCCTTCAACATGATTTTGAACTGGTACTGATGAACAGGCTGGATAATAACAGGGCAACTGTAAAAACTAATAACGAGTTGTTGTATTTTATCTTTCCGCAAACAAAAGGATATAATTATTACATTACCGGCGCTGATGGTAATGAGCTTGTGAGATTAGAAAGGGCGTCCAACAAAAAAATTATTGTAGAAGCGGTCATGAAAAATTATATCAACGGTATACCGGATACCATTGGTATTTCACACAAAACATTTGAATTTAATATCGGTTTAAAAAGAATAGAAAGATAATGCTGCTAAACGATTTTTTTACCATCAGGGATACGGAATCATCTGCCACTGAAATATGGGCTGAGCTTTTAATAAATACCAGGCATAAAATATTTGAAGGGCATTTCCCAGATCAGCCTGTTGTGCCGGGTGTTTGTATGATGCAGATGGTAAAAGAAATACTGGAACAGGTACTTGATCAGGAAACCAATCTTGTAAAAGCTGCCGATATGAAATTTCTTGCAGTAATCGATCCTCAGGTAAATAACCTTATCCATACTTCCATAAAATATTCTACAGGTGAAAATGGAAGAATAAATATCATAGCTACGCTTTTTAAAGATGAGTTAGTGCATTTTAAATTTAAAGGAGAGTTTACTTTTGCGTAGTTGTTGCTTCTTGTCTTTCAGGCATCAACCAATTGATCAGATCCAGCGCAGGCCCTGTCATAAAAGTAGTTACAAGTGCCATGAGCACCATCATCGCAAATATCTGTGGAGAAAGAATCCCCAGATCGTAACCAATATTTAAAACGATCAGCTGCATCAAGCCACGGGTATTCATCAGTACACCAATGGATAAACTGTCTTTCCAGCTTTGGCCCACCATTTTTGCAGCAAGGGTACTGCCCCCAAATTTGCCGGCAACAGCAACCAGCAATATCCATCCAAACGTAACCCATAAATATCCTTCATTCAATAAAGCTACCTGGGTTCTTAACCCGGTTATTACAAAAAACAAGGGTAATAATAGTATTATACTTACATCTTCAATCTTGTCAATAACAATTTGACGAAAACTGAAACTGGAAGGCATAATAATCCCGGCGATGAATGCGCCAAACAAAGCATGTATACCAATAATGGATGTGATATAAGATGATATGATCAGAATGGAAAACAATAGTGCGATGATAGCTGTTCTCTTTTTTTCTTTGTTGTCGTAAACATGACTTAATCTTTCTAAAAACGGACGAACCAATTTCAGCATGATCAATACATATATGACTGCCAGGCCAATGGTGTACAAAACACTTATAGATGAACCAGACTTTGCCAATGCAATTACAGCAGCCAATATGCACCAGGCTGTAAGGTCATCAGCAGCTGCACAGGTAAGCGCCATAGCGCCAAGCCTTGACCTGGTAAGTCCTTTTTCTTTCAATATCCTGGCCAGTACGGGAAACGCAGTAATGCTCATGGCTATACCCATGAAGAGGGAAAAAGATAAGAACGAAATACCTTCAGGCGCATAGTCTTTATAAATAAAATATGCCAGCCCCATCCCCAATGTATAGGGTATCACAATACTGGCATGACTGATGATGACCGCACCATAAGCCTGTTTAGCAATAGCTTTCAGGTCCAGCTCCATGCCGATAATAAACATAAAAAGGATCAGGCCGATTTCGCTAAGGAACTGAAGTGTCCCTAATGATGATGGCGGAAATAAAAAATGATTGATCTCCGGAAAAAACAAACCAAGAATGGACGGCCCTAAAATTATACCGGCCACAATCTCACCTATGACTGCAGGTTGCCCGATTCTTTTAAATAGAAATCCAAACAGGCGGGCGAAGGCAATGATGACTATGATCTGCAAAAGCAAAATGGCCATGGGCCCGGTAATGTTATTGTGGAAGGAATCAGTAAAGACCTGGAAACTGTTACCGGTTGCCGGATCCTTTTCAGCCTGTATTTGTTGGGCTGTCAGTACCGGGTTCTGTAAAGTGTTGCCCTGTTTTACTATTCGGTAAATGGCAACCCCTGCTATAACCAGGATCAATATATAAAAAAGGGTGCTCCACTTTTTTTTCATAAATGAAAATAAATTTTTAGATCTGGCAATTGAAGGTCATATAAAAAGGAAAATTACAGATAGTTTGCTGAATGCAATTAATATTTCCTGATCAGCATAAAACTATGTTGCAAACCCTTGTAATTATTGTAAAGTAAAATATTATTGCAGTGAGGCCCGGTAAATGGTTTCTTGATCATGTGTAGAGGAAGATCATTTTTCTGTAAAACCTGGCAAGCCAGCCATAAGCCAAAAGCAGCAGCAGTAGGAACATCGCCGCTCAAATGTTTAAAGCGGACAATAGCTGTGTTTGTTTCCATCAACCCTTCACAATCCATATAAAATTTTAAAGTACGGTTATCACCATTTTCGCCGGAGAGCAGCAAGTCAATTTCTTCTCCAGCCGGTAAATGAGCTGCTATGAATTGCTTTAGATTATTTTTTACCAGGCCATCATCTTCACTGTGTAAAATTTGTAAAGCTTTTAGTTTGGCTATGGCATTTTCTTTTTGATCATTTACTAAAAACATAGCGGCACCTTCGCCGGCAATACTTCCGGGACTGTCCCTATCGTACAGGTGTTCATTGGAAATAAGCTCTTCTTTATAAGCCCCGGCCAGGGTTTCAATATTGTAATTAAAATCAGATATCTCATCAACCCCACCCAACAGGTAATTGTTACCTGGGTGTTCATTCAATTGCATGATGGTGTCAATAACAGCATTTTCAAATGCAAGCCCACGGTGTACATGAGTTGTATTGTACTTCTTGTTATGGCACATTAGCCCTAATTGTGCAGCAATGGCATTGGATGTGCTTTGTACAAAATTCCCGGGAGCAAGCAAACCTTCTTCATACTGAACGATCTGGTTTAAAAATTTTATACAATCCTCCATTCCGCCCTTGGCAGTACCGATAATTATGCCGTTTAGTGCATTGGTGTTTTTTAATATTGGCATTGCTGCACCAACACCCATCCTGATCGCCTTACCCATACGGCGTAATATACCGGGTGGAATCCCATCATATAGTGGCTCAATAGCGAGTAGCTTTTTATTAACCGGATGGTTTAATATTTCAAGATCAACCTGCGGAAAAGTTCTTTGCGGAGATATACAATATGTTTGATGAATATAAAACATGGGGTCAGGCTTTTGAAAATATAAGAGATGAACAATTGCCACCAAACCCAAATGAGTTTGACATAACATGCTGCAATGGAATTTTTTTATAAGATTGAACAGGTACTAATCCTGTAGCCGCAATAGGTTGTTTAAAATTAAGGTTTGCATAAACCTCCTGGTGTGCAAGGCTTAAAACACAGTAAACTGCTTCAATGGCTCCGGCAGCGCCAAGCGTATGCCCGATATTCGCTTTAGAGGAAGCAAAAGGAGGCGGCTTTTCAAATAAACGGATGAGGGCCCTGCTTTCAACTTCATCATTATTTTCGGTACCTGTGCCATGTGCATTTATAAAATCGATCTGGTGGGTAGAAAGTTTTGCTGATTGTAAAGCGCCTTGCATAGAAAAATATGGCCCATCTCCCTGCTCTGATAAAGAAGACGGATGATAAGCATCATTGGCATTACAATACCCCGTTAATTCGGCATATACTTTCTTGCCGGTAATATCTTCTTCTTTCTCTAAAACTAAAAAAGCAGCACCTTCTCCTAAATTCAACCCTTTACGGTTCTCATCAAAAGGCGTACATTTTTCGGAAGATAGGATATGCAGTGCATGAAAACCATTGATGGTATATTTTGCCAGGCTGTCAACACCACCAACGATAGCCCTTTTTGCAAAACCATTTTTAATAAGCATGGCTCCATACATAATTGCATTTGCCGAAGAGGAGCATGCTGTATTGATGGTGTTGATGATGCCATTCATTTTATAATGCTTCTGTAAGTACATGGTTATGGATGCATAATCATAAGAAGATGTATAAGGCGAGCCATTGCTGTTTTTATTTGCATCTGCATACAATTCATCCGTTAAGCACATGCCACCTACGGTGCTTGCACCTACCAATGCAGTTTCAGCAGCGCTTATTTTTTCCGGGGAGAGGCCTCCATCTTGTATAGCCTCAGCAAAAGCATGTAAGGCCAGCAGCGTGGTACGGGTAACACCCGGTTCCGAAATTTTAAAATTATTCAGTAATGATGCAGTACTTACGCTTATCTGCCCAAAAGGCAGTACCCCCGAATATTTTGTTGGAAAAAGATCAAGATTATTTTGGATGCCGCATCTTCCTTCGGCAAGCGCCATGCGGTTTTCAGCTATAGAATTTCCTATAGCACTGATTACGCCTATGCCGGTTATAAAAATCCTGCTCAATAAAGTAGTTTTATTATTTTGTTCGATGCTGTTCTATATAAGCAACCATTGTATTAATGTCCACTAAAATTTTCCGGCCTTCTTTGGGGTCCTGGATATTGATACCATATTCCCTGCCTAATAAAACAATTAATTCTATAGAGTCAATAGAATCCAGTCCCAACCCTTCTCCAAACAATGGTTCATCATCCTTAATACTTTCAGGATCAACCGATGTAAGGTTCAAAAACTCCACGATTTGCTTTTTTAACTGTTGTTTTAGTGTTGCTGTGTCCATAATAAATATTTCAGATCAGGTTTTTTCTTTTCAACCCGTACAGTGTAATTAATTGTATAACAAAAGTAATACCCAATAAAGGTAAAATATTTAAAATTACATCTTTGAGTTTCCCTCCTTCTAAAAATAAACCATAATAAGCCTCCAGGCACCAATGTAAAGGCGAAAGCTTCATCACAAACTGAAAAGATGACGGCATGGCGAAACTAGGTACCAGCAAACCTCCTACAGCAGCCATTAATACAATGGACACTGCACCTATGCCATTGGCCTGTTCCTGTGTTTTTGCAAATACACCGATCATAATAGCATAGCTTACTGCACACCATCCGCATATCAGTGTTACGATAACAACACCGGTAATATCGGCCGGTAAATTTAATTTGGGTAAACCCATGGATGGAAAAAGCCAGATGCCGATTGAAAAAACAACAGCAGCCTGAACAAATGTTACAAACAAATAAGTAAGCTGTTTGGAAATTAATGCCACCAGGTAATTTGTAGGTAAAGTTTTTAATCGTACAAAACTGCCATTCAGTTTTTCTCTTACCACACTTCCTCCCAGAGAAATTACAATGAAGAACATGGCAAATACTGTCCATGCCGGTACATTATGTTGAGAGGCATTGGGAATATTCCTGCTGCCATCCCTGGAAACAGGAATTTCGTTAATAGTAATCTGTTCATCCATGAGTTCTTTCTCTAATGAGTCTGGCATTGATTTTTCATTGAGCGAAAAGTAAAGGCTTTTTAAAACTTCTTTATTTTGTACCACTTGCAGGGCACTTCGTAAGGCACCTTGTACGGACCGGCGAAAAGATTCCTGTAAAACCGGATGATAAAGCAAAGTAATAGGCTGAACGTTGCCGCCATCAGTTTTTATACTATCGGTTTGCATACCGAAATTTTTCAATGCCCTGGCTGCAGTTTCATTTGATTTTTGTTTAATTTTTTTTGTAAAATCTGCCGGTATAATGATGGCGATCACTGCATCTTTAGCATGCATCCGGTTTGAGATCTCTTTATCTGTTATATTGGGTATTACCTGTTTCAGATCAAACATCCCCACTTTTGTAATAGCGGTTTCCAGTTGTTTTCCTGTATCACCTGTATCCCTGTTGCACAAAAGCATAGGAACAGTATTGGTGTTCAGCATTTCGAAAGTACTGTTTTGAACAGCTGTAATAACAATCGCTAAAACGATCGGCATTACAAACATAAATATCAAACCCAGTTTATCACGGGTTAAAATGTGGATATCTTTTAATATCGTTGACCAGAGTTTAAACATTATGAGTCTCTGTAAGATTTACCGGTTAAATTGATAAACAAACCTTCCAGCCCGTCTTCTTTATGATCTAACAGGAGTTGGTTTAAAGTATCATGTGCAATTATTTTCCCATCATCTATCAGCGCAACCATATTACAGAGGTCTTCAGCTTCACTTAACTGGTGCGATGTGTAAATAAGTGTGGTACCATTCTCATTTAATTTTTTCAAATAATTAATAATGGCATGGCGGGTGTGTACATCCACACCAACTGTTGGCTCATCTAAAAATAAAATACGGGGGTTATGAATTACACCGATAGCAAGGTTTACCCTGCGTTTCATGCCGCCGGAAAACTCCTGTACTTTTTTATTACGTACATCGGCAAGGCCAAGCACTTCCAGCAATTCTGTTGTTTTGATTTTGATCTCCTGTTTTTGTAAACCTGACCAGGCACCAAAGAAGGCAAGATTTTCTGCCGGGCTTAATTCCTGGTAAAAAGAAAATTCCTGTGGTACAAAGCCAAAAAGCTTGTTGATTGATTTTTTATGACGAGTAATTTCGTGCTCCAGTAATTGAATACTTCCATGCTGAAATTGAAGCAACCCGGTCATGCAATTCATTAAGGTGGTTTTGCCAGCACCGTTAGGGCCAAATAAACCAAAGCGTTCACCTTCTAATACTTCAAGGTTCAGATTAGTGAAACAGGAAACTGATTGCCGTGGATAGGTAAACCCTAAATTATTTATCTGCACAGCTGCATTGCTCATGAGTTCCATTTTATTTTAGACAATGCCTGGAATGCCTTTCTCTCTATTTCAGCTATCTCTAATAAATAATCTCCCATTACATTAAAATCGGCCTGGCTGCCAATTCTTCCTTTATAAATACCGGCAGCCTGCACAGCGGCGCTGCGCCACTTATCGCCTGATTGTGTAAATATTTTTGAGATCTCCAATAGTTCATCAATAGGATGAAAAGCATACGCCTCCTGTAAGAATGCTCCATATATATAACGAAAACCACCGCCACCGGTTCCAATCTCTTCCTGCATACGCACTAACTGTGCTAAATACAAGCCGGCAGTTTGTTGCCCTAATTTATCCTTCCACCTTTTGATCTTCTTACCAGTAAATGCAATTCCGTTTACACCCGCAATCGGGCCGGGTATTCCAATCATATCTCTTACATTTCTCTTTATACCGGTCTTAATGGCTTTGCGTAATTGTTCATCGGTAACAATGGTATTTTCTTTTGGATAATACAATTGCCCTCTTGGCGCCAATGCACCTTTAGCAAAACGTACTCTTTCCAGTTCGTATTTAGTAAGTGTAGTAACATTTTCCATCACCGGGTCGCTGATAAGATAATTATCTCCCTCGCTGCCATACACAATTAAATTATGTGCATTAAAATGAAAACGATATTCTTTCGGGAAATAAGTAAGGTAATAAACACCAACCTGGCAACCAACAGGCTGCCCGGCCCTGAGGCACTCATCTAAAAATTTTGCTGCTTCATCTTTTGTATTGAATTTTTTTCTGACCACCGGGATATTTAATGACTTGCAGGTTCTTTTAAAGATAAGGCCGGGCATGGTTCTGAAAGCAATGGCCGGGCCCTTATTTATTTTTAATAATGGAATGTAAACAAAGAACAGCCCACTGCCAATACCAAAAGCAAGTGGCTCAGTTAATTTATCTACACCAACGCTTCGTAATAAATTTGTGGTAACCCCGTTTTCGCAGTGAGCAGCCTGCAGGTGTTTAAATTCAGTCATGTACTTTCATGGTTTTAAGTTCCTCCACAGTTACATTAAAGGCATCAGCATATTGTTGTAATTTTTTTTCCGATAATTTTTTAAATGCGGAAGGTTTTAAATGTCTTTTCACCGTCCATTTCCAGAAACCGGTATATGCAGCAACAATTCCTGTATCCATCAGCCGCATTTCCATAAAATATAAGATGGGGCTTGCTTCGTTGCGTAAAACTTTTTGCCGTGCATGCTCAATCCGCTGTTCTATATCTTCCCAGGCCACATCAAGTGCTTTGGCTTTTACTTCCCAGCCGGTGCTTAATTCGGTAGTATATTTACCCGATCCATCAACAGCATAAACAACTTCTTTGGTTAATTTGTTGAGGGCGCCATCATCCTGGGGAATCTCTTCTTTTTTCATTTTGATGCTGTTAAAAGTCCGAAGGTAGGTAAAGATGGACTGAAAATAATATCCAATGAACCAATTGATGCTTAACAAACAGTAAGCAAACAATACATGTATGAAAAACGGGCGCTTTCAGGAACAAGGAGGAAAATTTTATCTCCTGCTTTAAGTTTTCCACTGTGAAATAATTCATCCACCATCAGGTAAATGGAAGCTGCTCCCACATTGCCTACCTGGCTAAGGTTTACAAACCATTTATCATACATTATTCCTGTTCCGTTTGCTATCAATTGCTGATAGATCTTATCTTTAAAAAATTCACTCGACATATGGGGCAGGAAATAATCGATCTCTTCTGATTTCATGCCATGCTTTTCCAATGAAGCTTTTACACCATAACCGCCATACAACACTATATTTTTACTTAACAGTTTTACATCCTGCTTAATGCTAAGTAAAGATTGTGACATGATCTCCCCGTTAGAATAATCCTGGTAACTTTTCAAAGTGCCATCTTTAAGCTTTTCGCCTCCCATATACATACAGGGCTCAAGCTCATTTGCATAAGAAAAACCTTCCATCCATTCTACACGCAGGCTGATACCATTTTCATTTTTTTTATTTGATATCAAAAATGCAGCAGCCCCATCAGATAACATCCATCTTAAAAATTCTTTTTCAAAACCGATATACGGATCGTCAACCAGTTGTTTTAATCTTTTGGCCTCATCCTCAAAATGAGCAGAAACCAAAGAAATAGAAAAGCGTTCGGAGCCGGTAGCAATACATCGTTGCACATCTCCTGTTTTGGTAGCCAGGTAGGCGTATTTAAATGCATGCATGCCTGCACAACATACACCGGCAGGAGAGATTACTTCAACAGGATTTGATTCGGGCAGCCAGCCATGAACCATTACACCATGTGAAGGCATTAATTGGTCTGGTGTGGAAGTGCCGCAGCTTAACAGCTCTATTGATTTAATATCAGCCCGATTATTTTTGAATAAAGCATTTACTGCCAGTGATGTCATCTGGGCATTGGTATGTGTTGAAGTCCCATCTTTTTTGAGTGCATAAAACCTGCGTTTTATACCATTATTCCTGAGCACAATTGCCTTTGACCTGGAAGGGGAATCATTAATATATCCCAGGTATTCCTCCATTTCGTCGTTTGAAACGGGATCATTTGGGAAAAATGAAGAAGTATTGGTAATGTAAACCTGGTTAAAAGACATCTGCAGTTAGGGTTAATTTATACCTGAATAATGTTGTTTTTGTTTTTTAATACGGCCCGATAAAAAAGGTTTGAAAAAAATAGCATCAACAGTTAATATTATCGGGGCTGCTATAAACAATGCAATTAAAAGATAATATTTGAATGCAACAAGCCAGGCATCTCTTTTTTTTCTTTTTATGATAATGTTGGCCCATATGGCAAAAATGCGGCTTGCCTTGGATTCGATAAACATTAAATTATATTTTACTTCAATCGCTTTTTGACGGATCAGTTCATCCTGGAGGCCATCCCAGTTTTCTCGGGCAAGATATTTTTGTACAGTTGCTCCAAAAACTCCTGTATTTGAAATATCTGCGTCTGAAACACCGGGCTTAGGAAAAATGTTCAACCATCGCTCTTTTTTTCCTTTGAACATCCAGTGAAAAATTGTGATAAAGCTGATGAAGTTATGATGTTTGTCTACCAGGGCTATGCTGCCAACTAACCTGGCCCCGGATTCTTTTAATGATATTTTTATTCTTTCCATAGCACTGATCCACATATTTCTTGCCCCGGTTATCGTTATCACAGGTGTATCTTTTAAAATAGCTTTTACGGAAGGATGGTTTAGTATAGAATTGGATGGAATAGATGGTGAAAGAAACCATGCCTGGTAACCCAAAATAACAAGGTCGTACTTGTTTTCTTTTAGCTGGAAACTTTGCAATTCCGAAGGTACGCCTAAAACACAGTCGGGCATAACTGCAAAAAAGCTTTTACCGGTCCAGGGAAACGGATAATCTTTTGCTACATGAACCCGTACTTTTTCAACGGTATTACCCGTTTCCACAAGCGGAGTTATAAAACAATTAAGAATATCTTCTAATTGCCCCGATTGTGTATAATAAAGAACAAGGATCTTTTTATTCATTCAGTGCAAAGTTAAGGCTGGGGAAGCTTTAAAACTTTTGATTTTTTACTGTATTCAAAAATAGCCTGCTGAACAACCTGGGGAAGTGTTTTATAATTTGTGCGAATGAGAGAGCCATCATTTTCCAGTTCATTCCGGTAGTTAACCATTTTAGGTGCATGTTCCTGTATAATGAGGCGAAGAAAATAAAACTCGGTATTCTTGCTGTCATTCTTTATGGAAGCTTCCAGTTTCAGACGCCCGGATTTAAAAAGAGTTAATTTTTCTTTAGCCTTGGTAACCAGGCCGGCTTTTTTCATGAGCAGGGCTCCTTCATAAGCTTCTTTTTCACTGATTGATGTCCCTCTAACAATATTTAGCTGTGCATTTATCTCTTCCAGGTTATCGGAGGCCATGGCATTATAAAAAGCCTGCTTATTAAAACTTAGTTTTTGAGAATTTCCCTGCACGGCAATTACTGATAACAAAAACAGCAGGTTCAAAACAATCTTTATATTCATTATGTCTCACATTAAAGCCCAAATATAAAGATTTATGTATGCTTATGCCGACTGAACCACAGAGAATATTTGTAAAAGATAAAATGAATATAGAAAGATACTTTAGTAGCATGATACTTTTTAAAAGTAAACATCCGAAGTAATTCTACTTTTTAGAATATTCAAATAAAATATATCTATTCGCATTCTGTTTTTTGCACAATAAAAGATTGTTATAAAGCGATTTATAGAAGCGATTCAATAATCCACTGATCCGATACTGAAAACCCTTGAAATGAAATTAATCCGTTTTGCATTTGCATTCTTTCCTGCCTTGTTGCTATTGGCAAATAGTTCCTCTTCGCTTTATGAAAAGCAAAACGACAAATACATTTTATCATCTTCTTTAGTAAATGTTGATAATGAAAAAACAGGATTGAATCCCCCTGAATTATTTGATAAGTGGAAACTTGAAACATCGGGATTATCCAGAGAAGCATTTGAAATGGCACAGAAAGGTTATGCTGTGCTTGATGAGAAACACTTATTGAATAAAAACAATCTGCTTACCATAGTTGACTATAGTAAAGCTTCTACACAAAAAAGATTATTTGTGCTGGATATGGCCACGGGAGAAGTGCTGATCAACTCATTGGTAGCCCATGGCCGAAGATCGGGCCAGAATTATGCAACAGATTTTTCTAATAAAGAAGAATCGCACAAAAGCAGCCTGGGTTTTTATGTAACACTTAATACCTATGTTGGCGAGAATGGATATTCTTTAAAACTGAAAGGTTGCGAAACAGGTATTAATGATAAAGCATATGACCGTGCCATTGTATTACATGGTGCTGATTATGTAAGTGAAAAATTTATTCAGCAAAATGGTTACCTGGGCAGAAGTTATGGATGCCCTGCTGTGCCAAAAGTAATAAGCAAAAAACTAATTGATGTTATAAGGGGTGGAAGTTGCATGTTTTTGTACTATCCTTCAAAAAATTACAGTAACCAGTCAAAATTACTTAACAGCTAAAACTATATTTCCTCTACAGTTTTAAAGTTTTTATTGTTAGGCACGACAGGAGACGAATGGTCCCGCTTTTGGCGGGATCTTTTCTTTTATAATATCACAATGCCTGCTGCGAACTGGCAGAGTAAACCGGTAATAAGTCCAAAGTAAATTTCTTTTTGTGTATGATCACTTACAAGTAAACGGGAACTGCAAACCATGCCGGTTATTAATAGAGCGATGGATAAAGGCCAGGTCATTAACATGGTATTGCTATTCATGATTATTAAAAAGATACCAAGCAGTCCTCCGCAGCCAATTGCATGCATACTTATTTTAAAATAGATATTTGATAAAAGAGCAACAACTGTGGTAAGAAAAACACCGGTCATGAATGTAGCCAGAACAGGAGATAACTCTGGCTGAAACTTAAAGAATATCCGTGCTGCCCAAAAATAAAAGATCATGCTGGAGAGATAAGGGCCAATCCTGTCCTGCTGTGTCTTTAAAAAAACAGATTTGATAAAACCCAATCCTTTCATCAGTAAAACTGCAAAGGCCGGAAAGAATATGGTGTTTAATGCAGTAGTTAACAGGAGGCTTAATTTTGTATTATCGCTAAAACCTGAAAAGTAGGAGGGGTGATAATAGATTAAAAATGCAACCACATAAAACGGTACAAACAAAGGATGAAACACAAAAGAGAAAAGATGTGCAAAGAACCGTACAATAATGTTTTGCTCCCTTTTGTCATTAACAACCTGCGAATCCTGTATTAATGCTGTCATAATTCTTTTCTTAAACGGGCAACGGAAATATTCAGTTGTTCCCTGTATTTGGCAACCGTTCTCCTGGCAATATTATATCCTTTTTCCTGGAGTAGCTCTGTTAATCTCTCGTCGCTTAACGGGTGTTTTTTATTTTCTCCTCCTATAATATCGCTGAGTATTTTTTTAACCTCCCTGGTACTTACTTCTTCGCCGCTGTCTGTTTGTAAACTTTCGCTAAAAAAGAATTTAAGCCTGTAAGTTCCGAATTCTGTTTGTACAAATTTACTGTTGGCAACACGGCTCACAGTAGATATATCCAGGTTAGTTGCCTCTGCAATATATTTTAAGATCATTGGCCGCAGGTCTGTTTCATCGCCGGAAATAAAAAAATCATGCTGGTAGTTCATAATGGCCTCCATGGTATTCAGCAAGGTATTTTGTCGCTGCTTAATGGCATCAATAAACCATTTGGCGGCATCAATTTTTTGCTTAATAAAAAGAACAGCTTCTTTCTGGCGCTTGTCTTTCTTACTGCCACGGTCATATTCCTTCAGCATATCTCTATATCCCTCGCTGATCCTGAGATCCGGCGCATTTTTACTATTAAGTGTTAATTCTAATTTCCCTGCATTATTATAAATAAAAAAATCGGGAACTACATAACTTTCTCCTTTATTGGTATCGCCAATGGTACCGGCGGGCTTGGGATTTAATTTAATGATCTGGTTAATTACTTCTCTGAGTTGTTCATCCGTTAAATTTAATCCCCGCTGAATTTTTTCATAATGTTTTTTGGTAAACTCTTCAAAATATTTTTCCAAAACTTTCATTGCCATCTCCACATGTTTGCCCTCGCCGGATTTTCTCTCCAACTGTAGCAATAAACATTCCTGCAGGTTTCGGGCCGCAATTCCGGCGGGGTCAAACTGCTGTATCTGTAAGATCAACTGACTGATCTCTTCTTCGGTAGTTTCAATATTTTGCCGAAAAGCCAGGTCATCTGCAATGGCAGAAATTTCTCTTCTCAAATAACCATCATCATCTAAATTACCAATGATCTGCTCTGCTACGCGTTTTTGATGATCATTTAAAGTAAGCATACCTAATTGTTCCAGCATTACCTCATTAAAACCGGTCTCTACCTTGTGGGGAATAACCCTGCCCTCATCAATTTCCGGGTAGTTGTCATCTTTTAATTTATAGTCACCTACTTCGTCATCACCATCTTTTACATATTCGCTAATGTCAATATTTTCATATTCGTCAACACTTCCGTCCATTTCTGCATCCTCCGTTTCTTTATCTTTAAATTCATCATTTGCTTCGTCATATTCGTCTTCATGCCCATCTTCGTCCTCTTCCAATGCCGGATTCTCTTCTATTTCTTCCTTGATACGCTCCTCTAAAAGAGCCGTAGGCACCTGCAACAGTTTCATCAACTGGATTTGCTGGGGCGATAGTTTTTGTAATTGCTTTTGGTATAATCCCTGACTTAAGGCCATATTCTCATTCTGCTAAGGGTAATAATTAGTATTGTTCGTAAAATATTTAATCTGAACGTTCAATAAGAACGTAAATTTACATACATACAGTGTTGTAAAATGAATAAAAAAGCCAAAATTTTGTTTTTTTGCATGATTTTTGTGGCAAGCGGAGTTTTTTGCCAAATAACACCCTACAAAGTGACCCTTTCAAGCGGTTTTTACAGCTTAAAATCTATTGGCGAAAAGAAAAATAAATTCAATAGTGGTTTTAAAATGAACAAGAATAACAACCCGGGTCAAAAAACTATCAGCATCAACCCGGGAATTACTTTAACCCCGGTTTTCTTTTCTCTGATCAACGCTGATTACTACACTCAAAATTTTGGATTCTTTTGTAAAAAGGAATTGCAGTTTGAAAAGGCAACTAAGGTTCCTTTTAAATTTCGTTTAGGAACTGTACAATACTGCGACTGGATGGAAGGAAAGAAAACAGCAGGCATTTTGCCTGGCAATTAGTAAAATAAAGAAACGGCAATTTAAAGATTACCGCTTGTGTTTTATTGACAGGGTTAATTTTATGCCCTTACATTTTGTTCACTCATTACCTTTTTAATTACACTTGCCATTTGCTCTCCTTTTGTTTTTATCTGCTCATCAGTCCACAATAAACTAATTGCTGTAGACACACAACGGCTCATTATTGCATCACTTGATGCAAAATCTTTATTAGCATGATGTATTACAGCTGCTTTTAGATCGGGATGCAATGCATTTAAGGTTATTGAATTTTTTAAATGATCCCATTTACGGATATAATGCCAGTTATTATCGTACCAGTAAAAATTACCGGCTAAAATATTCCGTGCTTTCATTTCTGTTACAACAGCCTTTGTTATCTCTTCTGTAGGCAGGAACCAACTTAAAAAAGTACAGCTATCGCCTGTTTCATCAGGTATTCTTCTAAATGAAATTCCGGGAATAACGGAAAGTAAATTCTTTAATGCGGAATGATTTTTTTTCTGAGTTGCTAAAAAAACATCCAGTTTTTTTATCTGAGCCAGGCCAACAGCAGCATGTAATTCACTTATCCGGAAATTATAACCAATGAAAGGGTGAAGGTCTGCACCACGATCAATACCTTTGTGATCATGGCCGTGATCGCTATATCCATCGCTGTTGATAAAAACATCCTCCCTGTTGGTCATTACCGCACCACCCTCGGCACAGGTAATGGTTTTTACAAAATCAAAACTGAATGTACCGGCATCGCCAATGGTTCCTAATTTTTTTCCTTTGTACGTTCCACCAATACTCTGGCAGGCGTCTTCCAATAAAAATAATTTATACTCTTTACAAATTGTCTGTAATGCATCCATATCAGCCATACTGCCGCACATGTGTACAGGCATTACACATTTTGTTTTTGACGTAATAGCATTGCGAACAGCGACTGGATTCAGAGTCAGGGTATCATCTACATCTACAAAAACAGGAACAGCGCCAACACTTAACACTGCTTCAAAACTTGCTACAAAAGTAAAAGACGGTAAGACCACCTCATCGCCATAGCCAATACCCAATGCACTCATAGCCGCTGTTAATGCAGCTGTACCACTACTTACCAATTGGGTATGTTTACAGCCAAATGTCTGGCAAATGGCTTCTTCCAGCTCTTTTGCTTTCCAGATTCCTTTGCGTGGGCCATCAAAGCCATAACGCATCAGGATTCCTGTTTCCAGCACTTCATTTACTTCTTTTCGTTCTGCATCGCTCCATGTTTCATAACCAGGCATAACAATATTATTTATTGATCAATTAATTTATATCACAAAGGTAGATAAAATGAAATTGGATAAAAAGGCCACTATCATTCCCTGGTACTATTTATCCAGTTCATTTCGGGCGTTTTTGCCGGTTCTTTAAAATATTCCAGCCGCAGACTATCACTCCATCCATTGGGATTATTATTGAAAGATTTACTGCTGAAAAAGATCATGCCCTGAATGTTAGGGGTATTGCGCAAAGCTTCAATTTGGCGGGGTAGTTGCGTAATATCTTTCCAGGCGCTATTGCTGTTGGCCCTGTATATGCCAAGGCCGATATAACAATTCCTGCCGTAGGTATGTTTGCTCCACCAGTCAAGGAGAACTTCATAAGGCGCAACTTTGTGGCCAAACTCCCAATACAATTGAGGGGCCACATAATCTATCCAACCATTCTTTAGCCACAATAATATATCGGCGTACAGATCATCATAATTTGTTTGAGCGCCTTTTGTTTTACTGCCATTAACCGGGTCCCTGTCTTCGTTGCGCCATACACCAAAGGGGCTGATACCAAACTGGCATTTGGGATTTTCTTTTTTGATGACATTGCTAAGCATAAGAATAATGGAATCAACATTGCTTCTTCTCCAGTCATCTTTGTTCATCCCGTTTCCATATTGCTGATATTTTGCATTATCCGGAAATTCTTTTCCTGCAATCCGGTAAGGATAAAAGTAATCATCAAAATGAATGGCATCAACAGCATACCGGCTCACTACATCTTTTACAACATTGGTCACAAATTGCTGTACTTCTTTATTACCGGGGTCAAAATATTTTTTTTCTCCGTAGGTGAGAAACCAGCCTGGATAAATTTTTGTTATATGGTTTGCTGCAATTGATGATGTTGTAATATTGAAAACCGCCCTGTAAGGATTCATCCATGCATGAAATTCCATTCCTCTTTTATGTGTTTCAGCAATCATAAATTCCAATGGATCATAGTAAGGCATTGGTGGCTGCCCCTGTTTACCGGTAAGAAACTCACTCCAGGGTTCATACTGCGAAGGATAGAAGGCATCGGTGGCAGGACGTATCTGTACAATCATTGCATTCATTCCATTGCGCTGGTGCATATCCAGCAACCTGATAAATTCCACCTTTTGAGAATCGGAAAAATAGTTTCCCTTCGATGGCCAGTCAATATTGTCTACAGTGGCAACCCATACACCCCGGAATTCAGGCTTTGTCTGGGCTTTTAGGCTGAAACCAAATAAAGTAACTAAGGAAATTAATAGGAAATACTTTTTCTGCATAATGGTTTGATCAACCCGTTTTACGGATCTTGTCTAATAAATTATTTAATGTTTTTGCCTCTGCTTGTGAAAGGTTGCCAAAAACAGCATCCATTTCACTTTCATATTTGTCTATATTTTCTAACAGTTTTTTTCCTTTAGTACTTATGCTTACATCAACCAGGCGCTTATCGTTTTTACAAATATTCTTTTTTGCAAGCCCTTTTAAAACCAGGCGGTCAACAATACGGCTGGTATCGCTCATTTTGTCTAACATACGTTCCCTGATCTGTAATGTGGAAAGTGGCAGTGCAGCCCCCCTAAGTATACGGAGGATATTAAATTGCTGACCGGTTATATTTTCTTTTTCAAAAAATGATTTCATTTTCTCATTTAACCAGTTATAGGTATAAATAAGGTTGATGATCCCCTTTTGGTATTCATTCCGAAACATTTTTTGGCTGATATCTTTTTCTAAACTCATAAAATAAATGATTAAATAAACAGCTTTTATACTGCAGCAGGTATATTTGTATCATCTGCAGGTTTCCCAAACTCATTCATGTATATTTTAATTAAAATAATAAAATAACTGATAAGCAGCGGCCCAAAAATAACACCCCAAAAACCAAACAGGCCAATCCCTACAATTACGCCGAATATAGTGATCAACGGATGAACATCCATAAATCTTTTTAGCAGGGTTAATCTTACCACATAATCAATATTAGTGATAAGCACTACAGCGTAGATCAGTAAACCAACGGCATTTCCGGTTTTATCAATAGAGAATAAATAAGCGGTTAATGGAATCCAGATAACCGCAGTGCCAACAATGGGTACCATGGAAAAAACCCCGGTTAAGAATCCCCAGAGGCCAAAATCCTTTACACCGAATATCCAGTAACCAATAGTGGCAATAATGCCCTGCACAATAGCTAAAACCGGTATGCCAATAGCATTTGCCCTTATCATATTCTTTGTTTCCCTGCCCAGCATTTCAACATTTTCTTCTTTTAAGGGAATAAAGCGATCCAGGAATTTTTCAACAGCTCTTCCGTTTACCAGTAAAAAATAAAGTAAAAAGAACATGATTGCAAAATTACTGAGAATGCCTGCAGAACTGTTCAGCAGCGAAGGAATGATTGTTGCTGCCCTTTTTTGAAAGGTTAAAATATTTTCATCAGACAGCAACTGAATGCCTGAAAAATCATAAACTTTTTGCCCCACAATTTTTGCATCGGCAATCAGCTCAGCAGGGTTATTTAAAACAACAGATAATTTTGAAGAAATAAGCTGAATGGAAAAATAAACAGGAAGGGCAATGACCAGTAAACTGCAAAAAATAAAGAAAAGTGCAGTAGCATTTTTTTTCCATTGTTTTTTAATGGTTAAATAAAAATAGGTTTCCCTGAGTAAGATGTATAAAGTGACGGCACCTAAAAAACCCGGTAAAAAAATAAATAACTGGTAAAGTAATAAAAAAGCCAGCACTATTATAATAAGCAGCAATACAATTTGTCTTAAACGATTGTTGAAAATATCCGGCATGGGCTAAAATTAAGGAATAGAGAATAAAAAAAGGATTAAAATTAATCTTTCCATACCGAAACCCCTTCGCTGCAGTTGGCACAAATATCTATATTTTTCCTGCTTTTGGAAAGTTCATTTCGAAACTGTTTGTAATTATCATTGTGCCATATCTCCTTAAAGGATTGGGTTGTAAGGTTACCCAATTGGTGGGTGGCATCTTTATCAAAGCAGCAAGGTACTACCAGTCCGTCCCAGGTAATTACATTGGCATGCTGCAGTTTCCAGCAGCGGTTGGCCAGTTTATTTTTAGCCGTATAAGTGCCATCTGTATTTTTTTTATAACGGCTGTATTTATCAATTGTTGGTATCAGGTTGTTTGGGTCGGTTTTAAATTCATAAACCTGTGCAGTTTTAAAACGAACTTCATCAACGCTCACTTCTTTAGCCAACCGTTTTATATCTTCTATCTGGCATTCATTTGGTTTTACTACCAGGAATTGAAAAAAAACAAAGGGTGTTTTACTTTTCAATTCCTTTTTCCATTTCATGATATTCTTTGCACCCTCTAATACTTTTTCCAGGTTTCCGCCAACCCGGTATTGCTGGTAAACATCCTGTGTAGTACCATCAATAGAAATGATCAGACGGTCTAAACCGCTTTCAACCGTTTTCCTGGCAACTTCATCAGTTAAGTAATGAGCGTTAGTAGAAGTAGCAGTGTAAATTTTTTTATCACTGGCATATTTTACCATCTTTAAAAAATCAGGATTCAAATAAGGTTCTCCCTGGAAATAAAAGATGAGGTACAATAATTCTTTATGAATATCATCAATAGTTTTTTTAAAAAAATCATTTTGGAGCATACCAGTTGGCCGGGTAAACTGTCTTAATCCACTCGGACATTCAGGGCAACGAAGATTGCAACTGGTGGTAGGCTCAAAAGAAACAGAGACAGGATAGCCCCATTGGACAGGCCTGTTTAGCAAACGGCTGATGTAGAAACTGCTGAGCACTTTTATGCCATTTGTAAATCGCCGTAAAGTAAACTTACTTAAAAGATTAAGGCTATCGTTCCAATTGAATTGAGGCATACACAAAGGTAAGCCAGTTGAGGGGTATTTAAATTGTAATACTGCTTTTGCCGACAGGTATAAAAAAGCCGGTACAAATGCACCGGCAATATATTTATTACTTGTTCTGCAATTATTTTTGCATGGTCGTTTCGTCCAATGTATCCGTCATGTGGTCCTCATTATCCTCAAACTTAACTTTTACGGGCTTAAACGTAAGCGTATTATTGGTAAACTTATCATAATTATGAAACACCACATTCAATGTAATAAAATTCATTACATATGCCCTTGTTTCGGCAGGCAGGTATTTTTTTATATCCCAGAATGTTGGATTGTCTTTACCTGTTCTTTTCATGGCATCCCAAACGTTGCCCACACCGCAATTGTAACTTGCAACCATCAACAATATATTATTATCCAGATTCCTGCTTCGGTCTTTTAAATAACGGGCTGCTGCATAAGTTGATTTATTGAAATTCTTCCTGTCATCTCTTGTGTACCTTACTTTGGTTTCTATTTTTTTTGCCGATGATTTTTTTGAGTGTTTTTTTCCTGCTGCACTTTTGTGTGACGTATATTTCAATCCATACTCCCTGGCCACATCATCCATAAACTGCCAATAGCCAACGGCACCGGCTCTTGAAACTGCATTCCCATTGAATGCACTCTCCAAAGCAAGCAACATTTTTAGCTCGTGTGGCAAATCATATTTTTGTAAAATGGTACTGACTTTTGGAAAATATTTTTTACTCCTGTTATAGGTACGGATTATATAGGCTCTCCTGTTAGCAGAAAACTTCTCAATATAATCCAGGGATTCTTCTTCATTTCCGGATAAAACTTCGGGGAATTCTATATTAGCTTCTTTGATAATATACCCACTCTTGTAGTTTTTATCAACTGAAGCTAAAAGTAACTTTTTTGTAGTATCAGTATAGGGATTACCCTTAGCAAAACTACCTGTTACTATAGAAAAAAAAAGTATCCAAACTGACCTGGATACAATAAGAGACCAATTATTTTTAATCCTCATGCTTAAACAATTTTCAATGGGTATGTAATTAAAAACGGGCAAATTAGTTAACGATAATTGAAGGTTATTATTGCCCTTTCACAAAAGTTTAAGAACTTTACTATTAAATCTTTATGGCAGTTTCCTGAAGATAAAAAAATCACATATGCGTATTCTTTTTATTTTTTTACTTTTTAGTTGTGTAAAGCTTCAGGCTCAATCACCGGTTAATTATTGTAAGCAGGTAGATGAAATTGTTTTGTCTGAACAATTAGCCCATCAAAGAATTACAGGCCGGGGTAACAGCAATATATTAACGCCGGCTGCCAGCAATAACTTTGATGTTAAGTATTATCGTTGCGAATGGGAGGTCAATCCTGCTGTGAGATATATCAATGGTAAGGTCACCATATATTTTATCATTACTTCTGCCAGCAATAATATTCAGCTTGATTTAATGAGCCCGTTGATAGTTGATAGCGTCAGGCAGAGAAATATATTACTTGCCAAACAACACGTTAGCAATGTACTC
This sequence comes from Chitinophagaceae bacterium, assembly GCA_031387825.1. GTDB lineage: Bacteria > Bacteroidota > Bacteroidia > Chitinophagales > Chitinophagaceae > Ferruginibacter. The sequence goes on along the minus strand of JANNDO010000018.1, from coordinate 202,194 downwards.
ACAGTTAACTTCTCTTCAACGATCAATGCTGGTGTGCTTGATTCTATTTCTGTTTTTTACCAGGGCGTTCCTCCCAATACGGGGTTCGGCTCCTTTATCCAGGACCAGCATTTGGGCACACCGGTAATGTGGAGCCTTAGTGAGCCTTATGGCAGCAGGGATTGGTGGCCATGCAAGAATGGGCTGGATGATAAAGCAGATTCAGTTGATATTATAGTTACTGCACCAGCCCAATATAAATCAGCAGCCAATGGGTTATTGCAAAGTGAAACACTTATTGCGGGCAATACAAAAAAAGTTACCTGGTGGAAACACCGCTACCCCATAGCTTCATATTTAATGTGTTTTGCGGTTACGAATTATACGGTATTTAATAATAGTGTTCTGTTGGGTAGTATAAACCTTCCTATGCAAACCTATTGTTATCCCGAGAGCCTTGCTTCTTTTCAAAACGGCACACAGAATGTATTAAATGCTATGCAATTGTTTCATAATAATTTTGGTGATTATCCTTTTATAAAAGAAAAGTATGGACACGTACAATTTGGCTGGGGCGGGGGAATGGAGCACCAAACCTCTTCATTTATTGTTTCAATAAATGAAGGCCTGATTGCACACGAGTTAGCGCACCAGTGGTTTGGCGATAAAATAACCTGTGCAAGTTGGGAAGATATCTGGCTGAATGAAGGCTTTGCAACTTTTCTTGCCAGTTTTTATATGGAGAATAAATACCCGGCAAGTACCATCAATAACAGAAAAAGCATAATCAATAATGTTACTTCGGCACCAGGGGGCTCGGTGTGGGTTGATGATACAACCAACGTAGGAAGGATATTTTCAGGCAGGCTCAGTTATAATAAGGGCTCGTACCTGTTGTATATGTTGCGGTGGAAATTAGGCGATGCCGCTTTCTTTAAAGCGCTTCGCCAATATCAACAAGACCCAAAACTGGCTTATGGTTTTGCTTACACCGATGACCTGAAAAGAAACCTGGAGCAGGTGAGTGGGCAAAACCTTTCAGAATTTTTTAAAGACTGGTTCAAAGGACAAGGCTATCCAACCTACAATGTTCAATGGACCCAGATAGGCAGTAACGATGTAAAAATTAAAATGAACCAAACTACTTCGCATACCTCAGTTGATTTTTTTGAGCTTCCGGTCGCCCTTAAATTCAAAAATGCATCACAGGAAAAAACTATTGTTGTGGATAATAAGACCAACGGCGAAACCTTTCTCAGGAATATTGGTTTTATTGCCGATACTGTTTTGATTGACCCGGAATACTGGCTGGTCACAAAAAATAATGTTAGTGCAAAAGTGGCTGATGCTTCAGTTGGACCGAATACTATACAGGTTTTTCCCAATCCGGTTCAGGATCGTTTTTATATTTCCCTGCGTAATATGGCATCTACAACCGCCAATATAAATTTATATAATGCTGCCGGACAATTGGTCTATTCAAGAAATATTGTGCTGATAAATGGTAATGAATATATAGAAGTACCTTCACGCCAACTGGCTTCCGGAGCCTACATCCTGCGAATTAATGCCGACAATGGATTTAAGTTTATAAAAAAACTGATCAGGTAAAGATCATTTGTGAAAATTTTATCAAAATCATAATTGCATTTATTGCAAATTTGTGACTTACCTGCATTTTCAAAACGAAGGAACCCAAACCCTTGGCAAAAAAAAGAAGAAGTATTTTTAGATCAATTGTAATTCCGGTTTTGCTACTGGCTGTTATTGTATCGGCTGTTTATTATATAAATGAATACATCAACCACCCTAAATTTGTACGTTACCCGGAATTCGGTATAGATATACCGGCAAATTATACCATGCATGGCATTGATGTGAGCCGCTATCAAAGTAACATTGACTGGAATGCTGTAAAATCTATGCAGGACAAACAGGCAAAGATCGGGTTCGCCTTTATTAAAGCAACAGAAGGCGTGAACGGGGTGGATGATAAATTCAGGCAAAACTGGCTCAGGGCAAAAAAAACTTCCTTACCAAGGGGCGCTTATCATTTTTTTATTTCCAGCAAGAGCGGCAAAGCTCAGGCTGAAAATTTTATTGAAACAGTTTCTTTAAAAAAAGGCGATCTGCCACCGGTACTGGATATTGAATCTGCTAATGGTGCTTCGGTAACTGATATACAGCAAAGGGCGAAAGATTGGTTGGTTATGATTGAAGGATATTATAAAATAAAACCCATCATTTATACCAATGTGGATTTTTATGAGAATTTTTTACAGGATAAATTTGATGCTTACCCTTTATGGGTTGCTCATTATTATGTAAAAGATAAACCCGCTATAAAACGAAACTGGATATTTTGGCAACACAATGAAAAGGGAAGGGTAAGTGGCGTAGATGCCTATGTTGACTTTAATGTATTCAACGGCGACAGCACAGGATTCAAAAAAATGCTGCTGAAGTGATTCAACAATAGTTTTAAATTTAACAGCAAATACCGAACTTCAATTCCAAAGTTTAAGTTATGGGGATGGAAGATGATACAAGAGCCTTCCTGGTAAGGATCATGCAAACTGTTTCTATTGTATTATTATGGATGATGGTAAATGTTTTTATAGGGATTTATAAGAATTATGCATTTTTTGAGGATCATCCCAACTGGACAAATTATGTTTATTACACTTTCTTTTTGACCAGCCTGGCAGCACTCATCGTTCATCTTAAGCGTAAATGGAAGCTGTAAATCAACTGCTGTGATCGGCTATGATCACCCAGTTGTTTTTTATTTTACGAAACAATAAAGTAAAATGTCCGCCAACATTACCAATACTCCGGGTAAGGTGCCATTTACCTACAACAAAAAAATACGTATCGGATAATCTTTTTACTTCCAGAAGATTAAAATCAAGTTTACCCATGGCAGCAGTGTCCGGATAACCCCTTTTATAATTGTTCAAAGTATTTTGCCAGCCATAGGTTATGCCACTCTTACCAACAAACATCAGAGAATCGTTTTGCCAATAGGTTTCCATAAACAGGTTTAGGTCTCCGGTGTTCCAGGCAATGCGCTGTTTTTCAATGGAAGAACGGATAGCGGTTTCATCTTGTGATTGAGCATATGCTGATGTAAAAAATAAAAGAGCTATCACTAAAAACGAAAGTATTTTTTTCATATTTTTTCAGTTGAACTATAAATATAAATAATCTGCAACGAAAAAAAGGCAAACAGGTAAATCAATAAACTTTAATGCTTATGGTGCGGAGAAGCACATTTGCTTTGATGGCAAAGCCGGTAGTTATAGTAGTGTGCGGTGATTATTAATGTTACGGCAATAGCAAGTAACAAATATTCATATGGCAGCACGAACTGCTTTAGTACAAGGAAAATAAAACCAATTGAAAAAATGAGTACAGGCAAATAAGAACGATGATGTTTTATAAAGCCATGAAAAAGGGAATAGGAGCCAACCAGGAAAGCTAATATGATCATACCCCATTCAAAAAACAGATTATGGATGATGTTGACACCGAAAATGGGAAGGGTTGTTAGTAGCACGGGTAATAGGGCACAATGTATAGCACAGGCAACAGATGTTGCTATACCCATTGCATCCCAGTTTAATTTAATATTCATAATTCTATCGCCTGCAAAAATAGTATATTTGCAATAATGTTGCAAATAGTAATCTACCTTTAAGATTGCTAATTGAAAGGGTCGTAAATTTGCAGTAAATGATCTGATATGGGCAGAAAATTATTGTTGTATGGTGTTTTCTTTACGGTGTTGATCGGGGGATTTTTATTTTTTGTATTTAAAGATGAAGACCTGTCGAGATCTCTTTTACCGGTTATAAATGCAAATGTAGAAAATTTCTCGTTTACTAACCAGGATGGGAAAATTATTTCTGAAAATAATGTTGATGGCAAAGTTTATGTGGTTGAATATTTTTTTACCACCTGTAAAGGTATTTGTCCGAAGATGAATGCCAATATGCGGAGGGTATATGATATGTATAAGGAAGAACCCAATTTTTTAATTATATCACATACCTGTATGCCGGAAACTGATTCGGTGCCATTGCTGAAAGCCTATGAAGAAAAAATGATCAATGGAATATTGAGAAAAAATGCGGACGGCTCTTACAAAATTGGATACGATACCACGGGTCACCTGCTGGGCTCTGTAGGTAAACCACAAACCACAAACCTTAACTGGAATTTTGTTACCGGAGATAAGGCCGCTCTCTATAAAATGGCACGGCAGAGTTATAAGATTGATAACAATAAACCCGATTCAGCGCAAAACATGGCCGACCAGTTTATTCATACCCAGTTTTTTGCTTTGGTTGATAACCAGCGCAGGTTGAGGGGAATTTATGATGGATTGAATGAAGCCGAAATGCAAAAACTTTTTAAGGACATTAAAGGATTGCTGAAAGAAAAAATAGTTGCTAAACGATTTATGGATGGGTTTAACAATAACCCCAATTAAAAATTATGGACCAGCTTTTAGATATATTAAGGAAGAACCAGCTCAGTGTAACAGACGGCCGAAAAAAAATACTGGAATTATTTTTAAAAAGCCCTGGTGCTTTAGCACATGCGGATATTGAAAACAGCACTGATATTGCATTTGACAGGGTAACGGTTTACAGAACATTACAAACATTTGTAGAAAAGGGCATCATTCATAATATCCCTACTACAGACAATTCCATCTTATACGCCTTGTGTAAAGACAATTGCGAAGCAGGCCATCACCACGATAACCATGTTCATTTTATCTGTGATGTTTGTGATAAAACAATTTGCCTGGACAATGTTTCCATTCCCGAAGTAAAACTTCCTAAGGGGTTTAAGCAAAAACAAACTGATGTGGTGGTAAGCGGTGTTTGTGATGAATGTAAATAATCGCAGATTAACTGGATTGATTTGATTTCGCAGATTTTTTAAAATTAAAAATTATTCAATTGATTTAGCAATCTGCGAAATCATCAAATCAATGAAATCAGCGATTCATCTGACCTTTTACAAACTCCATCAGCACTTTTATTTTCTCCGGGCTAAAATCAAATTTTAATCCTGCAGTTTCAAAAAGCTGTGGCAATGTTTTTGTACCCCCCAACGCAAGTGCCTTACAATAATTGTCCATTGCCAATTGCCTGTCTTCCTTAAACTTCATCCACATACCAATTGCGCCTAATTGGGCAATGCCGTATTCTATATAATAAAAAGGGACTTCAAATAAATGTAACTGGCGTTGCCATGCATGGCTGCGGTAAATTTCAAGCCCGCTGTAATCTATAACATCATCCTGGAATTCTTTTAGAATATCATTCCAAATAGCTGTACGTTCCGCATGTGTGTGTGCAGGATGTTCATATATCCAGTGTTGAAATTTATCTATAATAGCAATCCATGGGAAAATGGTGATAACCCTTTCCAGCTGATGCTCTTTAGCCCTTTGGAGATCTTCTTTGCCGGAAAAGAAAGTTTCCCATTCATCCATACTCATTAGTTCCATGGCCATGCTGGCTACTTCTGCAATTTCCATCGGGTATTCTTTAAAGCCACTTAGCTCTAAAGGGTGTGCTAAAAAGGAATGAATAGCATGCCCACCTTCATGTAACATGGTTGTTACATCATGCATTTGCCCGGCAGCATTCATAAAAATAAACGGAGCCCCACTTTCAGCCAATGGACAGTTATATCCTCCGGGAGCCTTGCCCTTCCTGCTTTCCAGGTCCAGGTGTTTAAGCTCCTGCATTTTTTTCAGGCAATTGCCAAAGAAGGGGCGGAGCTTTGAAAAACATTCAATAGACTTTGCAATAAGCTCATCACTTGTTTTAAAAGGATGTAGCGGTTTTATACCTTCCGGTTCCGCATCAATATCCCATGGGCGTAAAGTATCGAGCCCCAGCTTTTCTTTTTTCTTTTGATAAATAATATTTACCAATGGCAACACATGTTGCTTTACGGCTTCATGAAATTGGTAGCAATCTTCCTTTGTATAATCAAACCGGCCCAACTCTTTAAAACGATAGTCTCTGTAATTTGCAAATCCGGCATTAATAGCTTCCTGGTTTCTTTTTTGGATCAGGTTATCATATAAACTGTTTAATGCCTCTTTATCCTGCAACCTTCTTTCATTTATTTTCAGATAGACACCTTCTCTTAATGATCTGTCGTGATTTTCCAAAAACTTTGCCGCCTGTTGTAAAGTATACTCTTCCCCATTTACGCTTACTGTCATTTTACCAGAGATAACACCGTATTGTTGTTGCATAACAGAAAGCTCTGCCTGCAATGGAATATTTTCTTCCCTGAACAGCTCAATACTTTTACGAACACTGCGGAGATAGGTAAAATATTTTTCAACATCCAGTTCTTTAGTCAAAGGATGGTTGACCAGTTTTTTATTCAATGCATCGGAGTAAGGCTGGATCTTAGGCTGGACCTCCATACAGAAAAATGTGAAAGCTTCTTCCAGCGGTTTGTTTTCAGTATCACAGGTCATTTTTATCTGGCGCCAGCAAGCATCTTCATTAACCAGAGCTTCCAGTTCACTCTGGTCCTTTAGCCATTTTTCCAGGTGTTCTTTCTTATCAATATTCCTTTCCAGCAGGTCTTTAAAAAAGGGTTCAAGACTTTGCCAGTCGGTTACAGTAAAATCTTTTGGAATAAAATTTCGGGAGAGTTTTTTTATGTCTGCGGAGTACATATGCCCTAAATCCCTAAAGGGACTTTTTAAGATTATAAATATTTAAAAGACTTTTTCAATCAGGAAAGAGTGTTTGTTCTTAAGCGCTTTCCTTGTTCCCCTTTAGGGGTTACTATGCCATCTTCCTCGGTGTATTTATTTTTCTGGCTGGTGCATTATTAACTGCACTTGTTTTAGCAGCTGATGGTTTTGCCTTTGCGGTTTCATGAGTTGCAGTTTCTCCCTCTGGTAATTCAGACAATTTTATCTCTACATTATTAGCAGTTAAAATGCCATACCATTTTACCATCTTTTTCATATCGCTGGCATACACCCTTTCAAAATCCATATCAGGATATACTTTTTGAAAATATTTTTTTACCGCTGCCGAATCACTATCTCCAGGCATTTTTTCTTTACTTGCAGCCATAGCAGTAAAAACATCCACCAGGTTTACATTATCCTTGGTTGTAAATACCTCAATGCTCTCCAAATGCGAAAAATTATGAACCCTTGTGCTCACAAATTTTGTGCTTTTGTCTTCCAGTGATTTTACTACCCCACCATCAGCTTTTGAGGATAATAATTCAAATAACCCGGGCAAGCCGGTTACAGATACTAATTTGCCATATTCCATAATACATTATTTTATTTTCAGGGCTGCAAGTTAGCCCTAAAAAGGCAATTTTTATCTCATCCACTAATCCCCTTCTATTACCATTTATACTTCACCTGCACCGTATTTAATTGTCAGGCCTGTTTTAGCTTAAAAAAGATGGCCTGAGCGCCAGTTTTTTCCAACACAGTCGTCTAATTAGGCATAGAACAAAAAATTATGAGATTAAGATCAGCATTATTAGTATTGATTTTCAGCCTGGGAGCAGTTATTGCAAAAAGCCAGAACATTTCTCTTAAAGGAAAACTGAATGACAAAGACGATAAATCAGCAATTACCGGAGCTACTGTAAAACTTGTCTCACTAAGGGATTCTTCTCAAGTAAGACAGGTAGTTACGGATAAAACCGGAAATTTTGTTTTCAATAACCTTAATGCTGCCGGCTATGTACTTAGGATCAGCTATAGTGGGTATGAGAAAATTGAACAACGGGTTAATCTGCAGGCCAGCAACCTTACCCCCCTTAGTTTTAGCATTTCAAAAGTAGTTACCCAGCTCAGTGATGTTACCGTTGTGGCTAAAGTTGCACCGGCAAGACAAAAAGGAGATACTACCGAATTTAGTGCCAGCCAGTTTAAAGTAAACCCCGATGCAACAGCCGAGGATATGATAAAAAAACTGCCGGGTGTTACCGTTGCCAAAGATGGTACGGTTACTGCCATGGGCGAACAGATAAGAAAGGTAACGGTTGATGGCAAAGATTTTTTTGGTGATGATGCCACCGCAGCACTTAAGAATTTACCTGCATCGGTGATAGATAAGATCCAGGTCTTTGATAAACTGAGCGACCAGGCCCAGCTTACGGGCTTTGATGACGGCAACTCACAAAAAACAGTAAATATTGTAACCAAATCGGGGATTAAAAACGGGCAGTTTGGAAGAATTTATGCCGGTGCCGGAACAGACGGCCGTTATACAGCCGGTGGTAATGTTAGTTTTTTTAATGGCGACAGGCGTATTTCCCTGGTAGGTAATTTTAATAATATTAACCTCCAGAATTTTGCATCGCAGGATCTGTTGGGTGTAACCAGTACCAGTGGTGGTGGCGGAAGAGGCGGTGGTGGTGGCAGAGGTGGCCAGGGTGGCGGCGGATCCGACAATTTTAATGTGGGCCAGGCAAGTGGTATAAGTAAAACAAATGCTTTCGGTATTAACTTCAGTAATGTGTACAATAAAAAATTAACCATTAGCGGCAGTTATTTTTTTAATACCAGCCGGAATAATAATGAGAGTTTCAGTAACACAGAAACATTTCAACCAACAAAAAACCTGTTCAGCCAGCAAAACAGTACTTCATCATCGGTTAATACTAATCACAGGCTTAATGCTAGGCTGGAGTATAAGATAGACTCTGCCAACTCAATATTTATTATTCCCACCTTCAGTTTTCAAAAAAATAATTCTTCATCAATATCAAATACACAAAGTTTTTTTGCCACAAACGATTCAACGGGTACAGCGCAGAGTAATAATTCTGCCGACAGAGATGGTTATAATATCAGGAACACGATTATGTACCGCCACTCATTTGCAAAAAGAGGCCGTACTTTTTCATTAGGCTTTAATACAGGATGGAATAAAAATGACGGAGAAACCATTACAGATAACACCAACAAATATTTTTATACCAGCGGCAATACCGTGGTTTTATCAAACAGGTTTAGAGATAGTAAAACCAGCGGAACCACCATCGGCGGTAATATTGCTTTTACAGAGCCCATCGGAAAAAAAGGGCAGTTGCAAATTGATTATAGCCCAACGGTACAAAAAAATAAAGCCAATCAGCAAACATTTAATTTTGATGGACAGAAGTACAACTTATTCGATGCTAAACTGTCAAGTGTTTTTGATAATACGATTATTACCAACAATGCAGGAATCAATTACCGGTTAGGACAAAGCAGGGATGAACAGCTTTCATTTGGTGTAAATTTTCAACATTCAAAACTGGAAAGCCGGCGTACTTTTCCTACAGTAACATCGGTTGATCAATCGTTCTTCAATGTATTGCCCAATTTAATGTGGCGGAAAAAACTTTCTGCAACAGGCAATATCCGTGTGTTTTACAGGGCATCAACCAATTTCCCATCTATCAGCCAGTTGCAGGATATTGTGAGTGATACCAATTCATTATCGGTAAACACCGGTAATCCAGACTTAAAACAATCTTATACTCATTTCCTGTCGGGCCGTTATTCATATACTAATTCAAAAACAAGTAAAAGCTTTTTTGCCAATATTTTTTTACAAACAGCAAGCGATTATATTTCAAACGCATCTTATTTGGTACAAAACGATTCTGTAGTTAATAATGTAACTGTTAAGAAAAATTCACAATTCTCGAAACCTGTAAACCTGGATGGTTATAAAAGCCTGCGTACATTTTTTACCTACAGCATGCCTTTAAAGTTTATAAAAACAACTTTCAGTCTGAGTGCAGGGTTCAGTTATTCAAAATTACCGGGCCAGGTAAATTACCAAAAGGTCTTTACAAACAGTTATGCCTACAACGGTGGCGTAGTACTGGCAAGTAATATAAGTGAGTATATAGATTTTAATTTATCGTACAATGCCAACTTTACTAATTCCAAAACCAATACCACAACAAGTACAACCTCTAAATCTGTTAATCAGAATATCGGGGCGCAGGTTAACCTGTTGAGTAAAAAGGGCTGGTTTGTACAAAATGATATTTCGGGAAATACCTATAGCGGTTTATCACAGGGGTTGAATCAAAGATTTTGGTTATGGAATGCAGCAATAGGTAAAAAATTCTTAAAGAATAAAGCAGCAGAACTGAAGTTATCGGTATTTGACCTGCTGAAACAAAATCAAAGCATTGTGAGAACTGTAACTGAGAATTCAATTACAGATTCGCAAACACAGGTATTGCAGCAATATTTTATGCTGACATTTACCTACAGCCTTAAGAATTTTGGAACGGCAGCAAAAGCAACAAATAATAATTCCGGTTTTGGCGGGGACAGAATGGGAATGCCGGGAGGAAATAGACAGTTTTAAATTATATTTAGGGCTGACAAATAAATTGTTTTGAATCAGCCTGAATTAATTATACAACTACAGCAGGGAGATGAATCGGCTTTTAAAAAGCTGGTAGACGAATGGAAGGATATGGTTTATAATACGGCTCTGGGAATTGTGCAAAATGCTGATGATGCCGATGATATAACACAGGAGGTTTTTATACAGGTGTACCAATCGGTAAGTTCTTTTAAAGGCGAATCAAAAATTTCTACCTGGCTTTACCGCATTACGGTAAGCAAAGCGCTGGACCATGAAAAAAAGAAAAGACGAAAAAAACGTTTTGGATTTGTGCAGAGTTTGTTTGGTGGCCAGGAGGAAGAGCAGTTACACCCGGTTGAATTCAATCACCCGGGAGTGCAGATGGAAAAAAAAGAAAGAGCTGGTGAATTGTTTGATGCATTAAGGCAGATACCAAACAACCAGCGGATCGCTTTTACCCTGCATAAACTGGAAGGGCAAAGTTACCAGGAGGTTGCCGAAATAATGAACACCACCTTATATGCGGTGGAATCATTGATGAACAGGGCAAAAACGAATTTGCGAAAAGTATTAAGTAGTTATTATACAGATAAAATTCCGGAACAATAAAAAGATCCGTTATGAACAAGAAAGAACAAATTAATAAATTGATTGAAGAAGCGATTAGCAGCGTGGATACTATAAAAAGGGCTGAAGCAAAACCCTTCCTGCTTACCCGTATCAATGCAAGGATGCGTAAAGAAACAGAATCAGCCTGGGAAAAAGCAGGTTGGTTCATCGGAAGGCCTGCTGTTGCATTCACCGGGTTATGCCTGATTTTGCTGATCAATGTAATGGTAGTTGTGGTCAACAACCAGTCGGATACCACTGCAGTAGCAGAACAATCTGTGCAAACACCTGCCGATGAGTTCTCTTATACGGTAGCGACTATTTATGATAATGAAAACACCCAACCATAATGATTAATAAACAAAACAGAAGCAAGGTTTTTCTTACGGTAATAGCCATATTGCTTGTTGCTAATATTGCCATGCTTAGTTTCTTTTTGATGAAAAAGGGCAATGGAAGGAATGATAAAAGACCAGACAGAAAAACTATGATAGCTGAATTTCTGAAAAAAGAAATAGGATTTAACGAAGCCCAGTTACAGCAATACGATACATTGAGTAACATGCATAGAGAGAACATGAAAAAAATGTTTGATAATTCACGCAGCTCAAAAGATAATCAATTCAAACAGCTGACTGCCGGTAATTTTAATGATTCGATAATGAACAGTGTGGCCGACCAGTCTGCTGCATCACAAAAGGTGATGGAGTTGCAGATGTTCAATCATTTAAAAAATATTAGAATGTTGTGTACACCGGATCAGCTACCAAAATTTGATTCACTTTTTGTAAAGATCTTAAACAGAAGAGGTGGCGACGGAAGAAAAAAACCGGGTAATTAAAAAATGTCGCCAAATTCATCACATCGTAAACCTTTAATTTAAATAAAATGAAAAAACAATTGTTATTAATGGTATTTGCTGCAGCTATCAGCATTACCTCAGTAAATGCCCAATTTCAACGCAGAACCCCTGAAGAAAGATTGAAAACAGTTCATGACAAATTAGACAGCGCTTTTAAACTGGAGGCAGCTAAGCTTACCCAGGCAGATGAAGTCTTTTTAAACTATTATAAAGAATCGGATAAAAAAATGGATGAAATAAGATCAGGTGGAGGAACCAGGGAAGAGATGACAGCAGCAAGACAAAAATTAACAGAAGAAAGAGATGCTAAATTAAAAGCAATACTTACCGAAGACCAAATGAAGATATGGAAAGAACAAATTGAACCTTCCATGAGGCCACAAAGACCAGCCGGACAAGGTGGTGGTGGCGGCAAATAATACTTTAAAGGTGAATGCGAATAAGATAGTCCTGTGCAACTTTTAGCTGTACGGGACTTTTCTTATTAAAAAAACCCCGCCTGAAAAGCGGGGGTATGAACCAAACCTGTATAACCAACCATTATACTAATCCTTTCCATTTCATAAATCCTGCGCCGCCTAATATTACTACACTTAATAAAATTATTCCGGCAGGCATGGTTTTTTTATTGTCCATGTCTTCTTTTACTATTGGTAGTAAAGTTGCATATTGTGCTTCTTTATTTGGCAACTCATCATTTTTTGCTGTGGCATCTTCCTGCCAGTTATTAATGTTTGTGCCGGTTAAAGCAGTAAGTTCTACCAGCTCTTTTTTTCTTCTTTGTTTCAGGTCCTGCAAATATTTTCTTCCTGCGTCGCAATTAAAATCACCGGTTGCAGGGTGTGTGATAATATACCTGGCCTGGAAGTTTTGTGTATTAGGCGTTACCTGGAACATGAGGTCCTGTGCAAATGATCTTCTGTTGTACCGGAAGTGTAACCTGGTAAAATGAACATTCCTGTTCCCGTCATCAGGCTCGTCATTATCAATGTCGCTGTAATCATTCCAGTCTTTTCCATTCAGCCACCAAACACCGCTTTGCACCAGGTCCTGTTCTGTTGGCGGGTTGCCAACACAGGGGTCACATTTCATTTGATTGATGGGGGTTACATTCCATGCATATTCTAAAAAAGCCACGCTTTTATCTTCATCATTCCATTGATAGGTGAAAAGGTTGCCATAAAAAGCGCTAAAATTTTTCTGCACAAATAAGGGGATGTTTTTATCGGTTGCAATATTTACATTACGGTAATTGGTGCTTTCAATTCTTCCCTTCCGGGTAAAAGCATATACGATCAGGTCCTGGTCGCCATCGGCATTGGCCATGCCCAGGCGTATGGGTAACATGAATTTAGGCGAATTGAAACTTATCTGGATTGGACGGAGAAAATTATTATTCAGTTTCTGTTTTTCTTTTTCATTCACCTTAACTACAAAAAATTTGAGATTGCTTTTGATATAGGGGTCAAGTACTTCTTCGGCATTGGCAGGAATTTTATAACCGTTTTCATTGAGCCAGTTTTTTAAACTGCCACTTTCTTTAGCGCTCAGAATTAAAATATCGTATTCACCAATTAAATACTTTGCTTCAATTTTAACCGTTGATCTTTTTAGACCGTAGGCTGATGTTACAACCACTTCATTTAACTGGGCTCCGGCTGTTTTTCCCGATAAAGCATCTTCCATTTTTTTTCTTCCACAAGGATTTTGATCCCAATACTCCACCAGCCTGGGCGCACTGTAATCATTTAGTTTTTGAAAAATGGATTGGTCAACAACTTTAATGGCATCTTTTCTCAATACAACAGGTACAGGTACCACCATGGCAAAATCTTTGGTATCGCCTTTAAAATCGTTGTACATGGTGATAACAGTTTTGTTGCCATCTCTTACCAAAATAACCTGGCTGGTCTTGTTCTTTAATGTGCCATCTGCCTTGCTTACATAAAAGCCACAGAAGGAAAATAATAGCGGAGATATAGCAATCAATCCCCCGATAATTAAAATTTTCTTTTTCATACTTTGTTTTTTAGCGTTAGATAATTACATGAACGATCTTGTATAAATGGTTTGTAAGAATTTCTTTTCTTTAAAATTATAGTTTGAGGTTTGCGACCATTCAAACTTCTTTGCCTTAAACAGTTTATCTAATACTGGCACGAGGGGCTGTGCAAGTACCAAAACAAATATGGGAGCCCAGTTCATGAATTTAAAAGCGGTTAAATAAAATGCAACTGCAGCAATGGCAGCGCTCCATATAATTCTCACCATAAAATGATTGGGTGTTGTTTTTGGATCGGTGATCATGAAGAAAGAAAACAACAACAAACTGCCTGTGCTCACAGATTGCACAAAATGATCCATTGGCCAACCCAGGTAAATGATCTGTCTTGCAAATAGCAGCGCAGCAAATGTTCCAAGGAAAGCCAGGCTTACATCTAACTTTTGAACCCTGGTTGTTACAATGAAGCCCAAACTCAAAACCCCAAACAAAATAACAGCTCCGCTACCCCACTGCCCGGGGCTTATCCAGGCATTGCCGGTAAAAATTATTGCAATCACAATACCCAATGCCGAAGGGTTAAAAATGTGTTTGCCATTAATGCGGATAATATATTTTGATAAAATGGAAATAACAGCAGCAAGGATAGCCGCCCCAATATCATTTGTTTTTAGCAACAGGCTTAGTCCAAAGGAAGAGATAAGAACAGAAGGGATACCATTCTTATAACGGAGCCAAAGCGGAATATCCTTTTTACCGAGGAACAGTTCTCCAAAAAACTGTGCAACAAGACTCGTTACAAAATAAGTGATATAAAGCCAGCTTTCATTGGCCCAGTGCAGGTAAAAAATCCCGTAAGCTAAAAAAATGCTTTGAAAGATGATCTGGAAATACCGGGCATCTTTAAATGATGGGGATAAATGCATAACGGTTGATTTGTAACAAGGATGAAGCAGGTCCGCTGATTGCACAATTCAATTGTTAAAAAATGGTGAAGCCGTTCAAAATAAATATTTATGGAAAAAAGACTACTGCCGCATCACCGCTTGTCAAAAAACAGTTCCGGATTACCTTAAATTCCTTACTTTGAAAGAAAAAATGACGGACGGGAAGATAGAAGGATAAGTAAAGAAACAAATGGAGGGAAAAAATTGTCCCCAATAAAAAAACTAACATGCAAAAACTATTAACGCTGCTTATCTTCAGCAGCACACTCTCAACAACTAATGCACAAAACGGTAAACTTCCGTGCAGCAGGCCCGAATACAGGCAATTTGATTTCTGGATAGGTGGGTGGGAAGCGTTTGGAAAAGACGGGAAAAAGGCTGGCGACAGTAAGATCAGCCTCATACTGGACAGTTGTATCATACTGGAAGAATGGACCAGTGCCTCGGTACAACAGGGACTTCGCTATGCAGGTAAAAGTTTTAATACCTATAATGCTTCCACTAAACAATGGCAGCAAACCTGGGTTGATAATGCCGGCGGAACCAATGAGTATATGCAGGGTAAATTTGAAAACAACCAGATCATTTTTTCTTCCACGCCATTTAAATTGAATAAAGACACGATGGCCATAAGAAAGATGACCTTTACCAATTTAAGTTCAGACAAACTGAGGCAGCATGGGGAGATCAGTAAAGACAACGGACTTAGCTGGAGTACAGAATATGACCTGGAATACAGGAGAAAAAAAGGATAACAATACAATTGTATCACCTGTTTAAAATTTTAAGATAATAAAACAACAACATGAAAAATTTACTGGTCTTATCTGTTTTACTTTTTTCTTTCTCCGCTTCTTTCGCCCAAATGGACCTGCCGCCCAGTGGTGGTAACATCAGGGCAACTACTACAGAAGAGGTAGGTATCACTTCTATTACCATTAAATATTCAAGGCCGGATGTAAACAAACGGGAAGGAAAAATATACGGCGATGGAAATGTGGTGACGTATGGATTCAGTTCCCAGAGTCTTCTTACCAATAAGAATACGGCACCCTGGCGGGCAGGCGCAAATGAAAATACGACAATCAGCTTTGAACATGACGTAAAGATCGAAGGCCAGGCACTTAAAGCAGGTACGTATGGCCTTCACATGGCCATTGCTGCCGATAATGTTATTGTAATATTTTCCAACCAAACAGGATCCTGGGGAAGTTTTTATTATGATGAAAAAAATGATGCTTTACGTGTTACAGTAAAACCTGTCGCACTGGATAAAAGCGTGGAGTATTTAAAATATGAATTCATAGAGCACAAAGAGAAATATTGTGTAATTGTATTGCAATGGGAAAAACTTTCCATTCCGTTTAAGGTAGATGTGGACGTTGATAATATTGTAATTGCCAAACTGCGTGAAGATGTAACGGGACAAAAAGGGTTTAATGCATTAAACATGCAGGCAGCAGCAAATTATTGCCTTGGAAAAAACATCAACCTGCCGGAAGCATTGGAATGGGCACAGCGGGCAGCGTTGTTAAAGACCTTTGGTACATTAAATACACTTGGTACAGCCTACACAAAGAATAATAAGCAGCCACAGGCTGATTCAACGATGAATGAAGCATTGGTATTTGCAAATCCAAATCAGTATATGGGTTATGGCCGTTCACTAATACAGGGAAAACGTTTGGACCGGGCATTAGAAATTTTTAACGCAAACCAAAAGAAGAATGGCGATGTATATGCCGTGAATGCCGGCTTTACTTCTTACTATTCTGCCAAAGCTGATTTTATAAAAGCACTTGAATATGCAAATAAGGCATTGGCCCTGGCCCCTAATGAAGGAACAAAAACTATTATCAACGGGTTCATCACTAAACTTAAAGAAGGAAAAGACATAAATCAATAATTATATGGCAGAACTTAAAACAAAACAGACTAAAGCAAGCATTACTGATTTTATAGCAGGGATTGCCGATGAAGGCAAGCGCAAAGATTGTAAGGAACTGCTTAAGTTGTTTAAAGAGGCCACAAAACAAACCCCAGCCATTTGGGGAAATGGGGTCATTGGCTTCGGCACTTTTCATTACAAGTCGGAAAGAAGCAAACAGGAAGGCGATTGGTATTTGACCGGGTTCTCACCAAGAAAACAAAACTTTACGGTCTACGTCATCCCTGGTTTTGGAGGATATGCTGACCTGATGAAGAAGCTTGGTAAATATAAAACAAGTAGTGGTTCCTGCCTGCATATTAATAAACTGGCAGATGTGGACAGCAAGGTCTTAAAAGAACTCATATCACGTTCATACAAGGACACGAAAGAAAAGTATAAATGATTAAAAAGATTATTCATCAATATATAAAATAATGACCATGAAAAATGCGATCAGCTGGTTTGAGATA
This sequence comes from Chitinophagaceae bacterium, assembly GCA_031387825.1. GTDB lineage: Bacteria > Bacteroidota > Bacteroidia > Chitinophagales > Chitinophagaceae > Ferruginibacter. The sequence goes on along the minus strand of JANNDO010000018.1, from coordinate 184,992 downwards.
CCAACCACCGACATTGACCGGGCACAAAAATTTTATGAAACTATTTTTAGCATCAGTATGATGCCTATGGATCTTCCGAATATTAAAATGCGGATGTTTCCTTTAGATGATATGATGACACAGGTTGGCGGAGCTTTGGTTGACAGCGGCGGCTTTCATAAAGCATCTGCAACCGATGGGCCATTGATCTATTTAAATGCAAACCCCGATGTGCAAAATATATTGGATAGAGTGGTTGCAGCCGGAGGTAGTATAATGGTACCCAAAACAGAGATAAGCCCTGAATATGGCTTTATGGCAGTGTTTATTGATACAGAAGGGAACCGCATCGGGCTACATAGCGTTCCTCAATAAAATAATTTTAAAATGAGAAAATACATCTTATTGTCTCTTGCTGTTGTGTTTTTTCTTAATTCCAGTGCGCAGCAGGATAGTTTGAAATGGGTGAAAGAAATTAACGAACAGGTATGGAAGCCTTTCATCACTCATTTCATTTCGGGTAACAAAGAAGGCTTCCGAAGTGTACACAGCAAACGGATAACCCGTGTGGAGATTGACGGAGGTATCGTAAAGGATTATGAAAAATATTTTCCACCTGAAGACCTTAATTCTCCATCCGTAAAAAGAAACAGTAACCGTTTATTTGAATTACGGTTTGATAAAAGGATCAGCAACGGAACCAGGGCCTGGGAAAGCGGTTTTTATAAAGGAACAGTAACGCAGCAGGGAAAAGAGCCAAGATCCTATTACGGAAGATTTTTTGTAGTGCTGGAAAAAGAAGATGGTATTTGGAAGATACTGGTGGATGCTGATACAGGAAAAGATGCCAATGAAGAGAATTTTAATAAAGCATCAGCACTGGAATGATTTTTTAAAACTAAAATGAAATTATATGAGTAGCTACAACTGGAGCCGGTTTGTTACAAGGATCAGTGTAAAGGCTTCCATAGAAAAATTGTACTGGTGTTGGGCAACAAAAGAAGGCATGGAGTATTGGTTTCTGCGGCTGAGCGAATACAAAAAACCAACCGGTAGTTTGAGAGAAGATAATGAGCCGGCACAAAAAAATGATACGTACACATGGCGCTGGCATGGCTGGAGCGATGAAACAACAGAATATGGAGCCATACTGGATTGTAATTGTAAAGATTTTTTTAAATTCAGTTTTGGAAATGCCGGTGATTGCTCAGTAACTATTAAAAATGAAGAAGGAGAAAATATAGTTGAGTTGTTGCAGGATAATATTCCGGAGACAGACGAGGGCAGGCATATGTGGCATTTGGGTTGTAAAACCGGCTGGACCTTTTACCTGGCTAATCTTAAATCTTTGCTGGAAGGGGGGATTGACCTCAGAAACAAAAATGAGAAATTAACAAAAGTCATCAATTCTTAAAAGACTAAAATGGCGTACAACGAAAAACTGGCTGACCGTGTAAGGGAGATCATTTCTCTTACCCATAAAATAACCGAGGAGAAAAAAATGTTTGGCGGGCTTTGTTTTATGGTGAACGATAAAATGTGTGTGGGTGTTGAAAAGGAAAGGTTAATGGTAAGGCTTGACCCGGCTAAGTTTGATGAAGTGATGGAAAAGGAAGGCTGTAAACCAATGGACTTTACAGGAAAGATAATGAAGGGCTATGTTTTTGTAGACGTAGGTGCCCTTAATACAAAAAAGAAACTGGAATATTGGATAAAACTTGCCCTGGATTATAATAAAACAGCTAAAGCATCTAAAAAGAAAAAATAATGAAAAAAGTAATAATTGCCACTTCAGCCATATTTTGTTTGTCGGCATTCTATACTGCAGGAGACAACAAAACATTTAAAAAATTATATGCTTTAGAAGGCACCTGGAAGATGGTCACCAAACGTGGCGCTATTTGCGAAGAATGGAAAAAGATAGATGATAATTACCTGCAAAACAGGGGATACATGGTAAAGGGAACCGATACGGTTATTAATGAACGTGTAGCCCTTACGAATACAAAGGAGGGAATTTTCTATACTTCAACTGTTGAGGACCAGAATAACAAACAACCTGTTGCTTTTAAAATGACAAAGGCGGAAGAGAATACGTTTGTTTTTGAAAACCCGTTGCATGATTATCCTAAACGAATTGTATACAGGTTAGTGACTTCCGATTCATTGCATGCTTATATTGATGATGGTACAGCCGCATCAAAAAAACAAAACTTTTATTATAAACGCCAGTAGTGAATAGCTGGTTTTGACAGCCATCTTTTTCACTAAAAATTTATATTGTTAGGAATCCTTACTATATTTATACCGACAATATTGTCAGTAAAAATATAAAGCCTTACAAATGAGTAAATCCATTTTCTATCATGCCGGCTGCCCGGTATGTTTAAGTGCCGAACATGACATCCTTAGCCTTGTAAACTCTTCAAATGTGGAAGTGGTACATCTTGGTAACGACAAAGCAAGAATTGCCGAAGCTGAAGCCGCAGGTGTAAAATCGGTGCCTGCATTGGTAACACCAAACGGAAATGTGCTGCACATAAACTTTGGCGCATCCATGGCGGATGTAAAAGGCTGAGCAACCAGGTGAACAGTTCGTTTTATTAAACAAACGAACTGTTCTTATCTCTTAACTTTAAAAATTTATAAAACATGAAAGTAGCCGTTTGGGATACCTATGTAACAAAACAGAATGGTACTATTATGCATTTCGACATTATTGCCCCGGAACATATCAAAGATGAAAATACAATTCATACATTTGGGAAGGAATATTTACAAACCAAGAATCAGGAGGGCCAGCCTTTAACAGCTAAAGAGTGTAGCTTTTGCCATATTGAAATGGCAACACCAGAAATGGAGTTAAGTATTGATCAAAAAGGATATTACATCATTGAAATGCAAAACTGTAAATAACGGTGTCGGTATTTAATTTAAAAAATCAAAACACAGATCTCAACAGCAGGATTGTTGCCGGGTTGGAGCGCCTGTCGCAGGTGTTCAGGATATTACTTTGGGAAAAAGCAAAAGAGCAGGGCCTTAGCCCCATTCAGATTCAGTTGCTTATTTTTATACAGCACCATTCATCAGATAAGGCAACCATCAGCTACCTGGCACAGGAATTTAATTTTACAAAGCCCACCATAAGCGATGCTATAAAAGTACTGGAAGATAAAAAATTAGTTAAAAAAACGGCGCATGGAACAGATACAAGGAGTTACACCATTCAACTGACTGCCGCCGGTGCTAAAGTTGTTGTGGGAACAGAGGATTTTGCAAAACCACTTACCGATATTATTTCCAAAGCAGGCGCATCAGATAAACTGATTTTATGGCAAAACATATCAAACCTTATTATACAGCTAAATAAGCTGGAAGTAATCAGCGTGCAAAGAACCTGTTATAACTGCAAACACTTTGCCATCAAAAATAAAAACCATTTTTGCATTTTGCTTAATCAAAAGTTATTGACACAGGACATTCGTATAGATTGTGAAGAATTTGAAATGGCTGAAAATTAGTAATACCGGCATCGCCATTTAGTAACCAGCTGCTTACTGACGGAAAGACAAGTACCCTCAGCCCTGCTTAAAGATAAAAACAGAATTTATGAAATACAGTTTAGACAGATCATGTGAAATACTGGAAAGAACACCTGCAGTACTTCAGGCTTTGCTTTCGGGAATAAGCGATGACTGGATAATGCCCAACGAAGGGCCCGAAACATTTTCGCCTTATGATGTGGTTGGTCATTTAATACACGGAGAAAAAACAGATTGGGTGGTAAGAGCGAAAATGATCCTGGAATTTGGAAATTCCCGGACTTTTGAAAGGTATGACCGTTTTGCACAGTATGAAGAAAGCAAAGGCAAATCCTTGCAACAACTCCTGGATGAATTTGCAGCCATCCGTAAAGAAAACATGATTTGGTTTAAAGCATTGAACTTAACAGAAGATGATTTAAATAAACAGGGGATGCACCCTGTTTTAGGAGATGTAACGTTAAGGAATTTATTAGTTACCTGGGTGGTGCATGATCTTACACATATTGCCCAAATAACAAGGGTAATGGCCAAACAGTATAAAGAAGAAATGGGCCCCTGGCCCGAGTTTTTCCGGATACTGAGTTTTTAGATTATCTTTCTTAACCAAAACAACCTACTATGTCTAAAAAATTCTCCTTCTGGATATGGGGAACTATTATTACACAGTTGTTGACAGCAGTTTTTCATTCCGTAAGTTTCTTTGTAAAACCGGAAGCTAAGAATGATACCGAAAAACAATTGATCGACCTGATGACCAGTTATAAGCAGGATATGGGAATGGGTTTTAACCGCAGTATGGGTGAGCTGGTCACAGGGCTAAGTATTTCTTTTACTTTGATATGCCTGTTTGGAGCGTTATTGAACTGGACAATGAAAAGAAAGAACATCGCTGCCGATACCTGGAAAGCAGTACTGCAGGTGCAATTGTTCATTTTTGGTGCCCTTGCTGCAGCCACACTGGTCTTCACATTCCCGCCCCCTATCATCTGCACTTTACTCATATTCATATTTATTTGCGGCGCATATTTATCCATCAGTAAAAACGTATAGTCATGCAATCGAAAGCAGTAACTGTTGACCAGTACTTATCAGAAGTTCCATACGAAAGGCAGGAAGCAATGAACAAACTGCGTAAAGTAATTTTAAAAAATTTACCCAAAGGATTTAAGGAAGGTATGGGTTATGGCAATATGGGGTATTTTGTACCGCATTCTATATATCCGGCAGGCTATCACTGCAACCCAAAAGATCCTTTGCCATTTGCAGGGCTGGCTTCGCAAAAAAACAGCATTAACTTTTATCATATGGGTATTTATGCTGACCCGAAACTGCTTAAATGGTTTACCGATGAATATGCAAAAACCGGCCTGGGAAAACTGGATATGGGCAAAAGTTGTATGCGGTTTAAGAAACCGGAGAATATTCCATATAAACTTATTGGTGAATTATGCAGTAAGGTAACTGTAGAAAAGTGGATTGAAGTGTATGAAAAAAATCTTTCTGCAAGTAAAACAGGAACAAAAAAATAACCCCGGCACGCCGGGGTTTATTTTTAAAAACAAAGTTTTATTTTTTTCTCTTAACAGTTGCTTCCATGAACTTTGCTTCCTTCCCGCTAAAGTCATCTCCATACATTACCAGGCTGTACGAGTCGTCGTCAATCATGGTCATTTCCTCCCTTATGCCGCCGTCTTTTCCGTTCATTGGATTGGTCTGGTATCCTTTAAGGCTTAATGTTTTTGTGGCCTCGTTATAAGTGCCGGTCATATGCACAATGCCGGTACCCAGATTATCGATCCAGGTGCTTACAAATATTTTCTTGGCGTTATCGTAACCCATGGTGCTCATTCCTTCAAAGGGGGCGCCCATCATAGTGCCTGTGTATTTGCTGGTCACATACCTTCCGCCAAGAACTGAGCCTTGTACAATGGTTGCCTTTGATTTCATGGGTGGCGCTTTGGGGTCCATCCATTGTGTCATATCGGCTTCCCAGGTTCCATTTGTCTTTTCCATCCATTTATGCATGGCGCCGGGGGTCATAAATGCAGCCCAGGCCTTGTTCATGGCAGCAGTATCCATTGGTGGCGGTGGGGTTTCCGGTTTTACTTCGGTTTGAGTTGCCGTTGCTGCTGAATCAGCCTTGGCTTTTTCGGCATCACCTGAACCGTTGCAGGAAAAAAGCAACAGGGATGCAGTGCAGATCGCTAAAGAAAAATGTTTCATAATAAATTAGTTTTTTTACAAAATACGACTTGACATTAATTTAAGCAAGAGAAATTGATGAGTGGCAATACCTCATTCTATTTTGCTGAGGTACAAAGCATCTCCACGGGACTTTCTTCCCATTCCTGAATAACAAAAATCAACATACAAATAAATGATAACGGATTTATTCATGAACTTCTTTCAGCACGTTTTCAATCCGTTCTCTCAGGTCTTCAAACGCAGTATAACCCCTTGCCAGCATTACAAATTTTGTTTCGCCGGTCTGAATAAAAACAGTAGGATAACCATTCACCTGTAATTGTTTCACTAAAGCAAATTCATAATAAGCAGCTTCTTTATATTCATCACTTTTAAGTTTGTTATAAAAAGCTTCAGGGTGAATAGAATATTTTTCAAGCAGGTGTTGATAGGCCTCATCATCATCCAGGTCTCTTCCTTCATAATTCAATGCATATTGAAGGTCGGTGGCAAATTCCAATTGCCGTTCGGGGTAATATTCTTTAAATATACATAGGGCGATGGCTGGTTTTTCTGAGTTCATCACCCAGTCGCTTTTAGTGGGGTTGTTAATATGCCATAAAAAATCCTCGCCATATTTTACGCCGGCATAATCTTCCACTGTTTTATATTCTGTTTGTATAAAATGGGCAATCTTTTCTATGGGCATTACCTGTTCACCGGTCATCATGCCGCCGCTCAACACTTCAATATCAAGAATGTCTTTATAATCTGCTACAATTTTTTTAATGACAGGGCTAAAACCATAGCACCAGCCGCAGTAAGCATCGTAACAGTAAATGAGGGTTGGGGTATTCATTGAGCAAAGATAGTGATAGGGTGAGTCACCCCACAAGGGTGGCTCACCCGGTATGTTCAGTAACTGTTCAGTAAACTGTTAGCTAGCCAAGATGGAGCGTTCTGAATTTAAAGATTTAGTAAATTTGAGTGAGAGGAAATAAACACCCACGCCGGGCAAAAAAATAGGCCATGAAAATTATCTACACTGTTTATTGTTGTTTCTTACTTATTGCAACAGGGCAGGCCCAAAAATGGATTGACGTTGAAGTGAACGGTTTAGCTAATCTAAATGGTACATATATCATTTTAAGCAAGGGAATGATCCCTTTCGTTAAATCAGCTGAGATTATTGACAGTGTACAAGTTATTAATGGCAAGTTTAGGTTTTCTTTTACAAGTAATGAAGTATTCTATTATGCACTCCTCATAAAGGGTAGTTATAGTTTTATAACATTTTTAGGTAAACCCGGAGATAGAGTATTATTAAATTGGGAAACGAATTACCCAAAAGACAACACAAATAATGTGACTGTTATAAAATCCGATGAAAAAAAAATATATTATAAACTTATTAATGAGGGGAAGCCATTAATTTCAAAACTAAATAGCTATATGGATAGTGCCTCCAATGTTGAAATCGGCGATACCTTGAAAAAGAGGTTTTATGTTAGGCAAAATATATATTGGGGGGATAGTTTAAATAGGCTATACATCAGGTTGATAAAAACATATCCAAGATATTATTCATCGTTAAGTGCGCTTTCTAGTTATTACAAGGAATTTTCTGATGAATATGTGCGGAGCTATATTAAAAATTTACCAGCATATCTCAAAAACAACGAGCTTGTTAAAAAAATTGAGTATAATAAATTTGAATTGCCTGTTAAAATAAAGAATGTTTCGGGGTTTAAAGATTTTATTTTCTTATTACCCAATGCGGACACTTTCAGGTACAATGCACATACAGGAAAAATTGTGTTGATTGATTTTTGGGCATCGTGGTGCGTACCGTGTATCGGCAATTTTCCAAAGCTGGAAGACGCAAAGAAAAATTTTGATACTAATCAATTTGAAATAATAAGTGTTTCATTAGACGATAATTTTGAAAAATGGATAGAGGGAATGAAAAAACACCAAACAATTTTTGTGAATATTTATGCAACTGAAGCATGGGAGAATTTAGTGGTAAAGTACTTTAAGATAAAGTCAATACCCAGGTATGTGTTATTGGGAAAAGACGGAAGGGTTTTAAATGACAATGTTAAAATAAATAACTTAACACAAGAGGTATTCAAAGCATTAAAGAAGTAAAATAATATTGACTGCAGAGATAGGGTGAGTCACCACATAAAGGGTGGCTCACCCGGTTTATTTATTATTTTTTTAGGCAGCACTTTATTGCGGTGAGCCACCCATAAGGGGTGACTCACCAGGGAAAATATTTATTCCAGCTTAGAAGAAGGCCAGTTACTGCTGTAAAAATGAGCCACCTGGCTTTTATGTATACTTTCAAAATTTTCTGTTCCTCCAAAAAAACTGATCACATTTTTTGCATCTGTAAAAGAGGTATCGTTATTTAATATTGCTGAGTAAGAATTATAATGGTGATCCTTAAAATCGGTAACTATATTATGCTTTTGTGCATTTGCATGAACATAAATGATGGCCTGTTGTAAGTGTATATCATCAGCCACATAAATTCTTCTGAATGGTTTTTGAAAAAGTCCGCCTTTGCGGTTGTACTTATTATTGTTGTAGTTGGCGAAGGAGACTAAAAAACTGTTCATTTGCCTTTCAATCAACGCATCAAAATGAGCTTCATTATTTTGATCTGCTAAAAGAGATTTCATCGCCATAGTCTGGTCAGGTACTTTCTCAATATTTTCTAAAACCGTCGACAGGTTTTTTATTTTAACTATATGATGAGTGTGATTGGTAAGTAAACTATAACTCCACACATCTAATACCAAACCTGTAAACTGCCTGAATCTTTGAAGAAAAACAGGGTAGTCAATATTTTCTTTAAAAAGAAGTATGCCGTCAATGCTTTTACAAACGATATGGTAAAAGCATTCGGGTATGAATGGGGCTTTAAATTCAGGAGGGGTGGGCATGAATTTATATTTTAGTACAGATTGTTATTTCTATGTTTCCCGGTGAGTCACCCTTTTGGGGTGACTCACCGGGAAACGCTTAATGAGCTTCTAACCAGTTAATCCCCGAACCGATCTCAGCATTTGTTGGCACACCGTTGGGTAATGCCAAAGCTGTTTGCATACAATCCAGAATGATGGGTTTTATCTTTTCAATCTCTTTTTTATGTGCATCAAATACCAATTCATCATGTACCTGTAATAACATTTTCGATTTGAAATTATGCCTGATGAATTCATGATGAATTTTTATCATCGCCAGTTTTATCATATCCGCAGCAGAACCTTGTATGGGAGAGTTAATAGCATTGCGTTCGGCAAAAGCACGGACCGTAAAGTTTGCACTGCCGATATCCCTTAGCCAACGTTTGCGGCCCATCAGGGTTTGCACGTAGCCATTTTCCTGTGCAAAGTGAATGGTATCATCCATGTATTTCTGAATATTCGGAAATTGTTTTTTGTAGTTATCAATGATCTCTTTGGCTTCTGTTCTTGATATTCCCAAATTTTCTGCAAGGCCAAATGCACCCTGGCCATAGATGATACCAAAGTTCACGCTCTTGGCCTTGTACCGCATTTCTTTGGTAACATCCTTTTCATTTACATTAAAAACTTTTGCAGCGGTTGCATTGTGAATATCTTTTCCTGTACGAAATGCATCACACATATTTTTATCTCCGCTTATCGCTGCAACAATACGTAATTCTATCTGTGAGTAATCAGCAGAAACCAACACATGGTCTTTATCTCTTGGAATAAATGCCTTGCGTATCTCTCTTCCCCTTTCTGTACGGATTGGAATATTCTGCAAATTTGGGTTATTGCTGCTCAATCTTCCGGTAACAGCAACCGCCTGTGCATAGGATGTATGTACCCGGCCGGTTTTTTTGTTGATCATCAACGGTAACGCATCTACATAAGTTGATTTTAGTTTCGTAAACTCCCTGAAAGCAAGAATATCATCGACAATTTTATTCCTGCTTGCTAATTTCAGAAGCACATCTTCACCGGTAGCATATTGCCCTGTCTTTGTTTTTTTAGCCTTGGGATCAATCTGCATTTTATCAAACAACACTTCGCCCAGTTGTTTTGGTGATGCTAAATTAAAACGAACACCCGCCTGTTTGTACACACTCTCTTCTGCAGCCTTTGCTTCTTTTTCCAGTTCCTTACTGTAATCATTTAAAAACCCTTCATCAATTCTTATTCCTTCAAATTCCATAGCGGTTAAAACTTTTACCAAAGGATTATCTACTTCATAAAAAACTTTCTCCACAGCTTTTTCTTTAAGCTTGGGAAGAAAAACATTTTTCAACTGCAAAGTGATGTCGGCATCTTCCGCGGCATATTCTGTTATTTTTTCCGGCGCTACATCTCTCATATTGCCCTGGCCTTTGCCTTTTTTGCCTATCAGTTCTTCAATATGCACAGGCTCATAACCCAAATATCTTTCGCTTAAAGCATCCATACCATTTTTGCCATCAGGTTCAATAACAAAATGGGCCAGCATGCTGTCGAAAGTATTTCCTGCCAGTTCAAAACCATACCATTTCAGGATGAGCATGTCGTATTTGATATTATGGCCGACCCATGCTTTTGTCTTATCATTAAATAAGGATTCGAAAAACTTAAGTAGTCTTAAGGTTTCTTTTTGGTCGGCAGGGCAGAAGACATAGAACCCTTCACCAGGCTTTATAGAAAAGCTCAGCCCCACAAGTTCAGCATCATTGGCATCAATGCCCGTGGTTTCAGTGTCAAAACATATCTCTGCACTGCCTGACAAATACTTTACAAGGTCTTTTATTTCCTTATCTGTTTGAACTAAAGTGTAATCATGTGGGGTATTGTGAATATTCTTCTCAGCCCCCCTACCCCCCAAGGGGGGATCTTCGGAGTCAGCTGAATCAATAGTTCCTGCTTCTTGAATAGGAGGAGTAATTATGTTTCCGAATAAATCCATTTGTACATTCTGTTTTGAACTTTTGGATTCAGCAGGCTCTTCTGAAGCCCCTCCTTCGGAGGGGTTGGGGAGGCTTTCTTCTCCAAGTATCCTCTTACCTAATGTTTTAAATTCAAGCTCAGCAAAAATCTCCCTCAACGCAGGCTTATTCATTTCCTTTATCAGGAAATTCTCTTCATGAAATTCAACAGGCACATTGGTAATAATAGTTGCCAGTTTTTTACTCATTACAGCAAGCTCTTTTCCTGCCCTCACTTTTTCTCCAACGGCGCCCTTTATATTATCTGCATTTTTTAAAACGTTCTCCAAAGTGCCATATTCTTTTAACAACTTTGCCGCAGTCTTTTCACCCACTCCTTTAATGCCCGGAATATTATCTACCGCATCTCCCATCATACCCAAAATATCAATAACCTGCTCTACTTTTTCGATATCCCATTTTTCACAAACTTCTTTTGGCCCAAGTATCTCAAACTTTCCACCTTGATAAGGAGGTTTGTAAATTTTAATATTTTCAGAAACGAGTTGTCCATAATCTTTGTCAGGCGTTACCATATAAACTTCGTAACCCTCTTTCTCAGCCATTTTTGCAAGAGCGCCAATTACATCATCGGCTTCGTAGCCATCAATGGCAATAACAGGAATGTTCAATCCTTCAATAATTCTTTTGATATCGGGCACTGCCGATAAAATATCCTCAGGGGTTTCCTGGCGGTTAGCTTTGTAATCGGCAAAATCGGCATGACGCTCAGTAGGCGCATGTGTATCAAAACACACGGCCATATGGGTGGGTTTTTGATTGTTTATGAGTTCAAGAATAGTATTGGTAAAACCAAACTGGGCATTGGTATTACGTCCCTTGCTGGTAATACGTGGATTACGGATGAGTGCATAATAGGCACGAAAAACAAGGGCAAATGCATCTAGCAAAAATAATTTCTTTGGCATGGCATAAAAGTAAAACAAATTGGCCGCCAATCAATCTCCTAAACTTAAAAAGCCACCCCACTAGTGGAACAGCTTCTTAAGATCATGTAAACTCAAATAAACAAAACAACTGTCTTTTCATCATAAGCTGGTTAACTGTAACCGGCCATTGGAAGGGTTTGTTGTATTTTGAAGGGTTACCCCTGTTTTTGTAACGGCTGAAATATTCCAATAATTATTCAACATGATCAGCCGGGGGTCATTAGTATCCAGGCTGATGGTAATTCTTTTTAAAATATCATCTTCAGACCAATTCCCGCTAACTTCTACGCCATCTTTTGTGGCTTTGATCGTGCCGGCAGGGTCAAAAATTAAACTGTATCCGGCAAGTTGATTGACCTGACCTTTACCTGCCTCTATAAACAGGTTTACTTTCCATGCCCCTTTGGTTACAAGAGGAGTAGCCGATACACCAGTTGAATAATCACTGATACCAGAACAAGCGGCAAAATATAGTATTACTGAGCACTTAAGTGCAAAAAGAAGTAATGGGCTTTTCACTGACGTTAGGATTTATAGGTTATTCCTATAACTGAAAAAGCCCTTCTATTATTGTGTAAAAAAACGGGGAATTAAAACCTTGTTTCCAAATAAACCGGTAACATGGCTCTCCAGGTTGGCCAGTCATGTTTCCATTCTTCGCCCCAAACATCCAGTTCATAATTTATGCCCTTGCTGTAAAGCAATCCTGCAAAGGATTTTGAAGCATCGGGGTCTTCATAGGCGCCACTGCCTGTTAGTATATGAACATTAGGGCTTCTTCGGATCTGTTCTAATATGGAATGGTCGGTAAGGTTTTGGATATAATGCATGGGCGAATTGAGATATACCTGGTCATCAAAATATCCTTTTGTATATTCTGAAAGGTTATATACTCCACTCATGGCAATTACACCGTTTATAATATCGGGGCGCTTTAAAAACAGGTTCATGCTGTGTAAAGCGCCAAAAGAAGCGCCACAGGTTATAATCGGGGTTTCACCGGAGGTACTGTTTCTTATAAAAGGAATTACCTCGTTAAAAACATATTCGTTAAACTGGTTTTGACGGATGGCCTTGTGTTCTCCTGCTATTTCGTTGTTCAGCCAGCTTTCATTATTAATACTGTTGATAGAATATACTTTTACCTTACCACTATTGATATAGGGGGCAAGTGTTTCCATCATTTGAAAACGTTCATACTCCAGGTAATCTGCAGCTGCAGTAGGAACAAATAAAAGTGCAAAGCCATAATCGCCATAAGTAACGATGGGCATTTCTTTTTGCAGGGCCGGGCTAAACCAGGAGGAGAGTTCTCTTTTCATATTTTTCTGTTATTCCACAAAGATGCACAAAGTTATTTTCACAAAGATGCACAAAGGGGAAATAAATTTTAGTTGATTATTCTTTTAATACCGTCTTTAAGCAGTTTAGTCTGAAAGTTAATTATAAGCCCAAGCCTGTAGTCACCCAATTTTAAATAAGTGAGAAGCTGGGCTATGTGGACATCATTTATTGCTTCAGTTCTTTTTAATTCAACCACTACTTTATTTTCTACCAATAAATCCATTCTATATCCGTGATCAAGCTTTACTTCCTTATAAATGATCGGCATTGGCTTTTCTTTTACAACCACCATTCCTTTCTCTGTCAAATCATAATACAAACATTCTCTGTATGCAGATTCTAATAATCCCGGACCAAAAGCTCTGTGAACATCAATTGCACAGCCAATAATTACATTGGAGATTTCATCTTCAATCATCAGGGTAATTTTAATTTAAAGTTTTCTTTGTGTATCTCTGTGAAATCTTTGAGAATCTTTGTGGTATTGGTTATTCCAATACCCCTTCTTTGATCTCTGTCCACAACTCCCGGTAGCAGTTGGATGCATAACTACTGTTGGCAAATTCCATTATCGGCGCCTTGTGTATACCCATTTTTTCTACGTCACTTAAGTAAGGGATATAATTCTGGAAGAAGCGCTTGTCTTTATACAATTCTTCCATGATCTCGTTGTGCATATTCTTCCGCAGGTCGGTCATGGTGAAAAAGCACATCATCTTTTTAATATCCAGGTCCTTTTCTTTAAAATAATCCTTTACCATATTATAAGTACGTATTGACAAAGTGGTAGGGATTACCGGCATCAATACAATATCAGCGGCATTAAAAATATTTTCACTCAAAGCACTAAATCCGGGATGGCAATCAATAAAGACAAAGTCATATTCGCCATCTAATTGTTTTAATACTGACTTCAACCGGTTCTTATTACCCTTCATTTCTTCCAACATGATATCAAAACTTTTAGTTGAATTATCAGCCGGGATCAGGTCCAGTAATTCAAAATCGGTACTCATGATGGCGTTTCCAAGGTGAGCATCTTTGGTTACCAGTTTTTTTATGCCGGGGTGTACCTTGGGCTTTACTTTATAATAAAAAGAGGACGAGCCCTGGGGGTCGATATCCCATAACAAAGTTTTATAACCATCTGCAGCAGCCAGGTAGGCAAAGTTTACGCAACTGGCCGTTTTACCCACGCCGCCTTTAAGGTTGTAGAGTGCTATCGTTGTCATATTATCTTGATTTTTATTACTAAGGGAGGGTTAAGATAGTAAATTATTTTTTCATTTCCTCCAACTCTTTCTGTAGCCTGAACATCTCGTCACGTAGCCTGGCAGCCTGCATAAAATCCAGGTCTTTAGCAGCTTTGGTCATCTCTTTTTTAATTTTAACTATGGCTTTTTCTAATTGGGGGATGGTAGAATAAACGGCCTGGTCTTCTGCAGCAACGGTTACCAGTTCTTCATCGGGCGCTATCGAATAAGGATTGGCCGGGTCATAACCTTTTACATCCAGCACTGAACCTTGTGCAATGATTTGCTGTGTACTTTTTATAATGGTTGTGGGGGTGATATTATGTTCAATATTAAAAGCCACCTGTTTTTCCCTCCGGCGGATGGTTTCATCAATAGTTTTCTGCATGCTATCCGTCATTTTATCTGCATAAAATATGACCAGGCCATCCACGTTACGGGCTGCCCGGCCGGCTGTTTGGGTAAGGCTTTTTTCATTACGCAGAAACCCTTCTTTGTCGGCATCTAAAATAGCTACCAGGGAAACTTCCGGAAGATCCAATCCTTCTCTTAATAAATTAACGCCTACCAACACATCAATAACTCCAAGGCGAAGTTCACGGAGTATCTCAATCCTTTCCAATGTATCTACTTCACTATGGATGTATTTACTTTTTATATCAATCCGGTGAAGGTATTTGTCCATTTCTTCGGCCATGCGTTTTGTAAGCGTAGTAACCAACACCCGGTCACCTTTTTTTATTCGTTTGTCTATTTCATCCAGCAGGTCATCAATCTGGTTAATAGATGGACGTACTTCAATAGGGGGATCTAATAAACCCGTTGGCCTTACCACCTGTTCAACAACCACGCCACCACATTTTTCCAGTTCATAATTGCCAGGTGTTGCCGAAACAAAAACAGTTTGGTTCAATAAAGATTCAAACTCATTAAAATTCAATGGCCGGTTATCCAATGCAGATGGCAAACGAAAACCATAATCAACCAGAACTAACTTCCTGCTTCTGTCGCCGCCATACATACCACTCACCTGGGGGATGGTTTGATGGCTCTCATCAATAATGCATAAAAAATCTTTTGGAAAATAATCCAGTAAACAGAAGGGCCTTGTACCGGGTTTACGCCTGTCAAAAAAACGGGAGTAATTTTCAATACCATTGCAATATCCCAATTCCCGAATCATTTCCAGGTCGTAATTAACCCGTTCACTTACCCGCTGTGCTTCAATATATTTTCCACTGTTCTTATAATATAATTCCTGTGCCACCACTTCATCCTGTATCTCATGTACCACCTGTTGCAGCACATCCTTAGGTGCCACATATAAATTAGCAGGAAAGATAGCTGCATGTTCAACCCTGCTGATACGCTTTCCACTGCTGAGTTCCAGTGTTTCGATGGTTTCAATTTCATCTCCGAAAAAAGCAATGCGGTATCCAAAATCAACATAGGGTAAATTGATATCAATGGTATCTCCTTTCACTCTGAATGTCCCTCTTGTAAAATCTCCTTCGCTCCGGTTATATAAAGAATTTACCAGGGCATGTAAAAATCCCTGGCGTGAAATGACCTGCCCCTGCTGAATACGGATAATACCATTTTCATAATCGGTAGGATTACCCATACCGTAAATGCAACTTACACTGGCAACAATAATAATGTCTCTGCGGCCACTTAATAATTGTGCCGTTGCCTGCAGGCGGAGTTTATCCAGCTCTTCATTAATGCTAAGATCTTTTTCTATGTAAGTATTACTGACGGGCATATAAGCCTCAGGTTGATAGTAATCGTAATACGAAACAAAATATCCTACTGCATTGTCTGGAAAGAATTGTTTGAACTCGCCATATAATTGTGCAACCAATGTTTTGTTATGTGTAATAACCAATGTGGGCTGTTGCACATTTTGTATAACATTGGCCATGGTGAAAGTTTTACCACTGCCTGTAACACCCAACAGGGTCTGATATTTTTCCCCATTCAAAATTCCTTCCGTTATTTGACGGATGGCATCCGGCTGGTCGCCGGCAGGTGAATATGGTGAATGAAGCTGGAAAGACACTTAATTGAAAGATTATTCGGACTGTAAATTTACCGGGAATTTTTTTATACAGCATGTATATGCTCCCGGATGAAAAATTATTTTATCACTTTACGGTTCATGTACTGGCTGTAATCCGGAATTATAATATCGTATTCGTCCTGCATTAACGGGGAGGTTAAAACAAAATCTGCCGTAGCTCTGTCACAGGCCAGTAATATATTCCAGGCAACCCCTAACCTGAGTAATGCTTTTACATCGCTGTCATGTGGTTGTGCTTCCATCGGGTCCCAGAAAAAGATAAGGATATCAATTTTGCCCTCAGCTATCATAGCACCAATCTGCTGGTCACCACCTAAAGGTCCACTCAACATCTTTTTTATCGGGCGGTCTAATTGCTCTTCGAGCAACTTGCCTGTTGTGCCTGTGGCAATCAGTTCGTGCCTTGCCAACGCGGCCTTATTATATACAGCCCATTCAATAAGTTCAGCCTTTTTATTATCGTGTGCAACTAATGCAATACGCTTCCGGTTTCCAATCTTTCTTATGTTGTTCATTGCTATAGTATTTACTGTTTATACAATATCCGTTAAAAAGTAATCCTGTGCTATATTAATTTACAATTAACCTTGCCATCCGGCTGATTTAGCGTACCTTTGCGCCCTCAAAAACAGCTACAAGTAATAAGCTGCAGGGAAAGGACGTTATAACAGCCTGCAGCTTGATATGTAAAGCTCAATACTTTTATAATGAATATAAGAAACATCGCCATTATCGCTCACGTTGATCATGGTAAAACAACACTGGTAGATAAAATTCTGCACAGTACCAATATCTTCCGTGATAACCAGGAAACAGGTGAATTGATAATGGACAATAACGACCTGGAAAGAGAAAGAGGGATCACTATATTCAGTAAGAACGTTTCTGTAACCTATAAAGACATTAAAATAAATGTAATTGACACTCCCGGTCACAGTGATTTTGGTGGTGAGGTGGAAAGGGTTTTAAAAATGGCTGATGGTGTTTTACTATTGGTTGATGCTTTTGAAGGGCCGATGCCACAAACCCGTTTTGTGTTGCAAAAAGCTTTGAAACTGGGCTTACATCCAATCGTGGTTATTAATAAGGTTGATAAGCCTAACTGCAGGCCCGATGAAGTGCATGATGCAGTTTTTGAATTATTCTTTAATCTTGATGCTACAGAAGAGCAATTGGATTTTCCAACCATTTATGGTAGCAGTAAACAGGGCTGGATGAATACTTCATTAACCGAAACAGATAATATCTTTCCATTACTGGATGCGATCTTAGAATTTGTGCCGGAACCTAAGGTAAACGAAGGAACAACGCAAATGCAGATCACTTCACTTGATTATTCTTCTTTTTTAGGAAGGATTGCAGTAGGTAAAGTTGCACGGGGTAGCGTAAAAGAAGGACAGCAAATTGCATTAGTACAGGCTGATGGAGGAATAAAAAAATTGAAAGTAAAAGAACTGTACACTTTTGAAGCCCTTGGTAAAAAGAAGGCAACAGAAGTTAGTGCAGGAGATATTTGTGCCATAGTAGGATTGGATGAATTTAATATTGGTGATACGATCTGCGATGTAGATTTTCCGGAAGCATTGCCGGTAATTAGTGTGGATGAACCTACGATGAGCATGATGTTCAGTATTAATAACTCACCGTTTTTTGGCCGGGAAGGAAAATTTGTAACCTCACGCCATTTAAGAGACAGGTTGATGAAGGAAACAGAAAAAAACCTGGCATTGAGGGTAGAAGATTCAGACAGTGCAGATAGTTTCCTTGTTTATGGCAGGGGTATTTTGCACCTGGGCATATTAATTGAAACCATGAGGAGGGAAGGATTTGAATTGACTGTAGGCAATCCGCAGGTATTGGTTAAAGAAATTGATGGAAAGAAATGCGAACCTTATGAAAACCTGGTTGTAGATGTTCCGGCAGAATACAGCGGTAAAGTAATTGACCTGGTAACGCAGCGTAAAGGCGAAATGCTCATTATGGAAAGTAAAGGTGAAATGCAACACCTGGAATTTGACATCCCTTCAAGAGGTTTGATCGGGCTGAGAAGCACTATGCTGACAGGTACTGCTGGAGAAGCAGTAATGGCTCACCGCTTTACAGATTACCGCCCATGGAAAGGAAATATTCCTGGAAGAAGTAATGGTGTTTTGCTATCGAAGAATATGGAAAAAACAACAGGCTACTCTATTGATAAATTACAGGACAGGGGAAGATTTTTCGTTGACCCGGGAGAAGAAGTATATGCAGGCCAGATCATTGCCGAGCACATTAAGCCGGGTGATTTGAACGTGAATGCAACTGAGCCAAAAAAACTAACCAACCACCGTGCCAGCGGCAGCGATGACGCAAGCCGTGCCGCACCTAAAATTCTGATGACCTTAGAAGAGTGTATGGAATATATTCAACAGGATGAGTGTATTGAAGTTACTCCAAAAAGCATTCGTATGCGTAAGGTGATATTGGATGAGAATGAACGCAATAAGGTTTCAAAACAAATGAAGTCAGAACCTGTTTAAAATATTAAACTGATCTTTGTAAACCCGGAAGTTTTTCTTCCGGGTTTTTATTTTATTAAAATAAATAAGTGTTAGCTGCCGGTTCACTTTAATATCTTTGCTTTAACTTAAAAGATGATCCCCAATATTTTTCATTTTGTGTTTGGAATGGCTGCCGACTTCGGAGGCAGGCCTTTTTCGTTATCGCATTACCTGGCTATAAAATCTGCTGCTGATGTAAACAAACCGGAAACTATTTTTTTTCACTATGAATTTGAGCCAACCGGCGAATGGTGGGATAAAGCAAAACCCCTGCTCACACTTAATAAAATAAAAGCTCCTGACAGTTTTATGGGCAATCCTCTTTATCATGTGGCTCACAAAGCCGATGTGGTAAGGCTGCAGGCATTAAAAGAATATGGTGGCATTTATCTTGACCTGGATACGATCTGTGTAAGGCCACTCCATTCTTTATACAATAATTCATTTATTATAGGGCAGGAGTTGAAACCTGAATACATTCCAAAAAACTGGCGCCAGAAAATAAAATACGCCATCATAAAACAGTTCCAGCATAAAAAGGAAAATGAAATTAATGGCTTGTGCAATGCAGCGTTGCTTGCTGAAAAAGGAAGCCCGTTTGTAAATTTATGGCTTGATACCTATTCTTCCTTCAGATCAAAAGGAAGAGATAAATACTGGAATGAGCATTCGGTTTTTGTTCCTATAAAATTAGCAGCTGAAAACCCTGATAAAATAACATTGTTAAGCCCTTATGCTTTTCATTATCCATTATACAATAGGCCAGGCCTCGAATCTATGTTTGAAAAAGTGACTGATTTTCCTGATGCATACCTGCATCATTTGTGGGAATCATTTTCATGGGAAAAATATTTGAGCCGTTTAACCGTAAAAGGCATCTTTGAAAAAGATACTACCTATAATCATATTGCAAGAAAATTTGTATAATTTAAAAAGTAAAAATGAAAGTTGGTTTTGCCGGAAGATGGGATCCTTTGGATAAGACGGCCTGGTCGGGCACATACCTTCATTCTTATAATGCCATAAAAAAATATTACCCGGTAGAGACTTTTTATTATAAATGGCCCTGGCATGTGAGGGAAAGATTGATCCTGCACAAGCAATTTCAAAAACTTATTCATAAAAAAGCAGCAGTAGAATTTTTAAAAGGATATGCAAAACACTTTAGCAAACAATTGGAAAAAGAATTGCTGAAAAGAAAAGTTGATGTCTTGTTTGTTCCGTCGGCGCCACAGTTAATTGCTTATTGTAAAACGGATATTCCCATCATTTATATGACAGATGCTACTTTTTTTCAGTTGCAGGGCTATTATCCTTTTTTTAAAGACATTGCCCAATATAATATTAACCAGGGCTTAGCAATGGATAAACTGGTGTTTGAAAAAGCAGCACATTGCATGGCAGCCTCTGAATGGGCAAAACAATCTGCTATTGTTAACTATAAAATACCTGTAAATAAAATTACCGTTGCGCCACTTGGAGCAAATCTTGCCACAATACCTGGTATAGAAGAATTGAAAAAAGAAAAAAATAAGGTCTGCCAATTACTTTTCCTGGGAGTGGAATGGGAAAGAAAAGGCGGACAAATTGCCCTGGATACATTTTACAAACTTCAGGAGTATGGCGTTCCGGTTCACTTAACCATTATAGGTTGTGTACCTCCTGTATCAATCAATGAAAAAAATATTACTGTCATACCTTTTATAGATAAACATAGTGAAACGGAAGCGGTACAGTTGTGCAACATTATCCGCAACAGCGATTTTTTATTACTACCCACAAGGGCGGAATGTGCCGGAGTGGTTTTTTGTGAAGCAAGTGCTTTCGGCGTGCCTTCTATTACAACCAATACAGGTGGCGTAAGCACTTATGTGCAGGATGATGTAAATGGGTTTACTTTGCCTTTAGCTGCCGGCGCAGACGAGTACGCCGGTAAAATTCAGGAATTGTATACTAATGAAGAAGCTTATCAGAAACTTTCTATCAGCAGCAGAAAAAAATATGAAGAGAAATTGAATTGGGATAACTGGGGAAAGACTTTTAATGCTATTGCCGAAAAAATTCTAAACAAATAAACTTCTATAATTGCCTATACCTGCTGCTGCCATACAATCGCTGCAAAATAATTTTGATAAAATATTTGTAGTAACTGTTCCCCGGTTTACCGACAGGCATAACAAAGTTGCAGAAAGCCTTCAGGGCCTGTCTTTCGATTTTTTCCAGGGTGCTGATAAATTACAACTGAATTTAGAAAAAGTGAAAAAGGATGGAACTTACGATGAAGTAAAAGCTAAAAAATTACAACGGCAGGGAAAGGAGCTTAATTTGGGAGAAATAGCCTGTTCACTTTCGCACAGGATGGTTTATGAAGAAATGGTAAAACATGGCTGGAATAAAATTTTGATATTGGAAGATGATGTATTGCCATTGATTGAAAATATGGATGTATTAGCCGATGCCTTAAAAGAATTACCCAATGGATGGGAATTGGTTTATCTCGGGTATTTAAAACATGAAACAATAACTACAGGCTTACAGGTAAAGCAATTTTTTTATAAAATACTCAGTGCTGCAGGCTTAATGAAATGGAGTTATAAAATGGTCAACAACCTTTTGCCAAAACCTTACAGCAGCCATTTAAAAAAAGCAGGGTTTCATGATTGTACACATGCATATGCTATCACAGTAGAAGCGGCTAAAAAACTATTGGATGCACAAACACCGGTAATTTACAGGGCTGACGATCTGTTAAGTACAACAATTATGAAGGGTGATCTTAATGCTTTTGTTACTGTTCCTAAATTCTTTGACCAGGAAATTTTTCACAATTCAGCCAGTACATCTGAAGTAAGGATTCAGCACAATTGATCACAGCGCATCGATCTTTTTCTTTAGTTTATCAGCGTAATCAACACTCATTGGCTTCAGTTCAGTATACATTTTTAATGCTTCGCTTTTCTGTTTTTTACCAACATAACATAAGCCGGCATAATAAAGAGAGAGGATTGTTTTATCAATGGTAAGCGCTTTCTTAAATTGAACCAAAGCATCATCGTAGTTCTGTAAAGCATAATCACTATACCCCAATTCAGTTATGGCACTCACATATTTTCCATCAATTTCAATGGCCTTACTCAGGTAAGGTACCGCACTGTTATACTTCTCCATGTCGTTATAGCACCAGCCAACCCAGTAATTCGCTTTTTTATTATTAGGTTCAATCTCTATGGTCTTTAAATAGTATTTCAGGGCATCTGCAGGTTTTTTTTCCAAACTTCTGTACACATCAGCAATTCCATTATTTGCCGTAATGGATTTAGGATTAATTTTTAACGCCTTGTTATAGCTTTTAATAGCATCTTCTTTATTTTCAAGTTTGGTATACGCATAGCCCAGTTCATTATAAGTGCTTACGTCATCAGCATACAATTCATTTGCTTTATTAAGCGATACAACGGCCTCATTGTATTTACCCAGCTCATTTTCGCAAAAGCCCTTCCTGTAATAAATCTCGTCACTGGTGATGTCTGTTTCATAATTAATGTATGATTCAAAATTTTCCAGGGCCTTTTTATAATCTTCTTCGTCATAGTATACATAAGCAAGGTATTTATAAGCAAGGGCATAATCACGCTTAAGTGCTAAACATTTATTGTAATTAACCTTTGCTTCTTCTTTTTTATCCAGGTTCTCATTGGCATAGCCTATTTCAAGATAAACTTTCGGCTCATTGGGCCAGAGTGTTTTGGCTTTTTGGAGATAGGTAAGCGCCTCTGTGTATTTTTTTAATTCAATACTGCACCACCCGGCACTGTATAACGCCTCTTTGTAGTTTGCATTTATGGCAATGGCTTTTTTAAAAGACACTAAGGCCTCAGCATATTTTTTCTGATCTTCCAGTTTAATGCCTTCATTATAATGCTGAACAGCAGTTTGTGCTGTGATGGAGATTGTAATGAGCAAACAGAGAGGTAAAATTGATAAATGCCTGAACATAGCTTTAAGTTTTACACAAAGTAGCAATCGTAAGCCTGTTATGCAATACCTGCCAATGGGTATTTTTCAGGATTTTATATACGGAAACCCATTATTTCATTTTGTCAATTTCTTTCTTAAGCGCTGCCGCCATCTTTTCGTTTACTTTTTTTAATTCTTCATAATCCTTCAGCGCCCCTTCCTTATCATTTAACTGGGTATAACACATGCCTGAATAAAATATAGGCAGATCGATTGCTGAAACAGCACGGTTTTTCCTGAATTGCTCTATGGCCTCTGCAAATTTTTTGGACCGGCGGTAAGCATGTCCCAGTTCGCCATATGCAGGCCTGTAGTTATTATCTATTTCCAGTGCCTTTATGGCAAAAGGGATTGCGTTTTCAAATTCCTGCTTGGCATTGTAGCACCAGGCTAAACTATAATAGGCTAATTTATTAGTGCTGTCTACTTTAGTAGCCGATTTATAGCATATTATTGCCGAATCGTAGTTTGGCCTGTAATCTCTGTAAACGTTTCCCAGGGCAATCAGTGCCGAAGTCATATTCGGACTAATGGACAGCGCTTTATTAAGATTAAGTATTGCACTATCATGACTACTGCTTTTTAAGTTAATTGATGCAAGCTCAACATAGGCGGAATCGTACAATTTATTGAGGGCAATTGCTTTCCTGAAAGCCAATACAGCATCTGCAAACATATTTTTTTCTTTAAAATCAAGCCCGGCTTTGAAATAAGCAGCAGCTTTATTGCCGGTTTGGGCAGTTGCTTCAGAAAAAATTGATAAAAAAATAAGAAGAGGTAAAATTTGTTTCAACATAGCCAGGTTTATTTCATGCAAATTAAAAATATCTTTATTTTTTACTGCAATTTAGCCCTTTATTTTGTGTTAAACATTTCAGTCAGGTAACTAATGCTGCCTTAACTTTGCAATAACAATGAGATTTTTTTTTAACATATTACTTATTACTTTTTTAATAACAGCTTTTACATTGCCGGTATTTGCACAGTGTTCTGTTTGTTCTAAAACAGCGTTACAGTTAGGTGAAAAACCAGCACAGGGATTAAACACGGCAATACTATATTTAATGGCAATGCCTTTTGCTATAGTTGGAGTTATCGGATACCGGTGGTGGAAAAACAATAAGAAGTTTGAAGAACAGGAAGTAAAGGGGAATAAGTAACAGGCAATTGAGAATAACCGGTTTAATCTTCTTCCTGATCTGAAGAATACTGTGCATTGCCAGTTGCCGATCTTTATGGCTTCCATCACTTAATGTGGTCACTTGGTTTGTTTGCATCATCAAAACCAAACTATTTGTCATTTATCAAACCCGATCACTTTCAGGTTGAACCGTTATGTTTTTGTATGGCATACCACTTTCACTTTTTTAGTCAGGTTCTTGTTGGGTTGATTCCATTCAAGTTGTTTATGTTTTTATAAAATTGCTTTATCTTTCATATTCATACATTCATATTATGGCTGAGATTTTATCCACCAAAAAAACTGCTGCATTTACAGTAGTTACCCCTAATTACCTTGCCCATGCATTCTCACTTAAAAAATCTTTTTTGCAGCACAATCCTGAATTCGGGTTCTTTATTGGCATATTGGGTAATGAAAGCCACTGCCCGGACATGAATTTTAACGGCTGTTATTTTGTCAACTCAATTAACGATAGCCGTATCGAAGGAATGATCCGGCAATATGCACCTTTTGAAATGAACTGTGCCCTGAAGCCATTTTTTGCAGCTCATATCCTGGAGCATCACAACGATGTACAACGGCTAATCTACCTGGATAGCGATATGTATGTATTCGGCACTTTTGCATCAATAACTGAAGCTGCAATTACCCTTAGTCCGCACCGCACAAAAAATACGGCTTACCTCCCGGAGCCCAAGAATTACAGTATCATTTCATTGAACCGCTATGGGGTGTACAATGCAGGTTATTTTGAATTACAACGGAAAGCGGAGGCATTTGCTTTCTTAGACTGGTGGAAAGAACTACTGGAGCACACGGGTTATGAAAAACCCGATGAGCACCTTTTTGGCGATCAGCTTTGGTTGAACTTAGTTCATTCTTTTTTTGATGATGTTTATATCAATAAAAATCCCGGCTATAATGTAGCCATCTGGAACCTGATTGAAAGACAGGTAGAAGAAAGGAATGGAACTTACTATGTAAATAATCAACCTCTGGTACTGTTTCATTTTTCAAAATATAATATAGCAGAACCGGATAAGCTGGTTAACTATACAGAACCTTATTTAACGTTTAAGCATTTTCCAGTATTAAAGGCCATTTACCAAAAATACCGGGAAGGCCTTATTGAGGCTGGGTATGAAAAATATAAATCCATTCCTTACCCTTTTTACTATGAACAGGCCAGTAAAAAGAAACCTTGGTGGAAAAAAATATTTTCCTGATCTCTCCGGGCAGGGTTTTTTGTTTTAGGATAGAAATGATTTTATTTTGAATTCTTTTTTAAAAGAAATTGATGTATGGTTATTGGTAATGGGTTAGTTGCACGGCGGTTTGAATTGTACAACCAGGATGATAATTTTCTGGTATTTGCTTCTGGTGTTTCAAATTCGAAGACCCAAAACCCCCAGGCTTATAACCGGGAAATGGAATTACTCAAAGACTGTATTCAGAAACATAATACAAAATCTTTGGTCTATTTCAGTTCCTGCAGCATTTATGATCCCCAGGAAGAAAAATCTGCTTACGTTCAACATAAGCTGCATATTGAAGATTTTATTCAAACCAGTGCAAAACAATATTATATATTCCGGATTTCTAACCTGGCCGGAATATCCTCCAACCCAAATACAGTGCTTAATTTCTTTTTTAACCATGTAAAAAACGGAGTAAATTTTGACTTATGGACCAATGCCTGCAGAAATATTATTGATGTTGACCATGCTTACCTGATCATTGACCATATACTGAAAAACAATCTTTTCCCAAACCAGGTTATTAATATTGCCAACCCTGTAAACCACCAGGTAAAAAAGATCATCGCAGCCATCGAAGGTTTTTTAAATATCAGTTCAAATTACATTGAAATAGACAGGGGAGCCTGCTTTGATATTGACACCTCTCCCATTCAACCTGTCATTCAAAAAACGGGGATATGGTTTGGCCCTGAATATTTAAGAGACCTGCTCAATAAATATTACATACCTGCCTGACAAGTTTTTTGAATAGTTACCGGCAGACGCTTTAAGCCGGGGGAGTTAAAAATTAATGCATACTTTTTCTTGCCATACCATAAATTCCATTCAGCATCATTCCGTCAGTAAAACTTATGGGCTGTTGTTTTGCATCTTTTCTCATCAGTCGTTTGATGAACGGGTTCAACACCCATGCCCATCTTTTTCTTCTGGCTCCACGTTTGGTGGCTACAACCCACATACCAATCATCTGGGCCATTGACATATCCCAGCCCCCATGTGCAAACAATTCAATTTCTTCCATGCCACATTCTTTAAAAATGCGTTGTAAGGCAAATGGTGTAAAACGGTATTCATCATGCGGTACTTCATGAAGATTCCAGAGAAAGGGGATAGTAAAAAAAATAAGCCCTCCGGGTTTAATAACCCTTTTCATCTCCTTAATTATCAGGTAAGGATCAGGGCAATGCTCCAATACTTCGGTTGCCATCAGGGTATCAAAACTGTTATCTTTAAAGGGCATCACATTGCCATCCCAGGTAAAATCGGGTTTAATTCCATCTTCGTAAACAATAGCTGATTCAATATCAAGCCCGGTATATTCAGTAATGTATTTATTATCTAATAAAAACTGGCGATAAGGTTTACGGCCGCAACCAACATCCAACAAGTGCCCGTTAAACTTTGGCGCACATACCTGCACAGCTTTCCAGATGCAGGTACGTATAACATACACACTTATATTATCCCAGGTTTGCGGGATATTTGTAAAGTTATCTGGCTTCATGCATTATAATTAGGTTGAGTAAGATTGGTATAATTCGTTTATGAAATTTTTTTTTAAAGATCAAGGCGGAGAGATATTTCATTTTTATGTATACTGATCTATGAACCGATACAGGTTAAAATCATCACCGGCGTTCCTGATCCCCGTCCTTACTTCTTCTTTATTAATGTCCTTCATTCTTTTCTGCTGGATAAGATAGTATGCTTTTTCTGCCAGTAACCAATATCGTTTTTCATTATCTTTCTTATGGCCGATAATTTCGTTTATTGTTTTTAATAATTCATCAATGCCCTTTTTTTGCAATGCAATTGTTTTTACCACCGGTACAGGCATGGCATGATTATGGAAAGCGGGCGCAAGCATCAGGCGTAAATTTTTTACAAATGCATCAGCGTCGGGCCGGTCGGCCTTATTAACAACAAACACATCAGCAATTTCCATTAACCCGGCTTTCATGGTCTGCACTTCATCGCCCGCCTCAGGTACAACAACCACAACTGTAGTATCAGCAAGCCCTGCTATTTCAATTTCACTTTGACCTACGCCTACCGTTTCTATAATAATATAATCAAAGGGCGCTGTTTTTACGAGGTCGCTTATTTCAATAATTTTCGGGTGCAAACCCCCAAGTGAGCCCCTGGTTGCCAGGGAGCGGATAAAAACTTTTGGGTTATTATACCACTCACTCATTCTTATGCGGTCGCCAAGCAGGGCACCTAAATTAAAAGGAGAAGAAGGGTCAACACATAAAACGGCAACAGATTTTTCTTCTTTCACCAACAACCCTATCAGTGCATCAACCAATGTACTTTTTCCAGCGCCGGGAGGGCCGGTAATACCAATAATGGGCGTATGAGAAGCAGGCAGTTGCTGTAAAAGTTCTTCATATCCGGCTACTTCATTTTCAATATAAGAAATACAGCGGGCAAGCGTTTTGCTATTACCCTGTTTTATCTCATCCAATTGTTGCTGCCACATGGAACAAATTTCAATTTTCTAATTTCAAATACCAAATTAATTAAGTGTAGAACTTTGCCAAAGTTTTAAACTTTGGCAAAGTTTGCCAATTCTCTCCCCTTTTTCAATGCTGTTTTATTGTTTCTTTGCAGGATGGATATCTCGGTTGTCATTATTACAAAGAATGAAGCTCATATCATTGCCAACACACTGAAAAGTTTGCAACCGGTTATCAGCGATATTGTAATTGTTGACAGCGGCAGTACCGATGAGACCATAAAGATCTGTAAGCAGTTTAACGCTGTTGTTATTGAAACGGATTGGGCCGGTTACGGAATAAACAAAAATAAAGGCATTGCCGCAGCAAAGAACGACTGGATACTTAGCCTGGATGCTGATGAAGCTATTGATGAAGAACTGAAACATTCATTACAGCAGCTTCCCCTGCCTGATGAAAAAGAGGTATTCAACATCCGCTTTAAGAATTTCTTTTGTAATAAATGGATACGGTTTGGCGAATGGGGATTTGATAAACATATCCGCCTCTTTAACCGCAGGCAGGTAAAATGGGATGAAGCAGCCGTTCATGAAAGTCTCCTGCTTCCGCACGGGGCGGAGATAACCACGTTGAAAGGGAATGTATTGCACTATACCGTACGCAACCGGAAGGAATATGCTGACAAGATGAACAACTATGCTATGATGAATGCAAAAAAATATTTTGAATCGGGGAAGAAACCTAATTTCCTGAAGCAATATCTATCTCCTGTATTTGCTTTTTTGCAGCACTATATTTTCCGGCTGGGATTTTTAGACGGCAAGGAAGGATATATCATTGCAAAAACAACGGCATGGTATACTTTTTTAAAGTACAGTTATTTAGATGATATGGCACGTAACAGGCCTGTTACCGCAGGATGATCTTTTTCGTAACGGTCCTTTCAGCATTCTGCCAGACAGATAAAATATAAACACCCGGTGGCAGTGACGGTAACTGTACAGGCAGTAAAGACCCATTTACAGTAATGATCTTTTTAAATACAGAAGCGCCTGAACTGTTTATCAATTGAATTTCCACGGAGCCGGTAAAACTGTTTTTAAACTGAAGGTTTATGGTTTCACCGTTGCTAATGATCGTTGGATAAACCGATACTGCGTCACTATTGTTTTTAATGACAATGACCCTGGAATAATTAATACGGTTGTATTCATCTGTAATTTTAAGGCGGTACCAGGAAGAGCCTTTCAGCGGATGATTATCTGTAAAATGATAAGTCTTGTTATTTTGATGAACTGAATTTGAAATACCAATTGCTGTAAAGTTGCTGTTATTGCTGCTACGTTCTATTTGATAAGCTGACACGTATTCATCATCTGATGATGACCATTGGAGATTTACTTTTTCAGAAATCAATGCTCCGGTGAATGCATTTAATTTTACGGGCAATGGAATGGAGTTCATTCCATGTGCACCCTGTGTATATCCCGGCGGGTAACGCCATGGCCCGTACACCTGACCAGTGATGGCAGTCACTTTATCATACTCAACCCTTGTTCGTATCTTATTATTCTTACTTCCTACTTTCTGCACATTATATTTTAATTCTGTTCCTGCAATGCCAAGATCAGTAAATGAGGGTTGTTTACCCAGGTAGGCAGTGCTGTTGGTAATGGGCACACCACTAAATGCACCGCCTTGTTTTTTTACTTCCCAAACTAATTTACCTTTTACCCTGCCTAAAGGTGATTTTGAAAATAAGCCGGCACCAAATAAATTGGGTTCAGTAACATTATAATAACCGATTGGTGTAATTAGATCGGTATTATATAAGCGGAGATTATTTTTTAGCCCTCCATTTGCATTTCCATAATAGAGAAAAACTTTTCCTTCATCCTCTTCACCATTATTAAATGACCATGCGCTTACAATTACATCGCTATATCCATCCCCATTTACATCGCCAGCACAGGCAACGCCATTGTGTGTGCCAAGCTGTGCGCCAGCCTGGTTACTTTCAGCTGTCCAGTTAGAAGAAACAGAAAGCCCGGTTGTAGAACCATGATATAAATAAGCCCTGCCTTCATTACTTTCCCCATTACTATAATTATAGGCCCCAACAATTACATCACTATACCCATCTCCGTTTACATCACCGGCGCTGCTTACCCCATAAGCATAATTCGCATTAGCCTGATTACTTTCAGCAGTCCAATTTGCTGTTGCCGAGAGTCCGGAAACAGAACCATGATAAACAAAAGCACGGCCTTCACTACTTTCTCCATTACTGTAAGAATGAGCTCCAATAATTATATCACTAAATCCATCTCCATTCACGTCACCTGCTGAAGAAATATTAATCCCAAAATTGGCGTTGGCCTGATTACTTTCTGCAGTCCAGTTTGGAGTTAATGAAAGCCCGGTTGCAGAACCGTAATATAGATAAGTCCTGCCCTCATCGGTTTCGCCATTATCATACCAGGGAGCTCCGGTAATTACATCGCTGTATCCGTCACCATTCACATCACCGGCACTGCCAACAGTAAAACCCATATTGGCATAATCCTGGTTGCTTTCAGCGGTCCAGTTTGCAGTAAGAGAAAGCCCTGTTGCAGAACCATGATAAACAAAGGCCCTTCCTTCGTCGTTATTGCCGTTATCATACCATGGGGCGCCAACGATAACATCAGCATATCCATCGCCATTCACATCCCCGGCCCCTCTTACGCCGACACCAAGACCAGCTGATGCCTGGTTGCTTTCAGCTGTCCAATTGGCTGAAGCAGAAAGGCCGGTTGGAGAGCCGTGATAAACAAAAACCCTGCCCTCATTAGTTTCCCCATTGTCAAAGGCGGTAGCGGCTACTATTATATCACTATATCCATCACCATTTACATCACCGGCACAACTCACAGTAACTCCGAAATAGGCGAATGCCTGGTTGCTTTCAGCAGTCCAGTTTGGCGTTAAAGAAAGCCCTGTTGCCGAACCATGATATACATAAGCCTTTCCCTCTGCTGCTTCTCCATTGCTGAATTGGTGTGCCCCAATAATTACATCGCTATACCCATCCCCATTTACATCCCCGGCACTACTTACACTTACCCCATAAAAAGAATAGGCCAGGTTACTTTCAGCTGTCCAGGTGGATGAAACGGATAATCCATCAGGGCTGCCGTGATAAATAAAAGCCCAGCCTTCGCCTATGCTAGTACAATCATTATCTCCTTGCGCTCCAATAATCACATCACTGTATCCATCTCCATTTATATCTCCTGCGGATGCTACACTAGTTGCAAACCAATTGCTTGCTTTGTCAGCATCATCTGGTGTGCTGTTGGGAGTTGCAGATAAACCGGTTGCCGACCCAAAATAAACATAAGCCCTGCCCTCATCAATATTACCACCATCATCATATGCCCAAGCCCCTACAATCACATCGCTGTACCCATCTCCGTTTAGATCCCCGGCACTGGCAACACTAATTCCAAAATTGGCACCCACCTGGTCAGCATCATCTGGAGTATTGTTAGGTGTGGCAGATAAACCCGTGGCGGAGCCATGATATACGAAAGCTCTGCCTTCATTAACATTGCCACCATCTTCAAATTGATAGGCTCCAACAATTACATCACTGTACCCATCACCATTTACATCCCCTGCTGAAGCAACACTAGTCCCAAAATTGGCATACAACTGGTCTGCGTCATCAGGAGTATTGTTAGGTGTTGCCGATAAACCCGAGGCGGAGCCATGATATACAAAAGCCCGACCTTCATCAATATTAACCCCATCGTCATATAGGTTTGCTCCAATAATCACATCACTGAACCCATCACCATTTACATCTCCGGCTGAAGCAACACTATATCCGAATTGGGCTAAATTCAGGTCAGCATCATCGGGTGTACTGTTGGGTGTGTTAGATAAACCTGAAGCAGAGCCATGATACACAAAGGCCCGGCCTTCATTTTCATTTATGTTATCGTCATATTGATGAGCTCCAATAATCACATCACTGTACCCATCACCATTTACATCTCCTGCAGACGCCACACTCCAACCAAAAAATGCTTCAGATTGGTCAGCATCATCGGGTGTACTGTTTGGTGTGTTAGATAAACCTGAAGCAGAGCCATGATACACAAAGGCCCGGCCTTCATCTGTATATACCCCATCGTCATAAACCCATGCTCCAATGATTACATCGCTATACCCATCGCCGTTTACATCCCCAGCACAGGCTACACTAAATCCAAAGCCTGCATTAGCCTGGTCGGCATCATCGGGTGTGCTGTTAGGTGTGGAAGAGAGGCCTGTAGCAGAACCATAGTAAACAAATGCCCTGCCTTCATCTGTAAAAACATCGTCATAAGTATAAGCACCGATTATTACATCACTATATCCATCGCCATTCACATCTCCTGCTGAGGCAACACTGACCCCAAAATTTGCATTGGCCTGGTTGCAATCATCCAATATGCTGTTTGGTGTTGAACTTAAAGGGTCAATAGTAATTGGATATACTGCATCCGCAGTATTCACTTCAATTTCAAAAGCAGTATGTTTTTTATTTACAATAAATTTTGCATTCAGCTCTTTATTATTGGCATCCCAAACTTTTAAACTGTTGTAGGTTATTTTTTTATTGAGCTGATCGCCTTCAATTTTTGCAAAATGCAGTTCCTTATCGTGCACTTTATTTATGTACCAGTTTTTATTTGTTTGCAGTTTTAGGTTTATGGTTTGTGGTTTACCAGCAGGTTCTTTTTGTATAATGAAGTTTTGGCGTATGCCTTCCTTGCTGTTGATATATTCGGTGGTAAAATCATCGTTGTTAAAAACAATTTTATTGGAACCTATTATTGGCAGATCATTTTCTTCAGGTTGTGCAATCAGTTTTTTATCTGCATAAATGCCGGAGAGCTGCATTCTTAACGTCCAGTCCTGTTCTTCACTACGGGGTTGCAGGGTAAAACTTTTGTAAGTAAAAGAAGCCCTTAATTGCTGTTGACGGTTGGGAGCACAATACGATCCTGTTTTATCATCTTTCTTTATTTCATATTCACTGGCTTCAATATTTTTTATTACAGTAGCATACCAGTTGCTTTGTTTTAAGGCAGCAGTGTCAACATTGTTATTTTTTTTAGCGGTTTCCCAAAATGGAGTACTGGTTGTTTTATTTTTTTTATTTGAATGATTTGCTTTTGTAAAATCGAAAATGGGGGTTGCCGACCAGGCAGTTTTTGATCTATGTAAAGGAGTAATATCAGTGATTATGATACAAGGAAAAAAAAGAATGCCAGCTAATAATAACTTCCGGTACATAATGTAAATTTATGCGTAGTGAAGTAAGCCCGGTTATTTATAGTATAGAGAAAATATTAACTAAGGGTAAATTTATACATTTAATTCAATTTTTTATACATAGTATTAAAGTATTTTAAGTCTGATATCCATTGGAGAAGTCATTTACCACCCGCTTTTGTCAAGCCGGGGAACGAAGCATCTCAGTATAAATAAAATCCAGTAATTTAGAATTAGATTCTTCGCTATCGCTCAGAATGACAAAAAAGATACCTGCCTGTCGGCAAACAGGCTTCGTACCTCAGCATGACATTACATTGAAGTGACAGGTATTGTTTTTTTACCGGATAACAATTTTTTGTATAATGATCCTTTCCCCATTTTGCATGGCAGATAAAATATAAACACCCGAAGACAAGGATGGTAAATCAATAGGCAAGACATTTCCGTTTGTTGTCATGGCTTTCTTAAATACAGTTGCCCCACTCATATTCACTAATTGAATTTCCACAATACCTGTGAAGCTGTTTTTAAACTGCAGGCTTATATTTTCTGCTTTGTTGAGTACGGTAGGATAAACCCAAACTGCATCATTGGTATTTTTTATAACAATAGTTTTAGAATAATTAATACGGTTGTATTCATCTGTAATTTTAAGGCGGTACCAGGAGGTGCCTTTCAGCGGATGATTATCTGTAAAATGATAAGTCTTGTTATTTTGATGAACTGAATTTGAAATACCAATTGCTGTAAAGTTGCTGTTATTGCTGCTACGTTCTATTTGATAAGCTGACACGTACTCATCATCGGATGAGGACCATTGCAGGGTTACTTTATCAACAATTAGTGATCCGTTGAATGAGCTTAGTTTTACCGGCAATGGAACTGAATTCATTCCGTATGCACCCATGGTGTATCCGGCCGGGTATCGCCATGGCCCGTAGACCTGGCCGGTAATGGCGGTTACTTTATCATACTCAACACGGGTGCGTATCTTATTGCTCTTGCTGCCTACTTTCTGCACATTATATTTTAATTCTGTTCCCGCAATACCCAGGTCAGTGAATGAAGGTTGTTTACCCAAATAAGAAGTGCTGTTGGTGATCGGGTTCCCGCTGAATTTGCCGCTTTCACTTTTTACTTCCCAAACCAGTTTGCCTTTTACCCTGCCAAAAGGTGACTTTGCAAACAGGCCGGCTCCGAATAAGTTAGGTTCGGTAACATTTAATTGTTGAATAGGAGTGACTAAGTCTTGGTTATACAGGCGGAGGTTGTTGCGGAGGCCACCGGTATTGTTACCATAATAGACAAAAGCCCGTCCTTCATATGTATTTGCTCCTTCAGTATAATACGGCGCCCCGATTATCACATCGCTGTACCCGTCACCATTTATATCTCCTGCACTAGCAACACTGTTTCCAAAGAAAGCATTTACATTATTGGCATCATCGGGGATATTGTTGGGTGTTGCAGATAAACCCGTGGCAGAGCCATGATAAACATAAGACCATCCCTCCCAACTATGAACAGGATCAGTATGCAAAGGAGCTCCAATGATCACATCGCTATAGCCATCGCCATTTACATCACCAGCTGAAGCCACAAAGAATCCAAATGTAGCAATTGCTTGATCAGCATCATCCAATATACTGCCGGGTGTTACAGGTAAGCCGCTCATGGAACCATAATAAACGAAGGCTCGTCCTTCATCATTGTTACCACCATCATCATAATTTGGGGCACCTATGATTACATCGCTATACCCATCTCCGTTCACATCACCGGCACTTGCAACACACCAGCCAAAATAAGCATTTAACTGATCTGCATAATCAAGTACAACATTTGGGGAAGCAGATATACCACTTGAAGAACCATAATAAACAAAAGCCCGGCCTTCATCTATATTAGCCCCATCGCTATATCCATATGCACCGATAATTACATCACTGTAGCCGTCTCCATTAACATCGCCTGCAGAAGCTACGCTAACTCCAAAATAAGCAGTTGCCTGGTCAGCATCATCCGGTGAGCTTGCATATGTTGCAGATAAGCCACTTGAAGAACCCAAGTAAATAAAAGCCCGCCCTTCTTCATTATTACCACCATCATCATATTGGGATGCTCCAATGATTACATCTCCGTAGCCATCGCCATTTACATCACCAGCTGATGCTACGCTTATGCCAAACTGTGCGTCTAATTTGTCGGCGTCATCAGGAGTGTTGCTTGGTGTAGCAGGCAAACCCGTGGGAGAGCCGTAATAAACAAAAGCTCTGCCTTCATTTGTATTTCCGGCATCGTTATAATATGGCGCTCCAATAATTATATCGCTGTACCCATCGCCGTTTACGTCGCCGGCACATGCTACTCTGTGTCCAAAAAAAGCTCCATTTTGGTCTGCATCGTCTGGAGTGTTACTGGGTGTAGAAGGTAAACCTGTGGCAGAACCGTAATAGACAAAAGCCCGTCCTTCGTCAATATTCGGACCATCGTCATAATACGGAGCTCCAATAATTATATCGCTGTATCCATCGCCATTTACATCACCGGCACTTGCAACACTCCAACCGAGACGGGCATTGCCCTGGTCGGCATCATCAGGTGTATTTACCGGGCTTGCAGATAATCCATCGGGGCTGCCATGATAAACAAATGCCCGACCTTCGTAAGTATTAGCGCCATTATCATAATAAAAAGCACCAATAATCACATCGCTGTATCCATCGCCATTAACATCGCCCGCAGCGGCAAGGCTTATTCCAAACTGGGCAGCGAATTGATCTGCATCATCGGGGGTACTGATGGGAGTGGTAGATAAACCACTTGCAGAGCCATAATAAACAAAAGCCCTGCCTTCATCTGTATTGGCACCATCGTTATAAGATGGTGCTCCAACAATCACATCACTATATCCGTCACCGTTTACATCGCCCGCAGAGGCAACGCTATATCCAAATGCGGAACTACTATTGGCTGGGGCATCATCGAGAATTCTGTCGGGTGTAGCAGATAAACTACTTGCCGAGCCATAATAAACAAATGCCCGGCCCGGGGG
The DNA here is from genome assembly GCA_031387825.1 of Chitinophagaceae bacterium. Lineage (GTDB taxonomy): Bacteria > Bacteroidota > Bacteroidia > Chitinophagales > Chitinophagaceae > Ferruginibacter. The sequence goes on along the minus strand of JANNDO010000018.1, from coordinate 148,859 downwards.
GGCAAAACCAGAACCAGATTGATAAGCCCCAATAACAACATCACTGTACCCATCGCCATTTACATCTCCTGCAGAGGCAACACTCCATCCAAATATGGCAAATGCCTGGTCAGCATCATCTGGGATGCTGTTAGGTGTGGCAGATAAACCACTTGCAGAGCCATGATAAACAAAAGCCCGGCCTTCATCATTATTTGCACCATCATTATATCCATTTGCTCCAATAATCACATCACTATATCCATCACCATTTATATCCCCAGCAGAGGCAACACTATGTCCAAACTGGCAGCTAGCCTGGTCGGCATCATCTGGTGTGCTGTTGGGTGTAGCAGATAAACCTGTGGCGCTGCCATGATAAATAAAAGCCCTGCCTTCATCAGTATTTGCCAGATCATCGTATGCATGTGCTCCTATAATCACATCAGCATACCCATCGCCGTTAACATCGCCCGCAGAGGCAACACTATATCCAAATTGGGCAGAAAATTGATCTGCATCATCGGGTGTGCTATCGGGTGTGGCAGATAAACCTGTGGCAGAGCCATAATAAACAAAGGCCCGGCCTTCATTAGTATTAGCGCCATCGTCAAATTTGTATGCACCAATAATTACATCGCTAAACCCATCACCATTTACATCGCCCGCAGAGGCAACACTCCATCCAAACTCGGCACCAAATTGATCTGCATCATCTGGGGTGCTGTTTGGTGTGGCAGATAACCCTGTGGCAGAGCCATGGTAAACAAAGGCCCGGCCTTCATCAGTATTAGCGCCATCGTCAAATTTGTATGCACCAATAATTACATCGCTAAACCCATCGCTATTAACATCCCCAGCCGAGGCAACGCTAAATCCAAACGAGGCGTATGCCTGGTTGGCATCATCCCCAATCCAATCCGGTGTACCTGCAGTACCTGTACTTAATGGATCAATAGTAATTGGATAAACAGCATTCTTTGCATTTACCTCAATTTCAAAAGCCGTATGTTTTTTATTTACAACAAACTTTGCGGTCAGTTCTTTGTTATTGGCATCCCAAACTTTTAAACTGTTGTAGGTAATCTTTTTAGAGAGTTGATCGCCTTCAAGTCGGGCAAAGTGCAATTCTCGGTCATGCACTTTATTAATGTACCAACTTTTATTAGTTTGTAGTCTGATGTTTATGGTTTGTGGTTTGGAGGCAGGTTCTTTTTGTATGATAAAATTCTGGCGTACGCCTTCTTTGCTGTTGATATATTCGGTTGAAAAATTATCGTTGTTGAAGACAATTTTGTTGCTGCCAATTACAGGCAGATCATTTTCTCCGGGTTTTGCAATCAGTTTTTTATCTGCATAAATACCGGAGAGTTGCATTCTTAATGTCCAATCCTGTTCTTCACTTCGGGGTTTCAGCGTAAAACTATTGTAAGTAAAAGAAGCCCTTAATTGATGCTGGCGGTTGGGGCCGCAGTATGACCCTGTTTTATCATCTTTCTTTATTTCATATTCACTGGCTTCAATATTTTTTATTGCATCGGCATACCAATTACTTTGTTTTAAGGCAGCAGTATCAGCAGCGATATCTTTCTTTTTACCTGTTTCCCAAAATGGAATAGCGGTTAATTTATTTTTTTTTCCTGGATGATTTGCTTTTGTAAAATCAAAGACAGGAGTTGGTAATGTTGGCTTATACGAAGGGCTAACATCACTGATGATGATGCAGCAAAAAAGGAGAATGCAACTCAACGATAACTTCCGGTACATGCTTAAATTTATATGTATTGAACAGCAGGTTGCGGATCAGAAGCGTTTGGCATAGTAAATTTATACTTTTAAATCAGTGTTTCATAATTATTTGCCGTCTTATATTTGCGGTACTTATCAGCAATACATGACCAACTTCATCCCCATATTCCCGCTTGGCATTGTGGTTTACCCCGGCGAACAGCTTAACCTGCATATATTTGAACCGAGGTATAAACAACTCATTAAAGAGTGTTTTGAAGCTAAGAAATCATTTGGCATTCCATCAGTAATGGATGAAAAAATAAATGAAATGGGTACGCTGGTGCAGGTAAAAGAGATCACCCAGGTATATGAGGATGGTAAAATGGATATTAAAACTGAGGGGCTGAAGGTTTTCAGGATGCTGGAACCGATCCATGATCTGCCTGATAAATTATACAGCGGCGCTATTGTAAGCTACCCGGATAACAAAGAGAAAGGAAATAAAATTTTAATGCAGGGTATTGTTAAGGGAGTAAAAGAACTACATAAGCTGCTGAAGATTGAAAAGCAATTTCCTAAGCCGGATGAAGAATTGTGGAGCTATGATGTGGCGCATCATGCCGGGCTTTCGTTGAAAGAAGAATATGAATTACTGGAGTTGCTGCATGAATTACAAAGACAGGAATATTTAAAACGCCATCTTACTAAAGTACTGCCCATGCTGGCAGAAATGGAAATACTAAAAGAAAAAGTAAAGCTGAACGGGCATTTTAAGAACCTGAAAGGGCTGGATGGTTAAAAGTTAATAGTTAAATGTTATTAGTTGAGCTTATGCAGCAAACCCCTTCGTTTAAAAAATTAAGATACCAAACCGTTAACAATTAACCTTTAACCTAAAACTGATTCAATGATAAAAACTATTTGTTTCGATTTCGGGAATACAAGATTAAAAGCAGCTGTTTTTGAAAATGAAATATTTTCTAAAGAAATTGTTTTGCCTGACGATAAAGTTGAAACCATAGAACAGTTATTGGCTGAATATAAACCACAGAAAACAATTTTATCATCTGTAATTGAACATAACGCCGAAATAGAAAAACCACTGGCTGCAAAAACTGCATTTCATAAAGTTTCTCATCTTACTAAAGCAAATTTTACTACGCCGGTTGGAAAGCCGGAGACAATTGGCACAGACAGGTTAGCGCTTTCTGCAGCGGCCGTTCATTTTTATCCCGGAAAGAACAATCTTGTTATTGCATTAGGTAGTTGCATTACCTATAATTTCATTAATCAATATCACCAGTTCATTGGGGGCAGTATTTCTCCGGGTATGGAAATGCGTTTTAAAGCCATGCAGGTTTTTACAGCAAAGCTGCCCCTCGTGCAAAAAGACTGGAATTTCCCCCTGATAGGATACGATACAAAAACAAATATGCAGAGTGGCGTAATTGCCGGAATAACCTATGAAATAGACGGTTTCATTGATTCTTATGCTAGTAAATACGGCAACTTTAACGTGGTTTTAACCGGGGGTGATACTACCTATTTTGCCGGGCAACTTAAAAACAAGATATTTGCCGACTCTAATTTCTTATTTAAAGGTTTGTATGCACTCAGTGAAACTAACAACAGCTAAATTTTTATCCGTTCTTTTTGTGGTTTGTGGCTTGCAATTGGGAGCAGATGCCCAGGAAAATTCTCCGTATTCCCGGTATGGTTTAGGCGACCTTACACCCAACCATAATATTTTTACCCGGGCCATGGGGGGTATTTCCGCTGCTGTTATAGATTATCAAAGTATAAATTTTACAAACCCTGCCTCACTTGCCAGTATTACCAACACTATTTTTGATGTAGGTATTGAGGCTGATTTCAGGACTTTAAAGAGTACTAACCCTGCAAAAAAATTCAATTCAGCAAACTCTTATTTTTCTTACCTGCAATTGGGATTTCCACTTAGTACGCCGAAGATGCTTAAGAAAGATATGCGGTGGGGAATGACTTTTGGATTAAGGCCGGTTTCAAAAATAAATTATAAGATAGAAAAAAATGAGCGGCTTACAGGTATAGATAGCCTGCATACGCTTTATGAAGGCAGCGGTGGCGCTAACCAGGCATTTGTTGGAACCGCCCTGAAAATTAAAAACTTCAGTATTGGTTTTAATGCAGGTTATATGTTCGGCAGTAAAGATCATAACACATCGCTGACTTTTATTAACGACAGTGTATTTTATTACCCATCAAGCTCATCCAGTAAAACCACATTTGGAGGATTTTTTGTAAATGGTGGTATGCAATATGATATTGCACTTACAAAAGATGAAAAAGGGATTTCCCTGAAAAATTTAAGGTTAGGGTTGTACGGTAACCTTCAGCAGAATTTAACTGCCAAAAGCGACATCGTAAGGGAAACAATTTTCTATGATCAAAATGGCGGATACTACCGCCTGGATAGTGTATACCAGGAAAATGATGTGAAAGGAAAAATTAAATTTCCTGCCATGGTTGGTATTGGTTTAAGCTACCAGGATGAACATTGGATGTTTGGAGCCGATGTGGAATATGGCAACTGGAGCAGCTACCGCTATTACGGACAAGCTGACGCAGTAAAAAACAACATAGTGCTGAGGGTTGGAACACAGTATTACCCTGCAAAAATAAATAAGCCAACAAAAAAATATTTCAACTTTGTTAAATACAGGGCTGGCGTATATTATGGATCCGATTATATTAATGTAAACAAGAGCAGGCCTGAATACGGATTTACACTTGGTGCAGGAATGCCATTAACATCATTAAAGCGTGTTAGCTACACAGGCGAATATGTTGTTTTAAATACCGCTTTGGAAATTGGCAACAGGGGGAACAAACAGACAAACCTCCGTGAAAATATTATCCGCTTCAGTATAGGTGTTTCAATGAATGCCCGCTGGTTTCAAAAGCCTAAATACAATTAACCTCAATAATAACAACAACTCTTTCTCATGGCAGCACCATTGCGGAGTTTATCCCGGTTATTTCGGGACAATACCGGCCGGAAAGGTTCAAACAGGGAAACGGTCTTTATTTGCGTAGCCATCTCATTTTTATTATCTACCCTCCTGTCCTCTTGTGGAAACAGTTATAAAGATGTAAAAGAAATGACCAGCAGGGGCCTGGGTGTGGAAGAGATAAAGAATGCAGATATTAATTACACATTAGGGGGCAAGGCCAAAGCAAAACTTTTATCGCCTTTAATGTTACGGGTGCAGGAGAATATGCCTTACGTGGAATTTCCCAATACATTGCATGTAGATTTTTATAATGATACCGCCGGTATTGACAGCAGGCTGGATGCACACTATGGCAAATACCTTGAAATAGAAAGCAGGGTTTTTTTGAAAGACAGTGTGGTTGTTATAAATGTACTGGGCGATACTTTATATTGTAATGAATTGTGGTGGGATAGAAACAGAACAGGCCGGGAATTTTATACTGATAAACCAGTACGCATCAGGAAAAAAATGGAAGTCATAGATGGAAGCGGCATGGAAGCCTCACAAGATTTCAAAAATGTTGTTGTCCGTGATCCCAGGCAGGGTGTTATGAAAATCCCGGCTTCAGAATTTCCCGATAATTAAGTACGGGCAAAACAAAACCACTTTGCTTTTGTTATCTTTACCGGAATCAAAAAAATAATATGGAATATCGCCGTCTTGGAAGATCAGGGTTACAGGTAAGTGTGTTATCATTTGGTAGTTGGGTAAGTTTCAGCAAACAAATTAATGATAAGGTTGCCGATGAGTTGATGGGCATTGCTTATGATAACGGGATAAATTTTTTTGATAATGCAGAAGTATATGCATTGGGAGAAAGTGAAAAGATGATGGGCCGGGTTTTAAAAAAGAAAAAATGGGACCGTACCTCTTACACCGTTTCTTCAAAAGCTTTTTGGGGGTGGAGAGGGAAAAATAATAAACCCAACCAAACCGGGTGCAGCCGCAAGCATTTGATGGAGGCTTGTAATGAAGCTTTGCAAAGATTACAGGTGGATTACCTGGATATGTTTTTCTGCCACCGCCCCGATAAAAATACACCCGTTGAAGAAACCGTGTGGGCCATGAATCATCTTATTCAGCAGGGTAAAATTTTATACTGGGGAACCAGCGAATGGAGCGGTGTTGAAATTATGGAAGCTCATAAAGTTGCACAGCATTATCGCCTGATTGGCCCCACAATGGAACAGCCACAATACAATTTGTTTGAAAGAGATAAAATGGAAAATGAATTCCTGCAGCTGTTTAAAACAGTTGGGCTTGGAACAACTATTTGGAGCCCTTTGGCGTCTGGTCTTTTGACGGGGAAGTATAATGATGGAATTCCAAAAGGAAGTCGTTTTGCACTGGAAGGTTTTGACTGGCTTAAGGAAAGATGGATAATGGATGAAAAAATTAAGAAAGTAAAAAAACTAAGTGAGCTGGCTGCTAAATTAGGTGTAAGCACCGCTTCTTTAAGTATTGCATGGTGTATTAAAAATCCCAATGTGAGTACGGCAATTTTGGGAGCTACAAAAAAGGCACAGCTGCTGGATAATTTAAAAGCAGTAGATGTAGCCGCACAACTTAATCCTGATGTAATGGAGAAGATTGAAAACATCATGAAAACAAAACCAAAGCTTCCGGAATATTGATATGGCTAAGATAATTTTGTATGGTATTCCAAATTGCGATACAACCAAAAAAGCAATGGCCTGGTTCAGTAAAAAAAAGATCACTTTTTCTTTTCATGATTACAGGCATCTCGGCATAAGCAAAGAAAAATTAGAAGCATGGTGTAATAAAGCAGGATGGGAAACTATCTTTAACAAACGGAGCACTACCTGGCGGGAACTGCCGGAAGCCGAACAAAGAAAAGCAGGGGATAAGCAATCGGCAATAAAACTGATGATAGATAATACAAGTATCATTAAGCGGCCGATCATTGAAAATGGAAATAACCTGATCGTTGGTTTTAATGAAGAACAATATAACAAACAACTAAAATAACAGACATGAAACATTATGCAACTGCCGTTTGGAACGGCTCGGGTAAAGAAGGAAGTGGCCATTTGAGCACACAGACAGAAACATTAAAGAACGTGGCTTACGATTGGCGATCAAGGTTTGCCGACGGGGAACTCACCAACCCCGAAGAACTGGCTGCGGCTGCTCATGCAGGTTGTTTCAGTATGAAGCTGAGTTTTATACTTGGAGCAGCAGGATTTACTCCGGATGCGATCAACACACGCTGTGATATAACAATTGCCGATGGTGCCATCACCGAATCGCACCTGACTGTTTCTGCAAAAGTACCCGGTATTAATAAAGAACAATTTGATGCAGCAGTTGCTGATGCAAAAGCCAATTGCCCTATTTCAAAATTATTCAACACCAATATCACCCATGAGGCCGTACTGGGATAATTTTATTTGAAGTGATGAAAGTTTATTTATAAATAAACTTTCATCGCTTTCTTATTTATAAAAACAGGGAATATGTCATTTCAAAACAAAACGGTGATCATTACCGGGGCCTCCCGTGGTATTGGTAAAGCCATTGGCTTACGTTTGGCAAAAGAGGGGGCTAATATTGTAATAGCATCAAAAAGCGTGGAAGAGAATCCAAAACTTGGCGGCACTATTTTTTCTGCGGCTGCCGAAATGGAAGCCGCTGGTGGTAAATCATTAGCCGTGCAGTGTGATATTCGTTTTGAAGACCAGGTTCAAAATGTGGTTGATAAAACTGTTGAGAAATTCGGAGGCATTGATATTTTAATTAACAATGCTTCTGCGATCAACTTATCACCCACAGAGCAAACAGATCCCAAACGTTTTGACCTGATGTATGATATAAATGTGAGAGGAACTTTTATGATGAGCAAGGCATGTATTCCCTATCTTAAAAAAGGGACCAATGCACATATCTTAAATTTATCTCCGCCAATAAATATGGATTTGAAATGGTTTGCCAATCACCTGGCCTATACCATCAGCAAGTATGATATGAGTATGATCGCATTGGGTTTATCTGCCGAGCTAAAAAAATATAATGTAGCAGCCAATGCACTCTGGCCCCGTACAACTATTGCCACTGCAGCTGTAAATAATTTATTAGGTGGAGAAATGCTGATGAAGATGAGCAGGACTGTAGATATTATTGCAGACGCAGCATTTTTTATATTATCAAAATCTTCTACTGAATGTACAGGCAATACTTTTATTGATGAAGACGTATTAGCCGCTGCAGGTATTACTGACCTGGAAAAATATTCCCTGGTTCCCGGTGCACAATTGTATAAGGACCTTTTTGTTTAGCCTGCCTGTTAATAAAAACCTAAAAGCTTTTTTCTTTGATGAGTGGTAACATTTATTGGTGCCAGTACGTTTAATTTCGTATTAACATCATTTCGCCATGAATGGTGTATTCGCAAACCAATAAAGTATAGCCATGATTCACTTTAAACTGAAAGCATTATGCTTTTGCGTGCTTGTAACTACTGCAGTTTACAGCCAAACCGAAAAAAAGAAATTACCTGCCAAAAGAATTCAATCAACTATTAAAATAGACGGTGTGCTGGATGAGGTCGTCTGGAAAGATGCCCCGGTAGCAGATAAATTTATTTCCTTAAGGCCATCACCTTTTATACCCGAAAACCCCGATAACGCTACGCAGATTTATTTTTTATACAATAACATGGGTGTGTATGTTGGCGGATATTTACATGAAAAAAATAAAGACAGTATAGCTTCAGAATTAGTAGGCAGGGATGGGTTTGGAAATAATGATTTCCTGGGAGTGATCTTTGATACCTACTACGATAAGCTGAACGGCTTTGAATATTTTGTAACTCCGCTTGGAGAACAGTTTGATGCCAAACAGGCACCCAATACCAATGGCAACAGCGAAGACTTTAGCTGGAATGCCGTATGGCAAAGCGCTTCAAAAATAAATAGTGATGGCTGGAGTTTTGAAATGTTTATTCCTTATTCGGCCATACGGTTTGGTAAGAAAAAAGTGCAGGACTGGGGATTGAATATAGTAAGGCGCAGGCAAAAAAGCGGGCAACAATTATTCTGGCAATCTATTGATCCAAATGTGAACGGCTTTCTTACACAGGAAGGATCATTTACAGGGCTGGAAGATATTAAACCTCCAATGCGTTTACAATTTTCGCCATATTTTTCAACCTATGTAAATCATGATGGCACAGCAACTGCCGGAGATAAAAAAAGTACAGCAACAATTAATGGGGGGATGGACCTTAAATACGGGCTCAACCAGGCCTTTACTTTAGATATGACATTGATCCCGGATTTTGGGCAGGTGCAATCAGATAACCGTGTTTTGAATCTATCTCCGTTTGAACAAAAATTTAATGAGAACCGTGCTTTTTTTACTGAGGGGACGGAGTTATTTAATAAAGGAAATCTTTTTTACAGCAGGCGTATAGGAGTTGAATCAAGATATAGAAAATGGAATCAGGCACAGGCAAATGAAACCGTAATAGAAGACCCTGCACAGGCAAAAATTATTAATGCAACCAAGATAAGCGGCCGTACGCAAAAAGGCCTGGGTATAGGAATTTTAAATGCAGTCACCCAACGGCAGTTTACCAGCTTTGAAGATAAGAATACAGAATCCATAAGAAAAGAAGAAAGCATGCCTTTAACCAATTACAATGTATTTGTGCTGGATCAAACTTTAAAACATAACAGCAGCATCTCATTAGTAAATACAAATGTTTGGCGTAGCGGTAGTGATTATGATGCTAATGTTACTTCTGCTTTATTTGATCTGAATAATAAGAAGAACACATACAATGTAGGTGGTAATGTAAGTTTCAGTAATATCATTGGCAGGGATGGCAAGAACACAACAGGCTATGCACACAGCATTTACTTTGGTAAAACCAGTGGCCGTTTTAATTTTAATGTTTGGCAGGAACTGTACAACGATAAGTATGATAAAAGTGACCTTGGTTATTTTACCAATAATAATACCATGGACCAGGGCGTGTGGGCCGGGTATAACTGGACCAAGCCAAGAGGCGGATTCAACCAAATACGTTTAAATGGTAATTTCTGGTACAGCAGGCTGGTTACGCCAATTGATATTTTGCGTCGTAAAGAAATGATGTACCAGAATGCAGGGCTCAATTTTAACTTTAATGCACAAACAAAAAAATTATGGTGGATAGGTGCAAATATTAACAGCGGGCCAAATCGGAATGATTTTTATGAGCCAAGGTCTTACGGCAGGGTTTTTAAAGATAAAGGGAGGATAAACATAAACGCATGGTGGGAAAGCAACTCTTCAAAAAAATTATCATGGGGTGGCAGTCTTTTTGCCGGAACAGGCGGCGTGTTTAACCGTAAAAATCTTGAATACAATTTGTTTGGTAAGATCCGTTTCAGCAGTAAGTTCTCGGTTGACGGCTCAGTGAATGTGAGCAGCAGTAAAAACCAATCAGGCTTTGCCGGCCGGGTTGGGCCAATGGGCGATACGATTATTTTTTCAAGAAGAAATGTAAACAGTGTTGAAAATGTGTTGAACATCAAATATAATTTCACCAACCGTATGGGGCTTACATTAAGAGCAAGGCATTACTGGAGTAAAGTAAATCCTGTCCAATTCTATGAACTGGATAAATATGGCGATCTGCAAACACCTGCTTCATCGTTTACACAAAACGTAAAGCAGAATTATAATTACCTGAGTGTTGACATGGTATATAACTGGCAATTTGCACAGGGAAGTTTTTTCAGCATTGTATGGAAAGATATAGGAGAAAGCTTTAACCGGCAGTTTGAAAAAAATTATGTGAAGAACCTTGGCAATACAATTGATGGGCACCAGTTCAACAGCCTGTCTGTAAGGGTCATTTATTTCCTGGATTACCTTACGTTTAAAAATAAACTTAAAAGGAAATAATAAAACCTGCAAAGGAAAATAAAGATCCCTGCTGCAAATTTGCAGCAGGGATCTTTTATTGGATGACCTTATTTTTTTGAATTATTACCTATAATGATTGCAGCCATGGCAAGGCCGGTATCTTTCAGTAACTGGTATAAATTTCCGTCTTTTATTACCTGTGGCACATGAAGCGTAAACACAAACACCATCAGCATAGCTGCCAGTAAATAACAGGCCAGGGTTTTGAATGTATTGAGCAAAATAGCAATTGCAGCAAGAGCGAAACCAATGCCAACTGTGTAAGCCCAGATCCTGGGGCTGCCAGGCATGTAATCAGGAACACCCTGCATTCCGGCACCATACTTTAAATGAAAGGCACCAAAATATCCCAGGATGAGTGCAAAAATAATTTCAGCTAACCTGGTAGGGATGAATTTTTTCATATTAATTGGTTTTGTTGAAGCAGAAAAATACACTTTAATCCCCGGTTTTGCAATAGCACTGCCTGTTGCATTGAAAAGAGAAAAAATAAAAAACCACAGGGGTATAAAATTTTTTATAAACCTGTGGCTTAAAATATACCAGTTGAATTTATTTCAACATTGATTTAGGAACTTCTTTTTCCAATAAATATCTATAGATGAATTTTGTTTTCAGATTTTGAAAATGCAATCCTTTATTACCACCCCATCCGTGCCGGCCACCGGGGTAGATCATAAATTCATAATCTTTTTTAGCATCTTCAAGTTTATCGATCAGCCGTAAACTGTTTTGCATATGCACATTATCATCAATAACACCATGCACAATCTGTAACATACCCTTGTATTTATCTACATAAGTTAAAACAGAACTTGTTTTATATCCTTCAGCATTGTTGGCAGGTGTGCCCATATAACGTTCTGTATAATGACTGTCATAAAAAGTCCAGTCGGTAACACTGCCTCCTGCCATTCCATGTGTAAATACATCGCTTCCATAAGTAAGGGCATAGCAACTCATATATCCGCCATAACTAAAACCTGTGATGCAGATCTTTGTTGCATCAGCATTTCCATTTGCAATCAGCCATTTTACCAGGGTACTATAATCTTTTATTTCCCAATAACCCAGGTTGTGATACATATAATTTACACCCTCTTTACCAAAATGCCCGCTGGCACGGTGATCCATAGATACCTGTATCAACCCCTCTTTGGCATACCATTGCTGGTTACCGCCTAATCCCCAGGTGTCCATAACAGTTCCGGCGTTAGGCCCGCCATAAATAGAAATAAGTACCGGGTATTTTTTATTTTTATCCATATTAACCGGCCAGGTTATTTTCATGGGCAGGTCATATAAACCATCATCACTTTTTACACGAACGATCTCTGTTTTAGCTAAGGTATAATTATCAAATTCAGCCCCTTTAGCATCTCCCAACTCTTTAATTATTTTTCTCTTGTTGCTGATCAATGTCATTTTAGGCGGAGTGGTGGAATTGGAATAAGTAGTAACAAAATAAGAACCACCAGGAGAAAGATTGATATTATTGTTATACCCGCCTAAGGTAAGGCGCTCCATATTTTTTCCATTGATATTGACCCGGTAAAAATCATTTCTTGCAGTATTTTCCAAACTCCGTGCGGTAAAATAAACCACTCCTTTCTTTTCATCTACATAAGTAAGGTCTGTTACAGTAAACTTACCCGATGTAACCGCATTCACTAACTTTCCTTTCATATCATAGAAATACATGTGCTTCCATCCGGTGGCATCATTAAAAAGAATAAAGCCTGTGCCGTTCTCCATAAAATGAATACGTTCCCCACCATCATCAAGATCAACCCATGTTTTTTGTTTTTCATTATAGAATTCTCTTTTAGTGCCGGTTGTTGTACTTACTTCATAAATGATAAGATTATCCTGCAGGCGGTTCATCCATTGCACCAGCAATGAACTTCCATCAGGCATCCAGTAGGGCATGCCAAAATACTGGTCGTCTTTTGCATTAAAATCGGCCCAAACAATATTTCCACCATCTGGTTGTACAATACCAACTTTTACTTCAGGATTTGGGTCGCCAACTTTTGGATACCTTTCTTTTTCTACAAGCCCGTGCAGACCGGCGCCGTCAGTAATGGTAAAAACCGGAACCGGAGAATCATCTGTTCTGAAAAAAGCAATGCGCTTGCTGTCAGGACTCCACCAGAAAGAACGATAGGCAGAACGGCGGCCTAAAATTTCTTCAGTATATACCCAACTGGCATAACCATTCAGGATGGTTTCACTACCATCGCTGGTGATCCTTGTTTCCTTTTTAGTAGCGATATTGACTGTATAGAGATCGTTATTTTTTGTGTAGGCTACATAATTTCCATCAGGGCTGAGTGTTGGGTTTGCTTTTTTGTCTTTGTCATTGGTAAGTTGTGTTTCTGTACCACTTACTCTTACATAAACATCTCCTGCTTTAAGAAAAACAGAAGGCTTATCAGGTTTGGTATCTGTTTTCATATCTGCATCGGTGGCTTCTGTTTCTGTGCCCGTTTTGCAGTCAATCACATAATTCTTTCCATCTCTTTTTAAAATAAGCCGGCTGTCATCAAGCCATTTAGTAACCGAAGGCATTGGATTAGTGATGCCTTTGAAATTGCTTTTAAAATACTGATCATCTGTCAGGTCTTTTTTTTGAGCCTGGATTGACAGGCTGAAAAATGCCAGAGCCATAACAGCGGCTACATGTTTTACAAACTTCATCATATTTTAACTGTTTTAAAATTGAGCGGACAAGATAGTTTTTTTGGTATAAATGATAACCGGAATTTGATGAATGGCAGGCCAGCAAATATTATTTTTGAAGTAAACCAATATCGTCTAAAACATAAATGCCACGGCCATAAGTTGCAATTACCAGTTGATTAGCTTTTGGATGAATGAAAAGATCCTGTACAGATACAGAAACAGGCATGTTATTATTTATGGGTATCCATTTCTTTCCACCATCATTACTTATATAAGCACCCATATCTGTTCCGCAGTATAAAATATTTTTTTTGTTTGGGTCTTCCCTAATAACATTTACCGGGCTGCGTGGCAGGTTGCCGGCAATGGATATCCATGTTTTTCCCAGGTCTGTTGATCTATAGATATATGGAGTGATATTATCTTCTCTTCTGTCATTCAGGGTCAGGTAAACTGTTGCTTCATTATATTTTGATGAAACGATTCTTGATACATGCGTATTTATGGGTAAGCTGTTATCAATTTTATTCCAGCTGCCCCCATCATTTAAACTTATCCATACCTTACCATCATCTGTACCAATATATAACAAACCTTTTTTGAACGGAGATTCGTCAATAGCAGTTATTGCCTGGTGATTAATAGCATAAGGCGTTCTGCCCATTCTTTGTTTGTTATTATTACTCATGTCCGGGCTGATCCTTTTCCAGGTGTTTCCACTATCAACCGATTTGAACAGATATTGCATGCCATGATAAACAGTAAAGCTATTGTGTGGTGATATCATGGTATAAGCCAACCACTCACCCCTGTGCGTTTCTTCATCGGTTTGTTTTTTTGGCGCAATGTTTCTTTGTTGTAAAGTATCCGGCAGATCCAGGTTGGCTTTTATTAAGCGGCCATAAAAAGAAGAAGTATAAATGGTATTGGCATCGCCCGGGTCAATGGCATGAATCACCCCTTCGCCACCGGGTCCCCATTTCCATTGATTGATTGTTGTATCTTTTTTACCAAATGTATTATTGATGCTTCCTGTTAAAGAACCTTCATCCTGTACAGAACCAATAATATTATAAGGTACCCTTGAGTCATATGTAACATTGTAAAATTGGGTTGTAGGGATTACTTTATAAAAGTTCTTCCATTTTTTTCCGCCATCATAAGTTAATGCTATGCCTCCATCATCACCATTGATAATACAATTTGAATCTGCCGGATCAATCCATAAAGCATGATTATCTCCATGTATATAATCACCGGTGGTATCGGTAGGTTGAAAACGTTTCCATGTTTTACCTCCGTCATAAGACCTTGCCATACCTAATCCTAAAATAAACAAACAGTTTTCATCCAACGGGTTCACTCTTATTTGCCCCATTACCCAACCATAGGTTCCGCAAAACCTTTCCATCCTGTCATCATTCTCCGACATCTTAGTCCAGCTTTCTCCTTTGTCATTACTTCGGTAAACTTCCACACCCTTCACTACAATTTCTTTTAGTCGTCCGTAACTATCAAGTTCTCCCGGTTTAGGCTCTCTTTTTTTATCATGGTTATCAACAAAGGCATAGATCACTGAGGGGTTGCTTTTTGAAATATCAATTCCTATTCTTCCGGTATTTTTTGTATCAGGCAAGCCGTTTGTAAGAGGTTTCCAGGTTTTACCTCCATCAGTTGTTTTATAAATGTGATCACTATCTTCAGGAACGGGGTCACTCCAGCGTTTGCGTATGCGGTTCCACATAGAAGCATACATAATGTTGGGGTCAGATGGATCCATCCTCAGATCAATACACCCGCTTTTATCATCATTGCCTAAAATCTTTTTCCATGTCTTTCCTCCATCGGTTGTTTGATAAACCCCCCGGTCATTATTATAACTCCACTCATTTCCGCCTGCAGCAACATAAACTGTTGATGCATCTGTTGGATGTACAATTACCCTGGCAATGGTGCTGGTATTTTCCAGGCCAATGTGTTGCCATGTTTTTCCTGCATCAACAGATTTGAAAATTCCGATCCCGGGTAATGAAGCCCTGAAAATATTAGCTTCGCCGGTACCCACATAAATAATATCAGGATTAGATGGAGCCAGTGCCATGTTTCCGATAGATTGTGTTCCCAGCTGATCAAATAAAGGCTTCCATGTTCTTCCTGCATCTTCCGATTTCCACAAACCACCTGTGGCAAAAGCAGCGTATAAAATATTTTTATTGCCGGAGATTCCCCAAACATCTGTGCAGCGGCCGCTTACATTATCGGGCCCAACATTACGCCATTGCAGGGTTTTGTACGGAGAAGTATTTAATAAAGTCTGCTGTTGTTTAAATGCAGCAATTCTTTCGATACCGGTTGATGGTCGCTGGTTACTTACAAAACCCTGGGCTGTTACATTTTTAATGGCCAGCATTAATAATAGAGCGATAGAAAATTTTTGTAAGAATTTTTGCATAACATTTATTTTCTGATGATTGAAAGAATATATACAACCGGCTTAAAATACTGCCCCTGTTGCGGATAAAGCTGCTGAATTTTTTTTGCCACATCCATACCTTTGATGACTTTTCCGAATGCGGCAAAACCTTGCCCATCCCGGTTCCTTTTGCCGGCAAAATCCAAAGAAGGCTGATCATTGATGCAAATAAAAAAACTGCTGGTAGCAGTAGCCGGTTTTCCTCTTGCCATTGAAATGGTTCCATCTTTATGAAGTAAACCCGTTTGTTGTGTTGTTTCAAGAGGAATGGCAGCAAAATCTTTTGTTGAATCCACATCTCCTCCCTGTATCACTTCAATCTTTACAGAATCTTTTGGCTGATTGTTTAAGGTTACAGCCCTGAAGAAAGAACTGCTGTCGTATAAATGTGCATCCACATACTTTAAAAAATTAGAAACAGTAATGGGTGCTTTTGAAGGATATAGTTCGATAATGATATCGCCCAGCTCTGTTTTAATTAAACAGTTAATGTTTTTTTGGGCACTAAGGTTTGCCAGGCAAAATAAAAAAAGCAGTATGAAAATATTTTTTTTCATACTGCTAATGTAAGATTAAGTTTATTATTCAAATTTATTCTCCGGCCTCATCATCGGGACCTCACCCACAGGAGAGGGAGGTCCGGCTTAATAATAACCGGCATCAGCTGAATTATCTAATCATCATTTTTTTCCGGTCTCATCATCGGAAAGAACAGCACATCCTGTATGGAATGCTGGTTGGTGAGTAACATGGCAATACGGTCAATACCAAAACCAATACCACTGGTTGGGGGCATACCATATTCCAGTGCACGCAGGAAATCATAGTCAATGAACATGGCTTCATCGTCGCCACGTTCCATCAGTTTGGTTTGCTCTTCAAAACGTTCACGCTGCTCGATGGGGTCGTTCAGTTCGCTATAGGCATTGGCAATCTCCTTACCGTTGCACATCAACTCAAAACGTTCAACTAAACCGAGTTTGCTGCGGTGTTTTTTAGTAAGCGGACTCATTTCAACAGGGTAATCAGTGATAAATGTTGGCTGAATATAATTGCCTTCGCATTTAGCGCCAAAAATTTCATCGATCAGTTTTCCCTTACCCATTTTTTCATCAGTATGGATATGCAGTTGTTTGCACACATTTCTTATTCCTGCTTCATCCATTGCTGAAATATCAAAACCTGTATGTGCTGCAATGGCATCGTACATGGTTATTCTTTTGTATGGGGCTTTAAAATCAATAGTCCTGAGCGGAGCCGAAGGATCGCCAACCAAAACTTTTGTAGAACCATTTGTTGCCATGGCTGCTTTTTCAAGCATTTGCTCTGTGGTATCCATCATCCATTCATAATCTTTGTAGGCCACATAAAATTCCAGCACCGTAAATTCAGGGTTATGTGTACGGTCCATGCCTTCATTGCGGAAGTTGCGGCTGAACTCATACACCCATTCAAACCCACCAACAATTAATCGCTTTAAATAAAGTTCGTTGGCAATGCGCATGTACATGGGTACATCTAGTGCATTGTGATGTGTGGTAAAAGGCCTTGCTGCCGCACCCCCGGGAATACTTTGCAGTACAGGAGTATCAACTTCCAAAGCGCCACGTTCATTCAGAAATTCACGTATGGCGTTTACCATTTTGGTACGTTTGATAAAAACTTCTTTCACACCCGGATTTACGATCAGGTCGGCATAGCGTTGACGATAGCGAAATTCAGGATCGGTTACTTCATCAAACGCTTCGCCGTCTTTTTCTTTTACAATTGGTAAAGGGTGTAAAGCTTTTGTAAGTAGGGTGAATTCTTTTACATGGATGGAAGTTTCACCTGTTTTTGTAGTGAACACATATCCTTTAATACCAATGATGTCACCAATGTCCATTAATTTTTTCCAGACAGTTTGGTACAATGTCTTATCCTCGCCGGGGCAA
Organism: Chitinophagaceae bacterium; assembly: GCA_031387825.1. Classification (GTDB taxonomy): domain Bacteria; phylum Bacteroidota; class Bacteroidia; order Chitinophagales; family Chitinophagaceae; genus Ferruginibacter. The sequence goes on along the minus strand of JANNDO010000018.1, from coordinate 131,088 downwards.
ATATCATCCTGCTTGATATAAAACTGAATTTTTCCTACAGCATCCTGCAGCACTGCAAAGTTTGCCTTACCCATATCCCGTACACTCATGATACGGCCGGCAATGCATACATCCGCAAACAACTCTTTGTCACCCTGAGCGTAGTCGAAGGGCTCCCCTTTGTAGTTTTCTTTTATGTAAACCGAAGTAATGTTTACCGGGTACAATGCTGCCGGGTAGGCATCAATGCCCAGTTTATTCAGTTCTGTTAATTTTTCCCTGCGGATGATCTCCTGTTCAGATAAATGTTGTGTACTCATAATAATGCTCTTTATCCCTTATGTAAAGAGGTTGCAAAGATACCGCATACCGCCCATTTACAAATGCTTAATAAAGTTTGGCAGTAAACTTGCCACTGACTAATTTTAATAAAATACCGAAAATGAAAAAAATATTTACAGTAATAATTATCTCCTCCCTTTTTTATGGATGTGATGTAATAAAACAATTACCGCAGTCAACTGGTGTAACAGAAGCCGAGGCTGCTGAAGGGATCAAAGAAGCATTGAGCCAGGGACTGGTAAAATCAGTTTTGCAATTGAATAAAGAAGATGGTTTTTTTAAAGATGCTTTTTATAAAATACTGTTACCTGAAGAAGCCCGTAAGATAGAAAATACATTAAGGGATATCGGGCTGGGCAGTATGGTGGATAAAGCCATCCTGCAAATAAACCGTGGTGCCGAAGATGCAGCAGGTTATGCCAAACCCATTTTTGTAGATGCTGTTAAAAGGATGGACATTGGTGATGCGATTGGCCTGGTGAGGAACGGGGATACCAGCGCTACTCATTTTTTTCGTGAAAAAACAACGGCACAATTAACCGCCGCTTTTTTACCAATCATAAAATCTTCATTAGATAAAGTAAATGCCACAAAATATTATGGCGACATGGTGAACAAATACAACAGCCTTCCTCTGGTAAAAAAATTAAACCCCGACCTTACCGGGTATGTTACCGGTAAAGCCACCAATGCTTTGTTTGACCTGGTGGCGAAAGAAGAAAAAAATATCCGTAATAATTTTGCAGCAAGAACCACTGAACTTTTGAGGAAAGTGTTTGGAGGAATTGTTCGCTGACAAATAAGTTAGAACCCTAATTTTATTTTCAGCACCGGGTAGTTAACAGCCCATACATTGCGGTTCTTCAATAGCCCGAACACTTCTGTACTTAAGGAAATACTGCCCGCTTTGTTCTTGAGTTTATGGGCTCTTACGAAGACTGGAATACTGGCAATCATGCACAATGTGCCTGCGGTGATCATGATCACCGATGGAAGATTCCGTCTCCTTTCAGTTTTATCGCCCCATCCATTATAATGCCTGGGGTATGCAAGTAAACCTGCAATATCAAGAGCTGCACCACCACCTAAAAGCACCCATCCTGTAGTTTTTTTATTCTTGCCTTTTTTAGGTAATCGGTCTTTTCAGAGGACTGGCTGAAACAATCACATACTGTGATAAAGACTTATTTTGGTTTACTTTAAAGTTAAAACTTTGCATATTTATTCAGCTCCCCTCTTTTTTCATCGTAATAACTTTTGCGGTTATTAAGCGGAAAAACAAGCGATATTTTATTGTTACTTAATAAGTATGCAACTAAAGCCAAGGTTCCCCCGGCGCCGCCTACAATTAATGCTGTATTCCTGCGTCTCCTGTTGCCGGATGTGCTTCCCTCTATGGCAGTGAACAACAATTCAAAAAAACTGGTTTTACCATCATTATCAATATCGCCACTGTTTTTTGTAAGGCCTGCTGTTAATATAAAACCCAAACTAAAAACACCGGCTGCAATCCCAAACCGGCTATCGTTTTTAGTCTTCATGCGTAATTCCCTGATCGAATTTACAGGAACAGTAACTGAAGTGCCGGTTGAGTATCTTCTAGTTGAGCATAGAATAACTGAAGAATCGGAGCCGGTTAAAAAATAACCTGTTACTGTTCCTGAATCTGAAGCGATCCGGATCTTGGTATGCAACTTAATACCCGGGGTATATTGTGCAAAACAACATACAGGAAAAGCTAATATTAATAAAAGCGTTTTCATTTGCTTTATAAATTTAGTTATTACCATGCCTTTTATTCCCTTTCAATATATATCCCAGTTTAATTCCAAAATAATTGCTTCTCAACCAGCCATCGCCCGATCCCTTGGGGAAGAGGTTGTTTAAACCTGCATTATAATTCAGGGAGAACATGGCTCCGTTGTTTAAGCAAAAGCCTGCTATAAAATTTGCACCGAGATCGAATGGCTTCATAACGTCATCATCGCCGTTTCCAAAATGAATATTTTCAGACAGCTTCGTGGTGCCGTCATCAAATTTTGCTTTTCCGGAAATGGAAATAGCAACTGAAGGGCCTGCACCAACAAAGAAATTGCCGGCCTTACCCCGGGTATTATACAGAAAATTCAGGGGTACTTCAATACAGTTAACATTGATACTGTATTTTGATGTAACACCTGCAAATGTCTGCTCATCCTTTGTTCCTTTTTGAACAAAGTTTACAGCCGGTTGAAAACTAAAATGTTTTGCTACCGGAATATCCGCCAATATGCCAATTGTTAACCCTGGCTTAGCTTTGCCGCTTTCTGTTTTTCCATCCACCTTCGATTTGTAATTGGCAATAGCAACTCCGGTGGTAAAGCCGATGCGGATGTTTTGTGCATAGGTATTTACGCTTATTAATACCATGACTGCAAGTAGTAACTTTTTCATTGTAATAAAATTTATTGTTAAGTGATGTGGCAATGATGCCGTTCACAGGTATATCCGGTTTTTCTTTTTTTGTTACCCTGTTTTAAAAAAACACTAACTTTCTTAAAGTTTATGAACCCCCATCCCGACCATAAGTATATTGAGGCCCTTGCCCGGAATGATTCGGTGCTGATCGAAGAGATCTACCGGCAATTTGCAGGCCGTGTAAAACAGATGGTGATAAAAAACAATGGCAACGAAACCGATGCCGCTGACCTGTTCCAGGAAGTATTGATAGAACTGCACCGGAAAGCAGTAAAACAACAGTTTATACTTACCTGTCCTTTTGAAGCGTTCCTGCACCTGGTATGCCGCAACCGATGGATAAATGAATTGCATAAAAGAAAGGGACATACCGTAACAATTAGCGGAGATGAAGGATTTAGTGTAAATGAGAACGTGGCTGAAAATTATGAAGCCTTGCTTACTGTGGAAAAAAGAAAGAATCTTATTGAAGAAAAACTGGCAAATATGGGTGAAGGCTGCCGTGACCTGTTATCGCTTTCCTGGAGCGGAAAGCCCTTACAGGAAGTAGCCCAAATACTTAATTTTACTTATGCTTATGTAAGAAAAAAGAAAACAGAATGCATGTCAAAACTCATAAGCCTGGTAAAAGAAGCGCCGGGCTTTAGCGCTTTAAAATGGTAATGATTGTATGAACGAAACAGAGTTAGAAAAAATAGAGCAATATCTCAATAATGAAATGACGCCGGAAGAGCGTGCGGGATTTGAATTGCAAATAGCCGGCGATGAAGCCTTACGTAATTATGTACAGCTATACGATACTATAGATAAAACAATGAAAGTGGAAAACACTTCACCAGATGAAAATGAATTGCGCAAGACCCTGCAGCAAATGAACCGAAAGTATTTTGCTGAAGCTGGTAAAGTGATACAGGGGTCATTTAAAAAATGGCTTGCCGTTGCTGCTTCTGTGATCATTTTGGTTACAGCAGGAATTTATTTTCTTTCATCAAACAAAACCTCCCCCGAAAAACTTTATGCCCAATTTGCAAACCATGATGCTTTGAATATTCAGCTTCGGGGAAATACAACTGACTCTCTTGCACAAAATGCTGCTGCTGCATTCAACAAAAGATCATACGCAGAGGCATTGCCATTGCTGGAACAATATATACCCCTGCAGCCCGATGACATACAAATGAAGTTTTCGCTGTCTATATGTTACCTGGAAACAGGAAAGTATAATGCCGCCGATAGCATTTTTTTAAACATAGCATCCGGTCAAACTGCATATGCCACCACTGCACAATGGTACCAGGCATTATCGGTGCTTAAACAAAAAGAGATAACAAAATGCCGTACAATTTTAAACAGCATACCACAATCTTCTTCATTTTCTGCAAAAGCAAAAGAATTACTTAAAGAATTACCGGATTAATTTTATTTCTTTTTTTAATAGTAACAGTAATACCAATCAATAATAATATGGCTGCAATAAAAATCAGTATTGTGTTTTTGCCAGAAGCTGTATTGATCTTCTCTCCCGGAATACCGATATAGATATAACCTGCCCAGTAAAAAGGCGAAGCCTGCGATACAGAACTGTTTTGTATCAATTGAAGTTTTGCTTTTTGCAATGAGCCGGAAATAGAGTTAGCTGAAAGATTGCTGTAAAAATCTTTGAACAATTCACCCGAGGTTTTATCCTCTGTTTGCCAAAGACCCGCCACCACGTTTTGAGTACCGGCATAACTGAATCCCCTGGCAAGGCTCATTAACCCTTCTGTTTTATTTACGGCGCCGGCACCGGTCTCACATCCGCTTAACACAACCAGCTTTGCTTTCAGAGGCATGGCATAAATATTATTAAGGTAAAGTGCGGAATCATAAAACTCAATGCAAGCCAGGCTGGAATCGTTGCCCGAACCGGCATGCGTGGCAAGGTGTATGATGGATGCGTTGGTGGAATTGATTTTAAATTGTCGTAGTGTGGCAGCAGTATCAGTAAAAAATTTTCCGGCCGGGTAAAGCTCTTTAATGGCCAGGATCTCTTCGGTGCTGTGTGACAATGTTGAAAAACCTCGTTTGTTATTGGAAAAAACAGGAGCAAATGCTATAAGTTGATCATTGCCCGTATTGCTCTTAATTTGTTGCTGTATTAGAATTGTCCTTCCGGAAAATGCATAGGCTATTTCGGCCTGCTTAATTAAAAAAGGGAAAGAAGCAATATTTATTGATGTTGCCGGTGTAGTTAAAAGTGCATCAAAAGGAATGAGTGAAATAAAACCATCCGGGATGATCACTAATGATGAACTACCCGGGGTAAGCAAAGGACTGAGCAAAAACTCATACAATTGATTGGCAGAAGCAGCATATTCAGCAGGTTTATTTAGAATGAGGTTCCTGTCAGAAAAGAAATATAAAAAATTATTGCTTGCTGTTTTTGTATCGGAAGATAATTTATAAAAAGATAAAGGCTTGTTCTTAAAACCACCGAATGCATAAACGGCTGAATCTCCTGCAAAATATTCTACCATCGCAGAACTTTTAGCAATGATCTTGTTTATAATTTCCCCGGCAGTTAATATCGTTTCACTACTTAGCCAGTCAGCATATTGGGGATTTTTTATTTTAACGGAATTCTCATTTTGCAATAATGCTTCTTCCAGTTTTTGTTTATCAGCGATCAGCGTTTGTATAATACCTGAATCCGGCGATGGTGAAAATTTCTGATTGTTCAATTCTATGTCTATCGAGGCCAATTGGCTTTGCTGTGATTGCATCACTTTATACGTGTTGTCATCCTGCACGAACAGGGAAGCGGCGATATTGCGTTTTACCGACTCATTCAACACAAATGATTTATTGCCTTCAGCAAATAAAAATGCTTCGTCAGCCCATTGCTGGTTTTTCGTACTTTGATAAAGCCGGTAACAAACGCCGATGGCATTTTCCACCTGATGCCGGTTCTCCTGCACCATGAACAAACGGCTTTCATCATAAGAGAATGCGTTCAGCAGTTTTTTTTCTGTTTCAAAAGCCAGCTGCCAGCAACTTACGGCGTTTTCAAGTTCCTGTACATTTTCCGTTCTGTGTTTGCTGATGCATTCCGCCCTGGCGAACAGGGCTTCGGCAATAGTGTTTTCGGCATACAGGTCTTTTTGATGCGGAAGGCTGAGATCATTTAATGTATCAATATTGATGACAGTGTACAAGGCCCGGTTATAATAATACAGTACTGAATCATAGATGTCCAGTTGTTCCATGGCATTGCCCATGGCTATGTAGATCTTACCTATCTCACGGCTGCGCAGGTTTTGAGCCGAGGATATTTTGGCAGAATCAAGTGATTGGCGATAGGTATTCAATGCTTTCGCCGGTTGATGATCTGCCATTTGCCAGTCGCCTTCTATCTTAAAAAGGATTGTAAATGTTTCAGTACGGTCAGAGCCAAGCGGAACAGAATCAAGAAACTGTTTTGCTTTCTGAATTTTTATACCCGCTTCGGCCAATTTGTTTTGTCGGGTATAGATATCAGCAAGTTCGATACAGGCTTTTGCTTTTCGTTTGTGGGAAACAGAAGCAAAGTCGAATATTTCGAGCAAAAGATTTTCCGCTTCCCGGTATTGATTCAGTTCTTTTAAAGGGATCGATAAATTAAGAAGGGAAAAACTTTTGTTGTCCTGGCTTTTCCCGGTCATGTAATACTTCTTACCCTGCCGAAGCAGTGAGCTTGCTTTTACATAATCGCCGTATCGGCTATAGATATTACCGAGGTAAGTTTGTGCATAGGCCAGGGATAATGGCTTTAAAAGCTTTTTTTGCTGGTATAAAAAAATATATCGTTCATAAAGGTCCCTGCTTTTGATAAAATCTTTCAGGTCATTCAGATCGGTGGCACGGTATAAAAGAAGAGCAAGATATCTTTCCTGCAGCGAACTATCCATCAATTCAAACGGGTAGCTCAAAACAGAATCGGCCACATCTCCGGCCGGCTTTAAGAAATCGATGTCATATGATTTAAAATAAAGGTTGCTTATTGAATCGTACCGGTTGAACTGCCCAATCAAAACAGCGGTATCCGGAATAGCGGGAGAAATTAACTCTTTCTCTTTTGGGGATGAACAGGAACAGCAGATCAACAGTGGCAGAAGAAAAAGTGCAAGACTGTTTTTCAGGAAAAGCATAAAGCCCCAATTTGTTGATACAAATTAGGGCTTTTATAAATGATTTGCCGGTCTTAATCTCCTTTTTTAATCTTGAACAGTTTTGCAGGACAAGTGTCTTTGCAATTGATCCGGGTAAGACAATCGTCAATAAAGGCAGCATTCCTATCGAATACTATAGAAACTCCCGAGGTCAGGCAATTTTGGATAGTACCGGTTACATTTGTTTTCAGAGAGAAAATTATAAGACCAACATTGCTGAGACCGTTGAATCCAGGCCGGAATGACAGATGGCTGTTGTAAATAGTAAAAGTAATCTGTCGTTTATCCGGGTCGAGCCGATAAACACCATACCTGGTATTTTTTTCGGGCATAAAGATCGGGGACCCTGCCTTGTAAAAATAAATTGGATCCCTGCCTAAGGTGCAGGTAAATAAATTTGTTCCTGTTGTTGGGAATTGTATTCCCTCAGGAATAAAGGTTATAATTTTTATAAACTCTGCATGTGCATGCCCGTCATTTACAAACCGGATCTCATAATCAATTTTCCGGTTGTTGGGTGAACGGGTAAGGCCGAGGCAGGGTGGGGTGGTTATAATATGATTGGGGTCATGACTGGTAAGTTCTGTTTCAAGGTTTTGTTCAAACTTATCAGTGGCATATGATCCACCTTCTGAGTTGTTAAAATCTATAAGAAACGCTTTGTAGCTTCCCCCTGCTGGCGAATTGATACCGGTTATTGGAGAAGATTGCATGGAGATAAAAATATTTCTTTCTGGAAGCGACGGGTCATAGTCTGTTTGTATGTACAGAACATTTGTATAGTTCTTATCATTTTCCCGATCAATGCTACTCCGAATTGATTCAGGTACTCCTGACAGGTCCGTAAGAACCATTTCTCTGTTATGCACTCTTATTGGCTTCACTGCTGTTCCGTTAAAATCATAATTCGTATTTTCATCAGTTGGTATGGGTTGAAAAAGTGTAGGGTTGGCATCATTATTATAAAAGAAAGCAATGATTGATTTATTATATGATCCAACATCATCTCCAGACCAGGGAAAGCTTTTGTATGTAATGGCAAGGGTACTCATTTCAGATGGAAGTACCTGGTTGTTTACCGCATTTGTTACTGTAATGTGATCATCCCCCTGCAGCACGGGTTCTGTAGATGTTTCGCCTGTCGTGCCTATCGCCGGAATATGAATGGCTAAACTTGAATTGAGAGGAGGCCTGCGGATGGTGTCATAAAATGTGGTTAACTGAACTACGGCGTTCCAGTCACCATGATCGGGATAAAGCCAGTCTTTATACAGGGTCTGCCGCTGGTAATTTTTTGTCTGCAGTATAAAAAAAGCGCCTGTACCCGTTTCCAAAAATACTTTGGTATAAGGTGGGTGGTCTAATTGCGGAATTTTGATAGCAGGAACAGTTACGCTGAGTTTATCGTTACTATACCCCATCACTGGCTGTGCCTTGGTAGCTTTAAAGCTAAAGATAGCCGAAATCAATAAACCTAATGCTATTGAATTGTTTCTCCATTTCATAAAATAATTTTTTAGTGAATGATTTAATTTAAATCAGGAAGCATTTTGTTTTGTTACCCCTGATAATGTAAAACTATATGCACAGGGGCCCGTTTCATAATTGCATTTTACGGGTGGGCTCTTTTAATTTGCAGTTTGATTGTATACCTGCTTAAAAATCAAATCACTTACTTAAATACTGCTGTTGCGGAAAGCCCCGGACCGGGTATTGGTGGTATTTACTAAACAGATTTCCTGTTTTGGGAATAATTGCAATTAAAAGTTACGGCCGGCAGCAAGTTGTAAGGGGGGCTAAGCAGGAAGAATAAGGCAGGATCAGTAATCTGCCAGCAATATTTGCCATGCCTCATTCACTTTGCCGGCATCCAGCAATTCTTTTGCATACCGGTGTAGTTCAGTATCCATGTCATCGGGGTTAATGGAATAATACTGTATGATGTTTTTAAGTTTGTCATCATCAAAAGCAGGATCAATAAAAGGCATTTCATGTACATTGGCCAATTGGCCTAAATTATTGCCGGTAAGCATTTTACTATTGCGGATACTTTCGGGTAAAGCATCCACACCAATACCCAACTGTGTATTTGGTTTAGTTACTTCAAATACAGCATTGCCGCTGGCACGGCAATAAAAATCGCCACCCATACGGGCTACCAGGTCAATCTTATGTGGATCGATCTGTTTTTTTTCATTCAGTACGTCATCATTAATGTGCATTACCAATACTTCGCAAATGACCAGGTTTCCGGCGCCGCCTTCTGTACCTGTTTCTATGATTTCCCTCACTTTACATTCCATTTGTACCGGGCTTTCGGCCACCCGGAAAGGGGTTACTTTTTCTGAAGCCAGTTTTGTAAAACCTGCTTTTTCAAATTCATCAACCCCTTTTGGATATTCGCAACTGCTGAGCGAAGCCTGTTGCACCATGGCATAGTTAACCACATTAATTACCACTTCTTTTGTTTCATAAAGATTTTGCAAAGTGTGCTTGGTGGTATTATCCCTTACCCTTCTTGCAGGAGAAAAGATCAAAGTGGCAGGGTTGCTTCCAAACACATTAAAGAAACTGAAAGGTGATAAATTAGGATTACCGGCTGCATCAACTGTGCTGGCAAAACAAATAGGCCTGGGGGCTACGGCACCTAAAAGATAACTGTGTAATTCGCCTGTTTTTATTTCGCCGGTAATAATTCTCATTTGTATAAATATTGAATGATAAAATTACTTATAAAAAGCATAGCATTGTTTTTGTAAATTCAGTCTTCAAAACTATCCATGCAGGTCATAAAAAGAATATTGTTTCTAATTTGCATTGCATTACAATTATGTTCGTTTGCTCAAAATGATCAGCCTGTAATCAGGATTAATTTATTAGGATATACTTCGGGGAGTCTGAAAGTGGCAGTATGGTGCAGCAAACAACTGGATACGGTGAAGGAATTTTACCTGGCCGATGCTGCCACAAAAAAAATTGTTTTTAAAAAAAATGCCGGTAAGGCTTTTGGGAATTATGGCCCCTTTTTACAAACCCAGCGTTTATCTTTTTCCGAATTTATAAAACCGGGCTCTTATTACATTATAGCAGGTGGCGCCCAATCTCCTGTTTTTAAAATTGATGATAATGTTTACAAGGGTACTGCCGATTTTTGTTTACGTTATATGCGGCAACAAAGAAGCGGCTTCAACCCATTTTTAAAAGACAGTTGTCATACACAAGATGGCTACACCCTATATGGCCCCATGCCTGACAGTACGCATATTGATGTAACAGGTGGCTGGCATGATGCCAGTGATTATCTGCAATACTCATCCACTTCTGCCAATGCCACTTATCATTTACTAATGGCCTACCGTGATTTTCCCAATGTATTTACAGATGAAAAACTGGCGAATGGCCTGGATGGAAAAAATAATTTTCCTGATGTGCTGGATGAAGCCCAATGGGGAATTGACTGGTTGCTGAAAATGAATCCATCTGAAAATATAATGTTCAACCAGTTGGGAGATGACAGGGATCATATAAGTATGCGGATACCAAAACTAGACAGCCAGTATGGTAAAGGGTATGAACGCCCTGTTTATTTTATTGATGGCAAACCGCAGCAACGGGAAAAATTTATGAATAATACCACAGGCACCAGTTCAACTGCTGCAAAGTTTACAAGTGTGTTTGCATTGGCTGACCAGCTCTGTAAAACCGATTCTCTTTTCAGGAAGGTGGGCACAAGGAGCAGTTATTATGATAAAGCATTTGAAGCGTATAATTATGCTTTAAAAAAACCGGGGGTTACACAAACAGTATCCGTACGGTCGCCATACATATATGCGGAAGAAAACTGGACAGATGATATGGAACTGGCAACATCAGCCATACACAATATGGTAAACCACTCACCAATGGGTGCTGACAATGGCTATTATATGATACAGGCACTGGAATATGCAGCAAAGGAAAAAACTACCCCCTGGTTAGGAGCAGATACAGCAAAACATTATCAATGGTATCCCTTTGTTAATTTGGGGCACTATGAATTAATTAAGCAATTGCAAAGTAAACTGTATGGGCCGGGGCCAGGGTATTATAAAAAATATCTTGAAAATTTCTGGAGCAACGCTGATACAGTTTTGAATTATTACAGGCAAGGCATTCAAAAAGTATGGAACAAAGCCAGTCAAAATGCGTTTTACCGTGGCGTACCTTTTATATGGTGCAGCAATAATTTAACTACTTCTTTTGCTACACAGTGTTATTGGTACCGTACATTAAGTAAGGATAATTCGTTTGAAGAACTGGAGCAGGCAAATATTGACTGGTTATTTGGTTGTAATCCCTGGGGAACAAGTTTTGTATATGGCTTACCTCAACACGGGGATTATCCGCAAGATCCACACTCAGCATTCACCCACCTTAAAAGTTATCCCATTGACGGCGGTTTGGTAGATGGTCCGGTTTATGGAAGTATCTTTAAAAGCCTTATCGGGCTTACATTGTATCAACCTGATGAGTACGCCGCTTTTCAAAGTGAACTGGTAGTGTATCATGATGATTATGGTGATTATAGTACCAATGAGCCAACGATGGACGGCACTGCCTCATTGATCTATTTACTGGCAGCAAAAGAAAATCAATCTACATTAAATAAAAACTGTGCTTATAATAATGGAGCAATTATAAAAGGAGATACTTTACAAAAGAACATTTCCCTTGTTTTTACCGGGCATGAATTTGCTGATGGAGGAGAATTGATCGCAAAAACATTACAGCAACAAAATACAAAGGCTTCTTTCTTTTTCACCGGTGATTTTTATAACAATAATTCGTTTAAAAAAATAATAGCACAGTTAAAAAAAGACGGACATTATTTAGGCGCACACTCAAATAAACACTTATTATATGCCGACTGGAATAAAAGGGACAGCCTGTTAGTAACTAAAAAGGAATTTGAAGATGACCTGAAATTGAATTATGCTGCTATGAAAAACCTGGGTATCAGCAATTCAAAATATTTTTTACCCCCGTATGAATGGTACAACGATTCTATTGCAGCATGGACAAAAGAAATGGGGTTGCAATTAATAAATTATTCTCCCGGCACTAAAAGCAATGCAGATTACACTACACCCGATTTAAAGAACTACAGAAGTTCTGATGATATCTATAATTCCATTATTGCGCACGAAGAAAAAAAAGGATTGAATGGATTCATTCTTTTGTTTCATATTGGCACCGACCCAAAAAGATCAGATAAATTTTATTTTAAACTAAACGAACTCATTCAAACGCTAAAGCAGAAAGGGTACACATTTAAAAGGGTTGATGAGTTACTACACTAAATTTTCTTTAAAGCTAAAATAGAAAAATCGCTTTCATCCTTTACAATGTTGTTGCTTAATTTTCCCAGCCCTTCAATTTCCATTTCTACAACATCACCTTCCTGTAGCCATTGTTCCTGGTATGCAGGGTCATTTAATTTTCCAGTGCCGTTTAGTTCCAGGAAGCATCCTGTTCCTACTGTGCCACTGCCAATCACATCACCAGGCATCAGGTCAACACCATAACTGCAGCGTTCAATAATTTCTGCAAAGGTCCAGTCCATATCCGATACATTCCCTTCGCTGACCTGTTTTCCATTAACCCAACATTTCATTCCTAAATTCCATGCTTTGCCAGTATGGTTCTCTTTGCAGGGCACTTCGTATTGTTCCAGTTCATCCAATGTAACCAGCATGGGGCCAATAACCGTGCAAAAATCTTTTCCCTTTGCAGGCCCGAGGTTCAGCAGCATCTCTTCCATTTGCAATCTTCTTGCACTCATATCATTCATGATCATAAGCCCACCGATATATTCGTCAGCTTCAGCGGCTTTTATATTTCTACCCGGTTTACAAATAACGATCGCTGCTTCAAGTTCAAAATCCAGCCTCTCAAAATGATCAGGCATACAAACAATATCACCGGGGCCCTGTATACTATTATGATTAGTAAAATAAAAGATAGGATATTGATCGAACTCCGGTATCATATCCACTTTCCTGTTTCTTCTTGCAGCGGCCACATGTTGGCGAAAGGCATATCCATCCCTGCAACTGGTGGGGTGTGGAACTGGTGCAATAATATCTGCATCGGCATAGGCATCTGCCAGTACATTCCTCACAAATCCGTCTTTTACCTTTTGCTCTGCAGCTTTTGCCATCGGCATCAGCTCTTCCCAAAAATTCAGGAACATAGCCATAGTGGTAGGCAGATCGTTATGCAGTGAATCCATTGAATAAATATTACCATCTACCACTATGCCTAACTGGCCATGCCCGTCTTTTAAATAAGTAACTAATTTCATAAAATTATATTGCAGCATCAAAAATAGCCAATTAAACTGAGTGAGAAGTATAAGCAGGCAACCACTAGTGAAAGAAGTACCTGTATGTACGATGAACCTTGTCTCTTACGGCACCTGTGGCTTCATGAATAGCCAACATTTTATTATTAAAGTCCCCAACCCATGACAGTTCTATCCCTTTTATTGTATTGCGGGGAACAACCTCCAATTGTAAGCAACGGATGAGTGCAGATTCAACTCCTTTGTTTTGATATTTCTTTTTACAGCCCATGATAATCGCCCTTAAACGATCAATGGTTTTTGTTTTTGAGTAATAGAAGAATTTAAGCTTTCCCCATAGATTGATTTTCCCATTTAAATGCTTTACGATCTGGTTTATATCGGGGATACACACAAAAAAAGCAATGGGTTCATTATTATAATAAGCAAACCATATTATTTTTTCATCAAAGACCGGCTTCAATTGCTGAAAAGACTCCCTGATGGTTTCCATTTCAATAGGAGTAAAGTTTTCAAAACCGCTCCAGGCATCATTATATATTTCCTGGAAATCCGCGGCATATTTATCGAAAGAGCTTACCTGGATATGCTGAAAGGAATAACCGGGTTTTTTTAGCAGCCAGTCGGCAATTTTTGTAAACCGCTCTGTAAAAGGAACAGTAATGTCTAAATAATTAGTTAATTGGTCGTACTGTTTTTGGAAGCCGTATGATTCAAAAAGATAAGCGTAATAAGAAGGGTTGTAATTCATATATATACTGGGTGGTTTAAAACCTTCTACCAGTAGCCCCCAGTATTTGTCATTTTCTCCAAAATTTACCGGCCCATCCATTGCCTGCATTCCTTTTTCTTTCAGCCATTCTTTAGCCCTATCAAAAAGATGAAAGGCAGCCTTTTTTTCATTGATACATTCAAAAAAACCAATCCCGCCGGCAGGCAATGGGGCATTTACGGTTTTCCTGTAATTAATAAAAACAGCAATTCTACCTATAGTTTCGGAATTGTCTTTAATAATAAACCGGGTACAACTGCCGTGAGTAAAAAAAATATTATGGCCGGGATCAAAAACCGACCTGATATCATTGTAAAGCGGACAAATCCAGTTGGGGTCATTCTTATATATTTTTTTAGGGAATGCTATAAATTCCCTGGCAAGATGTTCATTATTTACTTCAAGCACTTCCATACTAAAAATAAACCTACCATTTTTCTGTTTCCGGAATATCTGTACCAGGTCTTTGTTTATTGCGAAGTTTAATTTTCTGTACCTGCCTTTCAATGATAAGAGAGGCAATTATTTTTGCAGCATCTTCCTCAGGATGCTCTTTTAATAACTGCTTCAGTTTTGATTCACTTACGTCAATACGGTATAAAAGCGTAAGCAGTTTATCAAAATTAACCCGTATAAGATGATCGATATATTTTGCTAACTGTATGTGTAGCTCAGGTAAAGAAATCTTTTCTGGCAATTCAATTGCCATCGAATTATTTACGGTTTGTATAAGTTCTTTCAGTTCCATTAATACTGATCCGTTACACCCATTCCAAATAAAGCAAAATCATACTTTACCGGGTCGGCTGCATCTAAAGTACGTAAAAAACCGGTCAACTGCAGCGATGCCTCCCAATCAGCCTGCTTTCTCTTTAATATTCCTAAATGGGCTGCAATCCTTGCCACGTGTACATCTATAGGGCAAATTAATTGTGCCGGGGAGATATCTTTCCAGATGCCGAAATCAACCCCATTTTTATCCCGGCGTACCACCCATCGTAAAAACATGTTCAGCCTTTTGCAGGAGGATTTTTTTTCTGGCGATGCAATGTGCTTTTTTGTTCGTAGAGGGATACCAGGCAATGAAAAAAAATAATGGTAAAATCCATTCAATCCATTTTCAACGGTCTGGTCCTTTTTATTCATCCATTGAGAGAAGGCAGGTTCAAGGGAAGTATGTTTTTTGTAATGCATGTTGAAAAAGGAGATAAAATACAGCAGGTCTGTTGCATTGAATGTACGGTGCTTAAAGGCCAACAATTTTCTAAGATCGTTATCTGTGTGATGCAGGCAAAATTCATGAGGTGCATTATCCATCAGTTGTATCAGCTCTTTTGATTTATTGATTATGGTAATGCGGTTGCCCCAGGAAAAGATGGCTGCAAAAAAGCCAGCGATTTCAATGTCCTGTTTTTTTGTAAAAATATGTGGTATGGAAATGGGGTCGTCCTTAATGAAAGAAGGTTGATTGTATAGATCAACCTTCCTGTCTAAAAATTCTTTAAGATCATTTTTCATGTAACATTATCCAATTGCCTGTTTCAGGTCTTCTATTAAATCATCTGCATCCTCAATACCCACACTTAATCTTATCAGGGAATCAGATAACCCATTTTTTATCCGCTCTTCCCTTGGTATGCTTGCGTGTGTCATGCTTGCCGGATGATTGATCAGCGATTCAACCCCACCTAAACTTTCTGCCAATGAAAATAAATTGGTTGATGACAAAACTTTTGTAGCAGCTGCAACAGTTTCATCTTTTAACACAAAACTGATCATGCCGCCAAAGCCACGCATTTGATTTTTTGCAACAGCATGTCCGGGGCTATCTTCAAAACCGGGCCAGTAAACTTTTGCAACTTTAGGATTATCACGCAGCCAGTGTGCAATTTTTTCTCCGTTCTCACAATGTTGTTTCATGCGCACATGCAGCGTTTTAATCCCTCTAAGTACCAGGAAACAATCCATTGGCCCCGGTACGGCACCACAACTTTTTTGTATGAAGTACAATTTATCCCGAAGCTCTGCATTATTCATCATTAGTGCGCCCTGAATTACATCGCTGTGCCCGCCTAAATATTTAGTAGCTGAATGCATAACAATATCTGCACCCAGGTCTAAAGGGTTTTGTAAGTAAGGTGAAGCAAAAGTGTTATCGACACATAGCAAAGCGTTTGCTGCTTTTGAGATAGCTGATATCGCCGCAATATCGCTTATGTTCATCAGGGGATTGGTTGGTGTCTCCACCCAGATCAATTTTGTATTGGCTGTTACCGCAGCTTTTATATTATCAGCATTTGAAGTATCCACATAAATAAATTTAATACCAAAGCGCTCCCACACTTTTGTAAACAGCCGGTAGCTGCCACCATACATATCATTTGCGGCAATTACTTCATCGATGGGGTTTAATAATTTCATCACGCTATCTGTTGCAGCAACGCCGCTGCCAAAGGCTAACCCGAACTTTGCATTTTCAATTATTGCATATGCATCTTCTAATGCTTTACGGGTAGGGTTTTGAGACCGGGCATATTCATATCCCTTATTTTTTCCCGGCGCTTCCTGCACATAGGTGCTGGTTTGGTAAATAGGTGTCATAATAGCGCCTGTACTGGGGTCGGGTTCTGCTCCCGCATGAATAAACTTTGTAGCAATCTTCATTTGTATGGTTATTTTTAAATATAAAAATAATAGCGAATTGCAAAGGTGAGAAATTAATATTTAACAACAGCTATATTATATAAGCGGCGCATAAATACCTCCAGTCATAATTCTTGTCATCATGTGCCCCTTTTGGTTCTATTTTCTTATCAAGCGCTTTTTTTGTAAGAATTCCGGCACTCACTAATTTTCGTTTAGCTTCCTGGATGTATTCCTGCAATATTGGGTCCTGCATCCATTGTTTTTGGGGGGACTCAAAACCTACTTTTTCTTTACGCCACACAATTTCATCCGGTAACTTTTTATTCATTACGCTTCGTAGTAAAAATTTTGTCCACCCGTCATGCATTTTTAACTGCGATGGCAGTGAAAAAATAAATTCTACCAGTTCATGATTTAAAAAAGGTAATCGTACTTCTCTTCCATGTGCCATACTGTTTCTGTCAGCAAAACGAAGCAATTCTTCCAATCCCATTTCTGTAGTGTTGAAATGAAGAATGTCGTTTAGTTTGGTAACAATGGGCTTGTGAATACCTTCCCAGTCCCTTCCGGTTACTGATTTTAAAAATTCATGACTGATATCAGGGTGGTGTATGGTTTTGGTGTATTCTTTTTTTTCAAGTTGTATGGCGGCATGTGATGGAAGAAATGCGGCAAAATAATTTTTTATGTCCCAGCTGAAAGGCTGATTATTTTTTTTAAATGCGGTTCTTTCAATTTGAGTTGCACCAAGTTTATGCCTGCTTAAAACTTCCTGAAGGTACCAATGGATATACCTGGGGTAGCCTGCTAAAATTTCATCGGCCCCCTGGCCATCCAGCAAAACTTTTACCTCTTGCTTTTTGGCCAGTTCAAAAACTCTATACTGGGCATAAATACCTGAAGATTGGAATGGCTCTTCCTGGTGGTAACAAAGTTTTTCAAAATCTTTGATCAGCCCGGCAGCTGTTGGCTGTACCTGAAAATTTTTCAGGCCCGAATTTTCAACAACCGACATAATAAATTTTGATTCATCCCTTTCAAAATCGGGGAATACTGCAGAAAAGGTTTGTAGTTTTTCTGACTGGTCGATTTTGGGGTTTAAAAAGTTGATTGTAGCTGCGATGGTTGAGCTGTCAATGCCTCCGCTTAAACTTGTGCCAATGCTAACATCACTCCTAAGCCGTCTTTTTACGGAGCTGTTGAACAGGTCGGTAAATTTTTCAACAGCATCGTCAGCCGAAATCTCTATTCTCGTCTCTTTATTAATGCTCCAATACCTGGTAATCTTAGATAGTTGCTTTGACGGCCTGAAAATTAAATAGTGCGAAGGCGGTAAGGAGTAAATAGATTCAAAAAAAGTTTGCTCTTTATCTACACAATTCTGAACATGACCCAGAGTGAGATAATTCAGCAGCATTTTATTGTCTATCTTCTTTTCAATACCGATGGCCCAAAGCGCTTTCATCTCACTGGAGAAAATAAAATACTCTTCATCTTCGTAATAATAAAAAGGCTTTTCTCCGAAGCGGTCACGGGCAGCAAAAAAAAGATCTTCTTTTTCATCCCAGATGGCAAAGGAAAACATACCCTCGAATTGCTGCAGGCATTTTTCTTTCCAAAAATCATAAGCTGCTAAAATAACTTCCGTATCAGATTGCGATGTAAACCTGTAGCCTTTATTTTGCAAAAACGACCTGATCTCTATATAATTATAAATTTCGCCGTTGTGTACAATATGGTAGCGATTGCCATAAGGCATAGGCTGTGCTGCGTTATTGCTCAGGTCAATAATAGAAAGCCGCCGATGACCCAGGTGAACTGTTCCATTTTTATTGCTCCATTCACCCTCCCCATCAGGTCCACGATGGGCAATAGCACCTGTCATTTTTTTTACATGCAACGAAGCCGTATAATTAGAGGAGTGTAATAATATTCCTGCAATTCCACACATAGTGTAAATATCAACAAAAAAAATGAGTGCTGTTGTTAGTAAATATTAAAATACCCCTTAGGCCTGTTAAATATCGAAGAGTCTGTTTAATAATATACTAAGGGATTAGAAAACTATTGGCAAGCTTAGTTTTACATCATCCCATACAATAACCAGATTAGCCCCTCTACCGGATTTTTCAAATGCCATCACAAACTCTTCAGTGATCTCTGCCTGTTTTTGAATAGGGACATCAATACGTAGTAAGTCTTTTTTTTCATCATATTTAAAAGAACCCCAGGTGTCATTTTCTTTATTTATTATAATTGTCCATTTATTAGCATAAGGAATGGTGTACATGGTATACCGGCCCTTTTTTACTTTTTTATCATTGATCCTGACCTCCTTGTAAAATTCTATTTCGGTAGCTTCATTAGCTCCCAACCGCCATACTTTTCCATATTCCAGTAATTCACCAAAGATCACTCTTCCGCTTTTTTGCGGCCGGCTGTAAATTACCCTTGCAATCAAAGGTTCAGTTATCTTATCCTGAATTTTAAGAACGGGATACCCGGTTGGATAATAACTCATATCCATCGGAGATTTATCCATCGGGGGTAATTTAGATTGTGCCTCTAAGCCGGTTACAAAAAGACAGGCAAGAGACATTACCAGAAATAAATGCTTCATATTTTTTATTTAAAGATAAAGAAATCAGCCCTGTAATAATTCAGATAAATGATGTGCGGCATATTTTTTTAGTGAAGGGAAAAATTCGTTATAACATATTTGCATAGCATCATAATGGGTATTGAATATTTCAAAAGCTATTTTGCTTTCGGTAAGATAAGCGGCACGATTTACCACGCCTCCAAAACTCTTTTCAATTGCCCATTTATACCGGTAGTTATAAAGCCAGTTGTATTCTTTCATATATGGAAACATTTTTTGGAATTGCGCCGGAAAAAAATCCGTTTTTTTTTCAAGCATTTGGTAGGTATCGTTTGCAAACTGTTTAAGTTCACTTTCTGAACTAAACTCCAGTTTATCATTTGCCAAAAAATGGTCATATGCAACATCAGCAAATGCACCTGAGTAAAGGCGGTATTGCGGCCTGAAGAAAGATTTTAGTTGCTGTGTTGCCGGGTGTGTGTCTGTAAACTGATCAACGGCCCGGTGAAGTTTGATCCCTTTTTGTATTGGCAGGGGATACTCAAACTGCTTTTTACCCTTTATATAATCACTGATCATATTTCCCACTAAAATTTCGGGGTGCTTAAAAGAAAGATATGCATGCGCCAGGTAATTCATAACTTAATAATAAAGATAGTTAATTGAAACAGCTTGGCGATTTTAGAGCCTTTTTAAGTAATTAATAAAAAGTTAATGCCGTTTTCACTTTTTAACAGTACGAAATCACTTTTTATATATTTATTAAGAAAAAAGGGTAAACGCAGTGCTGCACTATATTTCATGCAGATTTTTAAATTTAAATCAGATAACCTCCTTACCACTCATATCGCTATTAACGTTTTTTAACGATACAGGTAATGTTGTGTATTTATTCTTTGTTTCCGTAAACTACTTTTGAGTTGTAATTAAAGCTGCCAGTCATGAGGCGGTTATTTTAAACAAATAAAAGTATAGTTATGAAAAAGTTCAAAATCGTTTTAACAGCAATCGTAATGTTGTTTGCAAGCACCGCATTTGCAATGGATCCTGAAAATGTATCCCCAAAAGTAAAAGCTGCATTTGAAAGTGATTTTTCCAAAGCCACGAGGGTAAACTGGGAAAAAACAAGTGATTTCTATTTTGCGTCCTTTACACTGAATAATGTAAAGGTAGATGCGGCCTACAATGAGGAAGGTGAATTGGTAGGAACCTCCAGATGTATTTCTGCAGAGCAAATGCCCTTAAATGTTTCTCTGGCAATTACAGAAAAGTATGCCGGGTACAAAGTGGATAAAACCGCTATTGAATTAACTTATGAAGGACAAACCAGGTACTATGTTACCGTTGAGAGCACTAACCAGGTTATTAAGCTGAAATGTTTCAGCAATGCAGACCTGGAGGTGGAGAGCAAAACAAAAAAATAAAACGTGAAGGCTTGAATTTATAGCCCTGGTCATTGACCGGGGCTTGTTTATTAAAAACTATAAAAACTAATTTGGGTTAGCAGATTTTGTTGATTGCCTGTATATATTGTAAGAATAGAATACAGGGATCAGTGTCATTATGAAAATACTGCTCATATAAACAATGATGAGTATTTTGACATTAAGTAATAATGAAACTATTGCCAGAATAATGCCACCGGTGAACCATATCTTACTTGCAAGTTGGTGGGTTTTTCTCCAGTTTTCTTCGTTTTCCAAAGTCCAGGGTAATCGAAAGCCTGCAAAATAATTAGGCTTAATACTATGCATAAGATTTCCGATATATGCAAAAAACAAACTTAAACTACAAAATAATAATGGCAAGCCTTCTATTTTACCTTTTAAAGTCCAGTAACAAATAAAAAGAGAAACAGCACAAAGCAATATGGTTATTACGACAGATAATTTTGATAATGTGGAAGAAGTTGTAGCCGAATATTTTTTCTTTGGGTCAAGTTTGTGAATATTTCGTAAAATAAAATACATGATTATTGCAACTGCGGTAAGTATTACTGGTGCAATAATGATCTCGTTTTTTGACCCAAACTTATCAGGGGCGCCACCAATACCAAAATGTGTTGGAATATTTTCTGGCAGCTTATTCCATATAAAGGCCAAATACAACCATGGGATGGTCATAATGCCGAAAGGGAACAACTTGTAAAATAATTTTGCTTGCTTCATATCTTAAATTTTATTTTTTTGTTTTAAGTTCCACAAACCATTTTACAATTTCGTCCATCACAGTAGTGTTCAGGGAATAGTAAATGTATTGGCCCTCTTTTACTGACTGAACCAGGCCTGCCTGCTTCAATAAATCGAGGTGGTGGGATATACTGGGTTTACTAATTGAAAACCGGTTTGCAATTTCACCTGCCGTTAAGTCACCATTTTTCAATAGTTCTAAAATTTCCCTCCTGGTGGTATCGTTTAGTGCCTTAAATAGAATATTCACAAATCTGCATTTGTATATTTAGGCAAATATCTAAATATATATTTAAACTTACAAGATTTTTGACTGTTTTTTTTAACTTTTGTATTGATTTTTTTAAATAAAAAGGAATAATTTGATATTCGGTAACGAATACAGATTATAGATCAAATTAAGAAGAATTGGTAAGCATTAAACCCTCTTTTATTTTTTGGATTTAAAAGCATTGCTATAAGGCTGGCATTTAATTAAGATTGGCCTAATAAAGAGATGGCAAATAGTAGTTTAAAGAATTTTATATATTAGGTTAAAACGAAACCTGTTTAATTTAAAATAATCTAAGTTTAATTTGGAATTTATATTTTTAATAGTATTTTTACCTCTGGAAATGGTTAAAAGAAATTTTCAGTTATTTTCTACTTTAACTCTCCTTACCTCCCTATCCTATCCAAAGGCTTCCCAAAAAAAGTACGTTTTTTAATTGAGTAACCTTAATGTAGTATTATGGCTAGTAGATTTATTGTAATCATTACTTCGTTATCTATGTTTTTCGGGATTTCATGTACTTCTTCTAAAAAAATTACATATTTCAAAGGAGCATTGGATACTGATTCCCGTCTTATCCTTGGTAGAATTGAAGCACCCTATCAAAAAGGTGATATTCTTAATATTACCATTTCAAGCCTGAACCCAAAGTTTGATGTTGAATATAATAAGACAGATAATAATGCAACCAAAGGGTATCTGATAAATGAAGATGGTAATATGCAAATGCCTAAGTTGGGCAATGTGGGGGCGGTGGGACTTACAAAAAAACAGCTTACAGAAAAGATTACCAGCTTAATTGTTGCCCAGAATGAGATACTTAATCCAATAGTTGAGATACGTCACCTCAATTTTGAGGTAACTGTATTAGGTGAAGTTACTAACCCATCTGTTATTACTGTACCAAGTGAGCAGATATCATTGATAAAAGCAATAGGGTTGGCCGGGGACCTTACTATTTTTGGTAAAAGGGATAATATCCTCTTAATAAGGGAAGAAAATGGATATAGATCGACCCAACATATAAATATTAACTCTTCTGATTTTTTAAGTTCAGAATATTACTATTTGAAACCTAACGATGTTATTTATGTTGAACCAAATAAAACCAAAATAGCAAGTACAGACAGGTCTCAGCAAATTATACCTGTTGTATTAAGTGGGATTTCAATTCTTATTCTTGTTTTAGATAGAGTTATAAAATAATTTGTAATACCCGATGATGGAAAAAATGGATAGAAATATCGTAACAGAAGAAAAAGAGTCAAGTGGTGGTGGCCAGCAAATGATTTCAAAATTTTTGCCTTACTGGCCATTGCTTATACTCTATGCTCTTTTAGCATTTGCAGCAGCATATGCATACTTACGTTATGCGACTCCAATATATGAAGCGTCGGCTACATTAATAATAAAAGATGAACGAAGGGGGGGAGGAGAAGATTCAAAGATATTAGAATCGCTGGATTTAATTGCTTCAAAAAAAACTATTGAAAACGAAATAGAGGTACTTAAGTCCAGGGCCTTAATGGAAAAGGTTGTAAAAGCACTTTATTTATATGCACCCATTGCGCAGGAAGGGAAATTAAAATCAGGAGATGCTTATGTTTTATCTCCTATTAAGGTAGAAGTGCTAAATCCTGACTCAATTCAGGAATTTCAAAGAATAGATTTCAGTTACGATAAAAACAGCCAGACTGTACTTTTGAATAATAAGGATAAATATCCTATTAACAAATTCGTAAGTACACCTTATGGAACATTAAGATTTTTGCCTAACAAGTATAAGTTTGCAACTTTAAATTCCGATAGAAAGCAGTTGTATTTTGCACTTATGGAACCTCAAAATGTTGCAAATGGCCTGTTAAAAGGTTTTAAAATAAGCCCCAATAAGCAATCAGCTATAATTGAACTTAGTTACAAAGACCCTATACCTCAAAGAGCTGTTGACCTGTTAAACCAGCTCATTATTCTTTATGATAAAGCGTCAATTAGTGAAAAAAACACATTGGGAATCAATACCCTTTCATTTGTCAACGAACAGTTGAGCGGCATGGCAAAGGATCTGGATTCTATTGAAAAAAAGATACAGCAATATAAATCAGGGAGTGGTGCAGTAGATATTGGTGCACAGGGAGCATCTTATTTAAAAAATGTAGGTGAGAACGATCAAAAACTTAGTGATGTAAACATGCAGCTTTCAATGCTCAACCAGGTTGAAAAATTTGTTGGCGCAAGGCAAAATGGTGAAATGTTGGCCCCATCCACTTTGGGTGTTGACCCTTCACTGGTGACCCTGATCACTCAGCTGCAAACAGCACAAACAGAGTATGATAATCTGAAAAAGACAGTTGGTGCAAATAACCCTACTCTTAAATCTCTTAGTGACCAGATTGGTAAATTAAGGCCGAGTATTGATGAAAATATCCAAAGCCAGAAACAAAGTCTTACTGCCTCAAGAAAAAGTTTATACTCAACCAACGGCAATTATAATGCAATGTTGTCGACGGTTCCTTATAAAGAAAAGCAATTGTTGCAAATCAGCCGTGAACATCAAACTTTATCAAATCAATACCAGTTTTTACTTCAACGAAAACAGGAAACTGAAATGTCACTGGCTTCGGTTATTTCCAACAGCAGGATTGTGGATAAGGCACTTGCAGGTAAAGACCCGGTAAGCCCTAATAAAAAAATGATTTACATTATGGCTCTTTTTGGTGCCGTTGGTTTATTTGTGGGAACAATAATTCTTAAGGATACCCTCACTGGTAAAATAAAATTCAGAAATGAGATAGAAAAGATGACTTCAATCCCTATTCTTGGAGAAATTACTTTTGAAAAGACAAAAGACCCATTGATAATTGAAAAAGGTACAAGAAGTTTAGCTGCGGAAGAGTTTAGAAAATTAAGGGTTTCCTTATCTTTTTTAGGAATTGATGCAGATCATAAAAAATTATTGCTTACTTCAAGCATATCCGGAGAAGGAAAAAGCTTTATTGCCGCAAACCTTGCAGTAAGTATTTCCTTAACCGGAAAAAAAGTTGTTTTGGTTGACCTGGATCTGAATAAACCCACCCTCTCAGATATATTACGTGTAAATTTTGAAGTAGGGGTGACTGAATTCTTATCCGGCGAAAAGGAAGCCTACCAGGTTGTAAATAAACTGGATACACACGAAAATTTATCTTTTATTTCTGCAGGTAGTTTACCGGAAAACCCTACTGAGCTTTTAGCAAACGGTAAAGTGAAATCTTTAATAGAATACCTGGAAAATAATTTTGATATGGTGGTCATAGATACTTCGCCTGCTGTATTGGTTACAGATGCTTTTATTTTATCCGGTCTTTGTGATGCTACTTTATATGTCATCAGGCATAATTATACACCAAAAATGCTTGTTAAACGAATTGACGAGAATACTCAATTCAATCCTATAAATAATCCCGCTATCATTTTTAACGGGCTTAAAACAAGAGGATTGTTTAAAAATAATTATGGGTATGGATATAATTATGTTTATGGGAATAAACATTACGGTTATAATCCAAAAACCAGAAAACAAAAAAAATCTGCTTAAAAAATTAATTCCAATATCATGAAAAATTATTTAACTCAATTCATATTAAGCTGTGACTGAGATTGGCGAAGCCTTGCTTAATTAGTAAATTGTTGTTATCCGACTAGCTCATTTTCCAAATATCCGACTAACTGATTCTTTCCACTTATCCCATTAACTGCCTTTCCAACTATCTGACTAACTATCCTGTTCCAACTATCCGATTAACTGCACATTTCTAATTTAAAAAAAATGGTTATGCAGAAAAATTGGTACGCAGTTTACACAAAACCGCAATCTGAAAAAAAGGTTGCCGCTTTGTTTGCTAAAAAGAAAATGGAAGTATTCATTCCGATGGTTCATGTTAAAACAAAAACTTTCATGAGGAATAAATTTATTTCCGAACCCTTGTTGAAATCTATTGTCTTTGTCAATGTTACTCTGGAAGAAACAGTGCTTCTAAAGCAAACAAATGGAGTAATAAACCTGTTACACTGGCTGGGCAAGCCTGCAATTATTGCAGCAGAAGAAATTGCTGCAATCAGGGATTTTATTGAAAACTACCGGAATATAAAACTGGAACCGGCATTTGTCAATATTGATAAAGAGGTAAATAATTTAAACGGATCCTCTATTTCGATTGAAGGCAAATTGTATGCAGTAAAAAATAAAACAGTTAAGGTTAATCTTCCTTCGCTTGGATATTCTTTAGTTGCAGAAATGGAAGAAGAGAGTATTTTTGTAAGAGAAACGCCTGTTTTACAAAATTATAGATTTGCTCATTCATGATGAAAAAGACGGATAAAATTTACATAGCCGGGCATAATGGAATGGTTGGTTCGGCTATAGCAAGGGCATTAAATTCGAGAGGCTTTACAAATCTTGTCTACCGTACGTCAAAAGAGCTGGATCTTCGTGATCAGGCTTCGGTTCAGCAATTTTTTAAAGACGAAAAACCTCAGTTTGTTTTTCTTGCAGCTGCCAAAGTTGGTGGCATTGTTGCCAATAATACATATAGGGCAGATTTTTTGTACGAAAACCTGATGATTGTTTCAAACATCATTCATGCCGCCTATAATAACGGGGTAACAAAACTACTTTTCCTTGGCAGTTCCTGTATTTATCCTAAAATGGCATTACAGCCCATTAAAGAAGAGTACCTTTTAACAGGCCCTCTGGAATATACAAATGAGCCTTATGCCATTGCAAAAATAGCAGGTATCAAGTTATGCGAAACCTATAGAGATCAGTATGGAGCTAATTTCATAAGTGTAATGCCTACCAATTTATTTGGCATTAATGACAATTATCATCCGGAGAACTCCCATGTTTTGCCTGCATTGATCCGTAGATTTCATGAAGCAAAAATTTCAGGGTTAAAAGAGGTTGTGATCTGGGGATCAGGTAAACCCAAGAGGGAATTTTTATTTGCCGATGACCTGGCAGATGCCTGTTTGTTTTTGATGGATACTTACAACGAAAAAGAAATTGTCAATATTGGTTGTGGCGAAGATCTAAGTATAAAAGAATTAGCCGAATTGGTAAAAAATGTTACAGGATATACCGGTAACCTGGTGTTTGACACCACAAAACCCGATGGCACACCCCGTAAATTACTGGATGTGTCAAAAATCAATGCCTTAGGATGGCATTATAAAACAACCCTCAAAGATGGAATGAATATAGCTTACCAGAATTTTTTAATGAAACAACAAATACTACAATCTGCACGTTAAAGCAATCATTCCGAAATTTCACTTATTTTTAATTTATGAAGACTGCATTAATCACCGGTATAACCGGACAGGATGGGGCCTATCTGGCAGAGCTGCTGCTTGAAAAAGGGTATAGGGTTCATGGCATTAAAAGACGTTCGTCACTGATTAACACAAGTCGTGTTGATCATTTATACCAGGACCCTCATGAAAAAAATGTGCGTTTTTCAATGCACTATGGCGATATGACAGACAGTACTAACCTTATTAGGATAGTACAGGAAACACAGCCAGATGAGATTTATAATCTTGCAGCGATGAGCCATGTTAAGGTAAGTTTTGACACGCCTGAATATACAGCAAATGCAGATGGTATTGGTACTTTAAGGCTAATGGAAGCTATTCGCATTTTGGGAATGGAAAAAAAGACACGTATTTACCAGGCATCAACCTCTGAGTTGTATGGATTGGTGCAGGAGGTTCCGCAAAGAGAAACAACACCATTCTACCCAAGAAGCCCTTATGCTGTTGCAAAACTATATGGTTACTGGATTGTAGTTAATTACCGGGAAGCTTATAATATGTATGCATGTAATGGAATTTTGTTTAATCACGAGAGCCCATTGCGTGGAGAAACTTTTGTAACAAGAAAAATAACTATAGCTGCAGCTGCGATAGCTGCCGGTTTGCAGGATACTTTATACCTGGGTAATTTGAATGCACAAAGAGATTGGGGGCATGCGAAAGATTATGTTGAAGCCATGTGGTTGATACTGCAGCAGGAAAAACCCGATGATTTTGTTATTGCAACAGGTACTACAACAAGCGTGAGAGATTTTATTAAACTTGCGTTTAGCGAATTGGGAATAGAATTAAAATTTACCGGTGAGGGAGTTGAAGAAAAAGGAACTGTTATGGCCTGTAATAATCCGGCATACCAGTTACCAGCAGGTAAAATTATTGTGGCTGTTGACCCTGAATATTTCCGTCCAACTGAAGTGGAATTGCTGATTGGTGACGCAACCAAGGCAAAAGAAAAATTAGGATGGAAACCCAAATATGATCTTGCCGCCCTGGTTAAGGAAATGGTGGCCAGCGATGTTCAGAATCTTAAAAAGACACTTGCTCAAAGTAAAGTGTAAAAAAGATAACCGCATACCTTTTACGGATTAAAATATATTATAGTTTTTAATCTTGCTTACCCGCATTCCGGTAATCTGTTACCGGAAAAACACAGGAAATAATGTTATTAAAAAAACATATCGGGTCGTTATCGCAATACGCTATAAATTTTTTTACCAAAGGCAATCAACGAAGCCTTAAAGCTAAAAAAAATATTATTGGCGCTTTGCTTATCAAAGGCATAAGCATTGCAATTGGTTTGGTTTTAGTTCCGCTTACAATCCACTATATTAACCCCTCGCAATATGGAATATGGCTTACACTAAGTTCCATGATTGCCTGGATCTCGTTTTTTGATATTGGGTTTACCCATGGTCTCCGCAATAAATTTGCAGAAGCCAAAGCCAAAGGAGATAAACAGGTAATGAAGGTGTACATTAGTACTACCTATTACTACATCAGTATTATCTTCATTGTGCTATGGCTTATTTTAATGTTTGTTAACCAGTTTATCAGTTGGCATAGTTTATTAAGCCTGCCTCCGGCAATGGAAAAAGAAGTGTCTGAGCTGGCTATGCTAATTTTCACATATTTCTGTTTACAGTTTATTTTCAGGGTTATCAATACCATATTAACTGCAGATCAGCAGCCTGCAAAAGCCTCGTTGGTTGATATGCTGGGCCAGCTTTTTGCATTACTTATAATTTTTGCGCTTACTAAATTAACCAATGGCTCACTATTATACCTGGGATTAGCAGTTGGTATTGCCCCGACTTTAATTTTATTAGCGGCAAATATTTATTTTTTCAAAACAAAGTTTAAAGATTATAAACCTTCACTCAGGTATGTTAAAAAAGAGTATGCAAAAGATATAATGCAGTTGGGCCTCAAATTTTTTGTGCTCCAGGTATCTGCTATTATTCAGTTTGAAACTTCACTTTTTCTTATTGCCCATTATTTTGGCACCGAAGAAGTTACCAATTATAATATTGCGTTTAAATATTTTTCGGTACTGCAAATGGGCTTTACCATATTATTGAGCCCCTTGTGGAGCGGTGTAACAGATGCTTATAATTCGGGAGAAACAGCGTGGATTAAAAATGCTGTAAAAAAATACCTTTATATACTGATCCCTTTTATTGTAACTGGCTTGATAATGCTGGTATTTTCTGATAAGGTTTATGAGTTGTGGATCGGAAAAAATGTTGTGCATGTTGATTTTAATATTTCACTGCTGTGCATGATATTTTTTTCAACAACAATGTTTGCCACTATTTTTGTTAGTGTAATCAATGGAATAGGTGCATTGAGGATACAGTTCTTTACGGCAATAATAGGATCCATTTGCTTTTTTTGTATATCACTGTTGTTTATTAAGTATTTTCACCTGGGGGTACAGTCAATCGTTCTTTCTTCTATAATTACAAATGTGTTCGGATACATAATAGCACCTATTCAATACTATAATATTTTTTATAAAAAATCACAGGCAAGTATCTGGTATAGGTAAACTGCACAAATGACAAAGGTTGTACACATACAATATTCCATGGAATCTGCAGGCCGTGCCGCACTCAGGCTTCAGAAAGCCTTTACTGCTGTTAATGTAGAGTCAGGTATTGTATCATTACAACAGAGCATACAGGGGGGGCAGGGTGTAAAATACCTGGGAACAAAAGCCAGGGTAATTTCTAAAATAGAAGATAAGATACAGGCTTACCTGACACGAAAAAGCATTAAACAATTAGGCTCATTCTCTTACCCGGTTTTGGGTAACAATTTAGCCAGGCTGGAAGAGGTTAAAAATGCAGACGTCATCTATATTCACTGGGCATTAAAAGGGCTTTTAAATTTCAAAAGTGTTGAACAAATTGCGCAGTTGAACAAACCGGTAATTATTTTCCTGCATGATATGTGGAATATTACCGGAGGGTGCCATCATAGTTTCGCCTGCGAAAAATATAAAACAGAAGGGTGTAATAACTGTCCTATGTTTCCGGGGGATAAAAAAAATGATTTATCTGCAAAGGAATTCAAAAAGAAATTGAAATTATATTCGAAATACAATAACCTGTATTTTGTATCACCAAGTAAGTGGCTGTATAATTGCGCCAAAAAATCATTACTTACAAAAAACAAACCTGTTTTTTATATTCCCAATATTCTCGACAACACACTTTTTAAACCTATAGATAAAACTTTTGCCAAACAGGTATTGAATATAGATACCACTGAAACAGTGATTGCATTTGGCGCTATTACAGTAAATAGCCCTTATAAAGGATGGGCATATTTGCAAAAAGCTTTGGAATTATTAAAGCAGGAGGATACTGTAAAAAATATATCTGTATTAATTTTCGGAAGTGCTTACAATAAAGAGATTGCTGACGCTATTCCGTTCAAAACAAGATTTATGGGGTATTTGTTGGATGAACACTCAACTTCACTGGTATATAATGCTGCAGATGTATTTATTGCCCCTTCTTTGGCCGAAGCTTTTGGCTATGTAGTAATGGAAGCACTAAGTTGCGGCACACCCGTAGTAGGCTTTAATGTAGGAGGTATTCCCGATATGATCAGCCATAAAGAAAACGGATACCTTGCAAAATATAAGGATTCAGCAGACGTTTCGGAAGGAATAAAATTTTGTTTGCAAAACAAACTTAAAGGTTATTTACTGCCAGAAATTGACCCGGTAGTAACTGTAAAAAAACATTTAGAACTATTTGACCAGGTGGTACATTTAAAATAATAATATACAAGCAATATTGTATAATATATTTGCGTTATATTCTTTAAAGCTAGAAACAAACTAATAACAATCGAAATACGATGATAAATTTTTTAAAGGAAAAAATGTTCCCGAAATCAATTTCAAAAAAAGAAGCCTCCGATACGGGAATGGCAATGACATTGATTCTTCTCTTATTAGGATACTTTACCAAAAATGTAATTTATTATAAAATAGCCATACCGGCCTTAGTGATGAATATGGCATTTCCCATGTTTTATTACCCATTTGCCATGGTTTGGCTTGGCTTGACAAATTTATTAGGAATTGTAGTTTCAAGAATTCTGTTATCAGTGGTTTATCTTTTCTTTCTTATGCCTGTCGGTATGATCAGAAGAGTAATGGGAAAAGATTCATTAAATCTCAAGGGGTTTAAAAAAGGTAAAGAGTCTGTAATGATAAACCGGGATATTGAATTTACAGCAAACGATATTAAAAATCCTTTTTAAGAAACTTAAAATAAAATTACCATGGAATTTTTACGAGAATTATGGGCTTTTTTAAAAGTTAGAAAAAAGTTCTGGCTGCTGCCACTTATTATCGTACTGTTAATATTTGGCGTATTGATAGTGCTTTCAGCAGGCTCGGCAATAGCCCCTTTTATTTATACCCTTTTTTAATTCAAAAAACAATCAGCATTGGCCACATTTATTTTAGGGATTTCTGCTTACTATCATGATAGTGCTGCAGCCATCATTTGCGATGGAGAAATAATCGCTGCAGCGCATGAGGAGCGGTTTACCCGTAAAAAACACGACCCTTCTTTTCCACATGAGGCTGTAAAGTATGTTTTAAGCGAAGCCGGTATAGAATTTAAAGACCTGGCAGCTGTTTCATTTTATGATAAGCCTTTTATCAAATTTGAGCGGTTGCTTGAGACCTACCATGCTTTTACACCAAAGGGATTAACCAGTTTCATGACTTCGGTTCCGGTTTGGATAAAAGAAAAGCTCTTTATGAAAAAGATGCTTAAGGATGAACTTAATAAATTCGGGAAAGCTAAAATACCCATTCTTTTTCCGGAACACCACTTATCGCATGGCGCCAGTGCTTTTTATCCTTCGCCATTTGAAGAAGCTGCTATACTTACTGTTGATGGTGTGGGAGAATGGGCAACCACTACTATTGGGTATGGCCATGGCAATAGCATAAAGATGCTTAAGGAATTACACTTCCCTCATTCAATTGGGTTGCTATATTCTGCTTTTACCTACTATACAGGATTTACAGTAAATAGTGGTGAATATAAATTGATGGGTCTGGCTCCTTATGGAAATCCGGAAGCACAACAAACTAAAGAGTTTAAAGAAAAAACATTGAGAGAATTAGTAGATGTGAGAGAAGATGGATCAATTCTGTTGAACATGAAATACTTTGATTATGCAACAGGATTAAAGATGACCAATAATGCAAAATGGACAGCACTGTTCGGCCTTCCGCCAAGAGATCCTGAATCTGAAATAAGCCAGGATTATATGAACATGGCATTAGCCATTCAGCAGATCACTGAAGAAATTGTAATAAAACTTGCTAAAACAGCAAAACAACTGACCAATAGCGATTACTTAGTAATGGCTGGCGGTGTCGCATTAAACTGTGTGGCAAACGGAAAACTTATTGAAGAAAGAATATTCAAAGATATTTGGATACAGCCTGCTTCGGGTGATGCAGGTGGTGCCTTGGGTGCTGCATATTTGGGATGGTATTTATGGAAAGGCGAAAAAAGAACGGTAAATAAAAATGTTGCAGATGCTATGAAAGGAGCCTATCTCGGTCCTGAATATGATGATAAGAATATTATAGGGATGGCAAGAAAATATGGCGGGAGGTATGACTATTATGAAAATTTCGATGAGCTCACTAAAGTTGTTGCATCAAAACTTGCAGAAGGTAATGTGGTGGGGTGGTTCCAGGGAAGAATGGAATACGGGCCAAGGGCATTGGGAGGAAGGAGTATTCTGGGCGATGCCAGGAATCCTGAGATGCAGAAGAAAATGAATCTTAAAATTAAATATCGTGAAGGATTCAGGCCTTTTGCACCATCAGTTTTAGAGGAAGATGTGAAAGAGTATTTTAAGTTAGATGGAACATCACCTTACATGTTGGTAGTGATGCCCGTTCAGGAGAAACATATTAAGCCACTACCGTCCAACTACAACAGTATGGAAATGTATGAAAGGCTTTATCATTTACGCTCTGATATTCCTGCCGTAACACACGTTGATTATTCAGCAAGAATACAAAGCGTAAGTAAAAAAACAAACCCACGGTATTGGAATTTAATAAATGCATTTAAAAATCAAACTGGTTATGGTTTGCTGGTAAACTCCAGTTTTAATGTACGTGGTGAACCTATTGTTTGTACACCCGGTGATGCGTTCAGGTGTTTTATGCGTACCGAAATGGATTTCCTGGTAGTGGGTAATTTTGTTTTTGATAAAACCAAAC
The DNA here is from genome assembly GCA_031387825.1 of Chitinophagaceae bacterium. Taxonomy (GTDB): domain Bacteria; phylum Bacteroidota; class Bacteroidia; order Chitinophagales; family Chitinophagaceae; genus Ferruginibacter. The sequence continues at coordinate 97,671 of JANNDO010000018.1, read as the reverse complement.
AGGAAAAACTGGCTAACGATACCAATTGGAAGGAAGAATTTAAACTGGATTAAATTTATTTTCTATGCAGGAGAATGACACCAAAACTAAGATTTCAGGAGGCAAAAAGATAAAATTCATCTTATTTACTTTGTTGTTTTTACTGGTAATAATCTTTATTATCGGCGAAATAGTTTTGGCTATTCAGGGTTATCCATCAACCTATGCTAAAATGCAAAAGGTTTCACTTACACAGGCAAAGTGGTGGGCATGTGATTCTGTTTCCGGACCAAGGTATGTTGCACACCAGACAACCCCGAAAGACTCGGTTTATTTTTTAAGAGAAATATGGTATTATAACAGGTTGAACATGGTTAATAATGATGGTTATCATGACAAGGATAACTTTACAGAAGTTTCACCTGACTCGGATTCATTGAAAATCCTGGTAGCAGGTGACAGTTTTACCTGGGGCGCTTCATCCGACATTGGAAGTTCATACGTTGATATTTTTGAAAATGATATTAAAAAGATTCACCCGGCAATTGTCTGGAACACCGGTATGCCTGCTACCGGAACAAACCATGCAATTTTTACAACTAAAAAATACCTGCCACTTCAAAAGTCCAATTATGTTGTTCTTGGTTTTTATGTAGGTAATGATTTTGGAGATAACCTGCTTCCATTTGACAGGCTGATGTTTAACAACCTGGCGTCCTGTTATAATCTTTACGATCATGATAAAGATTTCAACCCGGTTAAAATTTCGTTGAGCGAAGCATATAAAAAAGCTATGGGGTCTTACCCGGTGGAGGAACTTAATTTTGTACAAAAAATACTTATAAGAAGCAGGTTTGCTACTTTCCTTACTGACCTTAAAAACAGGGCTGTAAACAGGTTAAGTGGTAACAAGAACAGGACAAATGAGCAGGAATATAAAGTAACAAAGGAGTATCTCAAACAACTGAATGATTATGTAAAAGAAAATAATGCCGAATTAATTGTTTTAGTTATTCCGGCAGCAGAAGATGTAAAGGAAAAAGAAAGCCATTACCTGAACGCTATTAAAATTTTAAACGAATTATCGCTTCAATATGTTGATCCGCTTAGCCAATTTACGCAGGATGATTATTTGAAAATTGATGGCGGGCACTGGAAAAACAGGGCGCACAAAGTATCGGGTCATATGCTAAGTAAATATTTGCTGGACTATATTGAAAAGAAACAACAAAAAACTTTCAAAAAAAAATAACGTCATTTCAACAGCGATATACCGGCGAAACAATAATAAAACTCAATTCTTTTAATTTTAAAATTCTGTGATTCAGAAAAAATTATATCCGGGCGGTAACCTGCTTACAGTTTCTAAAAAACAGGAAACAAGCCTTAACTTATTTTGGTACGGTTTTTTTATATACACGTTCTTTTATGTGCTGGCTATGGCCGAGCCTGATTTTATTTCAGCAGCAAATTGCCAGGCTGTTCAGATTTTGGGGTTTGGGGGTATGATCATGGGTGGCATGGGCCTGATGGAATTTAAATTTGACGATAATTACCTGAAGCAACTGTTTATACTCAACCTGCTTTATTCTATAACTATCGTTTTACGGGGTTCGCAATATGATTTTGCCTCTTTAAAATTAATGCTCTTCGATGTAACATTTGGCGTATTGCCTTATTTTGCATCAGTAGTATTATTGCTACCCAGGAATATAGGGGTGTATAAAAAAATATTTACTGTTCTGCTTTTTTTTGGAGCAGCTTACCTCCTTTGTGTTGTTATATTTTACAATACCCTGCATGATTACGACCGTTTAAATTTAACTGCTCAGGGATTGGTAGAAAATATTTCAGTTTTGCTGGCATTGCCTGTTGGCTATATGATCATCAGTTATCCTTATAATATTACCGGAAAGAAGGACCTGTTTGGAATAGGTAAAAAGAATGCGGTTATTGTTTTCATGTTTATGATCACCTTGTTTTTCGCAATTTTCAGGGCACGCCGGGGTCTGATATTCATGTGTATTACTACATTTTTATCTGTGGGCATGGTTGCCATACTGAGTACAAAAAAGAAAATGCTCATCATTGTTATGTCGGTAGTTATAGTTCTTGCCACCTCCATTTTTATAGCCAGCATGAAAGAGCATTCTGCATTTGATTTTCTCCTGGAAAGAAGTGAGGAGGATACAAGGACGGGAGTGGAAGTCTGGATGTATGCAGATATGTCGTCAACAGACTGGATCATTGGGAAAGGAATTAAAGGAAAATATTATTGCCCTATTGTAGATAATGTTAACGATGCAGAAGGTGCAGGATACAGGGATAACATTGAGACCGGTTACTTACAAATAATTCTGAAGGGGGGTATATTGAGCCTTGCGTTGTTACTGCTCACATTTATTCCTGCTGTGTATAAAGGTCTTTTTAAGTCGAAGAATGTTTTATCAAAAGCCGCGGCTTTGTGGATTTTTTTATGGATCATATATTTATATCCTTCAGGAGGTATTGTATTTAGTATGAATTATGTGCTTGTTTGGATAGCTGTGGGAATTTGTTATTCCGAAAAGATCAGGAACCTGCCTGACAGTACGATAAAAACCAGCTTGCAGGGAAAAATATAGTATAAGTTGAAAAACTCCAATACACTAAACCAAACACTGAATAGTACAAATGCCATTGCCCAAAACTTTAATTATAGGTCAACCTTTTAACAACGACTTTGGAGGAGGCATAACCCAGGCAAACCTGTTTGGTGGATGGGATAAAAATAAAATTGCAGTGGTATGTACTGATCACATGTTCAATAATCTGAACACGGATATATGCGACACTTATTATATACTCGGAAAAGAAGAATACAAATGGGCTTTCCCGTTTAATCTGTTACAACGAAGTGTTTCATCTGGACAAAGAATAGTAAAAGCTGAAAACAAGAGTGTTTCAGCACCTGCATCTTCGGGCAAATCAAAACTGAGAGCAAGAATAGTAGATAAATATTTCTATCCTTTTTTAGAGTACATCGGCCTGTTTCACGGCATATCCAAACTTAACCTGTCGGATAAATTGAAGAAATGGATCGATGAGTACAAACCCGATGTGATATATGCACAGGCACCTACAAGGGAACTGGTTTTATTTTGTACGCAGATGCAGGAGTATATAAAAAAACCAATGGTTTACCATGTTATGGACGACTGGCCTTCAACCATCAGCCAGAAAGGCCCTTTTAAAAATTACTGGCATAAAAAAATAGACCGGGAATTAAGGGTATTAATCAGCAGATCAACAACCTTGCTGAGTATCAGTCAGGCAATGGCTGAAGAATATAAAAAAAGATATGGTCGTGACTTTATAACCTTTCACAATCCTATTGAAATTGATTTTTGGAAAAGCCATCAAAAGAAAAATTATGAATTAGCGGCATCACCTTCAATTTTATATGCCGGCAGAATTGGCCCAGGGATAGAAATAACTTTGGAAACGCTGGCAAAGGCCATTGATAAAGTAAACAAAGAATCCAGCAGGGCGGTACAGTTTTTTTTACAAACAAAAGATAAGCCGCAGTGGGTTAATAATTATACATGTGTACAGCATAAGCCCATGGTGGCTTATAGCAAATTGCCAGGGGTTTTTGCCGAAGCAGATTTTCTTTACCTGCCTTATGACTTTACAATAGATTCAATACGGTATATCAAATATTCAATGCCTACCAAGGCACCTGAGTATATGATGTGCGGAACACCGATCCTTGTTTTTGGCCCTGCAGAAACCGCTTTAGTAATGGATGCAAAACAGAACAGCTGGGCAAAAGTGGTTACCGAAAATAATGTAGACCTATTGGCAGAAGCAATCAATGACCTGGTGACAAATGATAACCTGCGAAAGCAAATAACAGCAAATGCAGTAAGCATTGCAGAAACAAATTATAATTCTGTAAAAATAAGGAGCCGGTTCAGGGAAGTGATTTCTTCCATGGTATCCTGATTTGACAGCATTGATAGACCAATAAGATGAAGAATTAAATTATGACGTTAAGCCGCTGTAACATAGTGATCATGGGTGTTTCGTGTTTTGACGGAATGGCAAGCTCTGCAAGGGTGCGGAATTTAATTGAGCCGTTGATAAGTAAAGACCTTATAACTGCAAATAATCTGATTTATCAAAAAGACAACAGGGAACCGATCGGGAAATCAGGAACGCTTAATAATATCAATTTTAAGATCATTGATTTCAGGCTCAGCAACCCCTTCAGCATATTTGGTTTCTGGAGCAGCGGGATTTCTTTTTTGAAGAAGAATAAAAAACAGGAGCAAAAAAATATCCTGTATAACTATAATTACGCCGATCTTAAGAATATTGTTTTCCTGCTTTACGCAAGAATGATCGGATACAAAATTATTCTTGATATTATTGAAGACAACCGGTTTGAACGCCCGGATGGTTTTATAAACAAACTAAGGTTGAAGACGTCCATATTATTATTCAGATATTCAAGACGATTTACCGATCACTTTGTTGCCATTTCAGAGCAATTGTATGAAAGGGCAGAACTCAATACCAAGGGCAAAGTACCGGTGAGCCTGATACCCATTACTGTAAACCTGAATTATTTTAAAAACAACGGGTATCATACAGATAAAAGTAACCTGAAAATATTTTACGGGGGGTCTTATGCAGTAAAAGACGGGTTGAAATATTTGATTGATGCTTTTGATGTGGTAAGTAAAAAAGATGAAGGCATACAACTCATATTAACGGGTTCGGCACCTATCAAATCAGACCTGGAAGAAATAAAAAATAAAATTGACAGGATAGCTGCAAAAGACAGGATCAGGTTCATGGGATTTTTAAAAACAGAAGACTATTACAAACTGCTTAATAATTGTGATATCTTCTGTATGACGAGGATCAACTCCATATATGCCAATGCAGGCTTTCCTTTTAAATTAGGAGAATTTCTGGCAGCCGGCAAAGTGGTGATCGCAACTAAAGTTGGGGATGTGCCTAATTATCTTTTCAATAATGTAAATGCCTTATTGATCAGCCCGGATTCGGTAGAAGAGCTTTCAGATGCAATAATGACTGTTGTTCATAACCCTGATAAAATAAAATTGTTAGGGCCCGAAGCCAGGAAGACAGCCGAAACCTATTTTGATTCAGAGAAAGTAAGTATGAAGCTCATGTCAATTTTTGAGTCGGTATAAACAAAGAATGCGTAATAAGAAAATACTTTTAATTGGACCTTATCCCCCGCCATACGGGGGCGTAAGCATGCACATTAAAAGATTAAAGGTACTTCTTTCAGCGGAGTTTGATATTGACGTGGTAGATGAATCAAGAGAAAACAAAAAAGGTGTTTTCAATTTACGGTCACTGAACATTTTTAAATACCTGTATAAAGTTCTTACAACAGATATTGTGCATATCCACAGCGGGAAATTTCTTTTTCGGTTGCTTCATTTTTCAGCAGCCACACTGTTTTTTAAGGAAAAGATAATGACCATACATGGATATGAACCAGGCAGGGGCGACAACATACGCCCTATGGACAGAGCGATATTGAATAATTGTACCAAAGTGATCTTTGTAAGTAAAGAACTGGCTGATGCATTTAAAGTGAAGCACTACATTATTAAAGAAGCGTTTTTGCCGCCGGATGTAAACAGTGAAACTGAAATACCGGTTGATGTTACAAACTGGATAAAACAAAGAAGATCGCAAGGGTATAAGGTATCCGTAGCTAATGCATGGCGGCTTGACAGACATGAGAACGAAGACCTGTATGGCCTTGACCTGTGCATCATGGCAGCAAAAAAAAACAGGGAAAAAGGGGTAAAGGCTGCTACCATTTTTGTTGTAAGTGATGAAAGCGGGGTAATAAAAACCAGGGAGTACAAAAAAATGATAAAAGATTATGAACTGGAAGATTGTTTTCTTATTTGGGAGGCACCGTTATCATTTATTACGCTGATTATAAATACAGATATTGTTTTAAGACCAACGAATACAGATGGAGATGCACTTACAGTGAGAGAGGGTTTGTTTTTGGGCAAACCGGTTATTGCATCAGACGTAGTGATCAGGCCTGTGGGAACAAAACTATTTAAGACACGTGATGCTGATTCATTGGCACAGGCAATTGCAGAAACTATAGGAAAAGATGAAAAGAGCCCTGTGGAAGAAGAGTCTTCAAATCTTAGATCATATATAGATTATTATAAAAGCAATGTTTATCAATAATTGTCGTTTAAACAGGACATAACTAATTAAAACAGAATAAACTAACAGTCAATGTGCGGACTTGCCGGATTTATTGGATTTTCAGATAATGCTGATCTTGCCCAAAAAGCAAACAAGATCCAGCAGCACCGTGGGCCGGATAACCAGTCTGTGTGGCATGACGATTATATTGCCTTTGCCCACCAGCGGCTTTCGATCATCGATTTAAGCGAAGCAGCAAATCAACCCTTTCATAAGCATAACCTCGTAGCCATTTTCAATGGCGAAATATATAATTATAAAGAACTCCAGAATAAACTGAAAGCCGAAAAGCAGGTAGAATTTAAAACATCTTCCGATACTGAAGTTGTCATTGAAATGTTCAGGAACTATGGATATGATTGCCTGAACCATTTTTTGGGAATGTTTGCCTTTGCGGTATATAATAAAGACAATCATGACCTGTTCATTGTCAGGGATCACTTTGGAATAAAACCTTTGTTTTATACACAGATCAATGGTGCATTTGCTTTCAGTTCTGAATTAAAAACGCTGGTTCGTATCCCGGGATTTAATAAAACAATTAATCCCAAATCCCTGGTGAGTTGCCTGAATTATATATGGATATCTGGTAACGAGAGCATGTTTGACGGATGTTATAAACTTCCGCCAGCGCATTATATGCTGTTTAGTAAAACTGACGGAATTAAACTTGTAAAATACTGGGACCTGCATGATGGTGATGGGGGTAAACAGTCAACCAATATAAACAGTATTGCCGATGATGTGGCAAACACCATGGAATCATCCGTTAAGCGCCATATGGTAGCCGATGTGCCGGTGAGTTGTTTTTTAAGCGGGGGGCTGGATTCATCGCTGATCTCTGTGCTGGCAAAAAAATCAAACGATCATTTATCTACTTATACCATTGGAACCGTTGATAAAGATAAAAAAGTAGAAAGTATGCCTGATGATGAAAAGTATGCAAACATGCTGGCAGAAATGCATCACTTTGATCATCATGTAATAAAAATAAGCCCCGATATCCTAAAGGATTTTCCGCACATGGTAAAACACCTGGATGAACCTATCGGAGATCCGGCTGCTATCAACACCTATTTAATTTGTAAAGCAGCAAAAGAAAAAGGCGTTAAAGTATTATTATCCGGAATGGGTGCTGACGAAATATTTTTTGGCTATCGCCGGCAAAAAGCCACCATGATGGCACAGCGGTTTAATCGCCTGCCGGGGCCTCTTAAATATATAATTGGGAAAACGGTAAACCTGCTGCCGGTTAAAATATCCGGTAAGGGTTTTAAATTTGGAAGATGGGCCAGGCGTTTTATGAGTTTTGCTACAATGCCGCTTGAAAAAGCTTATATGAGGAGCTATTCTTATTACGATACCGGCCAGTTAAAGGAGTTAATGAGAACTGATTACTGGAGCGGTGTTGATGCCATAAATGAAGAACATAAAAGAATATTTGACTCAAAATTCAAATCAGACAGCATTAACCGTATCTGCAATACAGATATCAGTATGTTTATGTTAGGGTTGAACCTTACATACTCCGACAGGGCCTCCATGGCTGCTTCCGTGGAAGTGAGGGTACCTTTCATTGATAAACTGGTTGTTTCAAAAGCAATGGAAATACCGGGCAACCTCAAAATTAAAAATGGCGTCTCCAAATTCATTTTGAAAAAAGCAGCAGAAAAATTTCTGCCACATAAAATTATTTACAGGCCAAAAGCGTCATTCGGTGCACCAATCAGGTCGTGGATATCAAACGATCTGAGACCAATGGTTGATGAACTTCTGTCTGAAGAAATAATCTCAAAACGTGGATTTGTTAATTATGCTGTTGTAAAAAAACTGATTGAGAATGATAGAAATGGAATTGATGATAATGCTTACCAGATATACCAGTTGCTGACTTTGGAACTATGGTGCAGGGAATACCTGGATAAATGATTTTTAATAATAATAAAAAATGAAGCACAAGAATACATTTCACGAACAGGTAATAAAGCCATTCCTGCTTTCTGCAGAACAATATGCAGGCAATAATGCTTTTTGTATAAATAATATTTTTTATAGTTACAGGCAATTCGTAGAAAAGGTTTCGGCAATAAGAAATGAAGTTGTAAAACTTGCTAAAGAAAACATCAATCTAGGATTGGTTGCCAACGATGATATTGAAACTTATGCGGCTATTATTGCTTTATGGCTGGAAGGCAAATGTTATGTGCCGGTAAACCCCGAAACGCCTGCCGAACGTAACAGAAATGTTTTAACACAGGCAGGTGCATCTGTTGTTATAGATTCATCCGCCCAGCCTTTATTCCCTGAACTGGATGTTATTGAATCAAAAAAACTGGCTTTTAAGGAAATTAATCTGACGCCGGTTGATACTTCAGATGATGCCCTGGCTTATATATTTTTTACATCCGGAACAACAGGTGTACCCAAAGGGGTTCCTATCACACGTTCAAATCTTGCAGGTTTTATAGCGGCTTTTTTTGCAATGGATATCCAGATGGATGACTCAGACAAATGCCTGCAGATGTTTGAACTGACTTTCGATCTTTCGGTAATGTCTTACCTGGCACCCTTGTTAAAAGGAGCATGTGTGTATACCATTCCAAAAGACAAGATCAAGTTCAACTATATTGCTGAGTTGTTTGAGGAGCAACACCTGACAGTTGCATTGATGGTGCCTTCTATCATTCATTACCTGCGTCCGTATTTTGATGAGATAGATTGCACAAGTATGAGATATAGTTTGTTTTGCGGCGAGGCACTTCCTTTGGATGTTACAAAAGAATGGGGAGCATGTATTCCAAACGCCAGGATCATGAATGTGTATGGGCCTACAGAAGACACTATTTTCTGTACACATTATACCTTTAACCGGGAGGGGGATAATAAAGCTTCAAATGGCCTCTTATCTATAGGTAAAGCCATGCAAGAAACTTATACAATTATCGTTAATGATAATAATGAAATGGTTGCCCCAGGTGAAAAAGGGCAATTGTGCCTTGGAGGAATACAGTTAACACCGGGGTACTGGAAAAATGAAGAAAAAAACAAAGAAGCATTCTTTTATACAGACTATAAAGGAGCTAACACCCGGTTTTATAAAAGTGGTGACCTTTGCCTGGCCGATGAAGCTGGAGATATTATGTATTTAGGAAGAGTTGATTCGCAGATAAAGGTGCAGGGATTCAGGGTGGAGCTTTCAGAAATTGAGTTCTTTGCCAAGGAGTACCTTAAAAAAATAAATGCAGTGGCAATTGCTTTTACAAACCAGATACATAATACCGAGATCGGAATGGTCATAGAATCTGATGAATTTGATACAAAGGAATTGATCAGTTATATGAAGACGAAGATGCCGGTTTATATGATCCCTACACAGATGAGGTTTGAAAAATCTTTTCCGCTTAACACAAATGGAAAAATTGACAGGAAAGTATTAAAAGAAAAATTTTAGAGGATGAACGTCGTGGTTTTTGGTGAAGATATATATACTGCTATCGTAGTTGAATCTTTAGTAGAAAACGGGCACCCGGTTTTATTAATGATCACACCCGACCGTCCGGATAAGAACCATTTGATATTGGAAGAGACGGCCACTAAATTAAATATTGAGTTTGTTAAAGACGATAATGTTAATTCAGAAAATATCAGGAAGCGCATTGAAAAAGTAAAACCTGATCTGATCATTACTGCACACCTCAGAAAAATCCTTAGCAAGGAAATATTCTCTCTGGCTGCAAAAGGCGCAATAAATGTTCATCCATCCTTATTGCCAAAGTACAGGGGTTTATCGCCCCAACACCAGGCAATTTTGCATGGAGATGATGAATCGGGAGTTACGGTGCATTATATTGATGAAGATGTGGACACTGGTGAAATAATCATTCAAAAGAAATTTGGGGTTGCAAAGGATGATTATATTTTGCAGGTTCAAACAAAAATGCTGGCTATCTATAAAGAAATTGTGGTGGAGGCTTTGCGTTTATTGGAGAGTGCATCTTTTAAACCTATAAAGCAGGATCTGACACAAATTAGTTATTTCGGCCCTTTAAAAAGAAGTGACAGGGAAATTGATCTGTCAAAATCGAGGCAGGAAGTGTACAACCTGGTAAGAGCGGTCTCATTACCGTATAAAGGAGCATTTTATAAAAATTATATTATTTGGGTTGCAGAATTGCCTGGGCCATCAACCGAAACAGAATTAAAAAAAAGGTATACTGATACAGGCTTTTATGTTGATAAAGAAGCAAATAAGATTATGATCAGGCTGAAAGACGGTTTTTTGGTATCTGATGATTTTGAAATTAATTAAAAACGGGAATAATCTATTTATGGATAGAGTTACAATTTTTGAAAAGCTGACCACGGTTTTCAGAAAAACATTTAATGATGATACAATTGTATTAAAAGATGAATTGACCGCGAATGATGTTGCGAACTGGGATTCTTTGAGTCATATGATTATGATAGGAGAGGTGGAAAACGCGTTTTCTGTGAAATTCAAACTGAAGGAATTGAATAAGCTGGCAAATGTAAAAGGCCTGGTTGATTTAATTGAATTAAAATTTAAAAACGAATAATTAGTTTACTTAAAGAAAGTAGTATGGATGAATATCTGATCAGAAAGGCAATTCCAGGTAATATCCCTTTAGTGGCTGATGTAATTATTGCATCAGAAAAATGAAGATCAGAGAACCTGAGTTTTACAACGTTGTTTAATGTACCGGAGAATGAAGTGAATGCCCTGATCATAAGCATGCTTGAAGAAGAAATTGACGGATGTGAGCTAACGCTCAGCAGCTATTATGGTAACGAGTATAAGAAAGAGCCTGTTTCTGGCTCAAGTCCGTGGATAGAGGGTTTTGGAGGATGTATGCCATCAAAAATATTAAAATCGAATTTGATCAGCTATACTTTTGGAAAAGAAAGTATAGAGTTATAAAAAAAAGGCACACATTATAAAAGGAGTTTTAATGGACAGGGAGCCCATGACACTCCAGCTTGAATATTTCCATATTGTGAATGAGCACCAGGGGAAAGAGCTTGATACAGGACTAATGAACAGGGTTGAAGAAGATGCTTTAGCCTTATACCCGGAATTGGAAAAGTGTCAATGCCAGGTATTCAAAAACAATGTGTTTGCCATTAAAAAATATAAATAATGTTATAATGGAAAAAGGAGAAATCGTAAAAAAATTAACACCGGTCTTCAGGAAAGTATTTTCAAATAATACTTTGGAGCTTACCAATGAACTTAACGCCCTTGATGTGGAAAACTGGGATTCCTTATCCCATATGCTTCTCATTTCGGAAGTAGAGAGCAGCTTTGCAATTAAATTCAGGCTGAAAGACTTAAATAAAATGGCAAACGTTGGCGACATGATAGATATCATTAGCTCTAAATTATAAATTTCATGGTTTTTACTTCGTTTAACTTTTTAATTTTTTTCCCGGTTGTAATTATTCTATACTTTTTATTTCCCCAAAAGTACAGAATGGGTTTTCTGTTGGTAGCCAGTTATTATTTTTATATTAATATAAAACCTGTATATGCTCTTTTGCTGGCAGGGGTTACTTTAACCACTTACTTTTTTACCATTTTAATTGATAAAGCAAAATCAGATAAAAGAAAAAGGCAATTGCTTATTGCCGATATTATCATTACCCTGCTACCGCTGTTTTTCTTTAAATATTTCAATTTTGTGAATGAAGGCATATTCGGCCTGCTTAACTATGCAGGGCTACAGTTACCGCTTCCGCACCTGAGTTTGATCTTACCTGTTGGTATATCTTTTTACACATTTATGGCATTAGGCTATGTGATAGATGTATATAATGAGGAAGTGGAAGTAGAAAAGAATTTTGGAATTGTTGCACTCTTCCTGTCCTTTTTCCCGGTTGTGATGTCTGGTCCTATCGAGAGAGCCACGAATATGTTTCATCAGTTCAAAGGGAAACTTCAGTTTAGTTATGAAATGGTGATCGGCGGTTTGCAGTTAATGCTCTGGGGCTATTTTATGAAATTGGCATTGGCTGACAGGATAAGTATTTATATTGATGCTGTTTTTAATAATGCTGAACAACATGTAGGGTCATCTTTACTTTTAGCTACATTGATGCAACCTATAAGGGTATATGGCGACCTGGGAGGCTATTCATTGATAGCAATTGGTTGTGCAAAAGTGATGGGGGTTAATGTGATCCCCAATTTTAACCGCCCGTTTTTTGCAACAACAATGTCCGAATTCTGGAGACGCTGGCATATATCACTAATCAAATGGCTGACGGATTATGTGTACACCCCATTATCTTTTAGTTTAAGAAAATACGGGGTTTGGGGTATTGTATTGGCACTCAACCTCACTTTTATTATTTCAGGCGCATGGCATGGGGCAGCGCTTAATTTTATCGTGTGGGGTGCAATCCAGGGGCTTGCTTTAAGTTTTGAAACTTTTACAAGAAAAAGAAAAGATACTTTAGAAGATAGGTTTAATTTAAAAACGAAGTGGTGGTATATCCTGGCAGGCTGTGTATTTACCTACCTGTTATTTGCATTTTCGTTAAGCTTTGGCGGAGATGCTGCTACTGTCCCTGAAGTGCTGCATATTCTCGGCAGAATCTTTACCGATTCATTTCACCTGCCTTATAAGGACGGTGACACAATGCTGTACAGCTTTATGGCATTCAGCATTTTATTTATCAAAGATTTTATGGAAGAATACTATCCCGGGCGGGTTCTGTTGTTTGGCAATAAGAATATACTGGTAAGGTGGTTTTCGTACTATTTTGTAATTTTTATTATTTTCTATTTCGGAGTTTTCAGTGGCGAACAATTTGTTTATTTCCAGTTTTAAAGATGTATATAATATGAGTTTACTGGTTAAAAAATTATTAATTTTTATATTGCCTTTCCTAATCCTGATTGCACTGGAGGTTATAATAGACCCGTTCAATTATTTTTTTGCAGAAAAAAACAAGGCACTTGGGGAATTAAAAAATAACCTGGCCCGTAAGAAAAATACATATTTATACAGACTGATTGAATATGAAAGAAATCAATACCCTGCAATAGTATTGGGAGATTCACGTGCACAAAGACTAATGCCCGATTTTTTTGAAGAAGTTAATGGCGAAAAAATAGTAAACCTGGCCGCCGGGGCCGGTTCATTACAGGATGTGATTAAAATATTCTGGGACCTGAGCAAAAATAAAAACCTAAAAAAAATTTATATAGGAGTAGCCATTGAAGGATATAGTGGTACACTATTGAAAGACAGGGTATCAGCGGCTCTTGAAGTAAAGAATTCTGTTCCGCTGTATTTAATGAATAAGTTCACCCTGGAAAACACCATGCTTATATTAAAGTCACAACTGTTTAAACAACGTGTTGAGGTGCAGGATCCCCCATTCTCAAGAGAAGAGTTTTGGAAATATGAACTGGCACAGGAAGGCCGGTACTTAAGAGATTATTCTTACCCGAAAAATTATTATAGTGAATTGAAGAAGATATCCGAATACTGCTCGAAAAACAATATCAAGCTTGTGTTTATTATATCACCTACGCATATAGAAGTTCAGAATAAAATAAGTGAATTCAAACTGGATAAGGAATATGAAAAATTTAAAGAAGATATAAGGTCATTTGGCGACTTATACGACTTTAACTGGCCTAACGTAATTACAGAGAATAAGGCTAATTTCCTGGATCCCTTGCACAGTATTGATTCCGTTTCACGGATCATGATCAGGGAAGTTATATTAAACCAGCCAAAATATGCAGTATTTACAAAGCAAACAGCATCCGGAAACCAATAAAAACATTAACCTGGTAACAGCATAAATCATTGGAAAAAATTTAAACAAAAAAGATGAAACAAGTAATACAAAATTTTAAGACCGGCGAATTATATGTAGATGATGTACCTCTACCCGCTCTTTCAGAAGGAATGGTGCTTATTGAAAATCAGTTTTCACTGATCAGTGCAGGAACAGAAAGAGGTACGGTGAAAGTTGCACAGGCAAACCTGCTGAATAAGGCAAGGCAAAGGCCGGACCTTGTAGCACAGGTTATACAAAATATAAAAAAAGAAGGGCTTAAAGCCACCATTGCTAAAGTGAGGTCAAAACTTGATTCATTGAAAGCAATGGGTTACAGTACAAGCGGGGTTGTGTTATCAAGCATGGATACCAACGGACTTTTTAAACCCGGCGACAGGGTGGCCTGTGCCGGGGTGGATTATGCATCACATGCAGAGATCGTTACAGTTCCACAGAATCTTGTTGTAAAAATTCCTGATGAAGTCAGTTCAGGTGATGCAGCATTCACAACACTTGGAGCGATAGCCATGCAGGGTGTTCGCCAGGCAGAGGTCCGTATTGGAGAAAAAGTTTGTGTTATCGGGCTCGGGCTTCTTGGACAGATCACCTGCCAGCTGCTTCGTGCAAATGGTTGTGCTGTTTTTGGAATTGACCTGTCTGAATCATTTGTAAATATTGCAAATGAGCATTCAGCAGATAAGGCACTGTTAAGAAATGATCCAAACCTGATCAATGCCTGCAACAATTTTACAAATGGACATGGATTTGATGCAGTTATAATTACAGCGGCAACGCAATCAAGTGACCCTATAGACCTGGCCGGCGAAATATCCATGAAGAAGGGAAAAGTAGTTGTAGTTGGTGTAGTAACAATGAGTATTCCAAGGGACCCGCATTATTACAGGAAGGAAATTGATATCAGAATGTCATGCTCTTATGGGCCGGGGCGATATGATGTGGATTATGAAGAAAATGGAAAAGATTATCCATATGCTTACGTAAGATGGACAGAGCAAAGAAATATGGAAAGTTTCCTGGATCTGCTTGCCAGGAAATATGTTAACCTAAAACCTTTAATTACCCATATCATAGACATTGATGATGCAGAAAAAGCTTATAATATCATATTGGGGAAAATAAAGGAGCACCACATTGGCATCCTGCTGAAATATTCGGAAAATGAAAACAAATCAAGATCAGCGATAAGTATTTCCAATAAACCACTGGCATCTATAAATACAGGGTTCATTGGTGCCGGCAGCTTTGCACAAAGTTACCTGATCCCTAATGTAAAATCTTCGGGTGGTTCACTGGATGGCGTTGTTACTTCAAGGGGTATTACGGCAAAAAATGTGGGAGACAAGTTTGGATTCAATTTCTGCTCTTCAAATGTAACTGACGTTTTAGGAAATGAAAAGATAAATACCGTATTTATTGCTACTCCGCATTCATCACATGCAGGCCTTGTTATAGAATCTTTAAAAGCCGGCAAAAATGTATTTGTAGAAAAACCGCTTGCAATAAATATAGAAGAACTGAACCAGGTAATTGAAACAAAGAAAAAAAACACGCAACCATTAATGGTTGGTTTCAACAGAAGGTTTGCACCGGTTAGTGAAACTATAAAAAAGGAATTCCAGAATACAGGTGAACCCATGGTGATCAATATCAGGATCAATGCAGGGTTTATTCCGAAAGATAACTGGTTGCAGCAAAAAGATACGGGAGCCGGAAGGATCATTGGTGAGATGTGCCATTTTATAGACCTTATGCAGTACTTTACCGGTTCGGAGCCTGTAAAAGTATATGCCGAGTGTATAAGCAGTAATAATGATAAGATCACACCAGCAGATAATATTGCTATTGTTATAAAATTCAAAGACGGCTCAGTAGGAAACCTGACTTATCTCGCTAATGGAGACAAGGGAATGCCAAAGGAACTGATAGAAGTTTTCAGCGGATCAAAAATCGGGATCATCAATGATTTCAGAGACGGACTTATTTACAGAAACGGCAAAGCCATAAAATTAAAATCATCTGGCAAGGGGCATAAAGAAGAAGTTGTGGTATTCATCAATGCACTTAAATCAGGCAATGACAGCCCTATCAGTTTCCGTTCAATATGCCTGACTACTTTAACAACTTTTAAAATACACGATAGTCTTTTTACAGGTATGCCACAGGATGTAAACCTGGAAGGAGTATGAAAAGCATAGGAATACTGATAATAAAAAATCCAAATTCATTAAATATTAAAAGTCTAAAAAATTCGTTTTAATTTTTCATATTGCTTAGCATTTCAAATAAACGGAACAAAAAATGAAAAAACGGTTCAATATACTGATTGAGGATGATTGGGAAGTAATGGGAAACGGGCTTGGTAATGTAGCTCAGCTGCAATACCTGCCTTCGATGTTTTTCATGAAACTTGCAAAACGCCTTGGTATCAGGCTTACATTTATGGTGGATGTTGTGCAGCAATTGGTTTATAAAAATCATGTCCATTCAGATTATAACCTGAAACTTCAGAAAAACTTATGGGATGATACAGTTTTATTGATGAAATCCTATGGCTTTGATGTTCAGCTTCACCTACACCCGCAATGGATGAATGCTACATTAAAGGATGATTATTTTTATTTGGGAAATACCTGGAATTTTGGAAAATACAACAATTCGGTGCAGGACTCGCTGATCAGCGAATCAATAAATTATTTGGAAGACCTGATCACACCGATGGATCCGGAATATAAAGTTATTGCTTATAAGGGCGGTTCATGGGGCCTTCAACCTTCCGGCGACCTTCTGCGAAATATGGAAAAATATGGAATAAGAATAGTTATGGGGGTTCGGCAGGGAATGTATTTACCGGGCAATGGGGTAGATTATACAAAACTAGAGGAGCCCAACATGCCCTATTATCCCGATTATGATGACCTCTGCAAGGTCTCATCCGAGAAAAAGGAAGTTATGATAATTCCTCTCCAGATGGTGTCACCGGGAATTAAAGGACTAAGTTTTCTTGCTGCCGATATGGTCAAAAGAAAAATGTCAAAAAAAGATTCTATGCGTCATTATTATAATGGCCAGGTGCCGGCTAAGATTACAGACCTGTCACCGGTTTCAGAAGATTCGAAACCTAAATTTCCTTTTGTTAACTACAAAACACACCTTAAGATCGGAAGCCAGCCTTATAGCTATTTAAAAGCAAGTTTTGACCAGGTAATAAACCGGCTTTCAGTTACGCCGCATGAAAGGATACCGATATTGATAGAATGCCACACTAAACAATACAATAATTATTACGGAGATATTGAAAGGTTTTTATCATACGTTCTTGAAAAGTATGGTGATATTGCAGAATTCAGCAACCTTACAGATTTTTTAAAAGAAACAGATGTGAAAAAAGATATAGTAAAATTAAAAACTGCTTAACCTGATGCAGAATATAAGCTCTGATATACCAATCATAATACCTGAAATTCAATCAAACGGAATAGCGCATCCTGGCATTAAAGAATTGCTTGAAGAAGAAAGTATTGATTGGGAGACTGTAAAAAAAAACTTCAAAACAACCCCTGATGAATTTGAGGAACTGCTTTTTAAAATTCATTACAAACGAAAAAAACTATTATCTGCCGGGCAAAGATCAAAGGTCCTGAATTTTCTTTCCATTGGTTATCTGGCAACTGATGATGTAAGGTACTTCAATGAATTTCTTTGGTTTTATAATGAAAATGAAATTGACAGATCCCTGATGGAGATTTGTATGGAAAGGTTTAATTCCAATCTGAATAAAAAAGGGTATCATCGCCTGCCTGATAAATTGGATCATTATCCCCTTGATACAGACGGTTACAACTTAAGCCAGGGTGATCATAAAAGTAATATACCATTAAGGGTTGGCCTGATCGGTTTTCCTCCCTTTTTTGGAAAAATAATAAAAAAATTAAAAAAGGAAGGACACCATGTTGAGCAATTCTTTTTGCCTTATCACCCTAACCGGCATATTAATCGTTTTTTAAAATTCAGGATGCCGGTTAAATTACTATCATTATTTGCAGGCAATTTTTATTCTTACCGTACACTCAACTTTGATTATAAGGATGAACGAATTGGCCAGGTGCTTAGAGAGGGTAATTTTGATATAGGGTTTCATAAGCTTAATTTTATTATTAAAGAGAATATTTTCGGTGCCTTTCGTAAGGGACTGCTGAATGATCACTGGGGTTATCTTCCGTTATTAAGAGGGAAATCCACTATAGCCTATTCTTTGCTCCTGAATGTGCCGGTCATTTCAACAGTACACTTTATCAATGGGGGCATCGACTCCGGGCCAATTGCCGGATATTATGCCTGTGACTACAGCAAAGCAAAAAATGTGAAGGAAATCAGGCGTATATTAAGAAAAAAAATGCCTGAAAGGGCTATTGCTGCAATAAAATATGCCGGCGGTAGTTTAATACCTAAGGAAAATATCAGTGAAGCGGGGGTCACATTTTATGAGATCCATCCATGGCTAAATGAGCATATAGCTTCACGGATTTTGAAGCAATAATGGGACAATAAGCTTTACCATTATCAAACTAATAAAATTGAACACTGAATTTATAGAACCTTTAAACAGGCTCAGAATATATTGCGAGGCAGAAAAATTTAAAGGCTACGATCCATATGATGGGTTAAACAGCAATTTTTTTCAGGCTATACCCGTATTGTCAAAGAAACGCTTAGTGAAGCTGGCATGGATACAGTTTTTTAAAAGATCGCCTTTAAATTTAAGGTCATTAACAGGAATTAAAAAGGAGTATAATCCCAAAGCAATGGGCTTATTTCTTTCCAGTTACTGCAGGCTTTATGAAGCTGAAGCAAAGCAGGAGTATTTTGATAAAATGGATTTTTTTATTGAAAAGATAAACAGTTCTGTCAGTAAAGGATATAGTGGTGCATGTTGGGGTTATAATTTTGACTGGCAGGCACGTGCATTTTTTCAGCCTAAAGGCACCCCAACAGTAGTAGCATCTGTATTTATTGCAAATGCACTGCTTGATGCATACGAAATTACAAAGCATGATGCTTTGCTTAAAACAGCAAGAAGCACATGTGATTTTATTTTGAAAGATTTGAACCGGACTTATGACGATAAAAACAATTTTGCCTTTTCTTATTCGCCCCTGGATAAGAGTGTGGTATTTAATGCTTCATTATTAGGCAGCAGGCTCCTTAGCAGGGTGTATAGTTTTACAAATGAAAAAGAACTTGTGGAGGCTGCAAAAAGATCAGTTGCATATTGTTGTCATTATCAGAGGCCGGATGGTTCCTGGGGTTATGGCACCCTGCCGTTTCATCAGTGGGTAGATAATTTTCATACGGGATATAACCTGGAATGCATTTCGGATTATATGAAGTTTTCAGGAGATAACGTGTATTTGAATAATGTAAACCAGGGGTTCGGATATTATATAAATACTTTTTTTACAAAAGAAGGAATTCCGAAGTATTATAATAATTCAATTTACCCGATAGATGTACATGCCCCGGCACAGCTGGTCATTACACTGGCAAAGCTCAATAGATTTTATGAACACAAAGACATATTGGATAAAGTTTTGAGCTGGACTATAAAAAACATGCAATCCGATAAAGGTTTTTTTTATTACCAGGTCAACAAATATTTTTCATCAAAAATACCCTACATGCGGTGGGCTCAAGCATGGATGTTTTATGCATTATCAACGTACCTTAAACCTCAAAGCGATGAACAGAATTAATATCTGTGATATTCCTGTTGATGCGCTGACTATGGAGGAAACTATTCAGTTGATTGATAGATCAATTGTTGAAAGAAAACCAATTCATCATGTAGTGATTAATGCTGCAAAGGTGGTTAACGCCCAAAAAGATGAGAGGCTAAAGGAATCAATCATTAACTGTGATATTATTAATGCTGATGGCCAGGCCATAGTATGGGCTTCCCGTTTGTTTAATACGCCGCTGCCCGAACGGGTGGCAGGCATTGATTTAATGGAATCTCTTGTTAAGCTTGGGGCCAAGAAAAAATATAAGATATTCTTTCTAGGTGCAACAGAAGAGATTGTGAACACTGTAGTTAATTTTTATTCAAACCAGTATGGCAAAGAAATCATTGCCGGTTACCGAAACGGATATTTTAAAAAAGATGAAGAACAGGCCGTGGCCAAGCAGATATCAGATTCAAATGCCGATATTCTTTTTGTGGCTATGAGCTCTCCAAAAAAAGAAATATTTTTGAATACCTATAAAGACCTGATCCAGACTCCTTTTATTATGGGGGTAGGTGGAAGTTTTGATGTTGTGGCCGGCCATGTTAAAAGAGCACCCCTGTGGATGCAAAAAAGTGGATTAGAATGGTTTTATCGTGTTATCCAGGAGCCAAGGCGTATGTGGAAACGGTATTTATTCGGAAATTCAGAATTTATTTATCTTGTTTTAAGAGAAAAGGGAAAACAAATCTTCAGAACAAAATAATTACTTTCCTAATACGTTAAGTGTTAGAGTAAAACCCCTTGATAAAACCTCTTAAATTACAATGAATATTACTTTAATAGCCGGTGCCCGGCCAAATTTTATGAAGATTGCTCCTATAATAAAGGCAATCAAAGCAGCACAAGCTGCCGGGAAAAAGATCAATTACCGGCTCGTTCACACTGGTCAGCACTACGATAAAAAGATGAGTGGCGATTTTTTTGAGCAATTGGGTATTCCCGAGCCGGATATTAATCTTGAATGTGGAGGAGGTTCACAGGCTGAACAGACAGCGGCCATTATGGTAAAGTTTGAAAAGGAATTGCTGGAAAATAGGCCAACTATAGTATTGGTGGTAGGGGATGTCACTTCTACAATGGCTTGTGCAATTGCAGCAAAAAAATTATGTGTAGACGTAGTACATGTAGAAGCAGGAATTAGATCTGGTGATATGAGTATGCCTGAAGAGATTAACCGGATAGTAACAGACTCTATCTGTGATCACTTTTTTACAACAAGTGAAATGGCTAACAGCCAGCTAAAGAAGAATGGAATAGCAAATGACCGGATACACTTTGTTGGGAATACCATGATAGATACACTATACCAAAATATAGAAAGGATAAAAAAACCGACATTTTGGGAAACTAATGATTTAAAGACGAATGAATATTTCCTGATAACTTTACATCGGCCGTCTAACGTAGATGATCCGAAAAAATTAGATGCAATCCTTTCTGCTATTAAAGAGTCTTCATCAGGGTTCCCTATTATTTTTCCGGTACATCCACGTACTCGGCAGACCATTGATAAATTTAAAATTGACGCCAGAAATATCCTGATGATCGATCCCCAGGGCTATCTTGAATTTATGTATTTGATACAAAACGCAAAAGGGATTATTACAGACTCTGGAGGAATTACCGAGGAGGCCACCGTTCTGCATATACCCTGTTTAACACTTCGAAATTCAACAGAAAGGCCTGAAACGGTTACCATTGGAACTAACGAATTGATTGGAGATGATCTTGATAAGTTGAAAGTATATGTAAAAAAAATTGTTACAGGCGAATGGAAAAAAGGAACTATCCCGCCATTTTGGGATGGCAAAACATCAGAAAGAATAATAGACTCCTTGCATTTGATATATAATTCCAGGTAAACAGAAAACTTATTTCTTGATGAATTACAGAATTTTTAAAAGCCCTCTGATATGAATCGGCAGTTTGAAAGGTATTTACAAATAACGCTGATTTTGTTAGATCTGCTGATATTAAATACTATTTATTTTCTTTGCCAGATCATTTTAAGAAAACAGATATTTTCCAATTTCTCAAATGCTTATTTTAATTATTGGATTATCTCAAATCTTTTGTGGATCATACCGGCGTTTATACTGAGAACTTATGCCGGTAAAATAATTCTGAGTTTCGAACATTTTACAAAAAGGACTATCCAGGTTTATCTGCTATGGATAACCTGTGTAATGTTTTACTTATTTTTCTCTTTTGAATTTAACATTTCCAGACTGTTTATTTTTTCCACAATAATCAGTTTTGGAGTTGGATTATTTCTTAATCGTTTCATATATCTTGGCATAAGAAACTATTATAAGAAAAGTGACCACATTTACAAAAAAGTACTTATACTTGGGTATAATGATACAGCAAAAAAACTGGCAAAATATTTTGAAGAAGATAGTATAAATACACAGCTGCTTGGTTTTGTGGAAGATGATATTAATGTTAAGGAATTAACTCATTACCCGGTATTAACCAATTTGGATAATACGCTGCAAGTTGCTAAGGATTTAAATATTAATGAGATATTTTCAACTATTACTCCTGAGCAGAATAAAGATATATATAATCTGATGTTTCAGTCAGAAAAGGAATGTATACGGTTTAAAATTGTTCCTAATCTTTCAGTATTTATTACCAGAGAGGTGCATATAGAGTATTTTGGAGATCTACCCATTCTGTCTTTACGAAGTGAGCCACTGGATGATGTGGGAAACAGAATTAAGAAAAGAGTATTGGATATTGTGGTAAGCTCGTTTGTTATCATATTTATTTTATCCTGGCTGATACCTGTCTTAGGATTGTTGATCCTGCTGGAATCAAAAGGCCCGATATTTTTTGCACAATTGCGAACAGGAAAGAATAAAACCCCGTTTTATTGCCTCAAATTCAGGAGTATGCGATCTAATAAAGATGCAGATCTTAAACAGGCTACAAAAAATGATTCCCGTGTAACTGCCATTGGCAGGTTTATAAGGAAAACAAGCATAGATGAGTTTCCGCAATTTATCAATGTATTTAAAGGTGAAATGAGTTTGGTTGGACCAAGGCCACATATGCTAAAACACACAACAGATTATTCAAAAGTTGTGGATGATTATATGGTCAGGCAGTTTTTAAAACCCGGGATTACCGGCTGGGCCCAGATAAATGGATACAGAGGAGAAATTACTAATCCTGAGCAAATTAAAATGAGAGTTAATAAAGATCTATGGTATCTGGAAAACTGGAGTTTATGGTTAGATATTCAAATTCTCTTTTTAACGGTATACCATGTTTTTAAAGGGAATAAGAATGTATTTTAAAAAGAGTGAAGAGTTCTCAGAGACAAAATAATCAAATATAATTCGATTAATGGTTACCCCCCGTAAAAGAAAACATTAATAAAAAAGCAACTCAATTGAGTTGCTTTTTTATTAAGTATTTAACTGAAATAAGATAACAGCTTACTGTTTAACAAAACTATCTATTCTGGGCTATCATTACTCCTTTTGTAATTTGATACTATATTGTTTTCCTTCATTTCCTATTTGCAAAATATAGATCCCGCTACTTAATGCCTTATTATAATCAAAACGAATAATTGAAGACAGGGGATTATAAATTTCACCAGTGCTGATTAATTTGCCTGATAAATCTAATAGTCTTAAACTAACACCTCCTTTAGGAATTTTTGCAAAACGGATATTTATAGCATCTTTAAATGGGTTATTAACTGCAGAAACAGTTTGAGACAGTCCCGGGTTTTTTACAATCACCACATTACTCTGTTTGGTAAAACCGTCTATATCGACCATTTTTAAGCGATAGTAATTTAATTCTGTTGCTTCAATATCCAGGTAGTTGTACTTTTTTAATGTTGTACTGATTCCTGCAGCAGGTACAGTGTTTAACTTTCGATATGTAATTCCGTCATTGGATTTTTCAATCTGAAATTCTTTACTGTTAATTTCTGCAGAAGTAGTCCATTCCAGCAAAACATTATTTCCTTTAAGCGTTCCGGTAAAATCTAACAGGGTTATAGGTAATGGGGGAGCATTGCCGGTAGGAGAACGTTTTGTATTTGCATAATCCATTGGAAGCCATGCCCTGGTAGTACTGGTAAATAGAGGGGGGTATTTATCTCTTACCAGGCTCCAGCTATACATGCTAAATGCAGCTGTCGCACTTTCATATTCTTCATTGTTCAAATTAGTACTCAGATTAGAGGAATAGTCCATAACATATTCATTAATACCTACCCAAAGACGGGTTGCTACTGCTTCCTGGGCTGCTGTTGATGAATAAATATGATCAGAATGATCGTTGGGATTATACACCGGGTTACCAGGCAATGTTGAATTTAAACTTGATGTGTTTAACCAAACCTGTAGATCTGTACCCTTTTCGGTAAGAATGATAGCATATATGGTATTTTTCAATTCGGTCCAGGTAAATGTATAAGCCGCTTCACCACTGGTATGGCCAACTGCACTAATTGAGGAAATTCCACCTCCGCCGATTCCCTGTTTTAATTTTTTAAGACTTACATTCCCGGTACCCGAAAAGCCTGTTCCATCTGCCTTTCCATCTGGTAAATGGAAAAAATAATTTACTATGGTACCGGTACCACTTGAATTACCATACACATATTTAGTTAGACTTTTACCAACAAGAACAACAGGTTGCGCCGATGGCATTAAATAATTATTATTAGGGGATGTTAAATTAAAAAGATCACCAACAAATTTGGAGGAGTATATCGCACCTCTTTCTTTAGCTAGATAGTAAGGAATAGAAGACCCATTGAATGCGTTTACTCCGTTACCTTCATCTCCTGCAGTTAGTGTAATCAAAACAACCTTACCCCCAGCCTCCAGATCGCTAATTACTTTTTGTGACATGAATAACTGCCAGTCATCAGCATCTCCCTGTACAAAATAACTTACCTGTTGTGCCTGAGCTTTAAAAACAGAAACAAAAATCGCTATTAGTAAAAATATCCTTTTCATCATAATTAAATTTTAGTCTAAAATATTTACTGCACTACAATTTTATGGGTCTCTATGAATTTATCATTTAAGATGTTTTTTATAAAATAGACACCCTTTGTTTTAATAGCCTGTTTTAATGTTATGAAAAGAGCGTCCCTTTTCAAAACCGTTGTTCTTAGATCATATATCTTATTGCCAGTCAGATCATAAACCGAAGTAGCTAGTTGCCCGACCTCATAGGGTCTAATAATCATCGATATATCCTTATCAGTAAAAACAGGGGAAGTAATTGAAACGATCATTGGTATTTCTGTCAAACCCGGGGCACCGGTTCCGGCTTCATCAGTAATTCCATTATTATCCCCGGTTCCGGCAAAAGGGGCGCTTCCTGTAGGGGTTTTAATTATTTGATAATCATCAACAGGGAGCCAGCCTAAATGGCCCGTATTAAAATTCGCTGTATATGCAGCTTCAAGTAATCCCCAGTTTGTAAGTGTAAAAAGTGCTGAAGCATTTTCATGATCTGTAGCACTTAAATTAGAACCGGAAGAGGCATAATCCATAAATCCCGCAACACCCATCCAGGTCATAGCGGTAGCTGCAACTTGAGCTGCAAGAGATGAATAGCGGTGATCTGAATGGTCACCGGGGTTATAAGCAGAGTTAGTACCATCAATTGTATGCGCTGCATATATCCAGGATTGGGTACCTGTAATTTTTTCAAGATTTATTATTGCCTGTATGGTATTGGTCAAATCACTCCAGCTTGTGTAAGTAGCTGCGGTGCTGCCAAGAGCTGATATTGAGGAAATACCGCCTCCCCCAGGTCCAAATTTCAATTTCTGCAGGCTCACATTCCCTGTACTAGGGAATCCCTCTCCCAAGCCATTGCCGTCTGGAAGTCGGAAAAAATAGTTTACAGTATTCTTGTAAACATACTTTGTGATGTTGTGGCCATTGATAAGTGGAGTTGAGGCAACCGGAATATCCGAGGGTGTAGTAACTGTTGTTAAGTCAGCTACATATTTTGCGGAATAGACGGAACCATTTTCCCTGGCTAAGAAATACGGCACACTGCTGGGTCCATAAGATCCGGCACCAACGCTGGCATCGCCGGCTGTTAAAGTAATAAACACCATCTTTCTTCCACTGATATTTAAGTCAGCAACAATTTTAGATGGCATAAAAAGCTGCCAATCATCAGCGTGGGCCTGAACCGAAAACGACACACTGGTAAATTGTGCCTGAGTTTGCAGGCCAACAAATAGAAAAATAGTAATTGATAAAATAATCCTTTTTGCCATGGCAAAGCGATTTACAGAGTTAACTAAAATGAATAGTTATTGAATTTACCTTACAGTAGGAGAAACATAGGCATTAGAGTACACAACTAAAACACTTAAATAGAATTGAATTATCGCAGTTTACCTTGGGGGATATTGAATCTATGGTAAATATATAGATAATTGAATAAAACACAAAAGGTATGGCACATTATATTTTTATACACAATACAATTCTTATACATATATAAATTACGAAAGTAGCTTGAAAACGGATTTTAAAAGTAATTCATAAAGTAGGCAAAAGTTTGTTTAAAAACCAGATATATAGACATTTAAAACATTACGTATATAATATTTTAGAGCCGAATGAGAAATTGAGTATTTTAGACGGGTAATAAGAGGTAAATGATTCATTTAAAATGAGACTGATATCTCCCGGGAATGATAATAGTTTAGTTGGCAGAAATAATTTTGTATATACAGCGATGCTCTATTGATCAGACAAAATAAAAAAGGGAAATGGTTTCATTTCCCTTTTAAAAAAGCTATTTCTTCCTGTTCTTTATCTGCTTACAACAAGAATTACTGTTTAATTATTTTTACTGTTTTCTTTGCATCAGTATCAAAATATACAGTAACAAAGTAACTTCCTTTTACCAGATTACGTAAGTCTATTTTGTCAGTAAAGTTTTGTTGGCCTGAAATTAATTCTTTACTAAACACATTTTTTCCTTGCAAATCATAAATCATCACTACCGGATTAGTAGCCAACTTTATCCTGTTTATTTTTAGTGTAGCTATATCTACAACAGGATTTGGATAAATTTTAGCATCATTGAATATTACTAAAGGGGCAGCCGCATCATTTACAATAACTTTTACGGTGTCCTTATCTGATCCACCTAAATTATCTGTTACGGTCAATTCAAATTCATAAGTGCCAACAACAAGATTGTTTGCAAAAGTAGTTGCAGTGTTAAATGAAAAAAGCACGTTGCCTGATGGGCCTGATAATTGTTTCCAGGTATAGGCAACAATACTTCCATCTGGATCTGATCCGGTTCCAACTAACGTTGCAGAATTTGCAGGTAAAGTAATAGTTTGATCGGGCCCTGCATTAGCAGTTGGCGCAATGTTTGGCGCAACATTTACAATAACCTGCATAGTATCTCTTCCGAATGCTCCATTATTATCAGTGACCCTAAGTTCAAATCTATATGTACCCTGTACAAGACCTGTTACTGAAGTAGCCGCTGTACCAGGATTTGTGATAGTGCCTGCAGCCGGCCCAGAAACTTTAGTCCAGAGGTAAGCTATGATAATGCCATCGGGATCAGTACCGCTACCGGAAAGTATAACATAGTTGGTAGGTAATGTTATTGTTTGGTCAGATCCTGCATTAGCAGTAGGAGCTGTATTACCGGCAGCAGGATTAACAATAACCTGCATGGTATCTCTGTCTGTAGCACCATTATCATCAGTAACTCTTAATTCGAATTGATAAACCCCCTGTACAAGACCAGTTACTGCGGTAGCTGCTGTAGTAGTATTAGTGATAGTACCTGCAGCTGGTCCGGAGACTTTAGTCCAGAGATAACCTATAATAGCACCATCGGGATCGGTACCGCTACCAGAAAGTATAACATAGTTGGTAGGTAATGTTATTGTTTGGTCAGATCCTGCATTAGCAGTAGGAGCTATATTACCCGCAGCAGGATTAACAATCACCTGCATAGTATCTCTTCCAAAAGCACCTCCATTATCGGTAACCCTTAGTTCAAATTTATATGTTCCCTGTACTAATCCCGTTACAGAAGTAGCAGGAGTATTAGCATTAGTGATTGTACCGGCAGCCGGTCCCGAAACCTTGGTCCACTGATAGGCAACTACAGTGCCATCCGGATCAGTACCACTTCCCGATAGTATCAGAGAATTAGTTGGTAAAGTAATAGTTTGATCTGCCCCTGCATTAGCAGTAGGCGGAATATTTGAAGAAGGAGGGTTTACAATTACCTGCATAGTATCTCTTCCAAAGGCACCTCCATTATCAGTAACCCTCAATTCAAATCTATAAGTACCTTGAACCAATCCGGTTACCGAAGTAGCAGCATTAGCAGGATTTGTGATTGTACCAGCAGCTGGTCCTGAAATCTTAGTCCAGAGATAAGCTACAATAGTGCCATCAGGGTCGGTTCCTGTTCCTGAAAGTGAAACAGAGTTTATAGGTAAAGTAATAGATTGATCTGGCCCTGCATTAGCAGTTGGTGGAGTATTTGCACCAACGGGGTTTACAGTAACCTGCATAGTATCTCTTCCAAAAGCCCCGGCATTATCAGTAACTCTTAATTCAAATTGATAAACACCCTGTACAAGACCTGTTACAGAAGTAGCAGCGGTATTGGGATTTGTAATAGTACCTGCAGCCGGTCCTGAAATTTTTGTCCATAGATAAGCAACAATATTACCATCAGGATCGGTACCGCTACCCGAAAGTATAACAGAGTTAACAGGTAATGTTATTGTTTGATTTGGCCCCGCATTAGCAGTTGGTGGAATATTTGCACCAACGGGGTTTACCGTAACCTGCATAGTATCTCTCCCAAAAGCACCTCCATTATCTGTAACCCTTATTTCAAATTGATAAGTACCCTGTACGAGTCCTGTTACAGAAGTAGCAGCTGTGCCTGGGTTCGTAATAGTACCAGCAGCCGGCCCTGAAATCTTGGTCCATAAATAAGCAACAATATTCCCATCAGGATCTGTACCACTACCTGAAAGTATAACTGAATTAGTGGGTAATGTTATTGTTTGATTTGGTCCTGCATTAGCAGTTGGTGGAGTATTTGCACCAACCGGATTTACAGTAACCTGCATAGTATCTCTTCCAAAAGCCCCGGCATTATCAGTAACTCTTAATTCAAATTGATATGTACCCTGTACGAGTCCTGTTACAGAAGTAGCAGCAATATTTGGGTTTGTGATAGTGCCTGCAACCGGTCCCGAAATTTTGGTCCATAAATAAGCTACAACAGAACCATCAGGATCTGTACCGCTACCAGAAAGTATAACAGAGTTAGTAGGTAAAGTAATAGTTTGATTAGGCCCCGCATTTGCTGTTGGTGGTATATTACCGGCAGCAGCATTAACAGTAACCTGCATGGTATCTCTTCCAAAAGCCCCTGCATTATCAGTAACTCTTAATTCAAATTGATAAGTTCCCTGCACCAGCCCTGTAACTGTTGTTCCGGCAACGTTTGGGTTTGTAATAGTACCAGCTGCGGGCCCTGAAATTTTTGTCCAGAGATATGCTGCAATTGTACCATCGGGGTCCGTACCACTACCTGCAAGTGTAACTGAGTTGGTAGGTAAAGTAATAGTTTGATTAGGTCCCGCATTTGCTGTTGGTGGTATATTACCTGCAGCATTTACAGTAACCTGCATAGTATCTCTTCCAAACGCACCGGCATTATCAGTAACCCTTAATTCAAATTGATATACACCTTGCGCCAATCCCGTAACTGTTGTTCCTGCAGCGTTTGGGTTTGTAATAGTACCAGCAGCAGGCCCTGAAACTTTTGTCCAGAGATATGCTGTAACAGTTCCATCAGGGTCTGTACCACTACCTGCAAGTGTAACTGAGTTGGTAGGTAAAGTAATAGTTTGATTAGGTCCGGCATTTGCTGTTGGCGGAGTGTTACCAACAGATCCATATTCTGCATATCCCATATCAGGAGCAGCGCCATTAAAAGGTAGTCCAACATTTATCCCTTTATCAATACATGGAGATGTAGCCTGTAAAGTATAGTAGCCACTGCCAACATATAATGGATTAACTGCTAAATTATTATTTATTGTACTTCCGGCCCAGGTTGGCGTATTGTTACCATTACCGAAACCATCATTATGAGTTATAAGAATATTAGACTGAACAGGAGCAGCATTAGCTTGTACCCATGCTCCGCTAAAGCCAGTTGCAATATTATTCCTGATATACAGGCCATTAATATTACCATTTTGTTGAGACGTAAACTCAATTGCCTGGCCAATAGCATTACCTGTTGAACCAACCATTGTATTATTATAGATCTGCAGGTTATTAATCTGCGGGTCATCAGTACCTTCCGAAATCACACCAATTGCAAAACGATTTCCAATACCACTTCCATTGTACATATTTGAAAACAGGTTGTTCCTGATAACATTGTTCAGTAAATAACTATATCCACCTGCAGGTGTGCCACCTGGTGCAGGGTTATTACCACCTGAATTTCCTACGCCTCTTGTATTAAAGGTTACTCCGTAAGTTTTATTATTTAAAACGTTATTTTCAATAAGGATTGATTCCGTTCTGAATTCAAGTATAATACCTCCCTCCACTTTTGTATTCTGTACCGCATGAGTTATGTTGTTATGATGTATCCATGCAGAAAAAGCATAAGCACCTTTATAGTTATAGTTCAAATCAATACTTCCCTGGATTGTATTGTTATAAATTTCTATTCCCTGAATATTGAAGAACTCAATTGCAAAATCCCAATCACCATTCTCACCGGGATAGGTACCAACGTATGGTGCTTTTGTAAGAATGTTGTTGTAGATCTTTACTCCTCTTAACCAACCCTCATCCCAGTATTTTATAGGCCAGCCATTTTTGAAATTCACTCTTTGGTTCTGGATCATGGTATTATTATAGATCTCCATTCCAAGCTGTCCTCCAATATTCAATAAACCACCTCCGTAATTTCCTGTTCCTGCAGCAGAGTTTAAAACTGTGTTGTTATAAAACTTATTTCCTGTTGCATGATGACCAGGATCAGCATGCGGATCAGTAGCATCATTACCATCAAATACAACTCCCCTGTCCCTGAAGTTTATGATCTTCATGTCATGAATGATAACGTTACTTCTACCATGAACTGAAATAGCCCACCAGGTTTTATTGTTAGATTCACTTACGTATTGTCCATCAAATGTCATACCCGAGATACTCTGTGCACCATTTGTATCCTGTGGAGAATCAAGGCTTAGGA
The DNA here is from genome assembly GCA_031387825.1 of Chitinophagaceae bacterium. Classification (GTDB taxonomy): domain Bacteria; phylum Bacteroidota; class Bacteroidia; order Chitinophagales; family Chitinophagaceae; genus Ferruginibacter. Next base: position 66,520 of record JANNDO010000018.1, on the reverse strand, counting down.
ATACGGACCATTGGCCTGCAACAGTACTATTAATGATAGTTGTAGTAGCTCCATCTCCTTCAATACTTACACCTCTTGCCAGATTTAGTTGTTGTGTTTCGGTATAAGTGCCTGCATTAACATGGATTATATCACCTACAGTTGTTACTGTTGATGTGGCTTTGGCTAATGTTTTCCAGGGGTTAGCAGCAGATCCATTTCCTGTTGCGTCGTTGCCCGTCGGGCTGATATAATAGGTGGTAGCGTTTGTAATGCCGCCTATAAATAGCGATATTATCAGTATAAATACTTTCATAGAATATTAGATTTATTATTGGATAGTCATTTTATTAACGTAACATATTCAGTTTTAGTATTTGACATCTTGTTAACTGACATATGCCATTGGATGAAAAAGCCTGTACTATTTTTTAATTGCTTTTTTGCAAAAATAGTAATGGCTTATAATGAATTTACGGACCTGAACAAGTGGTTAAAAAAATCATTGTTATATTAGTTTAGTCTAGATATATAAATAGGTGAAAGTGGATGGTTGTGGTTTAAAGGTTAAGGATGTTATTGGATTTACCCCGGGGAGGGTTACATAGTTATTGACATTTTATGTTGATTTGTGAATAAACTCTGTTATTGATTTATTCGTTGTTTAGCCATCATTACAAAAATCAAACCACAATTTGGCCAATCGAAAAAAAAATAAACAGACAGCCTTTTTTAGGTATTTATACGAATTCATTATCAGCTATATAAAATTAACTTTTACGCAGTATTTAACACAGGCCATACCTGCACAAAGCGCCTCCATTTTTTTACCGGATCATTTTTAATTTTATTTCCATATTTTTAATTTAATAAATACAATAAAAAACGAATAATTCTGTTTTGGAGTGTTATTCATTGCTTTAAAAATTATTATTGTGGTTTCTCTGACCGATGTTTATCCCTCAATAATAAATAATTGATGATCATTTACTTACAATAACCCTGTTGACCCTGCATGAAAAGGAAAAAATTTTTATTGATAACTGCTGCAGCTGCATTAGTCGTTGCCTCTGTGCCGGCTTACCGATACTACAAGAAAAAATCAAGGTTTTATAATCCATTGATCACACCAGATGACCTGAGTCGTTTTTGTAATGAAGGGGCTATTCATGAAATTGGAGTAAGTTATCGAAACTTATTTCCTGCTGAAAATGAAAAAAAGAAATTAACAGATTTACTGTTAACAGGTGATGATGGTAAAATAACAGGTACGTCCGATAACCTCGCTGTATTTGAATTACTGGACAAAAAAATTCAGAAGGATTTTAAAGAATATAATTTACAGGTTATAAAAGGTTGGGTAATTTCAACCACAGAAGCACGCCAGTGTGCGCTCTTTTCCTTAACATAGAATTTAAATTATTATGCACATTGATGCCAGGCAACTAGACAACCAGTCGGTAATTGAAGGAGATATTTGTATTATAGGCGCAGGCGCAGCCGGAATAAGTATAGCACTTGATTGGGCAAATACGCCCTATAAAGTAATCCTGCTGGAAGGAGGGGGATTTGACTATGACGACAGAGTGCAGGAACTTTATAATGGAAAATTAACCGGACACCCTTACTACCCTATGAAGGCAAGCCGCTTACATTATTTTGGTGGCAGTACCGGACACTGGGGAGGGATGTGTTCTACTTTTGATGATATAGATTTTGTAAAAAGAGATTGGATAGAAAACAGTGGATGGCCTTTAAAGCGGGAAGACATAGCCACATTTTATCCCAGGGCACACGATATTTTAGACCTTGGCCCCTATGAGTGGGATGTGCAATACTGGCTGGATAAAAATCCTGCTTTTAAGATGTTGCCTTTTGATAAGGATGTTCTCTGGAGCAAAATGTGGCACTTCAGCCCACCAACAAGGTTTGGGTCAAAGTATAAAGATGCTGTGGTTAGCGCAAAGAACATTCACCTATATACATATGCAAATGTGGTGGACATTACTGCAACTGAAAACATTGCTTCTATTAAACAGGTAACCGTAAAAAATTACGCAGGCAAAGAACATACGGTTAAAGCGAAACATTTTATCCTGGCCTGTTGTTCAATACAAAATGCAAGAATTTTATTGTCTTGTAACAAGCAGGCCACTAAAGGGCTTGGTAACGATAACGACATTGTTGGCCGTTATTTCATGGAACATGCAGAAATCAAATCCGGAGAAATGTGGTTAAACCATTCCAATCCGTTGATGTTGTATAAAATGGTGTTGCAAACAAAGATTCGTGCTGAGCTTGCCATATCAGCCAAAAAACAGGAAGAATTAAAAGTACTTAACGGCTCCATATCTCTTATGCCTCTTGAACTTTCTAAAAATACCATACCATCTGTTAAACTTTGGTCACATGAAGATCCCCGTAAAAGCCTGGACAGTCTTCATGAATATTCTAAATTGGATAAAAGGAATTTCTTTCAACGGATTTTTTCTGCTAAAGATATTTTCCAGTCCTTTGGTTTATTTACTAGAGTTGAATGCATTCCGAACCCCGATTCACGGGTGGTATTGAGTGATGAAAAAGATGAACTGGGAATGCCACGGGCCAACCTGCATTGGGCATTATCCCCTATTGACAAAAAAACCGTGTTCACCATAAATAAACTTTTAGGCCAGCAATTAGGTGCTGCCGGGTTAGGCCGTGTTAAACTGAGTGACTACCTGCTTGATAAAGATGATAACCTTCCGGATTACACCAGTGGCGGATGGCACCATATTGGCACCACAAGAATGAGTGATGATCCCAAAACGGGTGTTGTGGATGCCAATTGTAAAGTGCATGGCATAGATAACCTGCATATTGCCGGAGCTTCATGTTACCCTACAGGCGGAGCAGTAAACCCTACATTGACCTGTGTTGCAATCAGCCTGCGCCTGTCAGATCATCTGAAAAAGAATATGAAAGCGATAGTTTAATTGGGGCAGCAAATAAATTTACGATCTGCGTTCCTGATGAGTTCTTCTCCTGGAAACTCTTCTTTTTTTCCATTGATATAATCCCCAGGTTGCGGTTATAAGTAACATAAAATTATAGAGGCTGTTAAAAAGATAATGCTTCATGAAGTATAGTGGTATGAATGCAATGGCAGCAGCCATCCACCAATACCAGCTTTCTACTTTTTTATTTGTCATTGCCCATACGGCCGTAAAAGCAGCAGCAGTTGCAAAAGCGTCTCCTACTGAAATAGCGTCCTGAGAAAAAAAACGTTTATAATTAGTCAGCACAAAAAAATCAGCAATAAAGAAAATGGCAAAAAACGCAAACTGCATCAGCCACTCTTTTTTTGAGGAAGAAGTAATGCGTACGATCCGGTGTTTCTTCCGGTCTCTTTTCGACCATATTATCCAACCATAAATACAGAGTGCCGTAAAGCAGATATTTACTACAGCATTACCGGGCAGGCCCTTTTCAAAACCTAACAATGTATAAATAACTGTGTAAATTAAGCCTGCCGGAAAAGCATAAATTTTTTCCCTGCTGCTAAACAATAGCGAAATAAAAAAAGCAAAAAATGCAATCCACTCAAGCAGGGAAATATTTTTTATTTCATGATAAAGCGGCCTTACTACCTGTTGTGTAAAATTAAAGCCAGGGCTTGCTGAGGTTTTGATTTTAGTATTGTTTTTGAATATGTAGTTGCCAGGGGTTCCTCTTACATAAAGTGGATCATTATTATTTCCATTTCCCGATAAAATATTGTTTTCAATCAGCAGGGTGTCAATTACAAATGCAGGACTGGCCAGGATACAGGCCACATTAAAATTGGCAATCGTGTTGTTTTGGATCCTTAGATTGATTGTAGACGCCACGCCCGTTAACTCAATTCCATAATAAGGAGCAGCTTGTGTATTTGCAATGAATTTATTACCGTAAATGAAAAAATTATTTATGATATGGTTTCCTGTGCCATCGCTTGAAAAGTTAATAGCATAACCACGATGCCTTCCATCGGCAACCCCGATATTTTCACAAACATTATTCTTAATAGTCACGTCACTGATCAGGCTGCCATCTCTTGGTGTGAAGTATATGGGAATTGCCAAATTCCGCATTTGATTATTTTCAATGATCGCATCTTCGGTATTATACTCCATTGTTATTCCCGTTTCAACTTTAGATTGTAAGCTGACTGGCCCCATTATATTATCATGAATATATACACTGTACGGATATTTTCCCTTTGTCTGGTGATTAAGATCAAGCGAGCCAATAATCGTATTGTTGTTTATTTCTAATCCCGATTCGTTAAAAAGTTCGATTGCAAAATCCCAGGTTATCCCATCATAAGCCTGCTTGGTTATTTTATTATTATAAATTTTGCAGCCGTTTAAAAACCCGTTATTGCAATATTTAATAGGCCAGCCATTAGTGCCTTTTGGCCTGCCGGTTTGCGAAATGGTATTATTATATATAAGCATCCCGTCCTGCCCGCCAATTACAAGGCACCCTCTTCCATATCCATCATATTTTGCACAATTGGTTAATGTATTATTATAAAAAGAATTTCCGGTTGCATAAACTGAGGGGGGATCTGTATCGTTGTCGCTTCTGCCGGCAAAATAAACTCCTGTTTCCTCAAAGTCTGTAATGATGCAATCATGGATAGAAAAATTTGACCTGCCCCTTATTTCAATTGCCCATGATGTTGCTCTTTTATTACCATCTAATTTTATATTACTGATATGCTGGTTGCCATTTGTTCCTTCCGGAGATGTTGCAATAATAATAGCAATAAACTGTTCCGTTAGTGTAGATTGAATTATTGACACATCAGCCCCATCGCCTTCAATACTAACTCCCGGAGCAAGGGTACACCTGACTGTTTCTATATAGTTTCCTGCTTTTACATGGATGATATCGCCTGCCGCCTTAACAGTTGAAGTTGCTTTGTATAAACTTCTCCAGGGGTTGCTTATAGTACCATTGCCTGATACATCATTGCCCGTTGGGCTTATATAATATGTATTGGCATAACTGCTTTGTAAAAATAATACCAGCAGCAGGGTAGATATAAATTTCATCAAAGGTTGATTATACTAAAGTGTTATAAATAAAGATAAATTATTTGCTGATGAATTTAGCAGGTCATACCTGTCTTGCCAGCACATCTAAATTATTATAGGTTTTATCACCAAGGTAACGGTGTATGGCAGAGAGATTTTTTGGATCGGTAAAAGCAGCTAAATGATAATGATGATGCAGGTCGGTGCCCACCAGGGGAGCCAGCTCTTTTTCCAGGATAAACCTGGCAGCTTTTTTAGCGCCGCTGCCATAATAACCTGTTAATGATAAAAGATTAACCTGTAACAGAAAACCCATTTCCTTCAACCGGTAATACTGGTCAAAATTACGGTGATAAAAAAAATAACGTTCCGGGTGTGCAAGTATCGGCCGGTATCCTTCAGCTAAAATATTAGATGCAATGGCCCCAAGGTTAACAGGAGGGGTGGAGTAGGAGATTTCGGTTAGTAAAATATTTTTGTGCAGGGTTAATAACGGCGATTTACTTTTTAACAGCGTTAAGAAATGATCGTCGATCATATATTCAGCTGCTGCAGAAAGTTGCATATTTATCCTTGCGTTTTTGCAGGCGGCCTTTACTTTTTCAAGTGCATTATTTATTGTTTCAGGAGTATTTCTGTACATATCCCCGATAATATGTGGTGTGGCAATTGACCTGCGGATCCCAAGATTATATAAGCCCCGTATTAATTCTATGGAAGTCTCTATATCCGGGGAACCATCATCAATGCCCGGTAAGATATGAGAATGCATATCCAGCGCTATGGGCAACTTGCCCGATAAATGAACTAACGCTTCTTTCTTTTTGAAAAGATTAAACATGTTTACAATTGCTATGTTTTTTCAAAACGGTTTTGTAAATAAAGACTACTCCTTTTTACCTTCTATCAATTCAATATTTTTTTTGTCAAAAACAGCGGTTAACTGTAATCCCATACTTTCTATTTTCACACTTGCCTTGTTGCCCGAAACCTCGAGCAAAATACCCTGGTAATTCATCAGCACCCCGTGCTTTATTTTTACCGTTGAATTTATAGCAGATGTGTTATCAACAACTTCAATACCACTGAATTCATTTAAAAATTTTTTTACCGTTTCAATTTCACTTTCCTTGATCTTTGCAGGCTTGCCTAACCAATGAACATAATTTACAATGCCATTTATGTTCAGCAACTCCCATTTTTCTTTTTCTTCCACCCGTACAAAAACATAAGACTTGAACAAAGGTTCCAGCACAATTTTTTTCCGGTCGCTCCACTGCTTTACCACTTTGTTTAACGGGCAGTAATACTCAATGCCTTTGGCCTCCAGTAACGAGGCTACTTTTTTTTCCCACCGTGGTTTTGTGTACACGGCATACCAATACCTAATGTCTTTACTCATGGTTAAATTCTTTTTATAGAATCTGCGCTTGATTTATAAAAGCGGATACTGGGTTGGATCTGCAGGGTTAAAATATTTTTAGTGGTACGTTACCGGCCAACTCCCGGTACCACCGGCAAACTTTCATTTCCTGTTTCATTAACAGATTGTACTGCAAAAAAATAATTATCTTTTGAAAAAGGTAAACGAATTTCTGTTTCAGCAGTAAATATTTTCTTTTGCCAGAAAGCGCTTGTTGTTTCTCTTACCAGCACATAATAGCCTTTTATTTTTCCGGATCGTGGAGATTTCCAATAAAGGTAAGTGCTGTTGCCTAATTTCTTTACATCCATTTTTACCGAGTCGGGCATGGATGGTGCTTTGGCAAGATTAGCCAGGTTGGCAAGATTAAGGCTGGTATTTTTTCGCAGGTATTCATAATCAATATGCTCTTCAAGATCGCCATACTTAATATTATTGTCTGTTCTCACATCCTGATGCTGGCGTGTATAATTTTCATTCATCTCGGTAATGCGTATTGCTGCATAACCACGCTGCACATAAGGTGTATGATCGCCCCCACGCAGAAAACGGTCGTTGCGGTAAACCAACACCACTTCTAAATTATCTACATACCGTTCCCCGATTTCTTTTACGTAACGGGCAAGCTGGCGTGACTTTCCGTCATTCTCCAAACCAAGGTTACGGATGTTTACAGCATTCTTTTCTGTTTCATAAGCCGGGAGGCCTTCACTGAACACCCTCACTTTTGTATTATTGATGACATTTGTTTCATTACTGTTATTGCTGCCCATAATATCATTGTTCAGCACCGCTTCAATATTCAGGTTTTCTTTCTTTGCTTTTTCACTCATAAAGGTTGCTCCCAGTAACCCCTGCTCTTCGCCGCTTACTGCAACAAAAATAACGGTGGCAGGAAAACTATATTTACTCATCACCCTTGCGCATTCTATTACTGCAGCAGTTCCGCTGGCATCGTCGTTTGCTCCGGGTGCATCTCCTGTACGGTCCATTACATTGCTCCGCATATTGTCGAGGTGGCCGCTGATGAGAAAAATACGGTTATCATTGGGGTCGGTTCCTTTTAGTGTAGCAACCACATTTCCCAACAACAATACAATATCAACCCTTCTGCCATCAGGTTGTAAAGTAGTGGTATCGATCATGGCAGATAGTCTTCCATCAGATCGCCTGGCCATTTCGTTGAACTTAGCCAGCACCCAGTTCCTGGCAGCACCAATACCCCGGTTAGGGTCGGTTTGTGTGCTCAAAGTATTTCTAGTACCAAAAGCAACTAATGTTTTTATATATGATCTTAAAGAGTCGGGTGACACTTCTTTTATCATTTTCTCAATCTCAGGGTCTCTTTGAATGATGGTCTGTGAAAATGCATTATAAAAAGAAAACAGGGCTACTATAAGAAATACATGTTTCATGATCCGGGGGTTGAAGTTAAATATACAAAGAAAGCGCTGAACAAGGTATGCCCCCTTCACTATCCCTGATACCCATGTCTGCATCAAGTTGCCTTACGGTTTCCCGGAAGTGAGGATTTTCAGAATTTGTGCGAATTAACATAATCACCGGTAAAATAAAGTTTTTAGTAAGCTGGATTTGGGTTAACAGATTAACATTTGATTATTCAAATACCAAGTACAGCCCTATAAAAACAATAATTACGGCAATGGATGTTAATCCGTACAGGAAAAAATTATGTAGTTCAGGAAGTGGATCAATTATCGCAAGTAAACAACTGATAAATCCTATAAATGCCCCAATTGCCATACATAAAAAACCGGTGAACTGCCTTTTGGCATTTAGTAATCGTTTGTATTCTTTTAGGTTTGCCTTAACAGCATAGTCATCAAACCCTTTCTTAAATAATTCTTCTTCAATGGCTTCAGGTTTTTGTTTTGCCATGATCCAATGTTGAAAAACTGACTGATCAACTAATATAATATCCGGCATAGAAATTAGTTTTAGATGTTGTTTATCCCTGACCAAATTTAGGGTATAAATTTTAATTGGAAACTTGCCTCTGCATACCCTTAGTACCCATATGTGGTAACATAAAATCAGGGAGATACCGACACACGCAGGGTTTTATGCCATACCTGCAAATCATTTCTCAAATAATTATCTTTGAGCTATTGGATGAAACCGGAACAGGTAATGCGAAAATGCAATTTGCCGGGAATAATGCAGTAAACAAAATTATGACGGAAATTTCGGGCCACACGGTTAAAGCATTAAAAGCAACGATCAACCGGATTGACTCATCAAACCATGATAAAAAACAACAAGTCCTTACCCGGCTTTCTGAAAATAAACTCCCGTCAACTAAAACTTTGATCAGTTATTTTGAATTACTGCTTTTTATCTGTGCTTTTCCACCCGATAAAAAAATACTTGCAAAGGCTGAGCAGGAAATGCTCAGAATTACTTCCTTTCTGAAAAATTCAAAAAAAATTAAAACTGCATTAATCACAAATTCAGGGCTGCCGTTCACGCCTTATGTTTCCCGGTTTTCGTATGACTGTGTTCAGTGGTTGATGAACCACCCCGATTGTAAAATCCGGATCAATCAATTTGAGGACGGGGTATTCGAACTCAATGATGTATTAAAAATGACCCTTCCTGCTTTAGAGAGAAGTGAAACAACAGCAGGGCTTGACAATACAGCCTTGCTTAAAACACTTTCGGTAAAAAAGCAAGACCAACTTCGGTTTTTAATTAAAGAAATAGGAAAGCTGGATAAGCAACCGGGATTAACAGATCATTTTTTTGATGGCCTTGGAATACAGATTGAGATCATGCCAAAAAATAAATATTTTTCAAGGGTATATAACCGCTTACCCGATCCTGAAGTATTTTTTCACCGTGAGATATTGCGGAAGTTTGATTATGTCCGTTTATTCAACACCAAAATTACAGCACCTATAAACTTAACCGCTACGCAAAAGAAAAAAACCATCCTTGTGGTAAAAAATGCCATGGCGCTTAAAGACAGGGAAACTGACCCGGTAACTTATATGGATGAAAATTCATTCAGGCTTTATGAACTTGAACGGGGAATAACAGTTGCATTTTATGGCATGTTGCCGCAAAGACAAATGCCACTGGAATCCTATGTTGGCTACACCTTGTTTAAAAATGGTTTTCCTGCCGTTTATGGCGGGGGATGGGTTTTTGGCCGGCGCTCTAATTTTGGGATAAATATTTTTGAAACATTCCGTGGCGGTGAGTCGGGATACATGATGTGCCAGTTATTGCGTGTTTTCAAACAGGTATTTAAAATTGATTATTTTGAGATTGAGCCTTATCAATTCGGCCTTGATAACCCTGAAGGAATTGAATCAGGAGCATTTTGGTTCTATTACCGATATGGATTCAGGCCACTGAATAAAAAATTGTTGAAAATTGCAAATGATGAATTTGTTAAGATATCAGGCCCTAAACATTACCACAGTCCAAAAAAAACACTTGTAAAATTTACTGAAAGCAATATGGTGCTCAACCTGGGCAAAAAAAACCATGTTGGAGTTTATGGCATAAGTAATAAAGTTATTCACATGATCCGGGTACAATATCATGGCGACAGGGTAAAAGCTGAAGCAGGTTGTGTAATAAAATTTACCGAAAAAACAGGATTGAATGCTTCTTTAAATGAACACGAGGCACAGGTGCTGAAGGAAGTTGCCATGTGGGCAGAAGCTTTAAAAATCAATGAAAGAAAAAAACTTGACCTGTTCGTTCAGATGGTGAAAACAAAACCTGCAGACCTTTACCGCTATCAGCAATTGCTGCTGCAGTTTTTCAACGAATAAATAATAGAACCGGGATTGAAAATTAGTGCAGGTATGATTACCTGCCATTTGCCATTATAAATGTTTTCCAGTCAACACCAATTCTGAATGTTTGATATATCCGCACATCATTAATGGTGCCGCCATAATGATTAGTGGCAGAGTGCAGTACTCCGGAGGGATAGGCCACCATACGGTTAAAGCAGTATCCCACCCTGTCAATCTCAATCCACTTTTTTCTGTTCTTACTTTCTGTTTCAAACTGCTCACGCAGATCTGCTAACTTAATTTTAAGTTTTCTTGAATCAGCTGCCTGAGGAGGGTTACAAAGTTTTGTTTGTTTATGCATCCATAAAGATGTGCCGCAATCAAAGGGTAATCCGGGAGTGAGATAGACCACAACTGTAATATCATTGTATGGCATATCGGAATGTACGCCCGGCACCTCTTTGTTCTTTCCATGAGAAGAAGCCTGGTAAAATACCCCGTTCTCGTGCACCGGATCGGTATCCCAGCGGGTAATTTTAATGCCCAATATCTTTTCAAGTTTCCCTTTAACCCCGGGTTCATGATAAACAGTTTTACTCCTGAGCCCGGTATAATACCGGGGTTCGTGAAAGGTAACCTTTTTGGCTGCCTGGTATACTTTTAGCGGATTATCATAAAAATCATCTTTTACAATGATAAACCGGGAATATGATAAATTTTCCATTTACATCATTTTGAATTTTTAAGAAATCACAAAAGGAAGCATTTAAAAATGCTGAACATCCAGACAGGTTGTAAAATACTTACCAATTAATAAGGAAAAATATGATACTGGTCATTTTAATTATTGATAATGATTATGAGTCTTTCATCTCTGGCAGGTACAAACCGGGGAAGGGAGGAAGAGTTGGGTGCAGCATTCAATCATTTCTTTAACGCATTCATGGTCCATATAGCTCCTATAAGATCAATGACTCCAATGCCAATCAAAATGGGTGATGTGTATTTCAATAATACAAAAACAACAAAAGATAAAAATACAAATATCCTTGTGGGAACAGTCAGTTTAAAGAAGGCGGTGTTGTTCTGCACAGCAGTACGATGATAATAATAACCCAGGCATAAAGCCATTACGCCTACAATACGTATCCAAACTTCGTTGGTTTCGGGCAGTTGCAATGTTTTAAGAAAAAAATTGGGAATGGCTATTAAAAAAATACCCATTACATACAGGTAAAAGGCAAAATAATAAATAGAACGTGCTGCTGCAGTCATTATAGTTGATTTTAATGATAAAGTTTTAATGATCCATACCTCATAAAAATAATAATTTTTTATACAGTCCTGTTTCCATCTTCATAAATGGCTATCATAGCATCTATACTGTCTTTTAATAAGCCTGAAGCCTCGTCAAAAAAAATATCCTTATTTTTTTTGGAAGCTTTGTTGTCGGTAGATTTTTTTATAGCAGCCCTTATAGTATCCAGCCCATCAAAAAACGCCGGAGTCGTTTTTTCGTAAAAAGTATTTATCGCTTCTATCTTTATTAAAATGCTTTCATACTCGGTTATGATGTTGTTGATATCCTTTACGTTTTCTATGGAGTGCCTTCTCGGTATCCTGTTGAATAATGATGTTAATGCTGTTGAATTCATGTATCGCCGTTTTTTTGCTGCAAACAAATGTACGGTAAAGGAAGAACCTTTACCGGCCACTACTTCTTCCTGCGTTGTTGGTAAACACCTGCCACGATAAATATACACAGTCTCCTTTTTTTATAAAACGATGTCCCCATTTGGCCTCCCTGCCAACGGGTTTAGTGGCCGGCACTTTTTCATTAAATTGATTAAAGTATTTTATTTAAGTAAATAAAGTAGCAGTAAAATATTTTGTCGTTGGCCGGAGACCAGGCAGCGGCAATATAATGGAGAACACCGACGACGGCCCAGAAACAACGACGGCAGAGATTGGAGCGAAGACTAACAAGTTTTGTTACAATCCATACAACTATGAATTATATACGTCTTTAAATTTTAGTATGTCCCATACTTTAGATTCATTGTTATCTGGAAAACCGCATTCAGGTACAAAATCATCAGCTTCTTTAAATGTTCCAAAAATTCTGTCCCACCAGGTAATGTCCCCAAAATTATACTTGTGCACATCTAACTGGTGATGGATTGAATGATGCTCAGGTCTTTGAATGAAATATCCCAGCCATTTAGGCGTTGAAATATTTGAGTGATAGAAATATTCACCTGTTGCTCCAAAAAAAGAAGTCCATGCACCAGCTACGGCCGAACCGCCTAAAACATAATAAATCAAAAACCCTGTTATGATTGAATCTGCAATAATTTCAATGGGATGTTTGTAAAATGACGTAAGAAGTTCAATTCTTTTGGGGCTATGGTGCATTTGATGAAATATCAGCCAAAAACCATTGGCGTGCCTTAACCTATGCCACCAATAAAAAACAAAGGTGCCAATAAACCAATACACTAAACCTTCAACAACAGGATTACTCCAGCTTCCCAAATGAAGCAATGACTGGTCTCTGAAATATTTGTTCCAGGTAATACCACTAAGACCTATTAAAAGAAATTGAACAAGGTTAATGGCAATTGCTCTAAAATACCAGCCTTTGGAAACCGGTAATTCTCTCCCTGGAAATTTTCGCTCTAAAATAAAAAAGAGTAAAGTGCTAAAGCAAATTAGTAAGCCTGGCAGCCATTGCTCAAAATAAGGTTTAAAATATTCTATTATTACGTTCATAAAAAACTAAAGATAAAAAATTTACCTTCGCCTCCTAAACAAATGATTATGAGCAAAGGACCCATCTCCAACTTTATAGAACATCACTACCGTCATTTTAATGCTGCAGCATTGATGGATGCGGCTAAAGGATATGTAACCCACCTTGATGAAGGAGGTAAAATGATGATTACCCTGGCCGGGGCCATGAGTACAGCAGAGCTTGGTTTAAGCCTTGCAGAAATGATACGGCAGGATAAAGTGGCCATCATCAGCTGCACGGGCGCTAACCTGGAGGAAGACATCATGAACCTGGTGGCGCACAGTCATTATAAAAGAGTACCCAATTACCGTGACTTAAGTCCGCAGGAAGAATGGGACCTGTTGGAAAATCATTACAACCGGGTAACTGATACCTGCATACCAGAAGAAGAAGCATTCAGAAGATTACAGAAACATATTCACCAGATATGGAAGGATGCTGATGATAAAGGCGAACGTTATTTCCCGCATGAGTATATGTACAAGATGTTATTGAGTGGTGTGCTGGAACAGTATTATGAAATTGATCCGAAGAACAGCTGGATGCTGGCCGCTGCTAAAAAGAATATTCCTATTGTTTGCCCCGGTTGGGAAGACAGTACGATGGGAAATATTTTTGCGTCGTACATTATAAAAAATGAAATGAAGGCCACTACAATGAAGAGCGGAATTGAATACATGGTATGGCTGGCCGATTGGTACCGAAATAATTCATCGGGCAAGGGCGTTGGTTTCTTCCAGATAGGTGGCGGTATTGCCGGCGACTTTCCCATCTGTGTTGTACCCATGATGTACCAGGACCTGGAATGGCATGATGTTCCGTTCTGGAGCTACTTCTGCCAGATAAGTGATTCAACAACTTCGTATGGCTCTTATTCCGGTGCTGTGCCCAATGAAAAAATTACCTGGGGTAAGTTAGATATCAATACACCAAAATTTATTGTGGAGAGTGATGCAACAATAGTAGCTCCATTAATCTTCGCCTGGGTATTAGGATGGTAGAGATTTTCACGCAAAGCCGCAAAGAAAACGCAAAGCCGCTAAGAAATACTTAGCGGCTTTTGTATTTAAACTTAGCGCCTTAGCGTGAAAGAACTGGGATCAAAAAGTATATTATTCTTTATTCTTTGATTCGTAAGCCTGGACTTTTTTGGCGAGTTCAAGCCGCATAGAAATATAAACTACCAAAATAATTTTTATTACTATCCCTTTTAGATTTAGTTGTTCTGCTACCATTATTTCCAATAAGAATACAGCGCCTAAAACGCAAAACATGGATACAAAAGCTGTAAAAGGTTTATGACTACTGTAGGCCCCAAGGCAAAAATAAATAATGATGAGAATGATATTGATGGCAAAATTTGTCCAATCGAAAGTTGCCGAATTTATTAAAAGATACAGGATATAGAACATCAAAGAAACAGTTGCAAAAATATAAATAGCCCATGTTGCATTTTCAACCTGCTGCTTATTCCTCCTGGTTTGATAGTATTCTTCATCATCAACAAAGTCGATGATGGAATCCTTTGCCTTATCTTTTTTGGAGTCCATGTAATTATTTATTGCTAATGTAGCAAACTAAATTTAGCTGTAAAACTAAAAGCCGCTAAAATTACTTAGCGGCTTTCTTATTATTTAGAAAAAAAAATAAAGTCATCATACTCCAAAGTTCCCCCTTTAGGGGGCGGAGGGGGTTTTACCTCGTTCCCATATTCAACGGCGTATCCCTTTTCAGCATCTCATCCCTGTTGGCCATTTCCCATGCAGTATGAAATATCATACGCACTCTTTTTTCATACAGGTCCCAGCTAATTTTATCAACGGTATCTGTTGGTTGGTGGTAATCAGACTTCAACATACCATCATAGAAAAATAAAATGGGTACACCTTTGCGGGCAAAATTGTAATGGTCGCTGCGGAAATAGATCCTGTTCTGGTCATTGGGGTCATCAAATTTATAATCCAAAACAAGATTGGTGTATTTTTTATTTACGCCTTCATTGATAACAGGCAGATCGGAACTTAATTTATCGTGCCCTATCACATACACATAATTAAGTGTGTCATCAAGTTTACGTTCGGTATCTATTCTTCCCACCATATCGATGTTCAGGTCAACCGTAGTTTTTTCCAAAGGATAAAAAGGATGATCGCTGTAATACTCACTTCCCCATAACCCTTTCTCTTCGCCGCTTACGGTCATAAATACAATTGTCCTTCTTGGACGGTTACCTTCGGCAGCAGCTTTAGCAAAGGCTTCGGCCATATTGATAACAGCTACTGTTCCGCTGCCATCATCATCGGCGCCATAATATATTTTTCCGTTGCGCATGCCCAAATGATCGTAGTGGCCGGTTAAGAAAACATACTCATCTTTTTTATCGGTGCCTTCAATGATACCCACTACATTACTTGCATTGATGGTAGTACGGTATTTGTTTATACTGAAACCTGTCTTATACTTTTTTTCAACGCCATTTATTTTCAGCACCTCACTTTTTTTTGCTGCAGCAATTACAGAATCCAAAGCAAAGCCGTCGCCGATGATCGACTTTGCAAATGCATGAGACAGCAATGCATAGTTTATCATCTTTGTATCAGCAGTGCCCCGGGGAAAATAAACACCTGTTTTTTTACCATTATCAACAGCACGCTGGTTAAATGTTTCCTGCTGCGGATTAACAACCAGTGCACCTACTGCACCTTTGGATGCAGCAAGGGCCAGCTTCTTACTTATACCGGGGAAGCTCCATTCGCTGCCACGGGTGGTTCCGCTGATGATGAATTTACCGTCTTTTTTAGGTTCGCCCAAAAAGAACAGTACCACTTTACCTTTCACGTTCACGTCGGTATAATCACTGTATGCTTTATCATCAATACCATAACCGATGAACATTATTTTTTTGCCTTTGAATTTCCCCGTTTCATTTGCATTAAGTGGAGCAATAAAATCTGTTCCAAAAACTGCATCTTTTCCGTCAGCGCTTAATGTAGTGCTTATCAAACTGTCCTGGTATAATGGATAATATTGCTGGTAACCATTCAGCACAGGAACAGACTTTAAGCCCATGCCTTTAAACTGTGATTCGATATAAGTGGCTGCTTTACGCTGGCCCTCGGTACCGGTTTCCCGGCCTTCCATTTCGGCACTGGCAACAATGCTGAGGTGTTTTTTAAGGTTGTTGCCTGTAATACCGGCAGCATATTTGGCTGCCATATCGGTTTGTGCAAAAGCGATGCTGATGCAAAGCGCCAGGCTGAGAAATAGAACAAGTTTTTTCATTTGTAAATTTTAATAGGAGGCAAAATAATCAAATCAGGCAAATTGGCATTTGATTTTATATGAACGGTGGAGAATTAATAGCCGGTAAGACTGAAAGCCGGCAAGAAATAATTTTAAATCGGCGGCAACTTATCTTCTTCCCGGCAAAACTAACAGGCAATTTTATTTACCCGGGTAGCATGTCTTCCGCCTTCAAATGCAGTATTCATAAAAATATCCAGCATTTTTTCAGCATCGCCATCCCGTACAAAGCGGGCAGGTATACAAATAATATTGGCGTCATTGTGTTTGCGTGCAAGCTCAGCCAGTTCTTCTCCCCAGCAAACAGCAGCTCTTATGTGCTGATGTTTATTGGCCGTAATAGCAACGCCATTGGCACTGCCGCATAATAAAATTCCAAAAGCAGCTTCGCCTTTTTCAACTGCCGAAGCAACAGCATGTGCAAAATCCGGATAGTCAACAGAATCTTTTGTATAAGTTCCAAAATCTTTAAAGGCAACAGCTTCTCCTTCTAAAAAAGAAATAAGATCTTCTTTACAATCAAATCCGGCGTGATCACATCCGATGGCTATTGGTAAGTTTAAATTGAAGGGAGACATTATGAGTTATGAGTTATGAGTTATGAGTTATGAGTTATGAGTTATGAGTTATGAGTTATGAGTTATGAGTTATGAGTTATGCAAAAATAGTTCCTTATAAAGTTACGCTTTAATGACAATTCATCATACATAATTTATAATTCAAAATTCCTTAGCTCCATTCTTTTTCTTCTTTGGCTTTTTTGCGGTCAACCCGGGCCACCAGCAGGATACTTATCCAATAAAGTAATAATAAGGGAAGCGCTACAATGATCTGGCTTGTTATATCAGGCGAGGGTGTAATGACAGCCGCTACAAGCAGTATCAATATAAATGCATATTTCGAATATTTTTTTAAAAACCCGGATGTGATGAGGCCGATCTTTGCCAACACATAGGCCAGTATGGGTAACTCAAAGGCAATGCCGCAACCTAATATGAGGTTTGTAAGGCTATCAATATAATCATTGATGGAAGGCCGGTATAAGATGGCTCCTGATTTTCCAAGGGTGAAGCTGGCTAAAAAATTAAAAGTAAAAGGAGCCAGCAAATAATAACCAAATGCAGCACCTGCAAAAAAACAAAGGGATACCCAGAAAATACTTCCCGTTGCATATTTTCTTTCTTTGGGCGATAGCGCCGGTTTAATAAAGCGCCAGAATTCCCAAAAAAGATAAGGGAAAGCTATGATTATAGCCCCAATAAGGGAAATGGAAATAGCAGAAGTAAAAGTTCCGTTTACTTCCGTAACCTGGAAGTCGATCTTTACAGGCGGCATGCAGAGACTATCCCCGATATGAAGCCAATGGCCAAACCTGCATAAAATGCTATAGCTGATAAATTTTTCACTGGCCGGGGCCAGGATAATTTCATCGTAAACCCAGTCAATAAAAACAAAAATGATAATGGCGGAAGCCAGCCAAACTATAACCGAACGCATCAGGTGCCAGCGCAGTGCTTCAAGGTGGCCCATAAAGGACATCTCTTCAGGCTCTGCTGAATTGTCTTTATTTCTTAAGCGCTTAAAAAAATTCTTTCTATCTTCTGATGATGAGGCCAATAGTATAATTTGGATGGCAAAGGTAAAGTACTATTGGTTTAATTAAACAGTTGCTTTTTTATTTCCGGTTTGGAATGTAAAAAGAGAAGCCCCTGTAGAAACAGGGGCCGTTACCAAAACTAACTGCTTATGAGAAAATTTGAATTATCTTTTTTCTATTTATAAATACGCAAAACCAATGCCAGAAGTTTTGCTAAAAATGTTAAGTATTCCTTAATACCTAAATGGGTATTATTAATACAAACGGTAAAAACAGCTTATTATTTTAAGTATTTGTACGCATACTTATATAAAAACTGTTTTGTTTGACCTTGGTATAAGAACAGGGTTTAACCCAATTAAAAAACCCCTGATTTTTTTTCAGGGGTTTCGCTATAGCATTAGTTTATTATTTTATAAATCCCTGTATAAGGTCCATCAATCCGTTACCACCTGTCTTTTGTTGCTGCGACTGAGCGCCACCGGCCAGTTTTGATACTATGTCCATCAATCCTCCTCCGCCGCCCTGTTGGCCGCCGCCGGTAAACTGTCCGATCAGGTCCTGGAAATTAAATCCGCTGTTACCGCTGTTTTGTTGCTCCTGTACTACCTGTGCACTTTGTCCGCCGGTTATTGAATTCAACAGGCTTTCTATAGAAAAGGTACTGTTATTGGGATCGTTTGTTTTATTGATAAGGTTACTGACCACATTAGGGATAAGGCTGCTAGCAACATTATTTGCCTGGTTGCCACCAAGATTAAATTTGCTCATTAATTTCCCGGCAAAATGCCCGATCATCATATTTACAATGGGGTTACTTAGTAAACCCTTGCCACCAGCTTGCTCATCTTTATTGCCAAATAAAGACAAGATATTTTCCAGGCCACCACCGGCAACCATATTCCGTAAACCGGATGCAACGGTATTAGTAGCTTCAGCCACTACTTCATTGTTTTGTTCGTTTGGTACTTCGGGATTGTTGATGACCGCATCGCCGGCAGAGTTTTTTACCAGGTTAAATAATTCTTCTAACATAAGTTTAATTTTTTTTAGATGCTAAATGTATCGAAAAAATATTATGGAGAGGAAATATAAATATGGACAACAGGATTTGGACTTTTACCAGGAATTAAATTAATTCTGCATTGTCATCTTCTCTGCATTCTCAGCAAACTGCAAAGCATCTAAAAATTCCTGTATATCGCCATTGAGAATAGTATCTAAATTATATACCGTTAATCCAATACGGTGGTCGGTAACACGGCCCTGGGGATAATTATAGGTCCTTATTTTGGCACTTCTGTCTCCTGTGCTTACCAGGCTTTTACGCAGGTGAGAAATGGCTTCTTCGGCTTTCCTTACTTCTTCATCATACAGCTTTGTACGCAACATCTCCATGGCCTTTAGTTTGTTTCCCAGCTGCGACCGGTCAGTCTGGCACATTACAACAATGCCTGTTGGTTTATGGGTTAAAAATACCTTGGTCTCCACCTTATTTACGTTTTGTCCACCAGCCCCGCCACTTCTGGCGGTTTCCATTTTTACATCGCTTTCTTTCAGTTCAAAATCTACTTCTTCGGCCTCGGGCATGATTGCCACAGTTACTGCACTTGTATGCACCCGGCCCTGGCTTTCAGTGTCAGGCACACGTTGCACCCGGTGTACGCCACTTTCAAATTTTAATGTTCCGTACACATCATCCCCCGTTACTTCTATCTGCACTTCTTTATAACCGCCAACTGTTCCTTCGCTTTCACTTAGCATAACAGTTTTCCAGCCCTTCTTTTCACAATATTTTAAATACATCCTCAGCAGGTCTCCGGCAAAAAGAGAAGCTTCATCACCGCCTGTACCTGCACGAATTTCTAAAATGGCATTCTTTTCGTCATAAGGATCTTTTGGAATAAGCATATTGCGAAGCGTTTTTTCCATTGCTTCTTTCGTTTCTTCCAAAACCGGTAATTCCAGTTTAGCAAGACTTCTCATTTCATCATCATCTCCGTTCAGTACTTCTTTATTAAATTCAATATCATCCAGCAGTTTTACATACTCATTCCTTGCATTTACAATTTTCTCAAGGCTGCGGTATTCTTTGCTGGTAGCGGCAAATTTTTTATTATCGCTAACGATCTCGGGGTTGGTAAGTGCAACTCCCAGGTTATCGAATCTTCCCTTTATAGCATCTAATTTATCTAACATAATTTCTACTCCTGTTTCCGCATGAGGACGGACAATATTTGTGTTTCTTTATAAATAACTTTGTTGAACTTGCCCATGTTTTGTAAGCAGGCGGCAAATTTACAATATATCAACCAATCATTTTGTACAGAAAATTTTCAGCAGACCAGATATTTACCGGAGATGAAACCTTACAGCAGCATGTTTTAATTACGGGTAACAACGGTGTAATTGTTGATCTTGTTAAGGAAGATGATGCAGGGGGTGGTATTGAAAAATTCAATGGTATCCTTAGCCCTGGCTTTATCAATTGCCATTGCCACCTGGAATTATCCCATATGAAGGGCCTCATTCCAAAACATACAGGCCTGGTTGATTTTGTTTTTAAGGTGGTTAATGAAAGGCATTTTGAAGAAGCAGAGATATTATCTGCTATTGAAAACGCAGAGAACGAAATGTTACAAAATGGCGTTGTTGCTGTTGGTGATATTTGTAATAATACACTTACGATTGCACAAAAGGTTAAGGGCGGGTTGTATTATCATAATTTTATTGAAGCCAGTGGCTTTCCCCCGGCTGTTGCCGGCATACGCTTTCAGAAAGCAGTTGATCTTTATAATTCATACGCTGCATTGTTGCCGGCAAATTCAATTGTGCCACATGCGCCCTACTCGGTATCTCTCGAAATGTTTACAATGATCGATGAATTTCCAGGTAATAATTTATTAACTATCCACAACCAGGAAACCAAAGCAGAAAATGAATTATTTGAAAAGGGCACCGGGGATATGTTGCGGATGTATGAAAAAATGGGAATTGATATTTCATTCTTTAAGCCATCGCGTAAAAGCAGTTTACAAACATGGTTACCCTATTTCAAAAAGAATCAATCATTGATATTGGTGCATAATGTTTGCACAGCTGAAAAAGATATTGAATTTATTAAACCCCAAACTCCAAACTCCAAACTCCAAACTTTCTTCTGCCTTTGCCCCAATGCCAACCTTTATATAACTGATACTTTACCGGATGTAAATAAATTCATTGAACATCAATGTGATATTGTTTTGGGTACCGACAGCCTTGCATCCAACAATCAGCTTAATATTTTAGAAGAAATAAAAACATTGCAGAAAAATTTCCCGGGATTGAAATTATCTGCACTATTACAATGGGCAACTATCAATGGAGCCAGGGCTTTGCAAAAGGAAAACATATTGGGGAGTTTTGAAAAGGGTAAGCAACCGGGGATAGTTTTGATTGAAGGGCTGGAAAATATGCTGACAAATAAAAATACTTCTTCACGAAGGATCTTATAAAACTTCATGCAATACCATTAGTGTTTTCATTTGCCCAAAATCAGGAATATGCAGGGCATAATATTCCAGGTATTTTAATAACAGGGTCCTTCTTATTTCCTGGTTCAGTTTAAACTCTTCCAGCTCATAAGGCTGCATAACTTTTAATAACTGGGCCGTTAGTTCACCATATTTACCATCTATAAAATGCGGATGGGTTGGCTGATGATCAATAAAATTTCCTTCCTGCAGATCGAGAAAGCAATTAACCAAACTGAAATTATCTGTCATCCTGAATCCAAAAAAATGAGCAAGGTGCAGGGTAAAGAATAGTGCAAAATTTGCTGCAACAATTTTATTGGCTTTGTCTAATTGTAAAAAAGATTCCTCACAAAAATTAAAAAGATTGGTGTTGGCTTCAGGCTGCTTTAAACATTTTTGTATCAGCTCAGCCATATAAGAGGCAATACTGTTTTTAATAACATCGTTCAACAGGTTAGTATATAATACAGCCCATGAGAATTCTTTTATGCGCTGCATAGATTTGTTCTCACTGTGATAAACGACCAGGTCTAAAATAGCGGTTGGTTGAAAGTGATTGGCTTTTGAAGAAGTTTTTTTTGAGGTTCTTACTCCATTGACCATATAAGTTTGCACACCAAACATTTCAGTGAATATGGTAACGACCAAACTGGTCTCACCATATTTAATGCTTCGCAATACTATGCCTTTGGTTTTATATGTCACTGCAGGGTTTCTAAATGATTTGTAAAGATCAAAAGTAAAGAAACATAGGCAGGCGTCAGTTTATGGCTAAGCCGCATAAAATGGCTTTCTTTGCACATTATTTTCATTGACTATGTGGCCACGTTTGGGAAATCTTGTTATTAAAAACCGGGTGATACTCCTGGTTAGTTTGTTTGCAGCAACGGGCGTAATGGGCTTTTATGCCAGTAAAGTAAAACTGGGTTACGAATTTGCAAAAGCTATCCCGGTTGATAATCCAAAGTACCGGGAGTATAAGTCCTTTCAGCAAAAATTTGGAGATGATGGTAATGTGCTGGTGGCAGGCATACAGGCGGATAAACTTTTTACGCTTCCTGTTTTTAACGCATATAGTAAGCTACACAGGCAATTGCGACAAGTGGAGTATGTGGAAGATGTATTGAGTGTGCCCGGGGCAATTGCATTGCAAAAAGATACAGCCACAGAAAAACTGGTACCGGTAAAAATATTCACTGATTCATTTAATATACAGGCTGCCCTGGATTCAGCAAGTGATATTTTTAAAAATCTTTCGTTTTATAAATACAAATTATACAACCCTGAAGAGAAAGCTTACTTAATGGCAGTGCGGATAAACAAAGAGGCACTGAACTCTGTAAAGCGTTCAAAAATTGTTGGTGATATTACGGCCATTACAAATGATTTTGAGGCCAGCACAAAAATTGAAACGCATTTAAGCGGCTTGCCCCTGATAAGAACTGTTGTTGCAGACAGGCTTCAAAAAGAAATGCGTTTCTTTTTGATCGGCTCATTAGCTTTAAGCGCTTTGATCTTATTATTATTCTTCCGTTCTGTAAGTACAACCCTGCTTTCCCTGCTGGTGGTTATTTTTGGTGTGGTGTGGAGCCTGGGTATTTTACAATTATGCGGGTATAAAATAAGCATACTTACAGCCTTAATTCCACCGTTGGTTGTGGTGATTGGTGTACCCAATTGCATTTATTTCATCAATAAATACCATACAGGTTATTTACAAAACGGCGATAAGCGAAAGTCATTAGTGGAAATGGTAAGTAAGATGGGAGTGGTTACTTTATTCTGTAACATTACTGCTGCGATAGGGTTTGCCGTTTTTGCATTAACCAAGAGCCCTGTTTTAAAAGAGTTTGGTGTAGTAGCGGGCATAAGTATCATGGTGATATTTTTTATCTCTTTTATTCTTTTGCCAGCCATTTTGAGTTATTTGCCGGAGCCAAAACCATCGCAAACCAAATATTTGAATAACCGCTGGCTCACTTCATTATTATTAAAAATTGAAAGATGGGTTATTCACCATAAAAAAATGGTGTATGGTTTTACAGCCATTGTGCTGATCTTTTCAGTGACCGGGATATTTAAATTAAAAACTGTTGCCTTCATTGTTGATGACCTGCCCAAAACAGATAAAATTTACACCGATCTTAAATTCTTCGAAAAAAACTTTAAAGGAGTGATGCCTTTGGAAGTGGTGCTGGATACAAAAAGGCCCAGGGGTATTTTAAGGCCGGCAATTGATATCAATAAGATCGCTTTTTTCCAGGATTCATTTTTAGCCAAACAAAATAATATTGCCAAACCTTTATCGGTTATTGACGGCATAAAATTCAGTTACCAGGCAATAAGCGAAGGTCGTGGTGATTCTACCTACACACTCCCTGCCTTTGGAAACCCTTTAAAAGACCTGCATGATAAGCTACGAATAACAAACAGCCGTAAAGAAATTAATGAAATGACGGCAGCAGATTCAGCAACCTTAAAACTGGCGGGTTCTTTTATTGATTCTTCCGAACAGTTTTTACGAATAAGTATGAGCATGGCTGATGTAGGCACAAAAGAATTATTGCCCATTGTAGATTCAATAAAACTAAATGCAAACAGGATCCTGAACGGCATTGACAGCCTGGACATAAAAGACACAGCCAAAGCATTGTATAAAGTAACAGTTACCGGCACAAGTTCTACTTTTCTGGAAGGAAGCCGCTTTATTGTAAACGGGTTAAAGGAAAGTATTTTCTGGGCTTTTCTTTTAATAGCTGTATGTATGCTTTACCTGTTCAGGTCTGTCTGGATATTGTTGTGCTCATTAATACCCAACCTGATTCCTTTGGTAATTACAGCAGGCATTATGGGGTGGACAGGAGTCCCTTTAAAACCATCTACTGTATTGGTTTTTAGCGTGGCATTGGGCATAGCTATCGACATAACCATACGTTTTTTGGTAAACTATAAGCAGGAGCTGCCTGTTTACAACAACAATATACATCAAACTGTAAGCGTTACTATCAAAAATACGGGCCTGAGTATTGTATACACAGCGCTGGTATTAATTGCAGGGTTTGTTATTTTTTGCGCCAGCAGTTTTGGAGGTACGATAGCCCTGGGTTGGCTGACTTCTGTAACGTTGTTGGTAGCCACTTTTACCAACCTGGTTTTGTTGCCTGTTTTGTTATTGCTGTTTGCACCAAAAGGAGGGAAAAACAGGAATTAAAGCAGGTACAAAAATGTAAAGATCATACGTTTCCAATGAGGGCTACAGCTGCCGTAAAGACTTAACTAAAAGCAGCTAAAAGGTTAATAAATTTGTCAAAGTATTTGATAATTACAGGGAATGTGAATTATATTTGCCACCATAAACTATTAAGCAAATGAGAAAATCGATTTTAATCTTATCGGCTGTATTTGTATTTATACTAAATGCAGCTGCACAAAACCGCACAGTAACTGGTAAAGTTACCGATGACAAAGGAGCACCGGTTGAAGGTGTTTCCATTACATCTCCCGACGGAAAACAGGGAACCCAAACAGATAAAGACGGAAAATTCAGTATTTCCATACCGGCTTCGGTAAGGTCACTGAGTTTTTCAAATGTAAGTTTTGAAACACAGTCAAGATCTTTGGGAAGCCAATCGGTAGTGAATATTTCTTTAAGGCCCAGGGATTCAAAACTGGAAGAAGTGGTAGTTGTGGGCTATGGTACACAAAAAAGAAGGGATGTAACTGCTGCCGTTGGAACAATAGGGGGCAATAGTATAAGGAATATCCCCGCACAAAGTTTTGATCAGTTATTAGCCGGTAAAACGGCAGGTGTGAGTGTTGTAATTCCCAACAGTGTTTTAAACAATCCGCCAGTTATTAGAATTAGAGGCGTTAATTCAATCAGTGGAAGCTCTTTTCCTTTGGTGATCATAGATGGTGTTCCTGCATTTACAGGAGACGTTTCAACAACACAATCAGCCAGCAATCCATTGTCTGGAATTAATCCCTCTGATATTGAAGATATCAGTATATTAAAAGATGCAGCAGCTGCCGCTATTTACGGAAGCCGTGCCGCTAATGGTGTAATGCTGGTTACAACAAAAAAGGGCAAGCAGGGTAAAGTTAAAGTGGTGTATGACGGTTGGGTAGGCTGGACTGAAGCATTCAAGATTTTTGATGTATTAAAGGCCCAGGATTATGTAAACATAAAAAATGAAGCTGTAAAAAATGCCAATTACCAAATCCCGGGCAGTGGATTGGTCCCTGGATTGGGTTTGGTGCCTCCGGCTGCCGGGCAACCCATCTTCTTCATGGATAATGTTAATGGCCAGGCTGTAGACACAAGGTGGGCAGATTATGTTTATCAAAGAGGCTTTCAACAGAACCATAATATCAGCGTGAGTGGCGCAAACCAGGGAACGAGGTATTATTTCAGCGCCAACTACACGAGACAGGAAGGCGTTTTACAGACCAATACTTTCGACAGGAAACAGATACGCATGAACCTGGATCATAAGGTAAATAACTGGCTAAAAGTTGGCGGTAATTTTAATTTCAGCCGCGGTACAACAGCTTCTCCCAATTCAGGCTCTTTACCCGGTTCTCCATTTAATACTTCAGGTGCTGCACGTTTGGCTTTTGTAACAGCTCCCAATATATCTCCATACCTGGCAGATGGAAGTTATAATTATATAGGGAACCCGAATATTGTTTATACCGGGCAAAATAACCAAACATTACGCAATTCATTCAACCAGATAGGGAGAGGAAAAAACTTTGACAGATCAGGCTTTACCAATCCTGCAATGGTCAGGGATTTAAATACTTTTTTATCTATAAGCGATCAGATATTGGGCGATATTACTGCTGAAGTGAGGTTAGTAAAAGGGCTTATGTACCGGGTACAATACAGCGTTAATTATTTAACAACGGAAGACAGATCTTTTCAAAATGCATTGCATGGAGATGGAATACAAACAACCAGCCTTGCAGACGACGGAAGGGCATTCAATACCATTGCAAAGAGGAATATTGTGAATATTCAGAATACATTAACCTACGATAAATCCATCAAAAACCATAACATTGGTGTATTAATCGGGTCAGAACTAAATTCCAGTAAAACTGACAGATGGGGCGCTTCACGATCCGGACTAACTGAAAATTTTTATAATGAATTCCAGGGAGGGTTCTCTACAAATGATAACCCGGTTAATAATCTAATTACCGAAAACTACCTGCTGTCGTTTTTCGGCAGGATCAACTATAACTTTAAGAACCGCTACTATGTATCCGGAAATATAAGAAGAGATGGCTACTCAGCATTCGGAGAAGGGAAGAAGTGGGGTAATTTTGGCGGGGTTGGCTTTGGATGGAACCTAAGCCAGGAAGCTTTCTTCAAAGGAAAGATATCGAATGTGATTAATAATTTAAAGCTCAGGGGAAGTTATGGTAGTGTAGGTAATATTTCTGCCGTAAGTAATTTCGCTTCTCTTTCATTTTTCAACTCAGGCATTTATGGAAATGGGTATCCAACCTTATTCTTTTCACAGGCAGGAAACGTTAACCTGACCTGGGAAACCAGTAAGAAAATGGACGTAGGGTTTGATTTTGGTTTATTTAATGACCGGATCACGGGGGATTTTTCTTATTACAAAACAGACTTAAGCAAATTGATCATACCGGTACCTACACCTCCAAGTATGGGAATTCCCGGAAACAGCATTGAAGCAAATGTTGCAGATATGTATAATAAAGGAATTGAGATCAATTTAAACTTTGCAATTATCAGGAAAACTGACCTGAACTGGAACTTTTACGTGAACGCATCTACCCTGGAGAATAAAGTAACCAGGTTGGCCCCTGGTGTAACACAACTTACAGGTACTACACAATTAGAAAATACAAACAGAACACAGGTTGGTTATTCTATTGGGCAGTTCTATACTGTAAGAACAAATGGTGTAGATCCGCTCACCGGAAGAAGAATATTTGTAAATGCAGCCGGGCAAAATGTTTATTTCGATTTTGCAGCAGCAAACCGATATACTTTTGCTGACGGATCTGTAGCACCCGCTATTGATATAACAAAGGACGGTTACCTGGCGGGGAACGCTTTGCCAAAAGTATATGGTGGAATTGGAACAAATATAGCTTACAAAGGTTTTGACTTGGCTGTAGACGCCATTTATAGCTTTGGGAACAAAGTATATTTTGGCAGCCGGGCAGGATTATTAGACCAGCGTTTCTGGAATAGCTCTGTTGAAGTATTAAACAGGTGGCAAAAACCAGGTGATGTGACCAATATTCCAAAAGTGGTTTATAATGATAATTTTTCAAACGGATCGGCATTTCCAATTGATGCCAACATCTTTAACGGAAATTTTGTGAAGTTCAGGAATATTGCTCTTGGTTATACTTTTTCCAGCAAAGCCCTTGAATTTATGAAGATATCTGGCCTGAGGTTCTACACGCAAATGTCTAATCCATTTACGATCACAAAATATCCTGGTAGCGACCCGGAAATATCTGTTAATGGTAATTCAGCACTTACGCCGGGTGTAGACCGCAATACCATTGGCCAATCAAGAACAATAACAGTAGGGTTAAATGTTACATTCTAATTAAATTAAAACAGCGTATATGAGCATAAATAATATAAATAAGATAACAATTGCCGGTGCTTTGTTTTTAGTATTGGCAGCGGGTTGCAAAAAGGAAGACTTAAGCCCGATTCCGCAAACAAACTTGTCTGATGCAGTAGCTTTTGCTACACCCGATAGAATGGCACAACAGGTGAATGGTTTATACAGCGCTATGAAAAGCGGTAACTTTTTAGGTGGACGAGGAATAGTTTATAACGATGTACGTGGAGAAAACTGGTTAAACATAACAGGTAATGGGGTTACAGCGTTGGGTGTATGGAACTATTCTGTTGTATCATCAGACAACCAGGTAGAGAATATGTGGGCTGCAGGGTATGTCGCAATAAACAGGGCAAACGTTGTATTAAGCGGCATTGATGCCAACCCTACTGTTGTATCATCAGCTTTGGCTAATAACTACAGGGGCGAAGCAAGGTTTTGCAGAGCCGTTAATTATTTTTATTTGACAACACTGTATGGTAAAAAACCGTACAATGCAGATGCAGGAGCATCTTTGGGTATTCCACTAAGGCTGACTGCAAGCACAGGAAGTGGCGGAGAAGCTTTGGCGAGAGCTACCCAGGCAGGGGTGTTCAATCAAATGCTGGCTGATCTGACTTATGCAGAGAATAACCTCCCATTAAAATATGCAGGCGGAGATAGTAATGTTGTAAGAGCGCACAAGAATGCTGCCATTGCTTTCAAAACCAGGGTTTACCTGCATATGGGGAAATATGATGATGTTATTACGGAAGCGAATAAAATTGTTAGTGCAGGCGCTCCTTTTGTGGCCTCAAGCGGTGTTTTACACGCATTGAACGCTAACTTTACAAACGTGTTCAGAGCACCATATACGGCATTGGAATCCATCTTTAGCTTACCAATGAATAATACAAATTCTCCCGGTACACAAAACGGTTTATCATTGTATCATAATGCTGAATTCGGATTAAACCCATCTGGAATTTTGGCCGATCCTAACTGGAAAGCTGCTGATAACAGGAAAACCCTGGTTACAGTTACTCAGCGGTATCAAAAATATAATGATGACCTGAATAACTCTGTTGCCATTATACGATATAGTGAAGTATTGTTAAACCTGGCAGAGGCTCTAGCAAGGAAGAATCCAGCAGTTGATACCAGGGCTGTTGCTTTATTAAATGCGGTTCGTCAACGAAGCGATCTTACCACTACATTTGTTCCGGCAACCCAAACCGATTTGATTAACCTGATATTGAATGAAAGGAATATTGAGTTATTAGGCGAAGGGTTCCGTTCCATTGATTTACAAAGATTGGGTCAGCCGTTCCCCGCAAAAGGTACGTTGTCTCAAGTACTGCCAACTGCTCAGAACTATGTTTGGCCAATTCCTGCTTCAGAATTATTATATAATCCTCTGGCTGTACAAAACTAATAGTTGATAAGAATAGTGAAGAGGTTGTTCTGTTCAGAACAACCTCTTTTTATTTAAGTACCTCGGCCAGTTTGTTTTGTAAAGCGCTTCCTCTTAAACCGGTTGCAATAATTTTCCCCTGCGGATCAACTAAAACATTATAAGGAATTCCATCAAAGCCATATAATCCTACTGCTTCACTATTCCATTTTTTAAGATCACTGATTTGTTGCCAGGGCAGCTTATCTTCTGCAATTGCATTTATCCAGTCATTTTTATCATTATCCAATGAAACTCCCAGCACAGTAAAGTTTTTATCTTTAAACTGATTATAAGCAGCAACTACATTCGGATTTTCGCCACGGCAGGGGCCACACCAGCTTGCCCAAAAATCAACCAGCACATATTTATCCCGTAACTGGCTTAAAGAAAACGGTTTTCCATTCACATCATTCATTGTTATTTCGGGTGCAGCATTGCCAACAGAGGCAGGCAATTGCGTTGCTTTTTGATCCTGTGTTTGTTTTAATGCCAGGCCATTCATATAACTAATGGTACCGGCAATTCCTTTGTGCTTTGGAAAACGTTTGGAAAGGTTAGCCAAAGGGCCTTCTAATCTGGTTAATTCAACCGGGGCCATAGTAGCCGCAAACAAAGCCGCAACCGGGCTTTTTACAGTATCAGCAAAAGCAAAGCAGAACTTACTAAAGTCATCATTCAATGTTTTAAATTCATTCTTTAGTGCCAGTAAAATGCTGTCGTTTTGTGCAGCACCTGCTTTTGTAAGCTGGCTAATGATATTATCTTTTGCCGAAATTAATTTTCCAACGCTGTCGGTATGCAGCATCATTTTTTTTAATGAACCATTCGCCGCTCCACTGAAAGCATAACCTGTGTGTTCCTGGTTATTTGCATCGGCAGTAAAATTTATAGCTTCTCCATCGTTAACGAACAGGTAAGCAGCAGATCCGCTTTCGGTACGCAGCCGGTATAATCCTTCTTCAGGCGCAAGTGCAGATACCGAAAATTTTCCATCCTTTATTATTCCTGTATCCAATACTTCAGTTTGAGCCTGGGTAAAAAATAATTCTTCCAGGTAAATTTTTCCGTCTGTTGTATTTCTTAATTCACCGGTAACCGTAAATTTTTCTTTGTCGGAAGAATTTTTACAGGAGAATAAAACAGCAGCTAATAAAACTGCCGGAAATAATTTTTTCATCAATTGTTTAGTTTTTTGTCTAATAATGTATTTACAATTTGCATATCCGCTTTTCCTTTGCTTAGTTTTTTTACTTCGCCGGCAAATAAACCAATCAGGCCTTTTTTACCGGACCTGTATTGATCTACTTTATCCGGCATATTGGCAATTACTTCATCCACCCAAAGCTCTATAGAACTACTGTCATTTTCCTGTATCAAATTCAGTTCAGTCGCAATTTCCAATGGTTGTTTTTCAGGTTGTTTTAACAAGGCTGTAAACACTTTAGAAGAAGCGATACCAAAATTCAGTTTGCCATCATCTACCAAACTGATCAAAGCAGCTATTTTTTCAGGTGGTAAAGTAAAATCTTTATAACCACTATTACTGTCATTCAAATGACTTTTAACCGGCCCCAGCAGCCAGTTAGCAACTGCTTTATAATTACTGTTATATTTTATGGTTTCTTCAAAGTATTCAGCCTGCTCTTTATCATCACAAAGAACAGAAGCATCGTATGCTGATAAATGAAGCTTATCTGTATAATATTTTCTTAAAGCATTGGGCAGCACAGGCAGGCCCGATTTTACTTTTTGCAAATAATCATCTGTAACATGAAAAGGAGTGAGGTCGGGTTCAGGAAAATAACGATAATCATCGGCGTCTTCTTTTGTACGCAAAGAAAAAGTAAGATTGTTATCAGCATCGTAACTCCTGGTTTCCTGGATTATTTTTTCGCCAAGTTCAGTTATTTTAACCAGGCGTTGTACTTCCACATCAATGGCCCTTTTTACATTGCGGATGCTGTTGAGATTTTTTACTTCCACCCTGGTGCCGAGTTTTGTTTCGCCTTTTAACCGAATGGAAATATTTGCATCGCAACGCATACTGCCTTCTTCCATATTGCCATCGCAAATACCTAACCAGGTAACCAATTTGCGCAATTCAGTTATATAGGCAAAAGCTTCATCGCTGCTGTGCATATCAGGCTCACTCACTATTTCTAAAAGTGGTACTCCTGCCCGGTTAAGATCAATGGATGTATAACGCTCATCCACATCATGTAAACTTTTGCCGGCGTCTTCTTCAATATGGATACGGTTGAGCCTGATGTTGCGCTCTGTTTCTCCAATCCTGATGTTTACAAAACCATTTTTGCAGATAGGGGTGGTATGTTGCGAAACCTGGTAACCCTTTGGCAGGTCGGGATAAAAATAATTTTTACGGGCAAAATAATTGTGCTGCTCAATTTCGCAATTCAATGCAAGGCCTAATTTAACTGCATACTCAATGACCTTCGTATTCATTTTTGGTAAAGTACCGGGGTGTGCAAGCGTAATAGGGCTGATATGTGTGTTAGGATCTGTGCTAAAAGCGGCACTGTCCCCACAAAATAATTTACTCTTTGTAAGAAGCTGGGTATGGACTTCCAAACCAATTACCACCTGGTATTTATCGTTCTGTATCACTGCGGCAAAGGTAAGCAGCGTTGGGCAATCCACCTTCGCTTCAGCGAAGGTGGATAAATAAAAAAAGTGTCCCCATAATTACGGGGACACTTTCTCATGCATATTCACGGCTTATAAATTCGCTGTCTTTAATTTTTTAGGGATCTTGATATCAAAACTCATTTCGCTGCCATTGCGCTTTGCTTTGATATTGTAAGAAGATTTCTCCTGTGCTTCCATCAGTTGCTCTCTTGCTTCATCTGTATTTGAAACTTTTTTTCCGGCAATTTCTGTAACAATATCATCTTTTTTCAATCCTGCTTTTTCGGCAGGCGAATCTGTATCTGTCCCGAGTACTTTTACACCATTACCATCTTCAGTGTCCTGTATCCTCAATCCAAGTTTTTTCTGGCGGGGAAAGCTGTAATTGAATCCATCATAAGCATCGTTAGAGCCAAATACTTTTGGTGTCACATCATTATCCCACATCTCCATTTTTGGAACACCCTGTATACGGGGAGTACGTGGCATAGTATATGTCCTTGCTAAGCCATCGGGGCCACTAAAGGAATAGGCCATTGCACTTCCTCCTTTTCGTTCACCCAAAACGGCTTTCGCCGAATTTTCTTTTCCATCCCTTTTATAATATATGGTCACATCATCTTTTGGTTTCATTGATGATACTGCATCGTATAATGACTCGGGGCCATCTACCTTTTTATCTGCCACCTTAGTGATAATGTCGCCAACTTTGAGACCGGCTTTTTCTGCTGCACTTTCCTTAGTTATTTCAGTGATTTTGGCACCATCTTCAACATCTTCTGTAGTTACACCCAAAAAAGCATGAGACCCGGCATTGTCATCACTCCAGAAACCACTGAACCCGTCAAACATCTCAGGGGTTGTTATACTGTAGCGGTTGTTACCCTTACCATCACGAACAATGATATTTCTCTTATTGATGGTGATCTCATCGTCTTTAAATTCAGATAAAGGCTTACCGTTAATGGTTACTTTATCGCCATTGATCTCTACGATGATTTTTGAGTCCTTACTGCCTTTTTTACTGATTATTATCTCCTGTGACTCTTTCTTATCCTTATCGCCTTTCAGGCCTTTGTCTCCCTTCTCATCTTGTGCAAGTGCTGTATAGCTCCATGTTGTAAAACCCAATACAGCAGCAATCAATAATAGCTTTTTCATAAATTCTTTGTTTTATGTACGAAATATTTAGTAGGTCAAATGTAAAGCCTTTTTTTTAATTACGAAACATTTCGCATATTATTTTTTTGCTTTAACAAATATTTTGTGTTTTAGAGCGGATTCGCCTTTGTATAGGTCCGGACAGGGCAATTATCTACAATACCCTCACCTATATAATCCATACCGAGTTTTTCAAGCACTTTAATAGAGGCTATGTTTTCGATATGTGCCCTGCCGGTAATGAGTTTAAGAGATAAGGTTTTAAAACCATGATCGAGGGTATATTGTGCAGCTTCTGTAGCGAATCCTTTGCCCCATGCTTTTTGAATAAGGCGGTAGCCCAGATCTATCTCATCCGGTTCGGGGCGGTATTTTAAACCACACCAGCCAATAAATTCATTATTGTCTTTTGTATGAATAGCCCACCTTCCTAAATTGTTTTTGTATTGAGGCAGGATATTATTGAGCAGGATAGCTTTTGCTTCTTCTTCAGTTTTTAAAATTAGTTCATGAACATATTTTACAATCTCTGGATCGCTGTTAAGTTGTAAGATCAATGAGGCATCGTCTTCAGTAAATTGACGGAGGATAAGACGGGGAGTTTGGAAAATGATGTGCATTAATATTTAATTATTTGTGGGATAAAAGTTTTTTTAAATTTTATCCGTCCCTCAAATATCATTTTATGTAAAATTCTTTGATTAGAATATTTTTCATATTCGGTAAGCATCTCAAATAATGCATCTTTCATCGACTCCTTGTTATTACCACCTTCATTGAACTCATACCAAAAGCAATTAAGTTGAATATTGTCAACATTTCTATCTAGTATTGAAAAGTAATAACTATAATCTTGCTCACCCATACTGTGTCCAACAATTGATAATTGAGTTATCTTATTTAATGGGTGTGAAATTTTGTCGACTTGTAAATGTAATAATTGAGATATTTTAGAAAACTTCAAAAGTTCTTTGTTTTTATTGAGACTTAACTCAAAGGTTGTTTTCCTTTCATCCTTTTGGAATTCGCCGCCTTTTATATTCATATCCAGCCCAAATACAATATTGTCCCTATCATCTTTATTTCCGTGTACATAATATAATTTCGATTTTTCAGATACAAAAGGTGTATAATTAAAATCAATTATTTTTTCATATTGATTGGCATGAATAATATTTGTATCACCATTAGTTTCTTTATATTTCAAAAGAGATGCCTTCTCAAAAAGATGCCAATTTGCTTTTATTTTTTCTGATAATGGTGTTAAATAATTACAAAGTGTTTTTTTAAACTCTAAAAAATCTTCCCAAACTAATGCATAAATTTCTTCCTTAGGTTTTTGGCGATTTTCATTTAAATCCATTAGAAGCAGATTTGCTAAACTAAAAACATCGAAGTAACCAGAAATTGAAAAGATGCCAGCTTTGAAATAGTCATTCTGAATTCTGGTTTCAATACTCTTTTGAATTAAGCCTTCAATGTCAACCCAATTTCCTTCGTCACCCAAGTATTTTTCAAATCTCGAAGTATTAATATCCAACAACTTATTCTTTTTCTGGTAACGCAATAACTGTATAAATGAATACCAAATATTCGGATGTTTCGTATTTGCTGGTGGATTCTTGCTTGTTATTTCTGGTAAAACATATAATAAACTATTTGCTAGATAACTTTCTTTTAACTCCTCAAAATATTTAGCATCTGTTGGATTAAGAATATTGAATTTCTCTCCTTCAAACTGAGTTTGTGGGGCAAATTCTTTGTACTCTTTTATGCGGCTATCTGAAGTTTCTAAATGTGGAAAATGAATTTTTTTGGAATACTCAGCAAATTTTTGTCCCACACCATATCCTTTTTCCTGCATCCAGTCCAGAAATGAAATGTAATCAGTTTTTAAACCCAATTTTCTATCAAAGCCATTTCCTACAATTAATACATTCATAATCTTAAATGCTTAAGCTATAAAAGAGATCTTACCTTTTCTATCACACCCTTCAAATTACTTACATCCTGTCCGCCGGCAGTGGCCAGGTTTTTTTGTCCGCCGCCACCGCCTTTAATTAAACCGGCAACATGCTCTTTAATTATTTTCCCGGCATCCAGATTTTTAGCTTTAACCACAGTATCTGAAATACTGATAGCTACATGTGCCTTGCCGTCAATATTGCAGCATAACACGGCAACATGGTCATGCACATGATGTTTGATATCGAAACACAACTTTTTTAGTGCATCGGCATTGGGTACTTCTATAATGTCGCCGATAAAGGATACATTATTAATGATCTCATCTTTTTGCATCAGCTCATTCCGGATGCCAACCAGCTGACGGGCTTCTAAACTTTCCACTCTCTTATTTAATACAGAATTTTCGGCCAGCAGATTTTCTAAAGACTTTTTAAGGTCCGCAGGGTTTTTAAGGGTGTCACGAATTACACGAATTTGTTCCAATTGATCATTGATAAAGGATTCAGCTGCCTGGCCACAAACAGCTTCAACCCGGCGTACGCCTGCTGCCACAGCACCTTCACTTTTTATTTTAAATAACCCCAACTCGCCGGTGCTGCCTACATGTGTGCCTCCGCATAATTCAATGGAGTAGCCGGGGTCTATAATTACAACCCTTACCACATCGCCATACTTTTCACCGAACAGGGCCATGGCACCAAGTTTCATTGCTTCCTCTTTGGGCATTGATTTTATTACTACCGGAATGTTCTCCCTTATTTTTTCATTCACCAATGCTTCTGTTTTTGCAATTTCCTCATCGGTCATTTTTGCAAAATGGCTAAAATCGAAACGCAGGTGTTCTTCATTTACCAAACTTCCTTTTTGGGCAACGTGTTTGCCCAATACATTGCGTAAGGCAGCATGCATGAGATGCGTTACACTATGATGAACAGTGATGTGCTTTCTTCTTACCACATCTACTGTTGCTGTCACTTCGCCATTCATATCATCCGGAACAGATTCTGCAAAGTGAATGATGAGATCATTTTCTTTTTTAGTATCAAGGATGTTGACCTCACCCCGGCCCTCTCCAAAGGAGAGGGAGCCGCTATCTCCAACCTGTCCACCACTCTCAGCATAAAAAGGAGTTGTATCTAAAACTATTTGGTAAAGTTCTTTTCCTTTACCACTTACTTTACGGTACTTAACAACTTTTGCTTTTGTTTCTAAAGAATTGTAACCAACAAATTTTGAGGAGGAAATATTATTAACAGTAACCCAATCCTCGGTTTCCAATACAGCGGCAGAACGGCTTCGTATTTTTTGTTTTTGCATTTCAGCCTCAAACTCTTTTTCATCGACATTAATATTAAATCCAATGCTATCTTGAGCTAGAATTAATTTTGTTAAGTCAAGAGGAAAACCAAAAGTGTCATATAATATAAATGCCTCTTTTCCAGAAAAAATAAAATCATATGGGGCCTTGCCAACACTGAAAGGTCTGTTGCTATCAACGGAATGAATATCAAAATGTGGTAGCATATTTTTACTTCTTAACCCCCTTAAGTATTCAAAATGATCATTAATTCTTTTAAGACCCTTTTCAAGTGTAGATAAGAAGGCATCTTCTTCCTCTTTAACGACCTTGCCTACAAAATCTAGCTGCTTCGTTAACTCCGGAAAAACAGTAGAGAATTGTTTTGCTATAACAGGCAACAACTGGTGCAATAAAGGCTGTTTATAATCCAAATAAGAATAGTAATAACGAACAGCCCTTCTTAAGATCCTTCTTATTACATAACCAGCACCAGTATTAGACGGTAATTGACCATCGGCAATGGTAAAACTGATAGCTCTTATATGGTCTGCAATTACCCGGAAAGCAATACTCTCCTTATCATCTCCTGCCACATATTTTTTACCAACTATTTTTTCTGTGGCAGCAATGGTCCCGGTAAATATATCTGTGTCGTAATTACTCTGTTTTTTTTGAATAACCCTTGTTAAACGTTCAAAGCCCATTCCTGTATCTACATGTTTGTTGGGCAGGGGCTCCAGTGTTCCATCTTTTTTCCTGTTGAACTGGATGAACACATTATTCCATATCTCTATCACCTGAGGATGATCATTATTCACCAGTGTTTTTCCTGCAACCGCTTTTCTTTCTTCATCTGTTCTGCAATCCACATGAATTTCGGTGCAGGGACCGCATGGGCCGGTATCACCCATCTCCCAAAAATTATCTTTTTTATTGCCCAGCAGTATCCTGTCTTCTGCAATCACTTTTTTCCATTCATTATATGCTTCCTCATCTTTGGGCAGGCCTTCTTTTGCATCGCCTTCAAAAATGGTAACATATAACTTGTCCTTATCTAATTTGTAAACTTCAGTCAATAATTCCCAACTCCAGGCAATGGCATCTTTTTTAAAATAATCTCCAAAGCTCCAGTTGCCAAGCATTTCAAACATGGTATGATGATAAGTGTCCACACCTACTTCTTCCAGGTCGTTATGCTTGCCGCTAACCCGTAAACATTTTTGTGTATCGGCAACCCTGGTATCGGATGCTTTTTTGTTTCCCAAAAAATAATCTTTGAACTGGTTCATCCCGGCATTGGTAAATAATAAAGAGGGGTCGTCTTTTACCACAATTGGAGCAGAAGGAACAATGCTATGCCCCTTCGATCTAAAAAAGCCAAGAAATTGTTGTCGTATCTCAGTACCCGTCATCATATACCAATTGTTTATATGGGTTGAATTTTTTGAATTATGGGGTTATATTTGTACAGTTTTCTTCAATTTGGGCAAAGGTAATAAAATGCAGCCTCACCCCAACCCCTCTCCTTTAGGAGAGGGAACAGGAAGATGGGGCGAAGAAATAAGCGAAATAATCTTAGTAATACAAGCTGATTTAAATTTAATATCTTAAAACATATCTCTTTTTTGGGGATAGGTCATGAAAAAAATAAAATACTTCTATAACACCCATACGCTTCGCTACGAGAAGCTGGTTACTCCTTTCCGGGTGAAGTTGTTGCGGCTTTTTGGTTTTATTTCTGCTGCGCTTGTCACTTCTGTTATCATCATCTCGATATACACAAAATTTTTTCCTAAGGCAGCAGACAGGGAAGCACAATTAAAGTATGAGATCATTAGGGACAATTACCTTACCCTGGCAGAAAAAACCAAGACATTACAGCAACAGATGGCTGAACTGGAAAAAAGAGATAACCAGGTGTATCGTTCCATTTTTGAAGCCAACCCATTATCAGACAGCGCCAGGACAAAACTGATTGAAAAGAAAAAGGAACTCGACAAAGTGAACCTGATGGGTGAAAGTGAACTTGCGGATGAAATTGCAAAGACACTGAATAATATAACCGCCAGGGTGGCTTACCAGTTTTCAAGTTATGACGGTATTGAAAAGCTGATCAATAACCAGGAAAATAAACTGGCAAGTATCCCTGCTATACAACCCGTGAGCAATAAAGAGCTCAACCGCATCGCCAGCGGGTTTGGTATGCGGATACACCCTATATATGGCATTGCTAAAATGCACAGTGGACTTGATTTTACAGCGCCACAGGGAACCCCCATTTATGCAACAGGTGACGGAACGGTGACAACTGCCGGTTATAATACCGGAACGGGGAACGAAGTAGTTATTAATCATGGGTATGGATACGAAACAAAATACCTGCACATGGTACGCATTAAAGCAAAAGCCGGGCAACGTGTAAAGCGTGGCGAAGTGATTGGATGGGTGGGGAACACAGGAGCAAGTACCGGCCCTCACTGCCACTACGAAGTACATATTAATGGCAGCCCCGTTGACCCGGTTTACTTTTTCTTCAACGATCTGAATGCTGAACAATACGACCGTGTTTTAAAACTGGCAGCCACTGGCAGTGCCAAAAGTTTTGATTAATTTTGATTATGCCACTTAACCAGATATCTTTTGATTTTGACGAAACAGCGGTTGCACAGCCACCGAAAGTGAAAGCAATTGCTGTTGAGAAACCCCGGATTGAAAGAATAAAAATAAAAAGAGATAATAAAAAACTGACCCGTGGCCGGATGAGTTTGAAAGAAGCAGATACGGGAGCTGATTTAATTGACATACCTGCAGATGAAATACTGTTTGAAAAAAAATATTATGCCATTGGAATAGTGGCAGAAATGTTTAAAGTGAATCAATCGTTGATACGGTTCTGGGAAAATGAGTTTGATATTTTAAAGCCAAAGAAGAATGGAAAGGGAGACAGGCTGTTCAGGCCGGAGGATGTAAAGAACCTGAAACTGATCTATCATTTACTGCGTGAAAGAAAATATACCATGGAAGGCGCCAAGGAATATTTGAAACAAAATAAAAGGGCAGAAGAAAAATTTGCATTAATAGAATCACTGCAGAAACTGAAAGGCTTTTTGAATGAGTTGAAAGCCGGCTTATAACCTCCTGTTAACATAATAATTTATTGCTCCTGCTTAATTGATGCGATATTTATTGCCGGAAATACCCGGTAACTTTCTTAAATCAGCATGATCATGAAAAGATATTTATTAATAATAGTGTTTGTTATATCAGCAATTACAGAATTATTTGCACAGGCCCAATACGAGATCAGCAAGGATGAAAAACACCCTGAACAACTTGTACTGCGTGGTATAATCAATAAATACCTTGTTCAAAACGATACGGCATACAATAAGTGGTATGAAAACAGCCTGAAATATTATAACCCGGATACAGCTACACTGAATGCATTTGAAAGAGCAAAGGGGAAGTGCCAGTTTGTTGTATTTGGCGGAACCTGGTGTGAGGATACACATTTTATATTACCTAAATTTTTTAAACTGCAGGAAAAAACCGGCATACCTGATAACACTATAACTTTCTTTGGGGTGAACAGGGCAAAAAAATCGCTGGGAAGTATCAGTGACGCATTTAATGTAACTCTTGTGCCTACTATAATTGTTATGAAAGAAGGGAAAGAGATTGGCCGGGTTGTGGAATATGGCAAAACCGGCAAGTGGGACAAGGAACTGGCTACGATCTTAAATCAATAATTCAATTTTCCTGATCTTATTTTATCTGGTAAATGGTTATACCGTTTTCATTAAGCAGGTATACTTTTCCATTCATGGCTTTTATAGAAGTGTAATTGACAAAAAAATCCGGTAGTCTGTATTCTTTTAAGTTGAGAGATTTCAATTCATAACTGAATAACTTATTATTACTGAAGCCATACATCGTTTTTCCATTTACTTCCACACTGGTCCAGTTTAAAAAGGCCAGCCTGTTCCTGAACGAACCATAGTAATCAAAAATATAAAATCCCTTTTCGGGGTCATATAGGTAAACATAATTATCCCTGTCAATTAATTGTGCAGGAGAAGGCACAGAATCAAATAAAAGCCTCCAGCCTGTAGTTTCAAAAAGCATTTTCCCTTCCTCGTCAATCTTTTTCAGCTTATAATCTTCTTCATCAAATATCCAGATATTATTATCGTAGGACAGGCAGATGCTGTTTACCGAGAAGATATTTTGTTTTCTGAAATTGATGGTATTTCTGACGGTTAATAACCGGTCTAATGTCACAACAGTTGAATAATTTTTATAGTAGAGTAAAACTTTCAATGGATTGGTTACATCAATAGAAGAAGGATTTCCGTATCGCTTAACATCATTGAATGCAGCGATAGAATCACCAGTTGCATTTATTTTTTTAAGCTGATTGGTATTTGTGATGAGGTAAATATTATCCAGGTTATCTACATTGAAATAAGAAAAACTGCCGGGAACGGTTTTGAGGAATTGAAATGCAGAATCACTCTGTGCTTTTGTTGCCACGGGTATTGCCACAGAAACACTGAAGCACAGAAAAAAATATTTTAATCCTGTTTTTTTCAATCTTTGTTCATTTAATAAAAATCCGATCTCCGCTTGTCCCCCTTTAGAGGATAGGGGTATAATACTTGAGCGCTACATTTTCTCCGTCAAAAACGGCATAGCTGAAATATTGTATCCAGTCGCCTAAATTTATATACCTGCTTTTTTCAGTTAAATTAAAATCAATGGGTAGGTGCCGGTGGCCAAAGATCAAATAATCGTAATAGTCTTTTTGTAAAACTTCCTTACAATAAATAATAAGCCACTCTTTGTCTTCACCTAAAAATATTTCATTGGTTTGCCCCGTTTGCGCCCTGCTTTTCCTGCTGAAGTAATGTGCAATGCTCATGCCAATAGTGGGAGGTAAGATACCAAACAGCCAGTTACAGGCTTTATTGCGGAATATTTTTTTAATGAATTTATAACCATGGTCGCCGGGCCCTAATCCATCGCCATGCCCCACTAAAAATTTTTTATGATTGAATTCAAAAGGAACGGGTTCAAAATAAACAGGAATATTCAGTTCTTTCTGAAAATAATCTTTCATCCACATATCATGATTGCCAACAAAAAAATGAATGGGGACCCCGGCATCTGTGACCTCGGCAAGCTTGCCCAGTATGCGTACATAACCTTTGGGCACTACCTTCCTGTACTCGTACCAAAAATCAAAGAGGTCGCCAACAATAAAGATCAGTGCAGCATCTGTTTTTATTTCATCAAGAAATTGAATGATTTTTTTTTCCCTGAGTAGGCTGGCCGCTGCATTGGGAGCGCCGAGGTGAAAGTCGGAAAGGAAGTAAACCTTTTTATTGCTTGCTACTTCCATTGCAGTCAGGGTTTATTTTTTTTCTGCAGGTACTGGATTAGGTCTCCTGATTCGATAACAGGTTTACCGGTTATATCGCCGTTATACCAGTATATCCAGGCAATTTCAGGTTGCCCGTTTTGATAGGCAATGGCCTGTTCCCGCTTGTATAATGGCTTTTCGCCTTCTTCGGCGTTAAGGCCTTCATAATCGTCCAGCTGGCCAATGGCCCACGAGAATTCTACCGGGTCATTAATGACATACAACTCACCTGAAATAAATTTCTCTTCAGCTGAAGAAATAGCTGCCGGGTATTCACCCATATCATACAGCTTACCTTTTACAACCGCTTCTCCCAATAAATGAAAATATTTTGTGAGGTAACTGTATATCGGATTACGGAAACCACTTCGCAGGGAACCATATACAAATAGTTTATAGATATCGTTGCTCATATTAAATAAAGATACTTGTTAATACGCAATTATGCTTCTATCAAAAAGCAATACACTTCTTTTGGGCCATGTACACCCGTAACCAGGGTTTTTTCAATATCGGCAGTACGGCTGGGGCCGGTTGCAAATGTTATAAGAGATGGAATATTGCCCGGGTATTTTTCTTTGATCGACTGCAAGGCATCTTTTACATCGTAGACCAATTGAT
Source organism: Chitinophagaceae bacterium (assembly GCA_031387825.1). GTDB lineage: Bacteria > Bacteroidota > Bacteroidia > Chitinophagales > Chitinophagaceae > Ferruginibacter. The sequence goes on along the minus strand of JANNDO010000018.1, from coordinate 23,894 downwards.
TGGTATAAGCTATACAAATGTGAACAGGTGCATACACACTAACCGTACGTCCGCTTTGCTGTGCAGCACTCATTACAATAGTTCCGGTTCGGGCAACTAAAAATTCGCAGTCGGTAACAGATGCATCGCAACCTGGCAGGTCAATAGTATTACTGAAACTATCTTTCCATTTATCAGTGTTACAATAGATTTTTGTCCATTTCTTTTCGGCAATCAATTGCAATAATTGTTGCAGCATATCTTTTTCATCTACACAAAAGGCAAACTTGCCCTGCATTTGGGTAAACTCCTGTGCGAAAATTATGTCAAGGCCATCAGTTGCAGGCAGAAAAACGGAATTGGTTCCCTCGCTTTGTGGAAACGGCAAAGGCACCGGGTTACTCAGTGCCTTCCGGATCCTTTTTAAAATATTTTCTTTTGCCGGTGTAACAGCCATGTGATGATTTAAATTACAGGAGGGGTTTTTAATTCTTCCGGTATTTTTGTATCGGGGGCATCGCTTACTGTATCTTTTGCATCAACAACTATATCCAATGCCTTCTTTTCTTCATAAGGTCTTTTGCCGATCAATGCTTCCACATCACTCTTAAACAATACTTCCTTCTTTAATAATTCTTTTGCCAGTTTTTCTACGTCACCCTTTTTTTCAGTCAGGAGTTTTTTAGTTATCTGGTAAGCGTTGTCAATTAATTTACGAACCTCTTCATCTATCATCTTACCCGTCTCTTCACTGAAAGGTTTGGTAAAAACATTCTCCTGGTTGGGATCGTAATAACTAATGTTACCTACTTTATCATTCATACCATAAACGGTGATCATGCTGTAAGCAATTTTGGTTATCTGTTGCAGGTCATTGCTTGCACCTGTGCTTATTTTGCCAAAGAAGATATCTTCACTTGCTCTTCCGCCTAAGGTCATACAGATCTGATCCATTAATTGATCGGTGTTGTATAAATATTGTTCCTTAGGTGTGTATTGAGCATAACCCAGTGCAGCTGTGCCTCTTGGTACAACGGTAACTTTTAATAAAGGATAAGCATGTTCCAGGTACCAGCCACAAATAGCATGACCTGCTTCATGATAGGCAATAATTTCTTTTTCCTCAGGAGATATTATTTTATTCTTTTTTTCTAATCCACCAATCACCCTGTCAATGGCATCCTGGAAATCACTCATGTCCACAGCATCCTTTCCTTTTCTTGCTGCAATGAGGGCTGCTTCATTACAAACATTGGCTATATCAGCCCCGGCAAAACCCGGAGTTTGTTCAGCCAGTTTATGGATATCTAAAGTTTGAGAAATTTTTATGGGTTCAAGGTGAACTTTAAAGATTGCTTCCCTGCCCACAAGGTCAGGCCTGTCAATAGATATCTGCCTGTCGAAACGACCCGGCCTCAGCAATGCACTATCCAAAACATCAGGCCTGTTGGTAGCTGCTAAAATTATAATTCCTAAATCAGTTCCAAAGCCATCCATCTCTACCAGTAATTGATTGAGCGTATTTTCTCTTTCATCATTACTCATCATCATATTCTTTCCTCTTGCTCTTCCTATAGCATCTATCTCATCTATAAAAATTATGCATGGCGCTTTTTCTCTTGCCTGTTTGAACAGGTCACGTACACGGCTGGCGCCAACACCTACAAACATTTCAACAAAATCGCTGCCGCTAAGGCTGAAGAAAGGAACCTGGGCTTCGCCGGCAACTGCTTTTGCCAATAATGTTTTACCTGTGCCGGGAGGGCCGACCAACAATGCACCTTTTGGAATTTTGCCACCAAGCGCTGTATATTTTTTTGGATTCTTTAAAAAGTCAACGATCTCCATCACTTCCACCTTCGCTTCATCAAGGCCTGCCACATCACCAAAATTTATATTCACCCTTGTGCCTTTTTCAAATAAGGTTGCTTTGGATTTTCCAATGCTGAAAATGCCGCCTGGTCCACCGCTGCCACCTGGTCCGCCAACTTTACGCATCATCATTACAAACAATAAACCTATTAATAAAATAGGAAGTAATGTATTAATGATCTGTCCAAAGATCTCTCCTTCTTCAGTATAAGCAGGCAATATTTTTTTTAGATCAGGATTACCAGTATAGAATTCATCTAATTGTTTTGCAAAGGTCTCATCTTTTGCAATGCTGAAAAATAATTGCGGCTCATTTGCTTTGGCCAGGTTATCGTATTCGGCAGGCTTTAAAAATGTTCTATAGAACGCAGCTTTTTTTAATACACTGTCTTTGCTTAAAAAAATGCGTACAATTTTTTTATTTCTTACAACCACCAACCCTGTCTTATCGGCTTCTTTTTTGGCATCCTGTTCCACATCCCCGGCTTTGAGCAATTCGCTCAGGTATTGTTGATTCATCTCAATACCGGCGCTGCCCACGTTGCGATACAGGTTAATGCCTACTATGGATAAAAAAATGATCCCGTATATCCAGTAAATATTGAACCGGGGCTTCTTTTTTTGATCATCACCTTTTGGAGGTATGTTATCAGGATTATATTTTCTATTGTTGTCTTGCTGACTCATGTTTTTTTGTGCCATTTTTTGGGTACTTATCTACGATGTCAATTTAGGCTTTTTGTAGTAGACGGTTATGATGTATTGTTATTTTAATTTTTTTAAAAATTAGATCTTATTTAATCCCAGTGTTCTGTCATTGGTGCATCGCTCCACATTTCTTCCAACTGGTAAAATTTTCTGGGTTCAGGCAGCATGATGTGTACAACCACATTAACATAATCGATCAGGATCCATTGCTGCCCCTGGCGGCCTTCGTGTTTATAAGCTGTTTCCAGGCACTTTTCTTTTACATCGGTTTCCACAAAATCTGCAATGGCTCTTAATTGGGTAGTATTACCAGCCTGGCAAATTATAAAAAAATCAGCAACAGCTTCGGGTATTTTCCTGAGGTCGAGGCTTATGATATGTTCGCCCTTTTTTTCCTGTATAGCGTGAATGATGGTTTTGAAGATCTTACTTTTACTCGTTATCCGTACAACACTGCTTTTTTTGCGACTATCTAATGCTTTTAAATTATTCAAATCTGGTACTGTTTTATTTTTCTCCCTGTTATGAATTCTATTGTCAAAACTGGGTTTGTTTGTTATTGTTTTTTACAAACTAGCATGTAGCTTGCAAATAATGGCAAAAGTAACACTTCTTTGCCATTTGGGTTAGTTATGTCCGGGGACAGATTTTTTAAAATATTGGATACAGTTGATAGTACCAACAACTATGCCATGGCCAGTGTACATGCAGGAATGGCCAGCCATGGAATGGCCTGGTTTACGCATGAACAGACTGCAGGGAAAGGACAGCGGGGCAAGGGTTGGGAAACAGAACCTGGAAAAAACATCGCTATGAGCCTTGTTTTGCAGCCCGAACCCTTACATGCAAAACAACAATTTTATTTAAGTGCTGCTATTGCCCTGGCTTGTTTTGAATTTTTTTCAGGCTATGCAGGAGATGAAACAAAAATAAAATGGCCTAACGATTTGTTTTGGCGTGACAGAAAGGCAGGGGGTGTTTTAATTGAAAATGTATTTCATGGTAAAAAATGGAAATGGGCTATTGCAGGTATTGGGATCAATATCAACCAGACCAATTTTAATAGCTCTATAAAAAGCCCGGTCTCGCTAAAACAAATAACAGGGAAAGAGTTTGATACCATTGCCTTAGCAAAAGAACTTTATGCCCTGCTGATGAAAAAAATAGCCGAATTAAATTCAAGGCCGTGTGAAAGAATACTTGAAGATTACAATGAGCATCTTTACAAGCTAAATAAAAATGTGCTGCTTAAAGAAGGAGATATCAGTTTTGAAACAGTAATTAAAGCTGTTTCACACGAGGGAAAATTATTAACTGTTGATGCAATTGACCGGCAATTTGATTTTGGAGAAGTGGAGTGGGTTTTATGACCGCCGGGGATTTAATTATTTGGAGCCCCCGAATCGATCCAACATATAAAAGCATTGATCTGTGCCTGGGTTATAGTACCGCTTTGAGGCATGGTGCCGGCAAGTATGGCTGCCCTTATATTTGACTTTTTTGCAAAAACCTCAACATGGATTGTAAACGGCCCGCCGGAATTAGCGCTACCTGCAGCATGGCAATTACTGTTGATAGAGCAAACTGATGTAAGTATTGGCTGCACATCAGTGGAAAATTTTGGACTGATACCGGCACATGAAAAAGTTATGCCGTTACTGCCACCGCCGGGTGTAGAGTCACTTTTACTACAGGCTGTAAATACTAAAGTTGTTGAAAGATAAAACAGGGTGATCATAAACACTTTTTTCATACCTGGAATTTTAAAGTTACTTACATAACTAACGCTTACTTTCCTCCATAAGTTGCCATGCCTTTAAAATTTCTTCGGTATGCTCCTTATTTTTTGGCTTTAAAAATATCTTTTTAACAATTCCTTTCTCATCTATTAAAAAAGTGGTGCGGTGCAGGCCCATATATGTTCTGCCGTATAATTGTTTTTCGCCCCATACACCATATTTGTCAATAATATCATGGCTGGCATCAGCAATTAATGTAAAGGGTAACTTATATTTTGCTTCAAATTTTTTATGTTTTTTTTCTTCATCGGGGCTAACTCCTAAAACAACGATCCCATTATTTTTTAACAGGCCAAAATTATCCCTGAGGTTACAGGCCTGTATGGTGCAGGTTGGTGTATCATCTTCCGGGTAAAAATACAGGACAACTTTTTTGCCTTTATAATCAGAAAGAGAAACCGGATCCCCGTTCTGGTCTTTGCTTTTAAATGATGGGGCCTTACTGCCTTCTGTTAGATGTGTTGCCATAATTATCTCGTAAAATGATAGATCTTTTCTCTTGTATTTCCAACCTGGTCTTCTGCAATGATTTTTAATTCGTGTTCGCCGGCCGAACACATTTCATCAAATTCATAAATAAAAATTCTGCCTTTATCATTACTGAACCGCAGCCAATTTCCATCCAATGTGGCTGTAAAACTTTTTATCTCTTCGGTATTATCAGTTACAACAAACCTGATACGGCTTTGTTTACTGCAATTCATTTTGTCTTTGAAACCCAGGGGAGAAATTACAGGAGGTATGGTATCAACCATCAGTTGAAAGTTTCCGAAATCCCTGAAACTGGCCCTGAACCAGCCATTCTCCTTTCCATTTTTTACAGGCTCTGCTTTTACAAAATCATTTTTGTCATTCGCAAAGCGGTGCATTACCATTTTATCGGACAAGGTTGTTAACGCTTTTATAGTAACAGGAAAATAGGCATGCACCGGAACACTTACATTATGTAGCTGGTAAATGGAATAACCTGTTTTGGGTGCCTGCTCACTGTAACGAAAACGGATGGAGTCATATAAACAATTTGCAGGTAAATAAAAATTGATATTGTCCCTTTCCAAAATATTGATAAACCCGGGATGAAATTCATTGGGCTGAAAGAAAGCTGATGAATCCCTTTTTTGCGAGATAATAAAATTTGAATCCTTCTTTATTTCAAATTGAACCAATGAAGTATTACCATCGGTATCTTTTACTTCTATTTTAATTTTATGAATACTGTCATCACTAATAAAAATCACACCATCGGCATTTGCAGGTTTATAAATGCTGTTAACATGGCCAGGTAATCTTGAGAACTGTTGTATATAAGGACCGCCATTGCTTCTTAATTTATAATCAATGTGGGCATTAAAATACCGGGTATCATCATAGCTGATATCATCTATCTGAAAACCAATAACAGGGCTTTCGTTTTCAAACAATATACTTTCATAAATACCATTGCGGTTTGCTGATCCTGTAACACGGTCGGATGCAGATATGCCAAAGCTTATTTTGTTGCTGTTAGCTATGATCAATGCCGGCGTGCTAACATAAATACCGTTTACTTTTTTTAGCGGATAGAATTTCGGGCTTTGTTCATAAGTGCTCAGTCGCCTGTCATACACAGCCAGCCGGTAAATATCCGGTGGTATGGTATCGGGTATGGCGTATCCAAATAACCCGGGATTTAATACTTTCCCGGTTTTAGTATCTCTTATTTCAAAATGAAGGTGTGGACCTTGTGAGGAACCGGTATTACCACTAAAGGCAATAAGCGAATCCTTCTTTACAGGAAACAAATTTTCGGGTACATCTAAATTAATCTTCCAGCGTTTTATTTTATACTGCTGCTCTTTTACATATTTTTCCAGCTCGGGGTAAAATTCATTTAAATGAGCATATAAAGTTGTTAACCCATTGGCATGATTAATATATAATGACCTGCCAAAACCAAAAGGTTCAATTCTTACTTTTGTTATATAGCCATCCGCAGCAGCAAGTACCTGCAGGTTTTGCTTTTTATCGGTCCTGCAATCAAACCCCATGTGGTAATGGTTAGGCCTCAATTCCCCAAAATTGGCCGATAAAGCCTTTGGGGCAGCAACAGGCCAGCTAAAATAATTTTGCGGATAATTTTTAGACGGGAAAAATTGAGCAGAAACATGTAGGGTAGTAAGAGAAAGGATAAAAACAATATTTGTATATACAAGGCGTGATTTCAATATAATATTTTGATTTTATCCTGTAAATTTAGGATAGTAGCCCCTAAATGAAAAATGAATAACTAACCACTTTTTATTTACATCATTTACAATTACTTTTGGCACGCCATATCATAGGCAATATTATATTATGCCAAAAGACAATTCCATTAAGTCCGTTTTGATCATTGGTTCGGGCCCTATTATTATCGGCCAGGCTTGTGAGTTCGATTATTCCGGTACACAAGCTGCCCGTTCATTACGGGAAGAAGGAGTAACAGTAATTTTGATAAACAGCAACCCGGCCACTATAATGACCGACCCGATGATGGCCGACAGGGTTTATCTTTTACCGCTTATCGTGGAAAGTATTGAACAGATACTGGAAGAAAATAAAATTGATGCTGTATTGCCCACTATGGGAGGCCAGACAGCGCTTAACCTTTGTAAAGAGGCTGATGAACTGGGTATTTGGGAAAAATTTGGGGTTAGATTAATTGGTGTTGATATAAAAGCCATTGATAAAGCTGAGGACAGGGAAAAGTTCCGCCAGTGGATGATTGAAATGGGAATAGCTGTTTGTGAGGCAAAAATTGCCAACTCTTTTTTAGAAGGCAAAGAATTTGCACAACAGATAGGTTTCCCATTGGTGCTTCGTCCTTCATTTACATTAGGGGGTACAGGCGGCAGCATTGTATTTCATAAAGAAGAACTGGATGAGGCGCTAAACATCGGGCTCACAGCTAGTCCTATACATGAAGTGCTGGTGGAAAAAGCGGTGCTGGGTTGGAAAGAATTTGAACTGGAATTATTACGGGATAATGCAGATAATGTTGCGATCATTTGCGGGGTTGAGAATTTTGATCCCATGGGGGTTCATACCGGTGATTCAATTACCGTTGCACCAACAATGACCTTAAGTGATACAGCCTACCAGAAAATGCGTAACACCGCCATTGCCATGATGAGGGCTTTGGGAAATTTTGCAGGCGGATGTAATGTGCAGTTCGCTCTCAATCCGCAAACAGAAGAATTGATTGTTGTGGAAATCAATCCAAGGGTAAGCCGTTCTTCGGCCCTGGCCAGTAAAGCAACCGGTTATCCCATTGCAAAAATTGCGGCTAAACTTGCCATCGGTTATAATCTTGATGAATTAAAAAATCAAATTACCCAATCAACGTCTGCTTATTTTGAACCGGCGCTTGATTATGTAATTGTAAAAATACCGAGATGGAACTTTGATAAATTCAAAGGAGCCAATGATACTTTAGGTTTTCAAATGAAAAGTGTTGGTGAGGTAATGGGTATTGGAAGAAGTTTTGCAGAGGCTTTGCAAAAAGCATGTCAGAGTCTGGAAAACGATGTGGTTGGCCTTGGATATTATGGTAAAAGTTTAATGCAGGCCGATGAACTGATAGAATATATCAAGATACCAAAGTGGGACAGGATCTTTAGAATCAAAGATGCGCTGATGGCCGGAGCCAGTATCAAACGTATTTGTGAAAGCACGAAAATTGACCGCTGGTTTATTTACCAGATCCAGAAAATATGTGATTGTGAAAAGAAAATTGCGCAATACGATCTTAAAACATTGCCGGATGATCTGTTGAGAGAAGCAAAACTTTTAGGCTTTAGTGATGAGCAGCTTAAAAGCATCATGAACGAAGAAGATGCAGAACCGATATACGAAAGAAGGAAAGCGATGGGCCTTACCCGGGTTTATAAAATGGTAGATACCTGCAGTGCTGAGTTTGAAGCAAAGACACCTTATTTCTATTCTACTTTTGAGGCCCCCTCTATCTCCCCCGAAGTGGGAGGACATGGAGGCGACCGAAGCAATCCTATACTTCATAATGAATCAATAGTTTCTGCTAAAGCAGGGTCTGCAGCCCCCCCCTTGGGGGGTGGGGGGGCTAAAGGATCTATAATTGTACTGGGCAGTGGACCCAACAGGATCGGCCAGGGCATTGAATTTGACTATTGTTGTGTGCATGGTGTGCTGGCCATAAAAGAAGCAGGTTACGAAGCCATCATGGTAAACTGTAACCCCGAAACCGTATCAACCGATTTTGATATTGCCGACAAACTTTATTTTGAGCCCGTATTCTGGGAGCACCTTTGGGAAATAATTGAACATGAAAAACCCTATGGTGTTATTGTGCAATTGGGTGGACAAACGGCGCTAAAACTTGCAAAGCGGTTACATGAAAAAGGAATAAAAATAATCGGGTCTTCATTCGATAGTATGGATATTGCTGAAGACAGGGGAAGGTTCAGCGATATGCTGAAAGAACTTGAGATACCTTACCCGGACTATGGAACTGCTTACAATACCGATGAAGCGATTGAAGTAGCCAGGCAGGTGGGTTACCCGGTTTTAATAAGGCCAAGTTATGTGTTGGGCGGACAAAGAATGCGGATCGTTATCAATGACGAAGACCTGGAGAAAGGGGTGTTGAGTTTAATTAAACACTTACCCGGCAATAAAATTTTAATTGACCATTTTTTAGACCGCTGCCAGGAAGCAGAGATAGATGCAATTTTTGATGGCGAAGATTTTCATGTGATGGGCGTGATGGAGCATATTGAACCGGCCGGTATCCATAGCGGCGATAGCAATGCAGTGTTGCCGCAGTTCAACTTATCGCCATTGATCGTACATACGATGGAAGAGTATGCTGAAAAAATCGCCAGGGCATTAAAAATAAAAGGGCTTATTAATATTCAATTTGCCATTAAGGATGGTAATGTGTTTGTGATAGAAGCTAACCCCAGGGCAAGCCGTACCACACCGTTTATCGCCAAAGCTTATCAAATCCCTTATTTGAATATTGCTACCAAAATAATGATGGGAGTAAATAAACTTAAAGATTTTACTTTCGATAAACAACTTACCGGCTTTGCCATTAAAGAACCCGTTTTCTCTTTTAATAAATTCCCTGGTGTAAATAAAGAACTTGGGCCAGAGATGAAAAGCACCGGGGAGGCCATCCGTTTTATTAAAGACCTGAGAGATCCTTACTTCAGACAGTTGTACAAAGAGAGAAGCATGCACTTGAGTAAATAATTACTTAAGGATTGTCATGCTGAGGAACGAAGCATCTCATGCTTTCTTTTTCTTCTTTACCTGAGGTTTTGGTAAACCTGCCTTCAGGCTGGCAATTTCCTGTTTTATCTTATTGATCATTTGGGTTAATTCTTCTATGTCGCTTTTGGTGGCGACGCCGTAAGATTTATCATGGTTTTCTACTCTGTTAGGGGAACCTTCCTGGAAAAAATAAATTACATCTACTTTTAGTATTTCAGCAATCTGTGTTATTCTTCCAACCGAAGGATCTGTTTTGCCTGTTTCAATTTTTGAATAGGCACTATGAGTAAGACCTAATTCATCAGCCATATTTTGCTGGCTGTAGTCTTTGCTCTCCCTTAGTTTTCTTATCCGGTATCCTATATTATGCTTCACTGCACAAATTTCCTTCTGCTAACGGATAATTTTTTTCTTAAAAAGACAGTTATTTGCTTTAAAGTCTTTATTTTGTCTTTTAACTACAATTTTGTCGTAATACGACAGAAAACTGCGGATAAAAGCCATTTCATGAACCACCTCTATTTTGGTGACTGCTTAGACGTTTTAAAAGAATTAAAGGAACAGCATCCGCAGCCCTTTATTGATCTCATTTATATAGACCCTCCCTTTAACAGCAAGCGCAACTATAATGTATTGTTCGAAAGCATGGACATGAAAGACGCCAATGCACAAAAGCAGGCATTTGCCGATACCTGGAGCAATTATGAATATGTAGATACACTAAACGAATTGGCAGAAGTACACAAAGACCTCTATGAACTGCTGAACATGTTTCATAACCTGAAAAGTGTTAGTGATAGTGCCACAGCTTATTTAACTACGATGGCAATCCGGATTTATTACATGCACAAACTATTAAAAGATACAGGCAGTTTTTATCTGCACTGCGACCCCACCATGAGCCATTATTTGAAACTGATTTGTGATATGATTTTTGGAGAAAGGAATTATCGAAATGAAATTATTTGGAAACGAACAACAGCACATAATACAACATCCAAAAAATTTGGTTCTTTGTCTGATACAATATTTTTCTATTCTAAATCTTCCAACTATCTGTTTAACCCTCAATATTCAGATGAACATAATGAAGAATACCTAGCTAATGCTTACAGGCATAAAGATGAAAGAGGTATTTATCGTTTGCATTCTATTGAAAGAAATGCAGCATTAGGAATTAGAAAAAATTTAATTTACGAATACAAAGGGTATACTCCGCAGTGGGGATGGATGATGGAAAAAGAACGGTTACAAGAATTGGATGATGATGGAAGACTTTTATGGAGTTCAAATGGAAGACCACAAAGAAAAATTTATCTAGATAATAAAAAGAAACCAATTATAGGTAATATTTGGAGTGATATATCAAATGTTCAATCATCGAAAGAATCACTTGGTTATCCAACGCAAAAACCCGAAGCCTTATTAGAACGCATCATTAAAGCCAGTAGCAATGAAGGGGACATTGTTGCAGATTTCTTTTGCGGGTGTGGTACCAGCATTGCCGTGGCGCAAAGATTAAATCGTAAATGGCTTGGCGCCGATATTAGTCACCTTGCCGTACGCTTAATAAAAAAACGCTTAACAGAAACCTATGGCCGGGGCATAGAAAGTAATTTAAAACTGCACGGCATGCCCAAAGATATTGCCAGCGCCAAAGAACTTGCACAAAATGTAGAAGGTGGCCGCATTGGTTTCCAGGACTGGGCCATCGAAGTAATGCTCAACGGTGTGGTCAACGAAAAGAAAGTAGCCGACGGTGGTTATGATGGCTACATCACTTTTTATGATAACAGTAAGAAAAAACATTTTGCTTTAATAGAAACCAAGAGTGGCAAACTCACTGTAAAGAATTTAAGGGAGTTTGTACAGGTAATAGAAACACAAAAAGCTACGGTGGGCATTTTTGTTTGCTTTGCAGAGAATGTAACCAGAGAAATGACAAAATGTGCCAAAGATGCCGGACATATAAAGATGGATGGAGCCGAGTTCCCGATGGATAAGATACAGATCATCACTATTGAAGACCTCTTTGAGCACAAACAACCACAATTGCCCGGTGGTGCCGATAACCAAACCTTTAAAAGATCGCAGCGCAAAGAAAGTAAGGGGAGTAGTTATGGGTTGTTTGATTAGGAGATATAATATTTCGGCTCAGGATATGTTCCTTTATCAACACTGTTGGTCAGGAAACCAGACGGGGTTGATAAAGTTTAAACCGCAAAAACCAGCACTTCACTTTCAGCCTGTGCTTTTGGAATACGCATTCTTTCCTCTTTTAATCCATCAAGGTGAAATTGAATAGCAGTGAAAATATTTTTCTCAACAAATGTTTTTGTTTTGCCGGTTGCAATCACTCCGGGTAAATCAGGCACATAAGCTGAAAAACCGATTTTAGTCTTTTCGTATATCACTAAATACTTTCTCATTTTTTTTCTAATTGTGCTTGTTTGTAAATACTGTTTAATGTGCCCATCGCAACTTCATCACTCATTTTATGGGCTGCTATTGTTACCAACCCCTTCTTAACAGGATGTTTATATTGTTTATGACTTCCCTTCTGCCGTACCAAATACCATCCGTCTGATTGAATCAATTTAATTACATCCCGGACTTTCATTTTCAAATTTACAAAAAAGAAACAGAAAAGTAGTTCTAGGGCTTCTTAATATTTTCTGCCTCCCTGGGTCTTTATAGCTATTGGAACAAATATGTGAGCATAAAGAAATATTTGATTTCTCAGTTACATTTTCTATTTTGTTGAATGCCCCGCCCTTATGGTACACCCCTTTGGAAAAAAGCCCCGTTTATCAGGCTTCTCCTGCCTTTGGTTGCAGGCATAATATTGCAATGGTATGTACAGGTTTCAGTGATCGTTATTGTAACAGCACTGGTCTCTTTCAGCATCTCTTTTCTTTTATTTTTAATGCTGCCGGTTGCCCTGCGGTTTAAATTACAGGCTTTACAGGGTTTTATCATTCACCTGCTGCTCATCAGTTTTGGTTTATTAATTACCTGGCAAAAAGACGTACGACACAATGATAGCTGGTATGGAAACTATTATAGGGATAGTAGTTACCTGGTTGTAAGAATTAATGAACCTCTTGTAGAAAAAACTAAATCTTTTAAAGCCAATGGATATGTTGAGTACATTATACAAAACGATACGTCTATTCCCTGCAAGGGAAAATTATTATTATATTTTTCGAAAGACAGTCTTAAGCATGAGTTAAAATATGGAGACAGGATTTTAATTCATAAAAACCTGCAGGAGATAAAAAATTCAGGAAACCCCGGTGCTTTTAATTACCAGCGGTACGCCGCCTTTCAACAAACATTTCATAATGTTTTTTTAAAAGAGAAAGATTGGGAAAAGCTGGAGAGTGGAAGTAAAAATACCAGCCAGTTGCAACAGTTTATTTTTAATGCAAGAGACCATGTATTATCTGTTTTACGCAAAAGAGTAGAATCAGGTAAAGATGAATTAGGTATTGCTGAAGCTCTTCTTATTGGCTATACCAACGACCTGGATAAAGACCTGGTACAGGCATACAGTAACACGGGTGTGGTACACATCATTGCTATTTCCGGGATGCATCTGGGGCTGATCTATGTGCTGCTGGTGTGGTTATTTGCAAGAATTCCTATCATCAACAAATCAAAATTATTCCAGGTTATTTTAATATTGGGTTGCCTTTGGCTTTTTTCATTGATCACCGGAGCTGCCGCATCAGTTGTTCGTTCTGCAGTAATGTTCACTTTTATAGCATTGGGTAAAAATTTCTTTAAGCAAACATCCATTTATAATTCATTGGCAGCATCAGCCTTTGTGATGCTTTGTTATAATCCTTATTTTTTATGGGATGTCGGATTCCAGTTATCGTACCTTGCTGTAGTGGGTATCATCGCTTTTCAAAAACCGATATACAACTGCCTGTACATAAAAAATAAGTGGATAAATAAAGTGTGGAAGTTAATGGCCATCTCCTTAGCTGCACAATTGCTTACGTTCCCTGTCTGCATTTATTATTTTCACCAGTTCCCGAACCTGTTCCTGGTCACAAACATAATTGCGGTTCCGTTGTCTGGGTTTATTTTGTATGCCGAAATAGCGCTGATAGCTTTATCGTGGGTGCGTTTTGTTGGCGTGTACCTTGGTAAACTTGTTTCAGGCTTGGTATGGTTGATGAACAAAATAATTCTTTGGATAAACGAATTGTCATTTGCTGTTTGGGATAAAATTCCTGCTACAGTTTTTTCTACCTGGTTATTATATGCAGTAGTTATCGGACTGAGTGCATGGCTGATCAATAAGAATAAAAAATATTTCCAACTTGCAATAACCTGTTTTTTCGCATTTGCTATATTGAATGCTTATAACAGGTGGCAAACACTAAAGCAGCAAAAATTAATTGTGTATAATGTACCCAGGCACCAGGCCATAGATTTTGTAAATGGTACAAACTATCAATTTGTGGGCGACAGCATTCTACTGGAAGATGGCCTGTTACAAAATTTTCATTTAAAACCAGGCAGGACCGCTTTTCAACTTAATAACCGACAGGATACTTTGAGCAATTTTTTTCAGCATGAAATGTTTTACCAGTTTCAGCATAAAAGAATAGTAATTATTGACAGGCCCGTTACTATTGAACCGCTGCGGCAAAAAATAGATATTGACCTGGTTATTATTTCCAAAGATCCAAAACTCTATATTTCACAACTGACAGCAGTTTTCAACTGTAAGCAATTTGTTTTTGACGCTTCAAATCCTCTCTGGAAAATAGAAAAATGGCAAAAAGAATGCGAAACATTAAATTTGTCCGGCCATTCAATACCAGGCCAGGGTGCATTTATATATGACATTGGCATGTAAGTTGCGTATTTAATATCCTGTTAATTTAGCTCATTTAGTTTACGAGTATAGTCAATAGCAAGTAAATTTGTGCTGCTATTAAATTTTGGAAAATGAATTTATCCAGGGGACTGGCATTATTGTTTTTTATGTTAAGCTGCTCTGCTGTTTTTGCAGGCAGTTTTGATAATGGGCAAATAGAAAACAGAAAGTCTGTGCCAGGTAATGGTATTACTAATATAGTACAGCAATATAATATGGATACAGTGGTGATCCGGTTTGATTATAAACAGTCTGCATTGTACCACACTTTCACTTTTGATGTACTGGATAGCATTATTGCTATATTGGCAAAAAATAAAGTGGTCACACTTTCCATTGATGGATATGCATATAAAGATGAAGGCAGCGATTCAATATGTTACTACCTTTCGCTGAACAGGGCATTATTTATTCAAACTTATATTTTAGGAAGGGGTATTGATAGCTCCCGGATCGTTTCTGTAACAGCCCATGGCAAAGCAAAGCCATTATATATGGGAGCCGATAAAGATGGTTTTAAAATTAATTGCAGGGCGGAAATATCATTAAAATATCCCTCACCACCCAAAAAAGTTGAAATATCCGACCGGGATGAAGATGGAGTAATTGATGGCGAAGATAAATGCCCTGATGTGTTTGGATACCAGGACAAAAACGGTTGCCCTAATACAGATGTGGTTATCGTGCCCTTTGAAATACAGCAATCCAATTTAATTTTACCGACATACAAAGTACTGGATAGTGTACTGGCTGTTCTAAGTGAAAACCCATCATTTACAATATCTATAGAAGGGCATGCTTACAAGGGTGAAGGTATTAGCAGTGTATGCGACCGCCTGGCAACTGAACGGGCCGACATAGTTAAAAACTATCTTTTATCACGCCGTTTAAACGTTTCCAGGATCAATTTAATAAAAAATTATGGCAATGTAAGGCCATTAAATGCCGGCAAAACGCCTAAAGAAATAGCGGCCAACTCCAGGGCTGAAATAGTTTTTACCCGGTAGTAAAATATTTCCGATCTAATATTTGACATTCGGAGATCCTTTCATCATTTTATTGACAAAACAAACAGGTAACACAATTTCCTGCCTGTAAAAACCGTAAATTTGCGGCGAAATAAAATTCATCCGGATCGCAAATTTCTTATGGCGGTCATATTAACCAAAGCACATGCAGAAAAAGATACAGTCAGCACTCATCTCTGTTTTTTATAAGGACGGGCTTGAAGAGATCATCAAACAATTACATCAATTAGATATAACGATCTATTCAACAGGTGGTACACAAAAATTTATTGAAGACCTTCATATTCCCTGTGTTCCTGTTGAGTCTTTAACAAGCTATCCTTCAATTTTGGGAGGCAGGGTTAAAACATTGCATCCATCTGTATTTGGCGGCATATTAGGTAAAAGAGATGATGCCCAGCACGTGGCCGAAATGAAACAATACACGATACCGGAGATTGACCTGGTTATTGTTGATCTGTACCCATTTGAAGAAACAGTAAAGTCTACAGCCGATGAAAAACTGATTATAGAGAAGATCGATATTGGCGGCCCTTCTATGATACGTGCTGCTGCAAAGAATCATGCTTCCGTTACTGTTGTTGCAGCAAAAAAAGATTATTCTTTGCTTGAAGAAATACTAAAAACACAAAAAGGCGAAACAACCCTGGAGCAACGGCGGATGTTTGCTATAAAAGCATTTGATGTTTGTACCGGTTATGACATAGCCATTTCCAATTATTTTAATCAAACTGATTTTATAAATCCATTTAATAAAAATAAAACGGTTCTTCGGTATGGAGAAAACCCTCACCAGCAGGGCATATTTTATGGTAATGCGGATGAAATATTTGACCAGCTGCATGGCAAAGAACTTTCCTATAACAATTTAGTTGATGTAGATGCTGCACTGCAACTGATGAAAGAGTTTGACCTCACCACTTTTGCTATTATTAAACACACGAATGTTTGTGGTATTGCACAAAGGGACACTGTAAAAGAAAGTTGGGATGCGGCCTTGGCAGGCGATCCCGAAAGTGCCTTTGGTGGTGTACTGGTTTGCAACGGTACTGTTGATAAGGCTACAGCCGATGCCATCAATGAAATTTTCTTTGAGGTTTTAATTGCGCCTTCTTATAATGCTGATGCTTTGGAAATTTTAAAAATGAAAAAGAACCGCATCCTTTTACAGCAAAAAACAAAACTAATTTCATCACATCAGTTTAGATCTGTTTTAAGCGGTATACTTACCCAACAAAATGATGAAGGGAATTATACAGAGTGGAAAGAAGCCGGCGGACGGGAAACAGCAACATCTGAAAAAGAAGATTTGACATTTGCCAATATCGTTTGTAAGCATTTAAAAAGTAATGCCATCGCGTTGGTAAAAAATAAACAGCTGATTGGTAAAGGTTGTGGACAGACTTCCCGTATCGATTCATTGCGGCAGTCAATAGAAAAAGCAAAGCAGTTTAATTTTGACCTACATGGAGCTGTGTTAGCCAGTGATGCTTTTTTCCCTTTTGATGACTGTGTGAAAATTGCACATGTCGCAGGCATAACTTCTTTTATACAACCCGGTGGTTCCATACGTGATAAAGATTCTGTTGAGTATTGCAAGACTAATAACCTGGCAATGGTAATAACCTGCCTTAGGCATTTTAAACATTAACTGCAGAACGATAAATGAACATCAGCAATAATTTACCAAAGGGAAAAGCAGGTGGATATGTTGCACTATGCATTACAAGCATTGTATGGGGTACCACCTGGGTGGCCAGCAAGATCGCTGTTGCCGATATGCCCGCTTTACAAATGGCTTCCATCCGCCAGTTTTTTGGCGGTAGTTTTTTTGTCTTGTTCTTTTTGTTTTATAAAAAAACAGGGTTGCCAACACGCCAACAATTTGGCTGGCTGTTAATGATGGCGTTCCTGATGTTTGTTATGGCAAACGGGTTAAGCACCTGGAGCCTGAATTATATCCCAACGGGGTTAAGTGCATTGATAGGTGCGCTATATCCATTAAGCGTTGTTATCATTGAGATGCTTTTTTTTAAGAACCGTAACCTGAATACAATTACATTTATTGGTTTACTGCTGGGCATTACAGGTATTGGTATTGTATTTTATGAGAATGCTTTTCATAATCACCCCGAAGGCTTTTTATTTGGGGTAATACTTTCTGTTATAGCCATGCTATGCTGGAGTGTAGGTACTATTTTTATAGTAAGGAATAAACTTAACATGAATCCTTACTATGCCACTGGTTGGCAGATGTTTATAGGTTCGGTGATGCTGTTCATTATTTCATATGTTTTTCAGCCAACGATCCCGTTGCAGGAAATTACAGCCAGGTCATGGCTGGCTATTACTTACCTGGTGCTTGCCGGTTCTTTATTGGCTTTTATCGCTTTTATTTATTCTATGAAGAAATTACCTGCGGCAGTATCATCCCTGTATGCATATATCAATCCGCTTGTGGCCATGGTAACGGCTTTTATTGTGCTGGATGAAAAACTTACAATGAATATTTTGTGGGGCGCTATGGTAACATTGATAGGCGTATTCCTGGTGAATTACAGCATCAAGCGCAGCCGGGAAAAAATTATTGTTGAGCCAGAGCAATAAATTTTTCATAGATATCTTTCCAGCCATTAAATTCTGTGGCTGTTCCTAAAAAATTATTATGCCAGATGGTAATTAAGCTGCCATTTACTTCTTTACATACCGATAAATAATGCATTAGTTCTGTCAATGTCTGTTGTTGCGATTGTTTTTGTTCGTAATAGGCATTGGCATCCATAAAACAAAATGGATGAATCCTTAATGCAGTCTGTTCTTCGTTTTCTAAATTGTACCAATAAAAAGAAGAAGCAACAGATGCCCTGAAACCATTGATACTGCCATATCCCATTGAGTAATCATCTGTAATCCCTGCTTTTATTAACCTGTTGTAACCTTCCGGTAAATCAAAACGAATATAATGTTGCCGGGACCTGATGATACCAGCCTGGCCAGTATCGGCCATTGCTTCCAGTTGCTGCATTTCTTTCCTTAATAAAGAGGGATCATCTCCGGATTGCCAGGAAGGATGCAGGCCGATGGAATATTTTTTTGCATGCTGCTTCACCAGTCTCCACATGGCATCTCTGTAAGGAAGAATATTTTTATCATACCGGCCATTCTTTGCCGCCACTAAAAAAAGATACAGGGGCTTTACATTGTATCGCTGATGTAATTCATTCAGCCATTCATAAGAATCGAAAGGATCTTTTTGAAAACCTGCCAGCACTTTTATTCTTTCAGGCGATGGAGATCTTAAAAAGCCGCCTATATTTCTCAACAGGCCTTTATGTTTGTAGGTCCAGGCCATGTCAATATCAAATGTTAACTGGGAATTGAATATTGGAAATTGAACATTGAGTATTGAAAATTTCTCTTTCAGTTTATATGCGAATTCCCTTACCCATAGGTTTATTAAAGGAAGGTTTAAAAACCCTTCTCTATATGCCAGTGAGTTTTCATGCGCATATCTTCCATACATATCTTTTTCATGCGGCAGGTATTCTTCATAACGGGTAATTAGATAAAAAGAAGCTGCAAAAATATCAAAAGGAAAATCAGAATTGTGTGTCCTGAAAAAGGCCCTTGTGCCATTTACATCAAAACATATAATTTCCTGCCGGATAATTATCTCGTCAAACAATAAACTGTTACCCTGGATATTGAATGCCGGGCCATCCGCTGCAGTATCAATTTCCGAATCACTGTAATTGATCTTTACTCCATTATAATTTTTAAATTCCTCAGAGTCTACAGTGATCGTAAACTCAACTCCCATCATTTCTTTGAAAATGAAGCCGCAGATATATTGCAATCTTGTGGATGTAATATGTGAATAGATCAGTATCATTCCTGCACAAAATAAAAAAGTTCCACCATAGTGGAACAATTCATAATTTATGACTCATAATGCATACCTCAATTCTTATACCGCTCTTTCCACATCTGGTTAAATGTCTTTGGGCTAAAATTCAGGTCACTGCGATTTTCTTTCCAGCCCTTGAACATACCGTTCACTACTTTATTTTTAAAATTACCGGTGCCCAGATTCATCATCCCTCTTTTCAAACTGGCCAGGCGCCATACTTTCCAGGCCATTCGTTCGGTAAATGTAGTTAATCCTTCTTCCACAGATTCGTGCCTGTTCTCCAACAGCAATTCATGTAAATTTATTTTTACAGCACATACTTCGGTACAATTGCCACAGAGAGATGAAGCGTAACTTAAATGTTTGAACTCATTCATACCCTGCAGGTGTGGCGTAATTACACTGCCGATGGGACCGCTGTAAGTTGCCCCATATGCATGGCCGCCGATATTTTTATAAATGGGACAGGCATTCAAACAGGCGCCGCAACGGATGCAGTACAAACTTTCCCTTTGTTTTGGATTTTGTAAAATATTGGTACGCCCATTATCCAATAGTATCACATACATTTCTTCGGGCCCGTCAATTTCATTCTCCTGCTTTGGGCCGGTAACGATGGTATTGTATACTGTTATCCTTTGCCCTGTTCCAAAAGTGGCCAGCAATGGCCAGAACAATCCCAGGTCGGTAATGGAAGGGATCATTTTTTCGATACCTACAATTACAATATGTGTTTTAGGAAATGCACAACTTAACCTTGCGTTGCCTTCATTTTCGGTAACTGCAATACCGCCAATATCGCTGATGATAAAATTGGCGCCGGTAACACCCACTTCGGCCTGTACATATTTTTCACGGAGAATTTCCCTGGCAACCTGCGTAAGTTCTTCGGGAGTTAAAGAAATGGAAGTACCCAGTTTTTTATTAAAAAGCCTGGCAACATCTTCCTTGCTTTTGTGCATGGCTGGTGTTACAATATGATAAGGCGCTTCGCCATCCAGTTGCTGTATATATTCACCAAGGTCGGTTTCCACACTTTCAATCCCGTTTTGTTCAAGCGCTTTGTTTAAATGGATCTCTTCGGTCACCATGCTCTTACTCTTCACTAATGTTTTGCAATTTTTTTCCTGGCAGATCTTTACAACTTCGGCAACAGCCTGTGCAGCATCTTCGGCCCATATCACTTTGCCGCCTCTTTTGGTAAAGTTGAGTTCAAATTCTTCCAACTGCTGGTCCAGTGTTTCAATGGCACGCCATTTTACATTCTTGGCTCTTTCCCTGGCCAGGTGAGTATCTGCAAACTGTTCTTTTCCTTTTGGTACAACTGCATTGTATTTGCCAATATTAAAATTGATCTTGCGGCGATGCTCCAGGTCGGCGGCTTTAACGGTGCTTTTGGCTATAAAGGTTTGTGATTGTTCTGACATGTTAGCCCTAAAGGAAAATTTAAATGAGATTTGTTATTATAACTTTTATTGCCCAAAGATATTTCAAAAAGAATTGCCTGATTTAAATAAATGTAAATCACTTTAGCTTCCAAAGATATCATTCAGCAAACCTGCTAAATGCACACCGCCTTTCAATAACTGGCTGTTCAGCGTTTCCAGGTAATTATAATTGTATTTATAGTCCAGGTTTTGATATGGTGTTTTTATATCTCCATAAATTTTTTGAGCAAGCTGGTAAGACTGAAATAACCATGATCCCAAAGGTTCATTTTGTAATTGTGTTAACTGCATTTTAGTAGTATGATTAATAGCTGCAGCATATTCGGTATAACTCAACTGTTGCAGGCCAATAAGTTTATCGTCCCATACCTGGTGCAGGTTTACCGAGTCTCTGAACCACAACACTTTTATATTGTTTCCGCCCCGGTCCTCCAGCCTGCCAACATGCAGGGGCTGGTGTATATCACCTACAATATGTATTAACAATCGCAGGTATAATACTTTCTTATCCTGTGCAAGGTCTTTCTTCTTTAATTCAGCCACCATGAAGTTGATCTTTGTATAAGCATCAGTAGCTGTATCGCTGTCAAGGTAAGATTGGAATTGTTGCTCTGTTAACCCGCTGTTGAAATTGATAAAATGCCAGTTGTATAAATATCCATAGGCAGGATCAGATTTTATAAAATCGGCCCAGTTACTCGACATGGCAATAGATTCTGTACCCAGTATCTTATAAATTTCTTTTTTGGCTTTTTTGCTCAGGTAGCTGTCGGCTATTTCACCAACGATCCTATGCCCTAACATGCCCCATGCCATGGATTGAAAAGAAAAGCAGGAGAAAAAAATGATGATGCTAATTTTTTTCAGGTGTTGCATACAAAAGTATTTTTGGTTATAACAAATAGTAAAAGGCAATGCTGCATGCAAATAAAAGCTATTTCAACACACCCAGTTCTTTTCCAATCTTGGTAAATGCTTCAATTGCTTTATCCAAATGCCGTTGACTGTGTGCAGCACTTAATTGTACCCTTATCCTGGCTTGTCCCTTTGCTACCACCGGGAAGAAGAAACCAATCGCATAGATTCCTTCATCTAATAATTTGGCGGCAAAAGTCTGTGCCAGCACTGCATCGTATAACATGATGGGAACAATAGGATGGTCGCCGGGCTTGATATCAAATCCAGCCTTGGTCATTTTAGTGCGGAAGTATTTGGTGTTTTTTTCAAGATTATCTCTCAGTTCAGTTGTTTCACTCAGCATATCCAAAACAGCGATAGATGCACCCACAATACTTGGTGCAACCGTATTGCTGAATAAATAAGGCCGGCTTCTTTGCCTAAGCATTTCAATAATTTCTTTTCTGCCACTGGTGAAACCACCACTTGCACCACCAAGGGCCTTGCCTAAAGTACCGGTGATGATATCAATTCTTCCCATTACATTTCTGTATTCATGTGTTCCTCTTCCGGTCTTACCTAAAAATCCGGATGAATGACATTCATCAATCATTACAATGGCATCATATTTATCCGCCAGGTCACAAATTCTGTCTAATTGTGCAATGGTGCCATCCATGCTGAAGCTTCCATCGGTTACAATTATCCTGCTGCGCAAATGAGCTGATTCTTTCAATTTAGCTTCCAGGTCTTCCATATTGTTATGCTCATAGCGATAGCGCTGTGCTTTGCACAAGCGAACACCATCAATAATAGAAGCATGATTTAGTGTATCGGAAATGATAGCGTCTTCTTCTCCAAACAAAGGTTCAAACACTCCGCCATTGGCATCAAAAGCCGCAGCATATAAAATGGTATCTTCTGTTCCCAGAAAATCGGCTAGCTTTTTTTCAAGCTCTTTATGTATATCCTGTGTGCCGCAAATAAAACGTACGCTGCTCATTCCATATCCACGCAGATCAATATATTTTTTGGCAGCAGCCACTACTTTGGGGTGAGATGAAAGACCAAGATAATTATTGGCACAAAAGTTCAAAACTGTCTTACCATTTACGATGATCTCAGCGCCTTGTTCGCTGCTGATAATGCGTTCTTTTTTAGAGAGGCCTGCTGCTTCAATTTCTGACAGTTCAGAGGAGATACGGGTAACAAATTTCTCATTCATATGCAATAATTGTTTGGGGCAAATTTAGGGTAAAATATACCTCAGCCCAACCCGGCCCCCTCTTGAACTACGTTCGTTCCCTTATCAGGGAACCCCGAAGGGGGAGGAAATGGAGGAGATTGGCTGGAAGATATTAGCGGAGAGTTTAAGTAACTTCTAAATAAAGAACTAAAGCTAATGTGGAAGATTTGCTGTTTGGCCATGTTTAATGTACCCCCCCCCTCTTTTTTGGAGAGGGGGCAGGGGGGTGAGGCCTTTTTTCCATTTTCTGTAACATTTTATTACCCAACTTCGTATTATATAAGCAAAACAACCTTATTGAGGTAACTTAACTGACCAACCACCTGTATGACGGAGAGAGAATATAATGAATGCGTAAACCTGTATGCAGACAATGTGTATCGCTTTATACTCAAAAACCTGAGGCATAAGGAGGATGCAAAGGATGTGGTGCAGGGTGCATTTGAAAAACTATGGGTTAATAGGGATAAGGTAGAGCATGACCGCAGTAAAAGCTACCTGTTTACCATTGCATACAATCAAATGATTGACCATGTAAGGAAAAATAAGCGGATTGTGTTGAGTGAAGATTTTTTGGAGAATGCCAGAGGAGAAACGGCTCAAAAACATGATGCCAACAGGATTTTGAATGAGTCATTGTATAAATTGACCAAAAAACAGCGAAGCCTGGTTTTATTGAAGGATTATGAGGGATACAGTTACCAAGAGATTGGACAAATAACCGGGCTTAACGAAAGCCAGGTAAAAGTTTATTTACACCGGGCAAGGTTGCAGTTGAGGGAGTATATTGTGAGCCCGGAAAACGTTATATAAAATGACACAAATTGACCGAATTCCAC
>JANNDO010000021.1:0-171533 GCA_031387825.1 Chitinophagaceae bacterium | reverse complement strand
AGGGTATTCCTGTAATTGCGATGCAACTTTTTAGCAGCTAATATTTCTGCATTGAAATTTTCAATTTCCTAAATCCTATCACTGATTTTTGCTTATTTATTACCGTCAGGCATTAATTTGGATAGTATAGGCAATAGATTTGCAAACGTCAACACAGTTGGCGTTTTTTTATTGGTGCGGGGATTTATGCTGCTGCTTTGATTGCGGCCTGCTTTCGATTAGCGATGATAGAGGCATTAGCTGTCATTATTCCAAAAAATATCCAGCACTTTTCAGTGATGGCATTTCGGGCATTTACTTTTTGAAGGAGATAATGATTTTTTTCATTGCCAAAACTTCCTTCTAATCTTGTACCTCTTTCTTTATTCATGGCATTTCTCATTATTTTACTTTGCTCTATGTGTTGTACTTTTTGTTTACCCTTAGGTTCAAAATTGGTGATGATCTTTTTGCTGCTGCAATAACTTCTGTTAGCATTGGTGGCATATATTTTATCGCCGCTGTGATGGGTACATTTGCCAAACAATTGCTGATGCAGGCCTATACCATTTTTTAGCCTTGTTCCTTCGTTAAAAGCATCGTAACTAAAATGTTCAATGAAGCTGATGCCATCCACCTGTAATTTATTTACTTTAGCCCCGAACTCCACAGCTTTCGTTTCTTTACCACGTACAATTGGGCGTAGATAGGGTTTACTTAAACTAACAATCCTGTCTTTTATCTGATCCACCTGTCCATACACTTTACTGTGCTGTTGATCATACACTTTAATAATAGTAAGCATTTGCGCTTTTTCTTTGATAGACAATTCCACCCCTTTATTTTCTGACAGCTCTTTATGCAGGTTGATTAAACGCAATAAATACCTCAGCAATTTTTTTAATAACCTTTTCTCTGCACGTTTTGTCTTCTTCTTCGTTTTCTGATAAGACAAAAACTCCCTTTTCCATTTTTCATAATTGCAGCGACTCCTGCGTTGCTTTAATTGTTTCTTTATACCAGCATAACTCAGGTAAGTTTTGTGGCAGCAATCCCATACAAGTTTTACAGGAGTAGGAAAACTTATACGACTTTCATAACACGTTGCATCTTAACTGCTAAAATTACTGTTTGCAATTTCAAGTTTCCAATAGCGGGCAAATATTTGTTGCATAGATGCTATGTCTAAATGACTGCCAATATATGTTCTCCACCAACTCGGAAGGTTCGTGTCTCTTATGATCTCACAGGGCTTTAATTGAATGCCGCAAAAATATTGCAAGCTCCAGTCGGTATTAATACGCTGTATCAATAAAGCATCGCTTAAACCTAAATAATGTTTTAAAAATAAAAGACCCAGCCCACCTTTTACATCAAACCAGGGCTTGCAACCCTTGCCGCTTTGGATGCCACGGGGCGCTGGTATAGTTGACCCTAATTGGTCAAAGGGGATAGATAAATTCAACTGACCAAGATCAGTCTGTAAAAATCTTTCGTACAATAATTGTTTGTGAGAAAATAGTAAATTTGTCATAGAACTAGTTATTATCGTTGCCTCACTTTGAACACTTTTCGTGCCATTGTGAGGCTTTTTTAATAACTAATTCCCACATAATGTAATCCTAGTGTAGATTAAGTGTTTACAGGAATACCCGTTTGAGTTATTTTATTTTCGGCGTACCAATTATTGTCGAATTATCAGGAATAGTTTGTTGCATTGAGTAAGGATTTGGAATATACATTTTTGCAAACATATCAACAGGCGCTGCATTGGGCATTAGTTTTATTTTATAAAGATTCGGTACCAGACAAGGCATGTTATCCTGAGGTAATGCGTATATTTTTCCAGCCGTAGTTTCTCTTATGAATTTGGCCTTTGGGTAAATCAATGATTGATTTAATTTCCAGTCGTTGCTTATACTATATTGGTAATGGTAATACTTTTTAAATAGATTTGAAAGCGGCTCAATTTTCTGTGCAAAAGCAAACAGAGTAAATAAAAAAAACGATAAAGTTAAAATAGACTGTTTCATAATAAAATGTTTTTTATATGGCGATAAACAGTATAAATATACAAAAAATAAATAACCAATAAATTAAGGTATCATTTAGAGTGGCAGCATTTAAAATCAGTAAATTGAGTACAAAATCAGGTATGAAAAAGGCTTTATTGTCAACACTACTCTTAACATTCTTCCTTGTTTCCAATGCCCAGGTTAAATGTAATATTAAAAAGGCTTACGCATTTTATACCGTTAACATGCCCGGTGTGCAAATGGTGGATGAGAATGGTAACCCGGTGCCACCTGTAGCACAAATTGAGCGCTTTATCTACATAGAATCTAAAGGGTTAAAAGCACCAGAAATTGAAACTGTTTATTATGATACCGGCAGGTTTACCATGGCAGTAACCAAGATTGAAGGCAGTAGTATATCTGTGGGTGAAAAATTTGGAAACATACAACCCATTACTATCAGGGCTGCAAAAAATTTTTCTCTCTGGAAAATTGAATTGTATCCGGCAGAAGATAAAACACAGGTAGCAACAGGCTGTAAGAATATATTGCTCAAAACCAAGTCAGCCGGAAAGTCCTGTACTTATAAAATCCTTAAAGAATCACAGGTCTCAGGCCTTCCCCGGTATTGATCAGCTCATTTTCTTCCAGGCATTTATTAATCCGTTTGTAGAACTGTCGTGGGTGCTGATGACTTTATCACTTTGCAATTCAGGTAATATTTTGTTAGCCAAAACTTTCCCTAACTCCACACCCCATTGATCGAAGCTGTAGATATTCCAGATGGCTCCCTGCACAAATATTTTATGCTCATATAAAGCAATTAATTGACCGAGGCTAAATGGCGTGATCTGTTTTATTAAAAAAGAATTGGTTGGCCGGTTACCTTCAAAAATTCTATAAGGATTCGCATGGTCTGTTCCGTTCATCAAAGCCTCTGTTTGCCCAAAAAAATTGCTCATCAGTTTTTGATGATGATCACCGGTTTTATTATGGCTGATGGCTGCAGCAATAAAATCGCAGGGAATAATTTGTGTGCCCTGGTGAATAAGCTGGTAGAAAGCATGCTGGCCATTGGTTCCCGGTTCCCCCCAGATAACAGGCCCGGTAGAATAAGTTACTTTATCACCATTACGATCAATATACTTGCCATTACTTTCCATATTACCCTGTTGAAAATAAGCAGCAAAACGGTGCAGGTACTGATCATAAGGAAGAATAGCCTCTGTTTTTGTGTCAAAGAAATTTACATACCATATTCCTATCAATGCCATCTGTACAGGAATATTTTTTTCAAATGAGGTTTCCCTGAAATGCATGTCTGTTTCATATGCACCTTTTAAAAGCTCTTCAAAATTTTTATACCCGATAGTTAAGGCAATGGATAAACCGATAGCACTCCATAAACTATACCGGCCGCCAACCCAATCCCAAAACTCAAACATATTTTTAGGGTCAATGCCGAATTTGATCACATCTTTTTCGTTGGTACTTAACGCTACAAAATGTTTGGCAATATGTGCTTCATCTTTGGTCTGTTGTAAGAACCAGTCCCTTGCTGTATGTGCATTGGTCATGGTTTCCTGCGTGGTAAAAGTTTTGCTGGCAATTAAAAACAAAGTTTCATCTGCAGTAACTTTCTTTAAGGTTTCGGTAATATGGGTACCATCAACATTACTTACAAAGAAAGTTTCTATTCCGGCAACCCAATAAGGCTTTAACGCCTCTGTTACCATTACCGGACCAAGATCACTGCCACCAATTCCGATATTGACAATGTATTTTATTTTTTTTCCGGTATATCCTTTCCATTCTCCATTATGTACCCGGTTGCAGAAATTATTCATTTGTTGCTGCACTGTTTTTATTCCAGGCATTACATCTTTACCATCAGATAATACAGGCTTACCTGAAAAATTCCTTAACGAAGTATGTAGTACCGCCCGGTTCTCTGTTTCATTTATCTTTTCACCGGTGAACATAGATTCTATTGCAGCTTTTAATCCACATTCATCAGCCAGTTGAATCAGTAACTCAACCGTATTCTCTGTAATTATATTTTTAGAATAATCAAACAGCAGGTCTCCAAATTGCAAAGAGAATTTGCTGAACCTTTCTGCATCATTGAAGAAAAGGTTCTTCATGTGTACATTCTCAAACAATTGTTTGTGCTGTTGCAAAGCCTGCCAGGCCGGGGTAGAAGTGGGATTAGTTTTTAAAAGCATAAATAAAACAAATTGAGATGGCTACGAAGATAAAGTTTGTAAAACAAAAACCGCAGACATTATATCTGCGGTTTCAAAAAATATCTGTGCTTATTTTTATTGTCTTTTTGGTATCATCCCCCTGATGCCCATATCAATTACCATATCGCCACTATTGGGGTCATAAGTGCCATTACCATCCACATCAATCCACTCAAAACTTTTATTGGTTGAAAGCGATACCACAATATTTATATCGCTGGTTTCATTACCCGTTACAACAAGTGGTGATGCAAATTGCCCGGTTACCAGGCAGGAACCCTGCGGTATTGGCGAAGTGGCAAACAAAGGA
Source organism: Chitinophagaceae bacterium (assembly GCA_031387825.1). Taxonomy (GTDB): domain Bacteria; phylum Bacteroidota; class Bacteroidia; order Chitinophagales; family Chitinophagaceae; genus Ferruginibacter. The sequence goes on along the minus strand of JANNDO010000021.1, from coordinate 166,983 downwards.
TTAGGCACAGTTGTTGCGCCCGGAGGGGCCTGGCCTGTACTTAAAAATCCAAAACCTAAATATTTCCCTTCAAGTGCCCAGTAGCCCTGCAACTTATTAGCATTAACTGTTACTGTGGAATCTTTTACTTTAAAATTGTTTAGATAGGTATTGAACCCAATAAATGAAGCCAGGGTTGCATCAATGGTTTGCCCCAACGCATTCACATAAATATTATAATTCTGATAGGCCAATGAAACCCTGAGCCAGGTATAAGTTCCTGCTGCAAAACTTTTTATGGGTACACTTAAAAACACCTGGTTATTACCGGCAAATTTTGAATTGGAAAAGTCGATTGCTGTAGCACCGCCGGTTGAAACCTGTGGTGCTTTATAAAGGATTGCACCACCGCCTAACGCTGTAAATGCAGAAGGGGTCATTTCTACATAATGGGCACTCATCAGGTTAAACCTCGGTGATTGGCCTGCATTACCAGCAGGCATGGGAGAGGGCTGCCCTATCGCATTCAGCCTGACTTGTGTGGAATCAAATTTAAAAATGAAATTTACTTTGGCTTCGCTTGTTCCTGTGTCAGTTTGCTTTTGACAGGATTGAAATAATAGTGCGGCAATTGCCATGGCAATAATTGATTGAAACTTCATAGTTGGTTGATTTGTTTGGGAGGTAACGGAGCTAAACTGTTTTTAGTATTGAATTACATTGATTCAAGTACCAGTATTAGATCTTTTAGCATTTCTTTAGTAATATCAAGGTGTGTAACCATCCTCACTTGCGTTTCAGAAATGGGAAGACATAAAACCTTATGCTGCTGAAGCTCTTTACAAAAGCTTTTTGGAGTATATGAACCAGTTACCTCAAAAATAATAATATTGGTCTCCACCGGCATTATGCTTACGATAAAATCTTTCTTACTCAACACATCAGCAATTTGTTTAGCGTGTTGATGATCTTCCACCAGCCTGTCTATATTATTTTCCAGTGCATAAATTCCGGCGGCAGCTAAATAACCTGCCTGACGCATACCCCCTCCAAAAACCTTACGAACCCTTCTTGCCTGTTTAATAAAATCTGTTTTTCCTAATAACAGGCTACCAACAGGTGCCCCCATTCCTTTGCTCAGGCAAATTGATATGCTATCGAAAACCTCACCATACTGTTTTGCTGTTTCATTCTTCGAAACCAGGGCATTCCAAAGCCTGGCGCCATCTAAATGAAATTTTAGTTTATTATTCAAGCAAACCTCTTTAATTCTTTGAAATTCAGTAAAATTATAGCAACTTCCACCACCCCGATTAGCTGTATTTTCCAGGCTAACCAGCCTCGTTCTGGCCTTGTGTGGATCATCGGGATTGATAGCTTTGCTTACCTGTTCTGCGGTAATCCTTCCCCGGTCCCCATCAATGGGTTTTACCTGGCAGCTGCTATTAAAAGCAATACCTCCACCTTCATATATGTAAACATGGCTAACTTTATCACAGATCACTTCATCTCCCGGTTGAGTATGACATTTAATTGCAATCTGATTTGTCATGGTTCCGCTTGGACAGAATATGGCAGCCTCCATTCCAAACATTTCTGCAGCTATAGCTTCCAACTGATTTACTGAAGGATCTTCGCCAAAAACATCATCTCCAACCTGGGCTTTAAGCATGGCTTCAAGCATTGCAGGAGAGGGTTTGGTAAAGGTATCTGAACGTAGGTCTGTAATCATTGGGTAAAGATAAGATTCAAGCTGCAAGCCACAAGCTGCAAGGGGGCAAATTCCTGAATCAGAAGAGTCAATGAGTTTTTAAAAGAACATGAAAGTCACATGCTTGTCCCTTGTAGCTTTCCCTCTTGCAGCTTCTTTTCCCCATTCATCCCTTTTTTTACCCAATCGCTATGAAATACGGCCGTTGAAACGTAACTTTGCAAATAATTTAAGCTGGAATTTGAAGCATTAACCATTCGTTTGCAACCTTTTCCCAACAAAACATGTCTATTTAGTGTTCTATTTTAGAATTTAATATAAGAAAATGAGGCAACTTAAGATCGCAACGCAGATTACCAACCGTGATTCACAGGCAGTTGAGAAATATTTGCAGGAAATTTCGAAGATTTCGATGATCACTCCCGAAGAGGAGACCATTTTGGCCCAAAAGATCAAAATGGGGGATCAGCGTGCACTTGACAAATTGGTGCAGGCCAACCTACGTTTTGTGGTATCTGTAGCTAAACAGTACCAGCACCAGGGGCTTTCTCTTAGCGATTTAATTAACGAGGGTAACCTCGGATTGATCAAAGCGGCACAACGCTTTGACGAAACCAAAGGTTTCAAATTCATTTCTTACGCTGTGTGGTGGATTCGCCAATCTATATTACAGGCGTTGGCAGAGCAGGGCAGACTAGTCCGCCTGCCTCAAAACAAAATTGGCACTTACAACAAAGCTAATAAAGCTTACATGGCTTTTGAACAGGAACATGAGAGAGAGCCATCAACAGAAGAGTTAGCAGAATTACTGGAGATGAGTGAAACAGAGATCAACAACATTTTTCAAAGCAACACCCGTCATACTTCCCTTGATGCACCCGTGCATGAAGCTGAAGATGTAGCCATGGGTGACCTGTTGAAAGGTGGTGATGAAACCGATGAAGATGTAATGCACGATTCATTGAAAAATGAGATCCGCAGGGTATTAAAATCATTAAGCCCGAGAGAAGCGGAGATCGTTAACGCTTATTTTGGTTTAGATGGAGAGAATGGAGTTACTATTGAGCAAATTGGTCAGAAATACGATTTGACCAAGGAGCGTATCCGCCAGATCAAAGAAAGAGCTATCAAACGTTTGCAAAAAGCCCGTTACAGCGGAGCTTTAAAAGCTTACTTAGGTTAATAATATTATGATGGGTAGTCTTAGATCCTCCTGCTAATACGGGAGGATTTTTGTATTCATTACATCAGAATTTTTATCCTATAAAAATGTTTAAATAATATTAACAGGGCGATGATAAAAAACAGCCTTGCATAGTTTAATTTTGGTCTCGTGAAACAAATAATTCTACTAACCTCTATCTGCATTTTATTTTTCTCCTGCGAAAAAGATATTGATTTTAAATTAAAAGATGCAGATGCCTTGCTGGTGGTAGATGCCCAGGTGGAGAATGGGCAGGTACCAACAGTAGCTCTTAGCAAAAGCCTTGATTACTTTGGAGCCATCAGCCCGCAGATACTGGCCAGTTCATTCGTACACAATGCAGAAGTTACAATGAGTAATGGTATACTGACTCATACTTTTAAAGAATATACTGTACCATTGGGCAATGGCTATTTTCTTTATTATTACAGTATTGATTCTGCAAACCTGGCGACTGCATTTGTTGGTGAATTTGGAAAGCAATATACCCTGACCATAAAAGCTGAAGGCAGGATTTACACAGCAAAAACAACAATACCACTTCTTACAAAAATTTTCGATTCGCTTTGGACAAAAATGCCCCCGCCAAATGTTGATACATCTAAAAGGTTATTGATGGCCAGGGCAATTGATCCCCCGGGGCTGGGTAATTATATCCGGTATTATACAAAGAAGAACAGCGAACGCTTTTTGCCGGGTTTTAATTCGGTTTTTAATGATGAAGTTGTTGATGGAACAACTTACCAGGGACAGGTTGACCCCGGCATAGACAGAAACAATTCATTGCCTACCGGCGATGACCGTTTTTTTGCCCGTGGTGATACCATATCATTCAAGCTTTCAAATATTGACAAAGCCACTTATACTTTCTGGAACACCTGGGAATTTAACCAGCAAAGTATCGGCAACCCGTTCTCACAGCCGGGCAAAGTAATTGGCAATATCAGCAATGGCGCCCTTGGTGCATTTTGTGGTTATGCTTCAAAAGTTGGTACCATTATAGCACGTTAAATCATCCAGCTAAAAAAATATTCCTTTACATTCGTGACAGAATAAGATTGAAAGATTATGGATACAGAGAAACTACATTGTTTAATTATTGGTTCAGGGCCGGCAGGATATACAGCAGCTATTTATGCATCAAGGGCCGGGTTGAACCCGGTTTTATACCAGGGCATTCAGCCCGGTGGGCAATTGACCATTACTACAGAAGTTGAAAATTATCCCGGCTATCCCGATGGGATACAAGGGCCCGATATGATGGTTCATTTCGAGAACCAGGCCAGGCGTATGGGTACAGATATACGATATGGGCTTGCAACCAAGGTTGATTTTTCGTCACGGCCATTACAGGTTGAAATTGATGAAGAAAAATGGATTGAGACAGATGCGTTGATAATTTCTACAGGCGCTTCGGCAAAATGGTTGGGTATTGAAAGCGAACAACGGCTGAATGGATATGGCGTAAGCGCCTGTGCAGTTTGTGATGGGTTTTTCTTTAAAGGAAAAGAAGTAGCCATTGTTGGAGCCGGGGATACAGCAGCAGAAGAAGCACTTTATCTTTCAAAAATATGCTCACAGGTGCACATGATAGTACGCAGGCATGAAATGAGGGCAAGCAAAGTAATGCAGGACAGGGTTATCAATACACCCAACATAAAAATTTACTGGAACAGTGAGACAGATGAGGTATTGGGCGATAAAAAGGTAGATGCTGTACGCATTAAAAACAATAAGACAGGAGAGAAGCAGGAAATTGCAGTAAGTGCATTCTTTGTTGCTATCGGTCATGAACCAAATTCCACTATTTTTAAAGGCTGGCTGGATATGGACGATGCAGGTTACCTAAAAACTATCCCGGGCACTTCTAAAACAAATGTGGAAGGCGTGTTTGCATCGGGAGACGTACAGGATAAAATTTACAGGCAGGCAGTTACTGCTGCAGGCACAGGTTGTATGGCAGCGCTGGATGCGGAAAGATACCTGGGGGAGAAAGGCTTACACTGATAAATGAATAATTGGTTAAATGATAATTGATAATTTTTTAGCAATAAAGAATATCACAAAAACTTAATCACTGTGCACAGAAGATTTTATCAATTATCCATTATTTAATTATCAATTATTATTGATGTTCACAATCCATCTTCATCATTTAAAATTCTTTTCCTTTCATGGCATACATGAAGAAGAAAGAATACTGGGCAATGAATACGAAGTAAATGTTGATGTGGCCTTTGATGAAAAAGGAATCATCACCAAAATAGATGAGACCATTAACTATGAAAAGATTTTTGAGCTGGTAAAGCAGCGGATGAATAAGCCTGCAGCTCTTTTGGAAACAGTGGCCCAGGATATTGCGAATCAAATTCACTCCACCTATAACCGGGCCAGGGCCGTTACCGTATCTGTGGAGAAAAATAATCCGCCAATAACTAATATTGAAGGCGCTGTTGGCGTTACTTATACTAAAGAATTTTAAATGAAAGTCCTTTTATCCGTATTTTTTACTTTTTTTGCCCTTGTAGATACTTGGGCACAGGATGTAACTACGCTGTTAAAAGAAGGATACCGTTTGGAAGCTATACCCAATGAGAAAGCTTCCTTTATAAAATTCAAAGAGGTATTAAAAATTCACCCGACCAATATCCCTGCATTAAATAAGTGTAGCGAATTGTGCAGCCGCATAGGTCAGCGTGAACTGACCAATACAAAACTCCGTAACGATTATTATACCGCTGCAAAAATTTATGCAGAGACCGCTTTAAAAATTGATCCTAATAATTCGGAAGCAAATTGTGTAATGGCCATTGCCCTTGGCAGGTCATCCATGAATAAAAGCGGAAAAGAAAAAATACTGAATGCCAGGGAGATCAGGAAATATGTTGATGCTTCTATAAAAAATGATCCGCAGAATTTTAAAGCATGGCATGTATTGGGCAGGTGGCATTACGAGATCAGTAATTTGAATATCCTTGAAAAATCTATAGTTAAGCTTTTGTACGGGGGCTTACCACCTGCATCGCTTAAACAATCTATTTATGCCTTTGAAAAATCGAAGGCCTTAACCCCCGAGTTCATTTTGAATTATTTTGAAATGGCAAAAGCGTACAAGGATAATGATAATAAAGATAAAGCTATCGCTGCTATACAGTTGATGTTAACCCTTCCCATTCAAACCGAAGATGACCCCACCATTAAAGAAAAGGGGAGGACCCTGATAAAAGACTGGAAATAATAAAGTTCAGTGATTAACGGTATTCTCCGCAAAAGGTTTTAGTGTAACTTCGAACACTAAAATCAAGTTATGACAAAAAAGATATTCTCCCTGCTCATCTTTTTAATTACTGCATCTGCAGTTTTTGCTCAGGATGAAAAAAACAGTCAATCAAAATATGATCCTCATGCATTGTTCTCCCCAGGGTTTTATCCCGGTGGCGGAACCATCAGCAGGGCAGCAACCGGCGAGCCAAATGCAGGTTACTGGCAAAACAAAGCCGATTACCAGATCAATGCTGCTTTAAATGATGTGACCAATGAAATAAAAGCGAGTGTAACCATTACTTATAAAAATAACAGTCCGCATGCACTGCCTTTTTTGTGGCTGCAGCTTGATCAGAATTTATTTAATAAAGACAGCAGGGGACAGGCAAGGATGCCTGTAGGCAGCCGCAGCAGGTATGGCGACAGTAAAAGTAATTTTAGTGGCGGGTATAATATCAGCTCTGTAAAACTGGTAAATGAAAATGCAAATGCTAACTATGTCATCACCGATACAAGAATGCAGGTACGTTTACCTAAAGCCATGAAACCCGGTGGCGATGCAGTAAAAATTAAAATTGATTTTTCTTTTACTTTACCAGAATATGGCGCCGACCGTTGTGGTATTTTAAAAACAAAGAACGGTAATATTTTTGCCGTGGCGCAATGGTACCCCCGTATGTGTGTGTTTGATGATGTGGAAGGGTGGAATACATTGCCCTACCTTGGCCCCAGTGAATTCTACTTAGAGTATGGCGATTTTGATATGAACATTACCGCACCTGCAAGCCATATTGTGGTTTGCAGCGGCGAGTTGCTTAATGAAAGTGAGGTATTAACCGCAGCACAGGTTGGCCGTATGGCACAAGCCAAAAAAAGTGATAAGACAGTAATGATACGTACCGAAGAAGAAGTTTCTGATCCTTCTTCACGGCCAAAAGGAAATACACTAACCTGGCATTATAAGATCAGTAATGCAAGGGACGTTGCCTGGGCCAGCAGCAAAAGTTTTATATGGGATGCCGCAAAAATAAATTTACCCAGTGGCAAAACTTCATTGGCAATGAGTGTGTACCCGGCTGAAAGCAACGGTGATAAAGCCTGGGGCAGGGCAACAGAATATACAAAGGGCAGTATAGAAAATTACAGTAAGCGTTGGTACGAATACCCTTATCCCTGTGCAACCAATGTGGCAAGCAATGTTGGCGGTATGGAATATCCCGGTATAGTATTTTGTGGCAGTACTGCAAAAACCTCTGGGCTGTTTGGAGTTACGGATCATGAATTCGGACATACCTGGTTCCCGATGATCGTGGGCAGTAATGAACGTGAATATGGCTGGATGGACGAAGGCTTCAATACTTTTATCAATACGCTTGCCGATGATGATTTTAATAATGGTGAATACAAAAGTAAACCGACCAATATGGCGGATGCGTCTTTCCTGTTTGATGAACGCACCGAACCCATCATGCTCACGCCTGATGCAATGAAAGAAGCAAATATCGGGTTGGCCCTTTATTTTAAACCCGCTATTGGCTTAAGTTTATTAAGGAATGAAATACTTGGTCCCGATCGCTTTGATTATGCCTTCAGGGAATATATCAGGCGCTGGGCTTTTAAACATCCAACGCCATGGGATTTTTTCAGAACGATGGATAATGCTTCGGGTGAAAGCCTGGCGTGGTTCTGGAAAGGATGGTTTGTAGAAAATTATAAATTAGACCAGGCCATACTCTCCGTAAAGTATGATAAAGAGGATGCAGCAAACGGAGCCATTGTAACCATTGGCAACCAGGAGCAAATGGCCATGCCCGTTTATATTACCTACGAAACAAAGAGTGGTACAAAAGGAACTTTAAAACTACCTGTAGAGGTTTGGAACAATACCAATACCTGGAAAGTTAAACTTCCCACCACCGAAGAATTAAAGAAAGTAGAGGTTGATGCAGATAAAGTTTTTCCGGATGTGAATTTTGGGAATAATGTTTGGCAGGGAAATTAATGATGTTAGCGGAAATTTTAAAGACAGACACACTCCAATCAAAAGCCAGAACAAAATGCGGGCAATAATTTTTACAATTATTTTTACTTTTTCTCTGTCTTGCACTTTTGGGCAGACAAAAGAAATGAAATTAAAAATCTCACACTTAACAGGCGACTTTTACATTTATACAACTTATAACACTTACGAAGGAAGTCAAATACCTGCAAATGGAATGTATCTACTCACAGATAATGATGTTGTATTGTTTGACACACCCTGGGACACAACACAATTTCAACCATTGCTTGACAGTATAAAATTAAAACACAACAAAAGTGTGACTTTGTGTATTGCAACGCATTGGCATAGCGACAGAACTGAAGGGCTTGAATATTACAAGCTGAAGGGAATTAAAACTTATACCACTTTTCTAACAGATGAATTGAGTAAAAAGAACAATAAAAAAAGGGCGGAATTTTTAATGACAAAAGACAGCATTCTAAATATTGGACAATATTCATTTGAAGTATATTACCCTGGGGAAGGACATACAGCAGACAATATTGTTGTTTGGTTTAGTAAAGAAAAAATACTGTACGGAGGTTGTTTAATAAAAGGTGCACACGCTGAAAATTTAGGCTATTTAGGAGATGCCAATGTTGTTGAATATGAAAGAACTCTTAAAAATGTGCAGAAAAAATGTCCCGACCCAAAATTTATAATCGTTTCGCATCACGACTGGAATAATATTAACTCATTAAAACATTCAGTAAAGTTGGCAAAAAAACTGAAAAAGAAAAACTACCGCTAACATGAACCTTTAGATTTGCTTTTAGAGTTTCTATAAAATAAACGCTACTATTATTATATTTCTTTTTGCTTCTTTTTCTTTGTGAAAAACATAACTATGTTAATAACCAACAATCAAAACAGTTTGGGTGAACTTTAACATGAACCAGCTTAAAGAGCTATACACAGATGAAGACCCAGACAGTTTTTACAGGACGCATCAAATAGAAATTCAAGCTTAAAGGCTTACTATTAAGGTTTCAATGAATAGCCTGTAAAATGATTGTTACAAAAACAATTTTATGAAGTATCAATTTGTAATTGGAATGGACATTTCCAAACTCAGTTTCGACATGGCAATTCTTTTGGCAGATAGCTCGGAGAATGTTTTTCACAATGTTTTCAGTAATGATGAAAATGGTTTTAAGGACCTGATGATTTTTGTAAATAAAACTATTCCAGGTTTTGATATAACCAAAGCATTGTTTTGTATGGAAGCAACAGGCTTATACTGTAATGCTCTTCTTCAGTTTTTTCAAACCCAGCAGGCAAATGTTTGGGTAGAGAATGCTGTTCAAATCAAGCGCTCCCTGGGCGTCAAGCGTAGTAAAACAGATAAGGTAGATTCTATAGAGATTGCCAAGTATGCCTTTAAAAATTCAGAACTGGTAAGGCTTTGGAAGCCCTCAAGTGTTGTTCTTGAAAAAATTAAACAGTTTGCAACACTAAGAGAAAGAATGGTAGTAACACAGAAAAGGCTGATAACCCCTATTAATGAATTAAGAGATGCTGGTCAGGAGCAAATGGCTGACTTACTTTTTAAGTCAATCAAAAAATCTATCAATGCGATAGACGCTGACCTGAAAAAAATAGAGGCAAAAATTATGGAATGCTTAAAAGAAGATGCAAGCCTTCATCATGTTTTTTCTTTGATAACATCCGTAGTAGGTATTGGTTTTGTAACAGCTGTCAATCTTATCATTCACACACAAGGGTTTAATATTATGTGCGACAGCAGAAAATTAGCTTGTTATTGCGGAGTAGCTCCTTTTCCTTACCAATCAGGCATCAGCATTAAAGGCAAAACAAAGGTGAGCCATATGGCAAATAAGAAGCTAAAAACTAACCTTCATCTTGCTGCATTATCAGCCATAAAATGCGATCCTGAAATAAAAACATATTATGAAAGGAAAGTTTTAGAAGGCAAGCCCAAAATGAGCGTGATAAATGCCGTACGGTTTAAATTGTTAGCAAGAGTTGTGGCAGTTGTTAATAGTAATAAAGAATATGTGAAAAAGACAGCTTAAAATAGTTTTGTTTTGTCATAGAAATCTGTGTAAAAAACCAAACAAAACAGATTTTTTTTACAGTTTTGCTGAACAATAATTCTTCTCAATAACCCCTCGTGAAGTGGGGTTGCGTCAACAAAATTTAAATGCTTTAACTTTACTCAACATCCTCTGCCAGCTAATGAACAACTAAGAACCGTTGCTTAGAAATAAAATCAATATGAAAAAGTATTTGATCATATACTTATTCCTTGCTCTCTTCATAAATCAGGGCACTGCCCAAAGTAAAAAAGATAAGCTGGATGAAATAATGAAGGCCTATCACAGCTATAATATGTTTGATGGTGCCGTATTGGTGGCGGAAAATGGAAAAGAAATTTATAAAGGTGCTTTTGGTATGGCGAACCGGGAATGGAATATCCCCAATGCCACAGATACCAAATTCATGATCGGTTCCGTGTCAAAACCCATTACCGCTATGCTCATGCTGATACAGGTACAAAAAGGGTTGATCGGTCTTGACAAGACCATTGCAGATTATCTTCCTGAATTTTCCGGTAAACCTGCAGCTAAAATAACCATCAGGCAATTACTCAGCCATTCGTCAGGAATGCCCAATTACGATATCATCAGGGATTTTTTTCCAGGGATCAGCCGCCAGAATTTTACGAGAGAAGATTATGTAAAGGTCTATATGGATTCGGCGCTGGCATTTGAGCCGGGTACAAGATATTTTTACAGCAGCTGGGGTTTCTTCACACTTGGCTATATTATGGAACGGGTTACGGGAAGATCGTATTCGCAGTTGATGAAGGAAAATATTTTTGATAAAACAGGGATGAGCAGTTCGGGTTCATACTTTCATACACAAATCGTTCCTAATAGAGCTACGGGGTATGATTACAGTTTCGGCGGATATACCAGTTCGGATTTTCGTGACCAATCCAATACTATGGGAACCGGTGATCTGTATTCCACCGTTGAAGACCTTTTTAAATTTCACCTGGCAATAAGCAATAATAGCCTGCTTAATAAAAATCTTACTGATGAAATGCTTACCCCCGGCCTCTTGCCGGCACAATATGGCTATGGCTGGTTCAACAGGAATTTCAGGTATACCTCAACAGACAGTGTTTCTGCTAATTTTCACCTTGGAATGACCGATGGTTTTATATCCTTTATGCTGCGTATCCCTTCCACCAACAGTATGGTTGTCATTCTTTGTAACAGTTCACCAACCGATTTCTTCGGCATAACTACTAACCTGGTAAAGACATTATATAATAAACCTGTTCAGCTAAAACAACCCGTTCATAAAGCAGTGGAAAAACTCATCGCCGAAAAAGGGGCTGTAAAAGCAGTGGAGGAATACAAAAAGATGAAAGCTGATACGGCTCATTATTATATTGACTGGATATCGCTGAATTTTCTTGCTGAACAATTACTAACGCTGAAGAGGTATGAGGAAGCCCGGATAATTTCTGAAAACAATGCAGCAGAATTCCCCACCCGTGAATTAGTGATGGTAAATATGGCTAACATTTACCTGGCGCTGAACCGGAAAACCGATGCGATTACATTTTATAAAAAAGCCCTTGACCTTTATCCCGGGTATGAGGAAGCAAAGAACAGGCTGAAAGAACTGGAAGGGAATAAGTAAATAATTACTCTCACTTATACTTAATAATTTCTTCTCAATGCCTCTTGTAATAAGCAGCAAAAAAGATAGTTTCACTGTCTATTATTTAAGCATTTTATGAAAATAATTAAAAACTTATTGATTATATTGTGTCTTTGTGCATCTTGCAAAAAAAGTACCTCCGACACAGATCCATCGCCTGTGTTAGGACATTGGACATGGTATAAATCTACTGGTGGAATAGCTAATATAAATATAACACCGCAAAGCACCGGACTAGATTGGAGTCTGCGTTTTAATTCTAATTCAACCTGTTTTCAAGACGGCACATTTAGTCCAATTAATAATGGCACTGGTACATATTTCCTGACTGAAGTAATTACTCCTCAAAATGCTGTTATCCGTTATATTAATATTACTTTCGCTGGTAACATTCGTGAATTTCGATATTCCTTTATTTCGACCGACACTTTGCAACTCGATGACAAAATTGAAGTAGATGGTTTATCTAATTTTTTTGTTAGAGAAAAATAACTTTCACGAATCTTTCGTCATCGGTTTGACCGAATATTAATTGACTTTGCAAATCTTAACACTTAATCCCAATTTATAATTAACTAAAAGGTACAATCCTGCAGCTTTTCCGGAAAGGTCAATTCTGAAGGTACGTCCGGAAATAAAATATTTTCCAGCCATCTGTCCTGTACTGCTCAGCAATATGAATTCTTCATCCGGCTTTATCTCTTCTTCAAATAGAAGGGTTGCTATATCCCTAACCGGGTTAGGCCATACAATCACTGTCCCCTGTTCCTGTTTACTGCTTAACAAAATGATATTACTTAAAACATATCTTCCCGTATTATCAACCTGTTTCAGGCGGTAATAATTTTTAGAGCTGGTAAGTTTATCATCTGTAAACCGGTAATGCCTCAGGTCAGTACTGTTTCCTGCACCCGGCACTTCACCTGTCTTTTCAAAATTAAGCCCATCATTACTTTTCTCAATTTCAAATACACGGCTGTTATTTTCTGAAGCCGTGCTCCAAAAAAGAGTATTGGCCTTTTTATTAGCCTTGCCATAAAAATCTTTTAATCCCGAAGCAAGTATGGTTGAGTTAAATTCGTATGGCCCCATGTCCACAATTCCATTGACTATCCTGTTGAAATTACGGATATCAAAAACAGGCACACCGGTATTATCTCCTGCATTGATACCTGTTGAACCGGTTTGTAACTGCAGGCCGTCATCGCTGCTGAGCCAGCAATCATCAGGCCCTGCAGCGCTGCCCTGATTTAAGAAGGAAGGTGATACAAAAACATTGCCCGTGCCTGCGCCGGTAATAGTATGAGGCACATTCTGGTTGCTGATATCTACTGCAGAATAAGTTGCTATAAACCCTGCTCCTCCAATAAGAAAAAACTGGGGGCCTGTTCCCGATGCTGTATTTCCCCAAAAAATACTGTTGCGTATCGTAGGGTTGCTGTTACCCGAATTACCAGATACAAAATTCGACCTGTCCGAAACAATACCTCCTCCATCAATTGCCGAATTATTGATAAATGCACTGTTTAAAATAACAGGATTGGTATTCCCGTTTCCGCCACCCCAGCAATACATGCCGCCGGCCCTGTTTACGGCAGTGTTACTATAAAAGATGGTATTGGTAATAATGGGGCTTGCATTTCCATTGTATCCAAAATTATCAATACCGCCGCCACCGCTGGTAGCCGTATTAAAGGCAAAAATGCAATTGGTAATAACAGGATTTGCATTGCCGCCATTTTGTCCATGATCAAAGATACCGCCGCCAAAAACTGCCGTGTTATTGGTAAATAAACAGTTTCTCACCGTAGGGCTGCAGGTGCCTCCGTTTGCGGCATTGTTAAACATTCCACCACCAAGACTGCGGCTATCGTTGCCCAACAGGTCAAAATCTGCATTGGCATCCCGGATGGTAAAACCATCCAGTATCGCCGTATTATTCAAACTGCTGTTACTTATTACATGATAACTATTGTCGGCAATTCCCGCCACACCAATCTCGGCACTTAATATTGAAGTAAAACCACAGGAAAAAAACCGTTGCGATACAGCCGTTTCTGTTCCGTTAAAGCTGCCATAAACAGCAACCCCGTTTAGCATGCTGAAATAAATATTCCTGTTGTTGGTGGTAGAGGTGAGGTAGGTACCAGTCATTACCCATACTTCATCCCCGGCAACAGATGCATTGATGGTAGCCTGCAGGGAATTGCCCGGAAAAGCATTGGCCCAACCGGTTCCATTCATTGATCCGGCACCTGAGGGAGATACATACCTGACAATTGCTTTTGATTGCTGCAGCGAGGCTAAAAAAAATAAGATGCAGATAAAGACAGATCTTTTCATACGGTGATCATTTTTGGATATTAATAAGATTTTTTTTCCTCTTTACTGTTTTATTATGACAACAGTAAATAAGAATGATGATAAAAGTACAATTACCGTCCCAATAAAACAATACCCCTTTGTGGGAATGCTGAAAAGAATAGGATAGATTTATCAAAATAACAAAAAGCTAATTTTACTTTGTCTTCCACTTCCCACTCCTTAAATAAATAAACGACATGATGAAGATGGTTGACCAGTAAACCAGTTCATTGCTCCATGCCATAGCAAGCGATATATAATCCAGCTTTATAAAATACCAGGTATAAACCAGGTAAACAGTAATGGCAACTATTTCAATAAGCAGGTTCATTCTTGTTTTTGCAGTACCGGTAACACCATTAAGCCAGATATTGGCAATGCTCATCAACATTAAACCAAGGCTAACTATCCGTAACACCGGGATGCCCTGTTTTACAAAATCTTCTCCCTGGCCGAATAAACCAAAAAAAATGGAAGGAAAAATATTTACCAGCAGGCACATCATCAAACAAAAGCCAATACTCAGCCACATGATCTTAGTGATGGCTTCCAAAACTTTGTCTTCACGTTTCTGGCCCATTAAATTACTCACCATAACATTGGTTGTACTGGCAAATGCCCAGACAAAAACACCTGTCAATCCAAATACATTACGCATGGTGTTGCTGATGGCTTTGGCAGTTTCATCATGCAGGCCTTCAATCAAAATAAAAAATACCAGCCAGGTAGTAACACTGATCACATACTGCAACATCAGCGGTGCCGATATGGTCAAAATTTCTTTGGTGATGATCTTGTGGTAAGTAAACTTCTTTAATAAACCGTATTGCTTTTTTAACCTGGTTCGGTATAGAACGATCAGTACTACGATCATTCCAATCACTTCTGAAATGACCGAAGCAACCGCAGCACCATTAAATCCCAATGCCGGGAAACCAAAACGCCCTTTGATCAGTAAAAAATCAAGCAAAATATTTAAGCCGGCTTCAAAAATAAAACCGATCATCAGGTACCGGCTGTTTAATGATGCTACCAAAAATGCATTACCCATTTGAAACAGGTATAAAAAGGGCAGGCCCATTATCCTGATCTTTAAAAAGTCAATTTCCTGTGGATAGGCTTTTGGATCAGCAACCTGTTGTAAAATGAATGGTGCAACAAACCAGGTGATGAGAATACCAGCCAATGCAAACTGCAAACAGATCCTGATACCCTGTGCAAGGATGGTTTTAAATTCCTCCGGGTTATCGCTTCCGGCATATCTTGAAAAGACGGTTTGTAAAGCATTATTCAATCCGTTGCCGGCTACGGCAAATATCAAATAGAAAACGCCTGTTATACCGGCATTGCCTAATGCCTCGGTACTCAGGTTACCCAGGAATATACTATTGGTAAGCATATTCACCTGGGGTATCAGTATCGCCAAAGTGATAGGAAATGCAATAGACAGTATTTGCTTATTGGTAACCTTAACTTTTAAATCAGGGATTGCAGTTGTACTTTCCATAAAGTCAGCAAAATTATCTTATTTTGCCTCCCCAAAGTCAACATGTGAATCCATCTTTCAACATACAAACCGCAGGAATTTATACTGATGCTGCCCAATTATTTATAGAAGCAGGCCCAATGGGCATTTCTTTTGTTGTACTGAACACAGGCAATAGTTTCCAGGCGGTGGTAACTTATTCTTTTTCCAGCCAGCTGAATGAATTGCAGGTGACTGAAAAAGTAAAAGAAATATTACAATTCGATGACCTGCTGCAAAAGCCTTTTGCAAAAACACATATCATCTGGTCGTACCCCGAAAGTATTTTAGTACCTCCCAACCTGGTTAATGGTAACAGTAATAATGAAATGCTGGATCTTGTTTATGGTGATGCTCAAAAAGGAGTTATAAAAAGCGATTTTTTATATAAACACAACCTGCATAATATTTACAGGATACCGGAAACAGTTCGTGAATGTGTAGAAGCAAAGTTTCCGTATGCAACACAAACACACCAGTATTCATTATTGGTGAACAGGGAAATGAATAATGGAGAGGATGAACTTTTTGTTGTGTTTTATACAAACAGCCTTACCCTGATGTTGTGTAAAGAGGGTCGGCTGCAGGTAGTACAGAATTTTGCATTCAGCAACCCTGAAGATACTGCCTTTCATTTACTGAATGTTTGTAAGAGTTTTGATATTCAGCCAAACAAGGTCATGCTGCATATCAGCGGCATGATAGATGAAAAGTCAAACCTGTATGCAGCCATTTACAAATATTTTTTACATATTGAATTTGACTGGCTTCCCGTCGATTATACCTATGCTGAAGAAATAAAAGACCATCCGCCTCATTTTTTCAGTCATTTATTTGCATTGGCCTTATGCGTATAATCAGTGGCATACATAGTGGCAGAAGAATTAATCCGCCTGCTAAAATGCCTTACACAAGGCCAACAACTGACATTGCCAAAGAAGGGCTTTTCAATATTTTGCAGAATAACCTGGAGATAGATGAATTGAAAGTATTGGATCTTTTTGGTGGTACAGGCTGTATCAGTTACGAACTGGCCAGCAGGGGGGCACCCGATATTACCATTGTAGAGAAGGATAACAAAATGTATGATTTTATTAAGAAGACTGCTGCAGCATTGGAATTTGAAAACTTTACTGTGATTAAGTCGGATGTCTTTCGTTTTATAGAAACAACAGCCGGGCAATATGATTTTATTTTTGCAGGACCACCTTATGCCCTGGCAACCATTGATGAACTGCCGGTAAAAGTTTTTGAGAAAAATATTTTAAAGCCCGGTGGTTGGTTTGTACTGGAGCATACACCAAGAAATGATTATAAAAAATTCCCAAAGTATAAAACAGAACGAAACTACGGCAGTACTATCTTTTCTATCTTTGTGAACAGCAATGAGCAATAAGCAATAGACAAAAGGCACTGGCATTATACCAATTAACGG
Organism: Chitinophagaceae bacterium; assembly: GCA_031387825.1. Classification (GTDB taxonomy): domain Bacteria; phylum Bacteroidota; class Bacteroidia; order Chitinophagales; family Chitinophagaceae; genus Ferruginibacter. Next base: position 149,758 of record JANNDO010000021.1, on the reverse strand, counting down.
ATTAACTAATTAACAGATAACATTTTGCTCCGAAGCTTCAGATACCTTTTATTTCCCTTCTCCCTGGTTTATGGAGCCGTTGTATGGTTGCGTAACCGGCTGTATGATAAAAATATTCTCAAATCTTCTTCCTTTAATTTCCCGATCATTTGTGTGGGTAACCTGGCAACGGGCGGCACCGGCAAAACTCCCATGACGGAATACCTGGCAAGGCTTTTAAAAAATAACTACAGAACTGCAACACTAAGCAGGGGATATAAAAGAAAAACAAGCGGCTTTGCCATTGCCAATGAAAATACAACAGCACTTGAGATAGGAGATGAGCCGATGCAGTTTCACCAAAAGTTCCCGGATGTGGTGGTTGCTGTTGGTGAAGAACGTTTGGTGGCCATACCACAGCTGCTGCATGAAAGGCCAGGGACACAGGTGATCATTTTAGATGATGCTTTTCAGCACCGGTCAGTAAGAGCCGGGCTTAATATCATACTTACCGACCACTCAAATTTATATACCCGTGACCTGATGCTGCCAGCCGGCGACCTTCGTGATGTAAGAAGCAGCAGCAAAAGAGCGGATATTGTTATTGTAACAAAATGCAAAGCGGATCTATCTGAAGCTGAAAAAAATAAGACCATTGAAGAAATTAAACCTGCTGCCAACCAGGCGGTTTATTTTACAACCATTGTGTATGATAATCCTTACCATCTTTTTAGTAAGGAAGAAATAACCATCACTCATGATCATGCCGTACTGTTGGTATGTGGGATTGCCAATCCCGGTCCACTTAAGGAGCATCTTACAAACAGGGTGCATACGTATGATATGCTGCGCTATCCCGACCATCATATCTTTAACAGTGATGATCTGCAGGACATAAAGCAGCAGTTTGAAAAAATAAAAGCAGATAAAAAATTTATTCTTACCACAGAAAAAGATGCGGTACGTCTTATTAAATTTGAAAGCGAATTAAAAGATCACCCCGTTTATGTACTGCCCATACAACATTCTTTTTTATTTAACAGTGCCGGTGAATTTGATGGACTTGTAAAGAAGTTCATACAGTCTTTTCAATAGGTAACTATCCAATATTCTGAATTCTTTAACGTTTATTATGTGCAATTGCCAGGTAATAATACGTTCTACCAACACAAAACAACCAACTATGCCTGTTTATAAAAGCATTCCTGTTTTTATTTTACTCATTGGTTTAACTGTAATTTTTTCTTCCTGCCAGAAAAATGATGATAGCGGTGGAGGCGGCAGCGGAAATTTTACGGTAACATTTAAATACGATCTGCCTTCTACCTGTGCCGAAATGTTCCTTACTTCAAAACATGATAATCTAAACAGGCCATACCTTTATGTTGCTGCAAAAGAAGGCGGGCTCAAAATATTTGATATCAGCGGAACTCCATCATTGGTAAAAACCATTGCCATAACAAACTTCGGTTCCTTACATGTAATGAACCTTAGCCAGAATGGCAACTATTTATACCTGGCATTGGGTAATCACTTCGGCACAGCAATACAAAGCCCCGGCTTTGCAATTATTGATGTGACAAACCCGGCTGCTGCTTCAGTCAAAAGTTATTGGAGCAACACTTCACTCACAGGCGGTACAGGCATTATAGAAACCGAAGGCAATTATGCATACCTCGGCGCAATGAAAAATGGACTGATGATATTTGATATTACTGATAAGACATTGGCTGTCCTAAAATCAACATTTATTCCTTCGATAAATTTTCCTGATGCCAATCCTGACCCAAATAAATATAATGCAAGAGGAATGGTGGTTAAGAATGATATTGTATACCTCTGTTACGATGCAGGTGGTTTACGGATCATTAATGCCGTTGATAAATTGAATCCAAGACAAACGGGTAAATATTCTAACCCGGATATGAATGGCAAACCAAGAGCCTATAATAACCTGGTGCTTAATGGCTCTTATATTTATGCTGCTGTAGATTATTGCGGATTGGAAATATTGAATGTAAGCGATACCTCTAATATAAAACTCAGCAGCTGGTGGAACCCATGGACCTGTCAAACGAACCCGCTGAACTGGTTCAGCAGTAATGGCCATGCCAATGAAATAGCATTTGATGCAACAAAAAAACTGGTTTTTATTTCTTCCGGAAAAAGTGACCTGCAGGTGGTTGATGTTTCAAACCCGGTAAGTCCTGTATTCAGGTATGAGTATGGTGGTGTAAACAATGCTATTGGCACATGGGGCGTTTCCATTTACAATAACAATATTTATCTCACATATATCTGTTCTGCAATTCCTTTCTCATCCAACTGGACAGGGGTTAAAATATTACAGTACCAGTGATCAACAGAACTCAATTGTCAGTGATTGAAGCCAGGCTATAAAAGATGCCCCGCCTGGATCGGTAGGGGCACCAGGTATTTACATCGGAAGTAAAGGCAATCCATATTCTGCAAAAAGCCCTGCAAGTTTATCCATATCAGGTTCACCTGCAGGCAGGGATCCTAACTTATCAAAGAAAGATTCAAAATTCTTTCCCGGCGATACAAACCATAATGTCTTGCCAGGAAGTGAGCCCGTGTTGGTAAACCCATGTGCGGTACCTCTCATGAAGCTGAGCCAGTCGCCGGCCGAGGCTTTGGATATTTTTCCATCTAAAAAAATATCGAACTGGCCGCTTAATACGTAAATCACTTCATCTTCGTGCTGATGTATATGCGGTGGTATTCCCATGCCTGCGGGTGAAACCACTTCAAATACATAATTGCCGTTGGCTTGTTTGCTGCCCAGTTTAATTGTAGCTTCATGCCCCACCACATTCATTTTTTTTCCTTCTCTTGAATCAATAACAGATGCTTTTGATAAAGTAATTGCTTCCATAAAAATTTATTTTTAAAAGTTATGGAACAAAAATACCGGTTCGGCAAGCCGGAAAACGTTGATCTATGTTAAGAAAATCAGTGAAGGGATATTTTTTTACGGATGCGGCTTAATGATTCGGGGGTAATACCCATGTAGGAAGCAATATAATGTTGAGGCACACGCTGAAAGATATCCGGAGAAGTGACCAGCATTTTTTTATATTTCTCTTCAGCAGTAGATGCCCTCGATTCAAGACTTTGCTGTTGAGCAGCCGCATAGGCCTTGCGGTGTTTGGCAGTAACGATCTCATCAAATGCCGGGATCAGTTTCCTGGCTCCTTCAAAAGAAGTAAGGCTGAATAAAAAAAGTTCGCAGTCTTCAAGTGCCTGCAGGTTATTGGAAGTGGGTTCATTCATATAAAAACTGTTCAGGTCGCCAATCCACCATTCTTCCTTAGCAAAATAAAGGATATGATCAATACCTTTTTCATCACTATAATAATAGCGAAGACAGCCTTTATTCACGAACCCAACATACCTGTCGATCTCTCCCTGCCTGAAAAGATGTTTTTTCTTTTTTAATATAAAAGGTTCAATAAAGGAAATAAGATTGTCCAAATCCTCATTACTGAAAGAAGCATTTGCCTGTAAGTGTTTATGTAACCTGTCGAAGTTCACCGTATAAATGTAAAAAGAAATACTGTACCAATATTAGCTGTCAAATTTTGTACCTTGTCGCAATAAATTTACTTATGCGACTGCTTATTTTATGCTTAATTTTTTCTTCTACCTGCCTTGGACAGCAAAGGCCTAATATAATATACATCATGAGCGACGACCATGATGCAGATGCCATCAGTGCCTACAATAAAAAATTTATTAGCACGCCCAATATTGACCGTATTGCAAAAGAGGGCGTATTATTTACCCGGAGTTTTGTAAGTAATTCTATTTGTGGCCCTGTACGGGCTATTCTTTTAACAGGACAATTCTCTCATAAGAACGGGATGAGAGATAATAGGACCAGGTTTGATTCCTCAAGGGTCACCATGCCCAAACTGATGCAGCAGGGCGGCTATCAAACAGCGATAGTTGGTAAATGGCATTTACAGTCTTATCCCACCGGTTTTGATTATTGGAAAATTTTACCGGGGCAGGGCCTTTATTTTGAACCAAGGCTCATTTCCATGAAGGGTGATACAACCACTTATCATGGTTATGGTACGGATGTAATTACTGACGAAGCGATTAAATGGCTTGATAACCGGGATATGAGTAAACCTTTTTTATTGCACCTGCACCATAAAGCGCCACACCGGTATTTTTTTGCCCCGCTTAAATATATTCAGCAGTTTCATAACAAAACTTTTCCTGAACCGCCCACTTTATATATAGATACTGCCGGGCATGGTACAGCATGGCATTTGCAAACGATGAGCATATTGCACGACATGAAGCTATGTAGTGACCTGAAAGTTGATCCTGAATTTTTAATGGATATACCTGAACTAAAACCAGACTCTGCTGATATTGTTTATTACAATGCCATCTTCAACCGCATACCTGAACCCGACCGAAGAAGCATTAAAAAAATATATGAAGAAAGAGGAAAGTTATTGCAGCAGTTAAAACCAAAAGGAAAGGAACTGTTGAAATATAAATATCAATGGTATATGCAGGATTATATGGCCACGGTGGCATCTGTTGATGAGAATATCGGAAGACTATTAGACTACTTAGATAAAAACGATCTTACTAAAAATACTTTGCTTGTATATACAAGCGACCAGGGAATGTTCCTGGGCGAAAACGGCTGGTTTGATAAACGATGGATGTATGATGTATCCATGCAGTCTCCATTATTGATGCGCTGGCCCGGCCATATTAAACCCGGAACGGTAAATACAAATATGGTGCAGACCATTGACTATGCGCCTACGATACTGGATGCAGCCGGAATTAAAGTTCCTGATTTTATGCAGGGCCTGAGCCTGGTATCAACCATTACCGGTAAACAAAAGATCATACCAAGGCATAACCTTTACTATCATTTTTATGAATACCAGGCCGACCATACCGTGTTACAACACCTCGGCGTAAGAGGAGAAAGATATAAGCTGATCTATTTCTATCCAGTAAATGAATGGGAATTATATGACCTGAAAACGGATCCGCAGGAACAAAAGAATCTTATTAACTCAGCTGCACATCAAAAAATACTGGAGCAAATGAAACTGGAATTGCTGAATATGAGAAACAAGTATGATGACCATGAGCAGGCCGGAATACTTAATTAGGGAATTGACATGCAAAAAACAATTTTTGGTATTGATCGTTTGCTATTAGCTGAAAACAGGTTTAATCATGCACGTATTGCCATGGTAACAAATAATGCTGCCCTTACTTCTGGTAAAGAACAAGGGAGACTGGCTCTTCTTAAAAAAGGCTTCAACATCGTCAAATTATTTTCACCCGAACATGGGCTTGCAGTTAAAGGTGCAGATGGTATCTACCAAAGCAACAATATTGACCCTCTTACAAATTTGCCTGTTATTAGTTTATATGGCGATCATTTAATGCCCACTGCTGAAGACATGGCTGATATTGATACGCTGTTATTCGACATACCTGATGTGGGTTGCCGTTTTTACACTTATTTATGGACGATGACCTATGTGATGGAAGCCTGCGCCCTGTATAATAAGCCACTGGTAATTCTTGACAGGTTAAATCCAACAGGTGGAAATATAAAAAAAGCTGAGGGGCCGCTATTGGATGAAAAAAATTGCGCTTCATTTATCGGCAGATGGAGTATCCCCATCAGGCATTGCTGCACATTAGGCGAACTGGCAACTTATTTTTCAGTTACAAGAAAAATGGATATTGATCTAACTGTTATCCGCCTGACTGGCTGGGACAGGGATCAATCAACTTCAGAAAATAATTTTTCTTTCATCCCTACATCACCAGCCATTACATCGGTTGAAACCGCATTATGTTACCCGGGCACAGGGTTATTTGAAGGTATAAATATAAATGAGGGCAGGGGTACCAATAAACCCTTTACTGTTTTCGGCGCCCCGTGGATAAATGCATCTTTATTGATTGACAAACTGAATTTACCGGGGGTTACTTTTTCAGAAATTCAATACAGCCCAACCGATAGCTTGTATGCTGGAGAAAGTTGTACTGGTCTATCAGTTTTGATCACTGATGAAAATAGTTTTCGCCCGGTACAAACGGGTATTGCAATAATTCAGCAATTGCTTTTTTTATTTCCTGAACAGTGTAAAGAAAGATTGTATAAAACTGTAGCTAATCCATCAGGAGAAAAACATTTAGATAAATTATTGGGCATTGAAAACAGTTTTTCAAAATTAAAAGCAGGAGATAACATATCAGGCGAATTGGAAACTGAATGGAAAGAAAAGATCAGCCCTTTCCTCCTTTATAATTAATTGAACGCTTACCGGGGGTTTTTGTAATTTGTAACGTCTAACCATAAACCGGTATCGCCCTTGACAGAAGAGGAACTACTTTCCGGCCTCCGCAACGGGGAGGAACCTGCATTTAAGGAATTGGTAACCCGGTTTCAGGATAAGGTATTTAATACGGCCCTCGGTTTATTGCAGCATCATACCGAAGCTGAAGATATTGCACAGGAAGTTTTCATCCAGGTTTACCGTTCCATTCAGCAGTTTAAAGGCGATTCACTTTTATCTACCTGGATATACAGGATCACGGTCACCAAATCACTCGATCAGCTTCGCAGCAAAAAAAGAAAAAAGCGTTTTGGGTTCTTAAGCAACCTGTTTGGAGATGATAACAGGCCTTTACATGAACCCGAAGACTTCAACCACCCCGGTGTGCAACATGAAAAGAAAGAAGATGCCGCCCTGCTTTTTAAAATGGTTGACCAACTGCCCGAAAACCAACGCACCGCATTTATACTAAACAAGGTGGAAGAGTTAAGCTATAGGGAAATAGCTGATATTTTAAAAACTTCAGAATCAGCTGTTGACTCCCTGCTGCAGCGGGCCAAACAGAACCTCCGGAAAAAAATAAATGAATTACCGCCTTAGCGAAGGTTTTTACAAAAAACGGCATCTAAACTACTAACGGGTAAATTTTACTGATGAAAAATAACTTGTCAAATAACAAAACAGAACGGGTAATAGGGAGCCTTGACAGCCTGCAAAAAGCCACGGCCCCTGATTTTTTCTATACCCGGTTAAAAGGTAAAATGCAACGGGAAATGGAGCCGGCTAAGAAGCCTTCTTTCCTGCTTCGTCCTGCATTTATTGCAACAGCACTTTCTATTTTTTTGATCATAAATGTTTTTTCATTGTTTGAAATTGGTAAGGTGCCCAAACAAAATACAGCAACCCAACCTGGTAGCCAGGCTACCATTGAAAGTTTTGCAACAGCTTATAATATGAACACAGAATCTGTTTACGAATAAATTTTTATCGCATGAATAATTCTACCAATAATCGCTGGCTTTCTGTCGTTACATTACTGTTGCTGACAGCCAATATTGTAACGCTGGCTTTATTGTGGACAAATAAAAGTAAGGACAGGGGAGAAATGAGGCCACCGCAACCGGGCGGGCAGGTCTTTGAATTTCTTACCCATGAATTAAAATTAGATTCAGCACAACAGGAAGCGTATAAAAAATTAAGGGATGAGCACCAGGCAGGCCAAAAAGAAATACAAGATAGTATCCGCAAAGCAAAAGATGATTTCTTTGGATTGTTACAACAACCCAATGTTTCGGATTCGATGATAAATATTTTCAGCCGCAGGGCAGTTGAAGCAGATCAAAAATTAGATGAATATACTTTCAGGCATTTTCAAAAACTGAGAGCTATATGTAATGCCGGGCAACAGAAAAGATTTGATGAAATAATACAGGATGCATTGCACCGGATGGCTCCACCTAAGCGCCAGGGGCCACCGCCGGAAATGAGGCCGGGTGAAGGGCCGCCGCCTCCTCCTCCGGGCAACTAAAATTGTAAATCAATTATGAAAACGGATTCTTGTCATGCTGAGGTACGAAGCATCTCAGTAAAACGTAAAGCTCATTAATTCATGGTGAGATGCTTCGTACCTCAGCATGACAAAGAAAAAATACGCTGTAAAACAACATAACCAACATATGCAACAAAAAAAGATAACCATTATTACAGTATTAGCCGTTATTGTAATTGCATTCCAATTTTGTTCTAAATCTGAAACAGTAACTCCCGTAACAACGACTCCAACAGTTGATCCCTTTGCAGCCATTAAAGCAACATTTGGAACCAACATCGATCCAAACAACCTGGCTAACTATGCCAACCAGGCCAAGCCAAATTATATTATAAAAGAAAATACCGGTGGCAATCCCATTACAAATGCCAAAGCCACTTTAGGAAGGGTTTTGTTTTATGACAAGAACCTGAGCATTGATAACAGTATCTCGTGTGGCAGTTGCCATAAACAACAATTTGCATTCAGCGATAATGTGATAGCCAGCAATGGTGTTGCCGGTGGTTTAACAGCAAGGCATTCCATGCGATTAGTTAATGCCCGTTTTGCTGTAGAGCAAAAATTTTTTTGGGATGAGAGAGCGGCAACTTTAGAAATACAAACTACCAAGCCAATACAGGACCATGCCGAGATGGGTTTTAGCGGGCAAAGTGGAAGGCCGGGACTTGCTGACCTGTTGGTAAAACTACAGGCCATAAAATACTACAACGAACTTTTTAAATTTGTGTATGGCGATATTACGGTAACAGAAGCCCGTATGCAGGAATGCCTGGCACAATTTGTAAGAAGTATTCAATCTTTCGACGCTAAATACGATGCAGGCAGGGCAATGGTTGCAAACGATGGCCAGCCATTCCCCAATTTTACAGCACAGGAAAATATGGGTAAACAGGTTTTCATAGGAGCGCCTGTTTTTGATGCAACCGGCAACAGGATCGGCGGCGGTGCAGGCTGCAATGGCTGTCACAATGCTCCTGAATTTGACATTGCACCTAATTCAGGCAACAATGGTATTATCGGTAAGATATCCGGGGTTGGAATTGATATAACTGTTACAAGAGCGCCAAGTCTGCGGGATATTACAAATAATGCTGGGGTAGAGAATGGCCCATTAATGCATACGGGAAACCTGGCAACACTACAAAATGCGATAGGGCATTATGGCACTATTAATATTGCGCCAGGCAATACCAATCTTGATCCTAAACTTAGACCCAATGATTTTGGGCAGCATTTAAATTTTACAGCACAGGAAATTAACGGGCTCATTGCATTTTTAAAAACTTTATCGGGTACAAATGTTTATACAGATAAAAAATGGAGCAGCCCATTTTAATTCACAAGAAAAAATTTAATTATCACCCGAAGGCTTTTATAATAAATGACATCTAAAAGAATAAAATACCAACTCATGAAGAAATATCTTTTTAGCATAGCAACTGTGGTGATCCTTGCAATAAATTTTGGTTGCTCAAAAACTGGCGCAGGTACCGGTGTAGGAGGAACTGGCGCTGCAAGCATTTCAGTTTTGTCATGCGCCAGTGTCTCATTTTCTGCAGCAGCAACAGCCGGGACTGCTTATTCGGCTACCGGAACGGTTCCTTACAGCGGAGGTAATGCAGCGGCCTATACTGCCGGTATTGCTATTTCATCCACTGGTGTTACTGGTTTAACTGCAACATTACAGGCCGGTACATTGGCAAATGGTACTGGCAATTTATCCTACAGTGTAACAGGAACACCCGCTGCTGCCGGAACAGCTGTTTTTTCTATAAGTTTTGGCGGACAATCATGTAGTATTTCTTTAACTGTAAATTCTTCAGGAGGTGGTACTACTTTACCTGCTGTGTATAATAAAATTTATGGCGCAACCAGTATAACTTTTGATGGCACCTGGGTAACTATAAAATGTAATGCATTACCTGATCATAAAAGTGCATACTATCCTGCAGCCAATCCATTACATGAAAATTTCAGCGGCACTACTTTTGGTGGATATACATTTGCACAAAACCCCAATAGTATTTCTACGCAGAACATAACACTTAAGATACCTGTTAATCCTGTTGCAGCCGGAACACATGCAAGCACGCCAATGGGTGTAATGGGCGTTGCATTAAATGGTGTGCCTTTGTTTAATCAATATGCTGCAGGAGGTTCTCCCTTAACGGGTGAGATTGCAAGCTTTGACCAGTGGTGGGGACATCCGCAAATGACAGGCATGTATCACTATCATGTGGAGCCTAAATATTTAACCGAAGTAAAAGCAAGCAAATCTGCCCTGATGGGTTTTTTACTGGATGGCTTCCCTGTGTACGGGCCTGAAGAAGTTGGTGGCAGTGCCCCGGCAGGCCTGGATGTATATCATGGTCATACACATGCTACGGTTGACTGGCCTGCAGGTATCTATCATTATCATTTTTCAACTGCAGCTCCTTATTTAAATGGAAACGGCTTTTGGGGTACAGCAGGTACAGTGACTCAGTAGTTCATTAATCTCAATGATAAGACAAGCACTAATCTATTTCATCTTTCTTTTTATGGCATCATGTGCCGGTAAAAAGAAAGATGTTTTTTTTTCAGGTGAAAAAGATATCAAAATTGCTAAAACAGTTCCGGGTAATTATATAAAAGCAACAGATAATCGTTTTACTTATCACCAGGATACGGTTTACTACGATGATCATTTTTTTACAGGCTATCGCTATTTATTATATCAAAACGGCGATACGGCTTTGCTGCAATCTTATTTCAACGGGGTAGAGGAGGGGAGTCAGAAGAAATGGTACCCCAATAAACAACTGGCCGAAGAAAGGTTTTATATCAATGGAATGAAAGAAGGAGTTCACCGGTCATGGTGGCCCGATAGAAAACAGAAAATGTATTTTGTTGCCTATGCCAATGAATATAGTGGCGAATTTAAAGAATGGTATGCATCAGGGTTGCTGGGTAAAGATTTTCATTATGTGAACGGTCATGAAGAAGGTAGCCAAAAACTCTGGTGGGATAATGGAACAGTAAGGGCCAACTACGTAATAAGAAATGGAAAAAAATACGGGCTGCTTGGTTTAAAAACATGTATCAATCCTTATGACTCAATCATTAAAAAATAGTTTGTTCATCATATTGATGCTGGTGATTGCTTGCAAAAGCAAAACCAAAGTAAATGAGCTGTCTCTTCCTTTTATTAATAAGCCCGACTTTACTCCCGAGTGGATCGAAAAAAATGATCCTGCCTATTCAGCTATTCATACCATCCCTGCATTTTCTTTTACCAATCAAAACGGCGAGACGGTTACCGAAAAAATTGTGGAGGGAAAAATTTATGTGGCAGATTTCATCTTTACAAAGTGTGGAAGCATTTGCCCCAAAATGACTGCGAATATGGGAATTCTGCAGGAGAAATTTAAAAATGACAATGAAGTAATTTTTCTTTCTCATTCGGTAACCCCACAAATGGATAGTGTGCCGGTTTTGAAAAAATATGCAGATGACAGGGGAGTGATCAGTGGTAAATGGCATTTACTTACCGGCAATGTGGATGATATATACCGCCTGGCCAAGAAAGAATACTATGCCGGTGATACGGTTGGTTATTATCAAACAGGCAATGAATTTTTACACACCGAAAATTTTATACTGGTAGATAAGCACAGAAGAATAAGGGGAGTATACAATGGTACATTGCCTTTAGAAATGGAAAGGCTGAGTGATGATATTATTACGCTGAAAAAAGAAGACTAATTATTCCGTTCGTACCAGGCTCGGTCCTTAGTATAGTGCCAGGCTGAGTTTGTCGAAGCCGGTAATACATTAATTCAACCCGCCTTCGACAAGCTCAGGCTGACATTTTTTTTAAGAGCCAGGTTTATAGTAAATGAGATGCTTTCCCAAAATAATCGGGACAGGCTCTGCTTCAGCATGACAAGAATCCGTTTTTATGATTGATATTCATTTACGATCAGTATCTGCGTTAATCTGCTCAAATCTGCGTCATCAGCGATTCTATCGTGCTATCTCAATCTTCACCTTTTTATTTTTTATCTTCTCATTCTTTATCAATTCCAAAACAGCGCCAACTTTAATTTTTTTGATCGCAACAAAAGAAAAGAAATCTTTTACTTCTATTAAGCCAATATCTTCTTTTTTTAATTCGCCTTTTTTAGAAAAGAAACCAACGATATCTATCTTATTTACTTTATCTTTTTTTCCGGCAGCTATGAACAGGGTGCTCCATTTAGGTTTTTCCGGCAATGGATAATCATCTTCCAGTTCAATATTCTCCACTTCAGTAATGTAACCGGGTAATTTTTCTTCTTCCGATAAAATTAAAATTGCGGTGCCGCTGGCATCCATACGGGCTGTGCGGCCATTGCGGTGCGTAAACACATCTTCGGTAGCTGGTAAATGAAAATGTATGATGTAACGGATGTTTGGAATATCCAATCCACGGGAAGCCAAATCAGTTGTAACAAGTACATTGGAAGTTCCGTTACGGAATTTGCACAGGGCGCTGTCTCTTTCCTGCTGCTCCATACCTCCATGATAAAAAACATTCAATAATCCACGTTCAGTTAACATATTGCTGGTGCGTTCAACCGATTCCCGGTGATTACAGAACACAACGGTTGAGCGGTTGCCCAAATAACAGATGAGTTTAAAGAGTGTTGGCACTTTGTCTTTATCGGCGCTGAAAACAGTTTTTATAGCCAGCATGCCTGGCGTATTTTCTGTTTCGGATAAAAAATTAAGTTTTACGGTCTGGGTGAGGCCTATAAAATCGGGTATGGGCACTGCATTGGTGGCCGAGGTAAGAATTCTTTTGGTTATGCCTTTTAAAGAGCCGATGATGAAAGACATTTCTTCGGTAAAGCCAAGCTCCAGCGATTTATCAAATTCATCCAGCACCAGCGTAGATATTTTATCCAGGGAAAAATTATTCCGGCGAATATGGTCGGCTAAGCGTCCGGCTGTACCAATAATTAATGCCGGTGCCTGCTTTAAATTATTTTCCTCAGTTTCCCGTTTGTGGCCGCCGTAACAAAGCGTTACTTTAAAACCGGTTTGCATTTTTCTGAACACATCATCAATCTGTATGGCCAGCTCACGGCTGGGTACAATTATTAAAGCCTGGGGCTGATCAATTTCCTTATCCAATAATTTTACGACCGGTAATAAGAAGGCGAGGGTTTTGCCGGAACCAGTTGGTGCCAGTAAAATTACATTTTCATTTTTTGCATTTGCTTCCAGCGAAGCATTTTGCATTTCGTTGAGTTCTTCAATATTTAAACTTGAAAGAATTTTTTTAACCGCTGTATGATCTGTTTGCATTTGCGCAAATGTAGCCTTTGTAGGTCTATTAAAATAATCCCCAGGGCAAGAATGCACCCGGGGATAGGTTTCAAAGGTAGATCGGTATCAAACCATCGAACCTGCATGCTACTCATAGTATCATGCAGCAACAGTTTAATAGCAGTCTAAGGCTTTTAAAAAAATAAATATTGCTGAAAGAGATTTCTATCGGTACGGAAAAGCTTGAACGGGTAGTACTAATGGCACTGTAGGCAAATGATATGCCCGAATAATAACCTTGTGGCCATACAGCTACAAGGTGGAAAACAAGGGAATAGTTATTGCTCATTTTGCCTATAATTAATATTATGTTAAACAGGCTCACATCCTTTACCACAGCAACTTTCATGATTTATTTTTCTTTGCCATCCCACCCTAGAGCGAAGATTGTTTCGTAGATTGATGTTTGTTAAAACTTAGCTTATGGCTGATATAATGAATGTTGTCCGAGAAAATAATGATTATGATGGACTGAATGAAAATTCAACAGACGCAGAAAGATTAGATGTAGCCTTTAAAATTCTCCTTAAATCCCATTCCCCAATTTGGCTTGACTACAGGAAACTATTTGTAAAAAATGGCAAAGAAAGGGCTTTTGATGTTAAATTAAAAGATACCAGATTAGTAGATTATAATGATTCAAATGGCTACAACCCTACCTATAAAATTAATGATATGGGAATAAAAGTCTTTGAGGCATATAGTAAATTTTCTGATTTCGCAAATGCAGTACAAGAACGTGAAAAAGAGAAGAATGAAAAACAGGAAGTAAAAGAAAACCTAGAAATGCAAAAACTTCGTGGCGAAGTTGATGCATTAAGCAAAAGACTTTATGATTATGATTCTACAAAAAAGAGAGCTATCCGTGGAGATATTCTATCAATAATTGCAGTAATCTTAACGCTGATAGGATTACTGCTACAATGGATAATGCGTAAGAACGGTTAACCCGTTTTTTTAAGTCGTTCATTTATCGTAGATTTATATCCACGATTTCACAAAATTCCTTGAGGCATGTTGGCACATGCCTTTTTTATTTACTCGAAATTACTTCACTTTTATCAAAGTGATGCTCCGCAGCTAAAGAAAAATAAATCAGAAAGCCGCTTCAGCCCTCTTCACTCCCCGCAAGCCGCCAGGCTACATGAGAAAAGTTGCGCTTCGCAATCTAACTTTTCTCCCTCCCCACAGGCTAACCTGTTTAAGACATAATATCTCTTATATGCCTCCAACAGATTCAGTGTTGCGACTAGCGTCGCCTGCATTCGCCTATTGCGATTTTTCCGCCTATATCATTGCTCCCAATGAACGGGAAAAATCGCAATAGGCGAATGTTGGAATTTGTCGCCATATAAGAAAATTTTATGTTAAATAGGTGCAACTAGCCACCACACTGCGATACAGAAAAAATAAAGCCCTCCCACCTCAGAGCGGAGAACTATTCGTAGATTGATGTTAAATGTTTGCTTATGCAGGAAAATAAGGATAATCCGATTTTGAATAACCTAAAACAAGCCTCAAGAGATAATAGAGGTTATTATCTTGAGGTTGTGACAGAATTCGAATGGGTTATAGAATTATATTTAGCTGGATATTTCGCAGGTAAGAATGATGAAAAATTTAATGATTTTATAAGTCTTGTTATCAAGCCTAACATTACATTCCGAAATAAAGTCGAAACATTTAAAATTATTGCTGACAGAATTAATAGAGAGTTTAGGGATAAGAATAAAAAATTAGATGATGATTTTCAGGCTATCATTCATGATAGAAATGTTTTAGCTCATGACCCTTTAGATACCAGAGAATCGGCACTTGCTTCATTTAATAGTAATAAACAAGTAAGTTACTGGAAATTCAAACCCAAAAAGAATAAGATTGAAAATATCGTTGTATTGCATTCTCTTACTGAGTTTACTGATAAGATAATAAATGATAAGATTAAAATAATATTAGACTATACTAATGATATCCTGACATTGATAGAAAAAAATGATAAAGCTCACCCCTAAGCTGTTAATCGTGTGCACACTTTTAACAGCCATCAACGAGGCGAACCCTTCAAGTTTATAGTAAATTTAGGAAAGGAATTTTATCAAATTCCCACTCCGTGAGCTTTTTATTTTTTCTTACCGCAGCGCCATCCCTACTCCACGCAAGCCGCCACGCTACATGAGATTGATTCAAAAAAATGTAATCAATCTCCCTTCCCACAGGCTAACCTACCTAACATAACATTGCGTTATGTGCTTTGTTAGTTTTCTGTAGTTACGGCTATCGCCGCTTTGCATTCGCTTATTGCGATTTTTTCCGTGTATGTCTTAACTCGCCTACTATAAGTGGAATAATACAATTATAGATATACTGCTTTAATAACAACTGCTTCCAACCAAAAAACCCAATATCTCTATTGGGTTTTTATATTCAACATCATTAATGATCTATTACCTTCCTTTGTGGCCGATGGCTTCATTTCCTGGTAAACTTGCCCCATATCCCCTCTTGCGAATTTGTTCCGACCATTACATCAAATTCTCCGGGCTCCACAATAAATTCACCGGAATTATTATAAAAACCCAGTTCAGCATCTGTCAGTATGAATTCAACCACTGCTGATTCCCCCGGTTCAAGTTTCAATTTTTTAAACCCCTTCAATTCTTTAACAGGTCGAACTGTACTGGCTACTATATCATGAATATAAAGCTGAGCCACTTCTTCTCCTGCTACCCGGCCCATATTTTTTATAGTTACCGTTACTTTAATTTTAGACTGATCTGAATTATCAATTTTTAAGTTGGCGTATTCAAACTTAGTGTAACTCAGCCCATAACCAAACGGATATAAGGGTTTATTGCTTTCATCAATGTAATGCGACCAGAATACTTCACTCTTAGGGCCGGGTCTGCCTGTATTATAATAATTATAGTAAATAGGCACCTGCCCTACACTTCTTGGAAAGGTCATGGGTAATTTACCAGCAGGATTATAATCGCCAAATAATACCTGCGCTATTGCATTACCGCATTGGGTGCCCGGCTGCCAGGCTTCAACTATTGCCGGAATATGTTCATCGGCCCATGTTATTGCCAAGGGCCGTCCATTCATTAATACAAGGATAATATTTTTATTCACCTTATAAACTTCTTCAAGCAATTGCTGCTGCACACCAGGCAGATCCAGCTTTGTACGGCTTCTCCCCTCGCCGGTTTGAAAACCATTTTCGCCCAATACCATGATGACCACATCTGAATTTTTTGCCAGTTGAATGGCCGATGCAAACCCGCTTTCATCTGTTTCGTTAATAATCACTTCCTTTTTAAAATTAGTTGGGCCAACAGCCACATCAGCACCTTTTGCATAAGTAAGATTGCCGGTATATTTTTTAAGCCCTTCTAAAACGGATACTGCACTGCTGTCATCAGAGCCAATACGCCAACTCCCTAAAGGGCTGTTTTTATCATCTGCCAATGCTCCAATCAAAGCTATCTTCTTTTGAAATGTATTAAGCGGTAAAAGATTGTTGCTGTTCTTTAAAAGTACAATTGATTTTTTGGCCATGTCCAAAGCTGCAGCTATATGATCAGGGTGACCAATCAATTCCTTTTCTCTTTTCGCATCACAATACCGGTATGGATCATCAAATAATCCCAGCTCAAACTTTACCCTTAAAATTCTTTTTACGGCATCATCAATAACCTTTATATCCACTTTACCTTTTTCAACCAGGCCTTTTAAATGTTTAACATAAGCATATGATTCCATATCCATGTCTGACCCTGCTTTTACAGAAAGTTCAGCTACCTGTTCCAGGTCTTTTGCAAAACCATGGTCAATCATCTCTAATCCCGAGCCCCAGTCAGAAACTGTAAATCCTTTAAACTTCCAGGCACCTTTTAAAATGTCCCGTTGTAAAAACTTATTGGCAGTGGCAGGAATTCCGTTTAACACGTTAAATGAATTCATTACTGTTTTCACATCATTTTCAACCGCGGCTTTAAACGGCGGTAATATAATATTGTATAATGTTGAAGTGCCGATATCAACGGTGTTATAATCCCGCCCTGCTTCAGCAAATCCATAACCTGCAAAATGTTTGGCGGTTGCCGCAATGGTATTATTGGCCGATAAGTCATCCCCCTGGAAACCTTTGATCCTGGCTACCCCGATTTTTGATCCCAGGTAAGGGTCTTCTCCTGATCCCTCCATGACCCTTCCCCAGCGGGCATCCCTCGTAATATCAACCATGGGTGCAAATGTCCAGTTTATACCCACAGCAGATGCTTCAATGGCTGCGATCCTTGCCGATTGTTCAATAGCTTTTAAATCCCAGCTGGCTGCTTCACCTAATGGAATGGGGAAAAGTGTTTTATGACCGTGAATCACATCATATCCAAATAATAATGGAATACCAAGCCTTGTTTCATTCACTGCGATCTCCTGCAATTTGCGCACATTAGCTGTACCTTTTACATTTAATACTGCGCCTACTATTCCTTTCCGAAAATGTTCATTTTTCCATTTTGCTTCCTCTTCATTGGCTAGAGGACCTGTTGCTTCCCAAAATCCATTGTACTGGTTCATCTGCCCTATTTTTTCTTCCAATGTCATCTTTTGCAGCAGGGCAAATACCTTATCTTCTATTGATGCTTTATTTATACCGGTTTGTGCATGAACCAATAAATGAAAAACAATTAATAAAACGGTTGCCGTATATTTTATTGTTTTATTAGTAATTTGAATCATTACAAGTTATTTAGCCTGATAAATTTTTTAATAAAAAAACCGAGGCATCTGCCTGGATAAGTGAATACGATCCGCATAATATCGATTGCTATATGAGAAAACCAACTGCCTGTGAAACTCATTTAGTAATCAATACTTCCTTTTAGAATTGGTAAACTCTTACATAGTCAATTTCCCTGGTTGCTGTTGCTGTTGCTGTTGTAAATTCCGGATGAACTGCTCCGCCAGATATGCCACCCATGGCCATAGTTTATAAGATTAAAAAAAAATGATTAAAAGGTAATATTTCTCATAAGAAAGGTAATAATAATTCTGATATAATAGCAGTTATTTACATTGCACCTAACCTATAATGCTGTTTCATCAATAATTTCGGCGTTCTGTCTATTTTGAATAATCCCCAATGTTTTTCCGGTTCATCAGGATCTGCTGAACCTTTCCAGGATTCATCAAAGGCTTCAAAAAAGAAAACCAGTATCTTGTTTTTTTCTGCCCAGTTCATTAAATCTTCGTAGTACATTTTTTGATTTCCCTCATTTACATGTTCGGGATGTATTCCCCTCCCATTTGAATTGGTAGCCCAGCCTGCTTCAGTGATCACGACCGGTTTATCAGGATAAAAAGCTAAAACGGCTTCATAATTTTCACGGGTATATTCTATAGCTTCATGTATATGTTTGTATTCCCACACCGGGTAAGTATGAATAGAAATAAAATCTACCTCGGCTGCCAGGGGCTTTAACTTACTGAGCCAGGGCACATAGTTTTCACAAAAGGTAACAGGTTGTTTAGCCAGTTTTTTCACCTTTCGGGTAAATTCCAATACCCGTTGAACAGGTACATAATGATCCGTCCAGTCTACGCATGCTTCATTACCCACTGAAAGTGAAAAAATGATGTCGGGAAATTGATTGGCCCAATCAATGAGCTGTTGAATCTTTTCGTCGTTTTTTTTTAGGTTTATTGCTAATTGTTCTTCAGTATATACTGCCCCACCCCATGGACAACCAAAGTTGTTCATCTCTGCTTCAATGTAGGCACCCAACATGATCTTAAAATCGAGGTGTTCCTTTTGAATAACCTGTATTACGGTTTCAGCATGTTCATCGCAATCATATAAGCGCAGGTAATTCCAGTTTTTTTGAAGAATCAGTAAATCCTCCTTCACTTCTTCATAAGAGGGGTATAGGCCTCCCGGTTGTTGCCCATCCCTGAAACCTGAATAGCAAATTGCATTTGCGGGCTGCAACCCAAACCTTTTAAAAAAGTCCATATCAGAATTTCAGTTTTTCATTTTTATCCCAAATACCCCAGTAAGCACCAACCGTACCTTCTGCCCCAACTTTCCATGATTCATCAAAGGAAGAAAAATAGAATACAGGAATATTTTCATTGGCCGACCACAACTGGGTATTGATGAAATAGTCTTTTGCGCTCTTTTCACCGGGTACAGCACTTTTCAGGTTTTCACCCTGGCTGGGCCAGCCTGTTTCGGTAATAATAACCTGCTTGCCATTACCGGCGTCTTTTGCCTGGTTATACATTTGCTGCATATAATCCAGTGAATATTCAGCCGGGCAGCCTTCCCAAAACGGGTAGCAGTTAGATAATATAACATCACAGGCCTCGGTAATGCGTGGCCGATGACTAAACTCGTAGTATGCATCTACATAACCAACGGGTACATTGGGAATTTCTGCTTTTACATGCTGTATAAAATATAGTAACTCATCTTCCGTTAAATCATTTCGGTACATCACTTCATTGCCTACCGCAGCAATATCAACCAAGCCTTCTTTTGCCAGTTTAATCAATCCTTCAATTTCACGCTGGTTTATTTCCGTGTCATTGCCAAGCCAGGCTCCTACAAGTGTTTTTATTCCCAATTCCTTAGCCACTTTGGGTATTAACTCATTCCCTTCTGTGCATGAAAAAGAACGTATCCATTTTGTATGTGGCTTCAGTATTTCCATACGGTGGCGCACCTGCTCTTCAGAAATAATATCACCTGGCTTTTGCCCTTCGCCATACAAACTGAAGCAAAACCCATGTACGCCGTTTTGCAGTATTTCAGCAAATAAATTATTTAATACTTCTTCTGATTCGCCCGCTACATAGCTGCTGCCTGTATCCGGCTTTAAGGAATAGACATGTTCTTTTCTGAATGACATAGCTTTATTATTTATTAATTTTCAATTGATCGTTTTTGTCCCATATACCCCATCCTGCTCCTACTTTTCCTTCCTGTTTTGTTTTCCAGGATTCATCAAATGATGAAAAGTAAAACAGTTCTGTGTTTTTACTTTTTGCCCAATCCTGAACAGCAACAAAATATTTCATGGCATTTAATTGGGATGGTACCGCAGCTTCCACATTTTCACCTATACCCGGCCACCCGGTTTCTGTAATGATCACTTTTTTACCTTTGGCTGCCTGCTGCGTTATTTCCATCATCCTGTTTAGATAAGACAGTGCATAGGTATTTTCTGCTCCTTCCCAGAAAGGATAACAGTTTACCAAAATCACATCGCATGCATCTATTAAAGCAGGCCTGTCAAGAAACTGGTAATAGGCATCTACATAGCCCACAGGAATTGTATCCGGCAATGCTTTTCTTACTCTTTTGATATATGCCAATAACTCCTGCTCCGAAATTTCTTCCCGATGCAACACTTCATTTCCAATAGCAGCCATATCTACCAAACCCGCTTTGGCCAAACTGATCAGCGATTCAATTTCCTTTTCATTTCTGGCTCTATCATCACTGATCCATGCACCAACCAAGGTTTTTAATCCTTTTTGATGAGCCATTTCCGGTATCAGTTCATTTCCTTCGGTACAGGAAAAAGATCTGATCCATTTTGTATGCGGTGCAATTACATCCAGCCTTCTGCGAATTTGACCGGCAGTTAAAATATCCCCGGTTTCCTGTCCTTCTACATAAGGGCTAAAACATAAACCATGCATACCCTCATTTAAAATGGCTGCATAATGAGCACTGATTTCATTTTCCGTTTTTAAACTTACATCCAAACCGGTTATGGCGTTTACGTTAAATCCGTTTTTCTCTAAAGAAAGTAGTTTCCCGGAAAGATAGGATGAGGATTGTTTTTTAAGAGGAGCTTTTCTTGCATCCAGTTCTTTTTTGATGGCCCTTGCTTTCGCTTCAGATAAATCATAATTCTGCATAACCCACATGGCTATTAAAGTACCTAAGATCGGGATGCCGGAGAAGAAAAGCCTTAAACCTGTAACAGCACCCTCAGCCTGAGTTTCTGCACCAGCTTTAAAACCTACTACCGACATGATAACACCTGTTAATAATCCTGCAATAGCAAAACCAAACTTTACCATCCACCAGTAAATGGCACCAAAAATACCTTCTCTTCTTTTGCCGGATTCTAACTCATCCATATCGCAAACATCGGCTGTCATCGACATCATCAACGTAAACAGACTGCCGATGCCAAAGGAGAAGAAAGGTAAAGCAAACAAAAACATATAGGGTTTGCCGGGAATGAAGAGAAACCAAAGCAATATATATCCGAAAATAGAAATGCCCTGGCAAATTAAAAAGGCTCTCTTTTTCTCCATTTTTTTAGATATCCAGGCCACTGTGGGTATAACCATAAAAGTAGTGGCTAATGCACCTATACATCCAAAAAGCGTAGGCCAGATACCTGCATCTGCTGTACTGCCGTTAAAAAGATAATAAACAACAATAAAAAAAGTAAAACCGGCAACGGTGTTAAATGCATTAAAAATTAAAAACGTAGCAATACAAAGTTTTCTGAAGGGCTTATTAGAAAAAGCCTCTTTGAAACTGATGAGAATTTCCTTAAAACTGCCTCCAATAGTTTTATAAGTTAATGGCTTTAAATTATGGTCATGTTTAGTAGACTTACTTTTAATAAAAATAGCTGGCATCATGGCCAGGATCATACACGATAAACCAACCCAGACCGCCAGTGTTCTGGTGGCCGTATCTGCATTGGGAAACCATTTGGGGTCGTACATCACCACCCAAAACCAGGGTGCAATTACCCAGGCCCATTGCCCGATCCATTGTGATATGGCCATGATCTGTGTGCGCTCATGAAAATCATCACTCATCTCATACCCCATTGCTACATAAGGAACACTAAAGATGGATAACCCAAAATAAAACACAGTTGAAACTATAAGAAAGAAAATGAAATTATAGTTTACGCTATTCTCTCTGTATAACTGCCACATGATCACAAAAGAAATTCCCATAACCAACGCTCCTATAAACACATATTGTCTTCGTCTTCCCCAAACAGATTTAGTATTATCTGAAATGAAACCCATGATAGGATCAAAGAAAGCGTCAAATATCCTGGGCAGAAAAAATAAAATGCCCCACATCCAGGTAGGCATACCTAAATTTTCAACCAGCACCACCATAAAAATACCTAAAGCTGCCGGAAACATCTGGTTGGCCAGCATACCCAATCCAAAAGCTATTTTTTCCCTCATTGGAACCATGTTTACCTGGCCTGAATTATTTGACATATTGAATGAATTTTGAGTTACACATTTAGTTTGGTTTTAAGGTTTTATAATGACTGTTTGCAACGCTTTTGCACTGATAGAAATATTTTTCGTTTTGTTGTTCATTTGTATAGCGATAGTTTTTGCCTGTGCTGTGCGGTTAAAAAGAACTAATGCAATTTTACCATCCGGATTTTTTACGGCTGTAGCCAACAATTCTTTATCACTAATACTGCAACCTATTTTCACAGCGCCTGGCCTGATGAATTTGCTGAAATGCGCCATCGTATAATACAGGGGTGTAAAATAAACTTCATCTTTTTCGGGATCAACAATAACCGGTGCGGTACACCAGTTCTTAAACCAGTTGGGACCACCCTGCTTATCCAATACCATGTTCCAGTCTACCCAGCCATCTACCCAATTGTTCAAACAGCCGATGATATCTTCAGCATACCGGTTAACCGGTGCATATTTGGGATGTAAATATTTATCTTTTTCACTGGCCCAATCCCAACCCCAATCGGTAGCTTCTTTACTCCAATACCAGGCATCATCATTCCAATGCGGTATCTCCGAATCTACACAGGCTTCTGTTTGAATCAGGTATTTACCGGGCGCTTTTTTATGAGCATATTGCAATGCATCCGGAAATACTTCATACGTGCTTTCATACCAGTGAATAGCAGTACCGGCATAATATTTTGATGTGCTGTCATTTTTATACATGGCATCAACCCATTCTTTTATGCCTGCCCTGTTTTGGTCGTACCCAAATATTTTTACACCGGCTTTTCCATTGGCTTCTAAAACGGGCGCCATATGGTTTTGAACAAATGATGTCATCTCTTCGGGAGAGAAAAGCATACTTTCCCAGTTATTGCCGTTGCCATGGGGCTCATTGATTACTGTAAGTGCCCAGATATCGATGCCTTCTTTATTGTAAGCATCAATATATTTTGAATAGTACAGGGCCCAGGTATCATTATATTCAGGCAACAATTTTCCACCTACCCAGTTTTTGTTGTCTTTCATCCAGGGTGGAGCAGTCCAGGGTGAGGCAATGATCTTAAACCCGTCTTTGGAAATTGATTTTGCTTCCAGTATCATGGGTATCAGGTTGTTCTTTCTATCTTCATCTATTGAAAAACTTTCCAATTTTTTATCTCCATCAACCATGGCATAGGCATAATGTTTCAAAGAAAAATCACAGGAATTGATATGCGTACGGGTTAAGGAGTAGTTGGCACCGGCTTCACTAAAATAAGCATCCATAATTTTTTTACGGTTTGCTGTACTTAACCTGTATAGCAAATGCGCCGAAGATTCGGTAAAAGCACCTCCAAAGCCTGTAATGGTCTGAAATTTTTCTTCAGGATTAACGGTAACAGTTACCGGGTTCTTTCCTTCAGAAAATTCGGTTATTTTCTTTAATGAATTACCCTGTGCAGAAGTTTCATAAACTTCAGTTTCCAGGTCATTTGATTCTTTACAACTAATCAATGATGCAGCCATAATCAACGGTATTGCCAAAAATTTAAATAGTTTCATTACTTGTTATTTTTATTCAATGCTGCCGGTGTTTTAACATCCAGCCATAAAGTGGCCTCATTCCCATAGTATGTTTTTGTAATAGGCTTGCCATCACGGGTTAAGTCATTAAAAATTCCACGGTCAACCAATTCCCAAAGTGCATACTTGGCCTGGCCTTGTAAATTGATAAGCCCAAAATGATTTTCGGAGCCCCATGCATTTTTGCTGTCTTTCCATTGCTCATCAAACGCTTCAAAATAAAAAAGGGAGATCCCCTCTTTATTGGTCCATTCGCTCATCAGTTTATAATACAGCGCTGATTTATATTCATCGGTTGCTTTTGAACCGGTGTTACCATATAACTCACTTGCGGAAGAAGCCCAGCCGGTTTCGCCAATGTGTATTGGTTTTTGTACACCCAGCGATTTCATGTAATTTGAAACACTGGTATACTGACTGATAGCATAATCTCTTGCACGAATCATAGCAGCATCTATTTTTACTTTTTCAGTTAATTGTTTTTCATTTTCCAGTATGCCCCAAAATGAAGGATTGTAATGGGTATCGTGCATGGGATAGGTGTGCATCGAAATGTAATCAACAGCTTTGATCAGTTTGTTCAGATCTTCCACATGATAATCATTACCTCCCCCACCCCAGGAGGCAAAATTATCTGAACTGGTTATCCATAAATCTTTATATAATTTTCCCTGCTTCTTCAGATCCTGCAGATAGTTTACCCATTTTAAAATGATACCCGGCTCTACATAATAACTCCATGCCCATTTTACCATCGCTTCATTACCTACAGAAATGATCTTTACAATATCAGGATATTCATTTGCCAATCGAACCACTTCGGCTATTTCTACCGTATTGCGTTCACTGTCTTCATTACGAATGGGTGTGTTTGCTGTCCAGGAATTTTTGGCATCTATCCAGGCACCCAGCATCACATACATTTCAAAACCGGGATCAGATTTTTTTAAGGCGCTGATGGCTTTTAATAAATTCGAAGCTTCTGCCAGATGTACATTATAGGTTCTGAGAATTTTTATATTCATAGCCGAAAGGATCTTCAGATCTTCGGTTATTTGCGAAACGGTCGGTTGTATATCCCGTGTTTTATCCCTGTAGCCTCCATAAGAAATGGCCGGGTATTTTGAATTTCCCAATATTTCACGGGCCGTTATTAGTTTTGAATCTTCACCGGATGCTGGTTTTTTATTATACGCTTTTGAACCCGAATCCGGCAGTTTTATGTTTTTAAAATATTTATCCAGTGCAGTTAAAGTGGTTCCCTTAGCATATGGATTAAACTGATGTACTTGTTTAAGGGTGTAATATGCAGTGCGGGGAAATAATTGATATAAACCCCGGGCATTGGCAGTTCCCTTGGCACAAATGCCAAACCACTCCTCATTCATATTGTTCCTGCCTTTTACAAAGTCGAAACTGTAACCGCCATTGCCCCAGGAAGCATTCGTATCGTGAATATCTAAATTTTTAGTTTGTGCAAATTTCCACCAACCGTCACTAAACTGAAAGGTAAATCCTCCAAGACAATTACCGCTTTTACCCATGCCCGCTGCATTTTCATAAATTTCCTTCCAGTTTCCTTTTAAGATATCTGCCTGCGCATTTTGATTTTCCTCTTGCGTTACTTCGTTAAAAGCGTCTGAACCAAATTCTGTAAATAAAACAGGTTTCTTGTATTCTTTTCTCACTCTTTCAAATACATCTCCAAAGGAAATTCCCCGGTATACGTTAATACCTAATATATCAATCGCTGCGCATTCTTTTGCAATTATATCAAGGTATTGCAAATCGCCGTTACAAAGTGCAATGGGATGTGATTGATCAATTGCTTTCATCGCCACTGCTGCCTCATTAAATAATTTATACAGGGCCTGTATACGCTGTGCCGAATTTCTATCTTCCGCCGGTATATTTTCTGTTTCTGCACCTTCCCAAAACAACCCATAATTGTTTTCATTCCCCAATAAGAACAAAAGCAACCCCCTGGTATCTTTGTAGTCTTTTGCCAGCTTTTTTACTTCTTTCAAAAGCAGTTCACGGGTATCTGCATCCGCATATGCTGTTTGTGCAACCCACGTTCCTTTTAAGGATAAGCCATACCGGCCAAATGAATGGTTGATCATGGAATAAATACCATATTTATCATAGATATACTCCACCCATTTTTTAGGAATGCCGGTATAAACCCGTATGGCATTTACACCCATATTCTTAAGCAAAAACATTTCAGCATCAAGTGCTTCCCGGATTATACTGTCTTTTTTGTCCCAAAGGCTGTAGGAATAATTTGTTCCAATTGGAAAATAATCCCAGTTCATGCCATTGACCATAAAGTCATTTCCGTTAACTTTTAGTTTTATGCCACTCTTATTCCGGTTTACTGTTACCTTATCTGCCTGGCAAAAAACAGTAGCAGAATAACCACAAAATGCCAGGATAAAGAGAATTCGTTTCATAAACCTTGCTTTAATAATTCAATATTGCTACCGGGTATGGTTAAACATGCCAACGTTGCCTTTTGCAGTAAAGGTTGTTCGGTACCTTTTGCTTTTTGTTGAAAAAAAACATTGTGTACAGACAAAATAAGCAGCAAGCCAATTGTTGGTATCATCAAGCCAATTGTTGGTATCATATAGATTAATGACCTAAAGTTCTTTCTAATTGAATTTCAAAATGGATCCATCCTTGAAA
Organism: Chitinophagaceae bacterium; assembly: GCA_031387825.1. Lineage (GTDB taxonomy): Bacteria > Bacteroidota > Bacteroidia > Chitinophagales > Chitinophagaceae > Ferruginibacter. The sequence goes on along the minus strand of JANNDO010000021.1, from coordinate 122,998 downwards.
GACCTTTATTTTTTTATTATTCCAATCCGGGTGTCAGATAAACGTCTACCTGCTTTACCAACGCCGATCTGTTAAATATTTCGTTGCTGTCAAAAGCATTCATTTCAAGTCCTTCTGTTTCTGCCCATGTCCCGTCAGCATGTGTAATTCTTATTAAATTATTTTCATCAATATGGTATACAAACGGCACCTGGCAAAAGGTAAATGCTAAAGTATCAGCCGCTAAACTGGTATATGCCATTTCTTTTTGAACCGATACATATTCGAATTCTTTGCTTGTTTTAAGGAATTCTGTTTTTCTTAATAATCCTGGATTGAAGGCAATTTTTCCGTTTTCAACCCTTATACCAAGTTCCCCGAAGCGGGAAATAATATCCTCTTTCACCTGCCCTGTCATTCCGGGTTGTTGTGCACCTTTGTTGAAAGGAGTGTGCGAATACGGATCGGTTGGGAATGCGCCATACAAATGTGGAGGCTTATGCACACCTATGCCTTCGTTTATGTTGTGGAAATGTGCGGTAAGGCCATTGATTATCTCCCGGTCTGCTTTCTGCTCAATTGCCCTGGTACAGGTTTCCTCTACCGCCAGCAATAATTTTGAAACCATATGCCAGTAAATAGACCCCAGTCCTTCGTAACCAAAGAAGGTACCCGACCGGCCGGTAAACTCTTTATGACAAAAAACTTCTTCAAATATCCATCGTATCAAGGTGCTTTCTTTCTCCACCAGGGAGGTATAAGGCTGGCCTAATTTTTTTAAAGCGGCATCCACATCATTTGCATTTCTGAAATTGCCATTGAAATGCAAATCACCGTGAACGTCTTTTTCAATAATGGAAAGGTTCCCGTCTTCCAGCAATTGTTGCAGCAGCAAAGAGCTTTCTGCAGATTTTTTCGGTATCGAATTCTTAAGCAAATATTTCGGCAGGTCTTTATTTGGATAAAGGATATAACTATTCTGGTCCGGCCGGTATAGGGAACTTTGCTTAAGCGCATCTAATAATTTCAAACTTTGTTCTGCAGTAAGAAATCCTGAACTGAGAACGGCCACCTGCCCTTCCAGCATTTCGCTCAGGTGAGCAACCTGCACAGTCTGTTCATCAAACGAAATCAGATTATAGGTATGGTACAGGTCATCGTTTCGTTGATTCACTGCGATGGCATGTTCCAGGAAATCATTCGCCAAACTGATGCAATCCAAAATCTGCCTGGCAGAAATGGTTTTCTTTTTTCCGGTGAAACCGGTTGTATAAACCTGAATCCTGTAATCGCTTCCTGCCATGCCGAGTGCATTGGTCATTTGCTTTCTTACCGAATCATTTACTTGCCCGGAAAGATCATCTTTGTGCTGAGTAAATACATTTGCAACCTTTTCAAAGAATGTATGCAGCTCTTCGAAAACAGCCATTTCTGCGGAAGTATTTTTTTCTAAAACAGGTTGAAAGAATTTTAAAAACCTGCGGAGGTAACAAAGCGTAACCATTGAAAGCCCGTTTCCTACTAAGGCATTATTGGCATCATTCCATTCCGGCCTTTGTGTATTCATCCAGATACCGCCATCAGGTACAAAATTGGAGAGCTTGGAAAGTAAGGTTGCCAGCAATTTTTCGCAAAAACTTACATGGTATATTTCGCCGACCTTATTAGTTAGCAATGCACCGTCGGCGCCCATTCTTTTAATCCGTTCATTGATGGAGAGATCTGTCTTGTGATCAAATTCTATCGTGTCCTTCGGATTAAGCAATATAGCCTGGTATGGTTTAATTCTATAGGGGACATTGGCGTATACAAACCCATTTTTATTCAACAATTCATACATACGCCCGGGGCGGTGGTTTTCTAAAATTTCTAAAAACTTCAGCAGGTATATGACCTGGTGATCGCCCCAGTAACCGATATACGACCAGGGATTATCTGGTTCAATTGTTTCCCAGTCGAAGCCGTCTTTGGTAACACGATACGGATTGTATCCGTCAAAAGTAGAGGCGTTGAGAAATTTAAATATCATGCCCTCAATAAATTCAGGATAGGAATAGGCCAATGCTTCCCAGTTCTGAAATATATCCCGCCAGTTTCCCTGGTAATCCAGGATTTTTGAACCATCTGTTTCACTTCTTGTATTAATTGAGAATTGGTTCCAGGGCCGGCTGGGATCACCATGCCGCCGGCTGAATTTTAATGGCAGGTATTCGGTAGCTAGCCGGATAAAATCGATATTACCTGACTTTTCAGCGGCTTTTAGCAACGCCTGTACAGAAAAGATTTCGGGAAGTTGCTGCACAGGTAAGTGTGTGCCTTCATATACCTGTTGATTGGCTTTGCGCAGGTAATTACTGAAATCCCATTTCTCAATCTGGTAGTTGTCATCAAAAATACCACCCCGCATAATATTGAACAGTACATTGGAAAAATGCCTGGTATCTTTCAGGTTATCGGCAGTAAGCTGTAATCCATCCGATGCCGCTGTTAACTTAACCAGATTTTCTGTACCGAGTTTAACATCTGCCAATATTTTTTTGGATAGGTCTTTATCGCTTTTTATACTTTCAGAAAGCTGTACAATTGCAGAGTGATTCTGATTGACATTCACTGCCATCATCCATTCCTTATCCCGGGCAGCATGAAGTGTTAATTCACTGACCACGAAATAAGCACCTTTTTCACCTTTACAATCCTCCTCCTGCTGCACCATCCCATTTAACCGGAAATATTTTATTTGCAAAGAAGAAAGTAAGTATAGGGGTTTCTCCAATCCGGCTGACCAGGCTACATTGGCTTTTAACGCCTCACTCGGTTCTGCCTTATCTACAATTATTGCACTCAGTGCAAATATGGCCAGTCCCGTTTCCGGAATGAGTTCAGTACGTTTGTATGCATCAACCAGGTTACTGGCACGGTTTTGAAGATCACTGCCCACACCAAAGGGAAGAATATTTTGTAAACCATCCAATAGCCTGACTTTAACTTCTGTACCTGACAGGTTGCTTAGGTTACTTTTTCGTATAAAACCAAACTGGTTGCTTGAACTCCACTGATACTTAAAACAAAGCCCCAGATCAGTATTGATCTCTTCAAAAATAATTTTATTGCCGAATTTACTTTTGTAAAGGTTCCGTGATCGGTTAAATTTTCCCTCGCCTCTCTCAGAAAAGGGTTCCCATAAATATTCTTCATTGTTTTTATATACCCAAAAAATGGATTTACTCCCGGTATTTTCAGCTGAACCTGTTATTTTATCATCGGTGTAATAAGGAAACAGGGCATGCTCTGCATCTTTTCTTCCGGCAGATACTCCCCCATTACTTGCAATGAACATCCAGTGATTTGAATCACTGACAATGCTCATAAAAAATGGCCGCATTTCATCCACCTCTGAAATTCTGTAAAATATTTCTCCATCAATTTCAACCGATGCCAGTCTTGTTGCTTCCTTTTTCATTATTTCCTTTTTATTACTATATACACCTTTCAAAAAAATATTGAAGAAAGGCACCGCTTGTAATTAACCCGGAGTTGATTCACTGCAAAGCCATGTTTTTTTTGCAGTAGTATATTGATCTTCGCTTCGCTTGTTCTTTTTTTAACCGGTATGAGACTGAATACACAAATGCAAATGATTTTAAAATGCTGCCTTATGTTTCATTGTTTTGCAAGTGAGCGTGATCATTAAAAGCTATTTACCCGGGTAAATTTTTAATAAAAAAGCGGAGGTATCTACCTGGATAAGTGAATACGATCCGCTTCATAACGATTGCTTCATGAGAAAACTAACTGCTAATAACTAACTCATGCAGTAATCAATGCTTATTTTTTTTCTTCTTTTCAGGCTTACACACTTTGGGCGTCAAGCCTGAGCCTGTTGAAAACGGTTTAATTCTGGTAACCGCCTTAAAAAAGTTCACTTAAACATTCATTTTAAACCGAACATTCTTACTGGTACACCCTTATATAATCTATCTCAAAGGTCGCATTGGTAAATGCCGGGTCAACCGGTCCGCCAAAATTGCCGCCCATGGCCATATTTAATAAGATGAAAAAGTTTTGATTAAATGGTATGGCAATTGAATTGTTTACCGTATGATACAACTGGGCATCTACATAGATTTTAATGGCTGTTGAAGACCAATCGACTGTGTAGGTATGAAAAGCAGTTGTAGCATCCGGTATTATAATGGTATTGCCATCGGCATTGCCGCCTGAACGGCCCGGGTAATGCAATGTGCCGTATATCTTGTTCAGGTCTCTGCCTAAATGTTCCACAATATCAATTTCGCCACATGCAGGCCAGCCAACGCTATTAATATTATCTCCTAACATCCAGGCAGCGGGCCATGTACCTACACCGGTGGGAAATTTAGCCCTTACTTCTATCCTGCCGTACTTAAACGAATATTTACCTTTAGATAATAAGCGTGCCGAAGTATAAGCACTACCCAGGTAATTTTCCTTTCGAGCTATAATTTTCAATACCCCGCTTTGTACAACCACATTTTCGGGCCTACTGGTATAATATTGTAATTCATTGTTTCCCCAGCCACCGCTGCCGGTTCCAATATCGTACCCCCATTTATTGGCATCGGGTGCGCCATTGCTGTTAAACTCATCACTGAAAACCAATGTTGGTGTACCGCCGCCAACTGTATTCACGGTTACCTGTATTGATTTACTGATGGTTAAACCTGAACTGCTTTTGGCAGTAACATTCACTGTGTAAGTAATATTGCCCACTAATGTGTAGCGGTAAGTAATCAACCCGCCGGGAACAGTTTCAATAATACCATTGCCATATTCATAAATATAAGTTATGGCATTAACAGCCGTAGCAGTAAAAGCAACATTACCACTTCCATCTGTGCTAGGTGTAGCAGTAACCTCAAGGTTAGATGGTGCTGTTTGTGTATTGCCATTACTATTACTGCCCTTGCTGCAACTTAACAAAATAAAAAAAGGCAAAACAAGCAGTGTTGATTTAATTGCTGTGCTCATGTTTATTATTTTTTTATGAGTTTCTGATACCATGCGTTTCCGTCAACACCGATATTACGCAGGTGTATTTGTGTATCGGTTATAGACAGTATCTCATACATGGTTCCACCAGTTCCAAAATTAATAATTCCGTTACCCGGTACGTTGAACTGAATACCGGTTGATTGCGCCGGAGTAGAACCGGAGGTTGAATTCATAAATATCAGTGATTTTAATCCGCCGGTATTAATGGCATAACAACCATCACCGCCTGCAAAACCATAAAAGGCAGTAGCTGCTCCAATGGAGAAAGATTCTCCTTTATTGTTGATAGACAGTTTTACATTGTCGTTGGCATCTTTGCTGAATGTGATGTCATCATCATAGGCGCATGGTTCTCTGGTATTTGGCCCGGCAGAATACCACAGCGGGAAAAACTCGTTATTTGGCCCTACCCCAAAATGCCCGCCTGCATTTTTATCAGTTTGCCATACTTTGGATGAACCATTGGTCAGGTTCTGTAAAATAAAAGCCGGGATCTGAAAGTTTACATACACTTTCACTTTTTTGGTAATGGTACTCATAGAACCGGCCGTACCAATGGCGTTTACGGTAATATTGTATTCTGCTGTACCAGGATTACCAAAACGGTATTGAATAATACCGGAAGGAACCATCTGTGGTGCGGTACCATCACCGAAATCAATTTTATAATTTAAGGCATTATCGGCTTTAATGTTTATATCAACCTTGCCGGTTCCGTTACCAAAGGGATTGGCAACATCTACACCCTGCACAACAGCAGTCATTACCAGGTTGGTGGGTGTTTTAATATCACCAAACGAATATTCTGCTTTTTTACAGCTGCTGAAAACAACAGTGAGTAAAAAAAGCGCCATGAAAGATTTTTTAATCGTTATCATAATCTTGATTTTTAAATAAATTAATTAAGTCTTATATCATCAAAATAAAAGGTAAAGTTTGGAGAGCCGTCTCCTACCGTGCCCAGGTCAAAAATCAATACCACTTTTGAATAAAAATTACCCACGTTAATGGTCGAGAAATCGAAGGTTAATTCTTCCCATGCATTGGCGGTAGTGCAGGTTGCTTCTTTTTCGAAACTGATACCACCGTTGGTGGCGTTCTCAACTTTCAACAACAGCCTGGCTCCTATTCTTGGTGAATACACTTTTACTTTAAATGTTTTAAGCACAGAAAAATTAATAGGGTTTACCATCTCTAAAAAGCTGCCGGCCCATACTTCGGGAGCGCCTTTTACCATTCTGCCTACCTTGGTACTGGTATTGATGCCCGATGCATTCGGATTGTTTACAACAGTTGCAGTTGCACCACCAAAGTTTACAAAATTATATGGAAACGTTGTAGACTGGAAAGTGATGGGCAGTGCCTGGTAGTTAGGTACTACGTTAGCGGCCAGGAAGGTTACATCATCCCAATAAAATATGCTTCCGGTTCCGGCATTACCAAAATCAAAAAAGATAGATGCCATATCGTAAGTATAAGTAAGGTTCAAGGCAGCAGTACCCGAGGATTGATTGGCAAAATCAAATACCAGTGTCTCCCAGGTATTGGCGGCCTGTGTCATAGCTTCGGTTTCTACCGATTTGGTATTATTTGTTTTATCTTCTACTTTTAACCTAACCCGTAAACCTGCAGCTGGAGAATAAACCCGTACACTCATTTGTGTTTTAGTTGCAGTAAAACCAATGGGGGCATTAAAGTTTGCACCAATGGTTGTGCCGGCCCAGGTTTGTGCACCATTTGACTTGGTGGTTTTCTTTACATTATTGGCACCATTGGTGGGGTCGGTTGCAGGTACACTTATGTTGCCACCAAAATCGGTAACCTCGTAATTAACACCCGGTAAATCAAATGTTACCGGCAATGCCAGTACACCTACCGGCATTTGGTTGGTAAGCCTGATATCATCAAACAGCCAGGTAAAATTAGCCGAACCATCTCCCACCGTTCCCAGGTCGAATATTAATACAACTTTTGAATAGGAATTTCCGGTATTGATAGTTCTGAAATCAAATGCAAGGTCTTCCCATGCATTGGCTACAGTAGAAGTAACTTCTTTTTCAAAAGAGATTCCACCATTCGTGAGGTTCTCTACTTTTAATAAAACCTTGGCTCCTACCCTTGGAGAAAATACTTTCATGCGGAAAACCTTGTTGACCGAAAAGTCGATGTTGCCACCTACTGTTAAAAAAGCACCAGCCCAAACTTCAGGTGCATTTTTTACCATGCGGCCCACATTGGCCGTGGTATTAATACCGTTCATTTGCGGGTTTGGTATTTTAGTTGCAGTAGCGCCACCAAAATTTGTAAATGCATAATTAACGGTTGCTGATTCAAAAGTTATTGGTATTAAAACGGGATCTACAATATTTACAGTAGTTGTATAAGTGGTGGTTGCAGCACCACCGCTGTAAGCAACAACCCTAAGCGTATAAGTGCCTATTGAAGCATATACATGATTAACGTTTTGCCCTTCTAAAAAAGATTGACCGGGCTCATTGGCCACATCGCCCCAGAATACTTTAAAGAAAGTTTCGTACAAAGCTGTTGCAGAAAGATTCACTTTAAAATTGTTTACAGCATCAATAGCCCAGGTAACTACCAGGTTTTCCGGTGCACGGAAAGAAACAGTCAATTTCTGTATCAGTTCGGCTGTTTTTCCATTAACGGCGTGGCCTACAACCTTTACATTATATATACCTTCGGCATACACATGTGTTGTGCTTTTTCCGGCAGTTAAATTAGCAGGCGTAGTGGTTGCATCACCATAATATACTTCATAATAAACAGAGCCATTGCCATTTGGAGTAATGGTTACATTACCGGTATTATCCTGTGTAATATCAAACATTACAGACAGTTTATCTGGTGATGCTGCAGCAGCTACAAAAGACAAATCATCGTTTATTGATTTTGTACAGCTGTTTAATACCAGTAATAGGCAACAGGCACTAAATAAATATTTTATTATTCTCATAAAAATTATTTTTATTGTTAATGATTAATAACCGGGGTTTTGTGTTAATCCGCCATTTACTTCTCCCAACGGAATTGGAAACAACTCATGTTTGCCAGCTATAAATCCTAAAGGCGCCAATACTGTAGCTGCTCTTCCGGTTCTAACCAAATCAAAAAAGTACTCACCTTCCATGGCTAACTCACGCCTGCGTTCTGTAAATATTGCATCACCAAGTGTTGCACCAGTAGAGGTAATATCGTTGTTATTGTTTCCAAATGCACGCCTGCGTACCATATTAAGATAGGTTTGTGCTTTTACATCATTAGGCGCAGCTGCCTTATTGTTTGCTTCTGCAGCCATTAATAATACATCTGCATACCTGATCGTTCTGAAATTATTTCCATAGTTCAACTCTATTTGTCCTGATGACTCCCCTATACGTGGTTGAAATTTACCACTATAAAAACCGGTATTACGGTAAGGTGCTACCAGATAAACGATGTTAAATTGCGGATTGGCAAGCTTGTATGCCTCCACATTGAACACCGTTACATCCTTTCTTTGATCGCCTGCAGTATAAATGCCCGACAGATTTGTTGTAGGCAGATTTGTACTCCAACCTGATGCATAGGGCATTCCGTTTATACCCGAAAATCCTCTCACACCCGATTGCTGAACAACAAGGTTTCCCTGGTTTCTGGTTGGGTGTCCCCAATCATAAGTGCCTTGACCGTTTGAATATTGAATTTCAAAAACAGACTCCGGGCCATTCTCGCCGCTTTGCAGGAAAATTGAACCAAAATTGCTTACGAGCGTGAATTTGTTTACTACATTCTCCAGCATGGCAGCTGATTCTGTATACTTTTTCTGATATAAATATACTTTACCCAATAAGGCCTGGGCAGCATATTTGGTAACCCTTCCCTGGGCGGTTTGTGCTACCGGCAATACGGCTATTGCATCAGTTAAATCTTTTTCAATTTGTGCATATACTGCTGTTTTTGCAGATCTTTTTAATGAATTGGTTTCTGTAACACCAAGTCTGCGGTCAACAAACAAAGGCACATCTCCAAACATTTTTACCAAAGTGAAATAATAAAATGCTCTTAAAAAATAGACTTCGCCGTATAATGCATCTTTACCCGGAAAGGAAACAGTCTCACCGGCAATATTTTTACTTTTATATTGAGTAAGATAGTTTACCCGGTTAATTCCTTCGTAAGAAGATTGCCATAGATCAGCAATAGTTGAATTTACAGATGTGTAAGTAAAATTATCAATTTGCTGAAGTGGTAACTGATCAGATGCTGACTCGCCACCGGTTACTGAGTTTTCTGTGATAACATCACCAATCAAAACCAGTTGATTTAACCAGGTGAGCGGGGAATAACAGCCCACGGCCATTGCCCTGTAATCTTTTTCAGACTTCAGGTATTCCTGATCTGTAATTTTAAAATCTTCCCTCGGATTATAATCTACCCACTTTTTGCAAGCCCCTAAAAACAGGCAGGCTAACACAACTGTAAAAATTTTGATACTTTTCATATAATTAGTTTTAAAATTTTAGAATTTAATTTCAAGGCCAATTGCATAAGATCTTGCCAACGGATAAGCTCCACGATCAACTCCTGTATCCAACAGCCCCGTGGCTGCAATTTCCGGATCAAAGCCATCGTATTTAGTAAATACAAAAGCATTTTTTACCTGCGCATAAATTCTTGCAGTTTTAAAGATTTTTTTAACTGCTTTAAATGGCAGTGAATACCCTAACAAAATATTTTTGATCTTAAGAAAAGATGCATCTTCTACAAATCTGTCTGAAAAACGGGCATTATTATTTGGATCGGTAAAACTGTATCTTGGATTCTTAGCGTCATTGGTAGTACCCGGGCCAGTCCATCTTTCCAATATCCTTGCATACTTATTTGTAAAGTTGTTATTTCTTTCAAATGCCCTTACTACATCATTTCCGTAAGAGGCATAGGCAAATACTGAAAGATCAAAGTTTTTATAGGTCAGGTTTACAGATAAACCTGAAGTGAATTTTGGAAATGGAGTACCAATAACTTCCTGATCTTTTGAATCCAGAATATTATCTCCGTTCAGATCTTTATAACGAATATCTCCGGGAGCGGCATTTGGATACGTTTTTCGTGTGTTGCCACTTCCATCTTTATAAGTAATTGCATCAATTTCAGCCTGGCTTTGAAAAAGGCCATCGGTTCTGTATCCAAAATAAACACCCGGTGCATATCCCGGTGCAAAAAGGGTTGTATTTTGACTTTGACCGTTGAAGAAATTTCCGCCCGGAATTGCTCCGCTGGCACCTGTGCTGGTAACTTTTCCTTTTACTGTAGTGAACGTTAAAGTTGTATTTAATTTCAAATCCCTGCCAATGGTTTCATTATATCCAAGTGAAAGATCAATACCGCTTGTATTGGTTGTACCAATATTGGTAACAGGCGAGGGAATTGAACCTAAATATGAAGAGAGATTGGTGGTAAACAGCAAATCCTTTGTTTTCTTGTAATAATAATCTGCTGACAGATTGAACTTATTCTTGTGAAAATTTATATCGAACCCTCCATTTGCCTGAGTATTACTTTCCCAACCAAGTAAAGGATTGGCATAAGTACCTAATGTAGCACCATTTTCAAACACATTACCAAAAGTATATCCAATGGTATTACCCGTTCCATAAAGCGAGGCCAGGTAATCTGTTTGTATAGTAGACAGTGCTGCAAAATTGGTAGGTACTGCCTGGTCATTACCGGTTACGCCGTAACTACCTCTTATTTTCAGAAAATTAATGAATTTTGACTTGAAAAAATTCTCCTTACTTGCTACCCAGCCAAGTGAACCTGCATAAAAATTTCCAAAGCGCCTGTCGGCTCCAAAGCGGGTTGATCCATCTCTTCTGCCACTAAATGACGCCAGGTATTTATCATTATAATCATAATTAATCCTTACAAAGCCCGAAGCATTCTTATTGAAGTATTGAAAGTAATAACCCCTGATGGCAGTATATACCTGGGGTTGACCATTTACTATAATAATACTGTTTACACCTGTTGCGGCATTATAATCTGCATAATCCCATGAGTTAAAAGGCACATCATCACGTGAAGCTCCCTGTTGGCTACCAGAAACTTTGCTTAGTGCGATGCCCGCAACAGTTTCAAAATGATGATTTTTAAATAATTTGAAATCATAATTTGCAAAAGCTTCATAGGTGTAATTAAAATTCTTGTAGTTGTCATGAGAAACACTATTATGCCTGTTTGGTTTAACCGTACCATCTGCATTTAAAGTGTTGTTGGGATCTATATTATTTGGCCCAAAAAATTGCAAAGGATTGAATGTTTTGGAATTGGCATCATATTTTGTGTATCCAAAACGGGTGGTGAACTTCAGGTTTTTAAGTACATCGTATTGAAATTCGAACTTACCATATAGTTTATTACCCTTGTTTTCATTATACGTATTGCTTAACTGTGTCAGCGGATTTTGAATTTCCTGTGTGATCAGGTTACTAAAACCAAACTCGCCGATAGTATTAGGTACTGTATTATATTTGGAAACAGTTGGATCAAAATTAAGCGCATTACCTAATACGCCATTAAAAGCATCTGATGGAACTCCTTTTGTACTTAAATTCTGATAAGAAGCATTTAAAAGAAATTTAAGTTTTTTAGTTAGCGTGTAACTTACGTTTGTGGTAAAATTTATTCGGTCGAATCTTGATTTATCATATCCTCCTACAATACCAGCCTGACTTAAATAACCGCCTGCCAGAAAATAACTCACTTTATCGGTTCCTCCCCGGGCAGAGATATTGTAGTTCTGTTCAGGAGCATTATTAAAAACTTCATCCTGCCAATCGGTTCCTTTTCCAAGTATAGACAGGTTTGGGAAAATAACATTTCCGCCCGACAATGTACTACCCTCATTTAGCATGGCGCCATATTCTGATGCATTTAACAATGGCATTTTTCTAATTACCTGTTGAATACCATAACTGCTGTTGAATACAAATTCTGTCTGCTGATTTTTTCTGCCTGATTTTGTAGTAATTACAATTACACCATTTCCTCCTTTAACACCATAAATAGAAGTGCTGGCTGCATCTTTTAAAACATTTACAGACTCAATGTCAGATGGATTAATAGAGTTTAAATCATTAATTGTTTGTGGAATACCATCAACAATAATTGCAGGATCGGCACCAAGACCCGGAATACCCCGTATAAAGAGAGTGGGTTTACTGCCTGGCGTTCCACTTTGAATTACACTAACACCAGAAGCAGAACCCTGTAGGGCTTGCTCTATTCTAACCGGTGATAATCTTTGAATATCGGCACTTTTAACAGTTGAAATAGCCCCGGATACTTTAGTGATTTTTCGTGTTCCATAGCCTATCACTACTACTTCATCCAGGCTTTTAGATGATTCTTCCAGTAATACCGTAACAGCGCCTTCTTTGTTAATCTGGATATTTGCCGGGGAATATCCTATTGAGGTAATAGTTAATCTACCTCCGGTTGGAACCGAAATGGTAAAATTTCCTAAAGCATCAGTTGATGTAGTTGTGGTAGTACCCTGAAGCGTAACACTTGCTCCAACTACCGGATCGCCGGTTGATTTATTTTTTACTTTACCCGAAGTGGTAATGTTTTGCCCAAAGGCATGGTTGAGAAAGAATGTGCTTAGTAAAATACACAGGCACAGCATACTGATCTTTAATTTCATATAGCGCTCATTTTGGTGATTCAAAAAATTGATGAAAATGGAAATGTAAATATATATTACACCACTTCAATTTTAAATTATTTTACCACATCATTACTACATCAGTAATTGTAAAAGGCTGATTTTTATTATATTTACAGTACTTCATTACTACGTCATAATTATTTTGTAGTATTATACAGCCAATTTTAGGATTAATCATGAAACAATTACTTTTATTGATCATATTGCCTCTTCAGGTTGTTTGTCAAAATACAATTGGCTTACCGGATATAGTGAATTATTCGAAACAGAACTATAAAGCTGGCCTGCAGAACTGGGATATTAAACAGGACAAGAACGGAATTGTTTACTTTGCAAATAATGAAGGCTTACTGAGTTTTGATGGCAAATACTGGAATAATTATTCCTTACCAAATAAAACCATTGTTCGCTCTGTGGAAATTGGGCCAGATAACCACATTTATACGGGCGGCCAGGATGAATTAGGATATTTTGCTGCTGACGCCAATGGTCGTTTAAAATATCACTCATTAATTGACCTGATTCCTGAAAAAGACAGGTCTTTCGGAGATGTTTGGGATATTGTATCATTTAAGGGAAATACGTATTTCCGCACCCTTACAAAAATTTTTAAATTTACTGACCGCACTGCAGTAGTATACAATGCCCCAAATGAATGGGCTTTTTTAGGTGTTTGTAATGGTAAATTATATGCCCAGGATTATATATCAGGCCTTTTACTTTATGAGGATAACATTTGGATGCCCGTTTCCGCCATAAATACTTTGCCAGCCGCTGATGCAGTTACCGGCATATTGCCAATAAACAAGGATACTGTCCTGATCACTACTTTAAAAAATGGATTGTTCAGCTTATCAAACAACACTATATCAGTAAGGGAATCAATTAATAATAATGTTTTTAAAAATGAACGCATTTACGCAGTTACTGTTGTAAATGCAACATGGATAGCTTTGGCTACCAACAACAATGGTGTTTATATAACCGATTTTGAGGGAAATATTGTTCAAAGTTTTTCACGTACGGAGGGTTTGCAAAACAATAATATATTAAGTGTTTTTTCAGATAGCCAGGGTAATTTATGGCTGGGCCTGGATAATGGCATTGACCTTATAACCTACAACAGTTCCATAAAGCAGATTAAACCCCAGCTGCAGGATGGATCCGGTTATACAGCCATTATGCATGATAACAGGCTTTATTTAGGAACATCCAATGGTTTATTTAGCACATCCCTGCAACCATTACCTGATATGAGTTTCAGCAAAGGTAATTTTACCGCTGTAAACAATACGAAGGGACAAACCTGGGCACTTGCAAATATCAATAATCAATTATTGCTCGGCCATCACGAGGGGGCATTTGTAATTAAAAACAACATAGCCGAATCCATTTCTTCCAACAAAGGTTTCTGGAATTTTGTTCCGCTTTCCAATACGTTTCCTGTGCCACAAATTCTTTCGGGAGGATACAATAGCATAAACATATTCAATTATGATAAAGGGAAGTTCAGTTTTTCAAAAGCTATCGGGGGTTTTAATGAGTCTTCCCGTTTTGTAACGATCGATAAAGATAAAAATATCTGGGTATCACACCCCTATCATGGCATTTTTAAAATTGTGCAAAATTCGGATGGATCATACAATACTTTTGCTTATTCAAATACAAAAGGTCTTCCCTCTTTATTAAACAACCACATTTATAAGATTAAAGAAGAGCTGATAGTTGCAACTGAAAAAGGTATTTTTATTTACAATAAGGGAAAAGACATTTTTGAGCCTTCTCTGTTTTATCACAAACTGCTGGGTGATCAAAGCATCAGGTATATAAAAGAAGACAATAACGGGAATACCTGGTTTATTCATGAGAAATCTTTGGGTGTTATTGATTTTTCAAAAAATGAACCTGTGGTAATTCAAATACCCGAATTAAATAATAAAATGCTCAGCGGGTTTGAATTTATATATCCTGTAAATGAAAGTAATATTTTTTTGGGTGGCGAAAAAGGGTTTTATCATATTAATTATGCCAAATACAGGCAAAACATACCTACACTTTTTGTTCGGATCAGAACTTTACGAATAATAAACCAGGCAGACAGTCTGTTGTTTGGCGGGTATTTTGAAAATACAGTACCCGTTCAGGATGAAAAAAACATTCCTTCTATCAGCTATCGCTGGAAGTCTTTACGCATTGAATATGCTACCCCCCTTTTTGGATACCAGGCAAGCCTGGAATACAGTTACCGGCTAAAGGGATATGATAATAACTGGAGCGAATGGACAAACAGAACAGAAAAAGAATACACCAATTTGCCGCCTGGTAAATTTATATTTGAGGTAAAAGTCAGGAATAACCTTGGCTCCGAATCTGCAATAACATCGTACTCGTTTAAAATACTGCCGCCCTGGTATAAAACCAACTCGGCAAAAGCCATGTACCTGATTCTATTTGCTGCAGTGCTGTTTTTCTTATACAGGCTGCAGGAGAAAAAATTCAAATTGCAGCAAACAAAATATGAAGAAGAACAAAAAAAGACCAGGTATATTCATGAACTTGAATTAGCAAAATCGGAAAGTGAACTTGTTGCAGTAAGAAATGAAAAGCTTGAAGTGGAGATCAATTATAAAAATTCGGAGTTGGCTTCTTCAGCTATGCACCTGGTTAAAAAAAGCGAACTGGTTTCTAAAATGAAAACGGAACTGGCCCACGTTATGAAAGGGATCAGCAATCCTGAGGCGGAGGCAGAACTTAAGAAAATGATCCGAAGCATCAGCGAAGATGATAATATGGACAAGGAGTGGGAAAATTTTGCCCTTCACTTTGACAAAGTACATAGTGATTTCATCAGTGCTTTAAAAGAAAAACATACGGGCATATCAAACAACGATATAAAACTCTGCGCTTATCTGAGAATGAATTTATCTACCAAAGAAATTGCACAACTGATGAATATCTCGGTTAGGGGTGTAGAAGTAAGCCGTTACAGGTTAAGAAAAAAGATAGAATTGCCTAAAGAGATCAGTTTATTTGATTATTTACTTACTATTCATACCAATAAGACAAAGGATTAGTATATACAAAAAACCAATATTGCTATTGGTTTTTTTGTTCAATCTATTAGATGGGCACTTAACTTTCTGTTGATTCGCCTTCAGTATTTTCCGATACATCAGCCTCTCCTTCCCCATTGCCATTCTCTTCTTCCTTTTCATCCAACTGGGTAATAGCAGCTATCTCATCGCCTTCATCAACCCTTATCAGTTTCACGCCCTGGGTAGCCCTGCCCTGCTCACTTATCTGGTTCACCGGCATACGTATGGTAATGCCGCTTACACAGGTTATCATCAGGTCTTCTTTTTCTGTTACATCAAGCAGGCCAACCAATGCGCCGGTCTTATCGGTCACATTAATGGTTTTAACGCCCTTACCGCCCCGGTTGGTAACCCGGTATTCTTCAACCGCTGTTCTTTTACCAAAACCTTTTTCGCTTACTACTAAAATGGTACGGCTCTTATCTTCCTTACTTACACAGGACAGGCCAACCACTTCGTCTTTTTCATCATCCACTTCAATACCGGCAACTCCCTGTCCGCCACGGCCGGTGCTGCGTACTTTTTCTTCGGAGAAACGGATGGCACGGCCACTCTTCACCGCCATCATAATTTCACAATTGCCATCGGTTAGTTTAGCTGCCAGTAACTGGTCGCCATCTAAAATATTAATGGCATTGATACCATTTTGTCTTGGCCTGCTGAAATCTTCCAGGTCAGTTTTCTTTATCAATCCTTTTTTGGTGCAGAGAAGGATATAATGTTTGTTTACAAAATCCTTGTCTTCAAAATTCTTCACATCAATGATGGCCCTTACTTTATCATCGGGCGGTATCTGGATCATGTTTTGTATTGCCCTTCCCTTGCTGGTCTTATCTCCTTCAGGGATTTGATAAACCGGCAACCAGAAACATCTTCCTTTTTCGGTAAAGAATAATAAAGTATGGTGTGTACTGGCTACAAACAAATGTTCAATATAATCTTCCTGCCTTGTGCTGCTGCCTTTGGCGCCACGTCCGCCGCGGCGTTGCTGGCGATACTCCGTAGCCGATGTACGTTTGATATAACCGAGGTGAGAAATGGTAACCACCACATCCTCCTCCTCTATCAGGTCTATCATTTTTATCTCATCATCCAGGTAAGTTATTTCAGTACGGCGTTCATCGCCAAACTTATTTTTAATTTCTGTAAGTTCTGTCTTGATGATATCAAAGCGCATGCTTTCGTTTGCCAGTATCTCTTTCAAATGTTCGATCAGCTTCATTATTTCGGCATGTTCTTCCCTTATTTTTTCAATCTCCATCCCGGTAAGGCGTTGCAAACGGAGTTCAAGCACAGCCTTTGACTGTATCTCACTCATACCGAACTCAGTTATCAAACCTTCCTGTGCAATGGCCGGCGTGGCTGAATTCCTGATCAATGCAATTACCGCATCCAGGTTATTCAATGCAATGATATAGCCTTCTAAAATATGTGCCCGTTCTTCTGCTTTACGTAATTCATATTTCGTTCTTCTTACTATCACTTCATGCCTGAAATCAACAAACTCTTTAATGATGTCTTTCAGGTTAAGTGTATAAGGCCTTCCTCTTACAATAGCCACATTATTTATACCATAAGATGTTTGCAGTTCGGTGTGTTTATACAACTGGTTTATTACCACCTGTGCTACTGCATCTTTTTTCAGGTCAACCACAATACGGGTACCTTCCTTATTATTACTTTCATCATTTACGTTGGCAATACCTTCAACAATTTTATCAGAAGTTATTTCCCCGATCTTGGCGGCAAGGTTATCAATATTCACCTGGTAAGGCACTTCATAGATGATCAGTTTTTCACGGCCATGAGCGCCGGTTTCAATATTTACTTTACCTCTCAGCACCAGTTTACCTCTTCCGGTATGCATGGCCGCTCTTACGCCTTCAAAACCATAAATAATTCCACCTGTTGGAAAATCGGGCCCTTTAACATGCTTTATCAGGTCCTCAATAGAAATACTATTATCATCAACATAAGCTATGCAGGCATCAATTACTTCGCTGAGGTTATGCGGCATCATGTTGGTGGCCATACCCACGGCAATACCACTGCTGCCATTGATGAGCAATTGCGGTACCCTTGTTGGCAATACTGTTGGTTCCTGCAGACTATCATCAAAATTCAGCTGGAAATCCACTGTATCTTTTTCAATATCCTGCGACATGGCTTCGGCAAGTTTTTCCATGCGTATTTCGGTGTAACGCATAGCAGCCGGTGGATCGCCACCCTGGCTGCCAAAATTTCCCTGACCGTCAACCAGTTTATAACGCATGTTCCATTCCTGTGCCAGGCGAACAATGGTATCATAAATGGCACTGTCGCCATGCGGATGATATTTACCCATTACGTCTCCTACAATACGGGCACTTTTTTTATAAGGCTTGTTGCTGTTATTGCCCATTTCATTCATGCCATATAAAACACGGCGGTGAACGGGTTTCAGGCCATCTCTCACATCAGGCAGGGCACGGCCAACGATCACACTCATTGAATAATCAATGTATGAAGTCTTCATTTGCTCCTCAATATTAACCGGTATTATGCGGCCACGGTTGTTGCGGTCTCCCCCATCTAATGGCAGGTTTTCCTCGTTTAAATTCTCGTTATTTTCCATATAATTTTATAGGTGGCGAAGATACCAAAATTAGCCCGGTTTTGAGCTTTAAAATGAAGGTTTTTGGGGGTTATTTTCGCACATATTTTTCAATTTGTTGATTAGTCGATTTGGAGATTTGCTGATGTAGGACTATTGGAACAAAAGAATCTCCAAATCTTCGAATTTCCAAATCACCAAATCGGCTTACTTTGCAAAAAAAATTATTTGAAAACGATTGTATTGATTGGCGCCGGAAAATCGGCCACGGTTTTAATAGATTATTTGATTGCTGAGGCGGAATCCAATAACTGGAAATTCATTGTTGCAGATTCAAACAGGGAACAGGTACTTTTAAAGACAAAGAATTCCACCTTTGCAGAAGCCATGCAATTAGATGTTACCAACGAAAAACAAAGAAGCGAATTAATTCAACAGGCACATGTTGTTATTTCGATGATGCCCCCTGCCCTGCATTTTTTAGTGGCCAAGGATTGTGTGGAGTACCGCAAACATTTATTGACTGCATCTTACCTGGATGATAAAATGAAAAGCCTGCAGGATGAGATCAGCAATAAGAAATTATTATTCTTGTGCGAAATGGGATTAGACCCTGGTATTGACCACATGAGCGCCATGAAGATCATTGACCGTATAAAAGCAACCGGCGGCAGTATAACTTCTTTTAAAAGCCATTGTGGTGGCTTAATTGCACCGGAGAGTGATGATAATCCCTGGCATTATAAAATAAGCTGGAACCCCAGGAATATTGTTATGGCCGGACAATCAGGCGCTGTGTATAAACAGGATAATGAAATTAAAATAATAAAATACTTCGACCTGTTTGATTCATCCAATAAAATTGTTTTTGATGGATTAGAAGATCTTGCCTTCTACCCTAACCGGGATTCGCTGAACTATATCACTACTTATAAATTACCAACTGCTGCAACTTTTATTAGAACAACATTGCGCCATGCTGATTTTTTTAAGGGATGGAATGCCATTGTTCATGCCGGGCTTACAAATGAAACAGAAGCGATTGATGTTAATGGATTAGCTTTTTCAAAATGGTCCTCCCCTGTTTTACCTTTTGTGAATGATGGGAATAAAGCGATGTTACAATTTCTAGGATTGCTTGATGATATCTTAGTTCCTTCCTCTGCAAAAACTTCGGCAGATATTTTACAATTTCTTGTGGAAACAAAATTAGCCATGCAGCCGGCAGATAAAGACATGATCGTTATGCTGCATGAGTTTCAATATGTGTTGGATGGAAAAAGTAAAAATTTAAAAAGCTGCCTGGTTGTAAAAGGAGAAGACAACCTGCGAACAGCAATGGCAAAAACGGTGGGGCTGCCATTGGGTATTGCTGCTAAATTAATTCTGAATGAAACTATTAAATTGAAAGGATTACATATTCCTACAGTAAAAGAAATTTATGATCCGGTATTGAATGAGCTGGAATCATCCGGAATAAAGTTTACAGAAACTAATTAATGATGAAAGACTCCCTGTTCTGCATCTAAAATAGCATTATCCCTGTTGGCGATGATGAGGTTTTTATATTCGTTCACCTTTATCCAATATAATATCCAGCAAACAACAAAACCAAGATTTGCAATTATACCCAGTACGGGGATGAAAGAGCAAAGACGTAAAATATTTTTGGTCATACCGATTCCATAACCGGGCCTTAATTCTGTAGTGGCAATATTCAGCCGGTAACATTCCAGCCTGAATGAATCAGCGATCTTACTAACCACAAAAAACATCCATACAAAATTAAAAATAGGTATCATTGATAACCATACCTGTCCCGGCGGCATTTGCCTGTTTTCAACACTTACTGCTTCCAATGCCTTTTGCAGACTGATAAGATAAAAAATAGTGGGTATTAACAATAATACCAGTAGCAAAAAAGTAATTAACACCGAACCGCCGCTATAGTTGTTAAAAGTATCGAACATATAGTTTGTTTATATAACAAAGGAATAGAAAAATCAGGCAATAGATAAAATTCTTTTTAACTCCTTCACTCCTTCTGTTGCCGGCATTTCTATACAATGCAGGTTGCTTTGCTTTTCTGTTACAGGTATTTTTTTATCAATGATAAACTTTGGTAAATATGGTGGTGCATAATATAAAAGTGATGCGGCAGGATATACCTGCAGGGATGTGCCTATAACAACAAAATAATCACAGTCCTGCAAAACAGCTGCTGCTTTCTCCATCATGGGTACAGCTTCGTCAAACCAAACAATATGTGGACGAAGCTGCTGTCCGTCTCCGGCCTTATCGCCTAACATAATATCCCCTTTTATTTCAAAAAAATTATTTTCATTTGCAACGCTACGCATTTTAAATATTTCGCCATGCAGGTGCAGCACATTGGTTGACCCTGCCCTTTCATGAAGGTCATCTATATTTTGAGTGATGATGGTTACGTCAAAATCATTTTCCAATTCGGCCAGGCCGGTATGTGCAGTATTGGGCAAAGCAGCAGCTACATCTTTTCTTCTTGCATTATAAAAATCCAGGACCAGTTGAGGGTTTTTATGCCAGCCTTGTGGCGATGCCACTTCATACACATCATAACCCATCCACAGGCCTTCACTGTCACGAAAGGTCTTTAAACCACTTTCGGCGCTTATACCGGCACCCGAAAGAACAACAATGTGCTTTTTATTACGCATGATAAAAAAGGGGAAATATGCTCAGTATTCAAACCTCGTTGTAATTCTTCTTACCTGCACGTAATTTTTCCAGGGTTATTTCTAAACGCCTTTTCCTTGTCTCCTCTTTTTTTGCGCTGATGATCCATTCTACATATTCTCTCCGGTGAGTGAATGCCAGTGAATCAAAAAAAGACGCAGCCGGTTTATTGGTATGAAATAACTGCTGCAATTCGGGAGGAACCTGTATGGTGCGGTTTTTATAATCTACGCCGGGTGCAGGATTAGTGCTGCAGAAAGAGGCTTTTTTTTTAATTGTCCTTCGGGTTTTTTAAAACGGGCAGCACTCCACACATTGTCAAGGGCAATCATGCGAACGGCTTCAAAACCATGGTCAGAAATAAAATCCCAGTTTTTATCCCTGCAAAGATCGCTGGAGATTTTTGAAGCAAGTTTTGGGTAAGCGATCCATAATTTGGCATCAGGTTGTAAAACAGGTACAATATCGTTTAAAATGGCAACCAGTTGTTTTTGGCTGACAGCAAACACCAGTGCAAAATCTATTTTCCTGCTTTTCAGCAATGGGGTTACATTCTTTGAAAATGACAATTTTATAAATTGCTTTTCAATAGATGAAGGCAAACCCTGTATAAGCAGGTTTTTTTCATCACTCAATTGCAATTTTTCTAATAATGATTGAGAAGACATAAGCAGTGTATTAATTAAAAAAAGAAAACCAATCCCTCTAAAAGGGTCGCTTGGTTTTCGTATGAAAAAAGGATTAGAAGCTTTTCTCATAGCTGCTTCTGAGGTACAAAATTAAAGATAATGTTTGGCAGATAAAAGTTTTGGGCAAAAAAAAACTCCATGTTACATGGAGTTTTTTATCAATTAAGTGTCGTTATTTATTTACTTACAGGCTTATAGTAAGTTAAAGCTTCATCCATATAGCCCTGTAACTTAGCAATACGGTTCTCATCTGAGGGGTGTGTAGATAAGAATTCAGGTGGTTTTCCGGCACCTGCTGCTGCATTCATTCTTTGCCAGAATGGAACGGCTTCCCTTGGGTTGTAGCCTGCCATAGCAGCAAAATTCAACCCAAAATGATCGGCCTCATATTCCTGTTTCCGGGAATTAGGCAATAAAACACCTATCTGGGCAGTAGGGGCAAATACATTATTGAAAAGGTCATTTGCCTTCTGATTTCCGGATGTAAAAATATTTCCGGCTATTTCAAGCCCCTGTGCCAGTGCACCCTGGCTCATACGTTCATTACCATGATGTGCCACAGCATGTGTGATCTCATGGCCCATAACAACAGCTAGTGCCGCTTCATTCTGTGTAATATTCAATAAGCCGGTATATACCACTACTTTTCCGCCGGGCATACACCATGCATTCACTTCTTTGGATTCAACCAGGTTAAATTCCCATTTATATCCGTTAAGTTCACTTGCCAAACCCTTTTGGGTATAATAATCAGTTATCGCTTTTGAAATTCGTGTGCCTACTCTTTTTACCATCTCAGCATCTTTATTCACTGTTCCGCTTAATACTTTATTTTTAGTAAGGAAGGATTGGTATTCTGTTAAAGCCTGCTGCTGCAGGGTTTCTTCAGCAAATAAAGCCAGTTGTTTACGACCCGTTACTGAATTGGTACTACAGGCCATAAATAAAGGTAAGGCCAGGAGTAAAAAAAATACTTTCTTCATTTTATTTGAGTTTTATAAGCTAACTAATCAATTGACGTACCAATCTTTACTTTGGGATAAAATAAAAAGATAAAAGTAAATTACGAAGAAAAATAAACCAGGGGAAATCTGTTTGCGGAATTAATCCTGCCTGCGGCGGGACTTTCTTCTGTCACGATGCTTTAAAATCGGCATCCTGCTTTCAACGCCACGGAGAATGCGGCCAATATTTTTTTGATGGGTAATTACAACAAGAATGGCTACTAACAATGCAAATACCCGGTATAGCACTTCATGTTCATTCCAGATCCACAACACACAGATGGGGAGTGATACTGCAGCTAAAATTGAACTTAAGGAAACATATCGGG
Source organism: Chitinophagaceae bacterium (assembly GCA_031387825.1). Lineage (GTDB taxonomy): Bacteria > Bacteroidota > Bacteroidia > Chitinophagales > Chitinophagaceae > Ferruginibacter. The sequence goes on along the minus strand of JANNDO010000021.1, from coordinate 99,834 downwards.
TTAAATAAAGTACCAGGATGAATACACCAATACAACTAATGGCTATTACCGGTTGAACAGCCAATACCATTCCTAATAAAGTGGCTACACCTTTTCCTCCTTTAAACCCGGCAAATAGTGGGAAAATGTGCCCGACTACTGCCGCCAAACCAAGGCCCAACATAAAATTCGTTCGCTCCAGGTCATTATGTAAATAATAAGGAATGAAATTAAACAGGGCAACGGCAGCCATACCTTTTAAAATATCAAAAACCATCACCATGGTTCCATAGCGTGAGCCAAGGACACGGAAAGTATTGGTAGCACCCATATTACCACTTCCGTAGTCACGGATGTCAATCCCAAAAAAACGTTTGCTGATAATTAAAGCCGTTGGAATAGAACCAATTAAGTATGCAAATACAATAAGCAGAAGTTCTTTCATTCGTTTCCTAAGCTTGAGTTGAAGGATACAAAATTAACGATTAATCCCCTTACTTAGTACTTATTTAATACCCTTAGCCTATAATAATGTGGATATTAGTCTGAAGATACTCTTTACCAGTATTTTAGGTATGTAATATGAAGATCAATTCTTTTGATAAAAAAGACAGATCCATTCTCCCTTTTGTAATGTGCCGAGATGAGTAGCGGCAATTTTAGATAGTTCTTCAGCCAGAACCTCTTCATCAGCTTTTAAAAAGCCACTTAATAAGATCTTTGTCCCCTTCTTACTTACCTCTGCAATGGCTGCAATGTTCGCCAATATCACATTCAAATTGATATTGGCAAGAATGATGTCATATTTTTTGGTTGAAGATATCGTATCTGCTTTTTCAAGTTTTATTCTGGAACAATTATTTGCATTTAAATTTTCTATTGAATTTTCTATACTCCAATCATCGTTGTCAATGGCATCAATTTGTAAGGCTCCCATTTTTTCAGCCAGGATGGATAAAACAGCAGTACCAGTTCCAAAATCAACAACTGTTTTATCGGTAAAATCCAAAGCTGACATTTGTTCTATCATTAAATAAGTAGTAGCGTGATGCCCGGTGCCAAAACTCATTTTTGGTGTAATGATAATCTCATGCTTTACATTTTTTATAGGTTGATGAAAACCAGCACGGATGGCTACAAAATCATTTACAACAATGGGCTCAAAGCTACTCTCCCACTGCGCATTCCAGTTTTGTGGTGGAATTACAGTTGTGGTATATTTAACCGGAATTATTTTTAAAATTCCGTGAAGTGAGTTGTCATTGAATGCATCCTCTTTAATAAATGCTTTGAGGATATCCTCTTCTTCTTCAAAACTTTCATAACCGGATTGAGATAACAGGGCTATCAATATTTCTTTTGATCCGGCATTTTCAACCTCAAATTCAACTTGTATATAATTCATGATATTCAATGAAAAAAGAAAAAGCCGTCCCGCCAAGGGCGGGACGGCTAACTGTTTAAAAATATTAATTAAGCCGGTTGTTCGCCTTGCTGGGGCCTTGGCTGCATTTCCGGTTTAGGTATTAATGCTTTACGGCTCAATTTAAATTTGCCGGTTTTTTGATCTATGTCAAGCAATTTAACTTTCACTTTATCACCCTCTTTAAAAATGCCATCCATAGTTTCCAAACGCTTCCAGCTTATTTCACTGATGTGTAACAAGCCTTCTTTTTTAGGCAAGAACTCAACAAAGGCTCCAAATTCTTTAATGCTTTTAACTGTTCCTTCATAAGTATCACCAACAACTGGTACGGCAACCAATCCGTTGATCCATGCCAATGCTCTTTCTAGGCTTGCTTTTTCTTTAGAGAAAATACTTACTTCGCCCCTGTTCTCAACTTCTTCAATATTAATAGTAGCACCGGTTTCACGCTGAATTTCCTGTATCACTTTACCACCTGGCCCTATAACTGCACCAATATATTCTTTATCAATAATGATCTTAACCATTCTTGGTGCATGTGGCTTAACCTCTGCTCTAGCAGCCGGAGTACATGCATACATAGCTTCCAGGATATGCATACGTCCTTTTTTAGCCTGTGCTAAAGCCTGGCGCATAACATCCATGCTTAAACCATCCACTTTAATATCCATCTGTACGCCGCAAATTCCATCACGTGTACCTGTCACTTTAAAATCCATATCACCTAAATGATCTTCATCACCAAGTATATCAGTTAAGATGGCAAAGTCATCGCCTTTCTTAATTAATCCCATAGCAACACCACTAACGTGTTTTGTCAACGGAACACCTGCATCCATTAATGCCAATGAACCGGCACAAACGGTAGCCATGGATGATGAACCATTACTTTCAAGGATATCACTAACTACTCTAACAGTGTAAGGATATTCACTTCCGGGCATCATCTTTTTTAAAGAACGCATAGCCAGGTTACCATGTCCAACTTCCCTGCGGCCAACGCCTCTCATCATTTTTACTTCACCGGTTGAAAAAGGAGGAAAATTATAATGTAAAATAAACTTGGTGTAATCTGATTTGTGAGCACTTTCAACCAACAATTCATCTAATGGTGTTCCTAAAGTAACGGTTGTAAGCGATTGGGTTTCACCTCTTGTAAATAAAGCAGAACCATGCGGTGTTGGTAAATTATCAATTTCCATTTCCAACTGGCGAATATCTTCTGTACCTCTTCCATCCAAACGCTTCCTGTCGTTCAGGATCATATCCCTAACAACATAATATTGCAGGTCGCCAAAATAATGGCCGATCAATGCCTTGTCTTCTTCGGGTAATTCTTCGCCCAAAAATGTTACTACTTCTTCCTTCAGTGCAGCATAAGCATCACTTCTTTCGTGCTTTGCAGAAGCAGCAGCAGAAATGGCATACATTTTATCTTTTGCAAAAGCAGTGATCTTCGCATTCAGCTCTTCATTGCGGTAAGGTTTTGTATATTCTCTTTTGGTTGCACTCCCCACTAAGTCTCTTAATTCTTCCTGTGCTTTAACCTGTTTGCGAATAGCATCATGACCAGTTTCAATTGCTTTTACCAGGTCTTCTTCCTGGCACTCATTACTTTCGCCTTCCACCATCATGATATTCTTATTGGTAGCAGCAATAATAAATTCAAAATCGGATGTGGCCAATTGGGTACGGGTTGGGTTAATAATCATTTCGCCATTAACTCTGCCGATACGGACTTCTGAAATAATTTCCTGAATGGGAATATCTGAAACAGCCAATGCAGCTGATGCAGCTAAGCAGGCTAATGAATCCGGCATTACTTCATCATCAGAAGAAATAAGGGAAACCAATACCTGTACTTCGCATAAATAATCTTCGGGAAACAAAGGTCTTAAAGCCCTATCAATTAATCTTGAGGTAAGAATTTCATAATCATTTAAACGGGCTTCTCTTTTAAAGAAAGAACCGGGGATGCGGCCTGCAGAACCAAATTTTTCCTGGTAATCTACTGATAAAGGGAAGAAACCCTGTCCAGGCTTAGGCTCTTTATTAGCAACAACAGTTGCTAATAAAATGCAATTCCCCTGGCGTACGGTAACAGACCCATCAGCCTGGCGGGCCATTTTTCCGGTTTCAATGGTTACCATACGGCCACCACCAATATCAAACGTAACTGATTTCGGGTTTAATAAAGACATATAAATGTTTAGTGTTTATGTTTTGCTTTTTTACAGCACCGTTCATCTTCAAATGAACAGCAGAACTGTCAAAAGCAAATCTTGTTTAAAAAGAACAATTCCCAACCAGATAATTGTAGTTGGGAATTATTCATATTACATAGTTGGAACAGTTTATTTACGCAGACCTAATTTCTCAATTAAAGCCCTGTACCCTGTAAGGTCATGCTTGCTGAGGTAAGTTAATAAACGTTTACGTTTACCTACCATCATCATTAACCCTCTCTGGGATGAGAAATCTTTTTTGTTTTCTTTCAGGTGGTCTGAAATGTGGTTGATACGCTCTGTTAATAAAGCGATTTGACCCTCAATAGAGCCTGTGTTGGTAGCTTTGGCACCAAAGCTTGTAAAAATGTCTGCTTTTTTTTCGATTGTTAAATACGGCATCTCTGTTTTTTTAATAACGTCTTTGTTATGTTTCTTTATAATTTGGTGGCAAAAGTACATAGAAAAATCGGTTTTTAAGCGGCGGATTAAGGATTTTTTTTGAATATTGCCTATAATGGAGCCAAAATTTGTGAAATGGGTTTCAGGATGATTTTCTGAACATTATAAACCAACAGGACTTGAAAAGAATAGTTTTTACTGTAACTAACGACCTTAACTACGACCAACGCATGATACGCATCTGTACATCGCTGACTGATGCCGGTTATACTGTAACACTTGTAGGAACAAAAAGCAGGGCCACTTCGCTTCTTGCTGAAAAAAAATACACTCAACACCGGTTGCCTCTTTTTTATAAAAAAGGATTTGGATTCTATGCTGAATACAATATCCGTTTGTTCTTTTACCTGCTGTTCAAAAAAGCTGATATCATTTGTTGCATTGACCTGGATACCATCCTACCGGTATGGCTGGTAAGCAAGTTAAAAAATACCAAAAGAGTTTATGATGCACACGAGTACTTCTCACAGCAAAAAGAAATTGTAACCCGGGCAAAGATCTTCAGGGTATGGCAGTGGATAGAGAAAAAATTTGTACCCCGGTTTAAAAATGGATACACAGTGAGCACCAGTATTGCTTCAAAGTTCAAAGAATTATATGGGGTAAATTATGAAGTGATCAGGAATATGCCAGCTTTAAAAACGCCTCTTACCAGGTCAATAACCAAAGAGAAAATCATATTATACCAGGGAGCTGTTAATGAAGCCCGTGGACTTGAATTCCTTATTCCGGCTATGAAAACCATAAATGCAAAGCTTAACATTTATGGCGATGGGAATTTTTTGGAACAGACGAAAAGACTGGTTGAAGCAAACAATCTGAAGGATAAAGTGTTTGTAAAAGGTAAAGTATTGCCTGAAGAATTGGATACGGTTTCGCAAAGCGTTTATATTGGAATTAATTTAGTAGAATACGTCGGGCTAAATCAATACTATTCCTTAGCTAACAAATTCTTTGATTATATTAATAATGAACTACCACAGATTACTATGAATTTTCCGGAGTATAAGAAGATAAATGATGAATTTGAAATAGCTGTCTTGGTTGGTGACCTGCAAAAAGAAACACTTATAAACGCCATTAATAAATTATTGAATGATGAAAACCTGTATAACAGGCTGCAACAAAATTGTATGAACGCCAAACAGGTATTAAACTGGCAAAATGAAGAAAAAAAACTGATCGCTTTTTATAAAACCATAAGTTGATTTTGACAGACAAACATGTACATATTGTAACTCACGATGTTCCCTGGCCGGCTGATTATGGTGGAGTGATTGACTTATTCTATAAATTAAAAGCCCTGCATGAGCTGGGCGTAAACATACACCTGCATTGCTTTACACAGGGGCGCACCTCACAGGAAGAACTTAATAAGTATTGCTCAACTGTTACTTATTATCAGCGAAAAAATAATATCAGCCGCTTTTCTTTCAGTTTGCCTTTTATTGTTAATTCAAGGGCGAGTGCCGAATTAATAAACAACCTGCAAAAAGATGATTACCCGGTTTTGCTGGAAGGAATTCATTGTACCTATCATTTAAACAATGGTGACCTTGACAGCAGGAAAGTTATTGTAAGGCTACACAATACCGAGTTTGAATATTACAGGCAACTGGCAAAACAGGAAAAAGGCCTGCTAAAGAAAATTTATTTTTTACATGAAAGCCGACGCTTAAAAAAATACGAAAAAACCATAGCTGATAAAGCCGTCTTTTTATCAGTAAATAAACATGATGTTGAATTATACCAAAAGCTCTTTTCTGCAAAAAATATTCACTACCTGCCCGTTTTCCTTCCCTATACCTTAGCAGCCGGCAAGGAAGGTAAGGGTTGCTTTTGTTTGTATCACGGCAACCTGTCCATCAACGAAAATGAAGCAGCAGCAATATGGTTATTGCAAAATGTTTTTAATAAACTTTCTATTCCTTTTGTAATTGCAGGAAAAGACCCTTCAAAAAAATTACTAAGCCTGGCTCATCAGCACCAGCATACCTGTTTAGTAGTTAATCCTTCACAAACTGAAATGCAGGATTTGATCACTAAAGCTCATGTACATGTACTACCCTCTTTAAATAATACCGGGATTAAATTAAAATTATTAAATGCATTGTTTAATGGAAGGCATTGCCTGGTAAATAAAGCTGCAGTGAATGGTTCAGGATTGGAAAATTTTTGTTGCATAACAGAAGATGCAGTTTCCTTTCAAAAAAAAATAGAAGAGCTTTATTTGCAGCCATTCACTGAACAGGAAATACAGCAAAGACATGGCTTATTACAAACAACCTATAATAATGAAATTAATGCCAGGCGGCTTATGACATTTCTATGGTAGCATGGTCCCAAACCTTTCCTAACTCTGTTTTTATAGTTCTGGCCGGAAATTTTTTGATCACCATATAATCATGCGTAGCCATTATGATGGTGGTATTATAGTCCCGGCAGATATGAAAAAGCAACTGCATGATCTCATCACTTGTTTCCGGGTCAAGGTTACCGGTTGGCTCATCGGCTAATATCAATTTAGGAGAATTTAAAAGCGCCCTTGCAATGTCCATACGTTGCTGTTCTCCACCACTTAACTCAAAAGGCATTTTAAAACCTTTTGTTTTTAAACCTACTTTATCCAGTACATCAGCAATTTTTTCATCCATTAGTTTTTCATCCTTCCAGCCGGTAGCTTTCAGAACAAACTTCATATTCTCATTCACATTCCGGTCGGTTAATAATTGAAAATCCTGGAAAACCACACCCAGGTTACGGCGCAGGAAAGGAACCGTTTTCCAGGTCAATTCTTTTAAATTGCGGCCAACTACCCAACCTTCACCTTCTGTCAATTCCAAATCGCCATACAAAGTTTTCAGCAAACTGCTTTTGCCGGTTCCTGTCTTACCTACTAAATAAACAAACTCCCCCTTATCCACAGAAATATTTACGTCGTTTAAAATAAGGCTGTTACTCTGGTAAATATTTACATGCTTTAATTCAACAATGGATTGAGACATGGAACTGTTTTGGGTTTAGTGTTAACTGTTTTTTGTTACCGGCTTTTGAATTTCTATTAAGCAGCATTGGCGTCGCACTCTTGTACAATATTACACTATTCAACTTTTATCGCAGCGTATAATAATATTGGTATTCTGTGCTTTAGCGCCGCTGTGGCAATTTCTGCAAATTTAGCTTTTACCATTTCCCTATCATCAATTAATTTCTTCACTATTTGTTAAAAAATGTGAATAACTAATAAAATAGTTGTAAAACTAAATTATTAGTTTTATGTTTACATTAGTAATCAAAAAAGGATTTTAAAATGAAGACATTAACCAAGGCTGAAGAACAGATCATGCAGGTGATATGGAAGCTGGATAAAGCTTTTCTCCGGGAAATTATTGATGAGCTTCCTGCACCCAAGCCACACAACAATACAGTGGCAACTATTATAAAAATATTGGTTGATAAAGAATTTGTAGGGGTCACGGTTTTTGGCCGTATGCACCAGTACTATCCACTCATCAGTAAAGATGTTTACAGCAAGATCACCATGAAGACCTTTGTAAAGGGATATTTTGAAGGCTCTTTCAGTAATGCTGTTTCCTTTATGGTAAAGGAGAATAACCTAAGTGTGGATGACCTTGAGCTGTTGTTGAAACAATTAAAAAAGAATAAGTAAACAGGTTTAAAATTTTTAATTACAAAACTATTTTATGCTTCCCTACTTTTGGTATATTCTAAAAGCGATCATCTGCTCAGGCATATTGTTTGGCTATTACTGGTTATTTCTCCGTAATAAGGTATTTCACCAGTACAACCGTTTCTATTTATTATCGGCCATTGCGCTTTCGTTGCTGTTGCCCCTGGTAAAAATAGATTTCTGGCAGAACAATGACCTCAAGCAGCCTGGAGTGATAAAAGTATTGCAGGCCGTTTCCGCCGGCGATGATTATATGAACACGGTAATTATAACGGCCAATAAGAATGACTGGAGTGTTCAGCAATTATACCCCCTGGTTTACTGGATGGTCTCCCTCATTTTATTACTGGTATTACTTAAAACACTTTTTGCGATATGGTCCTTACTGAAAAAATACCCGGTGAAGCAGCTGGATAAAGTTTCCTTTGTGAACACCGATGATAAAAGCACACCCTTCTCTTTTTTAAAATATATTTTCTGGAATGACGGCATTGACATAGATACCCAAACCGGTAAACAGATATTCAAACATGAAGTGGCACATATACAGGAGAAGCATACCCATGACAAACTGTTCCTCAATATCCTGCTCATCTTTTTCTGGTGCAATCCCTTTTTCTGGCTTTACCGCAAAGAACTGAACATGATACATGAATTCATTGCTGATAAGAAAGCAGTGGAAGACAGTGATACAGCCAGTTTTGCTGCAATGATCTTACAGGCAACTTACCCACAGCACCGTTTTGAACTCGCCAATAATTTTTTCTACTCACCTATAAAACGCAGGCTCCTTATGTTGACTAAAAACAATAATCCAAGAGTAAATTATTTTGCCCGTGTGATGGTATTGCCATTGGCCGTATTGATCTTTGCTGCTTTTACTTTTAAAACCAAACACAAAACTTCTTTTTATCATGGTAAAAAAATAACCGTAGTGATCGATGCCGGTCATGGCGGGCTGGATGACGGAATTAAAAGTGCAGCCGGTATTTTAGAAAAAGACCTGACGCTCGCTATCGCAAAGAAAATAAAAGACATCAACAGCAATGATGCCATAGAAATTGTTTTGGTAAGAGAATCAGATGTTTATATGGATCCCCGTCAAAAAACTGAATTTGCAAAGAACAAAAATGCCGATCTGGTCATTTCCCTGCACATAGACGGTACGCCAAAACCAAATCAAAAAAGCGGGTTAAGTTTTCATATCGCAAAAGATGAAGTATCCAATGCCAATAGCAGTAAAATTTTAGCATCAGCACTGATGAATGAATTCAATAACAACTACAGGTTGCCTGTTTGGCCGGCTCCTTTACAAAATGGAAAATCTGCATGGATATTAAAATCGCTTGATTGCCCTACTGTACTGATAGAGGCTGGGTTTATGACAAACGAAAAAGATATTTCTTACTTGGAAACCAATGAAGCCAAAGAAACCATTGCAAAAAATGTATTGGCGGCCATCGAAAAATTTGCTGTCGCAAAAAATGAGAATACAAATTTACAAGCACTGGTTCCGGTTAATGATACCATTCCATCAACCATATTTATAAATACCAAACATGCAGATGCCAATTACCTGAAAAGTGAAGACTATAAGACCAAAGCATTGGTGATTGTTGATTCAAAAGAAATAGGAAACCTTGGCTGTAACTACATGGAAAATAGCAGCAACAAATACAGCAGTGCGGTGATCTATGGTCCGGCAGAAGCTAAAAAAAAATATGGCGAAAAAGGTAATTATGGTGCTCTTAAACTGACCGTGAAAGAGGTCATCGCTATTACGGCTGATTCTGTATTCTTTGATGAGAAAAACAGATCAATTCAGATATCAGGCGGAAATACATCCCTCAAAGGAGACTTTTCCAATACATTGATCTATGTAGAAGGGAAAATCGCTACGCCGGAAGAATTAAATATGATACCCCCTGCTAAAGTTAGTTCTATAAATATTTTAAAGGGTGATAAACTGGATGATATTGTTGATGCAAAAGGGAAAACAGCCGTTATCTATGTTAACCTTAAGCCCGATGACCTGTCGGAAGTAGTTCTTACTGCTGCCCGTGCTCCCAGGGAACAACCTGTTGCCATTGCACTCGATAAAATGAATGTGCTTTACATTGGTGTAGTTAACCCTGTGACTATTGCTGTGGCCGATGTGCCCAGTGACAAATTAATAGTGGATATCGATAATGGCAGTATAACCGGAAGCAACGGAAAGTACAATGCTGTTGTAACACAAACCGGAACAGCCACTATAAAAGTAACAACCGTAAAAGATGACAGAAAAGTAGTCCTGTCAACGCAAACCTTCAGGGTAAGATTGATACCAGCCGCTGTGAATGGACAGGTACCTATTGACTTTGATATAAAGCTCAAACAAGACAGTGCACTGAAACAGGTGAAAGAAAATCAAATGCTTCTGTTGCTTGAACAGAATAAAGCAAAACCCGATGTTTCAGAAAAGGCGTTTATTAATAAAAACCTGCAGGCAAAGGAGTTACTTACCCTGAAACAAAATTTTGAAATTGCACAGCAAAACAACAAGACATACCATGAACTGCTGGAAAGACAGGTACTGGGTGTGCAGTTGAAAAGCATACAGGATACTAAATTGACTACAAAACAAAAACTCCTGCTGGAACAACAAAATAAATTAAAGCTTGATTTAGTTGAAAGAAAAGTAGCCGGGATACAATTAACTGACCATGATCTTCAATCCCTGAATAAAAAAATAACTTCAGCACAACAAAATAAATTAAAGTATGATCTGGCTGAAAGAGCTCTGGCAGGTACACAATTAAAGTTTAAAGACCAGCAGGTATTAAACCTGAACCAAAAACTGTTGCTTGAACAACAAAATAAAGCAAACCTGGATTATACAGAAAAGCTGCTTCAGGAAAAATCAAAGGATGCCTACCTTGAAAAGGCATTATTATATCAAAAAGAAATTCTGGCCCGGCAAAACAATTTAGTGTTTGTAAAAACAGAAATCAGTCCACAATTTACCGGAGGTGATGAAGCATGGAGAAAATACCTAAGAGAAAATTTAAAAGCAGCTACACCTGTTGACGAAGGATGGAAAGCCGGCAAGTATACGCTTATCGTTAAATTTATTGTACATACAGATGGAACGGTATCTGATGTTACAACAGAGAATTATAAAGGCAGCAAGACTGCACAGCATTGCATTGGTATAATACTGAAAGCTCCTAAATGGCAGCCTGCTGTACAAAACGGGCATCAGGTTAATGCTTATAAAAAACAGCCCATTACTTTCGTAATTGAAGAATAACCATGAAAATTTCACACTCAGAGATGACATCTTTTAAAAAAGATGTCATCTTTTTTTGGTCAGTACTTAATCTCCTCATCCTTTAACCTGATTACCAATTCCTTTTTCCCACTATCTTCTACCCTGCCAATAACCTGCGCTGCAATCCCAAATTTATTTCCTGCTTCAATCATGGTACCAGCGTCTGCAGCATCACAATAAATTTCCAGGCGGCAACCCATGTTAAACACTTCGTACATTTCTTTATTATTACTGCCGCTGTTTTTTTGGATGATGTTGAAAATTTCAGGTACATCAAATAAATTATCCTTTATCACTTTAAAACTGCCTGGCAAGTACTTCATACACTTGGTTTGTCCGCCGCCACTGCAATGGATAAGGCCGTGAATCTTATTGAAATGATCTTTTAGTAAACCTTTCATTACGGGTGCATAAGTTCTGGTTGGACTTAAGATGAGTTTTCCAATAGTTGTGAGTAGTGAGTCGTGAGTCGTGAGTTTATCAGTCAATTTATGCTTTCCTATATAAACAACTTCTTCATCCAAACCTGTATTATAGCTTTCTTTAAAATTCTCTGCATAAAATTTACTCAATACATCATGCCTTGCGCTGGTGAGTCCGTTACTTCCAATTCCGCTGTTGTATTCCGTTTCATAAGCAGCCTGACCATAACTGGCAAATCCAACAATTACATCACCCGGTTTTATTTTATCATTGCTGATGATCTTGTCCTTTGGCCAGCGACATGCCATTGTACCATTTACGGCAATCGTACGTACCACATCACCCACATCTGCGGTTTCGCCGCCCAGGTAATGAATATTTACCCCAAAAGTTTTTAACTGATCAAATAATTCCTGTGATCCGGTAATTACCTGTTCAAGTATTTCACCAGGAATCAGGTTCTTATTCCTGTCAATGGTAGAATTGAATACAATATTGTCATAAATACCTACACATAGAAGGTCATCAAGGTTCATCACGATAGCATCCTGTGCTATTCCCTTCCAAACAGAGATATCGCCGGTCTCTTTCCAATACAAATAGGCAAGAATACTTTTGGTACCGGCCCCATCGGCGTGCATTATGTTTACGAAGGCATCATCTCCACCTAAAAAATCAGGATATACTTTGCAGAATGCATTGGGGAAAAGGCCAGGGTCGAGGTTTTTAACTGCAGCATGTACTTCTTCTTTTTGGGCAGATACGCCCCTTCTATTATAAAGGCTCATATTGCAAAACTAAATGGCAATTGGCAATTAACCATTTTAAATTATCAAGTACCTTTGCACTTCCTTACTATGCAAATACATCGTGACCTAAATAAGCTACCCGATTTTAAAAATGCTGTTATTACCATTGGTACATTCGACGGGGTGCACCTTGGCCATCGCCAGATTATTGAAAGCTTAAAAGAAGAAGCTGCTAAAGCCAATGGAGAATCTGTTATCATTACTTTCCATCCTCATCCACGCAAAGTTGTTTCTTCAATAATTACCGGCGTAAGGCTTATTAACACACTCCGGGAAAGGATTGAATTACTGGATAAAACCGGCATTGACCACCTGGTCATTGTTCCTTTCACTGAATTTTTTGCTAACCAGGGCGCCGAAGAATACATTCGTGATTTTCTAGTAGAAAAATTCAATCCCCATACCATTATTATCGGCTACGACCACCGGTTTGGAAAAGAACGTGCCGGTGATTATAAAATGATGGAAGAAAAAGCGCTGGTTTATAATTATCGCCTTAAAGAAATACCTGAACACATTCTTAATGCCATAAAAGTAAGCAGTACCAATATCCGCAACGCCATACTGCACAGTAATATTGAGGAGGCCAATAATTTTTTGGGCTACGATTTTTTCTTTGAAGGTGAAGTTTTTCATGGCGATAAGATCGGCCGCACCATTGGCTACCCCACGGCTAACTTAAAAAGCACTGATGAAGAAAAGATCGTTTTAGGAGATGGTATCTATGCGGTGTATGCTGATGTGGAAGGTAAAACCTGCAAAGGTATGATGAGCATCGGTTTCAGGCCAACAGTAAATGGTAAAATAAGAGTTACCGAAGTAAATCTTTTTGACTTTGATAAAGAAATATATGGTGAAACCATCCGTGTATATGTAAAAAAATATCTACGATGCGAAGTTAAATTTAATGGGCTGCAGGAATTGAAAGAGCAATTACACAAAGACAAAGAAGAAAGTTTGAAATACCTGTGATTGCGCAGGAATTCGCCTTGAGGCGAATTCTTACTTGAGGCGAATTCCTACGCAATCATCTTCACCACCATTTCTTTCATCAGCGATGCATCAGAAGTTCCGGTATCGCCAACACCCACTCCTTTTAAATTATAATGATGAAGCAATAATAATATCCTTTCTATTCCATCGTAGCCATAATTATTTATCGTTTCCAAAGCATTTTTAACAGCATTGGCATTAAAATAAAAATGTGGTTTTAGTGCTGCTTCACTGCGGTCGCTCATTCCAAAAACCATATACACTTTGCTAAAGCTGGCATATAAAGCAGGCAATACCATTTGAATGGGTGCAGCCCTGGGATTACCTTCAAAATACTGAATGATCTTTATGGCTTTAGCCAGGTCTTTTTTTGCAATGGCAGCCTGCAGTTCAAATACATTGTACTCTTTACTGATGCCGATGAATTCCTCAATATCATCTTCGGTAATGCCTTTTTTACCTTTTAAATTTAAAGACAGCTTTTCAATTTCATTTACAATACGGTTCAGATCGTTGCCTATATGTTCGGTCAACAGGTTTATTGCTTTCGAATTTATTTTATATCCCTTTGCTTTTATAAACTCACCGATCCATTCGCCCAGTTTATAGTCTTTTACTTTTTCTGAATTAAATATCTCGGCAGACTGCTTGAGCAACTTGTGAAGCTTAGTTCTTTTATCCAGCGTTTTCCCTTTATATCCAACCACAAAAATGGTTGAGTTCAAAGGGCTTTCAATATAACCCTCCAGTTTCTCCATATCCTTCATCTGTTGCGCCTCTTTCAGCAAAACTACCTGCCGTTCGGCAAACATGGGGTATCGCCTGCAGGCATTCACTACAGCTGCCCAGTCGGCATCTTTACCATAAAATACCGTCAGGTTAAATCCTACTTCAGCCCCATCAAGAATATGATGCTCGGCATAATCCATCACCAGGTCAATGTAGTAGTCTTCTTCTCCTTCAAGCCAATAAAGGGTCTTATAGCTCTTTTTTTTCCAGTCACTGATAATTTTTTCCGCACTCATGGCCCAAAGATATAAGTTACCCATGAGTACTCATTCGCCGTATTAAAAAGTTTTTAACACGGCAATAACGCTGTAATAAAGGCGTTTTTTACAGTCTGTATTTACTTTTGGCATAATTTTTAGCTTAGGTTACCGGCTTAAACCAAAAAATTATTTAAGAACCATTTGTTTTAAAGACTTAGCGGAATTCTTAATTTTATATCAGAAAATCGTTTTACCATGGCTTTCGAAAACTTTCCCGACGCTGACCAATCCTCCCAACCTGTTGTTCAACAGCCGCAGAACAAGTGGCGCAATTATTTAACCGCAGGGCTTGTAATTGCATTATTAGGCACCTGGGCGTATATAATCTGGGACAAGAACAAAACCAAAGAGACCATTCAGCAAAAAGACCTGGTAATAAGCAACACTTCTAGTCAAAGGGATATTTTACAAAAAGAACTGGAAGATGCCACCATGCGTTATGATATGATAAAGACGAGCAGTGCCAATATGGTGCATAGCAAGGATAGCATCATTTCGAAAAAAGACCGGGATATTGCACAAAAGCGAATTGATATTCAGAAACTTTTATCAAAAGTTGGGGCTACACAGGAAGAACTGGCACAGGCAAAAACAATGATCGCTTCTTTAAACGGGGATATTGAAGGATATAAAACCCAAATTGAAACTTTGCAGGGTGAAAAAATAGTGCTGACCCAGGAAAAAGAATTTGTGACTCAGCAGCGTGATAAAGTGCAAAAGGATTATGATTCTGCCAAAACAGTGATCAGGGAAAAAGACGAAGTTATTGATGTGGCTTCCACACTGCATGCATCAAATTTTTCTATTGTTGCCATCAACGAAAAAAGTAATGGAAAGGAAAAAACAACAACCACTGCAAAAAGGGTTGATAAACTCCGCATTTCATTTGACCTTGATGAGAACCGGGTTGCCCAATCTGGTGTAAAGAATATCTATATATGCATAACAGGCCCTGATGGAACCCCACTTGCCGAAGAGGCCCTGGGTTCAGGAAAATTTAATACCAGGGAAGGGCAGGAAAAATTCTATACACAAAAAATTGATGTAACCTATACACAGGGGCAGCGCCAGACGCTGAGCATTGACTGGAAACAAAATTCAAGTTTTATAACCGGTGATTACAAGATCGAAGTGTACAATAATGGTTTTAAAATTGGCGAGGGCATACGTAGTTTGAAAAAGGGCGGATTATTCAGTTAATAAATTAATTGATTTAAAAAGAGGCATCAGTTTGATGCCTCTTTTGTTTTAAGAATAACTGATTATTTAAAAAATTGCTCTTATAGATGCTCTTCCAATATGAATTGTCCTGGTTTCTCCGGGTTTTCTTCCTTCATATTGTACACTCATTTCAATATTGCCGGCCAGCCTTTTGGTAAACTCAAGGTTCCATAAATAATTTTTACCGGGCAGTAATCCATCTAACAGGATATAACCTACCGTGCTGTTAGCTGCACCCGGGTAACCGGTAAAATCAATTTGATTAAGTGAGAATCTTGCGTTAAGTGTACTGCTTGAAAGTATATTATACCGTACATCTGCAGTCAATTTATGATTGGTTGCTTTTTCAAGGGAATCAATTGTATTTTTTTTCTGCCCATAAGAATAAGTCAGGCTTAGCCTGAAATTTGTTTTATGAACATAGGATAAGGAAGGTTCAATGATGTTTTGTAAAACAAGATAATTCCGGTTATTGAACTTAGGGCCATTGGTATTCAGAACATTCTTGATCTGCTTATAACTTAATGTGGTCACAAAGCTTTTGTTGATGTTCCATCTCACTTTTCCAACCAGGTTCCGCAGTTTACGGCTTTCAAAACCATAGGACAATATTGACTTTCCGTTGCTGATGCTATGTGTAACATCAAAACCCCACTTGATATTACTCCGGTTGAAGTAAAGTGTATTAGATAAAAAAGAGTTTAGTGCTATTAGTGTGGTATCTACCAGTTTTTTGGTAAAAGGATTAAACTGGAATGTTCCGGTAGAAATATCTTTTTTATTTATCTGTAGCGCTGAGCTGGTACTGGAACGGGCTAATATTTTTCTAAAACCCCTTGCAGTGGCAGGCTTAATTATCATTTTTGGATTTAAGGAAAAGCTGTAATTGAATTGTACATAATTTGCTTTTACATATTGGTTGCTGGGTGTAAAAACACGAATGTATTTTTTCTGATCCTGGTAAATGGCAATCTCAAATTCATTTAGTTCAGGAATGCCGTTGCTGTTATAATCAATCCAGGTGTATTCTCCTTGCCCTGCCGGTACTTCCACATAAGTGTATTCTCTTTTCTGCTCCTGGCCCGATCCCAGTTCATACAATACATTCCCAACTAAAAAACCTTTCCATTCATTTACATAATATTCTGCCCTGCCCAACAGGCTCTTATCTTCTTTTTGTTTACTTATACCGGAATTAAAAATATGAAGTTCACGGTAAGTTAAATTTAATTTGAACTGGTGTTTTTCACTTTTTAACAGTTCCGTAAATACATTATAGTTATCACTGCGGTCTGCCTTTTCAAGTTTTGACCTCACAGGCAACAGATCGTTCCGGGTAAAATAAGAAATGCCCCACCTGTTTGGTTTTTGAGGATTTGATCGTAGATAAACCTCCCAGATATTAAACGCAAAACTAAGTGGCGTTAAAGTATCGGTTATTTTATCACGCAGTTTATTATGTTCACTGTTAAATTTAAATCCTATCTGCATTTTTTTAAACCGTGTAATTTCTTTGTTAAGATCAATAGTAGGCCTGAAGAAAATGCCTTTTTGTATTTGATTGTTTATCGTTGTTAAACTGAACTGGTTGGTGAGCTTCCATCCTTTATATTGATTATTACTATTTAGTTGCTGCCGCAGACCATTGTATTTATCACTACGGTTATAAGAAGTAAGATCATATTGCAGGTAATTTCCTAAACTATCCCCCAGTTTGAGTGTGGCATTAATTAAATGTTCATCTGCATTGGCTATATTATATGGCAGGCTCCAGTCACGGAGAAATTCGATATTCCTTAAGCGTTCAATGGGCTTAAACCGGTTCTGTACAAATTCATAACCCAGTTTTGTCCGTAACAATAATGATTTGTTGAGAAACTGAACTTTCATACCATCATTTTGAAACTGCAATTTTGCTGCATAGCCCTTATCATTCGACTTATCCTTACCTGAAAAAAGATTGATATCATAATTACTCATAGCCACTTCTGCTTTAAGCCTTGTTTTTGCTGAAAACACATACTCACCTCCCACCGTTATCAATTGTTGTTTTTTGGGAGAGATCAATAAAATTACCGGTGCATAGTCTCCCTGCTTTACATTATTTGCATCAGGCTGAATCCAGATGAATACCTTTCCATTGGTTCCATTTTGTAAAGGCGTGTAATTTCCTTTACCCGGGCCCAGGTAGGTAAAACTCAGGTTGTACAATACATCATTGGGGTTGACAGAATAAACAAAAATGGAATCATGAATATTTGTATTGTAAAGTGTATCCATTTTTTTATACAATATCTTTCCTGGTGTAAGTGTATCTCTTACGGCATTAACATAATAGGCCGTGTCAATGCCATCTCCAATATCTGCCAGGAATTGTTTTTGTTTAGTATCCAGTACCTGGTTAATGGAAGAATTTTTTGCGTCCTGGTTATTATAAAACCCAACATTCAGAAAAAATTTATTCTTAAAACTTACTTCATCACTCAGGTATATTTGA
Organism: Chitinophagaceae bacterium; assembly: GCA_031387825.1. Classification (GTDB taxonomy): domain Bacteria; phylum Bacteroidota; class Bacteroidia; order Chitinophagales; family Chitinophagaceae; genus Ferruginibacter. The sequence continues at coordinate 81,746 of JANNDO010000021.1, read as the reverse complement.
GAATTTAAAAAAATCCGGTCGGCATATTCAAACTCCACCTGTATCCTTTTATCTTTTGTTATCAGTCTTTTTTGAGTAAAGGTTAATTCGGCAGTATTGTAGTTGATAACATAATCCTGGTCTTCGCCACGTTGCAATAATTCCCCATCCATAAAAACCCTTTCAGTTCCTGCCAGCACCACAAAATACAATTCCAGGCTGGCACTTTGCAAACGGTAAGGACCCTGGTTACCTTCAAAAGGTGTTAAAATATTGCGGGTAAATTTTCCCTTGGCAATAGCGCCGCTCAGTAAAAGTGAATTGGAAATATTTTTAGTCATCTTATTATCTGTTATAAAAGAAACACCCTGCAGCCGTTTATAAAAGTTGAGAAAATAATTTTTGCTCTGGCGGATATCTATATCACCAAAGTTTGCCTGCCAGCCTTTTTTCTTTATCTGCAGGAAAATACGGTCAAAATCACGAAGGTCCTGTGTATTGCCATCCGGCTGCACCGGAATATTATTATCAGTAATGGCTGCTGTTAATTCAAGGCTATCGCCTATAAATCCATTCAATTGTAAATTCAGGCTGGAACTTACCACAGCATCCTGGCTGTTGCCAAATGAAATACCACGGCCAAAGCTTCCCTCCGACTTTATATTTCCAAAATCCATTAAAGGATTGGTTTGTTTAGCTCCGGACCTGATTGTAAAAGAATTATTGCTGATGAAGTTATTTTTGATACTGTCATAATTATAATGCCTTACCACTGCATTTAATTTAAAGGGAAACACCCGGTAAGTAACTAATACTGTTTCCTGGCCAGGTTTTTCCAGCCAGGTTACAGTTGCATTCACTTCATCAACCTTATAATAAAAAGGAGAAACATCAGCAATTACAACAGAACCTGGCACCAGGCTTAAAGAATCAAGTTTAACAGTTTGGTCTTTAGTACTTATATATTTTTTATACAGATTAGAAATCGACGGCGGATTTATCTGGGCATTTAGAAATTGCACCAGGAAAATAAAAGGCAGGAGTAAGTATATCCTCTTTTGCTTCAAACGTTTTTTGGGGTTAGCAGTTATAAAATTAGCGATTATTGTACAAGACTGCTAAAACAACTGATATGCTGTACAAAAAATTGCTACAGATCAATATTTAAGTTTTGTTTAACCGGGTTTGTACCCTTTCAAAATTTACACCCCAGTGAAAAAAAGTGTGATAAACCTGTGTACAAGATGATGACGATGCTGTTAAAGTTGGTCATATTTTTGCCAAAGAAAGATTGCGATTTCTGTTTTCCACCAAGAGTTAGTTAAGATCCAATATCATGTTAAATGTATATTATTATCTTATGGATATATCGGAAACAGTTAAAAAAAATCTGGCAATGTTACTGTTTGTAACAGCAACATTTTTTTGTGGCCCACAAAGTTTTGCTCAAAGTCCTCCATTTTTACTTTACACTCCCGTCGTCTCATCAGGGCTCATTTCGCCATTGGATATAATTAACGCCGGAGATGGTACTAACCGACTTTTTATGGTAGGGCGAACTGGCAGGGTTCAAATCATCTCCTCAGCAGGTGTTTTGTTACCGGGAAATTTTTTAGATGTACATGATAGTCTGCCCCCAGGCAATGAAAATGGTTTACTCAGCATGGTTTTTCATCCCGAATACGAAACCAATGGATATTTTTTCATTTATTATCTAACTGCTAACTATGACGTGAGGATTAGCCGTTTTCAGGCTGCTTCACCGCTTTCCAATGATCCTGTAAACCAAACTACAGGAGTTGTATTAATGACCATTCCTACAGTTGCTGCAAGCTTTCATAATGGAGGAAAATTAAATTTCGGGCCGGATGGTAATTTATATTTTGCATTGGGCGACGGAGGTCCGGGAGGAGACCCAGGCAATAATGCACAAAATGGTAATTTACTATGGGGAAAAATGATCAGGATAAATGTTGCTAATTTTACTACTCCACCATATTATACCATTCCTGTAGATAATCCTTATGTGAATGATCCCGCCGTAAGAGATGAAATTTTTGCTATTGGCCTTCGTAATCCGTGGCGATGGAGTTTCGACAGGCTTAATAATGATGTATGGATAGCCGATGTTGGAGAAGGTGCATGGGAAGAAGTTAACCGGCTACCTTTTGCATCATCAGGGGGTATCAATTATGGTTGGCGCTGTTATGAAGGCACCCACGATTTTGTTACTGCAGGCTGCCTGCCCCAAAGCAATTACACTTTCCCGATCTTTGATTATCCGCACAACAGTACAACAGGAGGATATTCAATAACAGGCGGACATGTTTACCGGGGAACAGAATTTGGGGCAATGTATGGTTACTATATCTGCTCCGATTATGTATCGGGCAACGCCTGGTTAATAAAATCAAATGGAAGTGGCGGCTGGAATATTTCGCAACAAAGCGCTTTACCAACAGGAATTGTTGGGTATGGCGAAAGTGAGAATGGGGCTTTATATGCAGTTGCGTTATCAGGTACTCTTTATAAAGTTACAACCAACAGTGGCGGTCCATTGCCTGTAACTTTTTTGCAGCTCACAGCGAAAAATTTTACAGGTTATAATGAGTTGCGGTGGAAAACGATCAATGAACAGAACCTTTCTTATTATCAAATTGAATTCAGTACAGATGGGATAAACTACACAAGTGGAGGAAGGGTAAATGCAATTAACACCCCGTTAGAGAACAATTACAGTTTTCAGCATTTTATCTACACATTCACCAAATTATTTTATAAGATAAAGATTGTTGATAAAGATGGCCGCTCAACTTATTCTGACGTTGTTGTACTTGATAAAAAACAAACTGCTTCAGTAAAAATATATCCAACGCTGGTAAATGATAACCGGTTGAATATTTCTTCGGACAAACCGCTAAAAGAGATGACCATCTTCTCCACTGATGGCAGGAAAGTATATCAAAGCCCTTTAAATGATCTTTCGGGCACAATTAATATTTCTATTCCGTACCTGCAGGATGGATTTTACATTGTTCAGTTGAAACTGGCAGACGGATTGGTGAATGAGAAAATTTTAATTCAACGGAAATGATCAAATCTCCGGTAATATATCACCGGAGATTTGATCATTTTTATAAACAAGTTTTTAATACAGCCCTCTGGCACTGTATTTGTGTCAGTTTACAGGTAAGTTGAATATCTGTTAAACGTTCCATATCTTTCTATGAATACAACTAGACAAAACATACTGGCGCTGTTATTATGTATGGCAGCACCATTTTTATTCACTTCAAAGATTACCGCACAACCCGTACCTGTTTTAATTTTCAATACGGTTGTTTCATCAGGTGTCAGTTCTCCGGTTGATATTGTAAATGCAGGCGATGGCACAAACCGTCTCTTTGTTGTTGGCCAGGCAGGCACGGTACGGATCTTATCGGGCGGTGCTTTCCTGCCGGGAAATTTTTTAAGCATGCCCGACAGTATTTCCGGTGGTGGTGAAAGAGGCTTATTGAGTATTGCATTTCATCCGAACTTCAGTAGCAACAGGTATTTTTTTGTTTACTATACCAATACGGCAGGCGACCTGAGAATAACCCGTTTCCAGACGCAGGCAGCAAATCCAAATGCCGCTGATAAGACCACCGGTGTTGTATTATTAACGATCCCCCATCCTTCTTTCTCTAATCACAACGGCGGAAAACTGGTCTTTGGATCCGACGGGAACCTGTATTTAGGAACCGGTGATGGTGGAAGTGGCGGTGATCCAGGCAACAATGCACAAAATGGAAATTCGCTTTTAGGAAAGATGCTCCGTATCAATGTCAATAATTTTACAACTCCTCCATATTATACCATACCTCCTGATAATCCTTATATAACTGATCCGAATGTAAGAGATGAGATCTTTGCATTGGGTTTACGAAACCCATGGCGCTGGAGTTTCGACAGGCTTACCAATGATATGTGGATTGCAGACGTAGGACAGGGAGCATGGGAAGAAGTTAACTATCGTACACCTGCTTCCTCAGGAGGAATTAATTATGGCTGGCGCTGTTATGAAGGCAACACTGCCTACAATACAGCAGGCTGCCAGCCACAAAATACTTATGTGGCGCCCATCTTTGTATATCCTCATAATGTTGCAACAGGTGGTTTTTCGATAACAGGCGGCTATGTTTACAGGGGACTGGAATTTGCAGCCATGTATGGTTATTATATCTGTGCCGATTATGTTTCAGCCAATGTATGGCTGATCAAATCAAATGGCGCCGGTGGATGGAATGTAACACAGCAAAGCGGTTTGCCAGGCTCAATTGCTGGTTTTGGCGAGGCGGAGAATGGAGACATGTATGCCGTTTCGCTGAACGGTTTAGTTTATAAAGTTGTTACGAGCACTATTTTACCTGTATCACTGCAGCAATTTACCGTAACGCCTTATCCTTCCTATAACCAGGTGCAATGGAGAACCATGAATGAACAAAATGCTTCTTACTTCGATATTGAATTCAGCAGCGACGGGGTGAATTATTCATCCGCAGGACGTGTGAATGCAGTCAATCTTCCACCCAGCAATAATTACAGCTTCCAGCATTTTATCGGCGGGTTCACCAAATTATATTACAGGCTGAAGATCACTAATAAGGACGGCAGTTTTATTTATTCTGCTATTGTGGAAATAGACAGGAAAATAATTGCTTCTATAAAAGTTTATCCTACACTGATCACTGATGGCCAGTTGAATATTTTTTCAGACAAGCCTATGGAAGAAATGATCATTTATGCATCAGATGGCAAAAAGGTCTTTCAGACCAAACTGAATAATGTTACTGGCATCAACAATATCCCTCTTCCGGGTTTACAGGGCGGGCTTTATATTGTTCGGGTAAAACTAAAAGATGGTTATTTCAGTGAAAAGGTCTTTATCCGGCAGAAGATATAGATCCTTATCCTTCGCTGCCCAATCCTGCTTTCAAATATTCCCTGTTCAGTCTTGCTATATTTGAAACAGAAATTCCTTTCGGACATTCAGCTTCGCAGGCATAAGTGTTGGTGCAATTACCAAATCCTTCTTTATCCATTTGCGCAACCATATTCAACACCCTTGATTCTCTTTCGGGCGCACCTTGCGGCAATAAAGCCAATTGAGAGACCTTAGCACTTACAAACAACATGGCGCTGCTGTTTTTGCAGGCAGCTACGCAGGCACCACAGCCAATACATGCTGCTGCATCAAAAGCATCATCTGCATTCTTTTTATCAATAGGAATAGCATTGGCATCAACTGCATTACCTGTATTTACAGAAATATATCCGCCAGCCTGTATGATCCTGTCAAAAGCATCACGGTCAACCATCAGGTCTTTAATAACCGGGAAAGCCGCTGCACGCCATGGTTCTACCACAATTGTATCGCCATCTTTAAAAGCCCTCATGTGTAATTGACATGTTGTATTCTTTGTCCAGGGGCCGTGAGCCCTGCCATTAATATACATGCTGCACATACCACAAATACCTTCACGACAGTCGTGATCAAAAGCTACCGGGTCTTTGCCTTCACGTATCAATTGTTCGTTCAGCACATCAAACATTTCCAAAAAAGACATTTCAGAAGAAATATCCTTCACCTGGTAAGTTTCGAAACTACCGTTTGTTTTAGTGTTTTTCTGTTTCCACACTTTCAGTGTGAGGTTCATGCTGTAATGTTCCATATGATTAATTGCTTGATGGATTTATTGTTTAATTGTTGTTGGTCAGTTTTTTAATTTTTGATTAGTAAACAATATCAAAGAATTAATTGCTTTGGGTAATTTCTGTAATTCATTAAAAATAAAATCATATTCTTTTTCAGATAATAGTCTCCGAACCTTAGCTTTTTGATTCCAATCCAATGATTCCAGCAATGAACCCTGGCTGTATCTATAAAACTTGATCTTGTCTTTTTTATTATACCTTCCAAAGCCTTCCGCTATATTTGCAGATATAGAATCAATTGCCCTGACAAATTGTTCTCCTATACTTCGCTTTTCAAAAATCTCCCAGTGTGCAACCACGTCCCAAACATAATTACTTAGATAAAATGCGATACGGTAACTTTCAATATCACTGAGTTTCAAAAATTTCTTTTGCTCTGGCACGGATAACAATTTAACAATACAGCCATTGAACAATTACACTTTCTTATAATTATTGTATTCAAAAGGCCTCCATCCGAATTTTCTCCAGAAAAAATATAAGATTTTGTGCTTTGTATTTTTAAAATTTTTCTTTTTTATATCAATATCAAACCCCCAATTCTCTTTACTTACCAGTTCTTTCATAACAGCCGGATGTGTTCCTGTAAATACAGTAACCGAATCTATATTTGAATAATCAAACTGGTCTCCCTTTTTTTCCTGTTGAGCTGCCCAGTGTTCATGTTTATCATCCGGATTCCAAAATTTACCAAAATCGGTATATTTTTTTTGCATGGTAACCGGGTTTCGAACCCAGCCATAATGAAAAATATAAGCATCGATCAACTTCACCTGCAATTTCCGGTTATCCAGCCTGAACCCCTGTGCATCTCTATAGCTCCTTATCTTCCTATTGTTTTTTATGGCCCGTATTTCTTTTGAATACCATTTTCTGCCATCGCCAGTAAATTTATAACTGCCATAAAAATGATGATAATGAAATAATAATCCCTCTACCCGCTTTCCATCCTTATATTTTTTCATCGCATCCAGTATCACGGGGTGATACTGTTCATGCAACACTTCATCAGCCTGTAAGTAAAAGAGCCAGTCGCTATCAGCAGCAGTAGCATCCAAGGCTTTATCAGTCTCCACCGCCAGCACTTTTCCTCCTTCACGTAAATTATTATCCCAAACTGAATGAATAATTTTTATTTTATCAGAACCTATTGACCCTATCAGGTTATTTGTTTCATCTTCTGAATCGCCAAGACAAACTATCATTTCATCAACAATGGGTAATAACGATGTAATGGATTCAACAACCGGGTAACCATATTTAATTGCATTTTTTACAAAAGTGAATCCGCTTACTTTCATTTTATTTGTATGACCGTTGCGTTGGTTTTACTATTTCAAAAGTTAAGGGTTCCTTATTCATTTGCCAGTCACTATCCAGTTTATATTCCCAGGCTGCCACATAACTAAAATTATCATCATCCCTTTTTGCTTCTCCGTCTTCTGTTTGTGATTCTTCCCTGAAATGTCCGCCACAACTTTCATTCCTGTTCAAAGCATCTTTACACATCAGTTCACCCAATTCAATAAAATCCGCTACCCTGCCCGCTTTATCCAGTTCAGGATTCATTTCATTTATATCACCGGGGATTTTTACATCGCTCCAGAATTCTTTTTTTAGTTGCTGAATTTCGTTGATAGCTTCCAGCAGTCCGTTTGAATTACGTGCCATGCCACATTTATCCCACATTATTTTTCCCAGGCGCTTGTGAAAACTTTCTACCGTCTGGTTTCCTTTAATGGCCATTAATTTATTGATCCTTTCACTAACTGCTTTTTCTGTTTCTTCAAATGCAGGATGTGAAGTTGGAATTGATTTGGTAGCAATATCATCAGCCAGGTAATTACCCAATGTGTATGGAATAACGAAGTATCCATCTGCAAGTCCCTGCATTAAAGCACTTGCACCTAACCTGTTTGCACCATGATCGCTGAAGTTGGCTTCGCCCAATGCATATAAACCCTTCACGGTAGTTTGCAATTCGTAATCAACCCATAAACCGCCCATAGTATAATGTACCGCCGGATAGATACGCATCGGCATTTCATAAGGATTTTCGCCGGTGATCTTTTCATACATCTCAAACAGGTTTCCGTATTTTTCTTCTACAGCTGCCTTACCCATTTTAATGATGCCTGCTTCATCCACACTATCTAATCCCTGTTTACCTGCTTCAATTTTTCCGTAACGTTTTATTGCATCTGCAAAATCGAGATAAACAGCCAGCTTTGTTGTGCCAACGCCATAGCCTTCATCACATCTTTCTTTGGCAGCTCTTGATGCCACATCACGGGGTACCAGGTTTCCAAAAGCCGGGTATCTTCTCTCCAAATAATAATCTCTTTCTTCTTCAGGTATATCAACTGCTTTACGGTTATCATCTTTCTTTTTAGGAACCCATATACGTCCGTCATTTCGTAAGCTTTCGCTCATCAAGGTTAATTTACTTTGATAATCGCCGCTAACCGGGATACAGGTTGGATGAATTTGTGTGAAACATGGATTACCAAAAAATGCTCCTTTCTTATGTGCCTTCCATGCAGCCGTAACATTACTGCCCATAGCATTCGTACTTAAGTAAAAAACATTTCCGTAACCACCGGTACATAATAAAACTGCATGGCCAAAATGTCTTTCTAAATTTCCACTAACCAAATCTCTTGCAATGATCCCTCTTGCTTTACCATCAATCTTTACAATGTCCAGCATTTCATGGCGGTTGTACATGGTTACATTACCAAGAGCCACCTGTCTTTCCAAAGCGCTATAAGCTCCTAATAATAATTGTTGGCCGGTTTGCCCTGCTGCATAAAATGTACGCTGCACCTGTGTACCACCAAAACTTCTGTTGCTTAATAAACCACCATACTCTCTTGCAAAAGGAACACCCTGTGCCACACATTGATCAATAATTGCTGCACTAACTTCGGCAAGGCGGTGAACATTGCCTTCTCTTGCCCTGTAGTCACCACCTTTTACTGTATCATAAAATAATCGGAAAACAGAATCGCCATCATTCTGGTAATTTTTTGCTGCATTGATGCCACCCTGCGCAGCAATGCTATGTGCCCTCCGTGGGCTATCCTGGAAACAAAATGCTTTTACTTTATAACCCAACTCACCAAGCGATGCAGCTGCAGAAGCACCTGCTAAACCTGTACCTACAACAATAATTTCAAGCTTACGCTTATTGGCAGGATTAACTAATTTAACATGGCCCTTATAATCGGTCCACTTTTTATCCATTTCACCCTGCGGAATTTTTGAATCTAAAGACATGGTATAGTTAATTGGTTGATTAGTTAATTTGTTTTTAGCTTATCCACTTTAAATAAAAAGCAATGGGCATCAATGCAAATATTACTGGAATGATGATGGAAAAGGATACACCCAAAGCCTTGATGATGGGTGTATATCTTTTGTGATTGATACCCAGTGTTTGAAATGCACTTTGAAAACCATGCATCAGGTGCCAGGCAAGTGAAATAACGCCGAGTATGTAGATGATTACGATCAGCAAATTATCGGTGAATACCATTTGCATTTCGGCGTATAAATTAAGAACAGCCTGGCCGTTATACTCTATTCCCAATGTTGTTTCAGACAAAGGATGAATTGCGCCTATACCTCCCAAACGTGAAGGGGTCCAGAAATGATAAATATGCAATACGAGGAACATTAAAAGCAATGTACCCAACAGGCCCATACTCCTGCTGTACCATTTACTGTTACTGGCTGCATTGTTCATTTCATATTTTACGGGGCGTGCCTTATAATTTTGTGCCCACAATACAAAACCCTGTACAATGTGTAATAACAAACCGGCAAATAAGCCAATCTCCATGGTACGCACAATCAGGTTAGTTCCCATAAAATGAGCCCAATGATTAAATGTTTCACCTCCATCATTAAAAAAGATCATGGCATTGATACTGCAATGAACAATTAAGAATGTAATTAAAAAAAGACCTGTAAGGCCCATTATTAATTTCTTTCCGATTGAAGAAGTGAAAAAATGTTTCCAGGTCATATTGAAATCGTTAGAGTGATAGTTGGATCACAAAAATACGACAGGAACGCTCAAAAAACTGCTGTAACAGAAAGTTTTTAGCGCAAAACTGAAGAATAGCCGTCAATTTATTCTTTTTATCATCATATCATCCACCTGCTGAAAAACCACTTCGGGTTTTAGCGTTCGCCATTGGGGGAAATCGATCAATTCTATATAATTGGTTAGCCTGGCCTGTACAAAATCATACTGGCTTTGTGCAGGCATATCTATAATTACAACCCACCCTCCTGTATCTTCCAACTGCTCCCGCCATTCTTCATAATAACTGTCATCACTGCTGTGAAAGTTCAATACATTTTCTGCGATCAGGATATACTTTGTAATTCCCCGGATAAAAAGAATATCTGTAATGTCTCTACGTAATGTCATAATATCATTTTCAATAGCATCATTCCATTCTCCCAGCAATTCAATAATAACATAGTTCAGTTCATAATCTGCAAACAGAATTTTCATGTAAAGTGTCTTCGAACCAAATTCATCCCATTGTGGATGGATATAATAATTGTAAATGGTGTGAGAGAATTCAAATTCGCTGTAGGTTCTTCGGTAAAATGGCGAAAGTTTATCTTCTTCTGCTGTGTATAAATGCCGCCAGTTATAATATGGTTCTATATGCTGCAAAATCGAATCGCTGATTTAAATAATTGTTTTGATTACGCTGATAATCACAAATTTCAAACAATTAATCTCAGCAACAAAAAATATCGCTGACTCATTTACCACAGATTGTTTAAACGAACTGGCAAACTACGTCTGCGAAATCAAGAAAATCATTCACAGCTGCGATCAAAAAAAGGCCGCAACTTTGTTGCGGCCCACTTATTAACACTAATATCTTTATTGCACTACAATTCTTTCAGTGAAAATAAATTTATTGCCGGCATCGGTTACTTTAACCATATACATGCCTTTTGCAAAATTCCTGTTCAAAGGAATAGTTTCAACCTGTGTTTTTGCACTTATAGTAACTACCCTGTTCATAATTGCTTTACCGGAAAGATCAGTAATAGTAACATTATATTTTCCGGCCTGTTGCCCGTCAAAAGATACCTTAAACTCATTTGATGTAACCGGATTAGGATATATATGAGCATCGGCATTGATAACAGGTATTACCGGTTTAAAATCAGCAGCACCAAAGTTTTTAGCAGCATCTGCTTCTTTTTGTAATAATAAATTGCCATTGGCCAGATCAGAGGCATTGTAAGTTTTATCTGAACCTTCAATTTTTACTGCTGCAAAATCAGTCATCTTAAATTTATAATAACCTTCAAAAGTATTTGCACTGCTTACTACAACTGCGCCATCAGCGTCAACAGCTGCACCATTAGTACTGTAATTGGCTGGCAGGCCGGTAATAGTACCAATAAGAGTTGCAACCCTTGTATCAACATCTACTGTAAAAATATTATGGTTAGCCGAAATGATGTACAGTTTATTATAAGCATCTGCGATCATATCGCCACCCCAGCTTGAGCATTTATTATGTACAGACATCCCTTTATTTGATTCTGCATCAATCAGGTTACCCAGGTCGGTAATCACTGCTTTTTTGCCGGTAGTAAAACGGATTAGGTGGTAACCGTCATTGGTAATACCATATCCATTACCATCTGCGCTAATTACCATTCTCGTGATGTGACTTTCTTCCTGCAAAAATGTCCCGGCATTACGTGGCATAAGCGGGCCCGAAAAATTAAACACAGGTTCTTTTTTGTTGAGGTCTACATAACTTAATACACCATAATGCATCTGGGTAAAATATAACCGGTTGTGCGCTTTATCATAAGCGGCTGCGGCTACACCATAACCCATCGCAGGTGCTGTGGAATTATTTCCGCCTGCAAAAGCGGCTGGCATTACTGCATTGAAGCTGTTATCATAAACAGTCCTTTCAATAAGGCCTGTTTTGATATTTACCTGGCGGATATTTACCCAGTGAAAATCGCCATTGCCTTTACCGGTTATAGCAAAACTGCTGTTGGCATCCTGCGCAATGGCTGAAAGGCTGGTAATAATAAACGATGTGGATAGTAAAAGTTTAAAATTCATAAGAGGAGTTTTTTTAAATGACTAATACGATATGATACGTAAATTAGTAAAATTGCATAAATCATCCAAGATTTTTTTATGAATGGTAACTTTCAATGGCCCTTTTAACACTTCCTGTTTTCAGGAGCAATTCCTTTGCTGCTTCATAATCATCTGACTGTATTTTTTCCATCAGCATTTTTACCCCACGGTCAACCAGCTTATCGTTGGTCAGTTGCATATTTACCATTTTATTATCCTCCACCCTCCCTAATTGGATCATTACAGCGGTAGAGATCATATTGAGGATGAGCTTTTGTGCTGTACCGCTTTTCATACGGGTGCTGCCTGTTACAAATTCAGGACCAACAACTGCTTCAATAGGATGATCCGATGCAGCACTTATTGGCGCCTCAGGATTACAGCAGATACTACCCGTTACGATATTGTGTTCCCTGCATTTATTAAGCGCTGCAATTACATAGGGTGTTGTGCCGCTTGCCGCAATTCCTATCACCACATCTTTTTCATTTGCAGACTGGGCCTTTAAGTCAATCCAGCCCTGTTCCATATCATCTTCCGCAAATTCAACAGCTTCGGTTATTGCTTTATTACCACCGGCAATTATACCAATTACCAATCCATAAGGAACGCCATAAGAAGGCGGGCATTCACTGGCATCTACAATACCCAAACGGCCACTGGTTCCGGCACCTATATAAAACAAACGGCCTCCCATAAGCATTTTATCTACTATCACATGTACCAATTGCTCTATTTGTGGTATTACTTTTTCAATAGCTGCAGGAACTGTTTTATCCTCTGCATTCATATTGATCAATACTTCTGCAACCGGCATTTTTTCAAGGTGCCTGTAATGCGATTCTGATTCTGTTATTTGTTTAAATGCCATACCCCCATTCCGCCAGCTGGCGGAGCTTTAAAGACTTCATTACTTGTAGCTTCTTGTTTCTACAAATTCAGTCTGATTATAAAATAGTTTTTCAATTCTAAAAATCTAACAAAGTCATGCTCTCTCCAAGTCTCCGCCAGCCGGCGGAGGATTTAGGTGGCACGATGAAATTTTACCAATCCATCCATTGGCTTTTTAATTATTTTACCCAATTGTAATTCATAGGAATTGCACATATCTTTTAATACATCTCTAAAACCATAAGCCACACTGCCTGTAAAATGAATAGGTAGTGTCCAGCTTTCCCGGTATTTGTAAATATGGTTAAAAAAGAAATCATTAAACCCATCTTCTATAATATTTTCTATCATGTAATGCCCCCGGTTCTCTGCCAAAAATATGGCATAAGATGCCAGGTATCTGTTTGGTAAAGGTTTTTTATAAACTGCAGTCAGTATCTCGTCACTATTGGTATTATATTTTGCATTAAAACGATCCATCAGATCAGCATCAAATGTATTATATAAAAAATATTGTATCACTTTCCGGCCCAGGTAGGCACCGCTGCCTTCATCACCCAAAACATAACCAAGGCCTGGGCTGTTTTTTACAATTTTCTTTCCATTGTAATAACATGAATTGGAGCCGGTACCCAAAATACAGGCAACCCCTTTTTCATTACCACATAAAGCCTTGGAAGCTCCCATCAGATCGTGTTCAACATATACCTTTGCATTTGTAAATACTTTTTCAATGGCTTTCTTTACCAATTTCACATTCTCGGCATTACTGCAACCTGTACCATAAAAATATACTTCTTCCGGATCATTTTTTTTCAACTTGTGCTTAAGCTCTTCCTGAATAATATATTCAATTTGCTCTGCAGATAGAAAATAAGGGCTGAGCCCCTGTGTGTAAAAGGTTTTGGTTAATCGTCCGTTTATCAGGCACCATTCTGTTTTTGTTGAGCCACTATCAGCAATTAATTTAACCGGCATTGTAAGAATTATAATTTCAAATTGAAGATAAATCATTTTGTTTATAAAGCTGCAGGCAACAAGCTTTAAGAGAGAAGTACCTGTTATAAAAGATTCACTATATTATATTAAGTGCTCTTTTTTTGTAAAACTTATCCCTTGCAGCTATCACCCTTGAAGCTTCTTCCTATCTTCGCAGGATGAATAACAAAAAGATACGGGTCTGGTTGCCACTGCTGTTCAGCATAACCATGATCGCCGGAATGTACCTGGGCTATAAGATGAGGGACAATATGCCCGGTAAAAGTTTCTTTTTTGCAGAAAAGCGCAGGCCAATACAGGAAATTATGGACCTGATAAAGAACAGGTATGTGGATGATATAAAGATTGATTCGCTGGCCGATACTGCTATACAGGCTATGCTTAATAAATTAGACCCCCACTCTGTTTTTATACCTGCCGAAGAGTTGCAACAGGTAAATGAAGACCTTGCCGGTAAATTCTTTGGAATTGGTATTGAGTTCAACATTTTTGATGATACACTTAATGTAATAAACGTTTTGAAAGATGGCCCGGGTTTTAAAGCAGGGTTATTAACCGGTGATAAATTTATAAAAGTTGGTGACCGCCTTATTGCCGGTACAAAAACCGATGCCGATAGTTTTAGAAAATTATTGCGTGGAGACCGCGGCACTAAAGTAACAATCACCTATTTACATAACCAGGAGCAAAAACAGGCAACCATTACCAGGGATGCCATACCCTTAAGTAGTGTTGATGCCAGCTATATGATAGGAAATGGTATCGGTTATATCCGGTTGAATAAATTTTCTTCGCAAACCTACAGGGAGTTCATGGAATCGTTGGAGGCACTAAAGAAAACAGGTTTACAAAAGCTGATACTTGATCTGAGAGGCAATGGCGGCGGCATTTTAGATGAAGCGGTGGAAATTGCAGATGAGTTTTTAGAGGGAGAAAAATTGATCACTTATACCGAAGGAAAGCACGTTGATAAAAAAGAATACCGTTGCCGCCGGAATGGCCAGTTTGAAAAAGAGCCATTGATAGTTTTGGCAGATGAAGGCACAGCCAGTGCCAGTGAAATCTTGATCGGTGCTTTGCAGGATTGGGACCGGGCTACCATCATTGGCAGGCGCTCATTTGGAAAAGGGTTGGTACAGGAGCAATTTGACTTAAGTGATAAAAGTGCTCTACGCTTAACTATTGCAAGATATTATACTCCCATTGGCAGAAGTATTCAGCGGCCATACTCAAACGGTGAGAAGGCTTATTATAATGAAATTAACAACCGTTATCATGATGGTGAAACACAAAACGCCGACTCGATAAAAAATGATACCAGTAAAGTATATAAAACCAAAGCAGGTAAAACAGTTTATGGCCGAGGTGGTATAACGCCTGATTATTTTATTGCTTTGGATACAAGCGGTTTTAGCAAAAATTCAGCACTTATCTATGCCAAAGGAACGATTGGGAACTTTGCTTATAATTTTTATTTACAAAATCTTACCCAGCTAAAAACTTATAAAACCCCGGCTGATTTTATTAAAGGCTTTTCTTTTACAGAAGATAACTGGAAACAGTTTGTATTGGCTGTAGCAAAAGATTCAGTTAATATCTCTGTAGTTTCACCAAAAGAAAAAACAAATATTACAAACCGCATCAGGTCAACAATAGCCCGCCAGCTATGGCGCAATGAAGGCTTTTTTGAAGTTATGAACACATCTGATGAAGCCATAAAAAAATCACTTGAATTACTGAATAAATAAAAGCCCCGAATGAATTCGGGGCTCAATGTCGTTTGCAATGGTAGCAAGGTGCTTCATAGCTATTCTAATTGCTTACGGCTTCGGAAGTAAATGGTCTTTTGCACGGATAATGGCTGTTTTCTTTGGTATTGGATAATGCAAAGATGCTGACAAATAACTTTGAAGTTGGTAGGGCAAGTATTAATAATTTGTAGAGAAATTTCGAATTAGGACTTTAACTCATATTCATCCTCCTCATCTCATTTTCCTACCTTTGCGGCAAATAACGATTATATATGTGGCTTAACAGTATTTTAGATACCATTGGCAATACGCCTTTGATAAAACTCAATAAAATTACCAAACACCTGCCCTGCACTGTCCTGGCAAAAGTTGAATACTTTAATCCGGGAAATAGTATTAAAGACCGCATGGCTTTAAAAATGCTGGAAGTGGCGGAACTGCAAGGAAAAATAAAACCGGGTGGTACTATTATTGAAGGTACAAGTGGAAATACAGGTATGGGCCTGGCGTTGGCTGCCTGTGTAAAAGGTTATAAGTGCATCTTTACTACTACAGATAAGCAATCCAAAGAAAAAGCAGATATTCTTAAGGCGGTGGGTGCCGAAGTAATTGTATGTCCTACTAATGTTGAACCTGAAGATCCAAGAAGCTATTATTCCGTTTCAAAACGCCTGGCAACTGAAGTACCCAATAGTTGGTACGTAAACCAATATGACAACTTAGCTAATCGTTTGGCGCATTACGAACAAACCGGCCCTGAGATATGGGAACAAACAGAAGGAAAAGTGACCCATCTTGTTGTTGCAACCGGCACAGGCGGCACTATTGTTGGTACCGGGAAGTATTTGAAAGAAAAGAATCCCAATATAAAAATATGGGCCATTGACAGTTATGGCTCTTTGCTAAAAAAATATTTTGAAACAGGTGAGTTAGATCAAAAAGAGGTTTACCCATATATAAGTGAAGGATTTGGTGAAGATTTTGTTCCGGAGAATTATGATATGAGTGTAATTGATGCTTTTACCAAGGTTACTGATAAAGATGGTGCAGTAATGGCAAGGCGTATTGCCAAAGAAGAAGGTATGTTTTGCGGTTATAGTGCCGGAAGTTGCTTACAGGGTATGTTACAACTTGCCAAGGGGCCCGGTGGAAAAGATAATTTAAAAAAGGATGATGTAGTGGTCCTGATATTCCATGATCACGGTAGCCGGTATGTAGGTAAAATATATAATGATCAGTGGATGCTCGAAAGGGGTTTCTTAGATGTAAAGACATTTAAAGATCTAATAAGCGGAAGAGGAACTCAAAAATTAATTCATGTAAGTACTGCCAATACAGTAGCCGAAGCGATAGAACTGATGAAGAAGTATGATATTGAGAATATCCCTGTGATGGATAATGGTGCAAACATTGGCGCCATATCTGAAAGTGGTCTATTCAATAAAATTCTCAATTACCCCGATATTAAATTAGAATCAGTTGAATCGGTAATGGAAAAAGCCTACCCAGAAGTGGCATTTGAGACCCCGGTTGAGCGGTTAAGCTCATTTATTACCAAAGAAAATGGTGCTGTTTTAAGTAAGGATGAAAGCGGATCATATCATATTGTTACCAAATACGACATTATTCAGAGCCTGACCAAATAATTGGTTCGTTAATTTACGGATAGCCCAAACATAGTACTGTGCTGCATTTAACCGATGCAGCATTTTCATATACCCGATTCTTATCATTTCATATACGTAGATCTACGATTGAAATTTTCGTAACTATTCTATACCCAATTATGAATATGTACTATCCCAACAGTAATTACAGTAGCTGTAAAAATGAGCAATATCGCTCTATAATAGAATGTTAAACTGTTGCATCTTTGTGTCAGAAGTTGATTGATAGAGATTAAATATCAATCGTTATCCAAAATCCTGATTAAAGCCAAAAAATTCAAAATCCAATGTTTGTGAAGAATCAACAGACAATCCAATATCAGTCAACTTCTTTTTTACTTTGAAAACCAAACTTTGAAAACCAATATTCGCTTTAAGATCTTGTCCGAAAGAAAAACCAAAGATCGAAAAAGAAAAAAATCAATATCCTGCCTATGCTGTAAAAAGCGATGATGGCGCAGAAAGACCAAAGAAAACCAATTCCTAGCCTATGCCCTAAAAAGCGATGATGGCACGAAAAACCGAAGAAGAACCAATATCCAGCCTATGCCGTAAAAAGCGATGATGGCAAATTTGAAAAACGCTGAAACACAGGATTAAATTATTAAGGACCACTCTGCTAAAATAAGGTAACCCCCTTAAGGAAGCAGATCCAAAAAAAATCCTGACAAAAACCGATCGTGCTTGGTTGGTTTAAAAAATTAAACTTCCACAGTTATTTGATGCGTCAAAGGGCTGTGGAAGTTTTTTTATTTCGGCAAACCGGGCTTCTTCCTATTTTTATTAAATGATCCTGCAAAAAACATCAGACCTCAACTATATTCCTAAAAGAATTATTTCACTGGTTCCTTCTCAAACAGAGCTCCTCCACTACCTGGGGCTGGAACCGGAAACAGTTGGAATTACAAAATTCTGTGTCCATCCACATGTATGGTTCAGGACAAAAACACGGGTTGGCGGTACAAAAGCCATCAACATCAACAGCATTAATGAGCTTAAACCCGACCTTATCATAGCAAATAAAGAAGAAAATGTAAAAGAGCAGATTGAATTACTGACAAAAGATTACTCGGTCTGGGTTACAGATGTAAATGATCTTGATGATGCATTAAACATGATCACAGAAATTGGTGAATTAACCGATAAAAAAAGCCAGGCCAATTCGTTAATTGAGAAGATTAACAAAGGCTTTGAAGAAATAAGACAACTCAAAACACAAAACTCCAAACCCAAAACTGCCTACCTTATCTGGCGAAACCCTTACATGACCATTGGCGGCGATACCTTTATTAATGACATGATCTCAAGATGCGGTTTTGAAAATGTGTTTGCAAACAGAAAACGCTACCCCGAAATAAACATTGAAGATTTGCAGATTGCCAATTGCCAATTAATTCTTCTTTCCTCAGAACCTTATCCCTTTAAACAAAAGCATATTGAGGAGTTATCAGGACAGTTGCCTAACTGTAAAGTAGTTTTAGTAGATGGCGAAATGTTCAGTTGGTATGGAAGCAGGCTGCTCCTGGCGCCCGATTATTTTAAAACCCTTATCAGCAGGCTGTTTTAAGCTAATTTTCACCCCATTTCTGTTTAAACACATTTTATATTAAATTTGTCCAAAATCAAACTAACATGGCTAATAAAAAAATTGTTGAATTACTGGGTGACCAGGCTGACAGCCTGCTGAATCATGAATGTAAAACCATTTCAAAGAAAGAGATATCCCTCCCCAATCCAAATCATGTGGATGATATATGGAGAGCCAGCAACAGAACTAATCAAACCTTAAAGAGTTTACAAAATATATTAGACCATGGCCGCCTGGGTGGCAGTGGGTATGTATCAATCCTGCCTGTTGACCAGGGCATTGAACATAGTGCAGGTGCGTCATTTGCACCCAATCCCATTTATTTTGACCCTGAGAATATTGTTAAGCTGGCCATTGAAGGTGGTTGTAATGCCGTAGCATCAACATTTGGTGTTTTAGGAATTGTAAGCCGCAAATATGCCCATAAGATACCGATGATGGTTAAGATAAACCACAATGAATTTTTGGGCCTTCCCAATAAGTTCGACCAGATAATGTTTGGTAAAGTAAAAGATGCATGGAACATGGGGGCCACTGCAGTTGGCGCTACTATATATTTCGGCAGTGCTGAAAGTACACGCCAGATACAGGAAGTGGCTACTGCTTTTGAAATGGCTCATGAATTGGGTATGACAACTGTACTTTGGTGCTACCTTCGTAACAATGGATTTAAAGTAGATGGAGTAGATTATCATGCAGCAGCAGATCTTACAGGCCAGGCCAATCATTTGGGTGTTACCATCCAGGCCGATATCATCAAACAAAAATTGCCTACAAATAACGGAGGATATAACGCTACTAAACATGGTAAAACCTCTCCCCTGGTATATTCTAAACTAACAACCGATCACCCGATTGATTTAACCCGTTACCAGGTAGCCAATTGCTATATGGGCCGTGTAGGTCTGATTAACAGTGGTGGTGAAAGCAAAGGCGCAACTGATCTGGCCGAAGCAGTAACAACTGCCGTAATTAATAAACGTGCCGGAGGTATGGGATTGATCAGTGGACGAAAAGCTTTTCAAAAACCAATGAAAGATGGTGTTGAATTATTGAATACCATCCAGGATGTATATTTGGATAAGAGTATTACTATTGCGTAAAAGGTTTATATGGTTTGAAAGACTTAAACGTTTTAAACGATATCATGAAAAAAGAAGAAGATTTTGATGCCAGCCTGGCCGGTGAAGAGGGAACTACGGATGAAATGAAAGCCAATTGGTTTAAGAGAATGAAAAAGGGTATCCTTACTTCTACAAAAGATAAGAAAGATGCCCCTGAAGGTTTATGGTCTAAGTGTCCCTCGTGTAAGTACACCTGCACTGTTTCTGAATTAAGCGAAAATAAATTTGTATGCCCGAAATGCGAATACCACCACCGTATCGGCAGCGAAGAGTATTTCGAGATCCTGTTTGACGACAATCAATACACCGAACTTTTTGCCAATATTAAGTCCAAAGACTATTTAAAGTTTGTGGACCTGAAACCTTACGGCAAACGTTTGGAGGAAACCTATGCCAAGACCGGTATTCACGATTCAATGACGGTGGCTCATGGGAAACTAAACGGGTACGACCTGGTGATCGCCTGCATGGATTTTGAATTTATAGGCGGAAGCCTGGGCAGTGTGATGGGTGAAAAGATAAGCAGGGCCTGCGATTATTGTATGCAACATCATGTGCCCTTTATGATCATCAATAAAAGCGGAGGCGCCAGGATGATGGAGAGTGCATTCTCATTAATGCAGCTTGCAAAAACATCGGGTAAGTTATCACAACTAAGCGATGCAAAGATCCCTTACATCTCTTTGTGTACCGATCCAACTTTTGGCGGCACCACCGCTTCTTTTGCCATGCTGGGCGATGTGATCTGTGCTGAACCCGATGCCCTGATCGGTTTTGCCGGCCCAAGGGTTATTAAAGAAACGATCAAAAAGGATCTTCCGGAAGGTTTTCAACGTAGTGAATTTTTAATGGAGCATGGATTCCTGGACTTTATTGTTCACCGGAAAGACCTCAAAAATAAACTGGGTACTTTGCTAATGATATTTAAAGGATGATGATGCCATCGGGCAGGTAATATTATTTTCACAGTAACAACTGATCTGCAGCGTACCCACTACTAAAACATATGCTGCTGCAAAAACTGCCCATACTGTTTCTTTTTACTTTGATAGTATCGGGAAAGTTATACGCACAATCCAACTGCACTACGCTTGGGCAAAATCCTTCTACTGCCTTCCCGGTTTGTGGCACATCTGTTTTTCAACAGGACAGTGTTCCTATATGTATTTCGGGCTTGTTATATGTCCCCGGTTGTTCCATCTATGGCGATACAGCAACATACTATAAAAGTAAAAACCCTTTCTGGTACAAGTTTACCTGTTTCCAGGGCGGTACCCTTAGTTTTGTCATCATCCCTAATTTACCCAATGAAGATTATGACTGGCAGTTGTATGATGTAACAGGACACAACCCGGATGATGTTTATACAGATACTTCACTCATTGTATCTGGTAACTGGGCTGGTACGTATGGCCCAACCGGCGCATCTGCAGCTGGCGTAAACTATATTCAATGCGCTTCAGACACTACCCCATTTCCCACCTTCGCAATCAGCCCTGATCTTATCCAGGGCCATAATTATCTTTTGTTAGTAAGTCATTTTTCTGATACCGAACAGGGATACTCCTTATCATTTGGTGGTGGTACTGCAGTCATCACAGATACTTTGCCCCCACACCTGGTCAATGCCAACAGGTCAACCTGTGATGCAATACAAATACGGGTGAAGCTGAACAAAAAAATGAAGTGCAGCAGCCTTGCGGCTGACGGTTCCGATTTTAGAATAAGTCCTGCAGTAGCAACTACTATTAGTGCAACAGGCTTTGGCTGTTCTACCGGTTTTGATATGGATTCTCTGGCGCTGACTTTCAATCAGCCCCTGCCCTTTGGAACGTATTCACTCATTATGCAAACGGGCTCAGATGGAAATACCTTACTGGATATTTGTGATACAGGTGTACCGGTAGATGAAGCAATCCCGTTTACAGTGCTGTCCCCTCTTCCTGTACCGATGGATAGCATTGCTACCAATAAATGCAGCACCGATTCCATCATCCTTGTTTTCCCCGATTCAATAAAGTGTAGTTCAGTAGCAGTTGATGGAAGTGATTTTTTAGTAACCGGAACCTACCCGGTTAGTATCAGCAATGCAGTGCCTGTCAATTGCATAAATGGATTCACGAATAAGATCATTGTTCATCTCTCTTCTACTATGCAGCTGCCCGGAAATTTTCAGATCGTGTTAAGAGTGGGTACAGATGGTAATACCATTTTAAGCAAATGCGATACCCCTTCAGTTGCCGGTTCTTTGGTTCCTTTTATCATACTGCCAAAACCCGTTGCCAATTTTGCAATCCCTGCGTCTGTATGCTTGCCGGTTGCGGTTGTATCGTTTGCCAATCTCTCCACTATCATTGATGGTTCAGAAAATGCTTTCCGTTATCTCTGGAATTTTGATGACCCGTTAAGTGGAATAAATAATTCTTCCATTCTAAGATCACCAACACATGTTTACAGTGCGGTTGGGCCTTATAATGTAAACCTGCAGGTAACAAGCAATGGAGGCTGTGTAAAAGACACAACAATTTTACTCAATACCATCCATGCACAACCTAAAACAAATTTCGGTTTCAGTACACCTGCCGTTTGCCTCGGCAATGCCATAACTTTCACCGACTCTACAAACAGCATGGATGGGATCACGGTTCAGTGGAACTGGAATCTTGGAGACGGCACCATCCGCAATACAAAAAATGTTACCCACACCTATGGCGCCGAAAGGAGTTATAATGTGAGGCTGTATACCGTAAACAGTCATGGTTGTTACAGCGATACCCTTACCAAAGCAATAACCGTTTACCCATACCCCACCGTAAATGCAGGCCCGGACAGGTTTGTACTGGAAGGCGGATGGTTAACGATTGATGCAACTGCATCAGGCAATAACCTCCAGTATTTATGGACGCCTTCGCAATACCTGAATGACCGGTACATCCTCAGGCCGAAATGTACCCCGCTTAATGATATCACTTATACCCTTGCGGTAACTGCAAGCGGAAGTTGTACAGTAACCGACCAGGTGTTTGTAAAGGTTTTAAAGATACCGAGGATACCCAATACATTCACCCCTAACCATGATGGGAAAAATGATCTTTGGGAAATTCAGTACCTGGAAGACTATCCAAACAACCACCTGCAGGTTTTTACAAGAGCCGGGCAATTGGTATTCGAAAGCAGGGGTTATTATAAACCCTGGAATGGAACTTATAAAGGCAAATCACTTCCTTTTGATACTTACTATTACATACTTGAGCCGGGTAGCGGAAGAGAACCGTTTACGGGATATGTGACCATTATTAAATAAGATGATACAGGCGTTGTTGAAAACCAGGATAAAACTGTAGAGAGTGTGCGTATATTTATGAGTTGTGTGCAACCTAGTGGGACATTTCAAAATTTGAATTGCAATGAATATACCAAATATTGATTTTTTTGGAAAACTGATAACTTTTATTGGATTGGCAATTATTATATTAGCTGGCCTTTTTCATTACGTTCAATACAACAAAATAAATGACTCTGAAGAAAATTGGTCAAGAAGTTCTTTAATCTCAGGCAACCAAGTTGACAAATTAGGTGAAATGTCGAAAAAATATAGAGATGAAATTAATAGTTCGGTGAATAAAATGTCTGTCCTAGTTGGAAAAATGAAGGATAGTTTATCAGAATTCCCTAAGCTTAATAAACAATTTAAGATTGAACTAGCAAATAAAGAAAAAATGGAAATTGAGTATAATTCTATTCGCTCAAAAGAAATGGCAATTTTTGATAGCTTAATTAAAATTGCTAGCGTGGAAGAAAAGCTATATGGTATCAGAAATCAAAGATTTAATCAAGAATCAAACAGGTCTTTTCTTATGATTTTTGTTGGGCTTTTCATTTTAATGGCTGGAATATTCCTTTGGAAACAAAGGGAAGATCATGAAAAGATACTTTTAACTAGACAAAATCTTGATAAACCTACATATTCAAATGCGTGTCAAAGTTGCGGTAAAGAGTTTGACTCGGTTATAATAGCAGGTACAGAAGAAGACAATAGTAAAAATTATCATTTTTGCAAAGACTGTTATCTGCAAGGCCAGTTCACTTCACCTGACCTTACCTTAACACAATTACAAATAAGTACTCAAAAAGAATTAGAGTTAGCTAAACTTAGCAAAGGAAAAATAAATAAAATATTACAGGACCTTATGAAATTGGACCGATGGAGAACAAATCGTTTCTCATAAATACGCTGCACATAACATGGCTTTTTCCCTTCTCAGGCGAGTCCCACAGCCAAATACTAATCCAGCGTGGAGACTCGCCTGAGAAACTAAATCTGAACAAGGAGTTGCGTATATTTATGAGTTGGACAAAACCGAATTAGCAACATTAATTAATTAAGACAACCAAAATGTTTGAAGAAATCTATTCCGGTCTAAGAGATGGCATAGGATCGCCTGGAGATAGTACAAGAGTTTTAACGAAAGAATATGTCAGATTAAAGCATCTTAACTATACCTCTGATGAAATTTGCAAGAATTTGCTTACTCTGAGATTCGAAATGTATAAACAGATGGGAATGACTATTCCCACTCACTTACCAAAACGGGTTTTTGATATTGCAGATGGCTACTTTCCTTTCATAATATTTGCAGATGTTTTTGTTGTAAATCACAATAATGTAATAGACAATTTGGATGCAATAATTGGAGTATTGACAATAGTCTTAAATGTTATTGTTGATGAGTATAATAATATTGTATCTGAAACAGACCAAGTAGAGGACCAAGCATTATTAATCAATAAGGTAACGCAATTTTTAAAAGACGAGACTGGAATAGACTTAAACGAAGACATATAGTTCTTCCTTTTCTCCATTTCGCCGTTATTGGTATTCCTCTTCCAGCCAAAAGCCAACCGACCGCCGTTGTTGGTGTTCGTGCGGTAGCCAGGAAGCGATAGCATTCACCAACAACCATCAGACTGCTAAAAAATAAATATCTTAGAACATAGCATTTTTTTTTCAGCAACGTCTTCTCCCAAGCTATGTGTGCAAGCCAGGGACGTTGCGTAAAGCCAGGCAATATTTCTATTCATAAACGCAACGCCCTTAGCCTTAACACAAAACCGGCAAAGAAACTGTTGCTGAGAATAAAACTGCACAAAGCCTCGAATGTTATGCGCCATTTGCAGTTACATTCCAAATTTTGCAGGTTTCTAAAAAATACTTACTTTTGACGTTAGTAACTTAAGGCGGCAGTATGATTATTTCCTTTGGCAATTCCGAAACAGAACAAGTATGGTTAGGCAATCGGGTAAAAAAATTGCCAATAGAAATTCAAAATATTGGCAGAAGAAAGCTCAGAATGCTTAATAACTCAGTTGACATAGCTGATTTGCGAATACCACCAGCAAATCGACTGGAAAAGTTGGCGGGGAAATTAAAGGATTTTTACAGCATTCGAATAAATGATCAATGGCGTATCATTTTCAAATGGAATGCTCGAAATGCTTCTGAAGTTGAAATAATTGATTATCATTAAATTTTACTAAAATGGCAAAACTCAAAAATATTCATCCTGGCGAAATTCTTTCAGAGGAATTCCTTGTGCCTTTTAATATAACGGCTTACAAGCTTGCAAAAGATATAGAGATTCCTCAAACAAGGGTTTCTGAAATTCTCAAAGGGAATCGTAGAATTACAGCAGACACGGCTTTAAGACTAAGTAAATACTTTGGTAACTCTGCAAAATTTTGGCTTGGTTTACAAGACGACTTTGACATCGAAGAAGAAATATCAACAAAAGGATCAATGCTTAAATCTATTAAAGCATTAAATGCTAAGGTTGCCTAATAACGACGCATAACATGTGTAAAAAAACAAACTCTTTCCCGCCATTGCTGGTAGCCTGACCAGCAACAAATACCCAACCCTTACCTTTGTACAAATGGAGATATCAAACCGAAAGGCTCACCACGATTATTTTTTCGAGCAGTCTTATATAGCCGGCATGGTACTCTCGGGCACCGAGATAAAATCATTGCGGGCAGGCAAGGCCAGTTTTAACGACAGCTATTGTGTTTTTCACCAGGGCGAATTGTTTGTAAAAAGCCTGCACATCTCCGAATATTCATTCGGCACTTATGCCAATCACGAACCCATGCAGGAAAGAAAACTCCTTTTAAATAAAAAAGAACTGCAAAAGCTGGAAGCCAAAACAAAAGAGAAAGGTTATTCCATCATACCCTTAAGGATATTCCTTGCTGAATCGGGTTATTTTAAAATGGAGATAGGCCTGGGCAAAGGAAAAAAGAATTACGATAAACGGGAAACCATCAAACAAAGGGAAACGGACAGGGATATTAAACGAAAATTTGGAGTGTAGTACCTGAGTTATGAATTATAAGTTATGAGTTATAAGTTGGGAATCTGCTATTAAATGAGTCTTAACTCATCATTCATAATTCATAACTCATAACCAAAAGTCAGCATTCACTTAAGCTTAGCGGAACGTTGACCGCCAACCCCCCATCGGCTGTTTCCTTGTATTTACTGTTCATATCAAGCGCTGTATCCCACATGGTTTTTATTACACCATCCAAACTTACTTTAGCATAATCGGGCGAACTTTGTAAAGCCAGCTGACTTGCTGTAATTGCTTTTATTGCCCCCATGGCATTTCTTTCAATGCAGGGAACCTGCACCAGGCCGGCAATAGGGTCGCATGTCATACCCAGGTGGTGCTCCATGGCAATTTCGGCAGCCATTAAAGCCTGGCGTTGTGTACCACCCATACATTCAGTAAGTGCGGCAGCAGCCATGGCGCTGCTTACTCCTATCTCGGCCTGGCACCCACCCATAGCCGCCGAAATAGTTGCTCCTTTTTTAAAGATGCTCCCTACTTCAGAAGCCGTTAATAAAAACTGGATGATCTTATCGTTTGTATCTCCACCGCAAAATGCAATATAATATTGGAGTACAGCTGGTATAACTCCGGCAGCTCCATTGGTTGGTGCTGTTACCACCCTTCCAAAACTTGCATTCTCTTCATTAACAGCAAGGGCAAAGCAACTTACCCAATCCAGAATGTAATTGAAATTATTACCGCCCTGCTTTACAATGTTCAGCCAACTGTCATAATCCGAATAGGTTTTGTTGCCAACTAATTTTTTGTTTAAACCGGCACCACGCCGCTTTACCTGGAGGCCACCGGGTAAAATCCCTTCGGCATGACAACCCCGGTAAATACACTCTTTCATCACCCGCCAAATGTTCAGTATCTCTTCTTTCGTTTCTTTTTCACTACGCCAGCTGGTTTCATTTTCCATCACCACATCACTGATGTTCAGGCCTGTTTTCATACACCAGTGCAGCAATTCATCAGCTGTATTAATTGGAAAAGGAAGGCTGACCTCTGATTGCACACTCCCCTCTTCTCCTTCCTTAATAACAAACCCCCCTCCCACAGAATAATAGGTCTCTGATAAATTATCTCCGCTGTTAAGCGAAACCAAAAAACTTAAGGCATTGGGATGAAAGGGCAAAGATTCTCCCATTAAAAATTCAATATCCTCAGCAGGGTCAAAATCAATTTCATGTTTTCCTGCGAGGAGGATTTTCTTCATGGCCCTGATATCAGAAATTTTAGCATGAATATTATTTACCTCAAAAGTTACCGGGTCATCGCCGCTCAGTCCCAGTTGAACAGCTATATCTGTTCCGTGCCCAACACCGGTTTTAGCAAGCGATCCGTAAAGAATGATACGGATACTTTTAACATCATTCAAAATATTTTTTTCAGTTAACGAGCTGGTAAACTTTTGTGCAGCTCGCCAGGGCCCGAGCGTATGACTACTTGAAGGGCCTATGCCGATCTTAAACATATCAAAAACCGAAATGGCTTCGTGGCTCAATGTTTTTTATTTATTGAACATTTGTTAATTCCACCTCAAAGATCAGGTTTGAACCCGGGGGTATTAATCCAGTCTGGGCACATCCATATCCCAAAGATGGTGGTAAAAATAATTTTATAGCCCCTCCCTTCTGAATTATAGGAAGCCCCCTTTGAAAGCCTAAGATCAATTGTGATAATACAGTTGTATACCCGGATTGGTTTTGATCAAACACAGTTCCGTTCTCTAAAGTCCCTGTATATTTTATCGTCACCCCTGAATTTATGTTAGGTGTTGGCCCTATTCCCTGGGCCAGTATGATATAAAAAAAACCACCCGGGTGCTGCGTTGCTATAATACCACGTGGGGTAAGATAATTTTGCAGGGAAGTGATCTCTGCGGCTGTAGGTATGCCTGTATTATTAGCCACACAATTATTACCTGGTGTTTCTGAACCGGATTTTAAACAACCACTGAATAAAAACGAAGAGGCTGTTATTGCAATAATGAGAAATAATTTTCCTTTCATGTTAAGTTTTATTTTGTTTCTGTAAATTTATCTTTTTTATTTTCTTTGGTTTTTAATTCCCTGTAAAGCTGTTCATTCATTTCCCATTTATAATGCATCCTGAAATAAGAAAAGAAAAGGATACAAAGAAATACCGCAATCACAATGGTTATAAAACTGCCGGGAGTCGTATCAGAAATCTTGGTATACCAGTCAGGAAAGAAAATATAAACAGCAAATATGAATAATATGATGGGCAGGCTGAACAAAACTGCCATTGGCAGGCCATTTATTAATTTACCCCAAACACTGTTTTGTTTTTCTCTTTCCCTCTCCCAGTACACTACAAATTGTTTATCCTTATCCGAAAGCATGGTACAAAACTAATGCAAATTGGCAGTACTTTGTTATGTAGCGAATATCTTGTAGGTTTGTTATGCTTAACTTACCGTAATGAAAATAGAACAACTGCTCGTTCAGCATTTTTACACTGCCAAAGAAGTCACACTCCAGGGCATGGGCACATTTACACTGTCGCCCGACTTTATACTGCCTGCCGAGAATGATAAAGACCTGGAAATTCCCGACAACGCCATATCCTTTCAGTACAATTCAAGGGCAATAGAAGATGATGCATTGATCAATTATATTGTTCAGCAAACCCGGAAAATGAAAGCGCTTGCAGCCGCTGACCTTGATTCTTACCTGGTGCTGGGTAAACAGTTTTTAAATATCGGCAAGCCGTTTAAAATTGAAGGATTAGGATTATTATTAAAAAATCAACAGGGCGAATATGAATTTACACAGGGGCATTCTTTTAATTCTAAATCAGAAGCTATACCAACTGCGGTAAGGGAAAAACACGAAGACGAAGACATTTCATTTGCATCTGAAAGCAGATCATCCTTTAACGGTAAAAAAAGTTTACTGATAGCAGCAATCATTATTGGGCTGGGTATGATAGGCGCTGCAGCCTGGTATTTTTTTATTAAAGATGCAAAAACTCCCGAAAAAATTGTTTCTGCAGAACCTGTTAAGACCGATACAAATAAGATAGTTACCCCTTCAATACCCGATTCTTCCTTAATAAAAAAAGATTCTGTCACAGCAATTACACAAACACCTGTCAACCCTCCCCCGGATGGATATACTTTTAAAGTGGTATTCAGGATCCTGACCAGATCGGGAGCGCTAAAAAAGATGAATGAGTTGAATAAACCTTATGTAGTTATGTACACTACGGATTCTGTTCATTATAAACTGGCTGAAAAATATACTCTTCCACTTTCTGATACTACCCGGATAAAAGATTCCCTCCGGGTATTTTATGATTTTAAAACATTCATTGAATTAAAATAATTAGTTGAACTACCTGTTTCGAACAGCTTACATATGTTGCAACCGATTCAAAAAAAAATAGCCCCCGCTTTCTGGATACTGGCATTACTGGATATCGTGGGTATTGTAACTGAATTTGATATCCTTCATTTCATTGCCAAGCCATTACTTATACCTGTTTTACTATTATTGCTTTTTTTTACTAGCAGTGTTGTGCCCGGGAAAAAATTATTACTGGCTGGTCTGTTCTTTTCCTGGATGGGTGATGTGTTTTTATTATTTGAAGCAAAGCAGTCGCTGTTTTTTATTTTCGGGTTGGTTTGTTTTTTAACCACTCATATCTTTTATATCATTTATTTCCTGCGTACCAGATCTGTAAATATTTCCTTATTAAAAAAGTACCCGGTATTTATTGTATTGGTAATTGCTTATGGCGTATCCCTGGTCTGGCTGCTGTTTCCTCATTTAGGCGATCTGAAATTACCGGTAATGGCCTACGCAGCTGTTATATGCAGCATGTTACTTTGCAGCCTGCACATTTATTTAAAAGTGAATAAAAAAGCTGCTGCTTTCTATTTGTCCGGCGCTGCTGCTTTTGTTTTGTCTGATTCTTTACTGGCCATAAATAAATTTTATCAGCCCTTTGCCTATGCCGGTGTATTCATCATGCTTACTTACTGTGCAGCACAATATTTTATTGTACGGGGATATATAGAACAAAAATAATGACGAAGGAAGAATTACTCTTAGAACTTTCAGCCAATACCTGGGTCATGATAAAACCCTCACCTATTGAAGGCATCGGTGTATTTGCGTTGCAGGATATCCCCAAAGGCTGCCGGGATATGTTTGGTAAGCCCGATGCAGCCGAAGAATGGATAACAGTTCCGAAAAAAGAAATTGAAGGTTTGCCTGTACATGCACAATTCCTGGTAGGCAATTATTGCCTGTACGATACGGAGAATTATTTTATACCTGCTCATGGTTTTAAGAAGATAGATATATCCCTTTTTCTCAACCACGCCGACCACCCCAATATCATTTCGGTGAATGATGGTGATTATTTTGAGGCGATAAGAGATATAAAGTCCGGCGAAGAATTAGTTATTGATTATGGCGAAATCGTAGATGGAGATTAGCTCTTAAATTAACAATGAAAAAGGCCTATAAAAATATATTGTTTGTTTTACTGTCACTTGGCTTAGCTGCAGTGATCTGCCAGTACAAAGGCGATGATTGGGAAGAAAAAGTGCGGACGGCTTTTTATAGGGCAACGAATGACTCCATAACTAATTACACAAAGACCATTGTTGATGAAAAAGGAGTTCCTTATGTTCACTATGCTGCCTATAAAGGAATAAATGCAGGTGACGAATATAATCCAACCATCGTGGCTAATTATGCGATCGATTACTATAAACTAATTGAAGAAAAAAATGATTCAGCCACAAAAGATAAATTCCTGCATTGTATAAACTGGCTTGTTGATAATATAACCTATAAGGATCATTATGCCCTGTATGAATTTAACTGGAAACAGCCTTTTTATGATTCTGTTGGCGCACCCTGGACATCAGGCATGACATCGGGCCGTGCCATTGAAGCGCTTACAGGTGCATATAAACTTTATCATTCGCAGAAATACATTGAATATGCAACAGCCCTCCTCCGGGGGTTTTATCAGCCAATTCAATCCGGGGGTTTTACTTACAAAGAATCTTCCGGCTATTGGTATGAAGAATTTGCGGATAGCAATATGCATACGCCAAGGGTATTGGATGGGCATATATATGCTTTCCTGGGAGTTCATAAATTTTGGGTACAGACAAAAAATGATTCTGCCGGTTACCTGGTAAAACAAGGAATATCATCCTTAAAGGCCCATTTACCCCATTATGATATTGGTGATGGCTGGAGTTATTATGATGCCAACCATATAAAATCGGATAAAAAATATCACATGTTGCTTACGGGCCTGATGAAGGAACTTTGGGAAATAACAAATGACCCTGTATTTAACACCTATTATCATAAATGGAATGCCCCGCTGATAAAACCTTATATCTACCGCATTATTAAAGAAAAGAACCGGTCGGGATTGGTCTTATATTTTTTAATGAGTAGCTGCCTGTTTGCAGTTCTCTCCATTGGTTCTTTTGTGACAGGCAGGAAATACCGTAAAGGGAATAACCCTCATAAAGGGTGATTTGTTATGTATCAGGTGTGTTCTCAATGTTCTTAAAAATAGAACAACATTTTTTGTTTTATGTATTTTTAATTTTACATTTAATAAAGATTATAACCCTTCTGTACCCTTCTTCCGTTCTTTTCTAAGTTTTTTATTATTAATATTTAAACATTTTAAAAATGAAGCATTTCAAGTTTTTGATGCCGTTCGCTGTTGGACTAAGCATGACGGCTGTTCTTTTCTCCTGCAATTCGGGAGAAGAAAAAAAAGCAGAAGAGCCTGCTAAAGATACAATCACAGCAAAAGCGCCTGAACCTGTAGCCCCGGTAAAACCGGATAATATTATGATTGTGATAGCCAAGGTGGCTAATTATGCAAAATGGTTACCAGACTATGAATCGCATGATTCGGTGCGGCTGGCGTCAGGGCTCCACAATGCTTTGGTATGCAGGGGAACCAAAGATTCCAATACCGTAATGGTTGTTTTAAGAATGGATGATGCAGCTAAAGCAAAAGAATTTGCCAACTCCCCTGGCCTGAAAGAAAGAATGAAGAAGGGGGGCATTGTAGGCCCGCCAACCATCAGCTACGTCGATATGCAGATGCTGGATAGCACCGTAACGGGAACATCCCGTGTACTTATTACTCATAAAGTAAAAGACTGGGATGCATGGAAGAAAGTATTTGATGCTGATAAACCAAACCGTGTAGCTGCCGGGCTTACTGACAGGGCGCTTGGGTACAGCGTAGGTGATAATCACATGGTTACCATGGCCCTTGTTATCAGCGATATGAAAAAGGCCGATGACTTCTCTAAATCTCCTGAACTGAAAAAGAAAATGGAAGAAGCTGGTGTGGTAGGAGCCCCAACATTCTTCTATTATACTGTGGCTAAAAAATATTGATGCTTAGCTGTCTATCAATGTAAGCTGTTCCGTCTCAAACGGGACAGCTTTTTTAGTTTATGCATTTGGCATTGCCTGTTCCTGTCGTTTCAACATAAAGAAGTTTATGAGCAATGCACTAAGCATTGGCATAAATATTATACAGAAAAAAATAAAATAGCCAACAGTAACTTCGGGTACAGGCTTTACCTGTACAAATACCTGGTCTCCTATAATACTATTAGAGAAAACAACACTGCTGGTTAAATTCCAGCCAAGATGAATAGCAATAGGTATATATAATGAGAAGGTTTTAGAATAACCATATGCATATACAACACCCATTAAGCCTGTAGTTAAAAAGGTAATGATCATTTGTACAGGGTTCCCGATCACTTCATGAGAGAACCAATGATAAATTCCAAAGGCAACAGATGAAATGATTATGGCTTTTACCGGCCCCAGTTTTTTAATAAGTATATAAAACAACACCCCACGAAATATCAGTTCTTCAAATAAAACTGATTTGATATTCCACCAGATACCGGTTAAAATAAGGTTGACGGTAAGTTTGGGATTCAACTCCCATTGCTGTTTGGCAAAAAGCATCCGCATAAAAAAATCGGAGGAACAACAAAGGGCAGTAACAACAAAAAATAATGCAAAGCCAAGTAATCTTCTTTTTGTGGGATAAAATCCCAATATACCCAGGTTGCCTTTTTCAAAAAGCAAGATGATTAGCCAGGAGATGAGAAGTTGTACGATAATGCCTAGCATGGTTATTGAAAATTAAATTGATACGCCTTTAGCCAATATCAGTTGAAATATCAGCAGTAATATCAACAGTAAAACAATTGGTACAATATATAATTTATTATTGACATCACTGTTTACCACATTTGAAATTTTAACCTTCCACCCATGTGCAAATACCATGGGAACTGATATCAGCGTTACCATTACCGGAGCCAATGCTCTGTCCCATGGCATGATACGGAAAGGAATGATCAGTATTATCCCAACCACAGCAGCCAGTACTGCAATTCGGAACAGGTAACCAAATCTTCCCGATGCGGTGCTGATCACATCTGCGGAAGGAGATAATCTTAATAAATATTTACTAAAAAGCACACCTGTGTAAAGCATAGCAATAACACCGGCAATACTGATGAACATGCCTAAGACTTCACCAATGCCAAGATAGGTGAATGCCTGTCCTGTATCAGTATCGGTGGCAACTTTAGCAGTTATAAATTGTGGAATGGATTGTACCAGGCCCTGGAAAGCA
Source organism: Chitinophagaceae bacterium (assembly GCA_031387825.1). Taxonomy (GTDB): domain Bacteria; phylum Bacteroidota; class Bacteroidia; order Chitinophagales; family Chitinophagaceae; genus Ferruginibacter. The sequence continues at coordinate 47,758 of JANNDO010000021.1, read as the reverse complement.
AGCCAGAGTAAAAACAAATGTGTCCAGTGTGAAGATTGCCTTGTTCTGTTTGCAAGTAAAAGACATATCAACCCGGTTACAAGAATAGCTACTGCTCCATAGCCCTGTGCCAGCGATTCCATTGGGTGTGTACCTTCCCAATTATGGTTATTGTGGTACAGTATTGCTTTAAGCCCAAGCCATCTTTTACCCAGCGCCAAAAATAATTCCTGTATAAAAAAAATGATATTAAAGGCCAGTGCATATAACACTGCCGAATTAATGATCAATACGCCTGTAGATTTTCTATCTGCATTTAAAATATTTTTTGCTTCTCCCCTGGTTTTAAAAAATCCATATAATCCCCAAATGAGAGGTACTAGCAATAGGGCGAATGGCAGAAGGTGATTGATTACTTTCATGGCTGGCTATTTTACTTTCTTAAATGTAATATAATCATGAAATAAGAAAATCAGAATAGTACAAAAGGCTGTAATGACTGCCGAAAGGTTGTTTGCAGATTAAAACAAAAATCCCTCCTGCATTTCTGCAAAAGGGACTGTATTTTTAGGCTCTCAACTTTAAACCTTCAACGTTAAACCTTTTAAACCTTCTTAATATCCTCCCATTCCCCCCATATCAGGTGCACCATGGCTGTGTGGAGCTTCTTCTTTTGGCCTGTCTGCAATCACACATTCGGTGGTTAACATCATACCTGCAATTGAAGCGGCATTTTCCAATGCTACCCGGCTAACTTTTGTAGGGTCAATAACTCCAGCCTTGAAAAGATTTTCATACTTTTCTGTACGGGCATTAAAACCATAATCAGCCTTGCCTTCTTTAATTTTATTTACTACCACGCTTCCTTCGTATCCTGCATTTTCTACAATGATACGTAATGGCTCTTCCACTGCACGGCGAACAATAGCAATACCGGTTGTTTCATCTTCATTGGCTCCGGTCATTTTTGCCAGCACATCGCTTGCACGTAAATAAGCAACACCACCGCCCGGTACAATACCTTCTTCAACCGCAGCCCTTGTAGCATGCAATGCATCATCCACACGGTCTTTCTTTTCTTTCATTTCAATTTCAGTAGCAGCGCCAATGTATAATACAGCAACCCCACCAGCCAGCTTAGCCAAACGCTCCTGTAATTTTTCCTTATCGTAATCAGAGGTTGTGGTTTCAACCTGTGCTTTTATCTGGTTTACCCTTGCTACAATATCTTTTTTAACTCCTTTGCCACCAACAATTGTTGTATTGTCTTTATCAATAGTAATGCTTTCGGCACTACCTAAATAAGTAAGGTCGGCATTTTCCAATTTGAAACCCTGCTCTTCACTAACAACGACACCGGCAGTTAAGATGGCAATATCCTGTAACATTTCTTTTCTCCTGTCACCAAAGCCCGGTGCTTTTACAGCAGCCACTTTAATGGTGCCACGTAATTTATTTACAACTAATGTAGCCAGTGCTTCACCATCCAGGTCTTCTGCAATAATTACCAGCGGACGGCCGGTTTGTGCAACTTTCTCTAAAATGTGCAGGATATCTTTCATGGTAGATATCTTCTTATCATAAATTAAAATGTAAGGATTGCTTAATTCAGCCTGCATTTTTTCGCTGTTGGTTACAAAGTACGGAGAGATATAACCACGGTCAAACTGCATACCTTCCACCACATCAACTGTGGTATCAGTACCTTTTGCTTCTTCAACAGTAATAACACCTTCTTTACCAACCTTGGCCATAGCCTGTGCAATTAAAGCGCCGATTGCTGCATCATTATTTGCAGAGATAGAAGCTACCTGTTCAATTTTTTTGCTGTCGCTTCCTATTTTTTCAGATTGCTTTTTCAGGTTTTCAACAATAGCAGTAACGGCTTTGTCAATACCACGCTTTAAGTCCATCGGGTTTGCACCGGCAGCAACGTTTTTTAAACCTTCGCTGATGATGGCCTGGGCAAGAACTGTTGCAGTAGTAGTACCATCACCTGCAATATCTGCAGTTTTAGAAGCTACTTCTTTTACCATCTGTGCACCCATATTTTCGATCGGGTCTTCAAGTTCAATTTCTTTAGCAACGGTAACACCATCTTTGGTAACCATTGGAGCACCAAACTTACGTTCGATAACTACGTTGCGGCCTTTTGGCCCAAGGGTAACTTTTACAGCGTCAGATAAAGTATCAACGCCTTTTTTCATTTTATTTCTTGCTTCGATATCGAAGAATATCATTTTACTCATGTTATAATTTACCCCAAACCCCTAAAGGGGCTTTAGAACCTGAGGGGTTAAGCAGGTTTTATAATTTTGAAAAGTCTGATTTTTATAAGATCTAAGTTCCCCCTTCAGGGGGCGAAGGGGGTTATACTATCGCCAATATATCACTCTCTCTCATGATCAGGTAATCCCTGCCATCAACAGTAATTTCTGTTCCGGCATATTTACCATATAAAACAGTATCTCCTGCTTTTACCATTACGGGTTCGTCTTTTTTACCTGGGCCGGCAGCCAACACAGTACCACGCTGGGGTTTTTCTTTTGCAGTATCCGGTATAATAATGCCACCGGCAGTTTTTTCTTCAGCAGCATCAGGTTTTACAATAACCCTGTCGTGCAAAGGTGTAATGCTCAGTTTTGATGCAGCATTCTTTACTTTAGCCATAGTTGTATTTGTTTTGATTGATTTAAATGAAATAGTTCCGTTTTTTACGGGTGGCAAAGGTACAGCCATTTTTGTACCAATTGAACTTATTAGCATTTATGGCAGAATTCTCTTGCCAGTTGTCAGATTATCCATAATTAAACCAGACAATTTTTCATTTTTAAAACTTCAAATAAAAAAGCCGCCCCTGCCGGGGCGGCCTTGTAAACCCTGCCGGTTTGATCATTCTCTTTGCACCTGCTTAGTGTATTTGTTTCCATTTATCACAGCCTGCAAAATATAATTCCCCTTGCTTAATTTACCGGCAGGTATAATAAACTGTACCTGTTGTTCGCCCTGGTTAAAGTTCCGGGCTGCCATTAGCCTGCCTGCCATATCGGTCAACCTCAGTTCACCACCGGTTTCCGGGGATCTTACAAACCGTACCTGTATATTATTTTTAAAAGGATTACCCAATACCAGCATATCCTGCTGCATACCCGGCGGTTTTATAAGAACGATATTACTCAGTTTGTATTTACCATCAATGTCAACACTTCTTAAACGGTAATAATTTTTTTCAGTTAATGGCTCCCTGTCAATGTAACTGTATTGCTTCGGAGTATTGCTGTTGCCCGCTGCGGCTATCGTTGCTATTTTTCTGTATGAGACCCCGTCAAAAGATCTTTCCAGTTCAAATTGTTTGCTGTTTACTTCTGTGGAAGTTGACCATTGGAGTAAAACAGTTTTATCCCTGAGGGTTCCTTTGAATTCAGTAAGTGTGATGGGAACGATCGGTAAACTCAAACTGGTATACCACATACCATAGCCATGTGTGCCAACCAATAACCGGTTATCTTCCTTCCGCAGGGCAAGACTGGATACAACTGCATTACCAATTTCAGTTGCCCCCTCCTGTGCCCATGAAACTACACCCGGCAGCCCGATAGCTGTGTATAAACCCTGCGATGTGCCTACAAAATATTCTACCCCGGCACTGGTTACTGCAATTGCAGAACTGCGGAACGAGGTCTTATCTATTGCCGTTCCTTCAACGCTTGTCCATGTTGGAGAAACGGCATTTGCATTTCCTGTCCACCAGGCACTGACGATGGGTGATCCGCTAAATAAATAATTTGAAAATGTTACCAGGATCGTATCATCATTTCGTGGATTTACTGCAATACTGCTGATAAACCCTGCTGTGAAGGCAGCTCCGGTAATATCAACCGGGCCCGTACCGGGTGCAACACCTGCAGGATCATCAAGGCGGAAAACTTTTCCATTTGATGTTGCCATAAATAAACTGGCTGTGGCTGTACTATATGTACCCCTTGTTGTAGCAAGTGCGGTAATATCATTCGGTGTCCCAACAGCGGCAGCTACACCAGTCATTTTTGTCCAGGTGCCCGAAGTCACCGTGGAAGCAGATATTGTACGATAAAGGGTATCATCATTTGCATAGTATAGCGTTTCAGAGTTATCAGGATCCAGTCTGAAAAGCGTAATAAATAGCCCAGCACTGGTAACTGTGTTTGCATAGATCGGTGTTATGTCAGTTGTAAACCCAGACGGATCACCTGAACGCCTGCGATGAATAAATCCATTCTGTGAACCTACATATTCAGAATCTAAAAGAGAAATTCCAACTGAAACCCCATCACCGCCATATACCATTTCAAAACCAGTGCCCGTGCCACTAATGTTTCTGGTAGAGCCATTATCCTGTGCACCTCCCAAAACCTTAGCATTGGCGAGGTGTGGGTCGGGAGTTACATAATAGTATTGATAAGTATGGTACCCGGTATTTATCGGAGTCCATGCAACGGTTGCTGCAAGATCATCGGTTGTACGCTGAATGCCACCATCATTACCGCACAGCATAATGAGAGGGCTTCCCGGTTGAAAAGCGAATGCATGAATATCGGGATGTGAACCTGGGTATAAAGTATAACCGGCCGGGGTATCATAACCCCCGATCCTTGTCCAGGTAAGCCCTGCATCGGTAGACCGGTAAGCATTGGTACCACCCAGGAAAAGTGTACTGGCGGCATCAGGCTTTGCAGCAATAACAAGATCATATCCTCCCTGTACAGCAAACGGGTCATTACCTGAAAGACACATAGCGGGTACGTCAGGCAAAGTAGCAGAAAGGTCGGTCCAGGTACCACCAACATCATCCCAACGGAATAATTCTGCTTCGGGGGAAGGGGCTGCGCATGTGAAAGTTAAGTTTTTCCAGTAGAGTGCATACAAAAGGGTTTCAGCACTTGGCGGAATAGCCAGTACCACCCTGCCATAACCTCCTGCAGTTGGAGGGCTGGCAGAAGGAGCCTCAAAATTCCATCCAACCGGAGATCCTCCGGCGAAAGCTCCTGCGATACGGGTCCATGAACCAAAGTCACCTGAAGTTGGTCCAGGGGCAGAAGCCCATACTCCATCCACACCCGAATCATTGGTACCACTGAAAGAAGCATATAACCTTCCGCTGCTGGATACAACAACATCTGTAGCCTGGCTGGTATTACCTAAAATACCGGGCAACACGTCTACCCATATTGTTCCCCCATCAGTTGACCGCATGATCTTTGCAAGACAGGCCACGTAAATGTTTCCGTCGGTTGGGTCTACAATTATTTTTTGAATATCATCCTGCCCAACACTAAAAGTTTCCAGAGGAGATGTATTTGAAGTAGTAAGCCGGGCCCAGGTTTCACCATTGTCGGTTGATTTATATACCCCATTGCCATGATAAAATGCACTACTGCCACTTGTTGAATTGCCGGTTGATTCACCTGTGCCATAATACCAGGTATCCCGGAAACCCACCCGGGTATCCTGTGCAATACTGGTGCAACTGAAGTGTTCACCGGTCGGGCTTTTGCGAACCCAGGTAGCACCATCATCAGTTGACTTATAAACTCCGCCGCTTACCCCACCAGCCATAATGATTCGGTTTGATGTTCCATTATATCTTATATCATAAGCAATGGTACGGGTACGGCCACCCAGGTTATCAGGTCCCTGGAAAGTATATGGATTAAGGGCTATTATGCCGGCATCCTGCTGTTGTTTAAGTAATGCTTTTGCCTGGGCTTTTTCCTGTCCAAAAGCTCCTTCAGGAATTTTTCCGGTTACCGGGTCTTTGATCATATTGAACTCATACAGCATGGCCCCGTCAAAGTCGGTGAATCCATTTTCATAAGCCTTATTCAGTTTGCGGTCATCTACATTTTTTGTGTTGTTTTGACAGGATGTCAATAACGCAATTGCAGATAAGATAAGAACAAGGAACAGAAAATCCTTTTTGTAAAATTGAATTTTCATAAAATCGCTGTTGAAAGTGAAAGAACTGGTTAACTTACTAATTTAATAAAAACCTGATCGGAGTCCAAGTTAAACCGCTGAAAGATTAGCACATTTTGTACTCTTTAAATTTCGCTTATCTTCGCCCCCGTAAAAGTTCTTACAAAATGATCAGCAGAAGAAATATCCGGGTAAAAGTGATGCAGACCCTGTATAGCATCGATAGCATGGACGGAGAAGTGAAGCCTGGAGAAGCGGTTACCATCCTTACCAAAAAAATTGAACAGAGCAGGCAGTTGTTTACCTACCTTATTTATTTTGTTACCGAAGTGGCACGTTACTCCGAAACAGATGCCCGGCAAAAGGCATCCAAACACCTTCCCACAGCACAGGACCTCAACATCAATACAAAAATTGCAGGTAATGAATTATTGTGGAAGATCGTGGAAGAAGCTTCCTTTAAAACTGCTGTTGCAGAATTTAAACCGCAACAGACCATTGATAAAGAACTGTTGAAAAAAATATACCTGCAGCTCGTTGCCTCACCGGAATACACAGAGTATATAGAACTGCAAAGCCGGGACAAAAGATCGGAAAAAGAAATGCTGGAATTTATTTTTGGCAGCCTGATGCTCCCCAACGAAGATTTTATTACCCACCTTGAAGAAAATTTTATTCATTGGGATGATGATGCTGAGATGATGAACCAACTGGTGCTTAATTTTCTTCAAAAGCCATTGCATAGCAATTTTGTAGAAGTAATGAGTAAGGATAAATGGGAATTTGCCAAAGGACTTTTGGAGACAGTGCTGGAAAAGAAAGAAGTTTGCTTGGAGCTGATAAAACCCAAATTAAAGAACTGGGATGCCGACAGGATTGCCGCACTTGATCTCATCATCCTGCAAATGGGTGTTTGTGAATTTTTGTTCTTTGAAACCATTCCCACCAAGGTTACCATCAATGAATACATTGACCTGGCCAAGGAATACAGTACAGTGCAGAGCGGGCAATTTGTAAACGGCCTTTTGGATAATATCCATAAAGAACTGACGGCTCAGCATAAAATAAATAAGAAGAGTTTTAAAAACAGTACATTATAATAATAACTTTGCAAAAATTCCGGCAGTGAAAAAATATATTGTGTTTTTATTGGCCATAGCAACTTTTATTTCCTGCGATGTACGCCGGAAAGATAAAATTGCTGATGATGCTTTCAAACTGAATGAACAGGCATTAAAGGATTCAACCACTGTTGAAATAATAGATTCGGCGTATGATTTTGGAAAAGTGCTGGACGGGGAAAAAGTAGAATACAATTACCGGTTTAAGAATATTGGCACTAAACCCCTGGTAATAATTAATGCCAGCGCCACTTGCGGATGTACTGTACCCCAAAAGCCTGAGAAACCGATATTGCCGGGAGAGATCGGATTCATTAAAGTTGTATTTGACAGTAAAGGCAGGGCAGGCAGTACACATAAATCAATAACAGTTACTTCAAATGCCCATCCCGCATTTCCCGAGCTGGAACTTACCGGGGAGGTAATTGGAAAAATGAAATAATTTTTGAACAGATCTTTTTAACAAATAAACAAACAACATGCAACTACTAAGTATTTTTTTGATGATGGACCCGAATGGTAAAGGAGGCAGCAGCGGAACTTTGATCATGATGGGATTGATGATCCTGGTTTTCTGGCTATTTATGATAAGGCCACAGGCAAAAAAAGCAAAAAAACAAAAAGAGTTTATCAATAACCTGCAAAAGGGCGATAAGATCGTTACCATTGCCGGTATCCACGGCACGGTAAACAAAGTAAATGACGATGCAACCCTGATGCTGGAAACCAGCCCGGGCAGCTATATTAAAATTGAACGCAGCGCCATCAGTATGGAATGGACGGCAAATATTAATAAGCCGGTTGCTGAGGTAAAGAAATAAATTCTAAAAAACTAAATTCTAAATCCGAAATTCGAGTATTAAATCTTGTCTTTCGGATTTTTTACTTTTAAAGATTAAATTACATTTAGCTGCAACTCTTTTAACTTAAGGAGTGTCAGCCTGAGCCTGTCGAAGGCGGGTTGAAAGAAAAATATACCGGCTTCGACAAGCTCAGCCTGACAACTTTTCTAACCTAAAGTAATTAAAGTGCAGTTCTGAAAAATGACAATGCTCAAAATCGGCATCACCGGCGGCATAGGCAGCGGGAAAACCACCGTGGCCAAAGTATTTGAAGTACTTGGCATTCCTGTGTATTATGCCGATGACGCAGCCAAAAGGATGATGAATGAAGATGAGGAACTGAAAGAAAATATCAGGCAGCAATTTGGTAATGATATTTATAAAGACGGAAGGCTGGACAGAAAAAAAATGGCAGACATTGTTTTCAATGCTTCCGAAAAATTAAATCAACTTAATGCCCTTTTACATCCTGCTACTATTAAAGATGCTGAAAGATGGATGCAAAAGCAAACTGCCCCTTACAGTATAAAAGAAGCTGCACTTATTTTTGAAAGCGGTGCACAGGAAAACCTGGATTACGTGATCGGCGTTACCGCCCCTGCCTCATTACGCATACAACGTACCATGCAGCGTGATAATGTAACAAGGGAAGCAGTGATGGCCCGGATGGATAAACAACTGGACGAAACGATAAAAATGAAACTCTGCGATTTTGTTTTGGTAAATGATGAACAGGAAATGTTATTGCCGCAGGTGCTTGAGTTGCACAACAAATTATTATCTCTAATTAATAAATAATATTGTCTGGACAGTACCCCAACTTTTTTTGTCATTCCGGGGAATGGGGAATCTGAAAATAGCAGTCAAAATAGATTTCTCCTTCGTCGAAATGACAGGAGTATTTTTAATACCTAATTTGTATTAGATGGAAAAAGTAAACCTTACCGAAAAATTCAGCCTGTTCAGTGACTATTGTAATCCCCGTATCATTGGTGAATTAAATGGCCAGCACGTAAAAGCTGTAAAACTAAAAGGCGAATTTGTATGGCACAGCCATGAACATGAAGATGAATTGTTCCTGGTGGTAAAAGGTAAATTCAATATGGAGTTAAGGGATAAGACCGTTACCATTAATGAAGGCGAATTTTTTATTGTACCAAGAACCGTTGAACACAAACCCGTAGCCGAAGAAGAAGTACATATACTTTTGTTTGAACCGGCCACTACGTTGAATACGGGTGATATGCAGAATGAATTAACAAGAAACGTATTGGAAAAAATATGAGAAAAGGCCTCTATCAAAGTAGCTGCCTTAATTGACTCTTGCCGGGAAATTGCTAAGTCTGGAATTGAAATTTTTAAACGTTTTACCTACTTCCCGGCTATTTTACTGCACCACCAACCTGTAACTCTGTTTCACTCCTTCACTCAAAACATTTACATAATAAATACCTTTTGCCAATCCATTTGTTGATATCTGAATTTCATTCCTTCCGCTTTTTAGTGTTTTATTCTCAGCAAGCATCAGCTGGCCCTGCGAATTAAAAATATTAATACGGATGAAATTTTTATCGGTAGCTGATCGCAATGTCAGCACTGCATCACTGCCACGCTGCACAGGATTAGGTGCAATAAAACCATTTGTCATTTTACTCCTGCTTAGGGTAATTGTTTTGGTATAGAACAGTTTCCCGCTTCTTTCTTTCAGCTTCAACCGGTAGTAGAGTAAATCATGTTGTACTCTCTTATCAGTAAATGAATAGTCAGCCCTGATACTTCCTATCCCCTTTGCCTGCAACTCTCCCATCGCTGTAAAATTTATACCATCCTTACTTCTTTCAACAAAGTATGACAGCATGTTCAGCTCGTTGGTAGTTATCCAGTTCAGCCGCACATCATCTGCATTGATGAATTGCCCGTTAAAACTGATCAGCGTAATGGGCAAAGGCACCGAGTTCATACCATAAGCGCCCATGGTATACCCGGCTGGGTAGCGCCATGGGCCATATACCTGCCCGGTGATGGCGGTCACCTTATCATATTCAACCCTGGTTCTTATCTTATTATTCTTACTGCCTACTTTTTGTACGTTGTATTTTAATTCTGTTCCTGCAATTCCAAGATTAGAGAATGAAGGTTGTTTACTCAAAGAAGAAGTACTGTTGGTAATAGGATTACCACTAAAAGCAACTCCCTGGGCTTTTACTTCCCAAACCAGTTTTCCCTTTACCCTGCCCAATGGAGACTTAGCAAACAATCCTGCACCGAATAAATTGGGTTCGGTGATATTAAAATGAGAGATGGGTGTAATCAGGTCCTGGTTATACAGGCGAAGATTATTGCGTTTGTTGGTGCCGGGACTGTTACCATGGTACACAAAAGCGGCACCTTCATCAGTTTGGCCATTATCATAAAAGCGAGCGCCGACAATAACATCGCTGTAACCATCTCCGTTTACATCCCCGGCCGAAGCGACAGAGTACCCCATTTGTGCATTTGCCTGGTTGCTCTCCACCATGGATGCTCCAATAATCCCTGTTGCAGAGCCGTAATAAACAAAAGCAACTCCTTCATTTGCCTCGCCATTGGAATAAAAGGGTGAACCAATTATCAGATCACTGTACCCATCACCATTGGCATCACCGGCTGAAGCAACAGAATAGCCGAATTGAGCGCTTACCCTGTCTGATTCAAGGAAAAAGGCAACAGTGGTATTGATACCTGCTGCCGAACCATAATAGCCAAAAGCAGCACCTTCATCGGTTTGTCCATTGTCATATAAGAAAGCCCCCACAATAACATCGCTGTAGCCATCACCATTTACATCTCCGGCACTGGCTACGGAATTACCCATCCATGCATTTCCCTGGTTGCTTTCTACTATCGCGGCAACAGTTGTATTTATACCTGTGGCCGAGCCATGGTAAATAAAGGCAGCTCCTTCATAAGATTGGCCGTTGTTATATCCATAAGCCCCCACAATCACATCGCTGTACCCATCGCCATTCACATCGCCGGCCGTGGCTACGGAGCAACCCAAATATGCAACATCCTGATTGTATGATAGCCGGGTTGCTGAGTTTATAATACCGGCTGCCGAACCATAGTACACAAAAGCAGCACCCGCATAAGGCTGTAAAGAGCTGTACGTTGGAGCGCCCACAATCACATCGCTATATCCATCCCCATTTAAATCTCCTGCCGAGGCTACTGAATAGCCCATCCATCCCTGACCTGTATTTAAATTGGTGGCTGCTATTATATTAATACCTGTTGCTGAGCCATGATAAACAAAGAACATACCACCGTAGGCTGGCCCAACAGAATTAGGAGCCCCAACAATCACATCACTATACCCATCTCCGTTCACATCCCCGGCACTTGAAACGCAAAAGCCCATGTATGCATTTAAAAAGTTACTTTCCACCATAGCGGCAGCAGTTGTATTAATACCTGTTGCTGAGCCATGGTAAACAAAGGCGGCACCTTCTTCGGTTTGGCCATTGTCGAAATAGGGAGCCCCTACAATCACATCACTGTATCCATCGCCATTTACATCACCCGCCGAGGCTACTGAGTTACCCATACCTGCATCTGCCTGGTTGCTTTCTACCATCGCCGTTGCTGTAGTATTGATGCCGCTTGCCGAGCCATGGTACACAAAGGCAGCGCCTTCGTCTGTTTGCCCGTTATCGTAATAAGGAGCCCCTACAATTACATCACTATATCCATCGCCATTTACATCACCTGCAGATGCAACAAAAGTACCCAAATACGCACTTGCCTGGTTACTTTCTAACGTGGCACCCACAGCGATACTAATGCCAGTTGCAGAGCCATAGTACACAAAGGCAGCGCCTTCGTCTGTCTGGCCACTATCGTATTGAAAAGCTCCCACAATCACATCACTATATCCATCACCATTTACATCACCGGCAGAAGCTACAGACCAACCCATATTTGCACCTGTCTGGTTATTTTCTAACGTAGCTACAGCTATGGTATTAATACCCGCTGCCGAACCATGGTAAACAAAGGCGGCACCTTCATCAGTTTGTCCATTGTCGTAATTATAAGCCCCCACGATCACATCGCTGTATCCATCACCATTTACATCACCTGCCGAGGCTACGCTGATACCATAGCCGGCACTTGCCTGGTTGCTTTCTACTGTGGCAGCAGGTGTGGTATTAATACCCGTTGCCGAACCATGGTACACGAAGGCAACCCCTTCATCAGTCTGACCATTATCGTAAAAATAAACCCCCACAATCACGTCATTGTATCCATCACCATTTACATCGCCTGCAGAAGCTACGGAATAACCCATCAATGCACTTACCTGGTTGCTTTCTACCATGGTAACTGCGGTTGTATTAATACCCAATGCAGAACCGTGGTACACAAAAGCAGCGCCTTCGTCTACCTGGACATTGTCGTAATAACGAGCCCCCACAATCACATCACTGTATCCATCTCCATTTACATCACCTGCCAAGGCTACGGAAATACCCATATTTGCACTTATCTGGTTGCTTTCTACAATAGCTGCAGGGCTGGTATTAATACCAGTAGCCGAGCCATGGTAAACAAAAGCAGCACCTTCGTCAGTTTGGCCACTATCGTAATTCCATGCACCTACAATCACATCGCTGTATCCATCAGCGTTTACATCACCGGCCGAGGCTACGGAAAAACCCATATATGCATTTACCTGGTTGCTTTCTACAATAGCTGCAGCCGTGGTATTAATGCCAGTAGCCGAGCCATGGTAAACAAAAGTAGCACCTTCGTCAGTTTGGCCATTGTCGTAATTCCATGCACCTACAATCACATCGCTGTATCCATCGCCATTTACATCGCCTGCAGAAGCCAGGGATCTACCCATCAATGCACCTGCTTGGTTACTTTCTAACATGGCAGAAGGCGTGGTACTGATAGGGTCAATAGTAATGGGATAAACCGCATCTGTTGTATTTACTTTAATGGAATAATCACCGTTCTCATTTTTTTCAAACCCGGCTTCCAATGGTTTTTGATCCGCATCCCACACTTTCAGGTCGGCATAGTTTAAAACATTGCCTGCTTTTTTATGCGTAAATTTTATTTGGTTGTTTTGTAAAGCAGTTTTCAGTTTCGTTTTAATACTGAAATTTATGTTGAGTTCGTCTTTTTTTGATAACGCACAGCGTCCTGCGGAAGGCTTATGTACAATAAAATTCTGCCGCATGCCTTCTTCATTATTGATGTACTGCACGGTGATATTATCGGTTACATACTCAGCCTTGTTTTCATTAACCTGCCAAATACCTTTACCAACCTGCTTTTTATCAAGGTTGAAATTTATTTTCCAGTTGGGTAGTTGCTTATATTTTATTTTATCGGGCCTTTTCAACGGGTCGTAATCACCAATGGGTATCTGTGTTGCTCTTGGTTCTACAGTAAAACCATTCTCATCATAAAAAAAGCGCAGGTTGTTTTTCCGGTTGGGGGTGCAATATGCATTTAATTTTTCTTCCCACTCAAAATGGTATTCACTGGCGGCAATATTTTTCAAAGCATCACTGTACCAGTTGCTTTGTTTTAAAGAAGCGGTATCGGTTGCCGGGTCTTTTTGTTTACCCAGTTCCCAAAAAGGGGCAGCTGGTTTTTTAATGTGTAAAGAAATATTTTCTGATGGTTGTAAAGACAATACAGATGAATCACTAACACTGAATGTTGAGAGGAGAAATATCCCGGCGAGTAAAAATCTATGCTGCATGCTGAGACCCATTTAATAGTAGCCTGTAAATATGTCTTATAGAAACCGCATAAACAATTCCCCTTTCGGGGAATACCAATACTATTATAATGAAGGGGATTATTTCTATATTTAACTTTAAAGCCGGTTTTGTTCAACAAATGAGAATCATACTGAAATATATCCTTGTTATCATTTTCCTGCAGGCATGCCGTGAAAATTATAAGCTGGTGACTGAAACGAACCCGGCATTATATCCACAGCCACTCACTGTTGCTTTGGATACCATCAGGGGTTACACCATCAATCCGTTAAGCGGCGATTCCATAAAACCATTATTGAATGCTACCGGTGATACATTTAAAACAGGAGTATCGGTTCCGATGATAACAAAACCGATCAGCACTTCTGAATTAGTTAAACCAACGATCATTGAGGATATACAGGCAATTAAAACAATTATTCCTGATAATATTTTCCCTATACCCGAAAATCTTCCATTTACACTTGTGGATACTACACGTCTTAAAAAAGTAAAACTTGGTGAAGGAGACCGATCTTTTGTATTACGCAATAGTTATGGTATAGTGCCCACAGGGGTTCCTATACCGGTTACCGGAAAAAAAATGCCTTTCATTGAGCCGCATCCGGTAAAAGCAACGCCCATGCGGTATAAAGACAATACTACTACCAGCATTCAATACCTGGATGTTGAACAGGGCTTAGGTTACTCCTATATAAACACTGTATGCGAAGATAAAAAGGGCAATATCTGGCTGAACGAAGATGGCATCGGCATAAGTAAGTATGATGGTGTAAATATTACAACCTATTCAGTAAATGAAGGACTGGCGAATAATTTTGTCAGATCAATAATAGAAGATCGAAATAATAAAATCTGGATCGGAACGCTTGGCGGAGTAAGCTGTTTTGACGGGAAAAATTTTACGCAATACACAGAAAAAGATGGATTACCCAGCAATACAGTTTTATCAATATTGGAAGACAGGAAGGCTAATCTATGGTTTAGCACTGCAGCCGGACTTACTAAGTATGATGGAAAATATTTTACAAATTATACAGACAAAGAAGGTTTACAATCAGATGGTATACATCATGGAGTATACAAATGTATTGAAGACAGGAATGGGAACCTATGGATCGCTACTTATTTTGGTGCTGTTAAATTTGATGGCAATAGCTTTACCTACTTCACTACTGAAAATGGGTTGGCAGGTAATATAGTTTCTTCTTTACTGGAAGATAAGAAAGGAAATATCTGGGTTGGGTCAATTGGTGAAGGAATTACTATGTTGGATGGTAAAAAACTTACCCGTTTTACAAAAAAAGAAGGACTTTCTGACAATATGATATCGTCTTTACTCGAAGACAATAACAGAAATATCTGGATCAGTACTTTAGGTGGAGGGCTCAATAAGTATGATGGAAATAAATTTACTCATTATAGCCTTGAACAAGGACTGTCAAACAGTAAGATCAGGGGAATGGCCAATGACAGAAGTGGTAATCTCTGGCTTGCCACAGAAGGTGGTGGAGTAAATAAACTAAATACAACAAGTTTTATTTATTCAGTTCCTGAAAAAGTAATGGAGAATAACAGGATAAGGCCGATAATGAAAGATAAAAATGGAGCTCTTTGGTTTGGTACCGAGAGTGCTGGTGTTGGAAAATTAAATACCAGAAATGCAATTGAAAAAGGAAATTTATTTACCTACTACAGTTTGCGTGTTAAATCTGTCCAGCCAGGACAGCGATCATTGCTAGAGGATAAAAATGATAATATCTGGATAGGGTCTTCCGGCGAAGGTTTATTTAAATATAACGGAAAATCTTTTTTAAGTTATTCTTTAGGTAACGATCCTTTAAAAAAAATAATTTTTGATATACTGGAAAATAAAAATGGGAATATATGGTTCGGGCTCAAAGATGGAACCATTGCCAGTTATGATGGAAAAATTTTTTCTTTTAATACTACAATAGAAGGATTGCCAGGTAGCGGTATATATTCCATGAAAGAAGATAAAAAAGGGAATATATGGTTTTGTACAGAAGGGGCAGGCGTTTATAAATTCGATGGCATTAATCTCATTAATTATACCGAGAAAGAAGGGTTACTCAGTAAAAGCGTTTTATCTGTTACCGAAGATGAAAAAGAGAATATCTGGTTTGGTACAATGGGAAATGGCGTATGCATGTTTGATGGAAAGCATTTCACTTATTATACCGTAAAGCAGGGGCTGGCTAATAATAATGTGTGGTCGGCATTTTGTGATGCTGATCATCAGCTTTGGTTTGGAACAGATAAAGGGCTGACGCTTTTTCAACAAAAAAAAGAAGGTCTAACTCAAAAATCTACATTGGAAAACCAGGGATATAATATTTATAATTTCACTCAACAGGATGGACTTAAGGCAATTGATTTTAACCTTCATAGTGTTTGTGTTGACAATGATAACCATATCTGGTGGGGCACGGGCAAGGGTGTTGTTTCCTATGATTTGAATAAAAAGTTTCATGCAGACAGCATTCGTTCTCTTAACCTGAACTATATAGAAATTAATGAACGGTTTTATGATTTTCGAAATCTTACTGACAGTGTAGCTAAAAATATTTCCTGTAGCAATGTGATCCCGTTTACTAACTGTCCTGAAAACCTTTCGCTTTCATACGACCTGAATCATCTCAGTTTTCATTTTTCAGCAATTGACTGGTCAGCACCCGATAAAATAAAATATAGTTACCGCTTAGTAGGACTGGATGAAAAATGGAGCAATCCATTAGAAGAAACGATGGCAGATTACCGCAACCTGGGTCATGGTAATTATCAATTCCAGGTGAGGGCTATTGGCCGATCGCAGGTTTGGGCCTCTCCCATCTCCTATAGTTTTACTATTCACCCAGCCTGGTGGCAAACCTGGTGGTTCAAGGCATTGATCATTATAGTTGCCCTGGTACTGTTATTTTTCATCATCCGTTTTATTTATTATTACCAGTTGCGTAAAGAAAGAACTGCATTGGAAAAACAATTAGCCGTGCAATACGAACGGCAACGGATCTCTGCCGAAATGCATGATGATATCGGCGCAGGCCTTGCAGGCATAAGACTGTTAACCGAAATGACAAAGAATAAAGTAAAAGATGAACAGACCGCTGAAGAAGTTGAAAAAATTTACCGGTCGGTTGGTGATATCTCTTCTAAAATGAAAGAAGTGATATGGAGCCTGAACACGGAGAATGACGACCTGCCGAATCTTATCTCCTACCTGCAGAAACAAGCAAGGCTGATGATGGAAAATTATCCCGGCAAATTCAACATGACCATTCCGGATCATATTCCTGGTGCAACGATTGGTGGTGAACTAAGGCGTCATATTTATCTTGCCGTTAAGGAAGCATTGCACAATATCATTAAACACGCCGGGGCCGATAAGGTGGAGTTGACCATAACCTGTGATGCCAAACTTCGTATTGTTGTTTCAGACAACGGTAAAGGAATGAATACAGAACAAAACAGCAGTGCCGGGAATGGTTTGAGAAATATGCGGCAACGGATGCAGCAGATCGGCGGTAATTTTTTTATTGAAAATAAAGAAGGCCTTACATTAATATTTGAGATACCATTTAAAACAGCAACATGATCACCGTATCAGTAGTAGAAGATAATGACCAGTTCCGCAATGCCCTAGAGGCTATTATAAAAGGACAGGATGATCTTGCGCTGGCAGGCTCTTATGAAAGCGCTGAAAAAGCGCTGCAGGGTTTGATGGAAGCCCCTCCTGATATCGTAATAACTGATATCAGCCTGCCTGGCATGAGGGGTACAGAACTGATCGTAAGACTGAAAGATAAAATGCCGCAGACACAATTCATGGTCTGTAGTATTCATGATGATAACGATACCATTTTTGAAGCGCTGAAGTGCGGAGCATCGGGATATATCCTGAAAGACCCTGTTACTACAGCTGAAATAATAAAAGCAATCCGTGATCTTTATATTGGCGGTTCTCCGATGAGTCCTTATATCGCAAAAAAAGTGATCAGCAGTTTTCAGAGACCGGCGATTACCGATAAACATTCGTTATTAAGTACCCGGGAAAAAGAAGTACTTGAACTGCTTGCCAAAGGTTTGCTGTATAAAGAAATTGCAGACAAACTTGGTGTAACACATGAAACGGTAAAAAAACACCTGAAGAATATTTATCAAAAACTGCATGTCCAAAACAAGGTTGAAGCATTGAATAAATTCAGGCTCATCTGATCTCTTCCCCGAAAGGGGAATTGCTTTTATCTTTCATCACTTCCATTTTTACAGCATAGAATGCCGTAAAATAAATTCCAAATGAATGAAACTGTTCGTTCACTCACTCCAAGAGAGGAGGAAGTGCTGCACCTGCTTTCTACAGGTCTCACGTATGAAAAGATCGCAACGAAGCTGGAAGTATCACACGAAACAGTGAAGATGCACCTGAAGAATATTTACAGGAAACTGGATGTGCAGAATAAGATCGGGGCGTTAAACAAAGCAAAATTGTTATAGGTATTCCCCAAAAGGGGAATTGTTTTCTTTAGAGTTTGTCTGCATTTTTACTGCTGATCACATAAATGTGTTTTACCCATATATCCTGTCTTATCTCTGTTGAATGCCACTCGGGTATTGCCTGTTCACTGGCGGGTTCGATATACTATGAAAAGGTTAGACATGAATCATAATTTAATTACACAAATTTTTATTTATGAGAAAGATATTTTTCACACTTGCACTTCTGCTAAGCGCTGCATCATCATTTTCGCAAACCCGTTATTATGTAAATGACAACAGTACAGCCGGGGATGTGTTTACAACTGCGGTAGGCAATAATGCCAATCCCGGTACTGCTGCTGCGCCATTAGCTTCCATAATAACTGCATATTTCATGACCCTGCCGGGTGATACAATTTTTGTAGATGCGGGAACATTTACTGCAGATGGAACGATTGGAAAATCAATAACCATCCTGGGGACCAACTATCTTATTTCACCAAACAATACATCAGATCCATTATTACCAAACCCCGGCCGCAATGCAGAATCAATTATTACTAATTCCACATGGACAATTGGGGCTAATAATATTAACCTGGAAGGTTTAATATTTGATCCAAATAGTAGAAGAGCCATCGGATTTAATGGTGGAAATTTCAATAATCTACGTATTTCTAAAAACAGGTTTAAAATAAATGCATCCAATACACAGATAAGTTTTGCAGGTGTTGGCACTCCCTCTATAATTACATCCGCAATTGTAAATTCGGGTTTTGTTATCATAGATAACAGGTTCGAAAAGTATGATCTATCAAACGGGTTAACTATTAATATCAATCGTGTAAAAAATTTATCCATAACCAACAATTCATTTGTTGCTCCCGGGGCAACCACACGTAATCAAACAGTTTTAAGCGTTGGTACTGGTGGGGTAACAGATGCAATTGTATTTTCAAATAACACTGTTGATATGGCTGATGTAGTTGTTGGGAATGGCATATCAGCAAATATGGTTATCTCAGGTAATAAAATATACAATTGTGATTATGCTATGAGAGTTAACAACCCAATGCCGGAATCTTCAATTATCGATTTCAGCAATAATTTGTTGGATGGCGGATCAGGAATCTCTCCGTTAATATCATACAAAAGATTTAATGGATTTTCTGTGGGTTCAGCCAGCTCTTTCAAAGCAGAGAATAATACGATCACAGGAAATGCCATCCCGGCAGTAAGCGGTTTTATGGGTTCTTTCTATGTTTCATTCGTAAACAGTGTATTGAATCCTTCCCTGACAATACGTAGAAACAAAATCAGTTATACAGGAGATTACGGTACAATTTATGGACAGGATATTCAGTCAATTGTATTGGCAGGTAATATCAATAATGCCAATATTGATAATAACGAAATAACACTTGCAGGCACAAACATACAACCCCGTAATCCTATTAATAACTTACCGCTTTGCCCGGCTATTTCGTTATACCCGGAGAACGGCTCCGGTGGTGTTGTACAACCTGGTGCCATCATCAATATCCTTAATAACAAAGTAAATGGCTTTAAACAATCATTTGTGATATTTGATCCTTTTGACCTTTCAAACGGAGGGGTAGATGCATTTACAGGCTATGGAAATCTAAATCCATTGGCTATATTAAACGTGAACAACAATAGTTTTACCGGTGATTCTATTTCAGTCAACAATGGAGATAACTTTGATAACGATTTGAATGTCCGCTGTAATTGGTTTGGTTCTAAAGCAGACCAGGATATATTTACAAAGATATCATACCAATCAATTACCGCCATTCCCTGGCTTACTAATGGCACTGACAATGACCCTGCAACCGGTTTTCAGCCGGTACCGGGATCTTGTGATGGTTATCCTCCCGTGATCGTTTTAAATAGTTATACCAATGCCACCTGTCCCGGAGCAAATAATGGTACAATTAATATCAACGTTTCGCTTGGCATGGCGCCGTTTATTTTTACCTGGACAAAAGCTGGCGACCCCGGATTCATTTCACATGATGAAGACCCGGTAAATCTTTCACCGGGTACCTATCACTTATCAGTAGTGGATGGAAATGGATCTACTATTTATGTAGATGCAGATATTAATTATAGTAATTCGATTGATGTAAACATTGTAACTATACCGGATACAGAAGCTCCTGTTATTACCTGCCCTGCAGCCATTACCGTAAGCTGTGATGGCAGTACATTGCCGGCAGCAACAGGTTTTGCCACTGCAGCAGACAACTGTACAGCCGTAGCAAATATTTCGATCACTTTTACTGATATCAGTACGAAGGATGCAAACCCTGCCAATAACGCTTATTACAATTATACCATTACAAGAACCTGGAAGGCAGTGGATGCAAACGAAAACTTCATAACCTGCAATCAGATAATAACGGCACATGATTTAATAGCGCCTGTAATTTCCTGCCCGCCTAACCCAACGTTGAATTGCCAGGACAATAACAGTTCTGCATCAACAGGTGAAGCAACAGCAACAGATAATTGTTCACCGGTAACGATCACACAAAGCCAGACAAGCACACAAACAGCAACAGGTGCCGGACATTATAATTATGTGATTACAAGAACCTGGAAGGCATCTGATGTAACAGGTAATTTCAGTACCTGCATGCAAGCGATAATGGTTCGGGATATTACCAGTCCTGAGATTACTTGCGTTACAAACCAATCAAGGCTTACGAATTCTGGAATGTGCACCTACCAGGTACAGGGTGCAGAGTTCAATGCAACGGCAACTGATAATTGTGCTGTGCCAGCACTTTCTTATGTTTTAACAGGTGCCACCACTGGTTCAGGAACTAACAGTCTTGGCAGTGTAACATTAAACAGGGGTACTACAACTATAAGCTGGAAAGCAACAGATCCCAGTGGTAATTTCAAAAGCTGTTCATTCAATATAATTGTTAATGATGACCTGAACCCAACGGGTTATATCATTTACGCCACAAAAGAAGCGGAATTCGGAGAAAAAAATTATATCAATGGCGATGTGGGAGTAACGGCATCAAATGGCAAGGCTGAATTTAAGAAATATGATGTGTTGGATCCTTATACAGTTACAGCAAAAAATATTTCAATTCAGCTTCCAACAAGTGTAAATAACAGGGTTTATAATCCGGCTACCGGAGGCCCCAATCCCACATTCCTTGTTCATGTGGCCAACCCGCTTTCGGGCAATTACAATGCCACAACAAATGGAATGGTTCCAGCAGGTAATTTTAAAAACCTGACGATAAAGAAAGGCGTTATCGCAACAGTTAATGGATCTGATTATGGAAATATATCCATTGAAGAAGGAGCAGTAGTAACCTTTACCAGTTCAAATATCAACCTGGAAGAACTGACTATTGGCAAAGGAAAGAACAATGGTACAACCACAGTGATCTTCACCAACCCGGGTTCGGTGAAAGTGAGTAAAAAAGTAATGGTTGAAGAAGACTGTAATGTAAATGTGGGTGGACCAAAAATAACTTTTTACCTGGGAGATAATAATCCTGATAAAGAGAAGTTCACTGTTAAAGGAGACAACACACTGATAACGCTTAACATCATGATACCAAAGGGTAAACTGATGGTTGATGGGCATGACAGAAATATCATCATGACTGGATGGTATATTGTTGAGGAACTCGAAGGAGGTGGCAAAAACCAGAACATCACCTGGAATAAGTATGATTGTTCACCTCCTGCACCACTACAATCATTGATAAAACCTACAGAACCTTTTAAAGAGACCCCTGCAATACTTGAGGAAGTAAAGGATCAGTTTAAAGTAAATGCCTATCCTAATCCAACTGCGGGCGAGTTTAGTTTACAGGTTTTCAGCAATAGCAATGATCCTTTCATGATTAGAATCATGGACATGAAAGGCGTGGTGAAATCTGTAAACACAATTGTTTCCAAGACCTCTGTTATTAAGGTTGGAGCCGGACTAATAGGTGGAACATATATCGCAGAACTGACACAAGGCAATAAAAGAACATGGGTAAAGCTGGTGAAATTAAATTAAGCAAGATTGATCAACTCATCCTCATCTTAAGAAGAGGATGAGTTGTTTTAGCACTTCCGACGATGAAGATTTCGTAACTTTATTCCATGAAAATCTTTTCGGCTACCCAGTTAAAAAAATGGGATGCATTCACCATCGCCAATGAACCTGTTACATCTATCGATCTGATGGAAAGGGCCGCCACCGCCTGCTGCAAATGGCTGATCGGAAAAAATTTCGGGCAGCAGCAGTTCCGTATTTTTTGTGGCAAGGGTAATAATGGCGGGGATGGATTGGCCATTGCAAGATTGCTCATTGAACATAAATGCAGGGTTACAGTTTACATACTTGAGTTTGGAAAACCTGGTACAGCTGATTTTCAGACCAACCTTGAAAAACTTCATCAATGCACAACTGATATTCATTTTATACAATCCGCAGAATTTTTTCCTGAAATAAATGACACGGATATTATTGTTGATGCATTATTCGGTACCGGTTTAAATAAACCACCGGAAGGAATAAGTAATGAATTGGTTAAGCATATAAACCAATTCAATGCCCCGGTAATTTCTATTGACCTTCCTTCGGGTTTATTTGCTGATGCAGGTTCTAAAGGCAATGCTGTTATAAAAGCAACTCATACCCTCTCTTTTCAAAATTATAAACTTGCTTTTTTATTTCCGGAGAATGAAGACCACTGTGGTGAAGTACACCTGCTGCATATTGGCCTGCACAAAGATTTTGAAGAAACAGAAGAAGCAATTTTTGAATTAACCAACGAAGAAATCATAAGATCAATTTATAAACGCAGAAAGAAATTTTCGCATAAAGGTAATTTTGGCCATTCCGCTTTACTTTGCGGAAGCTATGGTATGATGGGTGCTGCTGTGTTAAGCGCTATAGGATGTTTAAGAAGCGGCGTTGGGAAATTAACCTGTTATATTCCAAAATGTGGTTATGACATTTTACAAACCTCTGTACCCGAAGCTATGTGCATTGTTGGAGGTGAAGAACATCTTTTATCTGCTGATGAAATAGAAAAATTTAATGCTGTGGGGATTGGTCCCGGCATTGGTGTATATCCTTCGCATAAAAAATTGCTCGCTGAAGTTTTAAAAACAGCAGGCAAACCAATGGTCATTGATGCAGATGCATTAAACATCATTGCTCAGAACAAAATATTATTACAATCTATTCCGGCATCATCAATAATTACTCCTCACCCAAAAGAGTTTGAACGGTTGTTTGGCAAAACCGGAAATGATTTTGAACGGTTGCAACTGGCTTTACAAAAATCAAAAGAGCTGAATATTTATATCGTTTTAAAAGGACATCATACATTCATAAGTACACCTGAAGGAAAAGGTTATTTCAACAGTACTGGTAATGCAGGTATGGCAACAGCAGGAAGCGGGGATGTATTAACAGGTATCCTGGCCGGCTTACTGGCTCAGGGCTATTCTTCATTACATACTTCATTACTTGGTGCTTATCTACATGGGCTGGCAGGTGACATTGCTGCAGAAAAATTTTCGCAGGAAGCAATGATTGCAGGTGATATAGCAAATTGTTTGGGCGAAGCATTTAAAACTTTATCCTGAACAATAAAAATCCCGGTTGAATACAACCGGGATAATTATTAAAAATGATAAATTTAATTTACCAGGTATTTGCGTTGAGTAGTATACAGAATGATAAAAAGTGCCGCCAGCAGCGTGCCGAACAGCATTGCTATTCCTCCAAACAGGCCACTAAAACCCACAAAAATTGCAAATGACAGGATCGGTAATAACTCCCCGATCACATAAAACATATAACCCTGTTTTTTTAAATTACGCATTTGCATGGCACCATAAAAACATAGCGCAGCGCCAGCCAAAGCAAGAACCATTATCATTAAACGGTTGTCGTACTGCTTTTTCACCATCCCAGCTGATTCGTTTATAATACCCTGCAATGTTTTGCTCTCCGAACCACTCAGTCCTTCGGTAGCAGAGGACATACTCTCTACCAGCTTATAGGAGGCGCTTACTGTAAAGTAATTATATACTGCACCAATGGCAGCAAAAGCACAACCAATATAGGTAAGGATAGTTAATACATTAAGCATCTGGGGAAGTTTATTCATGTCCTTTTGCTCAAGGTTCAGCATATCCCTTGCCTGGTCAACATTTTGATTTAAATCTGTCATAAGTTTTAAGTTTTAGAGATACAAAATAGTAAAATGTTTCTTTTATCCAATATGCCGCCAGCTTAAATATCAGAATATACCCTTCAGGGCCTTCTTTATCTCCCAATTAACCGGCCTGATATGCCTGTTTTTAAACCTTTTACCCTATTTTTGCCGTCCAAAATTCAGAACAACTATACTATATGAACAATTTGATTTATGTTATTCCGGCGATGGGTATTGTAGGCCTTTTGTACACTTTTATAAAGTTTGCATGGGTTTCAAAACAAGATGCCGGTAACGACCGTATGAAAGAGATCAGCAATTATATTGCTGAAGGCGCCATGGCCTTTTTAAAAGCTGAGTATAAGATCCTTGCTTATTTCGTAATCATCGGCGCCCTTTTATTGGGTGTGATGGGTTACAGTAATGCCAACAGCCATTGGAGTATTGCAGTTGCATTTGTTGTAGGCGCTTTCTTTAGTGCACTGGCTGGCTTCATTGGAATGAAAGTGGCTACCAAAGCCAATGTACGTACAGCCCAAGCTGCCCGTACCAGCCTGGCAAAAGCATTAAATGTTTCCTTCACCGGCGGTAGTGTAATGGGATTAGGTGTTGCAGGTTTAGCGGTATTAGGATTAGGTGGTTTATTCATTATTTTAAAAATGATTTTCGCTCCTCATGCTGCAGTAGATAGTGTTGAGATGGAGCGTACAATAGAAATTTTAACGGGTTTTAGTTTAGGAGCAGAAAGTATTGCGTTGTTTGCAAGAGTCGGTGGTGGTATTTACACCAAAGCTGCGGACGTAGGTGCTGACCTTGTGGGTAAAGTTGAAGCAGGTATTCCGGAAGATGATCCACGTAACCCGGCAACCATTGCCGATAACGTAGGTGATAATGTGGGTGATGTGGCTGGTATGGGTGCCGATCTTTTTGGTAGCTATGTAGCAACAGTTTTAGCAACCATGGTATTGGGTAGAGAGACCAATGCTATGACTGATAATTTCGGTGGCATGTCTCCAATCCTTTTGCCAATGCTGATCGCAGCAATGGGAATTTTATTTTCTATCATCGGAACCTTCTTCGTAAGAATAAGTGAGAGTGCAGGCTTAAGTACTGCCCCTGTACAAAAAGCATTAAATATGGGTAACTGGGGTTCAATTGTATTGACTGCGGTTGCTTCTTATTTTCTCGTAAATTTTTTAATGCCGGAAACCATGACACTCCGTGGACATGAGTTCACTAAGAATGGAATTTTTGGCGCTATCATGGTTGGTTTGATTGTTGGTACTTTGATGAGTATGATCACCGAATATTACACTGCCATGGGCAAACGTCCGGTGAATACCATTGTTCGTCAATCAGGCACAGGCCATGCCACCAATATCATTGGCGGACTTGCAATGGGTATGGAAAGTACTTTCTTACCAATTTTAGTTTTGGCTTCGGGAATATATATGAGCTACTGGTGCGCCGGTTTATATGGTGTGGCCATTGCTGCTGCCGGTATGATGGCTACTACAGCAATGCAATTAGCGATAGATGCTTTTGGACCTATTGCTGATAATGCAGGTGGTATTGCAGAGATGAGTGAATTGCCAAAAGACGTTCGTGAAAAGACAGATATTTTAGATGCCGTTGGTAATACAACTGCAGCAACAGGTAAAGGATTTGCCATTGCTTCTGCCGCTTTAACTGCATTGGCTTTGTTTGCTGCCTTTGTTGGTATTAGTGGTATTGATGGTATTGATATTTATAGTGCGCCTGTTTTGGCTGGTTTATTTGTGGGTGGAATGATCCCTTTCATTTTCTCTTCCTTAGCCATTCGTGCAGTGGGAGAAGCTGCTATGGCAATGGTGGAAGAAGTCCGCCGCCAGTTCCGTACCATTCCCGGTATTATGGAAGGTACAGGCAAACCTGAGTATGATAAATGTGTGGCTATTTCTACCGAAGCATCTCTTAAAAAGATGATGTTGCCCGGTGCGATCGCTTTATTATCTCCATTAATTATTGGATTTGCTTTTGGCCCCGAGGTTTTGGGTGGCTTTTTAGCAGGTGCAACTGTTAGTGGTGTGTTGATGGGTATGTTCATGAACAACGCTGGTGGTGCATGGGATAATGCTAAAAAATCTTTTGAAAAAGGTGTTGAGATTAATGGTGAAATGTTTTACAAAAAATCGGAACCACACAAGGCTTCTGTTACTGGTGATACCGTTGGTGATCCTTTTAAAGATACATCTGGTCCATCAATGAATATCCTCATCAAACTGATGAGTATTGTTTCTTTGGTTATTGCTCCCACACTTGCAAAGTTTCACCATGATAAAATTGAAACGAACAGGAAAGCACAATTGGAAAGGCTTTTGAAAGCATCAAACAATAACAATAAAATAGAAATTAAAAAAGAAGTTTCTATCATTAAAAATGATACTGCTACTTCTATGGATTTAACTGTTACTGCCGATCCAAATGCCCTGAAAGTGCCTACAGACAAGTTTATTGATGCATTGATTGCTGATAAATTAATTGAAAAAGATAATTTCTCCCTTTCACTTATTAAAGGAAAGCTTTCATTGAATGATAAAGAACAAACTGCAGAAGTTACATCGAAATACAAGGCATTGATTGATGCTTTGGGTAGCGCAGACCTGAATATCAGGAATATTAAAAAGTAATTTCAAAATACTAATTAAGGGCCCTGCTGATTAACAGCAGGGCTTTTTTGTCTAAACCATGATTAAACTGATATTCTGATGGGCCCAATTAAAAGATCAGGATAATCAGTTCAATCCTTTAAATCATGGTTCAGACATTTCCCACAAAAAGTTAATTCTCCTTAAAAATTTTACAAACGGATTTGGTAATTAGGGATGAATTCGTATATTGCCGTACGAAAATACTCGTACTATGACATTAATTAAGTATATAAAACCCACAGAAAGCGAACTGGAGATATTGCAGGTCCTTTGGAATGAAAAAGCTGCAACGGTTCGTACAGTTCACGAAGAGTTACTTAAAACCAAGGATGCCGGTTATACTACTACCCTTAAGTTGATGCAGATCATGTTTGAAAAAGGATTGGTGACCAGGGATGATAGTAACAAGACCCATATTTATCAACCTGCTGTAACCCGTGAAAAAACACAAAAACAGTTTCTGAATAAAATGATCGATACTTTGTTTGCAGGATCATCTTCGGACTTGGTATTACAGGCATTGGGCGGCCATGCTGCCAGTGAAGAGGAACTGGAAAAAATCCAACAACTGATCAACCAGCTGAAAAAAGAAAAATAAAACATAATTAACTGATAACAGTAAACGGGTAACGCTTATGGCTCAGTTCTCTTACAGTTTTTGCATAGCGATGCTACACAGCTTCTGGCAGGCTGCGCTTTTGTTATTATTGTTTATTGCTGTAAATAAGATCCTGCTCAGAAATA
Organism: Chitinophagaceae bacterium; assembly: GCA_031387825.1. Classification (GTDB taxonomy): domain Bacteria; phylum Bacteroidota; class Bacteroidia; order Chitinophagales; family Chitinophagaceae; genus Ferruginibacter. The sequence continues at coordinate 19,929 of JANNDO010000021.1, read as the reverse complement.
ATACTCCGCTTGCAAAAAGAAATTTTCTTTTTGTAACCCTTGCGGCTCAATTACTGTTATTCATCTTTACTTTTTTCATTTATTTTTCAGGGGCACAGGCAAACAGTTCAATCACCGGTCTCAACAAAACAATTAACGGTTTTTTGGGCAATGAAAATATACAGACAGTAACCCCATGGATATTCAGTATTTATATTTTTGTCATTTCCTATAAATTAATAAAAGCAATATATACCTGGTACAATTTTAAGCAGCAATACAAATCCGGTTTACAAAAGCCGGGTATTGACCTTAAACTTTTTACCGAATTAAAAGCACACCAGTTTGGAATAAAAAGAAAAGTAAAACTCTGGCTAAGTAGTTCGGTTAACACCCCTGTTACTTTTGGTTTCTTTAAACCGGTTATTTTATTACCCCTTGCTTTGCTTAATAATATAAGTACGCAACAGGCTGAAACCCTTATCCTGCATGAGTTAACACATATCCGCACAAATGATTATCTTCTTAACTGGTTCTTATTATTTGCAGATACTTTTTTCTTTTATAATCCATTTATCAGCAGCCTTTGCAATCAGATAAGGATGGAGAGGGAAAAAAATTGCGATATCAGTGTAATGGCTTTTGAATACTCCCCTGCCCTGTATGCCGAGACCTTATTACAGGCAGAAAGAATAAAACAACTGGTACCCAATTTTCAACTTGCAGCTGTAACCAGGAAAAAACAGCTGCTACACCGCATTCATTTCTTTTCAACCAATAAAATTTTTACACAGCCTTTGCGGTTTAATTTTATTGCCCCACTGATCGGATTGTTTTTGCTTTTGTTATTATCATCCGCCATATTGTTCAACACCGGTAACCCGGCATCTTCAGTAAATTCTACTTCGGCCCTGCCTTATTTGCCTTTTAGTAATTATTTAGTTCCTGACGCCGATCTTGCAAAAAATATTATTCCGGCAGATAAGGGTTTAGAAACATTAGCAAAAGAAATTGAAAACCTGAGGCCGGTTATTGAAAAACAAATTAAGGCACTAGAACCTGTGATAAGATCTGTTCGGGAGCAAACAGAAAACATTTTAGCAAAACAACCGGAACAAAATTTTGCCATGCCGGTTACCTTACAGGAAAATGATGAGGCCCGGCAGGTGATCATTAAAGAAGAAAGTTCAGGCTCGGCATCTGTGAAAGTTTATTACCTGGGTTTTGAAAATGGCCAGTGGGTATTAAAACCTGAATGGACATTATCGGCTAAAGAAATTTCAGCAGATTCTGTTCTGAAAAAAATGGATACCAGCCGGGATAATAATAAAAGGATAATTCCTCCACAACAGTAATTAATGTATTCAGTCTTTAAAATTTACCAGGCACAGCGTGGGCAGGTTTCTTTATACCTGTTACCCAATATAAATCCAAGTACCACTTCATGAGTACCCTTGGTAAAAGTCTGCAACCTGGAAGTAGTTGTATGTTCGTATGCATAACTGATGTTGAATGTATTTGAAATGTTCATTCCTATCATACCTGAATATCCACCAACGAGGTCAGCAAAACGGTAACTACCTCCTATCCATAAAAAATCTTCGTACTGAATCTTTACATTGGCATGTATACTGGTTAACTGAGGCTGCCAGTACTGTACCATCACAGATGGCAAAACAGTGAGTTGATCCGTCATTGCAAATTTGTAGCCAGCCGTTCCAAAATAATTGATCGAATAATAAGTACCATATTTGTCATTGGTAACAAATTTTGTTTTTCCGGGAATAATGTTCAGTGCCGACACCCCAACAAAATAACGGGCAGAGTATAACCAAAGGCCTACTCCTAATTCAGGTTTTAATTTCTTTATCTCGCCATTATTAATCCCAATAGCATCATCATTAGGGTCAAGATTTCCCCAAACTATTTTCGACTTGTCAATATTCACACTGGTAACACCTGCGTTAAGGCCTGCTGCAATACTTGTACGTGAAGTTAGAGGTTTGTGATAAGCATAAGATGCAGCTATCGTCCAGCGGTTGATATAGCCCGCTTTATCATTAATAACATTTAAACCAACTCCATGGTGAGGTTGTGAAACAGCATATTCATCCCATGCCTTTGGCCCTGCAGGATTTTCGCCGGGCATTTGATAAGAGGTAACACTGGTACGAAAATCTCTTTTGCCCAGCGGGCCATGAATACTGAAATAAGTGGTTACCGGTGCGCCTGTTATTCCCGCCCACTGGTTTCGGTAACTCAATTTTACATCAGTATAGTTTTCAATTCCGGTTATCCCGGGATTAAGAATATAATTGTTTAGAATATACTGTGTATAATACGGTTTGGCCTGGGCAAGGCCTGTTAAACTAATAAAGCAACCGATAGCTGTAATTAAAAATATCTTCTTCATGGCTTTCAGTTTTTTCACCTGGGTCTTAATGTGATATTCCTTGTTTAAAGTTCAATCTTTGTAATGAAATAAAAAGTTAATCCTCTTCAAAAATATTTACAGCGATGAGGTATTTCTCACCGCTGTAAATGAATGTCTATTTAATGATGGTAACATACCCGGTTATCGGGTCACGACCGTTACCTGGTTCAATAATATAATAATAAGTATCAAATGGCAGTGGTTTGCCTTTTATAGTTCCATCCCATGGTGTATTATACCCTCTTGATTCAAAAACCAACTGTCCTGTACGGGTAAATACCTGTACCCTGTTATTCGGATAAGTATTCAGGTAGTCAATTCTCCACGTATCATTTGTTCCGTCATTATTCGGTGTAAATGTATTGGGTATAACAGGGAATTTCAACAACTCGACAAATACATCATCACTTAATGAACATCCACCTCTTGCAGTTACTGTAAGTGTATAAGTCATATCAGTTAATGGCTTATTTACAATTGGCCTGGCTACTTTATTATTAACCAGGTAAAGGTTTGGTGTCCATAAATACTGAGGATCATTAGCGAACGTTACAGATTGCAAAGTGATCTGTCCGCCTTCAAGTACCCTCCTGTCAGGGCCTGCATTTACATGCGGATAAGGATAAACTGTAAACTGCCTGGTTATTGTATCGCTATTACAACCATGCGGCGTGTTAATCGTGTAAAATTTAATATTGAAGGTAATTGTATCATTGTAGGTATAGGTTACAGTATTCGTTGTTCTTATCGATCCATCTCCCATATCCCAGTTCCATTGGTTTATAGTTCCGTCTTTACCATCCGACAGATCAGTAAGTGTTACATCGTCCTTAATACAGATGCTTGGTTTATTAATACTGAAATCTGCTTTGGGTTGAGGATGAATAGTAGTTATCGCAATGGTAGTATCATGCGAACAGCCAATACCGGAAGGAGTAAGAACTGCGGTGCTTGTAACTATAAGGTTTACATTAAATGGTCCCTGGCTTGTGTACCAATGGTTGGGGTTTACACCGGAATTTATCGGAGAACCATCGCCAAAATCCCATGAATAGGTCATCCCGCTTCCATCAGGCATTGTAGATCCGTTAATGAATCCAACAATTGCATTAGGAATACAATAGCTTGGTTTATCAAGAGAAAAATTGGGTACCGGGTAAGGATTTACTTTTATCGTTCCGCTGGCATTGGCTACTAAACAGGTATTGCCCAATGTAACTATTGAATAGCTGAACAAGGTAGAAGGTAATGTTGTGGTTGGAATACCGCTGATGGTCACTGTATTTCCAGCTACAACATAATTTACTCCTGCAGGCAACCCGGTAACAGTTACATTAGTAGCACCACCGCCTACTGTATATACAATAGGTGTGATTGCTGTATTAACACAAACAGATTGATCCTTTACCGAACCGGTATTTAAAGTAATGGTATGATCAGGTTCTACTGTGATCCTGCCAGTTGCAATAGCAAATGTGCAGGTATTACCTGTCGTCTGAATATTATAATTAAACGGTGAACCAACAGTTGTGTTTGGTGCCCCCGTTATAGTTAATACAGTTCCCACAATGGCATAAGTTACACCCGGAGGTAAGCCTGTTACAGTAGCTCCTGTAGCGCCACCACCTAAATTATATACGATATCAATAATTGCATTATTGATACAACGGGTTTGAATATTATTAGCCGATGTTAAGGTTATAGAATGATTGGGATCAACTGTAACCGATTTGGAATATATAGTACTGTTGCAACCCACCGTAGTAACATTATACATCCTTACAATGAATGTACCCGGGTTAACAAACACGTGTGTAAATGTCGATCCCGGGGCATGATTCTCAAGAGGGGTACCATCTCCAAAATCCCAGACGGTGTTACTTAAAGTTACGCCTGCAGGTGCAGTAGACACATCAGTAAATGATCCTCCGGTACCTTCACAGATAGGCAACACATTAGTGAAGAATGCATGAGCAGTATCCAACACCCTTATTGTCTTGCTCATCGTATCAACACAACCTGCAGCAGTTGAAGTAAAGGTATATTTAATGGTATGCAATCCTATACCTGCAACAGCCGGTGAGAAGATACCACCGGGTGTAATACCGGGACCAGAGAATACACCTGTACCCGGTACCCCTCCTATTTCTGTTGCCTGGGTAATCTGGAACGGCGCTGCAAGGAAACAGGTATCGGGCATATTATTAAACTGAACTTTTGGCGCTGCGTTAACTGTAATATTTCTTAACGTATCATCTAAACATACTCCGCCTGAATATGCACGGAACCGTATAGTATATAGTTTGGTTAAAGGTGCCTGGAAATTTGGATACAAATGTTTATAAATTTTACCCGGTGCAGGGAAATTATCTACTTCAGGCGGCGCCGGTGGGCCTGCATTTACATCATCCCACCAAATCTCCACTTTAGTAATTACACCCGGGAATACTGTTGATTGATTAACTATAGCAACAGAATCATTGGCACAAAGCGTTGTTGGGTTAAGTATGTTGAAATTTGAAACCGGGAAACTGCCGTTTACAGTTAATAACTGAACAATGGTATCCCGGCAACCAATAGCATTATTCCAGACAATTAAACGAACATTATAATTACCAACTGCTGTGTAACTGTGAGTAGGATTTTGTAAAGTAGATACATTTAGCGGACCTGAACCCGGATCACCAAAATTCCAATCCCAACGGTCAATAATACCTGGCAAGGCAACCTTGCTGGTGTCTAAGAATTGTGCGTATGTATCACTTAAACAAACTTCAGGAATAATAAATCCTGCCAACGGACGTGCATTAATAGTTACCGGAATAGTAGCAACAGGGTTACTTACACAACCATTACTGGTAGTAACTGAAAGTGTTACATTATATGTACCGGCAGCAGCAAAAGTGTGTGCAGGGTTTTGTAAAATTGATGTATTTAACGGACCTGAACCCGGATCACCAAAATTCCAGGCCCATCCTGTTAATGTACCTACATTAGCTATTGAACCATCGGTAAATGTTATCGTCCTTGTTTCACACGAAGGGGTAGTGAAAGTGAAATTAGGTGTAGGCAATGGATGTACAATTACAATAGCAGAACCTGACTGGGCCTGGCTGCATAGAGTTGTACTTCCATCCCGGACACTTACTAAATCATAAGTAAAGGTACCGGCTACATTGGTAGGAACAGCAACAGTTACAGAATTACCAACAAGTGTAGTTACTGTTTGATTGGGGCCGAGGTTAATGGTATAAGTAAATGTGTATGGCGCAGTAGCACCTGCACCGGTAAATGTAATTAATGGTGAAGGCGCATTCAAACATACTGCTGTAGTACCTGCGATGGTTGCAGTTGGCAATGGATTTACAGTAATAATTGCAGAACCACTTTGAGCCTGGTTACAGGTATTCGCACTACCCTCCTGCACGGCAGTTAATGTATAAGTAAATGTACCGGCTATATTAGTAGGCACTGCAACATTTACCGAATTACCAACAACAGTTGTAACGGTTAATACAGGGCCTCCATTAATTGTGTAACTAAAAGTATATGGTGCAGTACCTATAGAACCTGTAAAAGTTATATTGGGTGGTGTAGCATCCAAACATACTGCTGTGGTTCCTGCGATAGTTGCAGTAGGTAATGCATTAACAGTTACAACAGCAGAACCGGTTTGTGCCTGGCTGCATAGAGTTGAACTACCATCTAATACACTTACCAGGTCGTAAGTAAAGGTTCCGGCTACATTTGTAGGAACTGCAACAGTTACTGAGTTACCAACAACAGTTGATACAGTTAATACAGGGCCGCCATTAATGGTATAACTAAAAGTATAAGGGGCAGTACCTGCAGCTCCTGTAAAAGTTATATTTGGCATTGCAGCATTCAAACAAACTGTTATTGTGCCGCTGATAGCAGCAGTCGGCAATGGATTAACGGTAATTACCGCCGAACCGCTTTGTGCCTGGCTGCATAATGTAGTACTTCCATCCTGCACACTTACCAATGCATAAGTAAAGGTACCGGCCACATTTGTAGGAGCAGCAACAGTTACAGAGTTACCAACAATAGTAGTTACCGTTTGATTTGGGCCACCATTAATGGTATATGTAAATGTATAAGGCGCTGTTGCACCTGCCCCGGTAAATGTTATGTTTGGCGATGCTGCATTTAAACAAACAGCAGTTGTGCCACTGATTGCTGCAGTTGGTAATGGATTTACAGTTATAATTGTTGAACCGGTCTGGCTTTGGCTACATGCAGTTGAGGTACCATCCTGAACGCTTACCAACGCATAAGTAAATGTACCAACCACATTTGTTGGCGCTGCTACGGTTACAGAATTACCTGCAATAGTTGTAACAGTTAATACGGGGCCACCATTAATGGTATAACTAAAGGTATAAGGAGCCGTTCCAGTTGCACCGGTAAATGTAACATTAGGTGACGGTGCATTCTGGCATACAGAGGTTGCGCCGGATATACTGGCAGTAGGCAGTGGGTTTATGGTTATAGTTGTTTGCTGTCCCATAATACTTTGCACACATAAAGTTGATCCGGTATTTTTGACACTATCCAAAGTATAAACAAATACACCGGCAACTGTAGTGGGGGCAGTTATGGTAGTCGTAGCACTTGGTGCGACTGTAGCAACACTCAAGGCGGGTCCTCCGTTAATATTATAGTAAAAGGTATAAGGTAGAGTACCATTTATACCCGTAAATGTAATTACAGGGTCCGGTACTGAATTTTGACAAACTGCCAGTGTACCACTTATTGTTCCTCTCGGTAATGAATCAACAATAACAGTTTTTGTAACAGTATCGGTAAAACACCCGGGTGTTGTAATAGCAACATACTTTACTGTATAAGTACCCGGTGCAGAGAATGTATGTATCGGGTTTCTTACATTGGATGTATTATTACCACCACTTCCGGGATCTCCAAAATTCCAATAAAAGCTATAAGTTGGTTTAGGTAATTGTGGTGTGGTTTCTGTAAACTTATACGATTCAGCAACACAACCACCCGGAGTCCATGTAAAATCAGCAATAGGTGGATCGGAAACTATCAGGTCAAAATCAATATCCTGTGAATTACCACAACCATCAGGGTTTGCACTATTATAAGTAGTTATAGTAACAGGAAAACTTCCTGCTGTACTAAATGAATAAGGTGTGGGTAAAGAGTACCAATAAATTGTTTTACCATTAACAACAGTTGTGGAATCTGGTCCACCAGGGCCAGGAGTACATGATGAATAAATTAAAGTAGGTGGTGCAACTGGTGGGCCGGGTAATCCACTTAAATTCCATTGCATTGAATCGGCACAATAAGGCAATGAGACCTTGAATTTAAATGGTGAATTAGTACAAACTGATGGGGTAGTTTCTATACCATAAGTAGTAGATACTCCAATTTGCTGGTAAAGGTCTTTAATATTGGTACCGGCATTATATCCGTAGGATTCAAATGAACCAAAGCCATATGCAATCGCATTAAATCCAGAATCAGATTTTATAATACGTGGCCCCCCACCTACTGCCAATCTCAAATATGAATAGTTAGGATCCTGGGGATGTGTTACAAAACCACCCCATGGAGTACCATCAAGTGTAAATGAACTTAGCGCTGTGCCACCATTAGGTATCACCACATTAAAATAATGTGTGCCAATTGCAAAATTGGGTGTAGCATTCCATAACACTGTGTTTATATTTTGTTCAACAGCACTCAAATAAATCACTTCCGGATCTCCGGGAGCCCCATTACCACATGAGCCCGATGAGGTAAAATACTGGGCGACCATGATCGGTTGGTCTCCTTCTATCATCTGTGGCAGATTAGTTTGTGGAATTTCATAATAAAAATTATTCTGCAACGGTAATACTGTAACTACACCATTAACCTTAACTACTGTTAGAGGATCAGTAACACAAACTCTGAAAATATTAACAGCCTGGTTACCTAGAGGATGAGTTGCATCAATAACTCCTAAAGCCGGAGTTGTAAGATATTTTTTACCCCATGCGGTTTTTGGTGCAGCCTGCACCATATAATTATCTGATGAAGAGGAATTGGCGTTACAGGTTATACTTATCCTTCCACTACCCGAGAACACCCCTATCCTTTTACAACCATTACCTGTGCTTACACTTTTTACTTTTGAACCGGTAAGATCAACTCCCTTAAAGGGGTTACCACCTGGCGGAGGCCCGCCTCCTGTCAGCACTCCCATTACATTGTATACCTGGCCTTGTGTAAGAGTAACGGTGTAAGTTGTACCAGCCACCCATCCACCGGTAGTAACTATACCAGCCTGGTCAGCTTGAGGTGTTATTTCAACAGTGGTGGTGCCGGTATCAGTGGCCACAACATAAAACCAACAATTTGCATTGTTCTGATTAGACCAGTTTTTATAATTTATAGAATAATATTCTTTTCCTAAAGTATTAGTAGGATATAAAATGGTGGCACCCGAACAGTTTCCATTATAAATATGTGCATAAGCAACAATTGGCTTATCACTGGTAATATGAATTCCTTTGTCTGATGATCCTTCTGTAAATAGACGGGCATCTTGTGCCCCGGCTTTTGGAATAGCAAATGATGTTGTTACATTATTACCACCAGGTGTAGTTATCGTTTGGGTATAGGCTAAACCAGGAATATTAATCGTTATATTGGTAACCTGGTCAGTAGCAAAATACAAAACCATATCCTGGCTATTACCATTCGCTGGTTGCATTTGAGTATGATAACCATAAGCAACCCAAAAATCTTTTCCCTTATTACTGAAATCTTGTGCAGTGGCTGTAAATACAGTAAGTACAGCGAAGTAGAGAAGTATAAATTTTCTCATATTGTTTGGTGTAATATTAAGTTAAGCAATATAATGATTAAACCCGATAACGGGATGCTGCTTTGGGGGAACTGGCTGCCTGCAAAGGATAAAAGAAATTAACAGGTTTTACACAAGGATGGGATTTTCAAATATACATATAAAAAGGAGAAAAAAGAAAAAAGCCGCATAGAAATGCGGCCTTTGTTAAGAATCTTTCGATTCTGTAACCCCCAAAGAAAACATCGTAAACCAAGCACTAACGTTTTTCTTAGCCGGGGGCACGGGCTATAAACGCGGTTTAAGGCTCTATTATTTTGCTGGCTGAATTATTTCGGTATTTATTTGCTGTCCTTTGGCATCAATTGGGCTAACCCTGTACCAGGTCTTCCCTCCTGCTGAGGCATCTTTTATTTTACCCTTATATTGATACCTGTTTCCCTGTTGGCGGGGATCAGGACCAAAAACGAGGGCAATGGTTGAAAACTTTTGGTTGTCGGCACTGCTTTGTACCTGCCAGTAATTGGCTTCAACAAGTCCGTCAGTTGACCAGTCAATAATAAGCTGAGTATTGTTTTCATATACTTTAAAATTTGTGATGGTAATAATTTTTTGATCACTTGGTGATTGTTGGGCTTTAATGCTGCCCGAAACAAGAAGGGCGGTCATAAGCAGGTAAATTATTTTTTTTAAAGTATTCATTGCTTTCATTTTTACATTTTACCAGTTGGTAATAAGGATAAAAGCTTTGCAATGAATACTGGATGTTTTGTGAAAGGAAGCCGGCGATTTATAAACACCGCCAGCTTCCGGTGAACTGTTGCTAACCAGGGTAGGGTAAATTAATTTTTGATTAGTTTTTGGTTGTCGATCACAGTTCCGTTCAGGATCAGCTGAGCAACATATACTCCCGTTGCTAATCCGGTAAGGCCATCAACCTGAATGTTGTTGTAACCCTTACTTATTGTAGATTGTTTGGATAACATTGTTTGTCCGGCCATGTTAGCAATGCGTATCTGTGCATTGCCGTTTTCTGTTGAAGTAAAACCTACAGTTACATGCTCAACAAATGGATTTGGAGAAACCTGCATTTTAACTTCACTCTTTGCCTGTAACCTTACCGCTATAACCTTGCTGTAGGTTACTTTGCCATCAATATCAACCTGCTTTAGGCGGTAGTAAACCATTGACCTGCCTTTTAACTGGGCTGAATTATCTTTAAATTGGTAGCTCTTGCCGGTACCATTTACTACAAAACCATCCAGCACTATACCTGCTGTGCTATAATTGCTCATATCAAATGACCTTTCTACTTCAAAATGGCTATTGTTTAATTCGTATCCTGTAGCCCATTTTACTAAAACTGATTCACCATTTACTACAGCATCAAATGATAAATAACTAACAGGCAAAAGAAGTGGCATTGTAACAGGTGCAAAATACCCACAGCTAAGTCTTCCATCAATATCATGAACAGCATCAACCCGGTTACCAAGTCTTACCTCATTAATTACAGCTTTGTTTGTAAATCTGAAATTTATATTTGTTCTGTAAGCACTTGTATCAATATCATTATACGTTTCTAATGGACCCGTTGCCTGTGTAATTCCCCCACTAATTGTTGTTAAAGTAAGTTGAGTATTGTTTGCAACTGTATAACTATCAAAATTTTTGGTTGCTACAAATTCCCTGATATGGTCATCATCCCCGTCAACGTCAATAAAAGAAAGCTGGAAGCAATTGTATTGATGACTTGAATTGTCAGCTGTATTCTTAAATGCTATAGAAAAGCTTACATAAGAATCACTGGCGACCTGTGCGCTGGGTGTCTGAATTACTGGTTGCCATGCTGCCGCGTAACCATTATTAACATTATCATCAATGTTGGTAATGCTAGCCCCATTAACCTTAGCCGTAACAGTAATTAAAGCATATACACCTGGTGTAACATTTGGAAATTTATATACCGCATTTACCTGGAGAGCAGTACCCGAGATCAATACGGGGTTATTCCAGGTCATTGCCGGAGCTGTACAGCTTGATTGAGCTTTTGCAACATTAAAGTTCAGGGAAAGAGTGATTACAGCAAATAATACTGTATGTACGAATGTAGAATTAGTTTTCATTTTTCTTGTGTTTGAGGTTTCAGAAATTGGTTCTGACAGGATTTTGACGTAGGGTTTGAGCCCGGACCAAATTTGGATGGTTCTTTAGAGGAGGGTGGATTTTAAGACCTGAAAGAAAGAATAACCGAGGTAATGGTCATTTTTAATTTCAATGCAAACATAATACGCATTTTCGGAAACCGCAAGTTTTCGTCTCCGTAATTTTACGGTCAAAGTGGTAAAAACCCTCCGAAAGCTACTTTTCTTGAATCTCATCAAGCGCTTTAAACAATAAGCGTTAAAAATAATCTACGTTTATGGCAAAATAATTAGAAAAGATTTTTATTCAAGCTAAAATTGTATACAAAACGTAATAAAATCCCTGTTTTAATAGTGCTTGTATATAGTGTAAATGATCATAAATGCACTATTTCATACTAACTCCATAGTAGGATTTTGTCCTAAGGAAAAATACTTCCCATCATAAAATATAGCTTTTTCGCAAGTCAAACCATAACAGTTTTCCAAGCCAGTTAACTAAAAAGTGGAAAAAAGCCCTGGCTAAAATCAAACAACTTAAATTATTTATCAATATAGGTTTTTAAATAAAATTTTATTATCAATAATTATTTTAAATAACTTAAAATCATTTAATTATAGCATTTATGATTAAGCGTATTTAAAAAAATGAGATTTCCTTGATGTTGTCACAAAATTTGTCAAATCTTCTATTTTAAATTTATTTTATTATAGTAATAATATTTTATAACGATTTGATTAAGAATATTTAAATCAATATAAAATTACCTAGTTTTATTAGGCATCATGTTTTTAAAGTTTCTGACAAATATTCAGGACATAATCTAACGTTTTTAGTTCCGTTTTTTACTTTAAAATTCATGCCCTAAATTACATCCCAATAAAAGGCATGAAAATCAAGAACCCTCTCCACCCCCTAATTCTTAGCTTTGCACTCTTTCTGACCATTTCATGCCAGGCTCCAAAAGAATTGGTGTACCGGGATTTTAAAAACCTGAAAGTTGGAAATCTGGGTTTTGGGTCCTCTACCCTTAACCTGGACCTCATATATTACAACCCCAATAATTTTGGCCTCCAGCTAAGAAATACCGATCTGGACATTTTTGTAGATGGTAACTACCTTGGACATAGTTCTCAGGATCTGCAGGTAAATATTCCCCGCCTTGCAGAATTTACCTTCCCTTTGCAAATAGAAGTTGATATGAAAAATGCCCTGAAAAATGCATTACCCACATTATTGGGCAAAGAAGTAGTAATAAAAATTACAGGAAAAGTTAAGTTGGGTAAGGCAAATGTGTACAAATCCTTCACCGTAAATTATGAGAGCATTCAGAGATTTTCAGCCTTTTAAGGGGAGGATTTGGCATAAAGAATTTACCTGGGAATATAAGTTGGGATTATTGTTTTACCTCCGGTTCTTTAGGTTTGATAGTGTCCTTATGCAACTTACATTCTTTTGGCAGCCTTTTAAATGACCCTTCTTCTGCCTCAATATCATCAGCATCATAGCCCAGGTTAGCTATTGCTACTTTTATGTTTTCCAGGGTAGTCCTGTCGTTTAACCAGGTAACTGTAGTGGTTTTCTGTTTAATATTTACTTTAACAGAAGTCACTCCTGCTTCATGTGAAATAAAGAATTCGACCCGGTCTTTACATTTATCACATAAAACCGTTGGCGTTTTGATAATTGCTTTACCAGATACCTTCTGCTGCTGGCCAAATCCAACAGAAATTGCACATAAAACCGATAAAAAACTAAGTGAAATTGCCTTCATACTTGCGGAATTTGAAATAAAGTTATTAAATCCCCTTCCAATTGGCTGGATCTGCCCTCCAATTTAACAAGGTGTTTTGTTCATTTGCAGCTATAATTCCCTTTTCAAGAGCCAAACTTATGAGGGTTTGGTAATTGGTTAAGGACTGGTACTGAATATTTGCGGCCTTAAAAGCAGTATCAGCTATTTCAAAGCCATATGTAAAGATCGAAACCATCCCTACCACATCAGCACCGGCAGCTTTGAGCACATCACATACCTGTAAACTGCTTTTCCCTGTCGAGATAAGGTCTTCAATAACCAAAACCTTCTTTCCCTTTTCCAGCGAACCCTCAATTTGATTACCCAAACCATGTTCCTTAGGCTTGGGGCGAACATAGATATAAGGCAGCTTTAACTGGTCTGCCGCCATTGCGCCCCAGGCAATACCTGCGGTGGCAACCCCAGCCAGTACTTCAGCCTCCTGGAATCTTTCAAAGATCACACTGCACATCTCACTTTTAATAAAGTCACGGATATATGGGTAGGACAGAACTTTGCGGTTATCGCAATAGATCGGGCTCTTCCAGCCACTTGCCCAGGTAAAGGGTTCTTGCGGACTCAGCTTAATTGCATTAATTTGTAAAAGCTTTTCAGCTACTGCTTTTTCGTTTGTCATGCTGCAAATTTGACCTATGCAATCTGAAAATTGAAATTTATTTATGTACATCAGGATATATTTTGGCGATAAACCGGTGATTCTTTGCAACGAAATTGACAAAGAATTAAATGAAATACTCCACCATCCCGATGCTGTTTTCGTTGATGAGATATCTCCCAGGGCCATAAAATCTATGTTACATGAGATAAAAAAGGAAGAATTTCATGCAGGTGTATTATGGCATGAAGACCTTGATAAACTAAAGAAAACTTTTTTTAAGAATTTTACAGTAATTGAAGCTGCAGGTGGAATTGTTCAAAACGATAGAAAAGAATTGCTCTTTATTTACCGCCTTGGTAAATGGGACCTGCCTAAGGGCAAAATTGAAAAGAATGAGAAGCTGGAAGACTGTGCACTAAGGGAAGTAACTGAAGAAACGGGGGTAAAGGAACTTAGTTTAAAAAAGAAGATCGGGGAAACCTACCATGTTTATGATCAGTTTGGCAAACATTTTTTAAAAATATCACACTGGTTTTATATGACCTGCACTTCTAACCAGGAATTAATACCGCAAACAGAAGAACACATCACAGAAATAAAATGGGTTAAAACAATAGATATAAAAGAACCTATGAAAAACACCTATCCTTCCATAAAAAATATACTGAGTAAATTTTTTGATACGCCGTGAGAGAAAGCTGCAAGCAACAAGCTTCAAGGGGGCTATTCTTAAATTTAAAGGCTCTTTTTAGAATGGGAAAGCTTTTGAATACTTATGCTTGTCCCTTGTAGCTATTCCCCTTGCGGCTTTTTTAAAATAGCAACAGTTAACCGGCTGATACAAACCAGTTTTTCTTTTTCATCATGAATTTTTATATCCCACACATGTGTGGATGCGCCTAAGTGTAATGGAGTGCAGGTTGCAGTTATATAGCCCTCTTTTACCCCACGAATATGATTGGCATTAATATCCAGGCCAAGACAAATAAATTTATCACTATCAATTACAAAATGCGATGCTACACTTCCAACTGTTTCTGCCAAAGCACAGCTTGCACCACCATGTAATAAGCCATAGGGTTGTTTTGTACGGTTATCAACCGGCATTTTCATTTTAATATAATTATCGCCAAGCGCTACCCATTCCATACCCAGGTATTCTCCCATTGTATTTGGGCCAAGAGGATTCAGGTCAGGCAAGGATAATGATTTATTGAACCAAATAGACATAGGTAATTTTAAATGAAAATTGAATGAAAATTATTTCTTCTTCCCGATTGATTGCTTAACAACTTCCGGTAAGAATTGGGAAACATCTCCCCCGTTTCGTAAGACATCCCTTACTAATGTTGATGCTACTGAAGTAAACTGCGGAAGGCAGGTTAGAAAGATAGTTTCAATTTTTTGGTCAATGCTTCTGTTCATATCAGCAATGGCTTTTTCATATTCAAAGTCATTCACATAACGGATACCACGTAAAATAAAATTAGCCCCAACCTTTTTACAACAATCTACCGTCAGGCCATCATAGGCCAGCACTTCTACTTTTGGGTTGTCCTTATAAATTTCCCTTGCCCATTTCAAACGCTGCTTTTCGCTGAACATTGGTTTTTTATTACTGTTCCTCCCGATACCAATCACCAATTTATCGAATAAAGGCAGGGCCCTGTCAATAATATCTGTATGACCCAGTGTCAATGGATCGAATGTGCCTGGGAATAAACATATGCGTTTCATGCAGATGATTTGATGATTTGAAGATTTGAAAATGAGATCATCCCAATTCCAAATTACTAATACCTAATTACTTTGTTTTCCGGCAAGAAGATACAATACAGCCATTCTCACTGCCACACCATTTTCAACCTGTTGCAGGATGATTGATTGATGACTGTCTGCCACATCACTGTCAATCTCCACTCCCCTGTTAATAGGCCCCGGATGCATAATTACAATTTCTTTCTTTAAACTATTCAGCAATTTTTTACTTACACCATATGCAAGGTTATACTCTCTTAGGGATGAAAACAGCACCTGGTTCTGTCGTTCCAGCTGAATGCGCAACACATTGGCCACATCACACCACTCCAATGCTTTCTTTAAATTATATTCCACTTTTACATTCAATGCTTCCCTGATATATTTTGGGATCAGTGTTGGTGGGCCTGCAACCATAACTTCTGCTCCCATTTTATTCAGCAGGTAAATATTACTCAATGCAACTCTTGAATGCATGATATCTCCAACCAACACAATTTTCTTCCCCGCTAAAGAGCCAAGTTTTTCCTGTATCGATAATGCATCTAACAATGCCTGTGTAGGATGTTCATTAATTCCATCGCCGGCGTTAATGATGGCAGCAGGAATATGTTTGGCCAAAAAGTGAGGGGCTCCGCTTGCACTGTGCCGCATCACCACCATATCCACTTTCATGCTCAAAATATTATTCACTGTATCAAGCAATGTTTCGCCTTTGGTTATAGAAGATGCAGATGCAGAAAAATTAATGGTATCTGCACTCAGCCGTTTTTCAGCCAGCTCAAAAGATATTCTTGTACGGGTTGAATTTTCGTAAAACAAATTCACAATGGTTACATCACGTAAGGAAGGAACTTTCTTCACAGAGCGCTGCAAAACTTCCTTGAACTGTGTGGCGGTAGATAAAATAAGTGAAATGTCTTGTGTGCTGAGGTCTTTAATGCCCAATAGATGTTTGGTAGATAGTTGCATTAAGCAGCGAAGTTAGGAGAAAAACTCTGTACAAGAAAAAAGGATTTAAAAAAGCTGCAAGAGGAAAAGCCACAAGGGATAAGTCTGAGTATTCAGGATGCTTCCCTATATAAAAGAGCCATTAAATTTAAAGATTGCCCCCTTGAAGCTAGTTACTTGTAGCTTGCTTCTCAGTAAAGCACCACTTCTTCCCTGTCCCACTCCACTTTTACCTTTTGAGAAATAATAGAATCAATGGCCTTGCCACAGTAATCGGGCTGGATGGGAAGTTCCCGGTTGAATCTCCGGTCTACCAGTACACATAGTTCAACTTTCTTTGGCCTTCCAAAATCCTGTATGGCGTCCAAAGCAGCCCGGATGGTCCTTCCGGTGTATAGTACGTCGTCTATCAAAATAACTTTCTTGCCTTCTATGGAGAAAGGAATATCAGTTTTATTGGCCACATGCAATTCATCCCTTACATCATCCCGGTAAAAAGTGATATCCAGGATACCATACTGTACCTTCTCCTTGGGATAAAGTGCTTTGATACATTCTATGATCTTTGCGCCTACATATACACCACGGGGTTGCAGGCCAATGAAAACCACATCTTCCAAATGCAGGTGATTCTCCATCAACTGGTGAGCCAGTCTTAAGATGGTAAGATGTAATTGTTGCTTATCTAAGATAGTTTTCATTTTATTTCTCCTGCATAAACGGATAACGGTAATCCGTTGGTGAATTAAAGGTTTCTTTAATTGTTCTTGCACTTAACCAGCGATACAAATTTAAAATAGAACCTGCTTTATCATTGGTACCACTGCCCCTTGCACCCCCAAATGGCTGCTGGCCTACAACTGCACCTGTTGGTTTATCGTTGATATAAAAATTACCGGCGCTGTTACGCAATTTATTTGTAGCCAGTTCAACTGCAAAACGATCCTGTGCAATTACTGCGCCTGTTAATGCATAGGGAGAAGTACTGTCAACCAGTTTTAATGTTTCTTCATATTTATTCTCATCATAAATATACACTGTAAGTACCGGGCCAAACAATTCCTCACACATAGTAACATAATATGGATCTGTTGCTTCAATAATGGTTGGTTCAATAAAATAACCGTCTGTCTTATCACACTTTCCACCTACCCATATTCTTGCTCCACTATTCTTTTTCCTCGCACCTTTAATATAGCTTTCCAGTTTATCAAAACTCTTTTCATCAATTACTGCGTTGATGAAATTGGTAAAGTCTTCCACCGTTCCCATCTTCATCGTCTTTATCGTTTCCACTAATTTCTTTTTTACTTCTGCAGCCAGGTTAGATGGAATATAAGCCCTTGATGCAGCCGAACATTTTTGCCCCTGGTATTCAAATGCACCACGTGCCAGTGCTGTAACCACCACGTCCGGATCGGCACTCTTATGTGCAATTACAAAATCCTTTCCTCCTGTTTCGCCAACAATACGGGGGTACGACCTGTACATAGCCATATTTTTTCCTATCGTCTCCCACATTTTATTGAATACCCCTGTGCTTCCGGTAAAATGTATTCCTGCAAAATCAGGATGATTAAAAACCACTTCGCCAATAGTAGGCCCATCAATAAAAACCAAATTGATAACCCCATCAGGTAACCCGGCTTCTTTTAAAATACGCATGAACATTTGTGATGCATATACCTGTGTGTTGGCGCATTTCCATATCAGCACATTGCCACACATGGCTGCTGATGTAGGAAGGTTACCTCCAATTGCAGTAAAATTAAAAGGTGTTAATGCAAATACAAATCCTTCCAGTGGACGATATTCCATCCGGTTGTTCATGCTGGGCCCGCTGATTGGCTGCTGGCGATAAATATCACTCAGGAAATGCACATTGAAACGTAAAAAATCTATTAACTCACAGGCCGCATCGATCTCTGCCTGGAAAGCATTTTTACTTTGGCCCAACATGGTAGTACCATTAATGTAAGGACGATACTTTCCCGCCAACAGGTCTGCTGCTTTTAAAAATATATTGGCCCTGTTCTCCCAACTCATGTTGGCCCATTTATCTTTTACTTTAAGAGCAGCATTAATTGCTTTTGTTACATGCTTTGCTTCACCTACATGAAACTGCCCAAGTAAATGCTTATGCTCATGAGGCGGACGGATATCTATCGTTTTTCCTGTTCTTACTTCTTCGCCGCCGATGTACATCGGTACATCTATTTTTGAATTTTTTAATTCTTTTAGTGCTGCTTTAAGCGCTGCTTTTTCTTTACTATCTGGAGCATAACTTAAGACCGGTTCGTTAGCCGGCATGGGATAATAAAAATCTCCGTATTGCATGTTAAGTTTATTTTAATTGTTTATTTTTTTAGATGTTCTCCAACTAATGAATATTCCTGTAAAGAATTAAAATTCATTAACCTCCCTGATGTTAAGTTTCCGTTTCTTTCTCACTCATCAAATAGGCTTTAATAAAACCATCAAGCTCCCCATCCATTACGGG
This sequence comes from Chitinophagaceae bacterium, assembly GCA_031387825.1. Lineage (GTDB taxonomy): Bacteria > Bacteroidota > Bacteroidia > Chitinophagales > Chitinophagaceae > Ferruginibacter. The sequence goes on along the minus strand of JANNDO010000021.1, from coordinate 907 downwards.
GCCTACATTGCCCACTTCATAATCGGTGCGGTGGTCTTTTATCATTTTATACGGATGAAAAACATAACTCCGAATCTGGCTGCCCCACTCTATCTTTTTCTTTTTGCTGTTGCTGGCATCTTTTAATTCATTTCGCTTTTGCAATTCAATTTCGTACAGCCGGCTTTTTAACATCTGCATGGCCATTTCGCGGTTACCCAACTGGCTCCTGTCCTGCTGGCAAACCACCACAATTCCTGTTGGTATATGTGTTAACTGAACTTTAGTTTCAACTTTATTTACATTTTGCCCGCCTGCCCCGCCGCTTCTTGAAGTTTCCATTTTAACATCTGCAGGATTTATTTCGATCTTGATGGTATCATCAACTAACGGATACACATTTACCGATGCAAAGGAAGTATGCCTGCGTGCGTTGCTGTCGAAAGGAGAAATACGCACCAGGCGGTGAACACCGTTCTCCGATTTTAAAAAGCCATAGGCAAAGTCTCCTTCAAACTCGTAAGTACAGGTCTTAATACCGGCGCCATCGCCCCACTGCCAGTCAATCTCTGTTACCTTCCAGCCCTGCTTTTCGGCATACATGCGGTACATACGGGCAATCATTTCAGCCCAGTCCTGGCTTTCGGTACCACCGGCGCCACTATTTATTTGTAAAACGGCAGGCAGTTCGTCTTCAGGTTCGTTAAGTGTGCTTTTAAATTCAGCCTCTTCAATTTTTTCGATTGCAGCGTTGAATGCTTGCTTTACTTCTTCTTCACTGGTTTCTCCTGCTTTCCAAAATTCAAATAATACCGCAAAATCTTCCACGGCAGTTTCCACCGCATAGTAAAGATTTATCCAGTATTCATTTACTTTAATTTCTTTCAGAATAGCGGTTGCACGGGCATTATCGTCCCAAAAACCAGGC
>JANNDO010000043.1:0-7623 GCA_031387825.1 Chitinophagaceae bacterium | reverse complement strand
TATATTTTGTGCTAAGGTATACACACCAGCCAATGCAAGCCCGTTGGGTAATACAGCCGCTATGATGATAGTATCAATAACCATAGAAACAGTATATACCAAACTGCCGCCATAAACAAAAGAGATGAGGGAAATTATCTTTTTGAAAAACTTTTTGGAAACCCGGCTTACCGAAAAAGTAAATGAAATGTGGTTGGTAAATATTAAATAGCACAAGAGAATTAATGCAACGGCGAGAAATGTAAAAGAATAAATTTTGATAAACAGATCGAAGGATGCAATTAAACCAGATAAACTTAAAATGATCAGTATAGTGGTAAAAATACGGAACTGTATTTCACGTAAAAAATTAGTGAATACCGATTTTTTTAATTGCCAGGCATATGCTTCTAAAATAGCAAAGAGAGTGAGTCCCAAACCAAACGGAAAAACATAGTAATAGTATTTAACAAGGTCGGGTGAGTTGGTTCCATATTTACGTATCACCAGGTCCTTGAATAAAATGCCGGCAATAATTACCATGCAAAAACCAACCAAAGAAAAAAGCAATGCCCAGCTAAGCATATCATTTTTCTTTTTGGGAAGATTATCATTGTAGTAAGGATAAAATTTGGAAATGTATGAAACCATCCCAACGTTTGCAACACAATACATGATATTGGCGATTGCCATAAAAATGCCTGTAAGCCCGTATTCGGCCTGTGTAAAACCTCCTTCCCTTGTAAATAACCAGGTGTTAAAAAACCCGATAGCAAAGCCAATATAAACAACTACTGAAGAAATGATACTTTGCTTTCGGATCTGCGACATAGCTTTGTTTGCTGCTAAATTACTCTACCTTTTTTGTTTTAATGTAGAAATTTGGGTCAACAGTAAAACTATTATCTTCTTCAGGATATAAATTCAGTGATTGCCATTGTTCCGTAGGCTTTATCCACTGTTCAGTTTTAAATTTAATTTTTAAAGGCAGTTTGAATCCTTTTACACAACTATTATAGCGGTAAGAAAGTTTATTGCCTTCAATTTTATATTCCAGCACTGGTATCTGCGTTGTTCTTAAATACTGGTCAAATACTTTGCTGAAATCAATCTTACTTTGTTTGTTGATATAATCTTCAACCTGTTTGGAAGTAACTGTCTGGTGATAAAATGTTTTATTCAATCCCCTTAATACCTGCCGGAATTTTTCATCATCATTTATTACCTGCCGGATAATATGCAGCATGTTTCCTCCTTTATAATACATGTCGCCGCTGCCTTCCTTGTTAACACCATACGTACCAATTATGGGGATATCGTTGGTAATTAAAACACGGGTTCCCCGAACATAGGCATTGCCAGCCTCTTTACCATACCAATAATCAGTAAACAGGGTTTCGCTATAATTAGTGAAGCTTTCATGTACCCACATATCAGCAATGTCTTTACTGGTAATATTGTTGGCAAACCATTCGTGGCCGCTTTCATGTACAATAATAAAATCCCATTTCAACCCCCAGCCGCTGCGGCTCAGGTCGGTGCCCCGGTAACCATTTTTAAACCCATTACCATAAGCCGTTGCACTCTGATGTTCCATACCAAGGTGTGGCGCTTCAACAAGTTTATACCCATCTTCATAAAAAGGATAAGGACCAAACCAGTGTTCAAATGCCTTCATCATTCGTGGTACATCTTTAAATTGTTCTTTGGCTTTTTCCAGATTCTCCTGAAGCACCCAGTAATCCATATCCAGTTTACCTTTCGCTCCATCATATACTTCGCCAAAATGAACATATTTGCCAATGTATGGAATGAGGTTATAACTGTTGATTGGATTCACTACCGCCCAATCATAAGTTGTGGTGCCATCACTGTTATTTATTTTACCACGATAGTGGCCATTACCTACACAGAACAAAGTATCCGGAACAGTGATGTGCATTTCCGCACTATCCGGTTCATCTGCCTGGTGATCCTTGCAGGGATACCAAACACTTGCACCAAGACCCTGGCAGGCTACACTAACCCACGGACTGCCGTCCTTGCTTTTTTGCCATATCAATCCTCCATCCCATGGTGGGCGGCGTGCAATTCGGGGTTTGCCGTGGTAGAAAATAGTCAGGTAAATTTTAGTTTTTGAATTCAGCCTGGAATAAGTATCAGGTACATCTATAAAATAGACATTACCATCTTTTCTAAAAGATTTTAACAGAAGTTCTGATGCTGATGGATTGCCTGATTCTAATTGATATCCATCAAGGATCATCGGCTCCTGCAGATCGATCTGCATTATGGTTCCCTTTTTTATGATTTTAAATTCAATGATATTATGGCCAATTATCGTACTATCCACAATATTAAATTTTACATGCAGGTCATATTTCAACACATCCCACCAGTCTCTTGCAGGGCCATAGGTACCCCGTAAAGTATCAGCGTGGGTAAAGTTCTTTTTCGGATTCAGCGGCTGGGCCTCTGACGCATGAAGAATTAAAAATGAAAAATTAAGAATTGTAAAAACTTTAAAAATTTGTTTCATGTCAGTTTGTATATAAATGCTAATTTAGTTTTCTTTCCTGTTATACATGAACCATTCAACAAAAAAGTATATCAAACTTAAAGCTGCAAGCTGCAAGCTACAAGGAAAAATACCTTTAAAATGGCTGCTTGCCCCCTTGTGGCTTGCAGCTTGTTGCTGTTTTACCGCCTGTACTTCCCACCAGCATAACGATAAAAAGATCTTTCACTACAACGAAAGCAGTGGCCTTGCATCCCTTGACCCTGCCTTTGCCAAAAACAAACAGGTAATGTGGGCTGTGCACCAGCTATACAATACTTTAATTGAAATTGACAGCAATATGCAAATGCAGCCATCGTTGGCAAAGCATTGGGATATTGCAGAAGATAATCTGACATTTACTTTCTTTTTAAGGAACGATGTTTTTTTTGCAGATGATGACTGTTTTAATAATGGTAAGGGCCGAAAACTTACTGCACATGATGTGGAATACAGTTTTAAAAGGATAATTGATAAAAATACGGCCAGCCCCGGCGCATGGATATTTAATAACAGGGTGGATCCGGTTGATGGATTTAAAGCGATTGATGATACTACTTTTCAATTGAAGTTGATCCGGCCTTTTCAATCCATACTTGGTATCTTAAGTATGCAGTATTGCTCCGTTATTCCTAAAGAAGCCCTGGAAAGATATAATATTGATTTTAGACGCCACCCGGTTGGCAGCGGTCCATTTAGCTTTGTGGCCTGGGAAGAAGGCCAGGCACTCATTTTAAAGAAGAATGAAAACTATTTTGAGAAAGACGCCGCAGGAAGAAAATTACCCTACCTGGATGGAATAAAAGTTAGTTTTTATGACAGCAAGGCAACAGAGTTTTTAGAGTTTCAGCAAAACCGGCTGGATTTTATTGATGATATTGATCCTTCCTTTAAAGATGAAGTACTTACCAAGACCGGCAACCTTAAAATGGCATGGCAGGATATAATCGAATTGCACAAACATCCTTACCTGAATATTGAATACCTGGGTATTTTAGTTGATAGTGTTAATGAAGAGGTGAAAAATTCTCCATTACGTTTACAAAAGATAAGGCAGGCCATCAATTATGGTTTCAACCGGAAGAAAATGATGTTGTATTTGCGAAACAGTATTGGCATTGCTGCCGAAAGCGGCTTTGTACCGGCAGGCCTCCCTTCTTTTGATTCAGTTGCTGTGCAGGGATATCATTATGATGTAAACAAAGCAAAACAACTATTGGCAGAAGCCGGTTATCCTGATGGAAAAAATTTGCCTGCTATTAAATTATTGACCATTCCCATTTATGGCGACCTGGGATCTTATATTGCCAACGAACTTTTGCAGATAGGCATTAATGTGCAGGTGGAAGTAATTCAAAAAAGTTTATTGATGGAGCAGACGGCAAAATCGCAGGCTTTATTTTTCAGGGGAAGCTGGATAGCAGATTACCCTGATGCAGAAAATTACCTGAGTGTATTTTACAGTAAGAATCCTGCACCGCCAAATTACACCCGGTATAAGAACCCGGCCTTTGATGCTTTATATGAAAGTGCTTTATCTGAAAAGAATGATTCGTTGCGGTATAAATTGTACCGTCAAATGGATCAGCTTGTGATAAATGATGCGCCAGTGGTACCCCTGTGGTATGATATGGCCATTCACCTGGTTCATGTAAACATCAGTAACTTTTATCCAAACAGTTTAAACCTGCTGGAATTGCGACAAGTAAAAAAATTATAGTCCCATTGTTTGATCTTGTAATGAAAGGTTAATGCGGTGGTGAAAGGGTGGCTTGTATTTTAAAAACATTTAAATTGCTATCACTAAATACCTATCTATGAGATCGTATAAAAAACTTAAAGTAATTTCTGTTCTAGCCGTATTTGTTTTTGCAGGCATCGCTGCGGTTAAACAGCCGGAAAGAAATGATAGATTCAAAAACCTGCAGGTACTTCCGAAGAATATTACTGAAGATTCGCTGGATAAGATCATGGATGGTTTTAATGGTATGCTTGGCGTTGATTGCAAGTATTGTCATAAGCATGACAAGAAAGCCGATACGCTTATATTCCATAACGATGATAAATCAGAAAAAGAGATTGCCCGTAATATGATGCGGATGACGATGGACATAAACGAAAAATATTTTCATTTTAACGAGCAGGTAAAGACCAGCGAAGTGCAGGCAGTTACCTGCTTTACCTGTCATAGAAAAGAACCTATGCCTGCAAAGGAAACAGGAGCTAAAAAATAAAAGCCACGAATTACACGAATCAACACGAATTGAAAACATTATTCGTAAAAATCAGTATAATTCGTGGCAAATAAAACTACTTCGTAGTTTAAACCAGAATTAATGCTTCTTAAGCTTGCTCTTAAACACTTTTTCAAACTTATCCACCTTGGGCCTTATTACAAACTGGCAATACCCCTGTTCACCATTATTCCTGTAATAATTCTGGTGATATTCTTCCGCAGGATAAAATATTTTAAATGGCTCTAACGTAGTTACAATAGGATTTGCAAATGCGCCACTCTTGTCTAACGCTACCTTATATTTAGCGGTTTTTGCCCTTTGCTCTTCGTTATGATAAAAAACAACACTACGGTATTGCGTGCCTACATCTGCACCCTGCCGGTTTAAAGTTGTGGGGTCATGCACCTGCCAGAAGATCTCAAGCAACTCATCAAAGCTTATTTTTTTGGGATCATACAGTATGTTCAGGCATTCGGCATGGCCGGTTGTTTTGCTGCATACCTGCTCATAGGTTGGGTTTGTCACGGTGCCGCCGCTATAACCACTGGTAACTTTTTCCACCCCTTCAAGTTGTTGAAAAATAGCTTCGGTACACCAGAAACAACCGGTTCCAAAAGTTGCAGTATCCAAAACAGATGAACTTGAACTTGTCATAACTTTATTATCCTTTTTATTTTTTACAGAATTGTCTTTTTGTGCACAGGAACTTAATCCCATAAAACTTATAGCTGAAATGAATAAAACTTTTAACATGGTTTATAATTTTTCATTTACTTACGTAAAGGTAATTGGCATAGATTGTAAAACAAATTGTTGCAACAAAAGTTTAACATTCGGTATAACTTTATCAACACCATACTTAAAATATACATGATAAGGCTCCTTTATAGTATTTTAGTATAACTGATTTTATTTTCCTGTCAGCAAAAAAATCAATGCAAAATATTACCACACATGCTTTTCGCTTAAAGCCGGCCAGTACCTGAAAGCAGAGATACAAAAGCTGGTGAGCAAGAAGCAAATTAATGCCGTTGGATCAGTACCTGTGTCGGCAGCCTGACAAAATACAATATCCGTTTTGCCAACTTACCCAATGGCAGTAGTTACAGCTGCCATTTTTAGATCGTAAGTCTTACTGGTACCGTTTCGGTAAATGGCTCCCATATCCACAGTAGCATAAGCGACAGCACTGGCAAGACCATCGGCGTGCATTTAATGGAAGGCTGTACCATATATACCACTGTAGAAATTCTAATACTCAGCAGCAATGAATTTATTTATAAAAGAGAGAAAGATGGAACGACAGGGTGGGAGGAGTTGCAGGTGGAAGAAATTAAAAATAAAGAATAAGAAAGTACCTTTGCTTTCTTTTAATTAAAAGTAGTCCGCCTGCAGGCGGATAGTGGGTAATGAAATTTTTTCCGGAATCAGCATTAGTACAATTAGAATACGAAAAGGTAAAAACCTTACTGGCCTTACATTGCCGTACCGAATATGCAAAGCACAAGGCAGATAACTTACGCATTCATACCAAAAAAGAATTTATTGCCACAGAGCTGCAGCAGGCCTGTGAGTTTAAACTATTATTGGAAAGCAGCCAGCATTTTCCAAATGAGTTTACACATAATTTAAGTAAGGAGCTGAAACTTATTGGTATCCCGGGCGCTGTTTTAAGCGGAGAACAGTTTTTATTGATCAGGAAGCTTGCAGAAAATACACATAATATTTTTCGCTGGTTTGATAATGAGCGCCGCATAGCTTACCCGGCCATGGCAAAGATCATTAATGATGCTTACTATGAGAAAGTGATCATTGAAATGATTGATGAAGTATTAGATGAAACAGGTAATGTAAAAGACAGTGCCAGTGAAGAATTAACAACAATAAGAATGGGTTTGTACCGCAAACGGAATGAGTTGCGAAAAGTATTTGATAAGATAGTAGGGAAGCTAAACAAACAAGGTTACCTGGCCGATATTGAAGAAAGTTTTATGAACGGCAGGAGGGTGCTGGCTGTTTTTGCCGAACAAAAGCGAATGATAAAAGGAATACTGCATGGCGAAAGCGATAGCCGCAGAACGACTTTTATTGAACCGGAAGAAACAACGGAGCTTAACAACACGATCTTTTCGCTGGAGAATGACGAACGAAAAGAAGTGTACAGGGTATTAAGAAAACTTACACAGGACCTGAGTGTCTATTCAAGCCTGCTGAAAACTTATCATGCTATTGCCGGCGAATATGATTTCATCAGGGCAAAAGCAAAATTTGCTGTGGAGTATAATGGTAATTATCCTGTTGTTGCAGATAAAGCCCATGTTCATTTGATACAGGCTTATCATCCTTTACTGTACCTGTATAATAAGACCAATAATAAACCAACCGTACCGGTAGATATAAACCTGAATGATAAGCAACGCATATTAGTCATCAGCGGCCCGAATGCAGGTGGTAAAACAGTCACACTAAAAACAGTTGGGTTATTACAGCTGATGTTGCAAAGCGGTTTGCTTGTTCCTGTTCACCCGGATAGTGAGATGGGAATTTTTAAGCAAATAATGATACACATCGGTGATACACAGAGCCTGGAATTTGAGTTGAGTACTTATTCATCTCACTTAAAAAACATGAAGCATTTTATGGAAAATGCCAATGGTAAAACCTTGTTCTTTATTGATGAACTGGGCAGTGGGAGCGATCCTAATTTGGGTGGTGCTTTTGCCGAAGTTATTATGGAAGAACTGGCCATCAAACACAGTTTTGGCATTGTTACTACCCATTACCTTAATTTAAAAGTAATGGCCAACAAAGTAAGCGGCATTATAAACGGCGCCATGCAATTTGATGAAA
>JANNDO010000011.1:0-64129 GCA_031387825.1 Chitinophagaceae bacterium | reverse complement strand
TCCTTCACGAAGTAAAAACGCACCCGGCTCTAAAGACCTTGAATTTAAAAGGGAGGTAAAAAATTCTGTTTCTTCTGTGGTTAAAGAAATATGCCTTGATATATTGGAAAGTAAAAGTTCGAAGCTCATATTTTGTTAGTTGTATGGTGTTGCCCTGCAATGACCACTACTGGGTAATCTGATCTTTTAAGTCCTTTTTTGGTTGATTTGTAGTCAACCTATTTCAGGACGACACATCTTACACCAGGCAGATTGCGTATAAATTTTTCTAAAAAAATATTTTTATCGAAGTCAATCCCCATGTATTCGCTGTTGCGGTAAAGAAGGAGGTTGAGCAGGATGCTTTGCATCCTTTAAATAAAAAAAAGGCAGAGTTTATAATTTTTGATAGAGGTTTTTTAATTTCTCCCTTGTCATTAATTTTTCCCAATCCTTTCCCAAAGCATTTTCCCAAAGCGGTTTCATACCAAGCGATACGTTGATCATCCTGTCAAAATCCTCATCACTTAAACCGGCACAGATATTTTTGGGTATATCTATCCTGTTCTTTTCAACCATGTACTTAAATTCTTTCACGCCTTCGGGGTAATAGTCTTCTAATTTATCAAACACAATACAATTACCAATACCATGTTTGGTACCCAGTAAATAACTGAGGCCATAGCTTACCGCATGTGCCACACCTACCTGGCTGTAGGCAATGCTCATGCCACCGGCATAAGAAGCCATCATCAGTTTGTCATCACTGTCAGCATCCCAAGTGTCATTATTTACATACACATCCCGGCAAAGCTGCAGTGCTTTTTCGCCATAGCTTTTGCTGAACTCATTTAAAAAAGTGCCGTTCAAACTTTCAATGCAATGTATATAACAATCCATGCCGGTATAAAAACGTTGGTTGGCAGGAGCGTTTGCTGTTAGTTCAGGATCCAGTACAATTTGGTCAAAGGGAGTAAAATCAGAATTCATGCCCAGCTTTTTTGTAGGGCCTGTAAGAACTGTTGTCCTGCTTACTTCGGCACCCGTACCACTTAATGTTGGAATGCCTGCTTTATATACACCGGGATTTTTCACCAGGTCCCATCCCTGGTAATCGGCGCTGCTGCCGGGGTTGTTCATCATCAGCGAAACCGCTTTGGCAAGGTCCATGGCCGAGCCACCGCCAATACCAATAACACCACTTACTGTTCCAAACGCTTCTTTCAGCTGGTTAGCCAAACTGTCAACATAAGTTGTCTTGGGCTCGTAAGTAACATCTACAAAAATTATTTTATCGTTACCACGAAGGGGCACCCGGCTTGCAAGAGGTTTGCCTTCAAAAAAATGATCAACCAAAAATATCATGGGGGCACCGGCCTTGCGGTGCGGAGCAATAATTTCATCTAACTGGTTAAAAGAACCACGGCCGTAAATAACATATCCAACCATTTTAAAATTTCTGAACGACATAAATTTTCTTTTAGCGAAGGTACAGGATTAAAAAAATAAGAGTTACTGAATGGAATTTCAGAAAAAAAATTCCATCTTGTTATAAAATGACCGTTATGCCAAAGCAGGAACAGACCATTACCCTTACAAACTCAGACCGGGAGACCACACTTGCAACATGTTACCAGGCGTTTAAAGATATTGGCTGGGAAATTTTATTTGCCGGCGACGAAACCATATTGGCACAAACCCCCAAAAAATGGAACAGCAATCCCCAGCATGTTGTTGTTTCATCAAACGGCAGTGAATTAAATGTAAGCAGTGAAATGATAAAAGACGAACTGGTTGACATTAGAGGGAAGAACAAAAAAAATATCGCCACTTTTATAAATGCATTTGAAGTAGCAAAAAATAATACAGGCATAGCTGCCATAGAAGCCAATAAACTTGCCATAGAACAATTGCGGGCCGCAACCAAAACAACGATAGCGAAGGAGAATAAGAACGCCGAGGAAGTAGATAAGGCCATGAATTTATCAGGGAGCAATTTATATGTTACTTATGCCATTATAGCCATTAATATCCTGGTATTTATTTTAATGGCCGTAAACGGGGCCGGTATTTTTGAAACGAATAGCTATGTGCATATAAAGTGGGGCAGCAATTTTACACCACTTACACTAAGCGGAGATTGGTGGCGCCTAATTACAAATGTTTTCATCCACTTTGGCATCATTCACATTGCAATGAATATGTATTGCCTGTATACGGTTGGGATTTACCTGGAACCGATGCTTGGTAAAGCAAAATATATAACGGCCTATCTCTGTACAGGAGTTATAGCAAGTATTGTAAGCCTTTGGTGGCATAAAGAAGGGGTAAACAGCGCCGGCGCATCTGGCGCTATATTCGGTATGTATGGTTTGTTCCTGGCGCTGCTTACAACCAACCTGATACCCAAACAGGTGAGAAGATCGCTTTTGCAAAGTATAGGGATATTTGTAGCGTACAATTTAATTTATGGAATGAAAGGAGGCGTTGATAACGCGGCACATGTTGGCGGGCTGGTAAGCGGCTTTATCATTGGCTATATCTATGCATATGGAATAAGAAAAGAAAAGCAGGAACAAAAATTACAATGGATATTGCCATTGATTTTATTGGCCACTATAGCAGGCGCTTATGGTTATTTACAGAAAAACGAAGTGCCTGCAAGCGAAAGGAATGCTGTGGTGAGTGAAATAAAAGGAGCATCGTATGCCGACGGAGAAAAATTTAATAACAAATACAACCAGTTCATTGAACTGCAGGACAAAGCGCTTGCCGTGCTTTCTGATACAACCCTTACCGATGAAACACTCCGGCAACAATTAAATGAAACATCGCTGCCCCAATGGCAAAAGGCTGAAACATTAGCGAAGGAAATGCAACTGATGAACGTAAGTGATGATATGCATAAGAAGGCCAACACTGTATTGGAGTATGTTCAATTAAGAAAAGAAGAAGTAGCAATAATCAATGAAATGATCATCAATAGAACCCCAACAGACACAAAAAAACTGGAAGAGATAAGAAATAAAATAAATAATGTTGTGGAGACATTAAAGTAGCTATAAAAACTTTGCTGCCCTTTCCAGGTCTTCCGGTGTATCAATTTCAATTCCCATATATTGGGTAATAACCATTTTCAGCGGCACTCCATTTTCAAGGTATCGGAGGCATTCAATTTTTTCAACAGCTTCAAGCGGCGTGATTGGCCAGGCGGTAAAATTCAATAAAGCCTGTTTTCGGAATGCATACACACCAATATGTTCGTAATAAACGGGAGAAATATTCTTATCCCGATGATAAGGTATTGGGCTGCGGCTGAAGAACAAAGCATTCATATTTTTATCAACAGCAACTTTTACATAATTGGGGTCATCAATGAACTGTTGCTCTTTTAATACCTGCATCAGCGAAGCCACCTGTACGGTTTTGTCTTCAAAAACTTTCAATAACTTTTCCAGCGGCTCTTTTTGTACAAAGGGTTCATCGCCCTGCACATTTACCACAATATCTGTATCTATATCAGTAATAGCTTCTGCAATACGGTCGCTGCCGCTTTCGTGTGTTGCAATGCTCATTACGGCTTTTCCGCCATGAGTAGTTATCTCATTAAAAATAATTTCACTGTCGGTAACCACTACTACTTCATCAAATAAGTTTGTAGCGGCGGTATTGTCATAAGTATGGCGGATAACTGTTTTATCACCCAGCAGCTGCATAAGCTTGGCCGGAAAGCGGGTGGCGGCATAGCGTGCCGGTATCATGGCAATTTTCTTCATCAGGTTCTTTTATTGTATCGCAATTTACTTTGAGCGGAGGGTTTAACCACAAAGGACACGAAGTTTTTTCACAAAGAACACAAAGTTTTTCCGCAAAGATCTTAGTGTGCTTCGTGCTGTATTCTCTTTGTGTACTTTGTGGTAAAAATATTAAACACCCGAGGTCCAGAAAATTACAGCCTGTGTATCCAGAATGTAGATCTCAAACTCGGTATAAGCGCCGTGCGTCAAAATGATCTTTACTTTCTTAACAGGACCGCCGGGGCCGGCATCTTTATCCCCCGTCACTTCAATGGCTTTTTCACCGGTTGGGTTTTTCACCGTTGAATTTTTTGAAGGAAAAACGTCTTTATCATTGATAAGGTCGGGGTACTGGCCAATAAGGCGCACCAGTAAAAAGCACTGCTCAATTGTAAAGTCGGGGATGATGTATAATTCTGAGCCGTTTTCATATCCTTCTGCCTTGTGCCACTCCATCCCGTTTTTATATAATTGTTTTAAGAGCGTTGATTCACCCATTTCCTGCAATGAGGCGTCAGACTTTTTTAGTACAAGAGGATTTCCATTTGCAGAAGATACCTGGCCAAAATAATCAGCTATCGTTTTTGTTCCGGCTTTTGGAGCAGGCTGCGGCAATACATAACTGTTTACTATATAACCAACCTTCTCATTGTATTTTACCTTCCACCAAAAACCAGTAAAGCCCTCGGTAGCAATAGGAACCTGTTGTTCTGTATTCGCAACAATAACCAGCTTTTCTCCGTAGGGAATTTTTTCCAGGATCTTTGCATTGATGTTAGGTTGTTCTCTCATGCTCAATCCTGATTTTGCAGCAGCATAATAAACAAGCTGGGAAAAAGAAGCGGAGTAAAATAATAATGCACAAAAAGAAACAATGATTTTTTTCATGATCAAATACTGATAAATTTTATAGTAAAATATTATTCATGCAGGTCTTCTTCATTAATGGTGGAGGGAAGGGTTTCACTTTCATAGCCACAACTGCCACATTGATAAACCTGTTGAGGAGCCAGGGCATAACTGGAAAACGCCCAGGTTAAAATAGCGGTTAAAAAATTGGTGGCGCCGGGTTTATTTACCTGGTTAATGTCCGTTGCCCCACATTTGGGACAGCTTACCGAATTTAAATACGCCTCGTCAAACTGTTGTAATAATTGTTTTGCATCTTCCGCATCTTCTTCCTTAACCACCAGCTTTATACCACCAATGGCATTGCTTAATATGGGGTCCATGGTTACGGTATGCTCATCTTTAAGAAAACAGTCAATACCGGCATCCTGTAATTTTGTTAGGGTGATGTTGGCTAAAAAATAGTTATCAAACGTTCGGAGCATGACCATTTTCATAAAGCAGGAATTTTTTTCCGGTTATTGTTTTCCATCAATTATTATCGGTGTATTTCCCTTGCCCATCACTATCACTTTTGCATTGGCGCTTAAAGCCAGCTCTTTCATGGCCTTTATCTGCTCGTATTGCAACTGCTGGTCGGTAAGGCCTGTATTGATGATGCGCTGATAATCGGCAATGCCCTGGGCCTCCACTCTTTTGCGTTCTGCTTCCTGTTTTTCTTTCAGCAACACAAACTCCATTTTTTTTGCATCCTGCTCTGCATTTATCTTTGATTCGATAGAAGCTTTTACAGAATTGGGCAGTGTAATATTTCTTACCAATAACTGCTCCAGCATCAACCCTCGTTTTTTAAAATCTTCTTCAATGCTTTTATAAATTCCCTGCTGAAACACATCTCTTTTATTGCCGAACAGGTCAACGGCCTGGTAATACACAGCGTTGTCCCTGATCTTTGTACGGGTGATGGGGCGAACGATCTTATCCCGGTAATCATCACCTGTTTCCCTTAATAACCTTGGAGCATCGCCGGAAACAACTTTATACAAAACAGTAAGATCAATCGTTACTTCCAGGCCATCGCTTGTCAATACCCTGATGGCATCATCGCCGGATTTATTGCCTTCATCATTAACACCACTCATGGTGTAATTCTGTGTCTTCACATCCAGCTTTCTTACATCAAGCAAAGGATTTATAAAATGCAGGCCGCTACCCATGATATCATTCTGGATACTTCCAAACAATACTTTTACACCCACTTCGCCGGCATCAATTTGTTTTACACAGGCATTTAGTATCCCAATTAAAATAAAAATAAATCCCAGGATGCGGCCAATGGGTTTAAATTTTGACAGCGCAGGGTTGTTTTTCAGCAATACAGCAGAAAGGATCAAAACAATAATTCCAATTATAATTAAAAACATGTTATTTAGTTTAGGATCGCAAGTTCAATAAAAGAATCAATAATAAAGCAAACGATTTTGCACATAAAAAACCGAAGCTGTTCAACTTCGGTCTTGAATATTTTTGTCTTCGCAAGTTCCCTCTTTAGGGGGCGAAGGGGGTTAATTATTCAGCATCAACGGCATTACCAGCATCAGCAGTTGTTCACCGTCGCCCTGCTCTGTTGGCTTAATGATACCCGCCTTTGTAGGTGTACTTAGTTCCATAACGATCTCACCGGTATCGGCACCATTTAGCATCTCAATAAGAAATTTTGCATTGAAGGCGATTTGAAGGTCTTCGCCATCATACTGGCAGGCCATGCGTTCGTTACCTTCAAAACTAAAATCAACATCCTGTGCTGCCAGTTGTAATTCGCTGCCGCTGATGCTTAGTGCAACCTGGTTGGTACTTTTATTACTGAACACACTCACCCTGCGTAATGCATTTTGAAAATCGTGTTTGTTCACTGTCATCTTGTATGGATTATCAGCCGGTATCACCACTTTATAATCGGGGAAACGGGCATCTATCAACCGGCACACCAGTTCGGTACCGCCATGCACCACAAACAAATGATTACTGTTATAAGAGATCTTCAACTCATCCTCATTATCAGGCAAAGCCCCCTTTAATAAATGCAAAGGTTTTTTTGGAACAATGAAAGAATCTTTTTTAGGACAGCTCACATCGCTACGGGTATAACGCACCAGGCGATGGGCATCAGTGGCAACAAACGTAATTCCCTTTTTATCCAGCTCAAAAAACACCCCCGTCATTGCAGGGCGCAGGTCATCGTTGCTTACGGCAAATATGGCTTTGTTGATGGCGGTCACTAATGCAGAAGAGGTCATGGTAAATGAATTGGCTTCATCTGCAGCCGGCTCTTTTGGAAAATTGTCAGGGGTTTCGCCCATTACTTTATACTTACCATTATCGCTGGTAATTTCAACTGCAAAGTTCTTGTCAATATTAAAAGTAAGTGGCTGCTCGGCAATATTCTTTAAAGAATCAAGTAAAATTTTTGCAGGGATACAAACTTTACCGCTGTCCTTTGCTTCAATATCAAGATGCACTTTCATAACTGTTTCCAGGTCGGTGGCCACCACGGTCAGTTTATTCTTCTCAATTTCAAATAAAAAATCTTCCAGTATGGGCAACACGGTATTGGTATTAATAACACCGCTGATCTGTTGTAACTGTTTCAGCAAAGCCGACGACGAAACGATGAACTTCATAAATATATCTTTAGTTGGCAAATATAAAATTAACCGACCTAAATGTACGGGCAAATTGTAAACAATTTTTAGGCGGGTAAAAAACACTTTTTTTTTGACAAAAAGGTAATCAACATCCCTTTATAAGTTTAGCTTGTACACAATATTAAATAAGGTTATATTGTTAACTGTAAGTAACAAGGCAGCGATTGCCCTTACCAAAATTTATTATTTATGAAAAAACTACCAATGCTGCTGCTGTCAGCATTCTTCAGTATTGCGCTATATGGACAGCCCCAACAGATAAAGATCGTCAGTTTTACCGTAAAAAATCAGTTGCCCCCTGTTATAGATAACTGGAACAGTGTTACGGGCTCGCTGTTACTGGTAGCACAAATACCACCGGGCATACGTATACCTGGCATCAGGCTGGTGGTGCAGATAAAAGGGAACGGCGCTGTTGTCTG
Organism: Chitinophagaceae bacterium; assembly: GCA_031387825.1. GTDB lineage: Bacteria > Bacteroidota > Bacteroidia > Chitinophagales > Chitinophagaceae > Ferruginibacter. The sequence goes on along the minus strand of JANNDO010000011.1, from coordinate 56,377 downwards.
TGGAAACAATTCCACAGGAGGGATGCAGGTAGACAATTTCTCTACCCGTACCTTTTCAGCATCCGAACTCACCGGGGCTTTTGCCGGTTGCCATGACCTGAAGGACGGTAACTATACTATTTGTGTGCAGTTCTTTAATGGTGAACGTAAAGAAGCAAGCAACGAGGTATGTAAAGAGTTCAGGGTAGAAACACCAAAGGAAACAGACTTTGCCCCGCCTACATTAATTACGCCTGAACACGGAAAGAATTTTGCAGAAGACGAAATAAGCAAACCACTCACTTTCAGGTGGACACCGTTGGTTCCCAAACCCAGGGAACCTGTTACCTATCGTTTAAAAGTATGGCAACTGATGCAGGGGCAAAACGGAACCCAGGCCATGCGGACAAATCCACCCATCGTTACCAAAGATGTAGACAATATTACACAAACTGTTGTGAACGGAATTTATACCGGCCCCTGCAGGCCACCATACCTGTGTGATTTTATCTGGCAGGTGCAGGCCATCGGCAAAGATGGTAAACCCATGGGAAGAAATGAAGGCAATAGTGAGGCTTATACATTTAAGGTTGAAAATAAAACAACAGCTAACGCTCCTCCACAATTGGTTGCACCAGCTAATGGAAAAGCATTTGCGCCAAACGAAATGTCAACCCTTGTTTTATTTAGGTGGACGCCGGTTGTGCCAAAGCCACAGGAACCAGTTACATACCGACTAAAAGTTTGGCAACTGATGCAGGGCCAAAGCGGTTCACAGGCCATGAAAACCAACCCGCCGATTATAACCAGGGATGTAGCAGATATAACTGAAGCAACAATCAGTGGAATTTATACGGGCCCATGCAGGCCACCATATCTCTGCGATTTTATTTGGCAAGTGCAGGCATTGAACAAAGAAGGGAAACCAATTGGCAGCAATGAAGGCAAAAGCGAAGATTGGAGTTTTGGTGTAAAAGAAAGTACAGGAACCCTGAGTAATAATTTTCCGGAAGATAAAAAAACCTTCACTGATGCCGAGGCAAAAAGATCAATAACATTCAGCTGGACAACTCTTGTACCTAAGCCACAGGAGCCGGTTACCTATCGTTTAAAAGTATGGCAATTAATGCAGGGGCAAAGCGGCTCACAAGCCATGAAGACAAACAAACCCATTATTACTAAAGATGTGGCCGACATAACTGAAGCCCTTGTAACTGGAATATATACCGGCCCATGCCGGCCACCTTATCTCTGCGATTTTATATGGAATGTAGAAGCTGTAACCAGGAATGCAGCGGGATCTGAACCTCATAAAGTTGGTACCAGCGAACCATTTACATTTAGTGTAAAAGAAAACGAAACGCAGGCATCCATAAAAAATGTTTTTCCCGAAAATGAAAAACAATTTAAAACAGCTGAAGCAATAAAACCAATCACCTTCCGGTGGACAGCATTGGTACCTAAGCCACAGGAGCCGGTTACCTATCGCTTAAAAGTTTGGCAACTTATGCAGGGACAAAACGGAACCCAGGCCATGCGGACGAATCAACCCATTGTTACCAAGGACGTAGATAATATTACACAAGCTGTAGTTAACGGAATTTATACAGGCCCCTGCAGACCTCCTTACCTCTGCGACTATATCTGGAATGTGCAGGCGCTGAACAGGGAAGGAAAACCCGTGGGAAGTAATAACGGAGAAAGCGAACCATCTACATTTAAAATGGCAGATGATAATATCAATACAAAAATTGACAGCGTGGATGTAACCTGCTGTATAAATGGCAAACAGAATATTTATATTAAGATAAGCAACCTGCACCTGAGCAATCCTGCTCAGGTAACAGCTATAAAATACAGGGTGAATGGGACCGGGCCAATTACAACTTTATCACCAACGGTTCCTGCATTACCTTTTACAATTCCTGCAAACACATCGCAGGTGTTCACCGGTTCAATAAACTGCATCGACAGTATGAAGACGATCAAGTTCATTGTAGATGCCATCTGGCCAAGCGATCCTGATAATATAAATAACGAAACAGCCTGGGATACTTTGAAATGCGCCTGCGACCCCTGCAGGACATTGGGCGTAACTATAAAAAACGATACGCTTACCACTACCGCAAGTACAAGCGGACAAATTTTGTTGTCGGGTATTTTAAACGGGTTAAATCCAAATGTGGTTAAGAAAATAACCGTAGAGCTTGTTTACTTTAATATTGAACAGACCGGCGACAGCAATTGTGTAAAATGTGCAGAGAATAAAGAATGGGGAAATTTTATTAAACCATCAAGCTCTGCTTTTACAGGTTTTGGAACGGGGTTACTGAACGGAATAAATTTTGGCAGGGAATGGACCTGGCTCAGTACGGTACAAAAAGATTGCGACGGCCATGGCAATGGAGGAGACGGACATGGAGACAATGGCAATCCTAACGGACTTGAAAAATGTACAACCTGCGGTACTACTGCGGCACCCCCGCCCCCGCCTCCCGGTGATCCGAAAAATAATGCGGCAAGAGTTACGAATACAGGACAGGGGATCATTGGCATTCCAAACCCGGATCCAAATCCAAACCCAACTCCCAAGGCCAATAGTTTTTCTTTACCGATTGCTGTGCCGCCGGGCAGCAGTTTAAAGTGTTGTGGCGATAAAATAAAAGTTTGTATACGCTATACCATCTGGGATTTTTGTTGTCATGCCTGTGATGTGATCAAATGTTATGTAATAGAAAGAAAAGCACAATGATCCTTTTAAAGCCAAAAAAAATTATTATGAAACAGATAAATAAATACTTCAGACTTTTCCTGGTAATAGCGGCGGTTGTTTTGGGCAGTAATGTAAAAGCGCAGGTGAATGGATTTACACTTTCTGATCCTACATTTCCAACAGCGCATAATTTAGGGACCACCTTCCCGATAAATGTATCTTTTAACTGGACGAATACAACTACCAGCGCCACGGTTGTTATTAATTATAACGCTGCACTGGTTAGTTACGATGCCAGTTGTGCCACCAGCTTACCGGCCTGCATGAGTATTTCAAACAGCGGCTCACAGCTTACGATCAGCATCAGCAATTTATCTTCCTGTACCAATACCGGCGCCATTAGTTTTAATGTTTGCTTTAAGTATAACTGTCCTGATTCCTGTACCGGTGTAATAAAACCAACCACATTCACAGGTGTGCTCACCGATAACCTCGCAACCACACAAAATGCAAGCTGTTCTTCCAATGGTATTTTGAACAACAATGTTTCGATGAGCCATATCTTCTGGGCATTTAATCAATTGACTGCAGAAATAACTTACCGGGTTTGTTATTATAATCCTGATTGTTTTAAGATCAAGAATCCAAGCTTTACCGTAAATCTTTCTCCGGCATTGGGTACTATAACATCGGTAACCGGAGGCGCTTATACCTATACACTTTCGGGTACAACCATCACTCCCAATACCCCGGCATTTAATCAATACGCCAGCGATTGTTTTTATTATGTGGTCAAGCTGCCCTGTAATACAGGGCTGGGGCAAACACTTACGAGTAATGTAACTTTTAAAGGAACAAAATGCAATATACCCAACAGTACCATCGCTGGTCCGTTGCCTGCATCTTTTACCATACCGGCAGTGCCTGCAGCAACCGCAAATATTTCTGTTTCATCCACATCAACCGCAACTTATTTTTATTACAATATTACCAACACGGGAAACGCTCCGCTGAATTTAACGGCTACCAATATCTTACCATTGGTGCATTTAAAGAATTCACCTAATTCTGTTTTGCAAAACACATCACAGGCAGGATTGAGCTGCGGCATTAAATATTATAACTGTTCTCTCACTCCCACTTCCACATTTCCTTTAGTGGGTAATGGGGCCACAGATAACAATGCACCTGCAACCAACACCAATAAGTTTGATCATACCATCAATAATTTATTACCCGGGCAAAGTATTAGCCTGTATTTATATTATGATCTTACTTCTTCCTGCAGCGGGCCTGCGGGCAATCCCCCATACAAGGACAGCTTATCCATAACCTATAATTGTGTGGCGCCACCATCACCCTGTATTCCCTGCGGCCCGGGTGGAAACCAGCATCCTGTCATCATTTACAATCCGCAACCGTATATGAACTGCCAGGCCCACCAGTATATTCCGGGATGTAAAAATTTAGGTGACACGATCGACCTTTGTTACGAATTCAAAAATATTGGCGATGCGGCTTTTATTGGCGGACTATATAATATACAATTGCCAGCCTGGTTACAGGCGATAACTTCCAGTGTGGTATATACCGGGTTCTCACCAAATCCAACTATTGTTCCTGCCAGTAATATAAAATTCAATTTGCCAAACATACCTGTCAGTGCCACCAATACGTATAAGATATGTTTTAAAGCAGTGGTGCAACCCGGCGCTGTTGGCGGCCCCAATGTATTCTGGTCTGTCATGTCGGGCGGTAATCTTATCAATCCGCAGTATGTATGTTACACATCCTTTAATATTTGTGCATTTGCTGCAATAGGAATTGACAAAAAAGTAAAAGGAAATCTAAACGGAAGTTTTGCAAACAGTGCAACAGGTAATCCCAATACAGCAGTTGATTGGGAGATAACTGTACGCAATACCGGAACCATTGCGGTAGATAATTTAGTGGTGATCGACCGTGTACCTGCGATCGGCAACCTCACCATTTTAGGAAGTCCGTTATCTGCTTCGGTAAGCAACCAATTCAATATGCAGATGCTTACGGCACCCATCAATATTAATTACACCGCCTTATACACAACCACACAAAATGTATGCACCACATGGCCGGCAACCGGTACGCCCTGCAATACAGGAGTTTGGACAGGCGCTGTATCCAACGGTGGGGTTAAATTCACTTTCAACCCAACTTATACATTAGCGCCGGGCGCAACGTATACATTTACTTTTCAAACCAAGATACCTGCAGGTACGGGTAATGGACTGGTGGATTGTAACACTGTTGGTTTTATTGCAAAATCTAAAACAGGCGGCTATAATATTAACCCGGTTGAAAGCAACCCGGTTTGTGTTGAAGTAGTGGTACCTGAAGTTCCTCCAGGCGGATGCTGCAAAAACCTGCTGAAAAAAATTGCAACAACACAAAGTGTAAATAATGATATCCTTACTGTGAATGCAACACTTACTGCAGGACCAACAAAGCTTACCAAAGTAACTGTGTCGTTGGTAAACTTTGAAGTGAAGCACCCGAAAGATTGTGATGTATGTGTAAAAGATCCAAAACTGTTTGGCAATATTACCAATCCAAACAGTGCACTTACTTTTAATACTGTTCCGGCAAATGTTCCGTTCACGCATTTGATACAATGGAAAGACAGCCTTGGTTATAGTTTTGCGAATGGCGTGCCTTTAAGTTTCAGCATACCATTGCCGCCACGAAGTCCTATTGCCTGTTGCTGTGATACTATTGAATATTGTTTACGTTATACATTCACTGATACTGCCTGCGTAATGTGTGATACCACCATCTGTTATAAAACATATAATGGAAAGGATTGTAAGGAAACGGGCGGCGGCAATAATGGTGAGCCTTGTAACTGTGCATGGGATCCGGTATTCAAATACGAGGGCGGACAAAAATCTGTAGCCTGCGGTGGCGCTATAACATTGATGAAAGGAAATATACCTGTTACATTAAATCCGAATTTCCAATGCACACCGGCATCACAAACCTGTGTGCCATCCGGGTTAACAGTAACCATCACAAACAATACAACAGGGGTCACTTCCGTTTTAACAGGGCCTAATTATAGTTTCACGTTCCTGCAGTCGGGCACGTATACGTATAATCTGTCGGGCACATGCGGTGGTAAACCCTGCAATTGCCAGTTGACGGTGACCATACCTCAATAACGAATATATTATATGAAACCCAGGATCATTGTACATCTTTTATTCATCGTGTTTGTTTGTGCGGATGTTTCATTTGCACAAACAAAACCCGTAAGCTTTTCGGTAAACGGCACCATGGGCGTTACCTATGAAGGCTATGGATTGAACCGAAGCCCATCAGGCTGGACAGGATATACACCCCGTAAACCATGGAACCAGGTGAGGTTTAATTTTACGCCCACATTTAAGTTTGGAAAAAATTTCAGCCTCCCCTTCAATTTTAATTTTGCAGCCATACCTACAAATTTCGCCGGGCCCTATGCAGGCATTAAAAATCACAACTTCGGGCAGTTCATCACCAACCCGATGAATAATTTTGGAATAAATCCAAAATATAAATGGGCCGAGTTACAATTGGGCACCCAATATTTAAAATACTCTGATCTCTCCACGGGTGATATTGGTGTGTTTGGTGTTGGGTTTGACCTGAGGCCGAAGACCTATCTCATTAAATTCTTTACCGGCGTTTCGCAGCAAGGGGTTAATTATTTTTCCGGCCCACCTACAGTTACCGGAGCTTACAAGCGTAAAAACTGGATGCTGCAGTTGGGCACAGAAAAAGAAGGCCAGTATTTATTTGCATTGAATTTTGCCAAAGGAAGAGATGTGCCAACCTCATCTGCACCACCACCACTTACCATACGTCCGCAGGAAGGAGTTGTAATAAGTATAGTAGCGGATGTTTATGTGGAGAAAGGAATTTACTTTAAGGCCGAAGGCGCACAATCAACATTTACCAAAGATGTAGCAACACCACTTTCTCCTGTTTTAAAAGGGCTTAAACCATTTATTGAAGCACACACTTCAACTATTACCGATTTTGCCGGCCAGGTTTCTGCCGGAAAAAAATCAACAAACTTTGATATAGGCATAATGGCCAAATACCTGGGTGCAGGTTTTCAAACAGTTGGCTTTCCTTACCAGCAATCCGACAGGCTTGATTATACCATCAACACAAGGTTCTATGCCTGGAAAAATAAAACTGGCAGTTATAAGATGAACGTGGTGGCCAGTGCAGGCCGCAGGGTAAATAATGTAAAGAACACAGCACTGAAAGCGAGCCAGTTTATTGGCAACCTGAACTGGTTCACACAATTCAATGAGCACTGGAGCCTGAATGTGAACTATAATAATTTTGGTTTTCAATCTGCCAGCGGCATTAACCCGTTTGGTATAAAAAATGTAAGTAACGACCTGGGATTTAATCCAGGATTTACCTGGACCGGAAAAAAAATAATTCACCTGCTAAGCTTAAGTTATAATTACAGCAAGTACGATGAACGTGATGTGATGTCGGGACTTACCACATCCAACAACACACATACAGCGCTATTGACTTATGTGCCCACGTATATAGAAAAAGACATTTCACCCGACTTCAGCGTATTGTATTTTTATAATGATGTACCGCTGGCAAAAATAACTTTGTTCACCGTCAGCAGCGCATTGAGCATGACAGCAGCCAAAAAGAAACTGCGGTTGAGAGGGCAGCTTCAATACACATTGGGTAAACTGAATAGCTTCAGCAGTAACAACAATCTTATTGCTTCCTGCAACGTAGACTTTAAAATAACAAAGAAGCTGAGCTGGAATACTTTCCTAACCAGCAACTATTTTAAATACGGAAATGAAATAATACCAAACGGAGCTAATTACCTGGAGAGCATGAGCAGAACAGGATTTCAATATAGTTTTGATACAAAAAAACAAAAGTGATGAAAAAGGGTTTATTATTTATCATACCGGCATTTATTTTTACTGCAGCAGCAGCACAGATAAATTCAAATTTGATATTAGCGGCACAACCACCTGCACAATTATCAGAATGGGGCAACAGGAGAGAAGTGCTTACATTGATATTAAGCGCTCCAGGCGCTGTTGCAGGGATATTCAAATTAAAAGCGGAGATAAAAACACTTGATGGTACGGTCATTGGTTCTGCTGACCTTGCAAAGATTCCCGTGTTCACAAGCAATCCCTCAGGCACCACCATTTTATTCGCCAATGATGTTGTGCCTTTAGAGTATATGATGTTTACAGGGAAATATAAAACCTCGTTGCAAAGAACAGGTAAACTGCCTGCAGATAATTATATCCTTTGTGTGCAGCCCGTGCGACCGGCAGACTATGTGGAACTGGGAACCGCTCAATGCAAGAATTTTTACTTAGCCACTACACAGCTTCCGATCTTAATGAAACCCTATAATGAAGAAGTACTGGATGCAAAGATGGCGCAAACAGCTATCACATTCCGATGGACATCCGTTGTACCAAGGCCACAATCGCCGGTAACCTACCGCCTTCAGGTATTTGAAGTATTATCTACACAAAGCCCGGTGCAGGCGTTGAGGAGTAATCAACCATTGTTAGATAAAGAGATATTATCCGCTACACAGTATATATGGCAGCCACAGTTATCTTTTGCTCCTGTAGACAGTAATGCAACAAGAAAACTCCCCACATTTATCTGGACCATTCAATCTTTGGATAAAGCAGGTAATCCTGTAACACAAACCGATAGCAATGGTGAAGGAAGAAGTGAGCCGGTCATCTTTTTTGTAAACCCGGATAAAAACAAAAAACTTAAAAAAGAAAATTAAGCTCCTTTAATTTATCTTCCACAAAGCTTACAAAGTAATTTTCTTCTTTGTGTGCTTCGTGCCTTTGTGGGATTATTCGTTTATACAGAAAGTGGAAAATTATTGATAACTAACGACGCTTAAAAAATCTACCAGGTACTTCTTCCGGCATAGCTTCAATTTATTTTCGTGGCGGCATTGGTATCAATGCACTGGTTCTTTTTTTATATGATTCAAAATCCGGATTGTATTTGTATTTTTTTTCCAGCATGGGTATTCCTGAAACAAAGACCAGCAGCAATGTAATGGTAAGTGGGCTGAGGATAAAATAAAAACTATTGTCAAAAGGAATTGTAATTATAAAAATCCCCCACCACATCAGGATCTCACCAAAATAATTGGGATGGCGGGAGTATTTCCACAAACCTGTTTGCATGATGGCGCCTTCATTTTTTGATTGTTTTTTGAAAACAGCCAGTTGCCTATCGGCCAGGGCCTGGAAATAAAAACCAATCAACCAGCATATCAATCCAATCCAGGTAAATATATTCCAGGAACCTGAAACTTCAACAGCAGCGTGTATTACCGGAGAAAGAATGATTAGCAGGATCAACCCCTGCAATAAAAAAACCTGTAAGTAACTGCGCCAATAAAATGACTTTCCCCATTCTTCTCTCCATTGTTTGTAGCGAAAATCTTCTGTTTTATTTTTATTACGGGTATAAATATACAGACTCAACCGTAAGCCCCATACAGTTACAAGCGTATATAAAAGAATTATAACCGGGGGAGCAGAATAAGTATAAAAAAGATAACCGCATATAATGATGTAGCCAATGCCCCAGGCGATATCTGCAATATCATTTCTCTTTTTTATTATGGCAGCAATAAACCAACCTGTTGCATAAATAAAAAGAATGATAACGCAATATATAAAAACAGGTAACATTTACCCAACCCATTTTACAATATAAAAACCGGCGGTACTTACAAGGCCGGTAAGCAGGGCACCCCAGGCGATGTCTATAAAAACAATGGGCAGGGGCCAGCCCTTTAGGGTGGCTAAATTGGTAAGGTCGTAGGTGGCATAGGTAAAAATGCCAAACAGGGCGCCGTTTATAATTGCTTTGACTACTGAGTTTTTTTCAACAGCCGGCAAGATGGCAAAATAAAAAATGCCAACTATGAAAAGTAAATAAAAAATTATGGCAGCAGTCCAGTTTACTTGATCGCTTAAAAAACCACCCAGGTATTTTTTGTACAGCCCTTTTGCAATAAAGCCGAGCCAGGCCATATCCACAGCAAAAAAAACCAAGGTAGTAAGCAGGTAACTGATAATGAGTTTATAAAATGTCATACTGCAAAAGGTTGACTAAATATCAAATTAAAATTTTTATGAACTCAAAAAAGAAAATGACATTATATCTGATCAGCAACTCTTAAAAAATTTACCGGGCACTTCTTCCAGCATAGCTTCAATTTTTTTAGCGGCATTGGTAATAGAGAGTCCGCCGAGATTGGTGCACCGTAAAGTATGATGGATCTGATCGCCAACAGCTTTCATGGTTTCTATTACTTCATCCAAAGGAATCAATTGTTCGTAATTTGATAAAGCCATGTTGGCACAGGATACTGCATTGGTTGCAGCCATTACATTTCTTCCTAAACAGGGAGCTTCTACCCTGTTTCCAATAGGGTCACAAATAATACCCAGCGAATTTTGCAAAGCCAATGAAGCAGCCGCAATGGATTGTTGCAATGTGCCACCTTTCATTTCTACTATAGCTGCTGCTGCCATGCCTCCACCCGATCCGGTTTCGGCCATACAACCACCAACCTCTGCGGCAAATGTAGCGTGTGCCGCAATAAATACGCCAATCAACCCGGCAGACAACATCGCTTTCACCAATTCAACTTCGTGCAACTGCATAGAGTGGGCTGTGCCAAACAAAGCTCCCGGTAATGCACCGCAGCTTCCGGCAGTAGGTGCGGCCACTATTACACCCATCGAACTTTTTACTTCCATCATGGCACTTACATACATGATAATTCGGTTGTTGGTTTCGCCGCCAATTAATTTATTTGCCTCCAGCTTTTCTTTAAATTGTACCGATTGGCTTCCTAAAATACGATCTTCATAATGTGTGCCTTTTAAACCCATCTGAATGGCATTGCCCATGATGTGAATGATACCCCGCATTTTTTCAAATACTTCTGCTGCAGAAATATTCCCTCTTGCCATTTCGTAATCAACAGCCAGCTCCCACAGGGCTTTATTTTTACCGGCATTGTATTCCATCATCTCATTACAGGTAATAAAGGGCACCTGTAAATTCTTCCGGGCCATTACCGGTAAAACAGGTTGCAGTTGTTTGATGAACGAAACGCCTTCCATTGCCTGCAGCTCTTTACAAATGCCTTCATCCAAAAAAGCCTGCGACTTAATTTCTATAAAAGCTTTTTCGCCTTTGTGAAATTCTATATCATCACAGGAAACAGAGGCTTTTAAATACTGCATGATGCTTTTGGGTTCCCTGCAATAAATTAAAGTTTCAAAATAATCCCCTGCCATGGAAACAGGTATATCATCAATGGCAATCACTTCTATCATGCCGCCGCCGGTGGAGATGGCGGTTAACTTTCTTGTTTCCTTATTATTGTGTAAAGTTATTTTATACAGGTTTGGATGGCCGTTGCCAATATCAACAATATTGATGGTAACATTGATGCCGGCAGTTACAATAAATTTAGCAGACTCGGGAAGTCGTTGATCATGGGCTTCCCATCCTAAAAAACCGCCAAACAATCCCATATCCGATCCCTGGCTTTTGTGTGTGGTGGCCAGTGAACCGTTGGGATCAAATTCAATTAAAATGTCTTTGATATTTTCATCCATTAAATCTCTGCACAAACGGGCAATGCGTAATGATGCAGCACAGTGCGAGCTGGATGGCCCCCTCATTACCGGGCCGATGACATCGTTGAATATGCTGGGATATGTGCTCATATTGTTTGTTAAGATACGTGATATTTTACTACAAAGCAACACTAAGATTGCACAAAAAAAACAAAGGACTTTAGTGTGCTCTGTGAAAAAACATTGTAGCCTTTGTGGTTACTTACAAATTATCCTTCCAGAATTTTTCCATGCTGCGCCGCATATGCAGGGTGGTGTTTTTTCCCTGGCTGATACCATGGTCCCGCATGGGGTAAGATAACATCGTAAACAGTTTGTTATTTTTGATCAGCTCATTTGCCAGCATTTCAAAATTCTGGTAATGCACATTGTCATCGCCGGTGCCATGAATGATCATCAGGTTGCCCTCCAGCTTACCGGCATGTGTTAATGGTGAACCATCCCGGTATCCTGCAACATTATCATTTGGTAAACCCATGTATCGTTCCTGGTAAATATTATCATACAGGGTTTGTAAGGAAACAAAGGAAACAGCGATACCGGTTTTATAAACATCGGCATGACGGAACATACAATGCAAACTCATTTGTCCGCCACCGCTCCAGCCCCAGATGCCAATACGTTTTTCATCTACATAAGAATAGGTAGCAACAATTTTTTTAGCAGCCTTCGCCTGGTCATCGGCAGCCATTAAACCAATCTGGCGGTAAATAGATTTTCTGAAATCACGACCACGGGGTACACGGGTGCCACGGTTGTCTATGCTTATAACAATATAACCCAATTGATTGCTTAGGTATTGGTGCCAGAGGTTATCACCGGTTCCCCAATTGTCCTGCACGGTAGAACCAGCAGGCTCTCCATACACATGAAATAAAAGAGGGTATTTTTTCTGCGGATCAAAATTAATGGGTTTTATCATCCAGGCATCCAATACCACATCTCCAATATCTACTTTAAAAAATTCTTTGTTACGCAAACCCAGCTCATTTATTTTCGCTTTTAAAGCGGCATTGTCTTCCAGTAGTTTTATTTCCTGGTGTGTATTTAGATTGATCAATGAGATACGCTTTGGTGTTGTTGCATTCTCAAAACTATGAATGGCATATTTTGCATCGGCAGATATCTGGTAACTGTGCTGACCGGACATATTTGCCGGCGAAACTCTTTCTGCTTCACCATTTCCATCCAACCTGCTGCGGTACAAATAGCGTTGTGTAAAATTTTCAGGCGAAGCAATATAATACACAAAGCCGCCAACCGGATCGATGCAGTTTATATTCACCACATCAAAATTTCCTTTGGTGATGAGTTTCATTTCATTTCCATCACGGGATACTTTATACAAATGCATCCAGCCATCTTTTTCGCTGGTCCATGTAAATGCTTTTGTATTATCAAGCCAAACAATGTTATCGTGTATATCTAAAAATGCTTCGTCTTTATCAGTCAAAATATTTTTAAGCGCCATGGTTTTCGTGCTTCCCACCCAAACCGTATTGGTATTTTGTAAACGGTTCAGTTGCTGTATCATCACTTCATCAGAACCGGGTATATACTCCATCCTGGCAATATAGTTATTGCGGGGATCGCCGGGCACTGCAAACCATTTTGTTTTTCCGCCTGCGGCAGAGATGACACCAACTTTAACGGCAGAGTTTGCTGTGCCTACTTTTGGATAAGGCAATGGAATTGGTTTTGAATAATTGGAATCAACATTGTTGATCATGTAAAATGTGCCAACACCTTTTGTATCCGATTGCCAGTAAGCAATATTTTTTCCATCGGGGCTCCAGCGAAAACCATCCAGGCAGTCCAGCTCTTCTTCATACACCCAATCAAATGTTCCGTTAATAATATTGTCGCCTCCATCTTTCGTTAATTTAGTAATTACACCGGTTGCAATATCTTCTGCATAAATATTCAACTTGCTTACATAGGCTACTCTTCCGCCATCTGGCGAAAACTTGGCAAACATGAGTGTGGCTTCTTCAAGTCCTATGCCAAGCTGTTTCAGTTTGCCATCAGCAAGATTCAGTACCCAGTAATCGCCTCTTGAATTTTGCCGCCACACTTTACGGGTATTGGTAAAGATCAATAGTTTGCTGTTATCATCACTCCATATATAATTGGCAATGGATAGCGGTTTATTTGTTCCGGCGGGAATCAGTTGCTTGGCATTCACCAAAACTTTTCTTGCTCCGCTTTCAGCATCATACACTACTATGTCATTTCCTTTTGTCTCTGCATTATTCTCCAGGGTAGAATAACCTTTGTTGTCTTTCATCCACCTGATTGGCCCAAACCCCTTTGCCCGGTATACATTATTGGTATAAATATCTTCTAAGGTTAATTTTTTTGTTTGGGCAAAGCTGTTGCTGAAGCAAAAAACGATGAGGATAAAAACCAGTGCGAATGAAAGTTTACGATTCATGTTGTAGATTTTGGTGGAAATAAATACTTGCCCCTTAATAAAAGAAAATAACGGGCGTATACCCTTTTTAAGGGTGTTGAAAGTTAAACATAAAATTTGTTATTCTTTTGAAGTAATTTGATATAATTTATATGGATGTAAAGGTAACAGATGACTGAATTATTGTTACCCAATCCCAACACCTAAACTAAGAAAAGCATGATAACATTCGTTTGGATTTCCCTGGCCATTTTAACTACCTGGTACAGTATTGTTTTAATCAAAGATTTTTTAAAACATAAGAAAAACCTTGAACCTGTGAGTTGGGTAAAGACAGGCCTGATAGGTTTTGTAGTTAATTTTTTTGATGTATTAGGCATTGGTGCTTTTGCACCTCAAACTGCCTTATTAAAGTTCACCAAACAAACAGAAGACCGGATTCTGCCGGGTACCCTCAATGTTGCCAATACACTTCCTGTTTTGATCCAGGCCATTATTTTTATTACGGTTATTGAGGTTGAACCTGTCACGTTGATACTGATGCTTCTTGCTGCAGCAGCCGGCGCTATATTGGGTGCGGGTATTGTTTCAAAATTATCTGAAAAAAAGATTCGATTAACCATGGGGATCGCCTTGTTCATTACGGCCGGTTTTATGTTTGCCGGTAAAATGAACTGGATCCAGGGTGGCGGAACTGATATTGGTTTGCATAATGTGAAGCTTGCCATTGCTGTTTTTGTTAATTTTATTTTAGGCGCCCTGATGACTGCGGGCATTGGACTTTATGCTCCATGCATGGCTTTGGTTTTTGCATTGGGCCTATCGCCACTCGTGGCCTTTCCAATCATGATGGGTTCCTGTGCTTTTTTAATGCCGCCGGCTTCTGTTAAATTTATAAAAGAAGGGGCCTATAACCGGAAAGCCGCTGTGGCCATGGCAATACCGGGCATGGTAGCCGTTTTGATCGCTGCGTTCATCGTTAAGTCATTACCGTTGGATACATTGCGCTGGATAGTTATCATTGTTATCCTTTATACTTCTGCCGTGATGTTGCAGGCTGCGTTTTCCAGGAAGAAAAACTGACCCAATCAGGTTTTATAAAGCAATATGTTGATCTTATTCAGGAAAATGAGATTAGTTAACAAGGTATACAGCTCCTTTCACCGTGTTAAATTCTATCAACCCGTTTGCAAGTTTAGTAAAGACAACCTTTTTGCCATTGCTGCTGATCTTCATGCCCGGTTTCAATTCAATTTTGCAAACTTCACCAGCTTTTGAAAATATTTTCAATTGTGTCAGCATTTTATTTTTCCAGACAAAATCCAGTTCAAATGCGCCCCTGGCACAAAGGCCCTTAAATTCACCATCACTCCATTCGTCGGGTAATGCCGGTAATAATTTTATAAAGCCATCATGCGATTGCATCAGCATTTCAGTAACGGCAGCAGTAACACCAAAATTACCATCAACCTGTAAAGACCTGCCGCATAATGCAAACATCGAAGTGCAACTCTGGTCTTTTAAATATCCTTTGTAAATTTTATTGGAGCGGTTGCCATCTCCCAATCTTGCCCATAAAGCCATCTTCCAGGCTCTTGAAAAACCGGTTGATGCATCGCCTCTTTCTTCCAATACTTTTTTGTAAGATTCAATCAACGCCGGCGTTCTTTTTTCGTACAACACTTTGCCGGGGTACAATCCATACATGTGTGAAAAGTGCCGGTGATTTTTTTCCAACGATTTCCAGTCATCGGCCCATTCCTGTAATGAACCATCTTTACCAATTTGTGGTGGTACTAATTTTTCACGGGCTGCTTTAACCTGTTGAACAAAAGCATCTTCTTTTCCTAAAACTTTTGCAGCTTCAAGATAATAACCAAACAGGTCGTATAAGATCTGCATATCAATGGAAGAACCTGCACATATGGTGGTGCCTTCCCGAAATCCTCCGGTTACTTCATCAAAGTAGGGTTTGTTACCACCACCATCCGGGAAGTTTTCCGGAGATGTAGATGGGTTGGTGACCAGCCATTTTCCATTGGGATGCGGCACTAAAAAATCCATAAAGAATTGCACCGAACCTTCTATCAATGGATACGTTTCTTTTAAAAAATCTTTATCCCTTGTGTATTGATAGTGCTCCCATATATGGGTGCAGAGCCATGCTCCGCCAACTGTAAATGTTCCCCAGGTGGGTCCATCCATTGGTGCAGCCACTCTCCATAAATCGGTGTTCTGGTGAAACACCCATCCGCTTGCACCGTAATGCTCACGGGCCACCTGTGTACCCTGGTCGGTTAATTCTTTGATCATCCTAACCAATGGTTCGGCACATTCAGAAAGGTTGCCGCTTTCTACCGGCCAGTAATTCATTTCAGTATTGATGTTGGTGGTATATTTCGAATCCCAGGAAGGATTCATATTGTCGTTCCAGATGCCTTGCAGGTTGGCGGGTTCAGTTCCGGGCCTTGAAGAACCGATCATCAGGTACCTGCCGAATTGATAACTCAGCGCTGCCATGGATGGATCGGGTTCTGTTTGAATTTTTTTAACCCGTTCCGGTGTTGGTAAAAAAGAATTGGCAGTATTGGATAATTGCAGCGATACCCGGTCAAAGTATTTTTTATAATCACCAACAGCAGCTGTAAGAATGGTATTGTAATTTTTATTTTCAATGGCTTTGAAATAATTGATTACTCTTTGATGTTGATCTGCACTTACATCTTTGTAATTCACAAAATTGGTAGCAGCAGCAAAATAAAGGGTTACAGCATTTGCATTTTCTATAATGAGGTTTACATCATCAGTTTTCATGGTGCCCCCATCCCGTACTGCTTTTATTCTTGCCTCGTATCTCATCTTACCTTCCACACCCATGTAGTCGGCCGATTTGCCGGTGAGAACCAAGCCGTCATTGCCATAAGGATCCATCCTGAAATAATCGGTTGCATAATTGGAATGTGTTTGGTTTCTTTCTCCCCGCAGGTTGGCGGTAAAAGAAATACTGCCGGGTTTATTGGCTGTAATGCGAACAACAATTACCTGGTCGGGTGCCGATGCCAATACCTCCCGTTGATAAGTGACTCCATCAGCAGTGTAAGAAACACCGGAAATCCCATTCTCCAGGTCAAGCCATCTTTTATAATCAGTAACACTATCCTGGTTCTTAAAAAATAAATGGAGGTTGGCAAGGCACTGGTATTTCATTTGCTCCACCGGGTAGCCCATTAAATGGCGGCCATATAAATTATGTGCCGCTAAATATTTTTCTTCAAATACCAGTTTTTGTATTTCAGGTAAAACCTTAGCCCCACCTTTTACTACGGTTGAATATGGCCCGCCAGACCAATAGGTTTCTTCATTTAACTGGATACGTTCTTCTCCGTTCTTTCCAAAAACCATGGCACCGAGGCGGCCGTTACCAACGGGCAAGGCGTCTTCCCATTTTTTTGCAGGAGCCGTATACCATAATAATGTAGCCGGATTAAAGGTTTTTGTATTGATCTTAAAAGGAGTTTCTGTTTGTTGTGCCTGAAGGGTTGACACCCAAAAGAAAGTAATTACAAAAACTGAAAGCTTACAATATTTCATAATTGAATATTAATTGAAGTGTTTACAAAAAAAGATATACGGGAATTTTCTCTGCATGAAGATAAATTTTTATATTAAGATTCTGTATTCGTTTTCCCGGGATAAGCAATGCACATTTGATTAGTTTTTCATGAAGACCAATCCTATTTTTGTACCCGGATGAATAAACCCTGTTTTTTAAAAGAAGAAGCCCTGCAAAAAGCGAAACAGTACTGTGCCTACCAGGAGCGATGCCACAGCGAAGTAAAGGGAAAACTGTATAGCTTTGGCCTGCATAAAAAAGAAGTAGAAGAATCGCTGTCAAACCTGATAGAAGAAAATTATTTAAATGAAGAACGCTTTGCCATCCAATACGCCGGAGGCAAATTCAGGATAAAACAATGGGGCAGGGTTAAAATTAAATATTCTCTTAAACAAAAACAGGTAAGTGAGTATTGTATAAAAAAAGCACTGGCTGTTATTAATGAAACAGAGTACAATAAAACATTGCAAAAACTGGCTAATCAGAAATTAAAAACACTGAAAGCTGAAAAAAATATTTTTATTAAGAAAAGGAAGCTGCAGGATCATTTATTGCAGAAAGGATTTGAAATTAATTTAGTGAGGGGTTTAATTGCTGCGGTTTGATAGAACGCAGATGACGCTGAAACAACGGATTTAAAGCGGATCAGTGAAAATCTGTAAAACCCGTGTCATCAGCGTTCTATTTTGTTATCTTTAAATGATACCTCAGCGATCTCCATTTATTGGCAGCTGTATCCATATCACATATCAGGTCTTTTCGCTGGTACTGTTTAAGATCAAAAACATTACCAGACCTCTTTTCATTTTTTTCCAGCTGATCCAAACAAACATAACAGCGGCTAAAGATGCCAATGGAAATAATGCCCAAAAATTTTCTGACATTTTTTTTTGGGTAACCCGATTTATATGCTGCTTCAATTCCTATTTGTAAAAGCGCCGAATATAATAAACGCAATTCATTAATTTTTGAAGCTATTGTTACAAGGGTGCTTATGCTGTTTTTATGATCTTTATACACATCAAAAATATCGTTACTCAACTGCATCAAACCGCCAAGGCAATACAACATTTTTTCTTCTCCCTTTTTAAAAGGGTTTTCAAAAACAGTGCGGTAATAAAGTAACGACTCGGCTCCTTTTCGCAACGTGATGTCTTTAATTATCTCGTATGATAAGCCTGGCTTTGCCTGCTGTTTACTGAGCAACTGTGCATGAAACACCCGGTATATCTGTTGCTGCGTCTGTGTTGGCTGTGGTGCATTAGCTAATGCAGCCTTATAAAAATTCAGGAATAATCTTTCACTGGAGGTATTACCATTAAATAATTCCGGCCTTTCAATAAAATCCTTCAACCCGGCTTCTGATAATCTTTGTTTATCAAAAAAATCATCACCAAGGCCCGTCATTCCGCCCTGGCTGGTACTGGCCATACGTTCTCTATCACTCATCTTTGTTCCCCTTAGTGCACAAAAGGCCTCCCCCAAAATAGCAGGTACAGCCAGGCCATAATAACCGGTAATCTTTTTCAAATCATTTTCATCCAGGCTGCCATCATTTATTTTACTTGCTTCTTCTAATTGGGGAGTTATATTTTTTTGAATGAATTCTTTTTGTACACCAAGGTTTCGAAAAAGTGAATAAAGCAATGCAGGAAACAGGAACACCTGCAGCGTAGAAAAATTTTTTTTTATGAGTGGGCGGGGTGGTGTTTTATTTTGCAACATATTTTTCTATCTGTCCGGCATTTCTTTTTCTGTTATTTTACAACAGCTCTTTCAGTTTGCTACTGCCGCTTGTTTCGCTTTATAATAAAAAATGTAAACTGTAACCCGGGTTGAACTTACGGGTTCAGAATTTCCCGGGTTACAATTTACATTCAAAAGTTAAACAACACAAAACTACAATGCCTTTAATGCCTGTAATCTTTCCCAACGATGCTTCATCCCTTCGTTGGCCATGGACAAAAATTCTACGGCTTTTTCAGGATAATTATTTTTTATGGTGGCAAAACGGTTTTCGTGATAAAGGAATTCATCTAATGGAATGGATGGATCTTTACTATCCAACACAAAACGATTGCCTTGTTCTTTCATAGGATTGTAACGGAACAATGGCCAGTAACCGGACTTAACTGCAAGGTCCTGCTGGTCTAAACCATGGCACATATCATAACCGTGTGCAATGCAATGACTGTAGGCTATAATGATTGAAGGACCCGGATAAGCTTCGGCTTCTAAAATGGTTTTTAATGCATGCACATCATTAGCTCCCATAGCAATTTCTGCTACAAATGCAGTACCATGTGCTATGGCCTGCATGGCAAGGTCTTTCTTACCGGTGGTCTTTCCCTTGATTGAAAACTTGGCACTGGCTCCAATAGGTGATGCTTTGGATTTTTGCCCGCCGGTATTGGAATACACTTCAGTATCCAGCACAAGGATGTTGATGTTTTCGCCGGTTGATAGTACATGATCCAGCCCGCTGAAACCAATATCATAGGCCCAGCCATCGCCGCCAACGATCCACATGGATTTATGTTCCAAAAATTCTGCTATCTGTAATAATAATCCGGCTTCAGGCTTATCAATATTTTTTAAACATCTTTTTAATTCATTTACATTTTTTCGCTGCTGAATTATTTCTGCTTCATTGGCTTCTACATTATTGAGTATTGCATCTGTAAGTTCCATACCAACTTCTTCCCGTAAGGATTTTAATAATGAAATTCCGTAATTCCGTTTCATGTCGGTAGCTAACTTAATACCAAGCCCAAACTCTGCATTGTCTTCAAACAAAGAGTTGGCCCACGCCGGGCCAAGGCCCTGTTCATTCTTGCTCCACGGTGTTGTGGGCAGGTTACCTCCAAAAATGGAAGAACAGCCCGTTGCATTGGCAACGATCATCCTGTCGCCAAACAATTGGGTGAGTAATTTTAAATAAGGGGTTTCTCCACAGCCACTGCATGCACCGGAGAATTCAAACAATGGTTCAAGTAACTGCGAACCTTTTACCGTATTCCGGTTTACCCTGGTCCTGTCAATATCGGGCAATGAAATAAAAAAATCCCAGTTTTGTTTTTCAGTTGCTTTCAGTGGCAGCACTTCCTGCATATTGATGGCTTTATGGCCGGGCTGAGTTTTACTTTCAACAGGACATGCTTCTACACAAAGATTACAACCGGTACAATCTTCCACTGCAACCTGTAGGGTGTAAGATTCTGTGTCTTTAAAAAATTCTTTTCCAACAGGGGCTGTGTGTTTGAAAAAATCTGGGGCATTTGCCAACAGGTCATTGTTATAAACTTTTGGCCTGATGGCAGCATGCGGACAAACAAAGAAACATTTACCACATTGGGAACATAATTGAGGATCCCATACCGGTACCTGGTCGGCAATATTTCGTTTTTCGTAACGGGTAGTGGCAGAAGGATAAGTACCATCAGCGGGGAAAGCGCTAACGGGCAAAGAATCTCCTTCGCCGGCAATAATTTTTGCCAATACCTGTTGTACAAAATCCGGTGCATTGCCAGAGATAGCAGGTTCTGTTTCTTTATTACCAATGTCAAAATGAGAGTAATCGATCAACGATAAATTTTCCAATGTCTTATCCACTGCATCAAAATTCTTTTGCACCACTACTTCGCCTTTTCTGCCATAGGATTTTTGGATAGCTTTTTTTATATAGCTGATGGCTTCTTCTTTTGGTATTACATTGGAGATCGCAAAAAAACAGGTTTGTAAAATAGAATTGATCCTTGAACCCATACCTGTTTCTTTGGCAACTTTTGATGCATTGATCACATAAAATTTAAGCTGTTTCTCTATTATTTCTTTCTGTATATCCCGGGGCAGGTAATGCCACACTTCTTCATTTGCATATGGTGCATTCAGTAAAAAAGTTGCGCCATGCTGTACATCTTTCAGTATGTCATATTTTTCCAGGTAATGAAAGTGATGACAGGCCACAAAATTGGCAGCGTTGATAAGATAGGTTGAACGGATTGGTTTTTCACTGAACCTTAAATGTGAAACGGTAAGTGATCCTGATTTTTTAGAATCATACACAAAATAACCCTGTACATGATCATTGGTTGTATCGCCAATAATTTTAATGGTGTTTTTATTTGCACTCACTGTGCCATCGGCGCCCAATCCAAAGAACAGTCCACGGAAAAGATGTTGGTCTTCCAGGGAAAAATATTTATCATAATCCAGGCTGGTATGAGTGATGTCATCCTCAATGCCGACAGTGAAACCATTTTTCGGATCATCTTTTTTCAGTTCATTGAATATCGCCATTACCATGGCAGGAGTGAATTCTTTTGAAGCCAGGCCATAGCGGCCACCGATCACCTCGGGCATAGGATATTTCCATCCTGCATGTAAGGCATTGATCACATCCATATACAATGGTTCGCCGATAGAGCCGGTGTCTTTGCAACGGTCCAGCACAGCAATGTGTTTTACTGCTTTTGGCAAAGCATTGATAAAATGTTTTACAGAAAATGGCCGGTATAAATGCACATGCAGGTATCCTGTTTTTTCTCCTTTACTGTTCAGGTGATCCACGGTTTCGTGAACAGCCCCGGTGCCCGAACCCATGATGATGATGATATTTTCTGCTTCGGCATGGCCATAATATTCAAATAGTTTGTAAGCCCGGCCGGTAAGCAGTTCAAATTTTTGCATGGTAGCTTCCACCACATCAGGAACTTTCCAGTGGTACTCATTACAAGCTTCGCGGCTTTGGAAAAATACATCAGGATTTTGTGCTGTACCACGGATAAAAGGGTTTCCGGGATTTAATGCACGAAGCCGGAGCCGGGCCACATCATCCATATTGATCATTGCTTTAATGATCTCATCAGGAATAAGCTCAACTTCATTCAATTCATGCGAAGTACGGAAACCGTCAAAAATATTTAAGAAGGGAATACTGGATCTTAATGTTGCTGCTGTAGCGATCATCGCCATATCATGTGCCTGTTGAGGGCTGTTGCCAAACAACATGGCAAAACCGGTGGAACGGACAGCCATCACATCACTATGGTCGCCAAAGATAGAGAGTGCATGTGTTGCCAACGACCTTGCCGCAATATGAAAAACCGTTGGCGTTAATTCGCCTGCTATTTTATACATGTTGGGGATCATCAGTAATAAACCCTGTGAGCAGGTAAAAGTAGAAGCCAACGCACCACCCTGCAGCGCACCATGTATGGCGCCGGCAGCGCCTGCTTCGCTTTGCATTTCTATAATCTTTGGTACTTCCCCAAAAATATTTTCCTTATTATCACTGCTCCACTCATCGGCAAATTCGCCCATGGCCGAAGATGGGGTGATGGGATAGATGGCACATACTTCACTTGTTTTATAAGCAATATGTACCGCAGCTTCGTTGCCATCCATAATGCTAAAAGGAGAGGTTTTTTTTGATGTAAGGCCGGCAGTTTTGCCGGGAGCAACAGTAGTTTCCATAAACTTAATTTATAGTAGTTTATATAATGGTACAAATTACTGAGTCAGCGGTTTTTAAAAGGTGACCAATATCAGGTTAAAAGATGATTAAAATGCAGGCAGGGGGCAGAATTTCACCCGGATTAGGTTATACATCAAGTATCCCAATCCTTTCGTCAAAGGGATTTTAATTCTGCCAACCACAACACTTCCTTTGTATGGTAAAGCAGTTATATACGGCCTTTTTATTTCATCATTAAAAAAATAAAGCCATGAAATTAATCATCAGTAAAGCCATGATGCTTGTTGCCACTGCAGCAGCGCTTCTTTCTTTTTCATCAAATTTTGGCGGAGAGGGTTTTGAAATTTCCCTGAACGGGAAATTGTTACTGCAGCAATTTGGGAAAGACCTAAATACAGTAAAGACCCTGCAGCTGAATCAGGGTTTACCCGACGACAGGTTGATTATCCGGTATTATCACTGCGGCAGAGTAGGTAAGAACAGGGTAGTTATCATTAAAGACGCACAGGACAAGCTTATAAAAGAATGGCGTTTTAACGATGCCTCTTCGGCTGTTTCTGCCATGAGCTGCCCTGTAAAAGAAATTATGGGACTAAAGAAAAACAACAATGCTGTTTTTAAACTGTACTATTCATCCTCTGAACTTCCGAATGGCCGCCAACTGGCATCAATTGTTACAAACAATACGCTTGTGGCCAGTGCCCGGAAATAAATGAATGCTGTACAAACCTATAAGGCCTGCCGCCCGATGTAGTGTGATGGGGAGACCTTATAGTATTTTAATCAGGTTTTTGTTTTTAGATGACGCAGGTCTCCCAAAGGCTCTCTTCCTTTTATGTTGGCATAAAAATCAATGATCTTATTAAAATCAGCCACTTCATCATCGCTGGTAAAAAAAGCCTGGCCAACTACCAATCTTTTGTTTTCAAAATCTAAACCAATAGGAAGTATGGGCACCTGCGCCAGTTTTGCAATATGATAAAATCCGGAACGTAATTTATCCACCCGTTTACGGGTTCCTTCCGGCGCCATGCCCAATAAAAAATTTTCATTGGCAGTAAATAGCCCGGCAACCTGTTCTACCATACCTTGTTTACTATGGCGGTCAACCGGTGTGCCGCCCAGCTTTTTTAATATCCAGCCCAGGGGCCAGACAAATAATTCTTTTTTTCCTAAAAATTTTGCGTGGGTTATTTTTAATTCATTGCGTGCAGCAAAGCCCACCAATACATCAATCCAGCTGGTATGTGGCGCCACGGCCAGCACCATCTTTTTATATTGGTAAGGAAAATCACCGGCAATTTTCCAACCCGATAATTTCCAGTAAATTTTCCAGATCAGGCGAAGCATAATAGTAAGGTACTGGTTTTATATCTTGTAAACAAAACGGGAGAGATTTAACAGGATTGAACAAATATTTCTAGCCCGTGCAATGATTACAATCATTTTTATTTCTGAATAAAATCAGGAGTCCTTAATTTTAGAAGATGCAAATTACTCCTGCATTATTTTTTGCCTGGTCTTTTTTTTACGGTTAATATATTATTATGAAATCAGATTATGAAATAGCACAGGAAACGCCGTGCCTGCCGATAACATCAATTGCTGCAGAAATGGGATTGCCTGATGAATTGCTGGAGCCTTATGGTCATTACAAAGCCAAAATAAATATTGACAGCTTTGATGAAAAAAAAATTGCAGCGTCCAGGTTAATACTGGTAACAGCAATTACACCAAACAAGGCAGGTGTTGGTAAGACCACGACTTCGATAGGCCTTGCAGATGGATTAAAAAGATTAAATAAAAAAGTAGTGTTGGCCCTTCGTGAACCTTCGCTGGGCCCATGCATGGGTATGAAAGGCGGCGCAGCCGGCGGCGGGTATTCACAGGTAATTCCCATGGAAGAAATAAACCTGCACTTTACCGGCGACTTTCATGCAATCACTGCAGCCAATAATACACTGGCTTCTTTGATGGATAATTTCCGTTTTTATAACCGGGGCAAACCCGAAGGAATAAAAACCGTTTTAATGAATCGTTGCCTCGATGTTAATGACCGGGTGTTACGCAAAATAGTTACAGCACTTGACGGTCCCAATAACGGTATTCCTTCTGAGACAGGATTTGTAATTACACCGGCCAGCGAACTGATGGCCGTGCTTTGCCTTTCGGAAGGAATTGAAGATCTGCGTAAGCGGATAGATGATATGTTACTCGGATTTACTTTTGCAGGCGAACCATTTACTACCAAAGACCTGGGTGTTACCGGGGCGATAACCGCTTTATTAAAAGATGCAATACTGCCCAACCTGGTACAAACCCTTGAAGGTTGCCCGGCCATTATACATGGTGGCCCGTTTGCCAATATTGCCCATGGTTGTAATTCAATTATGGCTACTAAAACAGCCATGCAGTATGGCGACTATGTTGTCACCGAAGCCGGTTTTGGAAGCGACCTTGGCGCAGAGAAATTTTTCAATATCAAATGCCGCAAAGCCGGGTTACAACCGGCAATGAGTGTGCTGGTAGCCAGTTCGCAGGCATTAAAACTGAGTGGGGGTATTGCCGAAGATAAAATGAAGTTGCCTGATATGGACGCCCTCACCAAAGGGTTACAAAATCTTGAAAAACATATTGCCAACCTCAAAACATTTAATCAAAAAGTACTGGTGGTACTTAATAAATTTCATTTTGATACGGCAGAAGAAATTGAATTTATGAGAAACTGGTGCTATAAAAAAGATACAGCTTTTGCAGTTAATGATGCCTTCAGGCTTGGTGGAGAAGGTGGGCTGGAAATGGCACAGGCAGTGGTGAATATCTGTGATAAGCCCTCGCCCCCACTTCACTTTAGTTATGATTTGGAAGATGATTTGGAAACAAAGATGCGGAAGATTGTAACCACCATTTATGGCGGTAAAGATGTGGTGTTGTATAAAAAAGCCAAGGAGATGATCCGCAAAATAAAAAAACTGGGGCTGGAACATTTACCTGTATGCATGGCCAAAACACAATACTCTTTTACTGATAATGCAGAGCAGAGTGGCCTGGATGGTAATTTTAAAATTGATGTGGAAGACCTGGTCATCAGCAGCGGCGCCGGTTTTATTGTAGCCGTATGTGGTGAAATGATGCGGATGCCGGGATTACCTAAAGTACCACAGGCAAATTATATTGATGTGGTAAATGGAAAAATTATAGGAGTGAGCTGAAGACACTGTTTTTATTTTCAGGCCAGCCCGGGGTTGTGCCGGGAAAAATGTTACCGGGAATTAAGAAAGACGGACACACTGTTCCTTTTTTTAATAATGCTATAATTATTTCTACCTCCAAAAATTATTTTGAACCAAGGTCAGGCCCGCTTTTTCAAAATGCTGTTCACGGCTCACCACATCATACACAAGCAATTTTACTCTTTTATCCCATGCATCCTGGATATCCCGGTATTGGAGTCCATCTCTTATATTTTCCCTCGTAAATTTCTCTACCTTCAATCTCATGAAAAAAATATTTCCGCTGTTTTTTCTTTTTTCCTTTCTTTTGGTTTCGGCCCGTCAAAAACATCCCTATAAAATTATAGCTTATTATACGGGCAACGGAGAAATTATAAAACAATATCCTGTTGATAAACTGACTCATATTATTTATAGTTTTTTAAAACTTCAAAAAGATACTCTTACTTTCAGAGACGCAGCCCAAAAAAAAACTTTAGAGCAGCTGGTTGAATTAAAAAAAGATCATCCACGGTTAAAGATCATGGTATCTATTGGTGGCTGGAGTGGATGTGCTCCGTGCAGTAACCTGTTCTCTACCGCAGAACACCGCCGGAATTTTGCCAGAACAACTGTTGCGCTTTTTAAACAATATGGCATTGACGGTCTTGACCTTGATTGGGAATATCCGGCCATTGAAGGTTTCCCCGGACATAAATATGATGCAGCCGATAAAAATAATTTTACTGAACTTATAAAAACACTGAGGAACGAAATGGGTAAAAATTACCTGTTGAGTTTTGCAGCGGGAGGTTTTATTAAATACCTGGAGCAATCTGTGGACTGGGATACGGTGATACCACTTGTTGATTTTGTAAACCTGATGACCTATGATCTTGTTGGAGGTTATGCCACGGTAACCGGCCACCACACACCATTACATAGTTACCGGCCCGGGCAGGAATCAACAGGTAAATGTGTGGATTGGTTGCTGGATAAAAAAGTACCAGCTGATAAACTGATCATTGGCGCAGCTTTTTATGCAAGGGTTTGGGAAAATGTTGCTGATACCAATCATGGTTTGTACCGGCCCGGTAAGTTTAAACGTGGGGTAGCTTATTTTGATTTTAAAAATTATTTCAGCGATACTTCGGGCTATCATTATTACTGGGACAGAAAATCGAAAGCACCTTATCAATATAACCGGTCGCAACAATTATTTGCCACGTTTGATGACAAACGGTCTGTAAAACAAAAATCAAAATTTATTCGCCGGAAAAAATTAGGAGGTATTATGTTTTGGGAACTGGTGCAGGACCAGAAGGAAGATGGTTTGCTGGAAGAGATAAACAAGGACCTGAACAAATGATAATACTTCCTGCAGTTTACGCACTCATGGCATGACTGTAATAATCTTCCTCATTCTCACCATATACATTTCCATCATTGCCATATCCCCTGCCGCTGTTACCATAATATTTACCGGTGCTGAATTGTTGTGCGGTAGTTTTATTTCCCCTGCGTAAATAATTATTAGCGGAGCCTTGTTGTATTTTGTTTCCTGTAGTGTTGTTGCTCTTCTTTTTCATATGATATAGTTTGTAGTCATTAAAGACGTAACAAAACCGTGCCAGAGTTTTAATGTAGTTAAGCAGGATGTATAAATCTGTTTTGTTAAAAATGACCGTATTGGTTTAATTTGCCGATGCCTTACCGGTAATTAATCTTTGTTTGTAATGTATATAGCCATTCTTATCATTTTTATACTTGCTATTGGGTACACAGTTAAAAAACTACAAAAGAAAGTTCCGGTAAAAGCGGGGCCAATACCCGGATCATACAGGACAATGCTGGCAAATATGGTCCCATTTTATCAGCAACTGAATGCAACAGAAAAAAAAGAATTTGAAGAAAGGGTGCAGCATTTTTTAGCACTTATAAAAATTACCGGCGTTAAAACCACGGTAGAAGATATAGACAAAGTGTTGATCGCTGCCAGTGCCGTGATACCTATTTTTAATTTCCCGGGATGGGAATATGCCAACCTGCATGAAGTGTTGCTGTACCCCGATTCATTTGACCATGAGTTTGAACAACAGGGTGAAGGACGTAATATATTGGGCATGGTAGGCAGTGGCGCCATGAACCATATGATGATATTATCGCAGAACGAACTGCGGGATTCGTTTATTAACAAGACCGGCAAGGGCAATGTGGGCATACATGAGTTTGTGCACCTGGTAGATAAGACCGATGGAAGTATTGATGGTGTGCCCGAAATACTTTTGGATAAGAAATACATTGTGCCCTGGCTGCAACTGATGCGAAAAGAAATTGAATTGATAAAAGATGACCGCTCCGACATTAGCCCCTATGGCGCAACCAACGAATCAGAATTTTTTGCGGTGGTGGCCGAATATTTTTTTGAACGCCCCGAATTACTGAAGGAAAAACACCCGGAGTTGTATGAGTTGCTGGAGAAGATATTTAGTGTGCCCAAATAATACCTGCTGTAGTTTATACGCCTGTTAATGTGGTAATGAAGCCGGTTGGAGAGAAGGAAAAAAGACGGACACGCTGTTCCGTCTTTTTTAATAATGCAGTAATTGGTTCTATCCCAAAAATTATTTTGAACTCAGGTCGGGCCTTGCTTTTTCAAAATGCTGTTCCCTGCTAACCACATCATCCACCAGCAATTTTACTCTTTTGTCCCATGCATCCTGTCCGTAATCGGCAATGTAGGCGTTCTTAAACCATCCCTGCGGGCAGAATTTTATTGGCGCAACATTTTACAAAGCACATCCTGAGTATGCATGGATGAATAAATATCTGACCAATATGAAGTCATATCCATGGACATTGTTTGAGGCGAAAAAATAACCTATAAGGTTTGCAGAGATAGCCCTGAGGCGCAGCAAACCTTATAGGTTTTTACTGTAAATAAACTGGTACAGCATATAAGATAAAATATCAGCTGCCATTTTTAAGACCAAAAATATCAACGATGCTTTTATGCCTGTAAATGCCGGTATCAGTATCATCAGGTGCATGGGCACAATACGCAGGTAGGGAAGAAAGAAAATGGTACCGAGACTTAATTTTACTTCCTGCTCAACCTGTTTACGTTTTATAAAACCCGAAAGCGTTTCCATTAAAAAAGCAGCCACACCAATCAGCAGAAATGCTTTGTCAACATTAAAGATGCCAAAATCAACCAATAAAAAAATTGCGTACCCTAAATGAAATCCACCATAATGCACTAAAAAGAACCAGGCCACACAACCCTTATTTTTTTCAAAGCCCGGCGAATCATTCATTTTAAAATTACCGGCATCATAATTTTTTATGGTAAGCAGGTCAATAAAATTAAAGAGACCAATAATTACGCTTTGCAGCCAGTAGATCCAGACAACGGTTGTAAATCCTCCCGGGTGATCTTGATAATACCAGATACAGTAAAAATTTCCGGCAAGCAGGAAAACAAAAGAAGGGTTAGCGAAATATTTTTTAAGCATAATAATTGTCTGGCCGCTATGCAGCGTTCCTGAACAGCATAGTTTTTAAAAGCAGCAAAGCTTTTTAATTTAAACAGTAATTGCGGTGGCCTGACAAGTAATTAAAACTCCGCACTTTTCGGGTACCTGGGAAATGGAATCACATCTCTTATATTTCCCATACCCGTTACAAATTGTACCAGCCGCTCAAAACCAAGCCCAAAGCCGGCATGTGGACAAGCGCCAAATCTTCTTGTATCTAAATACCACCATAATTCTTCGGCAGGCACATTCATTTCTTTCATGCGCTGTATAAGTTTGTCCAGGCGTTCTTCACGCTGGCTGCCACCAACAATTTCGCCAATGCCCGGCGCTAAAATGTCCATGGCCGCCACTGTTTTTCCGTCTTCGTTCATACGCATGTAAAATGATTTGATGGCAGCAGGATAATTGGTTAATATCACCGGCTTCTTAAAATGTTTTTCCACCAGGTACCTTTCATGTTCACTCTGCAGGTCCATTCCCCATCCTGTAATTTCGTACTGGAATTTCTTTTTCTTATTATGATTGCTCTCTCTTAAAATATCGATTGCTTCTGTGTAAGTGAGCCGTTCAAAATTATTATCAACTACAAAATTTAATTTCTCCAGTAAACCCATCTCACTTCTTTCGGTTTGCGGTTTTTGTTTTTCTTCTTCTTCCAAACGTTGCGCTAAAAATCCAAGGTCGTCTTTATTATTATCCATGGCATGTTTTATCACATACTTGATAAACTCTTCCGCAAGGTTAGCATTATCTTCCAGGTCATTAAAAGCAACTTCAGGCTCTATCATCCAGAACTCGGCAAGGTGCCTTGTGGTATTACTGTTCTCTGCCCGAAAGGTTGGACCAAATGTATAAATATCACTAAAGGCCATGGCTGCCAACTCCCCTTCCAGTTGTCCACTTACAGTAAGGTTGGTGCTACGGCCAAAGAAGTCTGCTGCAAAATTTACAGAACCATCTTCATTCTTTGGTGCTGTTCCATCCAACGGCAAAGCGGTTACCTTAAACATTTCACCGGCTCCTTCAGCATCGCTTGCGGTAATGATCGGTGTATGCAGGTAAACAAACCCCTTATCATTAAAAAATTTATGAATAGCAAAAGCAAGAGCATGCCTGACACGAAACACAGACCCGAATGTATTGGTACGAAAACGCAGGTGTGCAATCTCACGTAAAAATTCGAGGCTATGTTTTTTAGGCTGCAGCGGAAATTTTTCTGCATCGCTGTCGCCAAGTATTTCAACAGCTGTTGCTTTAAGTTCTACTTTTTGTCCCTTACCCAAGGAAGCGATCACTTCACCCGTTGCTTTTATGCAGGCACCAGTGGTGATGCGTTTCATAGTAGCCTCATCCAGCATACCCAAAGTGGCAACTACCTGCAAATTATTATTGCTGCTACCGTCATTAAGTGCAATGAACTGGTTGTTGCGGAAGGTTCGTACCCACCCCATTACAGTTGCCTGGTAATTAGCTTTGTCACTAGCCAGCAGGTCTTTGATCCTGATTCTTTTATTGAACATATATTATTAAATAGTGGGTAAAGATAAGGATAGAACACGGATGAGACGGATGGGCGGATTTTCACTGGTCAGAAAATAGAACACTTATAACACAGACGAGGTCGATAAAAACAGGTAAAAATCAGCGAAAATCAGCACAACCAGTGTTATCAGTGTTCCATCCACCCAAAAAAAATTGCATTTTATAAAAAAAGCCCTACTTTTGAGCCGGAACAGGCTGATAAGTTTATCCAATCATTCTCTTTATCAGGCAGTCAGATTCCATCAATATAAATTCTCAATTACTATTTTCAGACTTAAGACCGGATTTTTGAAGAAAATCATTTTTCATTTTTTATGTACGATATTTCACAACTGAACGACCTGCTCGTTCCTGAGTTGCTAGACATTGCCGAGCAATTTGATATTTCCAACGCAAAGAAACTTAACAAACAGGATTTAATTACCAAGATCCTGGAAACCCAATCTATTATGAGCACCGAAAAAAAGAATGAAGGCGAAAAGCCAAAACGTAAAAGGATTATAAAATCTACTGGCGCAGATACAGCCGAAGAAGCAGTCTCCGCAAAAACTAAAAGGCCGGAAGTTGAAAAAAAGCCGGTTAAGAAACACATAGAAGAAGAGGAGGATGTGCAACCCATAACTTCTGAGGAAAGCACCATTCCTGCAGCTATTGCACAAATGTTGCAGGAAGAAGATGTGCAGGAACCCGAAGTGGATATGAATGAAGAGTCTGCACAGCAACCAACCAAACAATATAACCAACGCAGGGAACAACCGGCATTTAATATTGAATTTGATGGCGTGATACTGGGTGAAGGGGTGCTGGAAATGATGACCGATGGCTATGGATTTTTAAGAAGCAGCGATTACAATTATTTATCTTCTCCTGATGATATTTATGTTTCTCCAAGCCAGATAAAATTATTCGGATTAAAAACAGGCGATACGGTTTACGGAAGTGTTCGTCCGCCAAAAGAGGGCGAAAAATATTTTGCCTTATTAAAAGTAGAAACGATCAATGGTAAATCTCCGGAAGAAGTGAGAGACAGGGTTCCATTTGATTATTTAACGCCGCTATTCCCTTTTGAAAAATTAAGCCTTTGCACTAAAGCAGATAATTACAGTACAAGAATAATGGATCTTTTCACACCGATTGGTAAAGGACAGCGTGGATTGATTGTTGCCCAGCCAAAAACAGGTAAGACCATGTTGCTGAAAGAACTTGCAAACGCCATTGCAGAAAATCACCCCGAGTGTTATTTGATGGTTGTGTTAGTGGACGAAAGGCCGGAAGAGGTTACTGATATGGAACGCAGTGTGAAGGCAGAAGTGATTGCATCAACATTTGACGAACCGGCCGAAAAACATGTAAGAGTTAGTACTATGGCTTTGCAAAAAGCAAAACGTTTGGTAGAGTGTGGTCATGATGTGGTGATTTTATTAGACAGTATTACCAGGCTGGCAAGAGCGCACAATACAGTAGCTCCATCAAGCGGTAAGGTATTAAGTGGTGGTGTGGAAGCTAATGCGATGCAGAAACCAAAACAATTTTTTGGAGCGGCACGTAAGATAGAGAACGGCGGCTCTTTAACCATCATTGCAACTGCATTGGTTGATACCGGCAGTAAAATGGATGAGGTGATCTTTGAAGAATTTAAAGGAACAGGTAATATGGAATTGCAGCTGGAACGTAAATTATCGAACCGCAGAATTTATCCTGCTATTGATATAGTAGCTTCTTCTACAAGGCGTGACGACCTGTTGCTGGATAAGGACACCTTCCAGCGCATGTGGGTATTGCGTAAGCATATGGCTGATATGAATCCTGAAGAAGCAATTAATACATTGTTGAAAAATATGAAGGGAACAAAAGATAATGCAGAATTTTTAACAAGCATGAACGGATAGGTCAATTAAAAAATTAAAATTAAAGCCGCTGTTTTTTAGCGGCTTTTTCTTTGTGTAACTTTAGGCATTAGTACTTCTTTGAGTACCACTTTAAATGGCGATACAAAAAATAACCATAGAAGAATTTTTACAACTGGTAAAGCATCATCCTGTTTTGGATGTTCGCAGTCCCGGTGAATATAACCATGCACATATACCTGCTGCATACAACTTACCCTTGTTTACAGATGAAGAAAGAAAACAGGTAGGTATTGCATACAAACAGCAAAGTCGTGAAGCAGCGATAAAAATTGGTTTGGATTTTTTTGGTGTTAAGATGCGGAAGATGGTGGAGGAAGTTGAGTTTCTCGTTCCTCGTTTCTCGTTTGCTGATGAAATTAGCTCAATAACGAACAACGGACAACCAGAAACGAGAAACGTTCTCGTTCACTGCTGGCGTGGCGGTATGCGTAGTGCCGGCGTTGCCTGGCTGCTTGACCTGTATGGATTTAAAGTATATACACTGGTTGGTGGTTATAAAGTCTATCGAAAGTGGGTACTATCACACTTTGAAAAAGAATACAACTTTAATATTATTGGTGGATATACAGGAAGTGGAAAAACATTATTGCTGCATGAATTAATAAAACAAGGGCAAAGAGTGGTTGATCTCGAAGCCCTGGCGAAACATAAAGGTTCTGCATTTGGTGCACTGGGCGAAGATCCACAACCAAAACAGGAGATGTTTGAAAATTTGCTGGGAGAGGCGTTGTCCGATGTTCGTTGTCCGGCGTTCGAAGCAAACGGTTCACCAACGATCAATGACCAACAAACACCAGTCATTTTTTTAGAAGACGAAAGTCAACGCATCGGAAACCTTCAAATACCAATGCCTTTATGGAGTACCATGCGAAAAGCGCCAGTTTGTTTTTTAGATATCCCTTTTGAAAAAAGACTTGCCCATATCACAGAAGAATATGGAAAATTTGAAAAGGAACAACTGATTGAAGCGGTGCTTCGTATTCAAAAGCGGCTGGGCGGAATGCAGACAAAAAATGCGGTTGAATTCCTGCAAGAGGGCAAATACCGGGATTGTTTCAGCATTTTGCTCATTTATTACGATAAATGGTACTCCAAAGGCCTGTATAACCGGGAAAATCTTTCTTCTCTTTTAAATAAAATAGCCTGTATAAGCGTTGATACAAAAACCAATACAGAAAAGCTATTGTTATGCAATATTGTAAACGCCTGATCCTTCTTTCTTTTGCCTTATTTTTTTCTATTCAGTTATCTGCTCAAAAATGGTCAACTGAAGCCATGGATATTACCGGCCTCTGGAAAGGAACGATGTATAATGATACCACACAGCTGAACTATCGTTACGAAATTGCCATCAGCCAGAATGATAAAGGAAAATTAAGCGGCTTCTCCCATACCTATTTTATTTTAGGAGATAAGGAATACCATGGGGTAAAAAAGATCAGGATTAAAAAGGATGGAGATGAAATAACCACAACAGATGTAGAACTGATCGCTAATAACTATCCTATTAAACCACCTAAGGGTGTACATGTATCAAACACGCTGAAGTTTGAAATTAAAGATAATGTAATGATCTTAAGCGGAGCCTTTGCCACCAACCGCACAAAGGAGTATGCACCCGCTACCGGGTTCATACTTGTAGAAAGAAAAAATGATTTCCGGCAATCGGCATTAATACCGCACCTGGAAGAACTTGGCCTTGCAAAAGAATTATCTTTTGTTAAGGAGGAAAAACCAACAATAACAAAAACTGAAATAAAACCAACACCTGAAACAGAACAACCTGTTGTTAAAACAATCCCGGTTATAAAAGAGAAAACTGTAACAGATAAGGCAACTGTTAAAACCACTCCCGTAGTAAAAGAACAACCGGTTACACAAAAGCCAATAATAAAATTAACACCGGTTCAGGAAAAGCCTGTTGCTAAAACAACTCCTGTAACAAAGGAAAAACCGGGTACTGAAAAAATTGTAAAACAACCGGAGACGGTAGTTGTGAAAAAGGTTGAAGCAAAAGCTACTATACCCGTATCTATACCTTCGGCAGTAGATGTTGCGAAACGAAGCATTGAGACCATACAATCAGTTTATTTTAAAACAGACAGCCTGGTACTTACTTTATATGATAATGGAGAAGTAGATGGAGATACCGTAAGTGTGCTGATGAACGGACAAGTGATCATGCCGAGGGTGGGTTTAAGTACAAATGCTGTACGTAAAACAATTTATATTACTGATGATATCTCCGATAGCTTACAAATAATCATGTATGCCGAAACACTGGGCAGCCTGCCCCCAAATACCGGTTTATTGATCGTATATGACGGAACCGACCGCTATGAAATACGCTTTAGCGGTGATATGCAAAGAAGTTCTGCAATTATGTTTAGAAGAAAACGTGATTGACGGTTAACTTTGCCGGATGGATGAAATAAAACTCACGCAATATTCTCATGGCGCAGGATGTGGTTGCAAGATTGCCCCCAAAGTGCTTGACGAAATTTTAAAAACAAATATTGCTATACCTGCAAACAGTAAATTACTGGTTAGTAACAGCAGTAAAGATGATGCAGCTGCTTACGACCTGGGTAATGGCATGGCCCTGATCTCCACCACTGATTTTTTTATGCCTGTTGTTGATGATGCATTTGATTTTGGAAGAATAGCTTCTGCAAATGCGATCAGCGATGTATATGCCATGGGCGGAACCCCTATTTTAGCTATTGCTATTTTAGGATGGCCGGTTGAAAAATTGCCTGCCGGGTTAGCACAAAAGGTTTTAGACGGAAGCAGAAAGATCTGTGAAGAAGCAGGCATTCCATTGGCCGGCGGTCACAGCATTGATTCTGCCGAACCCATTTTTGGATTAGCTGTGAGCGGATTGGTTGATATAAAAAATCTGAAGAAAAATAATACTGCCAAAGCCGGAGACCTGATCTTTATTACTAAACCACTCGGCGTTGGTGTTTTATCTACTGCACAAAAAAGAGGGTTATTGAAAGAAGAACATTTACCGGTGATGATAAACCAGATGGCTCAACTGAATAAAATTGGCGAGGCTCTTGGAAAAATTGACGGTGTAACTGCCATGACAGATATTACCGGGTTTGGTTTACTTGGCCATTTGATTGAAATGGCAGAAGGCAGTAATTTATCTGCAGCAATAAATTATGCAGCATTGCCAGTTGCCGATGGAGTAAAAGAATATTTAAGCCAGCGCACTGTACCAGATGCTACTTACCGGAACTGGAACAGTTATAGTACTAAAGTAAGTTTTGAAAAAGGTGTGAATGTGATGGAAGCTTTTAATTTATTACCCGATCCACAAACCAATGGCGGTTTATTGATAGCAGTAAATTCCGATGCCGTTGGAGAAATACAAAAATTGCTTGCGGCAAATGGACTTGCAGCATTTACAAAACCAATCGGAAAATTTACCGGCGCTGCTGAAAAAACAGTTCATGTAAATCTGTAAATGATCATTACCTTAGAATATAAAGTAACACACATGAAAAAATTATTATCCCTTTTGGGCTTTTTATTCTTTACTGCTGTAACATTTGCACAAGCTAATATCCAGGCGCTCATAAAGCCAGGAACTAAATTGATTTATGCTGTTGAAGCAAATGAACAACGGTATGATTTTATTGTTACTGTAAAAAAATTAACCCCTGCAGTGGAATTTGACTGGGAAATGACAGAATCGGCTGCCGGCAAAGGGTCTATAATTCATACCCCTGAAGCAATGCTGACGGGCAATACCATGTATAACTATTTTTCTCCCGGCATAAAAAAACTGGACGACCAAACCCTGAGTGTGTGGCTCAGCAAAGCAACTTTTGCCGCATTAAAAAAAGAAGGCAAGGGTGCGATGATAAAGATGAATACCGATGGACAGCTAAAAAAAATGGGAATATACGCTGAAGAAGAAAGCGAACTGCATGTAATAATCGATGGAGAAAAGGAGATTATTGAAGAAGAACTTGTGGCTGAACTTAATGATGAAGGGGCGCCGGTTGCAAAGGAAGAAACATTTTTCAGTTTTTTTGACTCAGCTAAAATGCCCGTCATACTGAGAATGCGGAACGGTTTTTATATTGTTTTGAAAGAAATAAAAACAAAATAACCGGGAGAAAAATTAAAGCAAAGCATCAATGCGCTTTGATAGTTTATGATCTTTTTCTGTTACTACATCTCCGGCATCATGGGTGTTTAACCATATCTCCACCTTGTTATATACATTGGTCCATAGCGGATGATGATCCATCTTTTCTGCTTCTATAGCAACCCTTGTCATAAAAGCAAAGGCCTGTGAAAAATTTTTAAACTCAAATTTTTTATACAATGTGTTGTTTTCTTCTTTCCACATAAGTTTTAATGAATAATAAGTTAATTAATAATGAATAATTTGTTTATATACTTACAGTGATAAAATTGTGCCACGCTTCATACTTTTTGAATTAAAGACATTATAAAATCAAAAAATCAAGTGTTGTTTATGCTTTATTTTTTCATTCGTCATTTCAGTAACCAGCTGCACACCCGGTAATGAACGGATAGACTGCAACAGTATATTCAGGTCTTCTGTAGAAACAGGGTCACCCTTGATCAGCCACAAAAAATCTAGGTGCTTGAACTCTGGCAGCAAATACTCCCCGTCGTGCTGATTGTTGTATAAGTAATGTGTTAAGGTAATGGAAGGAACAGCATATTCATAAATGCTGAAAAAATATTTACGTTGCTTTTTAGTAAGCTGTATCTCTATATCATTATTAACCCTGAAGCTAAAGCCCAGCATTTGATTCAGCTGCCAGCTGAACTGGTAATCTTTTATTGGTGCAACAATACCCAGCAAAAGTGAGTCTTCAAAAAACTCTTCTGCAAGGGCTTCGTTATCAATTTTTAATTTGGACGTTGCCATTTTATAAAAAGTAATTAAAATACAATATCAAATACCAGCACTTCTTTTCCCCTGTTCACTTTAACTTTTGTTGCATCGCCTTTATTAAATTTCCCCAACACCTGCATATAGCCCTGCACATCGGCAATTTTATAATCACCAATCTGCACAATTACATCTCCTGCTTTCATCCCCACTTTTTGTGCCGGCTTTCCTTCGCTGATGCCATCCGCCCTAACGCCTGCGCCGCTATATGTGTAATCTGGCATTATGCCCATGCTTACACTAAAGCTCCTTTTACCCTGGGCCTGCGTTTCTCTTGTTTTAGTAAAACTTAATTTCCCCTTTTTATTATTTATGTCTATTACATTATAAATATATTTCAGCACCATCAGCTCACCGGTGTAATTTACTTTATCTGCATCATCGGTTGGCTTATGATAATCACTGTGGGCGCCGGTAAAGAAAAATAATACAGGCATATCCTTTCTGTAAAAAGAAGTATGGTCACTTGGCCCGGTTCCGCTGCTGTCAAAATTTATTTTCAGGTAGTTATCAGTATTGGAAAGCTGCTCACCCCACGCAGGCGATGTTCCGTAACCACCAATCGTTAATCCATGTGTACTATCATTGAGCCTGCCAAGCATATCCATATTGATCATGTAATTCGCTTTGGTAAAGTCAATAGTCGGATGCTCTGTAAAATATTTACTGCCAAACAAACCCAGCTCTTCTCCCGAAAATGCAATGAAGAGGTAATTGTTATTTTTCAGTTTCGATTTTTTTATCAGCTTGCTTAGCTCAATGAGTGCTGCCGTGCCACTGGCATTATCATCAGCGCCGTTATGAATTTGTGGCGTTGTGCCGGCATATAATGAGTTATGATCTTCACCATAACCCAGGTGATCATAATGTGCACCCAGTATAACAGTGTTTGCTGCGCCATTATCTATATAACCGATTACATTGTGCCCTGTTCTTTTTTTATCGCTGATGGCTACTTCTAATTTTATATCAGCCGCAGCTGTTTCGTCTTTTAAATATTTTGTCTTTATTTCCCTGTTGATATAAAGTACCGGAATTTTTACTGCTGCAGTTTTTGATTTGGGTTCAAATTTTAACTCGTCTTTTATGGCAGAGCTGTTGTAAATGAGCAATGCAGCGGCACGCTTACCAGCCACATTATTCACCTTTTTAATGATGGCTTCTTCAAGATCAAAATGAGGATTGGTTTTATTCTCTTCAAGCGTTTCTTTCAGGTCCCAGAACCAAACCGTCCCGCTTTCGGGTAAAGCTATTGTTCCGGTTGTTTCAGTTTTTGCATTCATACTGTATGCTAAAGGAAAAAAATCTTTTTCCAATGAAAGCTTGTTGTTGTTAATGGTAAGTTGTGTAGAGGGGTTTATTTGTTTGCCTTCATTTACTTCAAAATCCTGAATGTAAGTTC
Organism: Chitinophagaceae bacterium; assembly: GCA_031387825.1. Lineage (GTDB taxonomy): Bacteria > Bacteroidota > Bacteroidia > Chitinophagales > Chitinophagaceae > Ferruginibacter. Next base: position 16,901 of record JANNDO010000011.1, on the reverse strand, counting down.
CGTTATCTCCTTTAGCCATTAACCCGGTTGCAGCAAACTGGCTGCTTATATATTCATATGCAAGTTTTTCTCCGGCAGTTCCTGTTCTTCTTCCTTCCAGTTTATCATCGGCCAAAAAAGAAATATGAGTCTGGAGATTTGATAAGACCTGCTTATCTGCTTTCTTTAATTTTTGTGCCGAACTAACCGTAGAGATCAATAAAAACAACCAGAGAAAACGTTTCATGTAATAATGTTTGGTGAAGAGTAACAAAGGTAACTTAGAGAAAGGCTAAATATGTAAATGGAATGTAAAAATTAGGCACAAATTATTTAATTCAGGAACCTGCCTTTCATCTTTCCTAATTCGTAAGTGGGTAAGATGGTTTACGGTTATTTTTGTACTCAATAAAAACTTGGCAAAACAAATAAACATAGCATTAGTTGGTAACCCCAATAGTGGAAAAAGCTCACTGTTCAATTATTTGACCGGGTTAAATCAACAGGTGGGTAATTTTCCGGGAGTAACGGTAGATAAAAAGACCGGCCATAGTAATATTGCGCCGGGATTATCCGCAACCATCATCGATCTGCCCGGTTCTTATAGTTTATACCCAAAACGAAGCGATGAGTGGGTGGCCTATAAAGTTTTACTGAACCAGGACCAGACCATAAAACCAGATATGGTCCTGTTGGTTGCCGATGCCAATAACCTGAAACGTAACTTATTATTCTGCTCACAAATAATTGACCTTAATATTCCGGTTGTGGTAGCGTTCACTATGATGGACCTTGCCAAAAAGAAAGGAACACAAATTGATATTCCGGGACTGGAAAGAGAGTTGGGTGTACCCATCGTTCCTGTTAATCCAAGAAAGAACAAAGGGCTCGAACACTTAAAAAAAGTAATTGAACAAACTGCTGAAAATTTGTATCAGCAACCAATCCGTGATTTTATTGATAATAATGCATTGGCCGAAAATGCTATTGCAGAAATAAAGAATCATTATCCCGGCATCAGTAACTACAGGGCTATTCACTATCTTATAAACCACGAAAATTTTTTGCTGGATGAAGGAATGCAAAACACGATTGAAAAAATAGAAGCAGACAATAAATTCAATCCTACCAAAACACAGGCCGATGAAATCATACAGCGCTATAGCCGTATAAAGCACGTCATGCAGCAAACAGTTGTAGAAGCAGACCCGTTGCAAAAAGCCATGTTCAACGAAAGGCTTGATGATGTGTTGCTGCATCGCCGCTGGGGATACATTATTTTATTAAGCGTTTTATTCCTGCTTTTTCAAAGTGTTTTTTGGGTAGCCAAATATCCTATGGATGGAATTGAATGGGTCTTTGGACAACTTAGCGGATTTCTTGGCAATGTTTTACCGGTAGCCTGGTGGAGCGATCTGTTGATCAATGGTGTGGTGGCCGGGCTTAGCGGCATCCTTGTCTTTGTGCCGCAGATCATGATCCTGTTTGGAATAATAACTGTTCTGGAAGACACCGGCTATATGGCCCGTATCAGTTTTCTTACCGATAAGCTAATGCGTAAAGTTGGATTGAACGGAAAGAGCGTAATGCCGATGATCAGTGGCTTTGCCTGTGCTGTGCCAGCCATCATGAGTGCCAGGAATATTGAGAATAAAAAAGAACGGCTGCTTACTATTATGATAACACCGCTGATGAGTTGCAGCGCAAGGCTCCCGGTGTACACCATTTTAATTGCATTGGTCATCCCGTCTAAATTATACTTTGGTTTTTTAAGTTTACAGGGACTGGTGATGATGGCATTATATTTATTGGGTACGGTAATGGCGTTAATTGTAGCCTGGGTAATGAAATGGTTCATCAAAAGTACAGAGCGTAGTTTTTTTATTTTGGAATTACCTACATACCGGGCGCCAAGATGGAGGAATGCATTGACCACTATGATAGAGAAGGCAAAGATATTTGTATTTGATGCCGGAAAAGTAATTATGATGATCAGCCTTTTGTTGTGGGGATTAAGCACCTACGGGCCAAAACAAAAAATGGCTGCTGTTACAACCAAATACGAGCAGCTGATAAAGAATAATCCGCAGCAGGAAAATGAACTGAACAAACAACGCAAGACAGAATTATTACAAAGCTCCTTTGCCGGTACATTGGGTAAAGCCATTGAACCGGCGATACAACCTTTGGGTTACGATTGGAAGATAGGCATTGCACTAATTACTTCTTTTGCAGCACGGGAAGTTTTTGTGGGTACTATGGCCACATTATATAGTGTGGGCGAAGATGCCGACAGCAATAACAGTACGCTTCGTGAAAAAATGGCTGCGGCCGTAAGGCCCGATGGGACTAAGGTGTATGACCTGGCAACCGGTTTATCATTATTGATATTTTATGTACTGGCCATGCAATGCATGAGTACGCTTGCTGTGGTAAAAAGAGAAACCCGTAGCTGGAAATGGCCAACCATTCAATTGGTTTACATGACTGCGTTGGCGTATTTGATGAGTTGGTTGGTGTATGTTATTTTTATCTAAGAGATAAATAACGAAAGCTATAAAAATAAAAAGATAAGATGCTTTCCCGAAAAAATCGGGACAGGCCGTACCTCAGCATCACAAAACAGCTCTTAAAACCTCACATACTTTTCAATTAACTTCTTATCCGTTCCTTTTTGTTTTGCTTTTTTTGCCTGCCTGCGTAAAATGAATTCAAATACACTCATCCATCCGGGTAAATTGCTTTCACTTATTTCAAAAAGCCATGCAAGCGCAAGCTTGTCTTTTGGAAAACCATTGGGTTTGCATAATCCATCACCCGCAAGTCCATAACCAATTTGAAGGGATTGTTCAAAGCCCCGGCTGGCAGGCCTTAGTTCTACTAAAAATTTACATGGCTTTCCGCTCCTGTTCCTGAACAGGTGATTGATATTGGGGCCTGCAGTGGCGGATTCACCAGGCGTTAAGGGATGTATTGTTTTGCCTAACTGCACCTGTACTTCCCCTTCCAGGCAATCAAATTTTTCTGAAAAAGTTTTATGGTAGTGCAATCCAACGCCGCCACCATCTGCCAATTCCACTTCCACCAATGTACATTTACCATTGGTATCGGCATGTGTTTTTAAAAAGATGACCTGGTCTTTTTGTATGGGGTTATAAATTTTTCTTTCCATGATGGGTCACTTACGTAAAAATAATATTTCATAGATTTATAACACTATAATTTATCGCAGAAAAACTTATTTTAGAAAAACACTCTGATTGATTCTTCTTTTACTTTTTTGCTTCTCCAAAATAGGTAACCGACCCAGGGAGGTTACGAAAAAAAAGGAGCCCCTGAATTGATATACAACACGATTCAGGGCACAGCTATGTTCAACTGTTGTGCTAATGAAGCATCAACTTCAGTAATTCTATTCTTAAGCACAATTATTTCAAGGTAATAAAGTCAGTAGTTTAAATAATAGCAAACTACCCATACTCACAAAAGCAAAGTCTTTTAAAAATATTTATACTCTTATAAGCCCCTCTTCGGGATGGGTTTGGGGAGGCTTTACCAATCCACCGCATACATAATCCTGTTCTTCACCTGCGGATAAATTTTCCGGTATAGTTCATTCAACACATCTTCTTTACGGGGCTCGTTGTAATTGTTATTATTTATCAGCAACCAGTCATTTGAACTAAGAGCACGGCTGTCGCCGGTATAAGTAGCATATTCTTCCTGCCAGCGGTAATCTTCCCGGTAAGAAGTATTGCTGATGGTCTTATGATTTACTGCATCTGAAATATTTACCTCCATTTCTCCACGGGCCGTAAAAGACTGCCGGGTGATGTTGATGGTTGCATACACAGATTGATAAACAGGTTTGCCACTGGTATCCCTGCCGCTTTCAATTTGTTTGTTGGCATTACGGCTGTAGGTGTACATCTGCGGCCTGGGTATGTTCATGTTTCGCAGCGTGAGGTCAACTACCCAATCGGGTTGCACATTATCACGCCTTGCTTCCCAATCGGTATAAAAGCGGGCGGGGTAACGGGTGCTGTTCTTGCCGCCTAATTCTTTTACTAATGTTTGCTGAAAATATTCGTTGCTGTAATTATAACCATAATTGCCCCATCCGGTGTTGAAGAAAAACGAATTGTCCTGCACCGGGTTCACTTGTACATTTACAATGGCGTTCTGGTAAGCCTTATCCATTTTTTGTTTGGCATCTTTATAATCAGCCACATATTTGTTGGCCTTTTTAAAATACTGGTAAGCTTTTTTTGCATCATCCCTGCCGGGCTTATTTAAATAATCGTTTGCGGTTGTATAATAATCTTCGGCAGCTTGCTGTTTAAGGTCGTAAAGGGCTTGCTGGTAATTAACAGGTGTTACTACACTGGCTGCGGCACTTACCTCGTTGATGGCATCATACATCTGCTGCAGGTTGCTGTAACCATCAATGATCTTATCCCAACGGGTTATTTCACTTAAACCGGTATAACTATTTATCTTTTTTAAATGCCGTTGCTGCGCCAATGGGTATAGCACAGGAAGGGCATTGAGTGCGGCTGTATCGCTGCTGCGTTTTTTTAATACCTTCACCGCATCAAAAAGGGAATTGTCGCTGTCGCTGCGTTCCAGGTAGTTCTTGCTGGTTTTGCAGGCTGACAAAACAAATAAACTAAGTAAGGTATAAAAAATGTATTTCATAATGTTGTCCTCCTTATTAGTAATACCAGCAATACAGACTCCAATATTACTATAGAGACGGATGTTGTATAAAGATTAACAAGGGCTCGTAATGGATATATAAATGTACAGGTCTTTAAATAGGAAAGGGTTAAATGTCTAAAAACTAACCCCTAATCAAACCACTCAACCCCAAATTTAAACCGTTCATCAAATCGACAAAATTTCTTAAAAATATTTTTTTACGTCAAAATCCAATACAGACGTGGGTTGTATGTAATAATAACTAATATTCAGAGCCAGCTACTATAAAAAATATGGTATTATGTGTTGCATAGTACTAAAAATATACTATCTTTGTGTTATCAAAGTAAGCAACGTGGGTAAAAACCAGGACTTACGAAAGAAAAAGAATCAACTATTAAAACGAATAAAACTTAAAGTCATGAAAAAGCAATCAAACAACAACTTTACTCAAATAAGTAAAGAACACACAAATGAGTTAACCACTGTAGTAAATGAAAATTTAGCCGTTGGGTTTTCCAGGGAAAGATCTTTCACCAGTTTCGACCTTTGGGATATTCAGCGCAGGGGTAAAACCATGATGCACAGAAGGCATATTGCCTGATCTGCATCTTTTAATAAAAAAGTATAGCCATGAATAATTTATTTTCGAAAAGATCTTTGCAACGAAGCTGTATCAAAACTAAAAATTAGTCACGAAGCCACAAAGACACCGGGAAGAAGCCATGAAGAACAAAGCCTGCTGTCTAAGTGAAGAAAAACAAAAAAATTCTTTTGACACAGCCTCGGAGTGAGGTTAAAACAATGAGCCATGAACATAGATAACACAGCCAGTCAGATGCGGAAAGGGGTTCTGGAATTTTGCATCCTTTCTGTAATCAAGCAGGGAGAAGCCTACCCTTCGGATATCATTGATAAAATGAAAGCGGCAAATCTGAATATCCTTGAGGGTACATTATATCCCTTGCTGACAAGACTAAAAAACGCCGCCCTGTTAACTTACCGCTGGGAAGAAAGTAACAGCGGGCCCCCACGTAAATACTTTAGCCTTACTGAAAAAGGTGCAGAGTTTTACAAGGAGCTTGAAAGCACCTGGTTTGAGCTGGCCAATGCTGTAAAGGCGCTGACCGATGCGGAACAGGAACATTCCACTAACAATAACTTCAACAACCCTTAACATAAAAGTATAGCCATGATCTTTTGTTGGGCAAACTTCAACTAACGAAACAAAAAACTAAAGCCATGAAACAAGTAATAAATATAAACTTCCAGGGCCGGGTGGTTCCAATAGAAGTAACAGCATACGAACTGCTGAAAAATTATACCGAAAGCCTGAACCGGCACTTTGCCAACGAAGAGGGCAAGGAAGAGATCATCAATGATATTGAGAGCCGCATTGGTGAGTTGTTCCAGGAAAGAATAACGAAAGGCGCCACCTGTATAACTGATGATGATGTAAATGCTATCATTAAGAGTATGGGTAACCCCGAAGATTTTGAATCGATGGATGATACACAATCATCATCTTCTTCTTCCTCTTCAGCAAGTCAGCAATATCAGTCAGCAACCAGTGCTACAGGACATAAAAAATTATACCGGAATGAAAATGATAAAGTGCTGGGTGGTGTGTGTAGTGGCCTCGCCAACTATTTTAATATAGATGTAGTAGTGGCCCGTATCATATTTGTGATACTATTGTTCTCGGGGATCGGTTTCCTTACCTATATCATTATGTGGATAGCTGTACCAAGCAGCGCTACCGTACAGATTGGAGGTACCCGTAAAAAATTGTTCAGAGACCCGGATGAAAAGATGATAGCCGGTGTGTGCAGCGGTATAGGAAATTATTTCGGCATCAATCCGTGGATACCAAGGGTATTATTCCTGTTGCCTTTCCTTTCTTTCTTATCACGTTGGGGACATTGGGGTGGTTTCTGGGATTTTGGTGATGTGATCCGTTTCACTTTCAGTCCAACTTCTTTGATAGTATATATCATTTTATGGATGGTGATACCCGAAGCATTTACTACTTCTGAAAAACTGGAAATGAAAGGAGAGAAAGTAGACATGAATTCTATTAAGGCTTCGGTAGTGGAAGAAATGAAGGGTGTTGGTAAGAAGGCTGAAAAATTTGGTAAGGAAGCTTCAAGTACAATAAGTGAAAAAGCAAAATCAATGACGGGTGATGTACAGAACTTCAGCAGGCGCAGCCGGGGGGGATTGGGAAATGTGATTGCACTGATCGCTAAGATATTTGCCTACTTTATTATTGGCTGTGTATGTTTTGCCTTTTTTATGGCGCTTATAGGCTTGGGCATTTTCTCCATTGGGGTTTTTCCGCTGAAAGATTATATACTGCGTGGAGGATGGCAGAATGTATATGCCTGGGGCACTTTGATGTTATTCATTGCCATACCTATCATTGCCATCATTACCTGGCTTATACGTAAGATAGCCCGTGCAAGGGGCAACAGCAGGATACTTGGCTGGACCTTCGGCAGCTTATGGGCAATAGGATGGGTTTGTTTGATATTGCTGGTCAGCTCTATAGCCCGTGATTTTAAATCATCAAGCAATTTAGATGAGCAACAGGTTGTGTTAACCAATCCGCAAATGAGTAAAATGGTGGTTAGTTCTTCCCTGCCATATACTAAAAAATATTATAGCCGTAACTGGATACGTTTTGAGCCTTTTGAAAATTTAATTGATGATGATACAGCTTATGTAAGAAACGTGTATGTAGAAATTGCAAAATCGCCTAACGACAGTTTCCAGGTAACAATGAAAAGAACAGCAAGGGGCAATACAAAGACTGACGCCAATAATCTTGCTAACCTTATCAAATTCAGTGTAGAACAAAAAGATTCTATACTGTTACTGGAAAAAGGAATTGCCATCAACAAGACCGATAAATTCCGCAACCAGATGGTGATAATAACAGTGTATGTTCCCGAAGGAAAACAGATAAGAGTTAATAAAGGGATCGGGTGGCCGGTACATATAGGCGGCGGCAGGAACTGGGATGATAACTGGAACAATGATTATTACGACTCGGAAGAAGACATCAGGTGGCAGAGCGATGTGGATTATGTAATGAAAGCCGACGGGTTATATACACTTGACGGAAGAAAGGCCGATGGATGGAACGACAAGAAAAAAACAAAAGGTAAAACACGTGTTGGAACTGATGGCACTGTAATTGAAAGCGGAGATAATTACCGGTACAATAGCGGTGAGCCGATGAACAGGATAGATTCAATGAAAATGAAATTAGAAAAAGAACAACTGAAGATAAAAGACTCGTTGCAAAAAGTAAAAGATAATATTGAAAAGCAACTGGAAAAGATAGGTAATAACGATGAACCTGATCCGGTAAGTAAGGTCAATATGTCGGCATATGACCCGATGATGAGTATCAATTAAATAAAGAAGAACAGCCATGAAAAAAAGAAACCTTCTGTATGCAGGCCTTATTGTTGCCATAACTGTTGCGTTAAGTTCCTGCTTTCATGATCATGATATTTCAATTCATGTAAATGATGATGAAGATGTTTACCGCCTGAGGGCCTCGTTTGATGAAGACCTGACAGCAGATGTGCAACAGGTAATTAACAGGCACTTGCGTCAACGCAATTCTTCTTCGCTTGTGCATGTGTTTACCGACAGGGAAATAACACTTGACAACGGAACTAGTTTTTATATTAAGACCGGACCTGGCAGGCTGAGGATAAAGATCGACAAATCGGAAAATCCTGAAGAAGGCTGCGAAGACTTAAGGCTGATGTGTGATGAAATAAAGGAGGTGCTGGCAAACAGGAATGATAATGAATAACCAGCCAATGAAACTAAATTAAAAGGTTAAAGAACGTTTCAATAGTTGAGTTGAAGTTTGAAACCAACAGGTCCCCCGATTTTTCGGGGGACTCTTTTTTAGGGCTCATCCACTTTTTAATTTACTTTTGCGGCTGTAATAAACTATTTATAAATTATTTTTTAATGAAGAATACCCCCTTTACACAAAAACACATTGCTCTTGGCGCAAAGATGGCCGAATTTGCAGGGTACAACATGCCCATCAGTTATACAGGAATTAATGATGAACATGCAGCCGTGCGTAACAACGCCGGTGTATTTGATGTAAGCCATATGGGTGAGTTTATTTTAAAAGGAGAAAATGCACTTGACCTTATTCAGCGAACTACAACCAATGATGCATCTAAATTAACTGTTGGCAAAGCACAGTATAGCTGCCTGCCCAATAAAGACGGCGGTATTGTTGATGACCTGATCGTGTATTGCCTGGAAGAAAATAATTCATATATGTTGGTGGTTAATGCAAGTAATATTGATAAGGACTGGAACTGGATACAACAGTTCAATGATAAGAAAGTGGAAATGTATAACATTTCGGAAAAGACCTGCCTGCTTGCTATACAAGGCCCCAATGCCACAAAAATTTTGCAACCGCTTGCCGAAATGGACATTATGAATTTGAAATACTACACGTTTACTAAAGGTAGATTTGCGGGAGTTGAAAATGTATTAGTGAGTGCAACAGGTTACACAGGCGCAGGTGGTGTTGAAATTTATTTTGAAGATAAAGACAACAATGCCGGAAAAATATGGGATGCCATATTTAAAGCCGGGGAGAAAGCAGGCATTAAACCAATCGGTCTTGGCGCAAGAGATACACTGCGTTTGGAGATGGGCTATTGTTTATATGGTAATGATATTGATGACACTACATCGCCTTTAGAAGCGGGGTTAGGGTGGATAACAAAATTCGGCAAGGAATTTACCAACTGTTCATATTTTGAAAAACAAAAAGCAGAGGGCCTTACCAAAAAATTAGTTGGATTCGAAATGCTGGAAAAAGGAATTGCCCGGCATGATTATGAAATTAAAGATGCAGCAGGGAATGTACTTGGTAAAGTTACTTCGGGCACACAATCACCATCACTGGGCAAGGCAATTGGCATGGGATATGTTACAACTAAATACGCTGTGGCCGACAGTGAGATTTATATCAGCGTACGCAATACTTTAATAAAGGCCAAAGTAGTAAAGATGCCTTTTGTATAACAGATCAAGATTTTTATTTTGACCACAATTCACCTCACCAGTTTTATCAATGCCCCGGTTGAACGGGTTTTTGATCTGAGCCGGAGCATTAACCTGCACCATATCTCCATGTCATCAAGCAATGAAAAAGCAATTGCCGGAACCATCAGCGGATTGATAAATAAAGGTGAACAGGTAACCTGGCAGGCGAAACATCTTTTTAAAACGAGGTACTTTACATCTGAAATTACAGCCATGGAGCGGCCCGGTTTTTTTATTGATGAAATGATAAAAGGCGATTTTATAAGTTTTCATCATGAACACCATTTTAAATCTGCTGAGAACGGAACTATAATGATTGATAAGATAAACTTTAAGACACCCTATGGTACTTTGGGAAAAATTGCCAACCGGCTTTTTCTAAGGGCATATGTTGAAAAATTTTTGGTAAAGAGAAATGAGGTGATCAGGGAATATGCCGAATCACAAAAGTGGAAAGTAATATTGATGTAAATTTGAAAGATGCAAACAACTAAACCGGAATTATATACCTGCCTTTCGCCTGCCCTTTTGAATTTATATGATGTTGAGAAGAGTATTGTTGTAATTATTGATGTATTAAGGGCAACATCTACTATTGCCACTGCATTGTTTAATGGTGCTAAATCTATCATACCGGTAGATAGTGTTGCTGAATGTATCCGCATTGGAAAACAGATCGACAGTATTACAGCCGGAGAAAGAGATGGTAAAATAGCAGAAGGCCTGGAGCATGGTAACTCGCCTTTTGAATATCCGAAAGAATTTATCAGCGGTAAAACTTTAGTACTCACTACAACCAATGGTACAAAACTACTGCATATGGCTTTAGATAAAAGTGCAAAAGCCATTATCACCGGGTCGTTTTCAAACATATCGGCTGTGTGTGATTTCTTAATGGAACAAAAGCAACATGTAATACTGGGTTGCGCCGCCTGGAAAAACCGGGTGAATATTGAAGACACACTTTTTGCAGGAGCCGTTATTAACAGGATAGGGAAACATTTTTCTATAAACTGCGATTCTTCACAAATGGCCTCTGCTATGCACAAAGATGCAAAGGCTGATATGTTTGAATTTATGAAAAAGAAAAAAGCGTCGCATTATCAACGTCTCTCCGGATTTGGATTGGAAAAAGATATCCGTTACTGCCTGACTGAAGACATTGCCAATGTCTTGGTTGTTTATGAAGATGGTATATTGGTTTCCCGATAACACTACCTGTACTTTTCTTTAACATTATTTTTCTCAAAACTTTTCAGTAACAGCACGTCCCTCCCCTTTTTTTCGTTACTTTTGCAAATTGGCTTTTTCAGAATGAGCCATCGCCCTTTTTATAATTAAAACCAATAGGCAACTTGGCATTACCGCACCTTATTAAATATGTTTACAATAATGGTTCCGACGAAGTGATCCGCCGTGGGAAAAAAATTCATTCCATGGGTTTTGTGGAGCTGGTTGAACATGATCAACTCATGGGCGGTATTGTATTCAGGGTAAAGGATGATAGCTACAGTACTTTTTATAAAGTATATATTCAAAAATATACTGACGCAAAATCCATTACTGTCCGTTGCTCCTGTCCTTATAATTTAGGAGACATCTGCCGGCATGAAGCCGCGGCCATGCTGCGTTTGCAGGACATGGTTGATAAAAATATGTTGGGTAATACCAACATGCAATACAACCAGCGGCACACAGTGGCTAAAATGAAGAACATTGAGTTAAAAATGATCAAGCTGCTTTCTTCACCGGGCATTTATGCCGAGGCTGAGAACATTTTACGCAGCACAAGGGCAAATATTTTAAAAGCAGCAGATGAACGGGTGGAAGCAGAATTAAATTATGATGGAGAATCTTACCCACTGGTAATTCAAAAAAATGACGAACGAAATTTCGATACTTCCTGTAAATGCAATGAGACTGAACATCCGTTATGTGAACATAAAACACTTTTATTCCTGCAATTATTAGATGCCTATGGCCCCCATTATTTTGATTCTATCCGCAACTGGGATAAGGAAAAGAATAAGTTACTGCAGATATATGGCTATAGCCTGGAAGATGATCTCAACAATAAATTTGAATTCACCTATAAAGAGGGTAAGCCATTTTTAAAAGTATTAGACAGCTCTATAAAAAGAGTTGTTACGGGCACACCGGTATCACGCCCTGCGATGGAATCCTTTATTGTTCCGGAAATTCCTAAAGAAGAAGTGGAAATAGCAGAACAACCTGCAAAAAGACTTGGACTCGTTTTTAATTTTAATGCAAAAGGCTACCCTAATTTTAATATAGATGCCGTGCAAGGCGACGCTGATGAGAACAATGTAAAGTATGTTGGTAAAGTAGAAAAGCTTGACCTTTCAAAGTTTGTTAATACCGAATTGTTCAGTGAAGAAGACAAACAGTTGTTACAGCAGGTACGTAAACTACAGGCATCTGAAATAAATAAATACCTTGACAGGAACTCGCCATTCAGTGGCATATGGGAAAATATTATTCATACAGATGGGGAAGACCTGCCCGAAGAAACAAAAGCATTGATTGCAGAATACCTGCAACCAAAACTGAAAAAAATATTTGAAGAACAGGCTTCCAGTAATTTTATTTTTTACCTGCCGCCTGCTAAAACTTTTACAACAGCCAACCTTTCAGATATAGAATTAAGCGATCATTTCATTTCGCCCTTTTTTAAAGTGCTGGCCAAAAACAATCATTTTGAGATTGCCTGCTCGGTAAAAATTCAGAGCGAGGTCATTCCTTTTACAGTCAACGAATGTGGCAGCAGTCTTGTTTTTTTAAACGATGATGTGATGTACCTCTGGCAAAAGCCGGAAGATGTTTTACAGGCAGAAAAATTCCTGAAAGAAGGAAACATACAACTCAGTAAAGATAACTGGGCAGAAAAAATGCAGAAGATAATTCTGCCTTTGACCAAAGAGTATAAAGTGGAATTTGACAAGAGCCTGGTTAAAGAAATAAAAAGCGGGGAGCCGGAAGTAAAATTACAATTACAGGAAAAAGGGGACTACCTTGTATTTCAGCCCGTATTCAGCTACAAGGGTTTTGAAACAAAATCCAGTGATAAAGAAAATATTATCATTCCCGATGGCGACAAGATACTTATCATAGAACGCAATAAGGAAGCGGAAGAGAATTTTATAAAAAAACTGGAGAGCCTTCACTCTATGTTTGTGAGGCCTGAGAATAATAACAACCTGGTATTAAAAGGAGTAGATGTGCTGCGTAATAACTGGTTCTTTTTATTTGTGGATGCCATGCGTGATATGAAAGTGCCGGTATTTGGCCACAATGCATTGAAAAATTTCCGTTTCAACACGGCCAAACCGCAAACCAAAATACATATCAGCAGCAATACCGATTGGTTCGATGCCCGGGTTGATATTGTATTTGGAGAACAAAAAGTAACCATTGCCGATGTTAAGAAGGCATTGGCCAACCGCCAGCAGTTTGTTCCGCTGGAAGATGGCACCTTGGGAATATTGCCCGAAGAATGGATTAAGAAGTATTCGTTGTTGTTTCGCGTGGGGGAAGGAAAGCAGAACCAGCTTAAGTTGTCGAAATACCACATGAGTGTAATCGATGAATTATATGATAACAGAAGTGAAGAAGAACTGGTAGTAAAATTAGAAGAGAAGTACGAACAGCTGCGGGGTTTTAATAAAATTAAGGAGATTCCTGTTCCGGTACATCTTGCCAATATATTACGCCCATACCAGGAACATGGCTATCATTGGCTCAATTATCTTTGCGAAGTAGGTTGGGGAGGAATACTGGCCGATGATATGGGTTTGGGTAAAACCGTACAGGCATTATCTTACTTGCATTATTATAAAGCAACACATGGTAAACTGAATGCCCTGGTGGTTTGTCCCACTACGTTGATGTTTAACTGGGAGAACGAGATCAGGAAATTTACACCGTCCTTAACATATCACATTCATCATGGAGGAGAGCGTACGCGGTTAAAAGAGCATTTTATGCAATCGGACGTGGTGATTACTACCTACGGAACGCTGCGTAGCGACATTAAATTAATGGTAGAAATTCCCTTTGATTATGTGATACTCGATGAATCGCAGGCTATCAAGAATCCATCCAGCAAAGTAACTAGGGCCGCTTCTTTGCTTCGATCAAAAAACAGGCTGTGCCTGAGTGGTACCCCTTTGCAGAATAATACCTTTGATATTTTTGCTCAAATGAATTTCCTGAACCCCGGAATGCTGGGTAGTATGGAATTTTTCCGCCAGGAATTTGCTATACCTATTGATAAATTGGGAGAACCCGACCGCAAGGACCATTTGCGTAAATTATTATTTCCGTTTATTCTGCGCCGTACTAAAGAACAGGTAGCGAAAGATCTTCCGGATAAGGTGGAGACCATCCTGTTTTGCGAAATGCAGGAAGAGCAACGCAGTATTTACGAGGCATACCGGAATGATTTCCGAGATAAAATAATGGGCACCATTGAATCAAATGGGATAAATAAATCGCAGCTTACCATTTTGCAGGGATTAATGAAACTGCGGCAGATCTGCGATTCCCCTTCTATTATGAATGAGCCGGAAAAATTCCCCAACCATTCAATTAAGCTGGAAGAAATTGGACGGGAGATTTCGGAGAACATGGGGAATCACAAGGCCCTTATCTTTTCACAGTTCCTCGGCATGCTGGCATTGATCAAAGAAAAGTTGAAAGAACTCGAGATTGATTTTGAATACTTCGATGGCAGCTCCAGCGCCGTTGAGCGGGAAAGGGCTATTCAGCGATTTCAGAACGATGAAAATTGCCGGGTATTCTTAATATCACTGAAAGCCGGGGGAGTGGGATTGAACCTTACGGCTGCCGACTATGTATATATTGTTGATCCCTGGTGGAACCCAGCCGTGGAGCAACAGGCTATCGACCGTACCCACCGTATTGGACAAACAAAAAACATTTTCGCTTACCGAATGATCTGCAAAGATACCATTGAAGACAAGATTATTCAGCTGCAGGAAAAGAAACGTATCCTGGCCCGCGACCTAATTACCGATGATGAAGGATTTGTGAAGGGTTTGTCAAGAGAGGATGTAGAATATCTCTTCAGCTAAAACAGTTACTTGTTGGACCTTTTTGTTTAAAATACTACTCACCCGGGCCTTCGGCAGCTCGCTTTACAAAATATGATGAAATGCGTGAAGAAGCTGGGAAGCCTAAATTTTATATTAATCCCGCCTGTGGTATACCGATAGATACTAAAAATCCTGAACATGTTGTCGATTATCATGGTGAGTTCGTTTATTTCTGCTGCGATGGTTGCAAGAATAAGTTTGAGCAGGAGCCTGCGAAATACATGCAGAAAGATAGACCGGTGGTGCCCACAAGAATGTGATCAGAATAACTAAACGGATTATGAAAGAGATAAAAAATATCTTAAGGGCATACGATGAAGCCGAACGGCAGGGCCGTCAAACGGCATTGGCTACGGTAGTACACCTGGAAGGATCATCGTACCGGCGACCTGGTGCCCGCATGCTGGTGACAGATGAAGGACAGATGACCGGAGCCATCAGCGGTGGCTGCCTCGAAGGCGACGCATTGCGAAAAGCGTTGTTGGTGATGAGTCAACGGCAATCGAAGCTGGTAACCTATGATTCTAATGACGAAGATGATAGTACAATAGGCGTTCAGTTGGGATGTGCTGGCATTATCCAGATTCTAATTGAACCATTGAATACTTCCAATTTCCAAAACCCAATCTCACTATTAAAAAAAATCGGGAGCAAGCGGCAAAAAACGGTGCTTATCACCTTGTACAAAGCAGAGGATAAAAATAATGAGCAGGTCGGCACCTGTATGCTGCTGGAAGAAGATGGTAGTGTGAGTGGTGATTGGAACGATGCTAAGACGAAGAAAATATTACTAGAAGATGCCTCCATCGCTATGAGTAAACAACAATCGTTGTTCAAAAATTATATAACTGAATCGGGAAGCATCAGCGCCTTTATCGAATATATTAAGCCAGCTGTTTCATTGGTGATAATTGGCGCCGGCAACGATGCCATTCCTATTCTGGAAATGGCCGATACCCTCGGTTGGGAGACTCATGTAGCAGACGGCCGACCCTCCCATGCAACTTCGGAACGATTTGTAACCGCCTGCAAGGTGTTGGTAGCCAAACCGGAAAAAGTACTTGAACAAATTGCAATCGATGAGCAAACTGTTTTCGTGCTCATGACACATAATTATAATTACGACCTGGCGATGCTAAAAGCGTTGTTGCAAACCAATGCTACTTATATCGGTGTGCTGGGACCTAAAAAGAAACTGGATCGTATGCTGAACGAAATTAAAGACGGGGGTATGAAATTAAACCAGGCACAACTGAAAAGAATTTTTGGTCCGGTTGGACTCGATATTGGTGCAGAAACGGCAGAAGAAATCGCTCTCTCGATCGTTGCAGAAATAAAAGGGGTATTAACAGGTAAAACAGGGCAGTCGCTGCGTGAAAAGATTGATGTAATTCATGCGAGGGATGAAACGGTAATAGTAGAAAAAAGACTACATTGAATAAGATCAGCGTAAACCGATCCGGTATTATATTGCTGGCGGCCGGCAGCTCCAGTCGTATGGGAAGTCCTAAACAAATTTTGCCCTACAAGGGAAAAACTCTGTTGGTGCATGCTGTAGATGCAGCCATAAGTTCGGGTTCAAAGCCAGTTATCGTTGTATTGGGTGCCAATAGCCAGTCACTGGAAAAAGAACTTGTATTCAAAGAAGGGTTGAAGATCATTATTAATAATGAATGGGAAGAAGGAATGGCCTCCTCTATCCGTTGCGGAATTAAAGAGGCATTAGAAATAGAACCGAACCTGGATGGATTGATAATTATGGTTTGTGATCAACCCTTTGTAGATTCCTTACTATTGAAGAAGTTGTTGGAAACCCAGCATCAAACGGGGTTGCCGGTAGTGAGCAGTTATTATAATTCCAGTCCCGGGGTTCCGGCGCTTTTTCATAAAAGCTTTTTTGAGTCTCTGCTGGCATTAAAAGGAGATACCGGGGCAAGGAAATTATTAAAAGAATGTAAAGACGTTGTGGCTAATGTGGATTTT
>JANNDO010000041.1:0-38246 GCA_031387825.1 Chitinophagaceae bacterium | reverse complement strand
TCTGATTCATGTTCCCTTCACAAACACTATAAGGTTTGCCAACCTATAAGTGTCTGCCGTTTGGAATTTGTGCGGTGGGTGACCTTATAGTGTTGGAATAATATGCCCATGCCCAAACACTATAAGGTTTTGCTTTGCTGCATAGCCATCCCTGCAAACCTTATAGGTTTGTCAACCCAGCATCAATCATTTGACCTGATTTTTTCTAAAATTCATCTGCACAAGTAGCTGGCTTTTTTTATGGATTGCTTTTAAAATGTATTTACTTTGCCTTTTTAAGAATTACTATGCAAATTATTCCTGTAACAGATAAAGCAAATGCACAGCAATTTCTACAAGTTGCTGTGCAGTTAAATAAAAATGAACCCAACTGGATCTGGCCACTGGATAAGGATATCAATGAAGTTTTTGATAAGGAAAAAAACAAGGCCTTCCGGTTTGGAGAAGTGATAAGGTGGATATTAAAAGATGATAAGGGAAAATTAATTGGCCGTATCGCAGCTTTCATCAATAAAAAATATAAGAACAAAGGCGATGATGTGCCCGTTGGAGGTGTAGGTTTTTTTGAGTGCATCAATGACCAGGTTGCCGCCGATCTCTTATTCGACAATGCCAAACACTGGTTGATACAACATGGCATGCAAGCTATGGATGGCCCCATAAATTTTGGTGAACGTGACCGCTGGTGGGGTTTAATTACCGATGGATTTTCTCCTCCGCTTTATTGTATGAATTATAACCCCCCTTATTATATTACTCTTTTCGAAAATTATGGGTTTAAGTTATTTTTTAACCAGGTATGTTTTGGATTGGATTCACAAAAAAGAATAGCACAAAAAACTTTAGACCGTTACGAGATACATAAAGCTAACCCGGATATCAGCTTTGAAACCATCAAAAAAAATAACTTAGAAAAATATGCTGCTGATTTTACAGAGGTGTATAATAAAGCATGGGCAGGGCATGGGGGACTAAAACAAATGGCTAAAGAACAGGTATTGCTGATGTTTAAAAAGATGAAGCCGGTAATGGAAGAAAACCTGGTGTACTTTGTCTATTACCAAAAAGCAGCTATTGCTATGTTCATTAATATGCCGGATATTAACCAATATTTTAAGCACCTGAATGGAAAATTTGGCCTGCTGCAAAAACTGGAGTTTGTCTTTCGCCAAAAATTTAAACCTTCTAACAAATTTGTAGGCCTGGTATTTGGCGTTGTGCCCGAATGGCAGGGAAAAGGAATTGACTCCTATATTATTGGCGAATGTCGCAATATTATACAGGCACCACCATACCGGTATACCGAGTATGAAATGCAGTGGATCGGCGATTTTAATCCGAAAATGATCAATGTGGCAGAGAGTTTTGGCGATACCTTCCGCAGCCGGAACCTGGCTACCTATCGCTATTTATTCGACCGTACAAGGGAATTTAAGCGGCACCCGATCTTATTGTAGTTAGTGAAAAAACAAATTCTATTTTCCAAATTAGAATACCGAAATTAGCGGCGTATGGATAAGTTTATTGTTTCAGCAAGAAAATACAGGCCACAGAATTTTTCTACCGTGGTAGGGCAGGCTCATATTACTACTACTTTAAAAAATGCCATAAAAAATAACCAGCTTGCACATGCTTTTTTGTTTTGTGGCCCAAGGGGTGTTGGTAAAACCACCTGTGCCCGGATACTGGCCAAAACTATTAATTGCGAAAACCAGACGGCTGATGGCGAAGCCTGTAATACCTGTAATAGTTGTATTTCATTTGATGCAGGCACATCTTTAAATATTCATGAGCTGGATGCGGCCAGCAATAATTCGGTAGATGATATAAGAAGTTTAGTTGAGCAGGTAAGGTTTGCACCACAAGCAGGTAAATACAAAGTATATATTGTAGATGAGGTTCATATGCTTAGTTCATCGGCGTTCAATGCATTTTTAAAAACACTGGAAGAGCCACCGCCTTATGCTATTTTTATTTTGGCTACTACAGAAAAGCATAAGATACTCCCTACCATACTCAGCCGTTGCCAGATATTTGATTTTAAACGGATCACCAATAATGATACCATTGAGCACCTGCAGGAAATTTGTGAGAAAGAAAAAATAAAAGCTGATAAAGCAGCGCTGCATGTAATTGCCCAAAAAAGCGAAGGTTGCCTGCGTGATGCATTAAGTATCCTGGATAAAATTGTAAGCTTTACCAATGGCGAATTAAATTACTCTAATACATTAGAGCACCTTAATATTTTAGATGAAGATTATTATTTCAAACTTTTAGATCATATGCAGCATCAGCTTTTGAGTGATGCTATGCTGTTGTACGATGAAATAAACAGGAAAGGATTTGAAGGCGATACTTTGATTGAGGGGTACAGCGAGTTTATCAGGAACCTGTTGGTAAGTAAAGACACAAAAGCTGCTATCCTATTGGAAGTAGCCGATGATTTTAAACAAAAATATTTACAGGCAGCACAACAAATTTCTACAGGCTGGTTAATTGCTGCATTGAATTTGCTAAATGAAGCAGAAATAAATTATAAACAGGCAAGGAATAAGCGTTTGCATGTTGAGCTGGCCATTATTAAACTTTGTTACCTGATGCAGGCTGTTGAGTTGGTAAATAATGAAGGTGTTCTTTCAAAAAAAAAACAGGTTGAGACTGCAAAACCTGTAGCATTTAAATCCATTCAGGCCATTAAGATCAGAGAACAGGAACATAACAGCTTTCCTGAATCAACCCCCAAAAATAAATCAGCGGCAAAATTAATTATTGAAGAACCAGTACCTGATATAGAAAAGAAAATTAGTACACAACCGGCCCAGGTTGTGGCTGAGCCCAAAAGATCACTTGGCTCATTAGATGCGATCCGGAAAAAAGTATCTGCTCAAAATAAAGTAAATGGTAATGGAGTAAAAGAACTGACAGGAGAGGAACTTCAATTGTGTTGGGATAAGTTTATTGAGAAATTGAGTGCCAAAAAGAACCATTCGGCAGTTACCAATTTTAAAATGGCTGTTTTAAAGATCGTTGATAATAATTCTATTGAAATAATAACAGAAAACAATATCCAGCAAAAATTCATAGAACAGGAAAGGGCGGCCCTGGTTGATTTTCTGCAGGATCATTTTTGTAACAGGCAGTTGACTTATACTGTAGTTATCATTGAAAATGTGGATACTGGTCAGCCTGCGGAAAGGCCATTGAATACACGGGAGCAGTACTTAAAGATCATAGAAGAGTATCCACTGGTAAAGGAATTAAAAGACAGGCTGAGGCTGGAACTGGATTATTGATGAAACTACTTTACTTTTCCTCATTTTGCCTTAATTTCGAACCTCAATCTAAAATCAGATATTAATATTATGGCAGAAGTGATACGCATGCCGTTGTTGAGTGATACCATGACTGAAGGGAAAATAATATCCTGGAATAAAAAGGTAGGTGATAAAGTAAAAAGTGATGATGTGCTTGCCGAAGTAGAAACCGATAAAGCCACCATGGAAGTAAACGGATATGTAGATGGTACATTGTTGCACATTGGTGTGGCGGCAGGTGAAGCAGCAAAGATCAACCAGATCATAGCGATTGTAGGTAAGGAAGGCGAAGATTTTAAATCTCTTTTAGAAACAGATAAAACTCCGGCAAAAGCTGAAAGCAAACCCACCAGTGCAGAAGCAGTACAGCCACAAACTTCAAACAAGAAACAAGAAACCGTTTCACTTCCTGCCGGTGCAAAAGAAATTCGTATGCCTTTGCTGAGTGATACAATGACCGAAGGGAAAATCGTAGCATGGAATAAAAAAGTCGGGGACCTTGTAAAGAGCGATGATGTACTTGCTGAAGTTGAAACCGATAAAGCAACGATGGAAGTGGTGGGTTATGAAGAAGGTACATTACTATATATAGGTGTTGAAGCAGGCAAGGCTGCAAAAATAAATGAGATAATTGCCATTGTTGGAAAAAAAGGAACAGATGTGAGTGCTTATGTGGCTGCAGAAAAATCCGGAGATAATGCTTTGGAGACTCAAGCTTCAAGTGTCAAGCCACAAGAAGAATCTCAGCAATTAAGCAATTCAGCAATTGAACAATCTGGTTCAAATACTAATGGCCGTGTAAAAGCTTCACCATTAGCCAAAAAATTAGCTGCCGATAAAGGAATTGATATTAATAAGGTAAGTGGCAGTGGTGATGGTGGCCGGGTTACCAAAAAAGATATTGATAGTTATGTTCCTTCTGCTGCTGCTCCTCTTGCAAAAACTGTGTCTCCGGCAGCAGCGCCCTTACCAGTATTTACTGCAAGCGGAAGGGAAGACCATACAGATATCCCGCTTACACAAATGCGAAGAACGATTGCAAGAAGATTAGGTGAAAGTAAATTCAGTGCGCCGCATTTTTATTTGACCATGGAAATAAACATGGATAATGCTATTAATGTACGTACTCAGTTAAATGAACTTAGCCCGGTTAAAATTTCCTTCAACGATTTTATTATTAAAGCGGTGGCACTATCGCTGCGCCAGCATCCGAATGTAAACAGCAGCTGGATGAATGATTTTATCCGCCAGAACCATCATATCCATATCGGCAGTGCGGTGGCTACGCCAGATGGATTGATCGTACCGGTTATAAAATTTGCAGACCAAAAAACATTATCTCAAATTTCGGCAGAAGCAAAAGAATTATATGGTAAAGCAAAAGATAAAAAATTACAACCACCCGAATTCAGTGGTAACACTTTCACCATTTCCAACCTGGGCATGATGGATATTGAAGAATTTACAGCTATCATTAATCCTCCCGACAGCGCTATTTTAGCCGTCGGCAGAATTAAAGAATTGGTTGTTAAAAAGGGTGAAGGATTCGGCGTAAACAATGTAATGAAACTTACCATGAGTTGCGATCACCGCACAGTAGATGGTGCTGTGGGAGCGGCTTTCCTGCAGACACTCAAGAAGTATCTTGAGAACCCGGTTACGATGTTGTTGTAAAATGGATAAATTTTAAAAATAAAATGCACTGGAATATTTCAGTGCATTTTATTTTACCTTAACGTTATTATTAATTTATTTGCTTTGCATTTCTGAAATATAACCATGTTGTCTACTTTAAATATATACCATATGAAAAGACTGATGCTTATATTATGCTTCGTGTTGCATTTTACAGTTTTAACGGCACAGACCGTAACGAAAATTTTATTGGTAGGAGATAAGGGACCTACAAAAGATATAAAAGAAGCTAAAAGTTTCATTGCAGTTAAAAGATATCCAAATGGCAGTGCAGAACTGCTGGATTATAAAATGCGTGGACCGTTGAAAAAAGCTACTACTTATGCTAATGCTACTTTACGTGTTTTGGATGGACCATATTATGAATATGACACTAACGGTTTTATTAAACTTAGCGGAGCTTATGCAAATAATCAGAAAGATAATGAATGGACATACTTTAATGATACAGGGAAAGTTATACTAAAAGAAAAATATAGGGCAGGTGAATTAATTGAAAGAATAAATCCTGATACAATTAAAAAAGAAACAAACGAAAATTTTCAGGAAGGAGATAAAGAGGCTGCTTTTATAAGGAAAGCGAATTCCTGGAAAAATTATTTAATTAAATCACTAAATCCGGATATTGCTTTACAATCAGTGAAGGGGGGTGTGGTAAGGGTGTTTTTTGCAATAGACTTTACTGGAAGACCCACCGATATACATCTATGGAAGTCGGTGGAATATGTGTTGGATGAAGAATCACTCAAGGTAATTTACAATATGCCTGATTGGTCACCGGCTATCAGGAACGGAGAAAGAGTTAAAGCTTACAGGACACAACCATTTGGATTTGTAAAAGAATAAAAATATATTTTCAATAAGTTTTGAAAATTCAAAAAATGCATTATCTTTGAGTCACTAAATCTTTCATCATGAAACTTTCCGAAGCAAAAGCACAGTTCATCAGTAGTTGGGGCGCCTTTGGTACGCACTGGGGCATTAACCGCACCATGGCACAGATACATGCTTTGTTGCTCATTAGTCCTGATCCGCTTACGCAGGATGATATCATGGAACAACTGAATATCAGCCGGGGAAATGTAAATATGAATACCCGTGACCTCATTTCGTGGGGATTGGTAGATAGGGTATTGATACAGGGAGAACGCAAAGAATTCTTCAGCGCCGAAAAAGATATCTGGAAAGTGGCCACACAAATTATTAAAGAAAGAAAAAAAAGGGAGCTGGACCCTATGCTGAAACTATTGGGCCAGTTGGAGCAGGTTGATGGCGATAAGAAAGATAAAAATGTTAAGCAATTTGTGGATACGGTTGGCGGCATCCGTAAGTTTGGTACGCAGGCCGATAAAATGCTTGATGTGATGATAAAAGCAGATGAATCCTGGTTTGTAGGAAGTTTGTTGAAGTTCTTTAAATAGCATTGGAGAAAGAAAAACTCAGCCGTTAATCCGGCTTTTATTTGATTAATTTCTTTCAAATATTTCTGAAATTATAAAATATATAGTTATGAAAAAGTTTAAAACAATTGATATGTGGATCAGCATTGGATTAATAGCCGGGTTTGCCATAGCAAGCCTTATAAACCAGGATTATACATTTATTATAGGGTATTTTGTAGTGGGTGGTTGGCAGGTTATCAGTATGATCGTTCATGCTGTTGACAGGTGCTTTACTGAAAAAACGGGAGCCCGATATATTTACCACTGGATAACTTTTATTTCTGTAATTACAATGCCCATCGGATCGTTTTGGATCTTATTGTTTACAGCACCTTTTATGGCCGTGTATTATGCCTGGCTATGTTATAATGAAGTGTATATAAAAATGCAAAGGCCGCTGGCACAGTTAAAATAAAAATCAAGATCATGAAAATAAATATTCCAAACTGGCTCATCATACTAGGTGGATTGGGTATGATTTTTACTGCTATCATTTATCCTTATATCCGGCACAGGGTTTTCGACTGGTACAATGATATTAAGAAACTCAAACCGCTTAATCAGGAGATTGCGAAAACTTATGGGAGATATATACAAGGCTTAAACTTTTCCTTCGGGCTGATCTCAATTTTATTTACAGATGATTTAAAGAATAGAACAAGCCTTGCAGTAGCATTAACAGGCTTAATTGCAGCTTACTGGACGGGGAAAGTAATTACACAGTTTGCTTATTACCCGATGTATAATATACCTAAGAAAAAAATATTTAAGGTTGGAGAAGTTTTGATGAATACTATGTTCATTGCTTTTTCCTTGATCTTTGTATTACTTTTTATTTCAAATTTAACAGGCTACCTAAATAGAGGATAAAACCCTTTAGTCAAAAATGAACTCTAACTTTGCAATTCGATGAAAGAACAACCGGTTATATTGTTTGATGGCATCTGTAACTTTTGTAACAGCACTATAAACTTTGTTATCAAAAAAAATAAAAAGCAGCATATATTTTTTGCCCCTTTACAATCTGAAGCAGGGCAAAGGTTACTGCAGCAATATAACCTGCCCTTAGATGATATGGAGTCTTTTGTCTTTATTGAAAATGAAAAAGCCTACAGGCAATCAACAGCAGCATTAAGAGTTTGCAGGTATTTAAGGGGATTGTGGCCCTTATGCTATGGTTTTATTATTGTTCCAAAATTTATACGGGATGGTATTTATAACTGGATAGCTAAGAACCGCTACAAATGGTTTGGTGTACGGCAAGAGTGTATGATACCAACACCGGAAGTAAAAGAGAGATTTTTAAAATAGTATGGAAAAGAAAAAAACATTGGTATTAGGCGCTTCCGAAAACCCGGCACGTTATAGCAACCTGGCCATAAAACGGCTGATCAATTATGAACACCCGGTGGTAGCTATCGGCAAGAGGAGAGGCATGGTCACAGGTATCCCGGTTGAATCGGAAGAAAAACCATTTAGTAATATCGACACGATTACCATTTACCTGAACCCTGCAAATCAAAAAAAATATTACGATTATATCATTTCACTTCACCCCAGGAGGATAATATTTAACCCGGGTGCTGAAAATGATGAACTGTTTCAACTCGCCTTACAAAATGGTATCAAACCTGTTGAAGCTTGCACATTGGTTCTACTAAACACTGGACAGTATTAGCCCGCCCTCTTATAAAGCTATTCTGAATGAGCCCTTGCTAAACTATTTTTTATTGATTTTATAATAAGGGGTTCTTATTTGCGTTTGCATAAGCAGAACCTTTATCCAATTGTCCAAAAAACCAGGCTAAACACCATGAAACACCTTGCCCCCTATGCAATGTTGTTGTTTTTATCATGCTGCTCAATAACAGGATTTTCGCAAAACGGCAATATTCCCAAACCCAGGCAATTCAGTAATTTTCCGGATATCATTAACTGTTCAGTAGCGGAATTAAGCAGTATTTTTAATTCAACCCCTGGCCAGAATATCAATCTTTCTTTTTCGGGTAATTTTTCTTTTTCTGGTAATGTAACCAGCAATGTCGTTAAATACAGTAACCTGCAAACTGCTGTAATTAAATCCCCGGTTTTTAATAATACAATTTTTAATGTGTCAAAAATTATTAATGCTGATAGCAGTGTTTCTTACCTGGGGCGTATCATAAATAAAAATTATTTTGATGGTTATGAGTTGAAAAGAAATGCGGCAGGCAATTACCAGCTTATAAAAATAGAAACAGATCGTGTAATACAGGATTGCCGGCAACTTTAAAATACTGAACAAGATGAAAAAGACATTTACATTCTTAATAACAATATTGCTGTTTTCATTTAAGTCGGTAGCTGTACCTAAATTAAACAGCTTACCGGGTGCTGCCGCAACTATCTTCCTTGACTTTGATGGACATTATGTAGTAAGTTCAGTTTGGAATGGAGGTAACCCGATCAATTGTGCGGCTTCAGGTATGACCGATCTCCAGATAACAGAAGCATTTAACAGGGTGGCAGAAGATTACCGGCCTTTTGTTATAAATATTACAACCGATTCAGCAGTATTTTTAGCAGCCCAATTAACAAAACGTATAAGAATTATTGTAACAACTACAAGTGAATGGTGCCCCGGAGTTGGTGGTGTGGCATATATAGGCTCATTTAACTGGGGAGATGATACGCCGGCTTTTGTATTTAGTAACTTATTGGGGCCTTACAGTTCTAAAATGGTGGGAGAATGTTGTTCACATGAAAGCGGCCATACAGTTGGTTTGTCGCATCAATCAAAATATGATATTGGGAACTGTGTTACACCGGTTGAGCAATATAACAGTGGGGCCGGTTCCGGAGAAACGGGCTGGTCGCCGATAATGGGCAACAGTTACTACAGGAATATGAGTAACTGGAATAACGGGCCAACTCCGTATGGATGCACAAATGTGCAGGATAACCTTTCAATCATTGCTACCGAAAACGGATTTACTTACCGGGCAGATGATTATGCTGAAACATTAGATGCCGGTACCTATGCTTTAACGGGTTCAAACTATAATATAAGCGGGATAATAAGTACCAATACAGATAAAGATGCTTTTAAATTTACATTGACACAGAACCTGAATTTTCATTTAACTGCCATACCATTTAATGTTGGCGCAAATTATATTGGTGCAAACCTGGATATAAAACTTGAATTATATAATTCATCTGCTGCTTTAATAAGGACCTATGACCCTGCCGCTATGATGAGTGTTACAGTAGATACTATTTTAAATGCAGGGACCTACTACCTGAAGATAGACGGAACCGGTAATGCAAATATTGGTGAATACGGAAGCCTTGGTTCCTATATAATAAGTGCTAACATGGGCGCCTTACCCATTCATGATGTAAGCCTGAGTGGTACTACTGATAAAAACAAACATAACCTTAAATGGAATATCATTGCTGATGAACCTATAAAAGCGATAATAATTGAATCTTCGGATGATGGCAGCAGTTTTAGCCCGTTAACAACAACAGCTCCGGGGACAGGCACTTTTTCTTACCAGCCATATAAAAATACCACAGTTTATTATCGGCTGAAAGTCATATCAGTACTTGACCAGACAGCCTATTCCAATACTATTTCATTAAGAGGAGCAGGCAATACTGGTAAGCCATTTAACGTTTCTACTTTAGCGCAAAATGAGATAACCATTAATGCGGCCGAAAATTACCAGTATCGGTTAAGTGATGTGAATGGAAGGATTATATTTTCGGGTAAGGGCTTAAAAGGTATTAATAAAGTAAATGTTTCAAACCTGGTTGGCGGCATGTATATCATTCAGCTCTTTAGTAATAATGAAAAACAAACAGAAAGAATTATAAAACAGTAAGGTAGATTCATGTGTAAGTTAGGGGGTAGCGTTAGGGGCTATCCCCTTTTTTATTGCGTGGGTCTCCTGTGTATGATCTATTATTATATGGTTAACTGATGTTTTGTATATTAATTTATACGTAACTTTAAGAAACCCATTTTTATGTTATGGAGAAAATTTAATGGCGATCCCATTCAAATACACATCAAAGATGCTGTAGAACAGGCCATCACCAGGGAAACAAATGCCGGTTATCATTTAAAAGTATGTATTGGAACCGATAGCCAGGTAAAAGGCAAAGAAACAGAATTTGCTACTGTAATTGTTTTTTTAAGAGAAGGCCATGGCGGCTTTATGTTTATTCACAACGAAAAGACATTGCATAAATACAGCATTAAGGAAAGAATGCTGGTTGAGGTGGCAAAGAGTATTGAGATAGCGTATGAACTTTGTGACCTGTTTACTTTGTATGATGTGGATATGGAAGTACATGCCGATATCAATACCAATCCGCATTTTAAAAGTAATGAAGCCTTGCGTGAAGCGATGGGTTACATTTTAGGAATGGGCTTCGCCTTTAAAGCTAAACCCGAGGCATTTGCCAGCAGCAGCTGTGCAAATAAAGTAGTGAATTGATCTCCTGAGGAATTATTTTACAAACTGTTATTAGTCTCTTCTATAAAGGAGAGGATCTTATCTTTTCCTGTTTTTTTTACGGCACTGCTTACAAAATGCTGCGGCAAAAACTGCCAGGTCTTTTTCATGGCACTTAAAAAATCTTTCACATTTTTACTTACTACCCGTTGGGTCTCCTTATCAGCTTTCGTAAATACCAGGCTAAAAGGCACCTGCCATAGTTTTAAATTTTCAAGAAATTCCAGGTCAATTTTTTGCGGGCTATGCCGGGCATCTATCAACACAAAAACCATGGTAAGGTTCTCTCTTTTGCGCAAATAATTCTCGATCATTTGCTCCCATCTTCTTCTGCTGCTAATACTTACTTTGGCAAAACCATAACCAGGCAGATCGACCAGGTACCATTTGTAAGTATTGATCTTTTTCTTACCGTCAGACTCATCAATACTGCTTATAATTTCAAAGTGATTGATGAGTTGTGTTTTACCGGGGGAACCTGAAGTTTTAGCAAGCTTATCATTATTACAAAGCATATTTATCACCGATGATTTACCCACATTGCTTCTACCAATAAAAGCATATTCCGGCCTGTCGGGTATAGGGCATTTTTCATGACCCGGGCTGCTGATGATATATTTGGCCGATTTGATCTGCATGCGGCAAAGATACTGGATACTTGATGCCAATGAATGTAAAACACCAAACATCAAACCCAAAACTCAAAACAACTTATCTTTGCCGCCAATGCCAGATTACGCACACGATACTATAGTACCCTACAAGGATTCCGGGCTTAGTAAAAAGCTACAGGTTGCAGGTATGTTCAATGATATTGCTTTCCGGTATGATTTTTTAAACCGGTTTTTAAGTGCAGGTATTGATGTAAAGTGGCGGAAGAAAGCGATCAAACAATTAGCAGGGATAAAGCCAAAAACCATACTTGATGTAGCAACCGGTACAGCAGATGTGGCCATCATGGCATCTGGTATATTACATCCGGATAAAATAACCGGGATTGACATAAGTGATGGAATGCTGGACATAGGCAGGAAAAAAATAGAGAAACTCGGCCTGGAGAACACTATAGAACTGTTAAATGGCGATTGTGAAACAATAAATTTTGATGATAATTCGTTCGAGGCGGTAACTGTTGCATTTGGTGTACGTAACTTCGAGAACCTGGAAAAGGGTTTACTTGAAATAAGAAGGGTATTAAAACCCGGAGGTAAACTGGTGGTTCTCGAATTCAGTAAACCAAAAATGGCCGTTGTAAAAAGCATGTATAAGTTTTACATGAAGTTCATCTGCCCCTATGTGGGTAGATTATTTTCTAAAAACCGCACCGCATACGAGTATCTCGACGAATCAATCAAAAAATTTCCGGAAGGAAAAACTTTTACAGGTATCTTAGATGATCTGGGATACAAAAACACTTATACTAAACCACTGAGCTTAGGAATATGCAGTATCTATTGCGGAGAAAAATAAATTATTTAGGCATCGCTGTTTTATTTTTTCCTTTGATTGGTTTTTCGCAATTAAGGGAGAAGATCAATATGGAGGACCATGATGATAAGAAGATCCGGTTTGGTATCAACCTGGGTGCAAACCGTTCTCATTTCAGTTTTACCCATCACCCCATTTTTTTACAGCAGGATAGTATTATGGTAATTGAAAGTATCAATAGTACCGGTATTAATCTTGCCTGGATGGTAAATATCCGGTTGAGCGAACATTTTGATATCCGTACTTATCCTGTTAACCTCACTTTTACAGAAAAGAATTTTCAATATAACCTACCTACTCCCGATACGCCGGATGGTGAAAACTTTGTAACTGAAAAAAAGATACAATCCATTTCACTCAGTTTGCCCATCCAGTTAAAATTTACGAGCGACCGTATCAATAATTTTAAAGTGTATATGATGGCTGGTGTAAAGGGTGAGTATGACCTGGCGTCGAATGCCGGAGCCCGGAAAGCAGAAAACCTTATTAAATTAAAACGATTGGATTATGGGGTGGAAGCAGGGCTTGGTTTTCATTTTTATTTCCCCATGTTTGTATTAACACCCGAAGTGAAAATGGGTTGGGGTATTGGCAACCTGCACAGCAGGGATACCAATCTTAAATTTTCGAACACCATTGATAAGATCAATTCCCGTATAATTTCTTTTTCATTAACAGTGGAATAAAGATCTGCTTATCAAAAATCGTATCTCCTGTTAAACATATTTAAACGGATACCGGCAGTGATCATTGTTGAGCTGGTTGCCACAGGATTATTCAGCATTTTATAATGGCGGTATTGCCCCATCACTTCCAAAAACAGATTTTCCTTTAATTCGTACGATACCTGTAATAACCCATTGAAGCAGGCTGCTTTATTACCGCTGCCAATTTTAAATCCTTCATTGCCTGAACGGGTGGTATAATCCCTGAAAATATTGCCGCCAAAATTTTTGTTGCTGCTGTCCAATCCTTTGTAATAATACATGGCCTGTAAATAAACATTCCATTTTGGCGCAGGCTGGTAACGGATAATACTGATGAACTCCTGGAAGTTTGCACCCAACGGATGCGCCAATGGCTGATTGTAATGGGTGTAATTAGAGATGGTATCATTGTGCGAATAAGTAAATGGCCGCACCCTGTTTGCTTCTAATTGTATATCCAGGTTGCGTACGCCAAAGGCATCTAAATATTTTACACCAACCTGTATGCCCCATTTATTTACCCAACTGGTTGGTTTGTTTTTTATTTCTGACAGGATGAATTCATCCAGCAATAACTGGCCATATAATTGTGCCCGGTGTGCAATGTTTGCTTTAAAATCAAAACCGGCGATAGCATTGTCGGGGCTGCCAACAGTACCTTCAATATGCCTGTAAAAGATAATAGGATTTAGATATTGGAAATCGAAGCGGTTCTTCCTGCCAAATATCACACCCTCAAACAAACCAATATTCAGCCATTTGGTAACATTCATACTCAGGTGGTGCATGGCGGCATATTTACGGTCCAATAAAGTATCGCCGGCTTTTTTAAACTGCGGCATCAGTTCAATAAATAAATTCTGGTAATTTATTTTCCATATCCTGGTGTTAATCTTTAAAAATAAATTGCTGTTGCCCCAGTCGCTTAAAAATAAACTGCGGTAACCGTTCCCTATAAAATTCTTGTCGTACCCAAATTGAATGTCAATTGCTTTGGCAGCATTAAAAGTTATATAGCCACGGGCATCAAAATAATCCACACCCGATGTTTTAAATGGCTTATAAAATCCAACGCCCGGTACCGCCCTGAAGCCGGCTACCTGCTGCTGAAAGAACAGCGGCCCTCTTTCCTGGTTTTCTATAATTATTGAACTGAAACCTACTTTACGTCCGATCATCCCACGCAAACTAACACCACGGCTGTTTAAGTAAACAGATTGATTTTTGGTTCCGGTTTCATAACCTGCATTAAACTGCAATACAGGATTCAGGGCCAGGAAAAAATCCCTGTTCTTTACTTCTAAAAAATTGGGTTTTGTTTTATAAAAGGTCTTTAAAATCGGCCTTTTACTTTTGAATTCATCTGTTGGGCCTGTTACCCATTCTGTATTGTTCATTAAAAAATCCTGCAAATTGTATTCATCAACCGGAGTAAGCGCCTGGTCCATCCACTCGGGATATTTATCCCTGCCTGTTAAAGTGTCTACGTATCCTAACCTTGCACTATCAATAAATTCGGCCTGCTGTACAATATATCTCCTGTTAAAGGGCTGTAGTGTTGAAAAATTAAGATGGGTGTTTTTTTGTTGCTTGATCTCCATCCGGTCAACAAAATGAATATCTTTTGATCCCTGGTTTAAAAAGGTGGATTGTGCGGTCGCAAAAGCAGGACAAATAAAAATGAGCAGTTTGGTTAAGCTTTTAATAATTTGCATTGGATAATTTTAGTTTTGACAGGTATCTAAATTCAAGATATGCAAAAATACCTTTTTAAGAACATTCTGGCAGTTAATGAAGGAAAAATCCGGTCATTGGATGTTTTGACTAACGGCGAACGGATAGAAAAAATTGCAGCATCAATTGAAACAAAATATAAGGTTGTTGAAATAAATGGCGAAGGAAAACACCTTTTTCCGGGAGTAATTGATGACCAGGTTCATTTCAGGGAACCTGGGCTTACACATAAAGCGAATATTTATTCAGAGAGCAAGGCAGCAGTGGCAGGGGGTGTTACCAGTTTTATGGAAATGCCCAATACCATTCCCAATGCACTCACTCCGGAATTATTAGAAGATAAATATGCTATTGCTGCCCATACGGCTCTTGCCAATTATTCATTTTTCATGGGTACCAGCAATTCCAATGCTGATGAGGTTTTGAAAATGAATAAGCGTAAACAGGATGTTTGTGGCGTAAAAATATTTATGGGCGCCAGCACGGGTAATATGCTGGTGGATAGCCATAGTGCATTGGATAAGGTTTTCAGGGAAAGTGAAATGCTCATCGCCACCCATTGTGAAGATGAACGGATCATCAAAGCGAATTATGAAAGATTGAAAAAGGAAAAAGGAGAGTTATTCCCTGCTGATCATCCATTGGTAAGAAATGAAGAAGCCTGTTTTGAATCTTCTTTGATCGCTATAAAATTTGCTCAGAAGTATAACAGCCGCCTGCATATTCTTCATATCAGTACTGAAAAAGAACTACAGTTGTTCGGCAACATGATGCCCTTAAAGGAAAAAAGAATTACAGCCGAAGTTTGTGTGCATCACCTGCATTTTACAGCTGATGATTATGAACAGCTGGGATACAAGATAAAATGCAACCCTGCTATAAAAGCAGCACACAATAAAGAAGCGTTGTGGAAGGCATTACTGGATGACCGGTTAGATGTCATTGCAACAGATCATGCACCACATCTGTTATCAGAAAAAAACCTCACCCCCGGCCCCTCTCCTTCAGGAGTGGGGGGATATGAACATGCCCATGCAGGATTGCCATTAGTGCAACATCCACTGCTGTTAATGCTGCATTATCACAAACAGGGGAGGTTGAGCTTAGAAAAAATTGCAGAGAAAATGAGTCATGCCGTTGCTGATTGTTTTCAGATTGAGAACCGGGGTTATATACGGGAAGGCTATTTTGCCGATTTGGTGGTGGTTGATACCAACCGGCCTTTAACGGTTACCAAAGAAAATATTTTTTACAAATGCGGATGGAGTCCTTTGGAGAATTTTACATTTCCTGCATCTATAGTAAACAGCTTTGTAAGTGGCCACATGGTTTATGCCGATGGAAAGTTTGACGAATCAGTGAAAGGGCAACGGATGTTATTTAATAGGTAAAATGTAAGATTGAATATTTGATAAATCTTTTGAGTTTAACGCTCTTGCCAATATTAAATCTTCAATCTTCAATACGCATGGATATAGACAAAACAACACTTGCCGATCTTTCAATGTTCCGGAACGGGGATGATGAATCAGTATTTGATAAGCTTGATTTTTGCAGTACTTCACATGGAAGTGAGCAGTTACGGATTAATTTCAGTACGGCGCTTAAAACAAAGGAAGACATTGTTGCCATACAGCAAACCCTTCAACTAATTATTAAATACCAGCAGCAATGGCCAAAGCAAATAAGCAATGGCACCATTATGGTGGTGGAGAAATTTTTTGATTCCAATATATCTGTAATTCCGGCTAACCCTTCTTCGGTAGAAGCGTACAGTTATAAATTGTTGCACGGTCCCGATTTTGCCCTGGTGAGTTTTTCTGCAAAGCACTGCTTTGACTTTATCAAGGGGCTGCAGGTTTTGGTGCAGTTATTCGCACAGCCTGAACAACCCCCGCCGCTAAAGAAAATTTTAACTGAAGTAGGGAGGATCATCGACAAAGATCAATTCAGTGTGTTGAAAAAAAATAAAACGGCTGAAGAACTGACGAAGCCCGAGATGCTGAAGTTTGCTCATTTTATCAGGTATGGGTATAAACATAATATGCTGGAGCTGGTGGTGCTGTATGCACAGATAGATGCCTGGTATGGCATGGCGATGGCTATACAGAAATACAATTTGATTTTTCCTGAGTTTGTACAGGGTAATGAACCACTGGTTGAAACAACAGGTTTGTATCACCTGCTGGTACAGCAACCGGTGGCTTATGGTTTGATGCTTGACCGCAGGAAGAATTTTCTTTTTTTAACCGGGGCTAATATGGCGGGTAAAAGCACCTTCATCAAATCGGTGGGTACGGCGGTTTTTCTGGCACATATTGGTATGGGTGTGCCGGCGCAGCAAATGAAACTAAGTTTTTTTGATGGAATGCTTAGTAATATCAACGTGATGGACAATATTGCCAGGGGCGAAAGTTTTTTTTACAACGAAGTGCAGCGCATCAAGTCAACCATCAATAAAGTAAGCAACGGAAAAAACTGGCTGATACTTATTGATGAGATCTTCAAAGGCACTAATGTACAGGATGCCATGAAGTGCAGCAGTACAGTTATTGAAGGATTGCTTAAAATAAAAAACTCACTCTTTATA
Organism: Chitinophagaceae bacterium; assembly: GCA_031387825.1. Taxonomy (GTDB): domain Bacteria; phylum Bacteroidota; class Bacteroidia; order Chitinophagales; family Chitinophagaceae; genus Ferruginibacter. The sequence continues at coordinate 20,771 of JANNDO010000041.1, read as the reverse complement.
GTCTCCACGCATTTATACGAGATAGGAGAGGCGCTGAAAAAATACCCCAACATTGATTTTAAATATTTTGAAACAACAGTCAATGACGATCAGTTACAGTTCAGCTATCAGCTCAAAGACGGCATCAGCAATGACAGGCTGGGTTATTTGATCCTGAAGAGAGAAGGAGTGGTGGAGATGTTGGATAAGTTATAAAATAAATACACTGATCCAATGCCCAACCGTTCCTTCCTGCGTCGGGATGACAGCATCGGTCAACATCGGGGTAATAATTCAACCTCTGACATTATTCATGGCCATATGAAATTAATTTCCGTAATTTTCCTTGTAATTTTTTTCAATGAAAAGAACCTTGCTGCTTATTGCCGGACTGCTGATACTCCTTGCCACAGAAATTCTCCGGGTGTATTTTATCATGCCCTTCCTGGGCAGCCAAAGATCAAACAGCATCAACATCGCTTATTTCCTCAATAATTATATATGGTGGTTCAGGGCAGCGGGATTGATCTTATTTGTTCCACCCATGTTCTATATTTTCCGCAACAGCAAATGGTGGAGGAAGATACTGTTGGGGATATTTGTGGCATTGTATGCAATCATTTTCTATGCCTTCAATTTTAAGTTCCTGGCCGATAAAATGTTTTACCAGCCGCAACATAAAATGCTGGCAACGGTTGCCGAGAATAAAATGGATCCCACAAAACTTATTATTGGCGTAACTATAAATGGACAATCAAAAGCATATCCAATTGAGATCATAGGCTATCACCACCAGGTACAGGATACGATTGGTGGCGGGCCGGTAATGGTTACGTACTGCACGGTTTGCAGGACAGGCCGGGTTTTCAGCCCTTTTGTGAATGGAAAATTCCAGCATTTTCGTTTGGTAGGTATGGATCACTTTAATGCCATGTTTGAAGATGAGGATACAAAAAGCTGGTGGCGGCAGGCAACCGGTAAAGCCGTTGCAGGTAAACTAAAAGGAACTGCTTTAAAAGAAATCGAATCGGAACAAATGAGTCTTGGTGCATGGATGCGTAAACATCCTGAGACAATGATCATGCAACCCGATCCTGTTTTTGTAAAACAATATAAAGGGTTGGAAGGATTTGATGATGGTACCATTAAAAGCGGGTTGGAAAAAAGAGATAGTGGTTCATGGCAATTTAAATCGTGGGTGGTAGGCGTGCAAAAAGATGGCCATGCAAAAGCTTATGATTGGAATGAACTGGTAAAACAAAAAGTCATCAATGATACTTTTCAGAATATACCGGTTGTTTTAGTGCTGGATAATGACGGCAGCAGCTTTCATGTATGGAACAGGCAGGTGAATGATAAACTTTTACAATTTAGCTGGGATGCAGTAACTCACACCCTAAAAGATACAACAACCAACTCTGTCTGGAATATGGATGGGGAATGTGTTGAAGGTGCATTGAAAGGCAACAAACTATCTGTTGTACAATCTTATCAGGAGTTTTGGCATAGCTGGCAGAGTTTTCATCCGGGGACGAGTATGTATAAGAAATAATTTTCGCCATTGTTGGTAGCCATACCAACAGTAGTGCGGAAGATCATGAAATTGTTCCAGCGGAACAATTTATGGGTAACTGATAAAGCAAATCCTCATCCGTTCCGTAGGAACGGTTTGTGTGATTATAGCACAATGTGTTCCTACGGAACACTAAACTCTTATTTAAAATACTACCTACAAAATGTTCAGATGGAACATTTTTCGGACACTTATGGTTGCCTGACCAGCTATTTCCTCCACAATTTTCTTCTTCCTTCCTATTAAAGTTTTTCTAACTTTAAGAAAAATTCATACCCATGCTGGTTAAAACATTTGGTAGTGCTGTTTACGGAGTGGAAGCTATCAGCATTACTGTAGAAGTAAGTGTAAATAACCAGGGTAAAAATTATTATATAGTAGGCCTGCCAGATAATGCCGTTAAAGAAAGTTTGCAAAGGGTAGAGAGTGCGATAAAGAGTAACAAGCTGTACATGCCCCGTACCAAGCTGGTGGTAAACCTGGCGCCTGCCAACATAAAAAAATCAGGTACTGCTTTCGATCTTCCGATTGCTATTGCCACATTGGGTGCCACAGAGCAAATCGAAAATCCTGAAAAATTAGCTGAATACGTTATTATGGGTGAGCTAAGCCTGGATGGAGAAGTTCGGCCAATAACCGGCGCATTGCCCATTGCTATACAGGCAAGGAAAGAAGGATTTAAAGGATTGATCGTTCCCAAACAAAATGCAAGAGAAGCGGCGATGGTAAATAATTTAAATGTGTATGCAGTTGGGCATATCAATGAAGTGATTGATTTTTTTAAAGATGAAAATTCTATTGAACCAACCATTGTAAATACAAGAGAAGAATTTGCCAATGCACAAAGTGATTTTGAAATTGATTTTTGTGATGTGAAGGGCCAGGAAAATATAAAAAGGGCTTTGGAGATTGCAGCAGCTGGTGGACACAATGCCATTTTGATTGGCCCACCCGGTGCAGGTAAAACCATGCTGGCAAAGCGCTTGCCAACCATTCTTCCGCCATTAAGTTTGCAGGAAGCATTGGAAACAACCAAGATACATTCTGTTGCAGGGAAGCTTCCGGAAAATTCAACGCTGGTATCAAAGCGGCCTTTCCGCAGTCCACATCATACCATTTCGGATGTTGCTTTAGTTGGTGGTGGTGGCATTCCGCAACCCGGCGAAATTTCTTTAGCACATAATGGTGTTTTGTTTTTAGATGAGTTGCCTGAATTCAAGCGGCAGGTGTTGGAAGTGATGCGCCAGCCAATGGAGGAAAGAAAAGTTACCATTTCAAGAGCGAAGGTTGCGTTGGATTTTCCTGCATCATTTATGTTGATCGCTTCCATGAATCCCTGTCCCTGTGGATTTTTTAATCACCCCGAAAAAGAATGTACCTGTCCGCCCGGTGCGGTACAAAAATATTTAAATAAAATATCCGGGCCATTATTGGACAGAATTGATCTGCATGTAGAAGTTACACCAGTTGCCTTTAATGAATTATCATCGGCACAGCAATTTGAAAAAAGCATCAACATAAGAGAACGTGTTATTAAGGCAAGAGAAATACAGGAAGAACGATATAAAAATAATGATGGTGTGTATGCCAATGCACAAATGAGCAGCAAACAGCTGAAAGAGATATGTGTAATAACCACCGCCGGGCAAAATTTATTGAAGGTGGCCATGGAAAAATTAAACCTCAGCGCCCGGGCTTATGACCGCATTTTAAAAGTTAGCCGCACCATTGCCGACCTTGCTGCCAGTGATGATATAAAACCTGAGCATTTGGCAGAAGCTATACAATACCGGAGTTTGGACAGGGAAGGATGGGCCACATAATTCTTCCTCATGCAATCTTGTCACTTTTTCACGAACTTGTACAATATTTGATGCATTGAAACCTTTCAATGTACTTTTGCAACTTAAATTTCTTTCATGAAAGTATTACTGCGCTACTTAAGGCCTTACAAATGGCTGGTGGCACTTACCCTGGGAATGGCAGCAATCAATATTGGTTTTTCGTTGATCGATCCTATACTGCTTGGTAAACTTATAAACCTGGCCAATCAACATCAAAGCAGCAATCCTCATTTTGATGAGAACCGTTTTTTTTATGCCTTCTCGTGGAAAAATCCCGGTGTATGGTTCATCGTGATCGCATCTATTTCGGTAGCCATGGTAAGCCGCATTGCAAAAGCCTTCCAGGATTATTTTTTAAACGTGGTTATACAAAAATTCGGCGCCAGGGTTTTTACGGATGGTTTGCAACATGCTATGAAACTTCCTTACCAGGAATTTGAAGACCAACGTAGTGGTGAAACACTTTCCATTCTTACCAAGGTAAGATCGGATGTAGAAAGATTCATGAATAATTTCATCAACATTTTATTCGGCGTTATCATTGGGGTAGTATTTGTTTTTGTATATGCTGCTGTTTATATCCACTGGAGTATCCCGGTGGCTTATATAGTGGGTATTGCTTTACTTACTGTTATCACGAATTTTCTAAGCAAGAAAATAAAGATCATCCAGAAAAAGATAGTTGGTGAAACTACTGCACTGGCAGGCTCTACAACAGAATCGCTCCGCAATATTGAACTGGTAAAAAGCCTTGGCCTTACTGAGCAGGAAGTAGTGCGGTTGAATAAGAATACCTACAAAATACTGGGACTTGAATTAAAAAAGGTAAAGAAGATAAGAAGTATCAGCTTTATCCAGGGCACATTTGTAAATACGCTTCGACAGGTAATTTTATTCATTTTAATGTACCTCATTTTTAAAGATCAGATGAATGCAGGCCAACTGGTGACCATGCAGATATTCTCTTTCTTTGTTTTTGGCCCATTGCAGGAAATTGGCAACATCCTTCTTTCTTACCGTGAGGCGGAAGCATCATTGAATAATTTTCATAACCTGATGGAGAAAAAACCCGAACAGGAACCTGCAACTCCCAAGCCATTGAACAATATTGAAATGCTTTCATTCAAAGAAGTTTCCTTTAAACACAAGACAGCAGCACATAAAGCCATCAACAATATCAGCTTTGATGCAAAGATTGGTGAGACCATCGCTTTTGTTGGCCCGTCAGGTTCGGGTAAATCTACTTTGATGAAATTACTTGTAGGTTTATATCGTCCGCTGGAAGGGAAAATTTTATACAATCAGTTAGATGAAACCGAAATACGTTTTGATGACCTGCGTAAACAAATTGGTTTTGTAACACAGGATACAAATTTATTCAGTGGCTCTATCAGGGAGAACCTTATGTTTGTTAACCCGGCTGCAACAGAAGCAGACCTGGATGATGTATTGGCAAAGGCAAGCTGCACCAACCTGCTGGCTAGGGCCGATAAGGGTCTGGATACTATGATTGGCGAAGGGGGTTTAAAATTATCCGGTGGTGAAAAACAGCGTATTTCAATTGCCCGTGCCTTATTGCGTAAACCGCATTTATTAATTTTTGATGAAGCCACTTCGGCACTTGATTCTTTAACTGAAGAAGAGATCACCAATACGATAAGAGACATTTCCTCGCAAAAAGGACAGATTACCATTTTAATTGCTCACCGTTTAAGTACCATTATGCATGCCGACAGGATATATGTGTTGGAAAAAGGTGATGTGGTGGAAACAGGGTCACACGAAAGTTTATTGAATGAAAAAGGATTATATTTTGCCATGTGGCGCCAGCAGATCGGTGAAAGGAAAAGACAAACATTGGCAACAACGGTTTTAAACTAACATAATGACGGCAATAGAAATTTTAGGCCTGGCAGCGGGCACTATAACCTCCATTACTTTTTTACCACAGGTTATAAAGATATGGAAAACAAGATCGGCTAAAGACCTTTCATTAATGATGTTATTACTATTAATGGCAGGGGTTTTATTATGGCTTACATATGGGTTACTTATAAAGGATGCCGCTATTATTTATACCAATAGTATGGTGCTGGCGATGAGTATGATCCTGTTGTTTTTTAAATTGAAGTATAAATAATACATCCATATTATTGCAGGCTCTCTTTTTTGTTTTCATAACTTTGCGGTCATGTTAAAGAAGCCAACGCCGAATTATTATTGGAGTATGTTAACTATGAAATGTCCCCGGTGCAGGCGTGGGCATATGTTTAAAGAGGCAAATCCATTCAGGAGCCTCAAACTTTCCCGTATTTTTAATATGTACGATAACTGCCCGGTGTGCAATCAAAAATACGATCTGGAACCCGGTTTTTGGTACGGCACAGGTTATGTGAGCTATGCTTTAGCAGTAGCTGTTTCGGTATCAACTTTTGTTGCCTGGCTGGTTTTAATTGGTGTATCTACTGAAGATAACCGCATTTTCTGGTGGCTGGGATTGAATACACTTTTACTGGTTGTTATACAACCCTGGTTAATGCGGTTAAGCCGTGTTATCTACATACGTTTTTTTGTAAAGTATGATGAGAATTATGAAGCAACAAAACCGGTGGAGTTTGATTAATCTTCGCTTTTCTTAAAAATATCAGTAAAGATATTTTCCTTACTCAGCTCTTCAATATCACTTAACTCGAGTTCAATAGCTTTAGTGCTTTTATTGATCTCAAGCAGCGACAAAATTATTGACAGGAGTAGAAAAATCAGGCTGGCAGCAAATATCCAGTGTGCCGGTATTATCCAGTTACGGAAAATGGTATACATGCACAATACACAACATAAAAAACTAAGAACCCCCAAAGCCTGCATATACCGGATCAGGTTCAACCTGCTGCGGATATTTTTTATCTGGCTCAGAATATTTTTTTCTTTTTCGCCATGGTTATATTCTTCGTGCAGTTTTCTTACAAGCGATGCCAGCGATAAAAAACGGTTGGTATAAGCCAGCATCAATAAAGTAATGGCCGGAAAAAGTAAAGCAGGAGTATTGATATCTATATCTATCATTTTACAAAGTAACTTTCTTTTTCTGTTCTTTTTTACCCGAGATCCATTTTTGTGCTTTATAGCCCAGCCATGCGGAGGTGGCCCCAACAAGGGCGCCTGCTAAAACATCACTTGGATAATGCACCCCCTGGTACATTCTTGCCCATGCAACACTTGTAGCAAATAAGCAGGATGGAAAGACAACATACCATTTGCGATATCGCAAAGCCAATGAAGTGGCCGTGCTGAAGGCAGATGATGTATGTCCTGAAGGAAATGATAAGCCACCACTTTCATCATCCCTGGTTACAATGAAAGGATAGGTTTCAAAAGGCCGCTTCCTGTCAACTATACGTTTGGCTGACTGTGTTATAATACCTGTAACCAGGAAAGCGAAGCCCATATACAGTGCATCCTGTTTTAATTTATTGTTATGCCCGATAAAACCTGCAACAGCAATACCCACCCGGATCCCTATGCCGAGTACAGTTGTGGAAGAAGCATTAAGTTCCAGGTATTTATTTTTGAAATTGGTTTCATTTTTATTGATTGATCTCAACAGGTTAATATCTGCATTTTGTGAAATGACGGGCAACTGTGCCAGCAATAAAATGATGAAAAGGAATAGCCTTCTGATATTAGTCATTTGATCTTGTTAAGTATTAATATTGCAAGGTAATTTAAACAGGAGTTAAATTCGGGTTAATGAAGAAAGGTTTTATATTTTACATACACTCTGTTGCAGGCCTTGTATCCGGCCTTTTTATTTTGCTGATGTCCTTATCGGGTGCGGCACTTGTTTTCCATGATGAACTGGATAGCATGCAGCAACCCACGGTGAACTCCATACCTTCTAAAAACATCAGTGTTGATAGTGGTTACAATATTATACGTCAACATTTTACTCATGCGCAAATAAGCAATTGCATACTCCAGGAAAACAGCAGCAGCCCTTTCTCCTTTTTCATTTATGATTCTTCTTATGAGAATGGAGGAAAAGTAATGGAGATTTTTTTACATCCTCAAACCGGCAAAATTCTAAAAACACGGGGTGGCAGCGATGATGCCAGGCATAATTTCATGAGCTGGATATCAAAATTCCATAACTCTTTTCATTTGGGTAAAACCGGGGAATGGTTGCTTGGTTTTTTTGCCCTTGTATTTTTATTAAGTATTGTCACCGGGCTGATCCTCTTCAGGAAAAATGTGCTGGCTGTTTTGTTGTTCAAAAAGGGTGTGTATAAAAAAAATAATCTTCATCAATTGATAGGAGTGTATGCACTGGTATTTAATTTAATGATCGGAGTTACAGGATTCTGGATGCAACGTTATGTTTTTAAGAAAGAATTTTATGAGTCCCATGATTTTAAAATGACCATCAAACCAAGCCCTGCTTTTCAATTCAGTTTTGATTCTGCTTATAGCGAAATTAAAAAGGGCCACCCCGATTTTTCTGCAAGTGTTGTTTATTTTGCCCAGGGTAAAAAAGGAAAGACCGCTGTTTATGGCAGCCGGGCATACAATTCATTCATCCATTCTAAAAAATTTGCCGATGTGATCTTTTTAGACAGTGCAGGCACTGTATCCAAAACAAGATTTGTGAATGAGATAAGTGCCGATGACAGGTACGATATCATCAACTCCCAACTGCACATGGGCAAATTTGGGGGCATGGGTGTAAAAATTATTTATTTTCTTTTTGGCCTGGCAAGCGGCTTGTTGAGCATAACAGGATTTTTATTATGGATGAAAAGAAAGAAAAAACAGTTGCTGTAAAAACTATTTTGCCAAACTAAAACCCAAAGGAATATTTATTTTAATGCTGAAATTCCTTCCCATATTAAAAACACCTTTTCTGCCAGTTGCTGAATTTTCTTCAGCATATTTTAAACGGCTTAAATGATTTTGATAAGCCACATCAGTTATATTAATTGCACTAAAACCAAGGCTGAATAATGGCTGCTTCTTCCTATTTACAATATCAGTACCAATACCTGCATTCAGCAAAGTATAACCCTGGGTTTTTGTTTCGGTATTATAAGCAGTAAAAATATTGGTTTTGGCAAACGTATTATCCACTTCAAACTTTATATAAGCATTCCTGAAATTGTTCGAAAGCTTATTAAGGCTGCCTTTGAATTCTGTTACCAATCTGGATGCAGGGATGAAGGGAAGATATTTATTTCCTTCTATAGGATTTTTTAGTTGCCCGGTAACTATCGAAAATGTATTTAAGATATGTAACCAGTCTAAAGGGTGCGGATGAATATCAATGGTTGCTTCCATGCCGGCTAATGTTACCTTTTGCTGATCGAATTTAAAAGCGTTCAACAGGTCTCCATTCACGTTTACCAGGCTGTCACCACCTGTTATGGCTTCCAGTTTTCTGTAAAAAATGAAATTATTGAAGCTGTTATAAAAAACAGCCAGGCCAATGGATATGTGCTCTGTATTAAAATCCAGTCCGCCGTCAAATTGTAAACTGGTCTCACTTTTTAATCTTGTATTTCCGTATTCATACCTTATTGTTCCTTCATGTGCACCGTTTGAAGCCAGTTCAGGAATACTTGGTGCCCGGAATCCCCTGGCCATATTAAACTTCAGGTTCAGCTTATCAGTGAGCTGTGCTGCTAACCCTATGCTTCCCGAAATATTGGAAAAGGATTTTTTAAAAGCATCGCCTTTAACAGACAGGCCATCCAACAGATCATCAGCATTCACATTCCTGTTATCGAAACGCAAACCGCCACTCAGCGTAACTTTATTGATTATTTTCCTGGAATAAACATAAGCTCCAAAATCAAAAAGACCGTAATCGGGTATCAGTTGTTCCACTCCCTTATTGGTATTACCCTGTTGCATACCATTTATACCAAAAGATGTTTTCCATCCTTTATTTTCGTGCAGGTGAAATTGGGCTGTATAAGTAAAGGTTTTCAGATCAAAAAATAACGCTCTTTCATCCGGATCATCCGGGTTTCCAAACTCTTCTCTTTTGTTTTCCTGGTAACCGAGATTAAAAGTGAAATTGTTTTTACCAATTTTAATATTATTATCTGTGGCTATTTTAAAATGCCTGATGTGCTGGTATGGGAAAAAAGGCCTGGTACTTTTAAAATCATCATTCGTGGCTGTTTCCGTAATGCCGCCTGCAAGGTTTTTTATAAAATGGCCGTCAGCATCTCTTTCTCCTTCTACAAGTCCGGCCTTTAAATTAAAATGGCTTACCAATAAATGACTGTACCCCCAGTTACCATTATAGCCTGCATAACCACCAATATTGTTTTCTGTAAACTTCGAATTAAAGACCCTGGCGTCGTATTTATTCTTATAGTCAGCAGCAGCTTTATTGGAGGTATAAATATTCCAGTTAAACCCTCTGCTGTTAGCACCAATATTAGCATTGAAAGTCCTGAGTTTATTATTGGTTTGATAATTACCTGAAATATTGGCTTTAAGGGTATTGAGTGGTACGGGTACATTGGTGATAATATTTACCACGCCTGCCATTGCATCGCTGCCATAGATAATAGAAGCAGGGCCTTTCAGCAATTCAATTTTATTTACACTGGCTTCATCCACTTCAATGCCATGCTCATCCCCCCATTGTTGCCCTTCCTGCCGCACTCCATCATTAATCGTAAGCACACGGTTATAACTTAGCCCACGAATCACCGGTTTTGAAATGGCGGGGCCTGTAGCTAAAGTAGATACACCGCCGATTTTTGTAAGGGATTCTATAATATTGGAAGAAGTGTTTCTGAAAAGATCTTCTTTTCGCATAACACTCACAGCAAAAGGAACTTTTTTCAATTGTGTGGCACCGGTTACCCCTGTAACGATCACTGCATTATTCTCAATAATAGATTCACTGAGAGCGAAATCTTTGGTGAAATCGGTAGTAAAGTCTATACTTTCCACAATGCTTGTAAAACCAATATGCGATATTTCAATAAGGTGCCTGCCCCGTGGAATATTTTTAATAAGGAAATAACCCGAGGCATTTGAAGAGATACCCGATTTTATATCAGAAATGTAAATGGTGGCCGCATCAATAGCAGCTCCGGTTTTGACGTCAGTTATTTTTCCCGAAAAGGAACTGGTTTGAGTATTGGACCTTTTTATAGGAACAGTATTAGGATCAATCTGGGCAAAAGCAGTTATAGCACAACTGAAAGTGCAAATTAATATGAGTATTATTGAAATTGAAATCCGCATGATTGTATGGTTTAATAGATGTTCTGGTTGCAGGGTTAAAAGCTCATTCTAAAAATGAAGAGTTACATTCCTGGTGTAAGAAGAAATATTAAACCGCTGGAGGGCCGCGGAGAGAATAGAAGTTAAAAGCCGGCTCAGGTATTTGAACAGGTTTGTTGTTACCTGGTAAACAAAAGCTTTGTAAAACAGGTGGAATTGAAATTTTATAAGGCTTTGTAAAAGGCGATTCTGCAACTATATTGTCGCAATGACAATTAAATGATTTTTTACCGACCTGTTCCTGGTTTGTATCAGCTGATTTTTTTACAGAGTCGGTATGGCTGGCCAGCCAGTTATGTAAAATAATAGTAGGCGTTATACTGAATGCAAATACCATCAGCATGACTGCCGCCACAATCTTTTTTATAACGAGGCTTTTGATCAAGGTGTTATTTTTGCTACTGTGTTGCAAATATATGGTTTACCGGGCAAGATGTCAAATAATTTATCCTCAAAATATCAGTTGACGGTTTGCCCCCAAAAAGAGTGTATAAATAATAACCCTTTAGGGTGATGATGAATTAAAACAGTATCAATATTTTTGTTTTTACTGAAGACTTAAAATAAAAATTCTATAAAATAAACTTTAGGCAATTAATAAAGTCAAACCCAAACAAAAATTATTATTATGAAAAATTTAAAACGGCTGCTTCTCAGCATTGTATGTTTTCTAACTGCATCGGCCAGTGCTAATGCCCAACAGGATTCAACCGGTATGCCGGGTGATAATTTCAGCCTGCAGGGTGCATTGGAAATGTTTAAACAGGCATCCTCACCGGAGGAATTTGAAAAACTCATCAATTCACAAGACAGGAATGTAAATAATCTTGACCTTAACGGAGACGGAGAAATTGATTACATAAAAGTAATTGACAAAACACAGAATAATGTTCATGCTTTTGTTTTGCAGGTAGCTATCTCCGAAACAGAGAACCAGGATATAGCCGTTATAGAATTGGAAAAGACAGGAGATACAACTGCAGTGCTGCAAATCATAGGCGACGAAGATATTTTTGGGGAACAGGTAATTGTGGAAGCTTCTGATGAAGGCGATGAAGCTGATGATGTAAACGGTTCAGGAAATGGCCCAAGCGCTTTTAATATGGATGAGCCGTACCGCATTGTTGTTAATGTGTTTTTCTGGCCTGGTGTTCGTTTTGTTTTCCGTCCGGCTTATGTTCCCTGGGCTTCTCCATGGAGATGGCGCCATTACCCGGGTTGGTGGAGGCCATGGCGCCCGCTTGCATGGCGTGCCTTTCACCCTTTGCGTTTACATTATCACCGTCATTGTGCCATCGTTCGCACCCATAGGGTAGTTGTAGCACATAGGGTTTATTCACCTTTCAGAGCTACATCGGTTACGGTAAGAACAAGAACAACAGTTGCCCGTGGCAATTACAAGGTTGTTCGTACAAAACGTGTTACAGGAAACAGGCCAAGAGGAAACGGGAAAGGAAAAGGAAATGGAAAAGGCAGGAAAGGATAGATTTCAATTTATAATATAGTATTTAGTTATGCTGCAGGTTTTTACCTGCAGCTTTTTTATTGGACTTAATTTCAATTAATTTCAATTAACTTGAAGCAAATAAATTCTGCATGGAGCAATACATTCTTTCTCTTGACCAGGGTACCACAAGCAGCAGGGCGATCATATTTGATAAACAGGGTTCAATTATTTCTGTAGCCCAAAAAGAATTTAAACAAATATTTCCGCAGCCGGGATGGGTGGAGCATGATGCCAATGAAATATGGAGCACACAATTAGGGGTGGCGGCAGAAGCCATTACCAAAGCTGGTTTATCGCCGGAAAATATCGCAGGTATTGGGATTACCAACCAAAGAGAAACAACTGTTGTTTGGGAAAGGGCATCAGGTAAGCCTGTCTATAATGCAATTGTTTGGCAGGACAGGAGAACAGCTTCTTTTTGTGATGAGTTAAAAGCAAAGGGACTGGATAAGGTGATCCGTGAAAAAACAGGACTAATTGTAGATGCTTATTTTTCTGCCAGTAAAATAAAATGGATACTTGATAATGTAAAAGGGGCAAGGGAAAAAGCTAAGAATGGAGAATTATGTTTTGGTACCATTGACAGCTGGCTGGTCTGGAATTTAACCAGGGGACAAATTCATGTAACCGATGTTTCCAATGCTTCCCGTACCATGTTGTGTAATATTCATACTCTGCAATGGGATGGCGAACTTGAAAAAATATTTGATATACCTGGTAATATGCTGCCACAAATCCGCAGCAGCAGTGAAGTGTATGGCAACACACAGAATATTCTTACAGCTCATAATATTCCTATTGCCGGCATTGCAGGAGATCAACAGGCAGCCCTGTTCGGACAAATGTGTATACAACCGGGGATGGTTAAAAATACTTATGGTACCGGTTGTTTTATGTTGATGAATACAGGAGAGAAGCCTGTAGTCTCCAATAATAATTTACTGACAACCGTTGCATGGAAAGTAAATGGCATTACTAATTATGCTTTGGAAGGAAGTGTTTTTATTGCCGGTGCCGTGGTGCAATGGCTAAGAGATGGATTGGGCATTATAAAAAATTCAAAAGAAGTTGAGTCACTTGCTGCTTCTGTAACTTCTGCCGATGGTGTTTATGTAGTTCCTGCATTTGCCGGTTTGGGAGCGCCGCACTGGAATCAATATGCAAAGGGCACAATGGTTGGTATAACAAGAGGTACTTCTGCTGCACATATTGCGAGGGCATCTTTAGAAAGTATTGCTTTCCAAACTATGGATGTATTAAAAGCAATGGAAGCAGACTCCGGGATTTCAATAAAAGAATTACGGGTAGATGGAGGAGCAACGGCTAATAATTTACTGATGCAGTTCCAGGCAGATATTTTAAATAGCAAAGTTGTGCGTCCACAAATTACAGAGACAACAGCATTGGGTGCGGCTTATCTTGCCGGGCTTGCCGTTGGTTATTGGAAGAGTGTTGACCAGATACAGGATCAATGGCAACTGGACCTGGCATTTAATGCTGCAATGAAGGAAGAAGAAAGATCATCACTTAAAAAAGGGTGGCAGCGGGCGGTTAGATCAGCCATTGCCTGGGCGGAGGATAAATAATTTTTTTAATACACTAATCAACCAGGTCAATCCTTATTTAAACAACCAACTATATGAATAATTTTCTTTTTGAAATGATCGGTACTGCCTTTTTAATTTTGCTTGGCGATGGGGTAGTAGCCAATGTGGTATTAAATAAAACTAAAGGTAACAATGGAGGATGGATTGTTATCACTTTTGGATGGGCCATTGCTGTATTTGTGGGTGTATATATATCTGCAGCACAAAGCGGCGCTCATTTAAATCCAGCTGTATCTATTGCACTTGCAATGGCCGGAAAATTTGATTGGGCAAACGTTCCCCTTTATATAGCCGGGCAATTTGCCGGCGCCATGATTGGTGCCTTGCTCGTATGGATCGCCTATAAAAAACACTTTGATGAAACAACGGATGCTGATGCAAAGCTTGCTGTATTCTGTAATGCTCCGGCAATAAGAAATACTTTTTTTAACCTGGCTACAGAATTCATTGGAACATTTGCATTTGTATTCGGTATCCTCTTTATCACCGGCGCAGATGCCGGACTGCGTTCTTTAGATGCATTACCTGTTGCGCTTTTAGCGTTAGGCATTGGTTTAAGTCTTGGCGGTCCTACAGGTTATGCAATAAATCCTGCAAGAGACCTTGGTCCACGCATCATGCATTTTATTTTGCCTATTAAAGACAAAAGAGACAGTGATTGGGGTTATAGCTGGATACCGGTGATAGGGCCTGTTGCCGGAGGATTAATTGCCGCACTGGTTTATAAAGCCATGCATTAATTCTTAGGTAGCTTAAGATCAGTTATAATAGGGTAGTGATCTGAATAAGGCCCTTCAATAACATTGCATTGGATTACATCAAACTTTTTATCTGCAAGAATATAATCTATCCTCAGTGAGGTGGCCGGCACCATGGCCAGTGTGCGGCCAAAGCCCGAACCTTTTCTTAAGAAAGCATCCTGCAGGTTTCCCTTTACCGTAAAATAAGTATACGAATTGGGCACGTCATTAAAGTCGCCGCAGACAATAACGGGGTACGGACTTTCTATGATCTTTTTGCTCAGCGTCTCCGCCTGCTTGTCCCTTGCCTCGTAAGAATTCCTGAGTTTATACGTCATCAGTCTTATTGCTGCCAGGGTTCCACTGAAAGGTTGTTTCCAGTTACGCAACCCATTCAGGTCACTACGAACGAACCGCACCGATTCAAGATGTGTGGTAAAAACCCTTACCATCTGGCCGTTTATATTTATGTCTGCATGAAGTAACGGTTCAATCAGTTGTTCATCCGTATAAAAGAAATGAGCAGTGTCAACAATCGGGTATTTGGAAATGATGATGGTGGTGATCAGCCTGGTGGTTTTATAATGGTGTTCATTGAATTTTGTGGCGACAAAATAGCTGTATTTATACCCGCTTTCCCTTAAAGCCGGAAGAATGGAATCCTGTACTTTTTTATCCTTATAATAAACGTACTCCTGGAAACACAGGATATCTGCATTTGCTTTTTTCACTAGGCCGATCATTTGGTCTTCGTTATTTGATTTGTTTTCATCAGCCGCGTTCGACTGACCCCAGGCCGATAAATTCCAGGTCAGCACCCTAACCGTTCCGGGAGATAGGGCTGCTTCAAAATTTCTGGGAAGATGAAAACCCATCATGACAGATACCTGCTTCCATCCAAATAAAAGGATCACTACACTTACAACAGCCCATTTCGACCTTCGCATCACTGAGTAAATCAAAAAAATGATCAGTGCGAAAAAAAGCAGGGGAAAGAGCAATCCCATCATAGCAATGAACCAGGAACTTCCACCCTTGATATAGGGAACAAGACAGGCCAGCAGGTAAAGTACCATCGCCACTATCGTGGTAATTCTGAAAGAGACCCGAATGAATTTTTTAAACCTCGCCGCCATGGGTAAACTTTAAGATAAGACAGGTATTTTCATTTAACGCAGAATGCCCGATATATTGTGTTTGGTCTGCATTTCAACTCTTCCCGGGCTGATTTTTTCAGCTCAAAATTATCCTTTAAAATGACTATCCGGAAATTTCAAATTTCAAACTCCATCCCTTACCTTTGCCGCTCAAATTCAGACTTCATTATAATAAAATATCATTTATGGCCAATACGGGTAAAGTAAAATCGGTTATCGGTGCTGTGGTAGACGTTCAGTTTGACAGCGATAGTAAACTTCCTGAAATTTTGAATTCTTTGGAATTAAAGCGGGAAAACGGCGATACGCTGGTACTTGAAGTACAGCAGCATTTAGGTGAAGACAGTGTACGTACCATTGCGATGGACGGAACAGAAGGTTTGGTACGTGGTACAGTGGTAATTGATACCGGCAAACCTATTGCAATGCCCGTTGGTGACGCTATTAAAGGCCGCCTGTTTAATGTAACCGGCGATGCTATTGATGGTTTGCCCCAGGTTAGTAAAGAAGGTGGTCGTCCCATTCACGCCAAACCGCCATTATTTGAAAATTTGAGCACTGCGAATGAAATATTATATACTGGTATCAAGGTAATTGATTTGATTGAGCCATATGCTAAGGGTGGTAAGATCGGTTTGTTTGGTGGGGCTGGTGTGGGCAAAACAGTATTGATACAGGAATTGATCAACAATATTGCGAAAGCCTATAGTGGTGTATCGGTATTTGCAGGTGTGGGAGAAAGAACCCGTGAAGGAAATGATTTGATGAGAGAAATGATTGAAGCTGGTATCATGAATTACGGCGATAAGTTTAAGCATAGCATGGAAGAAGGCGGATGGGACCTAAGTGCGGTGAATATGGAAGATCTGAAAGAATCAAAAGCAACATTCGTATTCGGACAAATGAATGAACCACCGGGAGCAAGGGCACGTGTGGCGTTGAGTGGTTTAACCATTGCAGAATATTTCCGTGATGGAGATGGCAAAGGCCAGGGAAAAGACATTTTATTTTTCGTAGATAATATCTTTCGTTTTACACAGGCGGGCTCCGAGGTATCGGCTTTGTTAGGTCGTATGCCATCAGCGGTGGGTTACCAGCCAACACTGGCAACCGAGATGGGATTGATGCAGGAAAGAATCACTTCTACCAAAAATGGTTCAATCACTTCTGTGCAGGCGGTGTATGTACCTGCGGATGATTTAACTGATCCGGCACCTGCTACTACATTTGCTCACCTTGATGCAACAACAGTATTGGATCGTAAGATTGCTGATTTGGGTATTTATCCAGCAGTAAGTCCGTTAGAATCTACTTCCAGAATTTTAACTCCGGCAATTGTTGGTGATTTGCATTATGCTTGTGCTAATAGAGTGAAATTAATTTTACAGCGCTATAAAGAGTTGCAGGATATCATTGCCATTCTTGGTATGGATGAGTTGAGTGAAGAAGATAAACAAACCGTTTATCGTGCAAGAAAAGTACAACGTTTCCTTTCTCAACCTTTCCATGTAGCAGAAGCATTTACAGGATTAAAAGGTGTGTTCGTAAGTATTGAAGATACCATTCGTGGTTTCAATATGATTATGGATGGCGAAGTAGATGAATATCCTGAAGCAGCTTTTAACCTGGTAGGTAATATTGAAGATGCTATTGAAAAAGGTAAGAAGTTAATGGCAGCAGCGAAGGGGTAAAATGCCCACCTAAATCCTCCCGGAGGGAGGACTTTGAAAGGTGGCACCAAAAGTAAATTCAAAAGTTCTTTAATTAAAAAAGATGGTAAGTGTTATGTAGCCGACCGAAGTAATTCTATGTACCTTTCGTTGCGTCGCACACTTCAGTGTTCAGTACTTCCATTATCAATAACTAATAAATAAAAATTAACCACTTATATCCTTAGGGCTATGAGTGGTATTCCTCCCCCTCGGGGGAGGTTAGGAGGGGCTTCTCTTATGAATTTAGAAATATTAACTCCATCAGGAAAAACATACAGTGGCGATGTAATCGGCGTTCAGTTGCCTGGCATTGGCGGCAGCTTTGAAGTGTTAGACAACCATGCTCCATTAGTGAGTGCTTTAAAAGCCGGACAGTTAAAAATATTGGTTGAAAAAAATCGCAATGAATTATTTATGATACAAGGTGGTTTTGTAGAAGTGCTGAACAATAAAGTAACAGTACTTGTAGAAGGCAGTAAGCCGGTTGAATAAAATAGAACTACTTGCTTAAGTACATCCTGTTTGCGAAAGTGAACTGGATTTTTTGTTTGCTGAAAGGTGTACAAAAGATAATATGGTAGAACAGAATGTTTGTCCTTACAATGTAGCACCGTCCCTCTTCTTGGGAGAGGGATAAGAGGGTGAAGTGCTAATTCAACTGCGGATCAATAGGATAATTTACCAATTGTTCATACTGCCCGCCCATTTTTTTCAACGCATCTTTCCAAATAGAGTTTGCATCCGTATGAAAAATTAATGTTTGACTTCCTTTTACTGTAAGCCAGCTTTTTTCTTTCATCTCTTCATCTAATTGCCCATCACTCCAGCCACTATATCCTAAGTAAAAACGAATTTTAGAAGTATCAATGGTTTTATTTTTTAGCATGGTGCTTAGCAAACTAAAATCTCCACCCCAATAAATTCCGTTGGCTATTTGTTGTGAGCCGGGAATGAGTTCAGGAAGTTGATGTATAAAATGAAGTGTATCCGTTTGTACCGGTCCGCCATAAAAGACAGGAAGCGAAATACCGCTGAGTTCATGAATCAAGTCGCCAAGTTTTGTATTGAGGGTTCTGTTAATAACCAGACCAAAAGTTCCCTCCTCATTATGTTCACATAGTAATACAACTGTACGCATAAAGTTGGGATCTTTTAAAAAAGGATCAGAAATGAGTAAGATGCCATTGCCTGGTTCAATCATAACCTTAAATTACGTTTCCTTTTTGAAAAACAAAACAACTTCTTTGTTATATTTATTTCCTACTAAAGCCAAGTTAAAAACACATAGGGTTTAATATTTACTATCTAAAATCAATCGTAGCAGGTATTTTTGCAAACATGAAATGAGACATAAAAATTAATGAGCAATTTATACAAACCTGCGATATTCATTTTTATGGCGAATAACATGTGGCAAATTCTAAAATAAAAAAGCTCACATGAAAAAAGTTTTTCCCGCCATTATTGTTTTAATCACACTATCACTCATGGGCATTATTTATGTGCAGGTGTCGTGGATTAGAACATTGGCACTGTTTCGTGAGGAGCAGTTAAAGGAAAAACTTTCCATGATTATTCAGGAGGTGGGTGAGGAGCTAGTAAACCAACGAAGTGCCACTTTTCAAATGCCTGGTAAAATGCCCGGCATGAAATTCCCAAGTGACAGCTATGATATTTACAAACAATTCTCAGTTACCAACCGATTTACTGTTTTTGAAATAAAAGAAAAATTACAGCGTGAATTTCTAAAGCAAAATTTAAAAGATACCAAGTTTGAGTTTGCAGTAGCAAGTGATAATGTGTTTGGCCACTACGAATTAAAATCGCCACAGTTTATAAATTTGGCAATGGATACAATTCATAATTTAAAAGTATGGTATCCTTTAGTTGCAAGTGGTGGCAGTTTATTAGAAAGTCTTGCGCCGGAAGAAGTATTGGTGATTGTAGTGCCGCAAATAAAATCCTATGTATTTCAATCGCTGGGCTGGATGATTGCCGGGGCTATTATTTTTACACTCATCATTATCACTGCGTTTTATTTAACATTCGGCACACTGCTTCGCCAAAAGAAATTAAGTGAAATGAAAACTGATTTCATAAATAATATGACGCATGAATTAAAAACTCCGCTTGCTACTATTTCATTGGCGGTAGATGCGTTAAAAAATGAAAAGGTGTTATCAAACCCTGAAAAGCTTGGCTATTTTACCGGAATGATTAAGGATGAAAACAAACGGATGAACAAGCATGTAGAAACTATTTTGCAGGCAGCACAAATGGACAGGAAAGAAATTCAGCTCAACCTTAAAGATGTTCATGTGCATGAAATAATAAAACATGTTCTTGGTAATTTAGAATTGCAGTTGCAAGAGAAAAATGGAAAGATTGATTTGCAACTCAATGCCACAAATGATTTGATGGAAGCAGATGAAGTACATTTTACAAACCTCATTAATAATTTGCTTGATAATGCAGTAAAGTATTCAAAAGAAGAAGGCGTATATATAAAAATTTCTACACGTACTGTAGGTAAAAACATTCGTATGGTTGTGGAAGATGATGGTATAGGTATGAGTAAAGAAACACAGGCAAGAGTGTTTGAAAAATTTTACCGTGCTCATACAGGTAACGTTCATAATGTAAAAGGATTTGGATTAGGACTCAGCTATGTAAAAACAATTACTGAAGCTCATGATGGAAAAATAAAAGTAGAAAGTGTGTTGGGTAAAGGAAGCACATTCACTGTTGATTTTCCATTAAAGAAATAATCATCTCTTCGTAACCGGTATCACTAATTTCAATCCGCTCCATTTTTCTGTTGCTCACGGCAATCTTTTTCAATTAACTTCCAGTAATGATTGATTCCATCAGGAATATTGAGGTGCAATAAAGCATGCTCATATTTAATTCCAAGCTTTCTAATTAAGGTAGTTGATGAGTAACCAATGCCTGCCATAAATTATGTTTTAAATAATGAAAATGACCTTTTCAATTCACATGTTTTATTGGGTTGTCCACATCTAATACACCTCTATCCACACCCTCATTCAAAAAAAAGGCTATAAACGCTTCTTTAACTCAACGTAGGAAAGGCTTTCAGCTTTGTGGAAAAAATAAAACAGTCACATTTTGTACTCAAAGTGGTAAAATGTGTTATTTTGTGTTTAAATATGGTAAAAAAGCCATTTTAAACGTAAATGATTGGTTTTCTAGGAGAATATGAGGTTACGCTTGACTCAAAAGGTCGCTTCCTGCTTCCCGCAGCTTTTAAAAAGCAATTGCCGGAAGATTGGGGTAACCAATTTGTAGTTAGCCGGGGTATTGAACCCTGCCTCACTTTATACCCAATGAAA
>JANNDO010000040.1:0-232751 GCA_031387825.1 Chitinophagaceae bacterium | reverse complement strand
CGCAGAAGTGAATAATGAACTCATTGAAGAATTAAAAAGTCAAAAGTCAAAATTAAAAAGTGAAGAACAAGATGAATTGCTCAATGATATTTTTCAGAACAATGAAAAAATTAACCACCACGGTAAAAGAGCCGATGCCATTGTTAAAGGAATGCTGCAGCATAGCCGGAGCAGCAGTGGTGTAAAAGAACCGGCAGATATCAATGTACTTGCAGATGAATATTTAAGATTGGCATATCATGGCCTTAGGGCAAAAGACAAATCATTCAACGCAACGATGATAACTGATTTTGATGAAACGATTGGTAACATCAACATTATTCCGCAGGATATTGGAAGAGTGATTTTGAATTTAATAACCAATGCGTTTTATGCGGCCTGCCTGCCTCCGCCAGCTGGCGGAGGGTTCCCGGACCCTGATTATAAACACAACCCTACTGTTTGGGTGAGTACAAAGAAACTGGGAGATAAAGTCATAATTTCTGTTCGGGACAATGGCCCGGGCATTCCGCAAAAAGTATTGGATAAAATATTTCAACCCTTCTTTACCACCAAACCCACCGGGCAGGGAACAGGTTTGGGGTTGAGTTTGAGTTATGATATTGTTAAGGCGCATGGCGGAGAGTTGAAAGTGGAGACGAAGGATGGGGAAGGAAGTGAGTTTATTATTACACTTTCTGTTTAATTAATAGAAATAATCGAATCAGCAGATGAAATCAGTACAAACCAAAACAAATTATATCCAACTACTTGCCAGTATAGGGCTTGCCATTGAAACTGCGAGGCAAAATGCATTAAAAACCATCAATACAGAATTGGTAAAAGCCAATTGGGAAATTGGCAGGCACATTGTAGAGTTTGAGCAACAGGGCAATGAAAGAGCCGAGTACGGAAGTGCTTTACTGGCAAGGCTTTCAAAAGATTTGAGATTGCAGTTTGACAAGGGATTTGGCAGGCGCAACATTCTTGATATGCGACGTTTTTATCTCTGTTATCAAATTTGGCAGGCAGTGCCTGCCAAATTGAGCTGGACTCATATCATTACATTACTTGCTCTTACAGATGATCATGCAAGAATGTTTTATGAAAAGCAAGCCGTTCTTGAAAATTGGAGCTACCGGGAACTGGAAAGACAAATTGATACCTCCTTATATGAACGTCTTGCACTGAGCAAAGATAAAAAAGGAGTGCTGCGTCTTTCAGAAAAAGGGAATATTATTACACAGCCTCATGAAGCAGTTAAAGATCCTTATGTGCTGGATTTTCTGAAAATTCCGCAAAGCCCTCGCATGACAGAAAAACATCTTGAGCAAAAAATAATTGATAACCTGCAGCAATTTTTACTGGAACTCGGCAAAGGCTTTGCATTTGTAGCCCGGCAATTCAGGATTTCTCTCCGCAATAAGCACTATGCTGTTGACCTTGTATTTTATCACCGCATTTTAAAATGCTTTGTATTAATTGATTTAAAAACTAAAAAAGTAAATCATGGTGATATTGGTCAAATGAACCTCTATCTTAATTATTTCAAAGCCGAAGAAAATGTGGAAGGTGATGGGGAGCCCATCGGTATTATTCTTTCCGCTGAAAAAGATGAAGTGATGGTAGAGTATGCCATGGGTGGTATCTCTAACAAAATCTTTGTATCAAAATATCAACTGTACCTGCCGGATAAAAAGCAGTTACAGAAAAAAATTAAAGCCATTATACATGAGAAATAAAATATTTCAACCCTTCCTTACCACCAAACCAACCGGGCAAGGCACTTGTTTGGGCTTATCTTTAAGTTATGATATTGTAAAAGCACATGGTGGAGAGTGGAAAGTGGAAACGAAGGAGGGGGAAGGCTCCGCCTTTTTCATTGTATTACCTCAATAAAATAAAAATTCCTTTCAATGCGAAGTTTATACTTGTTTTTAATTTGGTTGTTGCTGCCCACTTTGTGTATTTCACAAGCCAACCCGTTATTGATTGTGCCCACATCCCTGCAGGCTGACAGCATCAAAACAGTTGTATTATCCACAACAAACGATACGATCCGCATGGCAGCTTACCGTGACCTTGCGAATTACTATTTGGATTTTAATGTGGATAGCTCGGCCTGGTTTGTAAAAAAGGAAATAGCAATGGCACAGCAGCTCCGTTTAAAAATGTGGGAGGCCGATGCTAAAGACCTGTATGCAGCTATTTTGAGCAAAACGGGAAACTGGGCGGAGGCATTTCAAACGCTGCGTGAAGCATTCGGTTTGCTTGATGCAAAAGATATCCTGCAAAATACATGGCGGTTGCAAAACTTTTCTGTTTCAGGTACGCCGGAAGCGGGGATTGCTTCCATATCGCTATTGTGCCAAATGGATCTCAGCAATCTTTACAGATATTCCGGCGATTTCAATAAGTTTCGAACGGTAGCTTTTGATTGTATGAAAAAAGCGAAAGCAGTCAATGACCAGTCAGTGCTGGCCGTTCTTTGTATGAACCTGGGGAGTATGTATTTAAATCTCCGGAATGTTGATTCAACCACTTTTTATTACCAGGAATCTGTAAAGTATGGCATTGCCTGTAACTATTTACAATACACCAGTACGGCTTACAACGGGCTTGGAGAAATTAACTATCTGCAGGGAAACCTGCCTCAGGCCCGCCTCTACTTCAACAAAGCAATAGAAGCGGCATCCGGACAGAAAAATAATATAGCAGCGGGTGCAGCGATGGTCAACATTGCAAAACTCTTAAACCAGCAGGGACACCGTGATTCAGCTTACTATTTTGCACTGCAAGCTATTCAAACCTACCAACCGCTGAACCTGGATAACCTGAACGTGTCGGCCTATAGTACAATGGCCGAAATTTTTGACTCAGGCCGTCAATTCGACAGTGCTTATTTCTATTTGTCAATGGCTAATATGATAAAAGACAGCCTGCGAACTACGGAGAACAGCCGGCAGTTTCAAAACCTGGAGTTCAATGAGCAAACAAGACAACAAGAGCTGGCTAATGAAAAACTGAAAAGCCGGGACCGCCTGCAGATGTATGGACTAATGGCAGGTTTGGCAGCGATAGCCATTATAGCCGGAATTCTTTATTGGAGCAATGTGCGAAAAAGAAAAACCAATATCGTACTGAATAAAACACTGCAAAATTTAAAGTCAGCACAAGCACAGCTCATCCAATCAGAAAAAATGGCGTCATTGGGTGAACTCACCGCAGGCATTGCCCATGAAATTCAAAACCCGTTGAACTTTGTAAATAATTTTTCGGAAGTAAATAAAGAATTATTGGTAGAGATGAAAGATGAAATGGACAAAGGCAATATTACTGATGCCAAAGAAATTGCCAATGATGTAATAGCCAATGAAGAAAAGATAAACCATCACGGCAAACGTGCCGATGCCATTGTAAAAGGAATGTTACAACACAGTCGCAGTAGTAGTGGCGTAAAAGAACCAACAGATATCAATGCATTAGCCGATGAATATTTAAGATTGGCCTATCATGGGTTAAGAGCTAAGGATAAATCATTCAACGCAACCATGAAAACTGATTTTGATGAAACGATTGGCAACACCAACATCATTCCTCAGGATATTGGAAGAGTGATTTTGAATTTAATTACGAATGCGTTTTATGCAGCCCCCCTGCCCCCCGAAGGGGGGTTCAAAGACCCTGATTATGTACATAGTCCGACAGTTTGGCTGAGTACAAAAAAGATGGATAATAAAGTTTTGATTTCAGTTCGGGATAATGGGCCGGGCATTCCTCAAAAAATATTAGACAAAATATTTCAACCTTTTTTTACCACTAAACCAACCGGGCAAGGAACTGGATTGGGATTGAGTTTAAGTTATGATATTGTAAAAGCACATAGTGGAGAATTGAAGGTGGAGACAAAAGAAGGAGAAGGAACTGAGTTTATTATTAAATTACCTGTTGTCTGAACCACTGATTTGAAAGATTAAACTTATTTTACTGATCTTTTATGATCAGGTCAATCAGTAAATCAGTTTAAAATCATGGTTCAAACAATTTTACCGGCATAAACCTTAAATTGAGCAAATGAAAATTTTAGTAGTCGACGACGAAAAAGACGTACAGACACTTTTTGAACAACGTTTCAGAAAAGAGATCAGGGATAAGGAAATGGAATTTGTATTTGCCTTCTCCGGCGAAGAAGCCCTTGTTTATCTTAACCGGCATGAGCATGAAGCCGTGTTGATATTATCCGACATCAATATGCCCGGCATGAGCGGACTTGAATTGCTGGGACATATTAAACAAAAATACAGCAAACCGCCGCCAGTGGTAATGATGATAACCGCTTACGGCGATAAAGAGAATTATGATACGGCCATGAATTTAGGTGCAGATGATTTTTTGACCAAGCCGGTTGACTTTCCTTCTTTAAAAGAAAAACTTAAATCAATAAACTGATGTCAAAAATATTAGTGGTGGATGACGAGACCGACCTGGAAGTGCTCATCAAACAAAAGTTTCGCCAGAAGATAAGGGATCATCAATATGAATTTGTGTTTGCCATCAACGGCAGGCATGCACTAGAACAACTGGAACAACATGCCGATGTGGATGTGGTACTCAGCGATATCAATATGCCCGAAATGGACGGGCTTACCCTGCTCACCAAACTGAGTGAACAAAATGGTTTAATGAAATCTGTTATTGTTTCTGCTTATGGCGATATGGAAAATATACGTACCGCCATGAACCGCGGCGCCTTCGACTTTATCACCAAGCCCGTGAATTTTGAAGACCTGGAACTGACGATGGAAAAGACCATCACACACGTGAACCAGATGAAGGAGACGATGAAAGCCATCAAGGAAAACAATATCCTTAAAATGTACGTGGATGAAACGGTATTGAATTTTATGGGCGGACGTGAGTTTGAATCTTCCATCATGCAGAATGAAACGGTGGAAGCTACGGTTGCCTTCATCGACATCTGCAGTTTTACTTCCATCAGCGAGAATGAAGCGCCTGATATAGTAGTAAAACTGCTAAACAAATATTTTGACGTGATGGTGAAGGAGATAATTGCACAAGGCGGCTATATTGATAAATTCATCGGCGATGCCATCATGGCCGTCTTCCGTGGTGAATATCATTTAGACAGGGCCATTGATGCCAGCCTGGCTGTTCGGAAAAAGATCGAAGAGCTTCCGAATGAATCGGGGAATATTTTCTTTGCTCCAAAGGTCTCTATTGGTATTAACAGCGGCGAAATGATATCGGGTAATATTGGCTCTGTGAACCTGCGCCGGCTTGACTATACCGTGATAGGCGATGCAGTTAATATTGCCCAGCGCCTGCAAACCGCTGCCGGCGAAGGGCAGATCGTTATCAGCGAAGAGGCTTTTGAAAAAGTAAAGGAATCATTCAACTGCAAAAAAGTGGGTGAAGCTGTTTTGAAGAATAAAACTGCGCCGGTTATGCTCTATGAAGTGTTGGATTGATAATATCCCTCACACCAGTTTCTTTATCACTTTACTTACTGTTAATCCCTGTACTATGATTGAAAATAAAACGATCATATAGATCATAAAAACAAACTGGTTCTTAGGTAATGGATCGGTCAATGACAATGCCATTGCAATTGATAACCCTCCTCTCAATCCTCCCCAGGTCATTATTTTTATTGTCTTCACATCTGTCTTTATATATTTTTTAAACAGTGAAGCAGGCAGCCATAAAGAAATGTACCGTGCCAATAGTGTAACCGGAATGGCAACCAGCCCCGCCATTAAATAGCTAATACTAAATTCCAGCGTTAACATTTCAAGGCCCATCAACACAAATAGTATGGCGTTCATCAACACATCTATCAGCTCCCAGAATTTATAAACATATAATTCAGTGGTATCGCTCATGGCTTCTTTTTTTGAGCGGCTACCGGTAAACAGTCCGGCTACAACCATAGCAAGCGGCCCCGAAAGATGCAGGTATTGTGCCAATGCATATCCTCCCATTACCATGGCAAGGGTTATTAATATTTCTGACTGGTAGTGGTCTATCCTCTTCATCATCCGGTACCCGATAAAACCCAGCAGCCAGCCAAAGATAATTCCTCCAAAAATTTCTTTGACGAGCAACAATGAAATATCGCCAAATGAAATATTGCCGGTGCCGATGTTGATAATTTCAACAAGGGATAAAAAAAGCACCACGCCTATACCATCATTAAATAATGACTCACCAACAATTTTTATTTCCACATCTGCCGGCGCCCCTGCTTTGGTTAATATACCCAGCACAGCTATCGGATCGGTTGGAGCAACAAGGGCACCAAACAACAAACAGTATAAGAAATTAACAGGCGTTTGAAATAACTGCAGAAATAAAAACAGGATACAACCCACCAATAAAGCAGATATCAACACGCCAACAACCGCAAAAACAGAAATGGAAGCCCGGTTGGCTTTCATCAATGAAGAATCGGTATGCAATGCCCCGGCAAAAAGCAGGAAGCTTAACATGATGTCGAGCAGTACATGGCTGAAATCAACATTGCCAATAAAACTTTTTGCAAATGCCGTTACCTCCGGGAAAATTAAACCGGCCCCTATCAACAATAATGAAAACACCAGTGAGATGATCATCACCCCGATGGTTTCGGGTAATTTGAGGAAACTGCTGTTCAAATAAGCAAACAGTGCAGTGATAACAACCAGTATGGTAATAACTGTAAATAAGCCCATCAAAAAATTAGTTTTAAATTATTATAGTGATAATTTTAATATTCTCCGCTTGCACCACCACCACCCGTACTGCCACCTCCAAACTGAGTACCCTCCGGACCTGAGCCTGGCTTAAATGTTTGAGCAATGATCAAAGACTCTATCTGCGATTTATCCGATGCGTTCTTAGATGAAAGTTCCCTGGATGTAAATCCATACACAGGTTCATGAAGCCATTTCATCAGGCCATAGCTGATAACAAGTAATACAATACCCCCAATGGTCATCAATATTTCGGCAGGCAACACGGTATGATAATACCTGACTGTAAAAACAATGGCAGCAAAAAGTATTAACCCAACCCTAATTAAAACAGCATCTTTCTTTTGAATGCTTCTTGCTACATAAATAACCGGAATAAGGATAGTGAATACCCAGAACAACCAGACAAACGGAATGCTGTCTCCCGGTTGCAGGTTCAGGTTAAACATGCTGTTGCTTAATTCCCTTACTGCATAATAATTGCCCGCTGCATATAAACTGATCAATGCAGATATCTCAATCATTTTTAAACAGCCGGTAAAATAGGGATTATTTTTTTTGATTGTTGATCTTGTTACTGCCAGGTATATGGCCAATGATATGGCCATGATGATAAAAGGTGCAATGGCTTTTGCAATACCGCCTAACTCCACACAGCTATAAAAGAAAATACCTACAAGAGAAAAATAAGCAACCGCTGCTATTAATTTATCCGCATAACGTAGTGTGGCACCCAGGCTGATTATAAAGATGATCAGGCAGTTTGTCAAACCACTTAGATCATTTGGAAGGCTGATAGCACAAAACAAAGCAACAGAAGCGCCCCACAACAAGCCATCATCCAAGCCGGAACAATAATGATTTTTTGTCCTAATCATATATTCTAATGCCACATAGCAAAGGATGGCGAAAAATATGGTCAATCCGCTGAACAAACCTTCATCAAGTGCACTAAGGAAAATCAGTGCTAACAAACCGAGAGAAAACAGCAGAATGATGATTGTCAACACAAATAAACCGATCCTGATAAAAATATTAGGTGTATAAAACCCAACCGGGTATTTGTTATTGATATTGGTAAGTTCATCTTTTGTCAAACAATCCGAATCAAAAGCTTCGGCAGTTTGCTTCCGTATATCTAAATGATCTAACCATTCATTATTATACGCTATCATTAGCTTTGATCTTTTTATTTGTTTTAATTAAAAATAAAACCAGGCCGATACCGGAAGCAATGAAATACATCAGCCCCATATAAATGGGTCCAAGATCGTACCCCGTCATCAGCATTAAAAGATTGATGACCACATAACAGAGGCCAACATAGGCATATAAAGTAGTAACGAGCAAAATATAAAATGACCTGTCGGATAAAGCCTTTGTATAAAAGTACCAGGCAACACCTGTTAACAGAAGAAACCATAACAAATACAACCCGTCAAAATGAAACATGGCGGCAATGCATGAAATGAAAAGGATATGCATTCCGAAATTAGTATAGGTGAATTCAAAATGTTTTTTAATCTTTTTGTACCTGGTAAGCAAAGCTATTGTCACAAGCAATACACCCAATGAAACTCCGGTAAGAATAATAGTTATATCATTAAAATCATTTGCTTTTAAAATTTCCAGCGGGGTAACGGTAATGCCAAGCCATGCAGCAAGGTTGGTGATTCCCAGGCTAAGTACACCGAGGTTATCAAAATAATAAGCAGATAAGAATAAAACAACCATGGGTATAAAACTGGCCAGGCCAAAGCGGTTACCAAAAAAACTAAATTGATATTGCAGGTAAGCAATAAATGTTATGAAAGTGAGACAGGCCAGCAGCAATAAATAATCAAATAAAGTATTGGGTGATGTTGTTTTATTTACGGAGAATGCTGCATTATGTTTAAAACAATAAAAAAAACTGCCGGCACAAACTAAAGCAAGAAAGATCAATATGCCTATATGGCCAATGCTGTCAATATTTTTATAGACCAATATGCCCAGCCCCCCACTAAGTAATAGTACAGCCAGGTAAAGCAGTGTTTTTATCTCCCAGTGCAGGGAAAATAATTTATTATCTTCCGCTTCCTTTGTTTTTTGTAAAGATGCATCAGACAACAGACCATCGGCATGCCATTGAGTAAACAGGTTTTTATTCATAGCCGTAATAAAATTAAATATACCCCAAATAAAAATGCCTGCCACTATCGTGGAAGGCATTTGTGCCCAGAACAGGATTCGAATGCTGACGCTACGGTCAGCATGCAGACAGGCTTCGCCTCGTCAGCACCTGCACTTACTTATACTTTTCAATAAACAAATTCAACCTTTCTTTTGAAAGGTTTTTTAATTTTCTTTCTAATAACATAGCATCTGCTCTTGAAGATTTAACGCCATACCATTTTAAAACCCAGGGTCTGTATGGCCGGGTGGCATTTTCAGTTCCGGAATTATGCCGTTCAAGCCGACTTTGAATATTATTCGTCTGACCGATATAAAATTTACCGGCAGATTCAGAATACAATATGTAAACATAATATTCCATCAATAAAAAACCCTGACAGTATCGTCAGGGTTCTGGTGCCCAGAACAGGATTCGAACCTGCACATCCTTTCGAACGCTGCCACCTGAAGGCAGTGCGTCTACCAATTTCGCCATCTGGGCATTCAGGGCTGCAAATATATATGACTATACCGAAACATTAAAATCCCTTAGTGCATCATTTAAACTTGTTTTAAGATCTGTTGAAGGTTTGCGTTGTCCTATAATTAATGCACAGCCTACTCCATACTCGCCTGCAGGGAATTTTTTTGTATAACTGCCGGGTATCACCACACTTCTTGATGGAACAATCCCTTTCATTTCTTTTGGCTCAGTACCACTCACATCAATGATCTTGGTAGATTGTGTTAATACCACATTAGCGCCAAGTACCGCTTCTTTTTCCACCCTCACTCCTTCCACTACAATACAACGGCTGCCAATAAAACAGCCATCTTCTATAATGACCGGGCTTGCCTGCAATGGTTCAAGCACACCGCCAATACCCACGCCACCACTCAGGTGTACGCCCTTGCCTATCTGTGCACAACTGCCTACGGTTGCCCAGGTATCTACCATCGTACCTTCATCCACATAAGCGCCGATGTTTACATAACTTGGCATCAGCACCACATTTTTTGCCAGGTAAGCGCCATACCTTGCCACGGCATGCGGTACGGCCCGTACACCCAATGAAGCATAATCAGATTTTAATTTCATCTTATCATAAAATTCAAATGGCGGCAATGTAAAGGTTTCCATTTGCTGAATGGCAAAGTACATGAGTATGGCCTGCTTTACCCATTCATTAACCTGCCACCCATCCTGAGCACCAGTCGAAGGGTCAGCAGGCGATGCAGTGCGTAACCTTCCCTTATCCACTTCT
This sequence comes from Chitinophagaceae bacterium, assembly GCA_031387825.1. Taxonomy (GTDB): domain Bacteria; phylum Bacteroidota; class Bacteroidia; order Chitinophagales; family Chitinophagaceae; genus Ferruginibacter. The sequence goes on along the minus strand of JANNDO010000040.1, from coordinate 222,601 downwards.
TCAATTACAGCCCTTACAGCATCAGCATATTTTTTATCTTTTAATAATTCCCTGTTACTCCAGGCTTCCAGTATCAAGTCTTTCATCATTTAAAATTTTTGTAAAGTAAAAACAAAATGAGCAGTATTGTCAACTTTATTAAAGCAGTTATATTTGTTACATGAAAATTGGCTTCGATGCAAAAAGGGCATTTCAAAATACAACCGGTTTGGGGCATTACAGCCGCACACTGGTGTCATCGCTTGCAAAATACTTTCCCGAAAATGACTATTATTTGTTTGCACCAAAGATAACATCGCTGTTTAATACAGGTTCATTCAATAATATGCATTCAGTTATGCCCGGCACATTCCCTTCCACTATGCTGAAGAGCTTATGGCGCACCAACTGGGTAAAAAAAGACCTGGTCAATAACCATATTGACATTTATCATGGTCTCAGCCATGAAATACCGCTGCACATTAATAAAACAGGAATCAGGTCTGTAGTCACTATACATGACCTGATCTTTGAAAGATACCCCGGTCAATACAGCGCAATTGACCGCTCTATCTACCGGAATAAATTTAAGTATGCCTGTAACAATGCGGATAAAATAATTGCCATAAGTCAGCAAACAAAGCAGGACATCATACGGTATTACAAAATACCTGAAGACAAAATAACGGTATGTTATCAAAGTTGTAACCCGGCCTTTGCTGAAATTGTTTCAGAAGAAAAGAAAAAGTCTGTAGCTGCATTGTACAATCTTCCCGAACAATTTTATTTGTATGTTGGTTCCATCATTGAAAGAAAAAATCTGTTGCTGATCTGCAAAGCACTTAAAAAGCTAACAACGTCCATACCATTGGTTGTAATTGGCAACGGCGGTGCTTACAAACAAAAAGTAAAAGCCTTTATTGCAGAAAACGTTTTGACAGACCGGGTAATCTTTTTATCAGAAGATCTATCAGCGAAATCTTCAGAATCATTTAAATCAGCGTTTGATTTTCCGGCCATTTATCAACAGGCAACAGCCATGATCTACCCAAGCATATTTGAAGGCTTCGGTATCCCCGTGCTGGAAGCGCTGTGCAGCAGGCTCCCCGTAATAACATCCAATGTAAGCTGCCTGCCCGAAACAGGTGGCGATGCTGCGCTATATATAAACCCTGCTGATGAAAACGAAATGGCAGAAGCAATGAAAAGGGTTGCCAATGACCAGGCATTAAAAAACAGCATGATCGAAAAAGGAATATTACATGCAACTAACTTTACTCAACAAAAATGTGCATCAGCTGTTATGAATGTTTATAAGGCATTATGATATTATTTGAGAACGATATTAAAGAATGTATAACTGCCCTGGAATCTGGTGGGCTCATCCTCTACCCTACAGATACGGTTTGGGGCATTGGTTGTGATGCTACCAATGCCGCAGCGGTTGCAAAGATCTATGCACTTAAAAAACGTTCAGATGAAAAAGCCATGATTGTTTTATTAGCTGAAGAAAAAGATATACTTCAATACGTTACCCAGCCAGACCCCAAAGTTTTTGATTATATAAAAGGAATTCATAAGCCCACTACCTTTGTGTATGAAGGAGGCATAGGCCTGGCAGAAAATATAATTCAGAAAGACAGCAGCATTGCCATACGCATAACCAGTGATTCGTTTTGCCAGCACCTGATAAAACGTTTTGGTAAACCCATTGTTTCTACTTCTGCAAATGTTTCGGGTTATCCGCCTCCGGCAATTTTTATGGATATAGATATAGAAATAAAAAACGGTGTTGACTATATTGTTCAACACCGCCAGGATGATCTTACAGCAGCCATACCTTCTGCTGTGGTTAAATGGAATGCCGATGGCTCTCTCACCATCCTACGCCCTTGATAACTTCGCCAAAGTTTAGAACTTTGGCGAAGTTCAAAACTTTGGCGAAGTTGAAATTATAAAGTGATCCCTATACCCAACTGTATACTCTGGTTCTTCCACTTTTCTTTATTGTCAATATCGTTGATATTGCTTAAGCCCACAGCATACCGGCCATAAATATTAAAGTGCGATATATTGATTTGTACACCACCCAGCATACTTAAATCACCTCCTTTAAATGCTTCCTTTCCGTTTTGCAAAAGGGTGTTGCTTTTATTGGTAAGAATTCCAAACTGAGGACCCACCTGCAAGGTTAGCATTTTAGAAGGCTTAATATTTAACAGGATAGGAATGCTGAGATATTTCAATTGTACTTTGTTCAGTTGCCTGAATTGATACACACTGCTGAAAGTACCGGATGTATCTACATTTACCTGGTTGAATAATATTTCGGGTTGAATACCGAATTTTTTACCCAGCCCTATTTCAAAAAAGCCTCCGAGGTGGTAGCCAAAAGAAAATTCTTCTTTGAATGATTTGCCGCTTAGCTTGTTAATAGAAGCGCCTCCTTTAAAACCAATGTGAAGCTTTTGAGAAAATGCTGATGTACTGATGATCGATAATAATGCCAGTGAAAGGATCTTCGTTTTCATAAATAAAAATTTGGTTAGTGCTGATGCTCCAAGGAATATGCCAATGGTAAATTAATTTTTACAATCTTTTGTTAAGAGAAAAAAAGTTAAAAGGAAAATCCCGCAGTAACAGAAAATAAAGTTGTTAATCTCTTTTCATCTGTTGATGGCAGGTAATAATCAAGATAGAGCTGTGGTTGACAATAAAATTTACCATAGTAATAAGTCAGTTCTGCTAAAAATGCCAATGACTGTATATTGAATGATGCAGAGGTACTGCCATCACCATACCTGTTTTTAAGATAGTTCTGAACAAGCGGCCTGCGGTTATTTATACTGCTTGAATGAGAAACATTCCATTTTTGTGAACCGGCATTAAGCAGCAAAGTGGGTTGCAGCTGAATAGCATCTTTCTTATTGATCAGCTTGAAAAAATTCCATTTATGTGTAGCAAACAACATTAAAGAAAGGCCGCTCAGTTTTGTCGTTATCGTATCTCTTATATGCACAATCCTGTTTAAAAGCCAAAATGCAGTATCAAAATATTCTTTCTGCTTTCCAAAAGAATACCCAATTGCAAGTCCCGGTTCTATCCATGTTTTTTTATATGTAACTATACCATAAAAATCATTTTTAAAGGGGTTTACGTCAAAGTCTGTTTCCGAGCCATCAATAAAACGGGTATAGGATATTCCTGCATCTATACTTTTCCCGGTATACACATAAGCCGGGTTGATGGCATACTGATATATTTTTAAACTACCCTTATCATCTGTTAAAAATCCGCTTGCTGTAATTGCAAAACCGCTTTTATTGTAATACCCAACAGATGGGGTATAAAATAATTTATTTGTTACTGCCTGTCCGGCATTCAAGGCGTTATTTTTAAGGCTGAACATTCCATTCCCTATGCCGATGTTCACATCAAAATAACTTTTGTCTTTAGCCATCATCAGTTTAATGAACTCATCATTTTTAAACATGGAATCCAATGCAAGTTTTTCTTCACGGGTAAGAGAGTCCGTTTGCCCGTAAACAAACGAAACGGCAAGCTGGGCAAGCAGAAAGATGAAAATTTTATGCATAAAGGGTTGAGTCAGGCTGTATATAGATACTAAAAATCAAAAATAGTTTAACCACATGATAAAAACTTCATATAATCCAGTTTGTCATTCCGACGAAGGAGGAATCTTTTTGGCAGTTGCGTTTACATTCTTCTATTGAATTTTGCCGGGCAGATCCTTCGCTATCGCTCAGGATGACATGACAAACTGAACCACATGATAAAAACTTAACATTGAACGCAAAGTTTGATATTTAAATTGTTTTAGAGCGTAAAAGCCTTACCTTTGCGCCCATTAATTAAAAACTGAGAATTACATGACATGCTCAGTTGCTGTTGCAAATAGATTTTCTTTCGGGATGATTTGATCTCCCTGCATTTTATCCAACGGCCAAAGCATGACATCCCGGTACTTCGACAAGTTCAGTACTATCGGGACACAACATGTGGCTATCGCAAAACAAATTTCATGAATGCATTTGAAGCCTTAGGCTTAAACGAACAATTAGTACAATCTATTACCGATCTTGGATTTGAAACCCCGACAGAAATACAGTCAAAAGCAATTCCTGTATTATTATCCGGCACTACCGATTTTATCGGCCTTGCACAAACCGGTACCGGCAAAACTGCCGCTTTTGGTTTACCCTTATTACAATTAATTGAGCCTGCAAACCGTCATCCGCAGGCATTGATAGTTTGCCCGACACGTGAACTGTGTTTGCAGATCACCAACGACCTGGAAACATATAAAAAACACAGCAGGAATATATTTACAGAAGCAGTTTATGGTGGTGCATCCATCATGATGCAGATACGTAACCTTAAAAAAGGTGTACATATTGTTGTAGCAACTCCCGGTAGATTGATCGACCTGATTGAAAGAAAAGCCATTGACCTGCAAAAAGTAAAATATGTTGTACTTGATGAAGCCGATGAAATGCTGAACATGGGCTTTAGGGATGATATTGATTTTGTATTGAAGAATACCATCAACAGGGAAAGTACCTGGTTGTTCAGCGCTACCATGCCACCGGAAGTAAGGGCCATTTCCAAGAACTATATGGAAACCCCGAAAGAGGTTACGGTTGGTAAAAAGAATAGCGGCAATGTGAATATTGATCACCAGTTCTCTATTGTTCCTGCACAATATCGCTATGAATCATTAAAGCGTTTGATAGATTTCAACCCCGGCATGTATGGAATTATTTTTACCCGTACAAAAGCAGATGCACAGGAAATTTCTGAAAGGCTGTCAAAAGCAGGATATGATATTGAAGCATTACACGGTGACCTTACCCAACAGCAAAGGGATAAAGTAATGGGACGTTTCCGCAGTAAGAGTTTGCAATTACTGATCGCAACAGATGTGGCTGCAAGAGGTATTGATGTGGATGGGATTACCCATGTTATCAATTTTGAATTACCTGATGATATGGAAGTGTACACACACAGAAGCGGCCGTACAGGACGTGCAGGTAAAACAGGTATCTGTCTTTCTATCTGCCACAGCAGGGAGAGTTATAAGATCAAGTCGCTGGAGCGGATGATCAATGCACAGTTTCATAAAGTGGATATCCCTTCCGGTAAAGATGTTTGCCGCAAACAGTTTTTCCATTTCATGGATAAATTAATGCTGGCCGATGTTAGTCATGGTGATTATGAAACTTATATGCCCGACCTGATGGAAAAATTCTCAAGCGTAAGTAAAGAGGAAGTATTACAGCGGGTAGCTGCTTTGGAATTCAGTCATTTTTTAAAGTATTATGAAAATGCTGAAGACCTGAACAGGGACAACAGGAGCGAAAGAAAGCCGGCAGGCAGGGATGATATGAGCGGCAGCAGAAAAGAACGCAGCAGTTTTACAAGGCGAGACAGTGGCTACACAAGATTGTTTATAAACCTGGGTATAAAAGATGGTTTTTATAAAGCCAGTTTTTTACAATTCATTTTAGATGAAAGCAATCTTAAAAAAGAAGTGTTAGGCAAAATTGATATGAGGGATATGAATAGCTGGGTGGAGATTGATAAAGATTCTGCAACTAAAATGATCAATGCCATAGATGGCAAACGATATAACAATCGCATCATTCGTATGAATGAAGCGGATGGTGGTTTTAAAAGGCCAAATGATGAAGGCGGAAGAGCTGACAGAACTGAAGGAAGAAAAAGAATATATGCTCCGAAAGAGAAAAGAAGCTTTAGATAAGATTGAAGCCCCGTTATTTCGGGGCTTTTTTTATTCTTTAACTGTGTATTCAATTCTCTTTTCAAAAGATTCCTTTCTGCCGTCTACTGTAATAAAGTCAATCTTTACAGGCACAAAGTATTTACCGGCTTTCAGAGGAGTTTTGAAGTTATATATTGCAACTCCATTTTCATTAATAGGGATAGCTATATTGCTAATACTGATCTTAGGATTAGGCGCAGAAAAGAAAGCTCCAATTCCAGCAGTTATTTCAATTTTATCACCAGCCTTCACATAGCTACTGCTTAAAGATACCAACGGAGCAAATGAATCATAAATGATATTAAGAACACACATCTGGCTATTACAATAATTTATTAAATGGTTTTCAGTAATCTTTACATTATTCTCAAACTTGCTTAACATTGCCATAGCGGCAATTGCAGGTATTTTACTGAAAAATATTTTTGAAAATTCTTTGGCTCCATTCTCGTTCTGATCAAACTCTTTAGTAAAGATGGTGACATTGTCTTTAAACGTATTATTCAACTTAGGATCAACAGATAGCACATCTCGTTTGTAGTTCACTAATTTTTCAAAAAGGGCCTTACCTTTCCCATGAGATTCAAACAAATGATCAGTGACTGTTGGATTTCGTTCAAATGCTTCCTTATCACCAGGCTTAGCAGGACCAGCTTCACTTACTAGCTCTTCTTTTAATCCTTTAATATAGTTGAGCATACTATCAGAAAACTCTTTAATTTTTATGGCTTTAGGTTGCCAGAATTTCATTCCTTCACTGGTTTGAGGATCTGCCAAACTTTCTTCTATAGAACGATATATCAGTTCATTAGATCGGGAAATTTCATCATTTGATTGCAGTAATCCTTCATTAATAGCCCTGAATACAGCCAAATTATTTTCTGAATCATCCTTACAGGAAGAAAAAATATATAAAAAAGCTATAGCAGTAAGAAACTGTTGCATAAGTTTTATTTCCAAGAAAGATAAAAACAAAGCCCTTAGCAAAAGGTTAAAATAGTTTGGGAAGAATATTCAATGATCAACGATCAATGTTCAATATTCAACGGAATCAGTTGTTAATTGAGCATTGGATATTGTATATTGAACATTTGTATTTAAACAAGCTCAATCACTGTTATCTCCGGCAGTATCCCCACCCTTCCAGGATAACCAATAAACCCAAAGCCTGGATTCACATACAGTTTTTGTTTACCATCTTCATATAAACCGCCCCATTGCTTATACATATATTGTACCGGACTCCATTTAAAACCAGGTATCTCCACGCCAAATTGCATACCGTGAGTGTGGCCGCTCAGCATCAGGTCAACATCCTGGTATTTTGTTTTTACTTCGGCATCCCAATGGCTGGGGTCGTGGCTCATTAAAATTTTAAAGGGGTATTTTTCTGCTCCCGGGTGTGCCAGGTCCATGCGGCCATGCTTGGGAAACCTTGCTTTATTACTCCAGTTCTCAATGCCCAGCAATGCAATTTGTTCTCCGGCTTTTTCTAAAACCACGTGTTCATTCATCAGCAGGCGCCAACCCATATCAGCATGCACTTTTTTAAGGTTCTCTAAATTCTGTTCTTTTGAAATTCCATTGTAAGGCCAGCTTACATAATCACCATAATCATGGTTGCCGAATGTACTATACACTCCCATGGGTGCATTTAATTTGCTGAACACTTCCATATACTCTTCCATCTCTGAGCTACGGTCATTTACCAGGTCGCCGGTAAACAGAATGATATCTGCTTTTTCATCCAGTATTTTTTGTACACCATGCTGTACCGCTTTTTTATCTGTAAAGCTGCCGCTGTGTATATCGCTGATATGGATAATTTTTAAACCCTTGAATGCTGCCGGTAAATTATCATAAGCAAGTTGCACTTTTTTAAGGCTGTAATTATATTTGTTACTGTAGCCATACAGCAGGCTTCCGAATAAAGTACCACCGGCTGCCAGTCCCAGCCAGCTTAAAAAAACAGAACGGCTGATACCATCTCCACTCATGCCATCCATTTCGGTATTACTAAAAAATAATTTTCCGGCGATCCATTGTATTCCCCTGCGTATATCATCTATTAAAAAGAAAAGAATGGCAATCAACTTGGCTAAGAACAAACCAATGAATGTGGCAAATAAATAGGTCCTGAATTTTTTGCCTAAAAAATTATGATCAGTATAGGCAAATAATAAAAGGCTGATAACCGCAATAACTGTAAGCCCCCAATAAACAGCATAAACAATTGCCCTTACTCTTGGTGAAGCTGCGTGGCTAACTGCTTTAATGGCCTGGAAAATATAAGTATCCATTAACAGCATGATAGCTATAAAAATGGCAAGGCCCAGTGGTGTACGCATGAGGAATTTCACTGTTTAAGGTTTGAGGTTAATGCCTGTGGTTTAAGGCCAGCCCAACTGATAAATTCATCCAGTTGCTGGTTAATAGCCCCGATGCTATGCTCATCAATAATTTTTCCTTCGGCAGAAATTATTTTATTGACGGTTGAAATTGGCAGCTTATTGGGATGCACCGTTATTTTCATAAAGTTTAAAACATCTGCCAAATGATCCATCCCTCTTAAGTTACCCGCCCGGCCACTTGCTACACCTGTTAAAAGTGCTTTTTTATGATACCATATCTCGTGTGAGCGGCTGCTATCAAACAGCATTTTTAAAATGCCCGGAAAACTGCCATTATATTCAGGGGAGATTATAATAAAATGAGATGTTGGAATAATTATTTCGTCTTCTATCTTTTTAAAAGCATCATTGTAATGAACGGGGTCCAGCCCCTCCAGCGAAAAAATAGCGGCTTCAATCCCTTTCTGTTGCAGGATAAACTGGTATTCCCGTGCCATTTTATGCGTATTACTGTTCTTTCTGTTAGTGCCCGATATTATGGTTATCATATATCCATCCCTCTGTTTAAACCGAAAATCTGAAATATTACAATTAAGATAGTTCTTTGTTGTCCAATTTTATGCCGAATGGTTAAATTTGCCAACCTGACAGCTATTTGCTGTCCTGTTCAGCAAATTTCGAAGACTTTGTTTGATAAACAGACGATTGAAAATAAAAAATGTTTTATAAAGTAGTTGCAGCATAAGGATAAATGGTTGAAAAATGATAGAAACTAAAATGAGAATTGCTGTACATTACGATACCTTTGGCGTTATTAGAACAGATCATTAAAAGGCAATAGAATAATAAAATGTTGGCCATTGTTCGTTGGCCGAAAAGCAGGCTATTTTACGAACAACGCTTAACGAACAACGATTTATGGCAAGAATTATAGGAGTAGCAAATCAAAAAGGAGGTGTAGGCAAAACAACTACGGCCATTAACCTGGCGGCAAGCCTTGCGGTGCTGGAATACAAGACCCTGCTGGTAGATGCGGATCCGCAGGCAAACAGCACTACAGGAACCGGTTTTGATCTGCATAATATTACGCAAAGCCTTTACGATTGTATGGTGAATGAAGCACAGGCAAAGGATGTTATATTAAAATCGGAAATACCATTTTTAGACCTGCTACCCTCTCATATTGACCTTGTGGGTGCCGAAATTGAAATGATCAACTATCCCAACCGGGAAATGGTATTAAAGAAAATACTGGAACCCATCAGGGATGAATATGATTTTATTGTGATTGACTGTTCGCCATCCCTGGGTTTAATAACTGTAAATGCATTAACTGCTTCCGATAGCGTGGTGGTGCCGGTACAAACCGAGTTTTTTGCACTGGAAGGATTGGGAAAATTATTGAACACGGTTAAAATTGTACAAAACCGCCTCAATACAGACCTGAAGATAGAAGGGATACTAATGACCATGTATGATGGCCGGCTGAGGTTATGCAACCAGGTGGTTAGTGAAGTGCGCCGGCATTTTGATGATATTGTTTTCAGCAGCATCATTCATCGCAATACCAGGTTAAGTGAAGCGCCAAGCTTTGGCAAACCTGTTATCCTGTATGATGCTGAAAGCAAGGGTGCAGTTAACTACCTCAACCTTGCCAAAGAAATTTTACAGAAAAACAATATGACAAAGATCAAAGAGGAAGACAGAATAATTGAATAGAACCGTTTGAGGTTTTGAGTTATGTGTTTATCAAGGCGCCAGGCAATTGAAAACTTCCTCTTAACTCAAAACCCAAAACACCAAACCCAAAATACACTATGTCTCTTCCAAATAAAAAAGACGCATTAGGAAAAGGGATCCGCAGTTTATTAGAAAACATTGATGCAGATCTGAAAAATACTGCCGGGAGCTTAAGGCCCGAAGTGGTACAGCAGACTTCAGCTTCTATGCGTATAACATTAGACCAGATAGAGGTAAATCCAAAACAACCACGCCGTGACTTTGATGATACTGCATTAAGTGAACTGGCAGCATCCATTAAGATGCATGATATCATTCAGCCGCTTACTGTATCTAAATTAGCTAATGGCAAATACAGGCTCATTGCAGGAGAACGCAGGTTAAGGGCTGCAAAAATTGCCGGTTTAAAAGACCTTCCGGTTTATATCAGGCAGGCCAATGATGCTGATCTTTTAGAACTTTCTTTACTGGAAAATTTACAGCGAAAAGACCTTAACGCTATTGAAATTGCATTAAGTTATAAACGCCTGATGGATGAACTGGGATATACCCAGGAACAGGTAGCTGAAAGAATGGGAAAAGAAAGAAGCACCGTTACCAATTATATCCGTTTATTGAAATTACCCCCTGACCTGCAGGTTGCAGTTCGCAATGGATCAATTTCTATGGGCCATGCAAGGGCATTGATAAATGTAGATGTGGTTGATAAACAACTGTACATTTTTAATGAAATAAAAAAACATGACCTCTCCGTAAGGCAAACAGAAGAGCTGGTAAGGAAGTTATATACTTCGGCTGTTAAAGTTGCTGTAAAACCCACGCTGCCTGCCGCTTTTAAGAAGATTGAAGATAATTTAGCATCGGAATTTAATACCAGGGTAAAACTTAAACACAGTAAAAAAGGAAGTGGAAGTATTTTATTTGAGTATTATTCTCTTGAAGAATTAAATGCCCTGCTGGATAAACTGAACATTAAAGTAACTTAATGCCGAAAGCCATTACATCCATTCTTTTTATTGTTTCGTTACTCTTCTGCAATAATTTATTTGCACAAAAAGATTCTGCTGTAAAAAAGAATACCGGTATTTTTAAAAAAGCCGATCCGGCTAAAAAATATAACCCACGCATTGCAACCATCCGTTCTGCCATCTTGCCCGGTTGGGGACAAGCCACCAATAAGAAATACTGGAAAATACCGATTGTTTATGCTGCATTGGGAACCACAGCCGTCATCTTCTTTCGTAATGTAAAACAGTATAACGAAGCAAAGAATTCCTATATAAATGCCATTGATGGTGACCCTACCAATGATTACCTGATACCCCAACCTTATTGGTCAGTTAAAGACCAGCCCGACCGTATAAAAAGTTTCAGGAATGAGGTTAGGCAAAATGTAGATTATACTGTTTTGTTTTTTATTGCTTTCTGGGGATTGAATGTGGTAGATGCCGCAGTAGATGCCCACCTGAAAACATTTGATGTGAGTGATGACCTGAGCCTGCAGATAAAACCCGGCTATAGTCAACTTGCCAATACCAATGGAATAAGTATTGTACTTAACATCGGCAGAAATCATTCAAAATAATTACCTTCAATCCTGTTAAACGTTTTCAACAAAATTTTAATTGCTACAATGAAAATTGCATTGATCGGCTATGGTAAAATGGGCAGGACAATTGAAGGAATTGCATTGCAACGGGGGCATACAGTAAGCCTGAAAATAGATATTGACAATGTTGACAGCTTCACTAAAGAAAACCTGCAACAATGTGATGTGGCCATAGAATTTACAGGCCCACAGAGTGCAAAAGAAAATATCCTGAAATGTGTTGATGCCGGAATTCCGGTAGTTAGCGGCAGCACGGGCTGGTTAGATAGCCGGGATGAAGTGGAAAGAATATGTAAAGAAAAAAACGGCAGTTTTTTATATGCCAGTAATTTCAGCGTAGGAGTAAATATTTTTTTTGAAGTAAATAAAAAACTGGCACAGTTAATGAAACAGCATAGTAACTATGAAGTGAGCATGGAAGAAATTCATCACACGCAAAAAAAAGATGCCCCAAGCGGAACCGCAATCACCCTTGCTGAACAAATATTACAGGAAGTGCCCCGAAAAAAAAATTGGGTGAATGATGTATCAAAAGTTTCCGAGGAACTGGTTATCATTAGTAAACGTGAAGACCCTGCTCCCGGCACACACCGTATTATATATAGTTCTGTTGTTGATGATATTGAAATAATTCACACTGCTCATAACCGGAATGGATTTGCCACAGGGGCGGTACTTGCTGCAGAATTTTTAGCAGGCAAAAAAGGGATATATAATATGCAAGATGTGCTTAACATTACCTGATACTATGAAAACGATCTTCCTTCTTCCTTTATTTTTCATTTGCATTTGCTTCAACAGCAGTGCCCAAAACAAAAAGCTTGATTCCCTGTATCAAGAACTCACTAAAATAACAGATACCAAGCAAAAAATAAATATCAGTAACTATATTGCATCAGAATTAAGATCAACCAATGCCGACAGTGCCCTGGCATTAGCAGAAAGAACACTGGCACTTGCTCAACAGGAAGGTTATCAATTTGGAATTGGCACTTCTTACTTAAGTATATCACTTGCCAATGGAACAAAATCCCGTTACGAACTTTCGCAGGACTATGCACAAAGAGCAATCGCTATCGCCGATAAATTAAGCAACGATTCATTGAAAGCCTACTCTTTACTGGCCATTACTTCATATCATTATAATAAAGGCAACTACGACGTATCCATCGAAAATGCACTGGCTGCTATAAAGCTTTTCGAAAATGGTCATGATGATGCAGGGGTATTAAAAGCCAGGGTACTGATGTCGCAGGTATACCAGTTAAAAGATGAATTGCCAAAGGCTGAAAAGATCTTACTGGAAAATCTTCGCCTGTTTCCAAAAATTAAAGACCTGAAAATAAAAATAAACACCCTTCATACCCTCGCCAATGTATATGGCATGGAAGGCAAATATGCAGAAGCGCTTGAATTGGACAGCATAGGGCTAAAATTATGTGAAGCCGAAAATTCCAATTTTCAAAAATCATCCCTTTACGATAATATGGCGAATTGCTATATGTTCAGCAACCGCTTTAAAGAAGCCGAAAAGTATTTCCAATTATGCCTGCAGATAGATTCTTCGTTTGATAATAAAAAGCAGATGTCAGATACCTATCTCAATCTTGGTAACCTGATGTTGATGCAGAAAAAATACAATGAAGCAAAAGGTTATCTGAACCATTCTATTTCTTTAGCAGATTCAACAGGATACAAACAGGGTAAATACGGGGCCTATCTTTTACTGAGCGACCTTTTTAAAGCAAATAATGAAAATGAAAAAGCGCTCGCTGCACTGAAAAAAGCATATTCCATAAAAGACAGTATCATAAATGAAAACACAGAAAGTAAAATTGCGGAATTGGAGACTGTATATCAAACTGAAAAGAAAGAACAACAGCTAAAATTGCAAAAAGCAGAGATCACTAAAAAGAATTATTTACTCTGGGGATTGATTGCAGCTGTTGCGTTGATCATTTTATCAGGTTTTACCTTTTACAGGAAAAGGCAGTTAGATAATAAAATGGCCTTACAGGCAGAAGTAATGAAACAGCAGGACCTGGCCACCAAGGCTATCATTAATGCCGAAGAAAATGAACGAAAACGTATTGCTGCCGATCTGCATGATGGCGTTGGGCAAATAATGAGTGCAGCAAAAATGAATCTATCGGCTTTTGAAAATGAGATATCTTTTAAGGATGAAGCACAGAAAATTTCTTTTGATAAACTGATAAGCCTCGTAGATGAAAGCTGTAAAGAAATCAGAAGTGTCAGCCATCAAATGATGCCAAATGCTTTATTAAAAAGCGGGTTGGCCAGTGCTGTTAAAGAATTCATTGATAAAATAGATACCCGTATCATCAAAATAAACTTGTATGCAGAAGGTTTAAATGAAAGGCTCGACAGTAATATTGAAACTGTATTGTACCGGGTGATACAGGAATGTGTGAACAATGTGATCAAACATTCAGGCGCTGATAAACTTGATATTTCATTAATAAAGGATACAGATGGCATAGCAGCTACTGTGGAAGATAATGGCCGTGGTTTTGACACTAATGATAAACAAAAATTTGAAGGAATAGGTTTAAAAAATATCACATCCCGGATTGAATTTTTAAAAGGCACTGTAGATTTTGACAGTTTTCCCGGAAAAGGAACACTTATTGCCATTCATGTACCATTTGTACAATAATATCTTTCAACTTAATGTAGATTTGTACAATAAAAGCGGAGGCAGAAAGAATGAAAAACACAAAAATCACTTTAGGTATTGTAGATGATCACCAGATTGTTATTGACGGATTAAAATCTTTATTACATGGGCATGACGGGTTTGAAGTATTGATAGAATGTACCCGGCCCTTACAGATGCTGCAGTTGCTTGAGAAGAAGCCCATTGACATTTTACTTACAGATGTGATGATGCCGGGCATGAATGGCGCTGAATTATCAAAAGCCGTACATCTTAAATTTCCCAACATTAAAATACTGGCGCTTTCTATGAGTGGCCAGGGCGACCTGGTGAATCAAATGATTAACGATGCAGATATTTCAGGTTATGTTTTAAAAAATATTGGAAAACAGGAGCTATTAAAAGCACTGGAGAAAATTTCTGCTGGTGGTATTTATTTTAGCGAAGAGGTATTACAGGAAATGACCAGGGACAGTGAGATGAAAAAAGAAAATGTGGAAGCGCATTTAACGTCAAGAGAAATAGAAATTATCCGGCTCATTGAAAAAGAACTTAGCAATAAACAAATTGCTGAAAAATTATTTTTGAGCGAAAGAACAGTTGAAACCCACCGGAAAAATATTTTTCGTAAAACAAATACCGCAAGTGTGATCGGCCTGGTAAAATATGCTTATGAACATAAACTGGTCTAGGCTCAAACATGTTTCCTGAATGTTGCCGGTAATAGATCTTAATTAAAAAGGCTGTTAGTAACTAACAGCCTTTTTAATTATATCATGTTACGTTTTAGTCGTCATTAGAAGACCTGCCACCCAGCATATAGCCTATGCAAATATTGAAGCCCCTGTTTTTATAAGTGCTCCTGTCCTGGGCATCTTTATTGCCATCATTAGGATCAATATTCATGAATCCATAATTATAGCCCAGCTTAAAGAAAAGCCCATTACCCAATTTATAACCTGCAAGGATATTGGCTCCTACATCAAATCTTTTTAAATGAAGGTCCATATCTTTTGGATCAGTTATATCATCAGATTTTTTCCCGTCAAAATTCACTTTAGCGGTTCTGTTCAGATCAGGATCAGATGGATCATAAGGATAGCTTATTTTATCCTTACCTGATATTCCAAAAGCCAATGCAGGGCCAAGGCCAAAAAAGAAATTACCGCTGCCGACATTTGCTTTGAACACAACATTTAAAGGGAGTTCAATATAATTGAGTGTTATATCCTGTTCTATATTAGAACCGTTAAAACTTTCAAATATACTGGGTTTACTCCCCTTTTGAATAAAATTCAGTTCCGGCCTGAATGCGAACTTGCTCCCAAAAGGTATTTCTCCGATCACACCAACAAGAAACCCAAATTTAGGTTTACTGGTAAGGGAGGAAGGGAAAAGCGGGTCTGAATACTGGTTGGTTACCTTTCCAAATGCAAGATTGCCTCCCGCCTGGAAACCAAAAGAAGCCTGTGCTAAACAGACACTTGTTGTTGTTACTACGAATGCAGTTAATAAAATTAATTTTTTCATAAAAGGTTTTTTGATTAAGAATGTGATATCAACAACAAATTGTCATTTGATGTTAAAACCGGGCAAATTTATGGGATTTTTTACTTTACCTACACTACATTTTTTTCTGCTTAATTTCTCCCATATCTGCTTAAATATTTCTAACAGTTGCCCGAATTCTTCAATATCTGTTTAAGTTCTCGAGCATATCTTTGGCCATTGCTTCCAGTGTAAACTCCTCTTTCCAGTTCCAGTCTTTCCGGGCAACTGTATCATCAATACTCTGCGGCCAGCTGTCAGCTATCGGTTGCCGGTAATCCGGTTTATAGCTGATCGAAAAATCGGGGATGTGTTTTTTTATTTCTGCAGCAATTTCTTTAGGAGAAAAACTCATGGCGGAAAGATTGTAAGATGTCCTTACCGAGATCTTAGACGCATCTGCTTCCATCAGCTCAATGGTGGAACGTATGGCATCAGGCATGTACATCATCGGCAGGTAGGTATCTTCTCTTAAAAAACACTCATATTTTTTTTCCTGTATGGCTTTATAAAATATCTCTACTGCATAATCCGTAGTACCACCGCCCGGTTCACTCTTATAACTTATCAGGCCCGGATAACGAAGACTCCTTACATCTACTTTATAACGTTGGTGAAAATAATTACACCAAAACTCGCCTGCATATTTGCTGATGCCATAAACCGTTGTAGGTTCAATTATCGTTTGTTGCGGACAATTTTGCTTTGGCGATGTTGGCCCAAATACCGCAATGCTGCTTGGCCAGTATACTTTATGCAGGTTCTCTTCCCTGGCAATATCCAGCACGTTCAATAAACTCTGCATATTTAAACTCCAGGCCAGGTGTGGATTTTTTTCGCCGGTGGCAGAAAGGATGGCTGCTAATAAATATATCTGAGTGATATTTTGCCGGATAACCTGCACATGCAGCATTTCTTTGTTCATCACATCAAGGCTTACATAAGGGCCCGTGCCTTTCAGCAAATCGTTTTCTTCTCTTAGATCAGAAGCAACCACATTGGCATTGCCATACATTTTGCGTAACGCAAGCGTTAATTCAACACCTATTTGCCCCGAAGCTCCTATTACAAGTATTCTTTCTTTTACCATAGCAAGTCAATTATAAAGTGTAAATGTAAAATTCAATATTGAATATTGTAACTTTACATCATGGAAAAATATTTAAAAGACCTGTTTAGCAATCAGAAATACAATGAAAATAATTTTTTCCTCATTGCAGGGCCATGTGTGGTTGAAAGCGAAGAGATAGTTATGGAAATAGCTGAAAAAGTCTCTACCACCTGTAAAAAACTGGGAATACCATATATATTTAAAGCATCTTACCGTAAAGCAAACAGGACATCGGCCGGGTCTTTTACAGGTATTGGCGATGAAAAAGCATTGGAACTGATAAAGAAAGTCGGTTCAACATTTTCTTTACCAACAACAACAGATATCCATACAGCCGAAGAAGCTGCTATAGCAGCAAAATATGTTGATGTACTGCAGATACCCGCCTTTCTGTGCCGCCAGACAAACCTGTTAATTGCAGCCGCAAAAACCGGAAAGATCGTTAACGTAAAAAAAGGGCAGTTTGTAAGCGGCCCTTCCATGAAATTTGCTGTTGAAAAAATTAATAATGCCGGTAATAATAAAGTTGGTTTAATTGAAAGAGGAAATACATTCGGCTACCAGGACCTTGTTGTTGATTACCGGAATATTACCTGGATGAGGGAAATAAAAGTTCCGGTTATTATGGATTGTACACATGCTTTGCAGCAACCCAATCAAACTGCAGGTGTTACCGGCGGCAATCCTGAATTGATCGAGACCATTGCCAAAGCTGCTGTTGCAACCGGGGCCGATGGATTATTCATTGAAACACACCCTAACCCGGCAGTAGCTAAAAGTGATGGAGCCAATATGCTTAAATTGGATCTGCTGGAAGGTTTGTTAGAAAAATTAGTAAGATTGAGAGCAGCTATAATTTGATTAGAGATAACGAAGTGGGTTCCTGCGTGCATTTAATATGTATCGTTTTACATTCATCCAGAAGGCCACAAAAAAATAGATGATTACCGGTGAACCCAATGTCATAAAAGACATGTAGATAAAATACTTGCGGATAGTAGAGGTTGCAATACCCATCTTCTCCCCTATAGCGGTACATACGCCAAACACATGCCACTCAATAAAATGTTTAAACCGGTTCATACTGCTAAATTAAAAACATTTTAGCCTAAAAACAAAGGCTTTAAAAAATGCCCTGTTTTTTGTAAATTTGCATTCCAGTTTGGAGATTATAAAGATTTGCTGATTAGAGCATGTAAAATGTGATAAAAAGCTCCCCATTTCCAAATTAATTCATTTCCAAATCTACAAATCAAAACCATGGCATTCGACATTGAAATGATCAAAAAGCTGTATTCAAATTTCAGCAGCCGCATTGATGCAGCCCGTAAAGCAACCGGCAAACCCTTGACCCTCACCGAAAAAATATTATATGCCCATCTTTGGCAGGGAGCTGCAACCACAGCTTATGAAAGAGGTAAAGACTATGTGGAATTTGCGCCAGACAGGGTTGCCATGCAGGATGCTACTGCACAAATGGCTTTGTTGCAGTTCATGCAGGCAGGCCGCACAAAAGTTGCAGTACCATCAACCGTACATTGCGATCACCTGATACAGGCGGAAGTTGGTGCAGATGCTGACCTTAGCAAAGCAAAAACACAGAACAAGGAGGTATACGATTTCCTGGCTTCTGTTTCTAATAAATACGGAATTGGTTTTTGGAAACCCGGTGCAGGCATTATTCACCAGGTTGTTTTGGAGCAGTATGCTTTCCCAGGCGGGATGATGATTGGAACAGACAGTCACACTGTTAATGCCGGTGGATTGGGAATCGTTGCCATTGGCGTGGGTGGCGCCGATGCCTGTGATGTGATGGCAGGTTTACCATGGGAACTTAAATTTCCTAAACTGATTGGTGTTAAACTGACCGGTAAATTAAGTGGCTGGACAGCTTCAAAAGATATTATTTTAAAAGTAGCCGGCATACTTACTGTAAAAGGTGGTACCGGTGCCATTCTTGAATATTTTGGAGATGGTGCTAAATCTCTTTCCTGCACCGGAAAAGGAACTATTTGTAACATGGGTGCCGAGATCGGCGCAACCACTTCTATATTCGGTTACGACAAAAAAATGTCGGAATATTTAAAAGGTACAGACAGGACTGATGTTGCAGAAGCTGCCGATGCTATTGCTGCACACCTTACCGGTGATGATGAAGTATATGCAGACCCTGAAAAATATTTTGACCAGGTCATTGAAATTAATTTATCTGAACTGGAACCGCATATCAATGGACCTTTTACGCCAGACCTGGCATGGCCCATTTCAAAATTTGCTGATGCGGTAAAAGTTAATGGCTGGCCCGATAAAATGGAAGTAGGTTTGATTGGTTCCTGCACCAACTCTTCTTACGAAGATATTACCCGTGCTGCTTCTATTGCCAAACAGGCATCTGATAATAACTTTAAAGCAAAGGCAGAGTTTACCATCACTCCGGGTTCGGAGCAGGTTCGTTACACAGTTGAAAGAGATGGATACTTAGATACATTTGAAAAGATGGGAGGCGTGGTTTTAGCCAATGCCTGTGGACCATGTATTGGCCAGTGGGCACGGCATTCAACCGATCCAAACAGGAAAAATTCTATTGTAACTTCTTATAACAGAAATTTCAGTAAAAGAAATGATGGCAATCCCAATACACATGCTTTTGTTGCTTCTCCCGAAATAACTACCGCTTTGGCCATTGCCGGTTCACTTTCATTTAATCCGCTTACTGATTTTCTTACCAATGATAAAGGAGAGAAATTTAAATTAGAAGAGCCACTGGGCATTGAAATGCCCCAAAAAGGTTTTGCAGTAGAAGACGCAGGTTTCCAGGCTCCGGCCGAAGATGGAAGTAAAGTGGAAGTAATTGTTTCTCCAACATCTGACCGTTTGCAACTGCTGGCACCGTTTGCTGCATGGGAAGGAACTGATCTGAAAGGATTAAAACTGTTGATAAAGGCGAAAGGAAAATGCACCACAGATCATATTTCTATGGCTGGCCCCTGGCTTAAATTCCGTGGCCACCTGGATAATATCAGCAACAATATGCTGATCGGTGCATTAAATTTCTTTAATGAAAAAACAGATTCGGTAAAAAATCAACTTACAGGTGAATATGGCCCGGTACCTGCTGTACAAAGAGCTTATAAAGCCGCAGGTGTAGGATCAATTGTAGTTGGCGATGAAAATTATGGAGAAGGTTCTTCAAGGGAACATGCGGCCATGGAGCCAAGGTTCTTAGGGGTTCGTGCCGTGCTTGTAAAATCTTTTGCAAGGATACATGAAACCAATTTGAAGAAGCAAGGTATGCTGGGGTTAACTTTTGCCAACAAGGAAGATTATAATAAGATACTGGAAGATGACAGTATTGATATTGAAGGTTTGCTGGCCTTTGCCCCCAATAAACAATTACAGTTGGTATTGAATCATACCGACGGCAGTAATGAAACCATACAAGTCAATCACACCTATAATAAACAGCAGATAGAGTGGTTTAAGGCGGGCGCTGCGCTGAATATTATCAGAAGGGAATTTGAGGAGAGTAAATAAATTATTGACAGGCCGGGTTGAGTAATTCGACATTTTTTTAATCCTTGTTTTTAGATTTTTTTTCAAAGCCAATTAAGTTCTTTAAGTTTTCTGTTGATTAAAAATGTTGCGTTGGTATTAAATCCGACTTCCAACGCAACGTAACAAAGACACCGGGAAAAATTTATGTTAGTGATTTTGCCTTTACATAATCATAGTAAAGAATTGCAGGAGGAATTACAGGTACTACCATCCATATTGACCATGATTCCATCAATAAAGAGGGAAGAATAAACAGCAATCCTAAAATAATGAACCCCATTATACAACTGGCAATAATGCCACTATGACTCGCCATAAATTTTCTGTCTTTAACCATATCCTTTACTCCAAGAATAGCTTTGCCCCGCAATGGCATAGAATGTACATAAATAGTGGCTGTCATACCTATTTTCATAAACGCAAAAACATCACGGGGGCAACCAATTCTTCTAAAAGTTTCTTTTCCAATTATCAGGAATTCAATTTTACCACCTCTGCCGTGAATATCAACTAAGTCTCCCATGTCTTCGATAATACCAGTATAAGTTTTCATGTTAATATTTTTAAATTTGAAAGGATTTTGTTTGAAGAATTAAATCTTTTAAAAAAGGGGCAATTTATTTTACTGCCATGTAAATCTCTCCTCCTGTAATTTGAACTGAATCTTTCAGTGAGGGTTGACCAGTAGTATTATCAAGCTGATACAAAGTGCCAGAAAATATCCCCTTTACAGTTGTTTTTGTAAGCTCTGTTATGGAAACAGTGCAGTTTCTGTTATACTTCGGAAATATAGGAAGATAATATATGCCACATGAAATATAGCCCATATTGCCCGGCACCTGATAAGCAATCATAACTTTTGGCTGGTAACTGAATAATAAATCCTTTTCATTGTAAGTATTGCTTACAACAAAACTGTCGCTGTAAACTCCAATATCAATTGTTTCAATAACATTATTTGCAGCCGCTACTTCAAACCAATGTACCTTATTGCCATTTAGGGTAAGGGAGTCGTGATAGCTTTTCTGTGTCATTGGAATTGAATAGTTTTTTTGTACCCCGTTTGCTTTAAACCTGATAAAATATGGGGATGTGCCTGCAGTTGTTAACTCAATATTCTCTTTTTTACAGGAAGCAGCAAAAAGTACCATACCAATAAGCAATATGCCATAACTGAATTTCATTTTAAGTGTCTTTTTCATAATAATTTGTTTTAGAAGTCAAACATACCGCTGCTGTAAGCCCATAACAACCCACACTTATTATTTGACCCCGGCCATTTATTATTCGTAGCTTTTAGCCTATTTTTGAATATTTCAGGTTATCTTATAGCTGTAAACCCTACTACTTTTGGTTAAACCTCTTATATGAGAAGTATTTTTTTCTTCCTCTTATTGGGTTGTATATCCCTGAAAGGATTAGCCCAGCTAAGTAAAGTCGCTGATTCAATTAAAACTGCTTTAACCATCAATACTAAAAATGATTCTAACAGGTTAAACCTTCTTCTTAGGTTGGCTACATTTTCAGACAGTTACCCGGAGGGAGAAACAGCAGCTAAAGAAGCCGTTAATTTAGCAACAAAACTAAATCTTGAGAGTAAACTGGGAGAAGCCTGTATTTTATATGCTGCCAATACATTAGAACTTGGAAATGATTCATTGGCATTTTCGTCACTTGAAAAGGCTTTAGTAATTTTTCAGAAACAAAGTGATAAAACGGGTGAAGGAAATGTATATATTGGCATGGGCAGGGTTTTTCAATCCAGAGATCAGTACTTTAAAGCAATTGAGTATAATCTGAAGGCTTTGAAATTTTACAATAAAAATGATAATGACATGTTGGGAAAGGCAAACCTGAATTTAGGTGTTTGTTATTACCGGGCTTCGGATTACGTCAGGGCAAATCAATATTACCTTATTGCTGAAACTCATTATAAAAAATCAGGAGACAGAAGAAAACAGGCTGTTGTTTTAATGAACATTGCACAAGTTGAAAGGATGTTAAAAAAATATACATCTGCAATTAAATATTATAGAATTGCTCTAAGCACACAACAATATATAGAGGATAGCATTGGTATCGCTAAATCACTGCAGGGAATTGGTATTACCTATGATTTAATGACTATGAGTGATAGTGCCTTATGGTATTATAATAAGGCTCTTGCTATCAATAAAAATAAAAAAAACAAACTAAACATTGCCGAGAATTTAAACAATATCGGAATCACATACAAGGATATGGGTAGATATACTGATGCCTATATTTCTATGAAAGAAGCTCTGCAATTATATAAAGAATTGAAAAGAACGATGAATATGCACCAGACGGAGTTAAATATTGGAGAGCTATTTTGCAATGCCCCTGATTCTTTCTTTTCTGAAAGAACGATTCCTTTATCTCAACGATATTTAGAAGCTGGTTTATTATTTAATAATATCATAGCTTATTCAAAAGAAACTGAAGATCTGAAATTAGAATCAAAGGGCTGGCTGGGATTAAGTGAATTATATAAAAAACAGGAAAATTATAAATCAGCTTTGGGTGCTTATAATAAATATGTTGATTTGCAGGATAGTATTATAAATGAAGGGAAAGTTGAAGAAACTACTAAAGAAATTGACAGAATTGAATTCGAAAGAAAAGAAGCAGTCACGCAGGCTACACATGAGGCCGAAATCAAACAACAAAAAACTGTAAAAAATGCTTTGGCAGCAGGCGGAGGTGTTTTACTGGTTGGTGGTATCGTTTCTTTTTTATTTTACAAAAGAAAACGGGATGCGGTACAAAAACAAAAGGAAGCAGAATTCAAAACAGAAGTGTCTGAAACAGAAATGAAGGCCCTTCGCTCCCAAATGAATCCGCATTTTATTTTTAATTCCCTCAATTCGATCGGTGATTATATAGCAAAGAACAATACCAAACTGGCTGATGAATACCTGGCTAAGTTTGCAAAACTGATGCGGCTCATCCTGGAAAATTCAGAAAAAAAAGAAGTGCCCTTGTCTGAGGATCTGAAAGCGCTGGAATTATATATGCAGCTGGAATCCTTAAGGATGAATCAGAAATTTACTTATGAAATAAAAGTAGATGAAGCCATAGATCCGGAAAATACATTGGTTCCACCGTTGATTCTTCAGCCCTTTGTAGAAAACAGCATCTGGCATGGAATATCCAAAAAAGAAGGTGCAGGTAATATTCTGGTACATATAAAAAAAGAAGGCGAAATGATAAACTGTATTGTGGAAGATAATGGTATAGGCAGAAAATTGGCTGCTATACAAACTGAAGAGTCAAAGCCAATGCAAAAACAGTCCCTGGGTATGAAAATAACCAGGGCCAGGATCAATATTTTAAACAAGGTTAAAAATTCATCTGCCGATGTACAACTTTTTGACCTGAACCAGGGAACAAGGGTGGAAGTAAAACTGCCCCTGGAACTGAGCTTTTAACTTTTTCAGCTTATGATCAAAGCCATTATTATTGACGATGAACAGCATTGCATTGACAGGCTGAGCAGCCTGCTTAATGAAAACCACAAGGATGCTATTAACCTGTTGGGCAGTTTTAAAAACATTGAAGATGGTTTAATGGCCATCAACAAATTACAGCCTCAATTAGTTTTTTTAGATGTGCAGATACACGACAAAACGGGATTTGACCTGTTAAAACAATTAAGTAAAATAGATTTTGATATCATTTTTACAACGGCCTATGAAAAGTATGCGGTACAAGCGATCAAATTCAGTGCAATTGATTACCTGCTTAAACCGGTTACTGCAGAAGACCTGGACCAGGCCATAAAAAAATCAGCAAATAAGATAATAACAAATGATACTTCCGGGAAATTAGATACGCTTTTTCATAACCTTAAAAACATCCAGGGACAGTCAAAGAAAATATGTGTTCCCGTGGTTACGGGGCTTGTCTTTCTTGACATAGGCGATATTATCCGGTGTGAGAGTGAAGTCAACTATACTATCATATTTTTAAAAGACAAACAAAAATTAGTCGTGGCAAAAACCTTGAAGGAATTTGAAGAAATGCTTTCTGAATATAATTTTTTCCGGGTTCATAATTCCCACCTCATTAATCTGGCTTATATTAAAAGCTATAACAAGGGCAAAGGTGGCTTTGTTACCCTCTCTGACGCTACTTCAGTTGAGGTCTCCACACGCAGGAAAGATGATTTTTTAAAGGCCATTGAAAGGCAATACAGATAATTTTCTTCAACTGGGTCTGTGGTTCACAATCCTTTTTCCATATCTGATATCCCCATCCGGTTAGCATAAATTGAGGCATGCAGAGGGTTTAATAACATTCAATAATATGACCCGGGAATCCCAAATCGGAAAACCTCCCCCTCCGGCAGGTTTTTTTATTAACAACCCCTTACAAAGAAATATTTGATGTTTAAACATTAATTATGTACCTTGCATCAAATTTAAAAATCATGGCAACCAAAAACTGGGTCCTGGACCCCACACACAGCGAAGTTCATTTCAAGATCAAACACCTGATGATAACCAATGTTACAGGAAGTTTTGACATGTTCACCATATCGGCAAAAACCGAAGAGGAAGACTTTACAAAAGCGAAGATCAGCTTCACTGCGGATGTGAATTCCATCTCCACAGGGAATGAACAAAGAGATGGCCATCTTAAGAGCGCCGATTTTTTTGATGCGGAAAAATTCCCCAAGATAAAGTTTGAAGCAATCAAAGCCGAAAGTATTGATAACGACGGGTCATTTGACCTGTACGGCAACCTTACCATACGTGATGTAACCAAAAATGTAAAATTAGCGGTAGAGTTTGGCGGCATAGTTAAAGACCCATACGGAAATACGAAAGCCGGTTTTACCATTAATGGAAAGATCAACCGTAAGGATTTTGGCCTTACCTGGAATGCAGTCACAGAAGCAGGCGGCGTAGTAGTAAGTGAGGAAGTGAAGATCGTTGCAGAGATACAGTTGATAGAACAGCTGGTTGCTGAAGAAGTAGCACTTGCATAACCACAATATATTTTGCCCATGAAAACTAAAAGTGAATCCCCCTGAGATTCACTTTTGATATTTAAACCTTAACATCAAACCAGATTTTTTTTCCGTCATTCCAGTCGCCATTATAATTTATGGTAAGCTCCTCTCCTCTTTCAATCACCCTTACTGTTTTCACTAAAATTGTAAGCTCTTCAAAATCCATAAAATACTCGCAGTTACTTTTATAACTATGATTATAAACAGGAATTAAGCCCAGCGCCATACAACATTTATCTTTTAGTTTGCCCCATTCAAAAATATAATCATGCAATAATGTTTTATCTAAGTGCTGCCGGTCTGATTTCTCCATTACAATCACAGGGGAAATTTCTATAACCGTACTGGCAGGAATTCTTTCACGGGTAAAAACGCCCCTGCCCTTTTCAACAGTCATTTCCACAAATAAATAAGGCTTCAGCATAAAATCATTAGGGGTTTACAGGCAAAATTTTGCAGGTCAAAATGCAATTTAATAACAAAGGCCGGAGTAAAAAGCGCCGGATACTATAAAATTTCAACAACCAATTTGATCAAAATAAAACTTTGCAGGGATTTGAAACAATACTTGGCTATTTAATTTATCTTGTACCAAACTTATTTGCTATGCTAAAAAAACTGTTGGCCACATTATTCATAATGGTCCTGATAACCGGTACTTCACTTGCTCAAAAGAAAACCCTTAGTCCTGATGATTATGTAAAATGGCAAAGTATCGGGGCTTTGAATATTTCTGACAATGGAGAATGGGTTGCTTATCAAATTACTGTTCAGGAAGACAATGATACCATGTACGTAACTAACCAGGCTACCCATAAAGTTTACAAACTGGAATTTTCTTCTTCTCCCGAATTCAGCAAGGATAATAAGTGGATAGCATACCGTATTGGCCTTCCCTTTAAGGAAGCCGAAAAACTCAGGGATGATAGCAAACCTGTTGAATATAAAATGGGCCTGCTTAACCTGGAAACGGGTAAAAAAGAAATTATTCAAAATGTAAGCCAGTTTGGTTTTTCACGCAATGGGAAATTCCTTACTGTTAGCCTTACAGCGCCTAAAGACAATAAGGATAAAGGCAGTGTTTTGCTGCTGAAGAATTTAAGTGACAGCAGTACAAGGACCATAGGCAATGTAACTGAATATTCTTTCAATAAAAAAAGCGATTATCTTATTTATATAGTTGAAAGCGCCAATACTGCCGGCAACTCGGTTGAACTTTTTAACCTGGCAAATTATTCCCTGAAAGTAATTGCCAGCGACACATTGAAATTTTCAAAACTAAGCTGGCAAAAAGAGGGTGATGGAGTTGCCTTTTATAAAACTTTCACTAAAGAAGATTTTGAAGAAGAAAATGCAGTGGTCTGTTCATACATTAACCTGTATAAAAACCCTGTGCTGAAGATCTTTAACCCCGCCGAAGCAAACGGCTTTCCGGCAGGCAACAGGGTGTTTAATAAATCAGGCCTTAGCTTAAGCGATGACATGAATTTTGTTTTCTTTGGTATAAAAAACTGGACAAGCAAACCCAAAAAAGAAGGAAAGAAAACAGCATCAGATTCTGCAAAAGCAAAAACTGATTCAATGGCCGGCAAGATTGATGTTGTAAAAGAAAAATCAGATTCAACAAAAACCTCCGTTGCCAAAAAGATTAATAAAGACGACAAACTACCTGCAGTTGATATCTGGCACTGGAAAGATCCTGAGATCCAGCCCAGGCAGAAAATTACATACAACCAGGACAAAGATGCCAGCTATCTTTCTGTTTGGAACATAGATAACAATAAATTCTTCCAGCTTGCAAAAGAAGGCTCACCTGATGCCCGCTTCACAGGTAATTTTCTTTATGCGATTACCTCAACCAACAAAAAATACAAACCTGCGTTCAAGGAAGATTATGCAGATTTTTATCTTGTGAATGTAAAAACAGGCGAAGAGAAATTATTGTTTGAAAAAATACCCAATACTTTTTACACTACACCCAGAACTTCACCCGATGGAAAATACCTTGCCTATTTTAAAGACAAGCATTGGTGGAGTTACATTGTTGCCACTCAACAGCATATTAATCTTACAGAACAAATAAAGGCCAATTTCTGGAACACCCGTGATGATCATCCCGGAATAGTGCCAGCTGTTGGTTTTGGAGGCTGGACAAAAGGAGATAAAGAAATGCTGGTTTATGATGAATATAATATCTGGGCATTAAAACCGGATGGTAAAGGTGTACGCAAAATAACCGATGGCGAAAAAGAGGAAATAATGTTCAGGATAAACAGGCTCGATTTTGAAGACCCGTTCATTGATGACAGCAAACCCATCTATTTTTCTGCTTATGGTGATAAAACAAAAAAGACCGGTTATTATAAATTCGAAAAAAACAAACTTGAAAAATTAATTTTCGATGACCTGACGATCGGAAGGCTTGCCAAGGCAAAAGATGCCAATACGTTTACATTCACAAAAGCTGACTACAACATTTCTCCGGAGCTGTATGTTACCGATAATTTTGTAACGACTGAAAAAGTTGTATCAACCAACCCCCAGCAGCACGATTACTATTGGGGCAAAAGTGAGTTGGTGAACTTTACAAACAAAAAAGGGCAAAAATTACAGGGCGCACTTTTTTACCCTGCCAATTATGACAGGGACAAGAAATACCCAATGATCGTTTATATCTATGAAATACTTTCTAACACTGTGCATGGGTATGTTACCCCTTCTTCAAGAAGCGCTTATAATACCAGCAATTTTACAACCAGTGGGTATTTTATTTTCCGGCCCGATATAGTCTATGACATTAACGATCCGGGTATGAGTGCAGTAAATTGTGTGGTACCCGCAGTGGAAGAAGTTTTAAAAACAGGAATGATTGATAAAGATAAAGTTGGCCTGATGGGCCATAGCTGGGGCGCCTATCAGACTTCATTCATCATTACACAAACCGATCTGTTTAAAGCAGCTTGCGCCGGCGCACCGCTTACCGACCTGATCAGCATGTCAATGTCTATATACTGGAACAGCGGAACTCCCGATCAGAAAATATTTGAGACCAGCCAGGGCCGGTTTGATGGCCCCTGGTATGACAGGCTGGAAGAACACAAAAGAAACTCACCAATGTTCAACGCTACTAATATTAAAGCGCCTTTACTGGTTGCATTTGGAGACAAAGACGGGGCGGTAGACTGGCACCAGGGTATTGAAATGTATGGTACAATGCGGCGTATGCAAAAACCTCACGTAATGCTTGTATATGCCGATGAAAACCATGGCCTGGCAAAAAAAGAAAACCAGATTGATTATCAAAAAAGACAAAAGGCATGGTTTGACCATTACTTATTGGGCAAACCTGCTGAACAGTGGATAACAGAAGGGACCAGCTACCAGGATAAAATGAAAGAAAGAGAAAAACAAGCAGACCAAAAACCAAAAAATTAAACAACTAAAAAAGCGAAACATTATGTTTCGCTTTTTTTAATCATGATAATTTATAGCCTTCTATACCAACTATTGTTTATCCTGCCGGTTCATTCCTGTTTTAAAAACAGGAGGTAGAAATTAGCTCTTCTCATCATGTTCCGTTAAGAATAAATGGGCTAAATTGCGGCACATTAAACTGCAATTTAATAACAAAGTGCCGATGCCATTAGAACTGGAAGAAATATCATTGCAACAACAGTTTGAAGAAGTGATTGCGGCTGAAAACAAACTGGAGATACAGGAGTTCCTGAATCACCAGAACATCAGTGATGTAGCCAATCTCATCTATGAAAATGAAGATTACGAAGGCCAGATCATTTCTCATCTTTCCCTGCACCGGGCAGCCAGTGTATTCAAGATACTTGAGCTTCCTACACAAAAAAGGATCATAAAGAATTTACCGGCGTTTAAAACCACGGAATTATTAAATGAACTTCCTGCCGATGACCGTGTTGCCTTCCTGGAAGAATTGCCCACCAGCATTGTAAGGGATCTTATCAAGACCCTTGATCCGGATGAGCGCAAAGTTACCCTTGAATTATTGGGTTATCCTGAAAACAGTATGGGCAGAATAATGACACCCGATTATGTGTATGTGTATGAAGAAAATACCGTGACCGAAGTGCTTGAAACCATACGAAAACATGCTAAAGGAAGAGAAACTATTGATGTTATCTACGTGATCAACGATAAAGGCGAACTATTGGATGATATCCGCATACGTGATTTTATCCTGGCTGAGCCGGCTACTAAAGTGAATGAGATAATGGATGGCCGTTTTATAACATTGCATGTAAATGATGACCAGGAAATTGCCAGCAAAGTTTTTAAAATGAATAATCGTGTGGCTTTGCCGGTTACTGATGATAATAATATACTATTAGGCATTGTAACTATTGACGATATTCTTTGGGTGGCTGAGGAAGAGTTCAGTGAAGACATTCAAAAGATAGGTGGTACCGAAGCATTGGACCAGCCCTATCTTGATATGCCCTTCTGGAAACTGATCGGTAAAAGGGCTCCCTGGCTCGTTATTTTATTTGTGGGAGAATTATTGACCGCAAGTGCCATGAGTTTTTTTGAAGATGAAATAAAAAAAGTGCTGGTGCTTAATATGCTGGTGCCACTTATTATTTCCAGCGGAGGTAATACGGGAAGCCAGGCTTCTACTTTGATCATCCAGGCAATGGCAAAAGCAGAGATAACTATTGATGACTGGCTTAAAATTTTAAGAAGGGAATTAAAAAGCGGTTTGATATTAGGAGGCATCCTGGGTGTGGTTGGATTCCTCAGAACCTATATGTGGAGTTATATTGAGCCTCACCTGTATGGCAGCCATACTTTTTTGTTAGCCATGGTAACGGGTGTTTCTGTGCTGGGTGTTGTTTTATGGGGTACCCTTGCCGGCTCCATGCTACCCCTCCTCTTAAAAAAGTTAAGATTTGACCCCGCAACTTCATCAGCGCCGTTTGTAGCTACACTGGTAGATGTTACCGGAATCATCATTTATTTTTCTGTAGCCTATTCTTTTCTGAAAGGAGTTTTATTGTAACAGGACAAGGCTTTGCGGACGGTGAGAATTTTATATTCGTTGTCCAATAGAACAAATACGCTTACTCTGAGTATGGCTTATGTCTGTTTGCAAGTTTTGCATACTAATGTTTCTTCCAAATCGCTAGAATAAATATTAAAGCAAATGAACCAATTATGTAAATCACCAGCCAAACATTCCCTTTAAAAACTTTGTCCCAATTATATTCATATTTTTCTTTGAGTGGTTCTATGTCACTTTTTTTAAAAAGAAGTGTCATGACAAAATAGATGGGTAGTATGACTAAAAAAAATATGAAATATTTTTTTGTTCTGCCATCTGATGAGTTTATCGGAATTAGGTCAATCTTATCAAGCAGGATGAGTATTTGCATTAGGTGCATAAATCCTAAAAATGTCATGGCGGCTATGGTACTGAAATATGGAATATTCGCTCTAGGCCCTTTAGAATAGTACCGATAAAATAAATAACCTACGAATTTTATTGTCTTCATTTGAATAAGTCAGGTAACGGTGTCACTGCAAAGTAAATTTTCTGAAAGCTAATGTACAACTATTGCATTGACGCAGATGCTCCCGATTTCGTTCCAAATTTCATTTTCTTAACCACAGCCTTTTCTTTTTTATAAGTTACGAGGAACAAATTATCAAATTCATTATCGGGAAGATCGGCCTGCGGATAATCCAATACACCGAGTTTACGGATGATCTTTGGTATGGTATTGCTGTGTGCAATGATCAGGATTGCTTTTCCAAAATCCCGATGCTCCATTATAGAATTTACCAGGTCATCACAAAGCGTATCGGCCATATAATGAACAGTATCGATACTTAACTGGATACGCATGCTGTCAGCGGTCATTTGTGAGCGCCGTGTCCGGCTAACATAAACTTTTTGTATTGCTTCATCTTTCAAAGTCCGCATCAGGTCTCCGGCCCTTATATTACCTGCCGGCGTTAATACCGGGTCTTTACCTGCTTCCTTTTCGGCATGGCGAACAATAAATATTCTGGTGACTGCCGTCCCGGATTGGGCATTTAATTTATTGCCAAAAGATAAAACAGCAATGGATAACAATAAATATTTCATATTGGCGATTTATACCCCAAATTAAGTCAATAGCCCCAAAATACCCAAGTTTATATGCAAAGCGTTTAAATGAGAACATTTTTGCTAAATTGCGATAATAATTACCCTGGCTGTAACTGCTAAGACTGCATACTGTTGGTTGGCTATACCAAATGTTGGTTAGTAAATTACAGGAACATGTTTTTAGCCGTTTCAGGGATAAACTATAAACCATTTATTTATGTGTGGAATTGTTGGTTACACCGGACCTAAGGAAGCTTATCCAATTGTTATTACAGGTTTAAAAAGACTGGAATACCGTGGCTACGACAGCACAGGCGTTGCCCTGCTTGATAACGGGTTGAAAGTATATAAAAAGAAAGGCCGTGTTTCTGAACTGGAACAAACCATCTTTGGCAAGAACCTGCATTCGCATACAGGCATTGGCCACACCCGCTGGGCAACTCATGGCGAACCAAGTGATATAAATGCACATCCCCATACCTCGGCCAGTGGAAAATTGGCAATGATCCACAATGGCATCATTGAAAACTATGCGCAGCTTAAGAAAGAACTAACCAACAAAGGTTATGTATTTACCAGTCAAACCGATACCGAAGTTTTATTGAATTTCATAGAAGACATTAAAGAAAATAATCAGTGCGACCTGGAAGAAGCCGTAAGGGTTGCACTAAAAAGAGTTACCGGAGCTTATGTTATTTTACTTTTAGATGCTGATAGCCCGGATACCATAATTGCTGCAAGAAAAGGAAGCCCGCTGGTAATTGGTGTTGGCAAAGGTGAACATTTTTTGGGGTCTGATGCATCGCCGATGCTTGAATACACCAAGGAAGTAGTTTATGTGAATGACTATGAACTGGCCATTGTTACACCTGGCGAACTCATCCTGAAAAATCTTGGCAATGAAAAAATAACTCCTTTCATTACCAAATTGGATATGGAACTGGCAGCCATTGAAAAAGGAGGTTACGACCATTTCATGTTAAAGGAAATTTTTGAACAACCCAGCACCATTCATGATTGCTTAAGGGGAAGATTGGACAGCACAGCTGGAACAATTACCATGAGTGGTATTGAAAACAATATCCAGCACTTTAAAAAAGCGAACCGGATCATTATAGTTGCCTGTGGCACCAGTTGGCATGCAGGCCTGTTGGCCGAATATATCATTGAAGAACTTTGCCGTATACCTGTGGAAGTGGAATATGCTTCTGAATTCCGTTACCGAAACCCGGTGATAAATAAAGGAGATATTATTATTGCCATTTCTCAAAGTGGTGAAACTGCAGATACACTTGTTGCGATTGAAAGGGCAAAAGAAAATGGTGCCATTATATTTGGTATTGTGAACGTGGTAGGCTCTTCTATTGCCAGGATCAGTGATGGCGGTGCTTATACGCATGCCGGGCCCGAAATAGGCGTTGCTTCCACCAAAGCATTTTCCGGGCAGTTGGCTGTGCTGGTTATGATGGCTTTGAAAATTGCAAAAGAAAAAGGCACCATAAGTGATGACCGATACAGGAATTTATTATTAGAACTGGACGCTGTTCCGGAAAAAGTAAGCGCCATTTTAAAAAATGCAGAAGACATTAAAAAGATCGCATTAAAATATAAATCTGCTGCAGACGCCCTATTCCTGGGCAGGGGATATAATTTCCCGATCGCATTGGAAGGTGCGCTGAAATTAAAAGAGATCTCTTACATCCATGCTGAAGGTTACCCGGCAGCTGAAATGAAACATGGGCCAATAGCATTGGTAGATAAAAACCTTCCTGTAGTATTTATAGCCACCAAAGATTCTTACCATGAAAAAATTGTGAGCAATATCCAGGAAATAAAAGCACGGCATGGAAAAGTAATTGCTATTATAACAGAAGGAGATGAAATCATTCCGGGTATGGCTGATGATGTATTTTTCGTTCCTGCTGCTGATGAAATTATTGCTCCCATGTTAAGCACTATTCCCTTACAATTATTGAGTTACTATGTGGGTATAGCAAAAGGAGTTGATGTGGATAAACCGAGGAACCTGGCTAAGAGCGTAACGGTGGAATAAAGCCCCTGTCCCCTAAAGGGGTACTTGTATTGTTATTCCCTTAGTTATTTTTTTCTTTTATATTGCAAGTAGTTTTATTTTAGTAACCAGCATAAGTTCTTTGTAACAGCAATGTTGCGTCGCACTCTTTTACCGAATACCTATATTCAGCTATGTATTCAATTAATAACAGTATTCTCAAAACTTCCCCCTTAATTTTTAAAGGGATTGAAATAAATTTTAAACTTAAAATCTAAGTCCCCCTTTAGGGGACAGGGGTATGAACATCATTCAAAAACACCCGGTTAATAATCTTGGCTACAATTTTGTAGATAAAAAATATATTCCAAAAGGGAAAGATGAATACTACCTCCGGGATGCACATAACAAAAATGGGATCAAGTACCGCAAATTAACTGCCCAGGAAATTGAGGCCCTCATCCGCAACCGAAATACTTCAGATGACTGGAATAAAATTTTTGTCTCCAAACATTTTAACCCCGAACTGGTTCGTAACTGCAAGTTCCATGGATTGATACGAATTGGTAAGCTTGAACCCTTTTATCTGGAGTTTCATAACCTGAGGATGCCAGTTGGGTTATACAACAGTACCATCATCAGTTGTGACCTCGGTAATAATATCTGTATTGACAACGTGGATTATTTAAGCCATTACATTATCGGAAATGATGTAATGCTCGTTAATGTAAATGAACTGGCCACTACCGATTATGCCAAGTTTGGAAATGGAATAGTAAAAGACGGCGAAGATGAAAAAACAAGGGTATGGATGGAATTATGTAATGAGGCCGGTGGAAGAAGTGTTATCCCTTTTAACGGCATGTTACCCGGCGATGCCTGGTTGTGGAGCAAATACAGAGATGATGATGCACTGCTGAATAAATTTAAAGAGTTTACCGAAAAACGTTTTGATAAACAGCGTGGCTACTATGGAAAGATCGGTGACAGGACTGTAATAAAGAACTGTAAGATAATAAAAGATGTTTGGGTAGGCACAGATGCTTATTTTAAAGGTGCCAATAAATTAAAAAATCTCACCGTTAACAGTGATGAGCAACGAAAATCACAAATTGGAGAAGGCTGCGAAATAGTAAATGGTATTGTGGGATATGGCTGCAGGATCTTTTATGGTGTAAAGGCAGTACGTTTTGTTATGGCCTCACACTCCCAACTTAAATATGGCGCAAGGTTGATCAACTCGTATCTGGGTAATAACTCTACCATTTCCTGTTGCGAAGTTTTGAATTCGCTGATCTTTCCTGCACACGAGCAGCACCACAATAATTCTTTTTTATGTGCCGCTGTGGTAATGGGACAAAGTAATATGGCAGCCGGCGCTACCATTGGAAGCAACCACAATAGCCGGGCCGCAGATGGTGAAATTGTTGCAGGCCGTGGTTTTTGGCCGGGCCTATGTGTTAGTTTAAAGCACAATTCAAAATTTTCATCCTTTACCATTATTGCCAAAGGTGATTTCCCGGCTGAATTAAACATTCCTCTTCCGTTCAGTTTGGTAAGCAATGATGTGGCACATGATAAGCTAATTGTAATGCCAGGTTACTGGTTCATGTATAATATGTATGCACTGGCACGCAATGCCTGGAAATATGTAGACCGTGACAGAAGAACAGAAAAGATACAACGCATTGAATATGATTTTTTGGCACCTGATACTATTAATGAATTATTTGATGCCATAAAATTCCTGGAAAAGCTGAAACCTGGTGCAACTGGTATTGCAGAAGTAACCGGCTGGGAAAATACAAACCGTAAAACAGAGCTGCACAAAGTTCCGCAGTCGGTTTTAATATTTAAAGAACTGATACGGTACTATGGAACAATGGAATTACTGAACCATGTCCAAAAAAGCAATCTCTTCACTTTTGACACACTTAAAATAACCTTATCAGCTAAAATACAAAGAAGTGAGTGGTTGAATATTGGCGGCCAGCTGATTCAAAAAGAGGAAGTGGAAAAATTAAAACGTGATATTAAATCAGGGAAAGTAAAAAGCTGGGAAGAGCTGCATAATTTTTACCGCCAGCAAGGTGTGGCCTATACAGCCGACAGGTTAAATCATGGATATACTTCGCTGCTTGAAATATTACATATCACACCCAAACAATTAACCCCTGCCCTTTTTAAACAATTATTACAACAGGCACTGGATACCAGGGAATGGATGTGCAAAGGTATTTTTGATTCCAGGGCAAAAGATTATAACAGCCCCTTCCGCAAAATGGTTTACGATACCAATAAAGAAATGAACAAAGTGATGGGCAGATTGGAAGACAACAATTTTATCCAGCAACAGTTGGCAGAATTGGAAGAAATGAAAAAACAGGTGAAAGTCTTGTTAAAAAAAGTAAATTAGCCGTTAACAGCGTTTCCTCAATTCCCTTTGTGCAATCCCGGGGTTAAATTTATCCATCTAAAAATTTAACTCATGAAAAAGATCACCCTGCTTTCAATTGCAACAGCTCTTGTGTTTTCCCTGCATGCACAACCTAATACACAGCCTGGCTGTTATCCCTTTCCCAAAACCATTACTGTTACGGGCAGCGCCGAAATGGAAGTTATTCCTGATGAGATCTATGTTCAGGTAGATCTGAGGGAATATAAAAAGAAAGGGGAGGACAAAGTTGAACTTGATAAAATTAAAACTGAATTTTTAGCAAGTTGCAAAGCTGCCGGTATTTCCGACAATGATATTGCTGTTGCATCTTATGACGGTTATAATATGGCTAATATATGGAGGCGCAGAAAAAAAGAGCCGGATTTATTGTCTTCAATTTCATATCAGCTTAAATTCAGCAATACAAAACTTATTGACGAATTGGTAAACAGGCTGGATGATGAGGCTACAAATAATTTCAGTATTATCAAAACATCTCACAGTAAAATTATTGAATACCGCAAGCAACTTAAAATTATGGCCGTAAAAGCAGCTAAAGAAAAAGCCGTATACTTGTCAGAATCAGTAAATGAACAGCTGGGACAGGCTATTACAATTGCGGAGCCGGAAGAATATATAAGCTCTGATGTACAGGCTGGCAGATATAAATCAAATGTAGGCCTGTACGAAAAAGTTACAGTTAAAGGAGCTATGGACCCATATGGTGTTAATGATTATGGCATTGACTACAGAAAAATTAAACTACGCTTCGAAGTAAAAGTATTATATGCTTTAAAATAAATACATTTAGTTAATATTTCATGAAGACAGCCTTTGGAAAGCTGTCTTCTTTTATAAAACATATCTTTGCCCTTCAAATTTTCAGCGTGAAAAAACTTCTTTTTATTTTTCTTTTGATTGGATCGGTATTTTCAGCAAAAAGTCAAACCCTTGCCGAAATAAAAAAAGTGCTGGACACAACCAGCAACCCCATAGGCTTTGTAAAATATGTACTCAAGAAAAAATATTTTATAGATACCATTACTGTTGTAAGTACCGCCCAGTTTTTAGGTAAAGCTGATAGCCTTGCCTACCATGGGAAAACAGGAAAAGTATATGGGCCCTTCAAAAAAGAAAATATACTGGTAAAGATCCTGATGAAAGCCCCAAATACTTTTTATCATGTTAATCATATTTTATTGGATACCGCTGTTTTCATTCCTTCTTTTGCAGAATCTCTGGCTGACAGCATTATTGCAAAAATAAAATCGGGTACTACTACTTTTGCTGCACAGGCAAGTACTTATAGTGCAGATTATATTTCTGCCAGGAAAGGCGGCGACTTAGGCTGGTTTATAAAAGGAGTAATGTTGCCACAATTAGATAAGGAATTGGTGAAACGAAAAAAAGGGGAGCTTTTTAAAGTATGGTCCGAAGCAGGTTTGCATATAGTAAGCATTGCTGATAATCCTAAAGAAGATACAGGCTATGCCTTATTATTAAGAGTAATTTTATAATTTTACTCCATTAACTAATGACTGATCAATTAAACGATATTTCTAAAGAAATAGGTTGTCCTAAGTGCGGCAGCCCTCTTGTTCAACCTGTGAAATATACCTGGTGGGGAGGTTTGCTTGGCCCTAAATTAATGCACCATACAAAATGTGTGGAATGCAAATACACTTTCAACAGTAAAACAAGAAACCCTAATACCACAAATATTATTATCTATTCTGTAGTGCTGTTTGTTATTGCTTTTGCACTTTTTTATATGCTCAGGAGTTCTTTTCTGTAAACCACCTTACTGCCAATTCATACCCTTTTAATCCCAGGCCGCTGATCACCCCTTTTGCTTTGCCTGATACGTGAGATACTTTTCTGAATTCTTCTCTTCCGAAAATATTGGATATATGTACTTCAATGACAGGGGTTGAAATGGCTGCAATGGCGTCGCCAATGGCAATTGAAGTATGAGTGTAACCGCCGGGGTTGAAAATTATTCCATCATAATTAAACCCGATGCGTTGAATTTCATTGATCAATTCTCCTTCCACGTTACTTTGAAAATAAGATATTTCAATGTTGGCGTATTTTTCATGAAGGGTCTTTAAGTAATTCTCAAAAGATTCTCCCCCATAAATATCCACTTCACGTTTACCAAGAAGATTTAAATTGGGGCCGTTGATGATTGCGATTTTCATACCGCTAATTTCACAAATTAAACCGAATTACACGAATTTAAAACAATTGAAAAGCTTAGTTCCTGTTGATCATCTTTATAAACTCATCAAACAGGTAACGGCTGTCGTGGGGGCCTGGTGTAGCTTCAGGATGATACTGAACGGAGAAAGCAGGTTTATTCTTAATGCGGATACCTTCAATACTCTCATCATTTAAATTAACATGGGTTATCTCTACATTTGCATTTGCCTTTACCGCTTTAGGGTCAACTCCAAATCCATGATTCTGTGTAGTGATCTCCGATTTACCACTGATAACATTTTTTACCGGGTGATTCAATCCACGATGGCCGTGGTGCATTTTAAACGTAGGAATATCATTGGCAAGTGCAAGTAATTGGTGACCTAAACAAATTCCAAACAAAGGTTTACCTGCAGCCAGGATTTGCTTAACCGTTTTTATTGCATAATCCATTGGTGCCGGGTCACCGGGGCCATTGCTGATAAAATATCCATGAGGTTTAAATTTTTCCAGTTCTTCAAAACCCGTTTTGGCATTATGTACTTTAACATAAGCGCCTCTCTCAACAAGGCAGTTCAATATATTTTTCTTGATACC
Source organism: Chitinophagaceae bacterium (assembly GCA_031387825.1). Lineage (GTDB taxonomy): Bacteria > Bacteroidota > Bacteroidia > Chitinophagales > Chitinophagaceae > Ferruginibacter. The sequence continues at coordinate 183,822 of JANNDO010000040.1, read as the reverse complement.
AAAATCCAGCACTGCAATACGTAAAGCACTTTTTTCATCACCTAAAAAATAGGGTTCGTTGGTGCTTACAGCTGATGCCAGTTCCAGGCCATCCATAGAAGGTACCTGCTTTAATTCCTTTTTCAGCTTTTCCACATCCGTGGTCTCAGAGGATATGATACAGTTCATCGCTCCCTGTGTACGTATATGGGCAACCAGGGCCCGTGTATCAATACCATCAATAGCTACTACTCCCTGTGCCGCAAAATACTCCTGCAAGGATGCATCTGCCATAAAGCGGCTGTATTTCTCTTCAAGGTTGCGACCGATAACTGCCTTAACTTTTACGCTGTCGCTCTCCACATCCCCTTTTTTAACGCCATAATTTCCAATATGAGCATTGTTCATAATGAGCACCTGTCCATAATAACTTGGGTCTGTAAAAACTTCCTGGTAGCCGGTCATGCCCGTATTGAAACATATTTCGCCGGTAGAGGTTCCTGTTTTACCAAAAGCTGTTCCGTTAAAAATTGTTCCGTCTTCTAAGATCAGGATGGCAGGTTGTTTAGTTGGAAGAGACATGTATTAAAAAGGGTTTTGCAAAGAAAAGAATATAATGGTGTAACGAAAAAATAAATTTTAATAATTAACGTGTTCCTGCGGTCAAGATTGCCTTATGCCATAAAAAAAGCCCCGATATTAAATCGGGGCCAATATAAAGCAGTTGGTTCAAATTATGCTTCTTCAGCTGTGTCAGTTGTTTCTTCTGTTGCGGCTTTCTTTTTAGCCCCACCAGCACGACGTGTTTTTTTAGCTGGTTCAGCAGCAGATTTTTCTGTTCCTTTACCATAGATCTCGTTAAAGTCAACCAGTTCAATCATTGCAATTTCGGCATTATCACCGGTTCTTGCACCTAATTTAATGATACGGGTATAACCGCCAGGGCGGCCTGCTACTTTTGGAGCCACCACCGTAAATAATTCCTTAACCGCATCTTTATCATTCAGGTAGCTGAACACAATACGGTGATTGTGCATGATAGCTTCCTTACTTGCTGTATTTTTTGTTTTGGTGATCAATGGTTCAATGTAAACACGTAAAGCTTTTGCTTTAGCCAATGTTGTTGTAATTCTCTTGTACGTAATTAACTGGCAGCCTAAATTCATTAAGAGGGCCTTTCTGTGAGAAGCCGTTCTGCTCAGGTTGTTGTTTTTGTTTCCGTGACGCATGACATTTAAAATTTGTTTCTCGTCCGCTTAAATCCTGAGCGGAGTCGAAGGATTAATTCGTCTGTACCGTGTCAGGAATTACAGACTACTTATGTTATAAAGGCTCCAGGTTCTCCGCCAGCTGGCGGAGCGGAGGGGTTTATTCATCATCTAATTTCAGCTTGCTCAGGTCCATTCCAAAGCTTAAGCCTCTTTCGTGTAATACCTGTTCAATCTCACTCAAAGATTTCTGGCCAAAATTCCTGAACTTCATCAGGTCTTCCTGCTCATATTGTACCAGTTCGCTTAATGAATTAATCTTTGCAGCTTTTAAGCAGTTAAAGGCACGTACAGAAAGATCCAGGTCTTCCAAAGGTGTCTTTAATACTTTACGCAACTGTAAAGTTTGTTCATCAACCAGGTCTTCTTTCTTATCTTCTTTAGTATCAAAAGTGATGTTCTCGTCAGTGATGATCATCAGGTGCTGTATTAAAATACGGCTGGCCTGCTTTACAGCATCTTCCGGGTGAATAGTACCATCAGTAACTACATCAATGATCAGTTTTTCAAAATCGGTACGCTGCTCCACACGGGTATTCTCAATAGCGTATTTCACATTCTTTATTGGTGTGTAAATAGCATCTACCGGAATATATCCAAAATGAGAATTCTTTTCTTTATTTTCTTCAGCAGGCACATAACCACGGCCTTTACCAATAGTGATCTCTATATCAAGCTTTGCGCTGCTATCCATGGTGCAGATCAAAAGCTCAGGGTTCATCACTTCAAAAGAAGGAGAAGCCTCGGCAATCATACCCGCTGTAAATTCAGTTTTGTTTTTTATAGAAAGCGTAATTTTTTCCAAATTGGCATCATGCTCAACTTTCTTCTTAATACGAACCTGCTTCAGGTTCAGGATAATTTCTGTTACGTCTTCAGTAATACCTTTTAAGGTTGCAAACTCATGATCGGCTCCGGCAATGTTGATACCGATGATAGCATAACCCTCCAAAGAGTTTAGTAACACCCTGCGCAGGGAATTACCAATAGTTACACCATAACCCGGTTCAAGCGGACGGAATTCGAATTGAGCTTCAAACTCGGTTGCTTTCTGAAGAACGATCTTATCTGGTTTAACAAAATTTAAAATGGCCATTTGTATTTTGTTGTTTTATGTTTTATTGATTTATGATACCTGTCCCACCTCAGCGGGATACACTACTTAATTTTTATTTACTGTACAATTCCACGATCAGTTGTTCCTTGATATTTTCAGGAACACTTTCTCTTTCTGGATAGGTAATAAAAGTACCTTTTGTATCAGCCTCACTCCACTCTAACCAGTTAAACTTGGCATTTTTGCCACGCAGGTTTCCAGAAATAGAAGCATTAGCAGCGCTTTTATTCTTTAAGCTGATAACATCACCCGGTTTGCAACTGTAAGAAGGTATATTAACCACTTCACCATTAATGGTAATGTGTTTATGAGATACCAACTGGCGTGCAGCCTGGCGGCTTGGCGCAATACCCATACGAAATACGGTATTATCCAAACGGGCTTCTAATAATTTAATGAGGTTCTCACCGGTAACGCCCTTTCTGCGGGCAGCTTCATCAAATGTTTTACGGAATTGTTTTTCAAGCAGGCCATAAGTGTATTTGGCTTTTTGCTTTTCCCTTAATTGCAAAGCGTATTCACCTAAAGTTTTACGCTTACGGGTTGCACCGTGCATTCCCGGAGGATTACTGTTCTTGGTTAACCATTTACCATTTCCGGTAATGGGCTCTCCAAATATTCTGGAGATCTTTGTTTTGGGGCCTGTGTAACGTGCCATATTTGTATTTGTGGTCTTTTAGTGACGATGCATCATTATAAAGACCTTTTAAAATGAATAATGCACCCGTTATAAATTATTTTAAATTTTGAATTTTGAATTTCAAATGTTTTTCAATTCAACATTTAAAATTTATCATTCAAAATAATATTATACTCTTCTTTTCTTTGGAGGACGGCAACCATTGTGTGGCAAAGGTGTAACGTCTTTGATCATCGCAATCTCAATTCCATTTTGAGATAAGGAACGGATAGCGCCTTCACGGCCTGAACCCGGACCCTTCACAAAAACATCCACTCTTTTTAAACCTGCATCCAAAGCCTGTTTAGCTGCGTCTGCGGCGGCCATCTGGGCAGCATAAGGAGTGTTCTTTTTAGAACCCCTGAAACCCATTTTACCGGCACTGCTCCAGCTGATAACCTGGCCCTGCTTATTGGTTAAACTGATAATGATGTTGTTGAAACTTGCTGTAATGTGTGCATCGCCGTAGCTGTCAACTTTTACAACTCTTTTTTTCGAGGCTGCTTTTGCGCCGCCTGCTGCTTGTGCTTTTGCCATAATCTGAACTAGATAGGTAATCTTTATAAATGTAATCCCGATCTTCATCGGGACTGAATCAACCCTCCTGCCGGCTTATGAAGCGATCTGGTGTTGATTCAAAAAATATAAGCCTGTATTAAATTATTTCTTAGCTACTTTCTTTTTACCTGCAACTGTCTTACGCTTTCCCTTTCTTGTACGGCTGTTGGTACGTGTACGCTGTCCACGAACAGGCAAACCTTTACGGTGACGCAGGCCACGGTAACAGGCGATATCCAGCAAACGCTTAATGTTCATCTGGGTTTCGCTACGTAAAGCACCTTCAGTTTTAAACTCGTTATTGATAACATTACGGATGGCGGTTTGCTCATCATCGTTCCATTCATTTACTTTTTTGCTAAAGTCAATACCTGCCTTAGACAAAATGTACTGGGCAGTAGAACGGCCAATTCCGTAAATGTAAGTAAGGCCTACTTCGCCTCTTTTATTTTTTGGTAAATCTATACCGGCAATACGAGCCATATTATTCTTTAATTTTTAATATTTAAACTCTAAATCCTAAACTTTAGAATTTAGTTTTTATGATTTACATTTTGATTAACCCTGCTTTTGCTTAAAGCGTGGATTTTTTTTGTTGATCACATAAAGCCTGCCTTTCCTTCTTACAATCTTGCAATCGGCGCTGCGCTTTTTTATTGAAGCTCTTACCTTCATTGTTATTTATTTTACTAATTAATAATTTATTTATACCTGAAAATGATTCTTCCCCTTGTTAAATCATAAGGACTCATTTCTACCCCTACTTTATCACCCGGTAAAATACGGATATAATGCATCCTCATTTTTCCGGAAATCGTGGCCAAAATCTCATGATCATTTTCCAATTTCACCTTAAACATAGCATTGCTAAGCGCCTCTACAATCGTTCCATCTTGTTTAATAAGTGCCTGTTTAGCCATAATTTTGGGAGCGCAAAGATAGGGGGATTTGTTTAATTATGAGCAAAAAGCAGTTCTATTTACCAACAAAAGGCTGGTTTTTCCACAGAAAGGGAATATTTTCAGTATTTTTTGGTCACCTGGCAAATAAAATGGGTGAATTTTCAGAAAACCCAACCCTCAGCTATCAAAATCTTAGGTCTGAGTAATTAAAAGATCATGGTTTAAATTACCATAATAAAGTCCCGGCTATAAGGCCGGGACTTTATTTATCTGATTTTCTGATATTTTAATCAAATGATTCATCATTCAGGTGCACTTTGGTCATCTCATAAAAATGGTTTTGAAGCTGGTGAATATTGATCGGATGCAACACATGCCGGTGTTCATCCCTGTACCATATTTCAAACTTCGAAAAATCATTCTTAGCCGGCAACATCATTCTGAAAGCCCCTTTCATATACTTAACCGTACCATCTTCATTTTCCTGTTTATGAAATTTAAGCTTCATCAGCTGTTCTTCATTTAAAGGAATTGCACTCAGCTGTTCTGTTTCGTACCAGAAATCCTGGGCACCGGTATTAACACAAACCTGTTTCTCGTTGTGGTTAAGGTTTGTTACCTCTCCCTGCTTTTTATCTCCGTCATTATCTGCTATTAAATAATCGCCAACTTTAATTTCCTGAAACTTTATCATAGTAATTTGTTTTTGGTAATGCCAATATAGTAATTTTTATGAAATCACAATCAGGGTAAAAACAAAACTTATTCAGCCCAACTCATTACATAGCCTTCATTTTCAATTTCCAAAGCCTCTACTGTTAGTTGCAAAGGACGAAATGTGTCCACCATTACTGCCAGTTCTGCTGTTTCCTTTGCACCAATACTTTTTTCAACTGCGCCGGGATGTGGGCCATGTGGTATTCCGGCCGGATGCAGGGTTATCATTCCCCGGGTTACATGCTTACGGCTCATGAATTCCCCCGCAACGTAATACAGTACCTCATCACTATCTATATTACTATGATTGTATGGGGCCGGGATAGCATCAGGATGATAATCATATAAACGTGGCACAAAAGAACAAACTACAAAAGCATTGGTTTCAAAAGTCTGGTGCACGGGCGGCGGCTGATGAACCCGGCCGGTTATAGGTTCAAAATCATGGATAGAAAAAATATAAGGGTAACAACAGCCATCCCAGCCAATCACATCAAAGGGATGTGTGCCATAATGCAGGCCGTATAAAATACCTTTCTTTTTTGTTTTAATTAAAAAATCGCCCTGCTCATCATGCATTTTAAGGTCCTGTGGTGTTCGGATATCTCTTTCACAAAATGGCGAGTGCTCCATCAACTGGCCAAACCTGCTCATATACCGTTTAGGAAACCGAAGCGGCGAAAATGATTCAACAATAAATAAACGATTCTTCTCATTGCTGAATTCAACCTGGTAAATTGTTCCTCTTGGTAATATAATATAATCACCATAACTGAATGGCAATTCTCCATATTGTGTTTTTACTTTACCACTTCCTTCATGCACAAAGATCATTTCATCAGCATCAGCATTTTTATAAAAATAATCAGTCATGCTCTGCTGCGGCGCTGCAAGTACTATATGACAGTCATTGTTTACCAGAACAGCTTTTCGGCTTTGCAGGTAATCGGCTACAGGCTTTACTTTAAAACCTTCGAAGCTGCGGTGCTTAAGCATTTTTTCTTCGGCTACCTTCGGGGAAACATCAATGGGTTCATCAGTTTTGGTGATCATTGTTGGCGGGTAACAATGATAGAGCAATGCATAATCATCTGAAAAACCTTCGGTTGAAAAAAGTTGTTCGGAATATAAGGTACCATCAGGTTTACGAAACTGGGTATGCCGCTTATGAGGAATTTTTCCAAGTGTATAATAGTGTGACATATTGTTGTAATTAGAAATTAATAATAAAGAATGCAATGGAATATAATCACACTAACCGACACAAAGCTCAAGGGATGCCAGCAGGAAAATATATTTCCAGTTGCGCTTGTCAATATAATAAGTGAAGTTGCGGTGAAAAGGCATTGGCTTTGTTTGTTATTGTAAATTTACACTTAATAATCAAATAAGCGTGACAAGAATTGGATTAGTTTCTGACACACATGGTTTCCTTGATGATGCCGTCTTTGAACACTTTAAAAACTGTGATGAAGTGTGGCATGCAGGGGATTTTGGGCCCGAAGTTGCTGAAAAAATGAAAGTATTTAAAAATGTAAAGGGGGTTTACGGAAATATTGATAGCCAGGATATACGGAGTATTTATCCTGAGCAATTGGTTTTTATGTGTGAAGATGTAAAAGTGATGATACGGCACATTGGTGGCTTCCCTCCAAAATACAACCCCGAAACAAAAAAAGAATTACTCATTCATCAGCCAAAACTTTTTATCAGCGGCCATTCACATATTTTAAAAATAATGTACGATGACAAACTGCAATGCCTGCACATGAACCCCGGTGCAGCAGGCAAACATGGATGGCATAAATCAAGAACACTTATTCGTTTTGTAATTGATGGAAAAGAAATGAAAGATTGTGAAGTGATTGAACTGGGAAACCATTCATAAAAATTAACGCTACTGTATTCATCATTTTATGTAAGTTTATTAAAAATCAAAAATCATGAAAAGAATAATATTCTTGCTTGTAATGTTTTTAACAACTTTTACCTCATTTAAAACCCAGGCTCAAAATGCAAATGATGAAGCCGCAGTAAGGGCTTGCCTGGAAGACTATATGAGTGGCGATGGCAACCGCATGGAAAAAGCTTTTCATACATCGGCCAGTATGAAATACATTGATGCGCAAACGGGCGAATTCAAAGATGTGCCCATCGTCGATTTTATAGCCCGGGCAAAAGCAAATACAAACAAGTCGGAAAGAAAGATCGAGATCGTATCGGTGAATATTGAAGGCAATGCGGCCAGCGGAAAGATAAAAATAGAAACTGATAAGGTTATCCTGTACGATTACATGAATATGCTGAAGATAAACGGCGAGTGGAAGATCGTTAGTAAGATATTTTCTAGGAAAAACAAGTGAGAACGTTAATCCGTGAATTGGTTAATCTGTAAATACGCAGGGCGCTTGATATTTTACACAGCTTTGAACTAAAATACCCCCTACGGATTAACGTTTTAACGGAATATTTTTTTTATTCCACCCAATCAGCAATAAATATATTGGTATCCCTGGTGCCACCGTTATTTCGGTTGCTGCAAAAAATAAGTTTCTTACCATCCGGGCTGAACATGGGGAAAGCATCGAATGACTTTTCAGCAGAGATCTTTTCGAGTCCGCTACCATCTTCATTAATAATAAAGAGGTTAAAAGGAAACCCTCTTTTGCTTTGGTGGTTGCTTGCGAAAATGATCCTTTTATTATCGGGCATATAAGCTGGCGCCCAGTTAGCATTCCCGAATGAAGTCACTTGTTTTATATTGCTACCATCTGTATTGGCAATAAATACTTCCATATTGGTTGGCGCTACTAAACCTTCAGCCAGAAATTCTTTATACTCTTTTATTTCAGCATCAGTTTTGGGACGGCTTGCACGCCAGATTATTTTTTTCCCATCGGGACTAAACCATGCACCACCATCGTAACCCAGGGTATTAGTTATTTTTTTTTCTTTCCCGGTTTTCAGATCCATAATATAAAGGTCTATGTCGCCATCTTTTGTACTGGTGTAGATCATTTTCTTGCCGTCAGGTGAAATAGTAGCTTCTGCATCATAGCCCTTGCTTGTTGTAAGTTGCTTTACAATTTTTCCATCCAGGTCAGTCATAAAAATATCATAGCTGCTGTATAAAGGCCAGATATATTTATTGCCATATTTTTTCCGGTCAGGAACAGGCGGACATGTATCGGCTCCCAAATGTGTGGAGGCATAAACAATATGCTTCCCATCTTTTAAAAAAGCGCCGCAGGTGGTTCTTCCCTTCCCGCTGCTTACAAGCCTTGGTTCAAATTTTTCACCTGGCCCCGGCACTTTACCAATCCATATCTGGTCGCATTGAATGCCTTCTTTAGGATTGGTTCTTTGAAAAATGATATACTTTCCATCGAAACTAAAATAGGCTTCCGCATTATCGCCACCAAAAGTCAGTTGCTGCACATTGGCAAAATGTTTTTCTCCTTCAAACAAAATGGTATCGGAAAAAGGCACATTACATGCCGCAGTAGCAACAGGCACATTATTTTTAAACGAAACCAAAGAAAAAACAACTGCAGCAAGTATACCTGATAAAATAAAATTTTTCATTCTTTCCTGTTTATACCGCAAAGGTATAAGATGTTAAATTTCAGATTGTCAGAAAATTGTCATGTGCATAAACAGCTAAGCACCTAATTTTGCCGGTAATTTATGAAGAGAAAAAATTTAATACCCCTATTGATTTTAGTTTCGGTGGCAGCCTGTAATAATAATCAGGAAAAAAAAACCAACCAACCTGCAGAAGTTTCTGTACCGGAAAAAGAAATGATGGACGCCATTGCAAAATTTCCCGATTCGCTTTTATTGAAAGAAAAGCTGATACAATATTACAGGGAGAACGGCAGCTATGATAAAGCCATTGCAGCAACAGATGCAATACTACGAAGTGACAGTTTAAACTCCCGGCTTTGGGACATAAAAGGAACTCTGTATTTTGAAAACGGGGATACTATGAATGCGATCAGGTCTTTTGAAACTGCTGTACAAATTTTACCTACCCCCGGGTATATCATGTCACTGGGCTCATTATATGCACAAACAAAAAACAGCCGGGCTTTGAAGGTAGCCGATCTGCTATTGCAGGATAAAAATGCCAATGCAGAAAAAGAAGCGCTTTTTATTAAAGGTTTATATTTTAGTTATACCGGAGATAAAGCCGGCGCAATCAGCTTTTTTGATAAAAGTCTTTTGTTGGATTATACTTTTATGTTTGGCTACCGGGAGAAAGCAATTGCCCTGTATGATCTTGGTAAATATGATGAATCTATAAAAGTTTTAGACAGGGCAGTTACCCTGCAAAATAATTTTGATGAAGGTTATTACTGGCGTGGCCGTTGCCTTGAAAAATTAAACAAACCAAACGAAGCCATTGAAGAGTACCGTACAGCCTTAATGTACTCACCGGATTTTGTAGAAGCAAAAGAAGCCTTATCTAAATTAGAACCGAAATAGACCAAGGGTGATGAATTATGAATTAACTTTACACTAAATTTTAATAACTCATAACTCATAACTCATAACTCATAACTCATAACTCATAACTCATAACTCATAACTCATAACTCATAACTCATAACTCATAACTCATAATGTCAATCATCGCTCCTTCCTTATTAGCCTCTAATTTTTTGAACCTGGAATCAGAATGTAAGATGCTGAACGAAAGCGTTGCAGACTGGTACCACCTGGATGTGATGGACGGACGATTTGTACCCAACATAAGTTTTGGCTCCATGCTGGTAGAATTTTTCAGAAGATCAACTACTAAGATCTGCGATGTGCATTTAATGATAGAAGAGCCTGAAAAATATGCTGAGTCATTTAAAAAAGCCGGGGCAGATATTCTTACCGTACATATTGAAGCCTGTAAACATTTGCACCGAAATATTCAACAAATAAAAAGCCTGGGCATGCAGGCGGGTGTGGCCCTTAATCCACACACACCGGTTGAATCTTTAAAAGACATTTTAGCCGATATTGACCTGGTTTGTTTAATGAGTGTTAATCCCGGTTTTGGCGGGCAATCATTTATACCACACACATTACATAAAATAAAGCAACTGCGTGAAATGATTGATGAACAATCGCTGAAAGTAAAAATTGAAATTGACGGTGGTGTTACATTAGAGAATGCAAAAACTATAATCAATGCAGGGGCCGATGTGCTGGTGGCGGGTAATACTGTTTTTAAATCGGCTGATCCAAAAGCAACCATTGCAGCGTTGAAAAAATTATAACTGCTTATTTTCATTTATAATTAAAAGCAGGTCTTCAGGAATTTGCATTGGTAAAAGCGGGGGAACATCTACCCCTCCTGTATTACCCACCGGAATTTTCCCTACAAATGATTTTACGCCCCCGATCAACAACCTTGGTATCTGCCCGATCACTTCCCTGCTGTTCTTTAACCTGATTCCAAATTTCAACATTTTCCAATGCACAGTTGTATGCGCTGCCGGATAAGGCTGCCCAAGTATATGTGCCCTTTCCAAATGCCGCCAGCTTTGCCGGTAATGCTGTTTATCAAATTCCTTTCCGGCCTGTAACAATTCTTCTTTATAAAAATGCCTTAATTCTTTTGGCATGATGGTATGTATCTTCATAATCAAAATTTAATTTTCACTCCCCCGTTTATTACAAATCCTTCTGTATGATTCCAGATATCATCAAAAGTTGGGTTAGTGTGTGGTGGATTCACAACAGTTTTGTATTTACTCTGCCGCTGGTCGGTAAAGTTCTCAAAATTTATAAAAATGGATATCTTCTTAAATGTTTTTTGTGCCATAAAACCAAACTCCCAAAACGACGGAGTTCTGGAGCCATTGTATAAATACTGGCTGCCGGTTAAATAGCTTTCCAGCCCAAATTTAAAGTTGTCTTCTTTTTCATACATCAATGTCAGGTTCAGTTTGTTTTTTGGCAGCAAAGGTAAAAATTGATTACCTGTTAAGTAAGTTGCTTTGGCATTTGTGAAAGTATAGCCAACGAATAACTTCAGGTCCTCCCTGAAAATAAATTTCAGGTTTGTTTCAAAACCGCTGCTGGTAACAGATTTTGAAGCATTGGCAAAATAATAATCCCCTGAAATGTTTTGCTGTAATACCAATGGCTTACTAATACCCGTATAAAAAAACATCTGATTAATACTGAATACCAGGCCTGCCCCGATCTTAGTTCTGTAATTAATATCTGCAGTACCGCCAATACTTTTTTCGGCCTCCACATTGTTTAAAGGCAATACATTCTGGTACTGCATGGATTCCGTTTGTTCTGTAAAAATGGTTGGTATTTTATACCCCAAACCTCCGCCAATACGGGAACTTATTTTATTTGTAATTTTAAACAGTGCTGATATCCTTGGCAAAACAAAAGTTTGGTTTTTGTGGTAGCTATTATTTTTAAAACCCACATTATCGAGCCTTACGCCACTTTCCATTTTCACTTTCTCTGTTATATCCCATGTATCCTGGAAGTATATGCCGGTAGTAAATGAATGTGTATTCTGAATGCCGGTGACCTCCTGGGTGAACTTATCATAAACAACATTTATTCCCCCTATCATGGTATGATTTTTCTTAAAGAACAGCAACGACAGATCCGTAAAACTATTAGTGCTTAATCCCGAAAATTCATAATTCGGAATATTGATATGCCTGTCAAAAATGCTGACAGCCTGTTTTAATTTAAAATTATTCCTGTTTGCAAATCGCCTATCCAATTCAAACGTTGTCGTGTTTCTTACGGATGTATTTTTTTCAAAATAAATATGGCTGGCATTGGCTTCCCCTTTGATCACCTCCATATCACCGCCGGTATTCTTTCCGTTCGTATAACTATTACCAAGCATTATGGTTGTTGAAGAATCCGGATAATAAAACAGACGTGGATTTATAGTAAAGTTATTGCTCCGGGGCAACTCCGAAAATTCATCCTTATCCACATCATATGCCTTTTGATAATTCAGCAACCCTAAAAAAGAATAGCCAAACTTCCCTTTTCTTTGTGAAGCGTAACCACCAATATTTGTTTGGCCAATTACAGATTGATTGAACATAAGATCATACTCCCCCTTTTCTTTTGGCATTTTTGAAATGAAATTTATCACACCTGCAATAGCGCCGCCACCATATAAAGTTGATGCAGGCCCTTTTATCACTTCCACCTGTTTAAGATCCAAAGGCGGGATTTCAAGAATGCTTAACCCACTTGCAAAATTTCCGTAGTTGGGATAACCATCTTTTAAAAGCTGGGTGTACCTGCCATCCAGCCCCTGCACCCTTATACTGGCATTACCGCTTGTGGCTGATGTTTGCTGCACCTGCAAACCAGTGCTCTCATGCAGAAGCATGGATACATTGGCTGGCCGCATATTATTCTTTTCGTCTAATTCTTCACCGTCAATGGTTTCAACCCTTGTGGGTGTGTTTTGTATTGTACGGCTTGTCCTCGTGCTTTGAACTATTACTTCATCCAGTTCTTCCTCTTCGGTTTGTAATAAAATTATTATCGTGTCAATTTTTAGCAAAGGGAAAATAAAATGTTTAGTTATAGTTTCATATCCTGAAAAACTGAATAAAAGTGTTTGCTTCCCGTTTGGAATATTTACTAGTAAGACAATGCCATTGATATCAGTAGTACTGCCAATATTTGTGTGTTGTAAAACAATACTTACCCCAACCAATGGTTCAGATGTTTTACCATCCCTGATCAGTGCTTTCAGGTTGTTTTGTGCATTTGCACTGTATACAAGCACCGTTGCCAAAAGCAACGCAATTATTTTTTGCATGGAAAATCTGTTTGTTAAAATGAATGATTAAAACATGTGATACACTGTACCACACAAGCAAGATCATTAACTCAATTTTGGCGGTTGCCAGATATTGCCGAAAAAATCGGAAGGAAGTGAGACATTATTGTAAAAAAAATGTAGCCTTTGTCTTATTAAAGGCTTTTCAATTTCGATTTTAAACGATTGGAAATTTGATGAAACAATATGTCCACAACAGAAACAGGCGCAGAAAGGTTCGCATGATTCATTCCCGTTTTCATGTTCAGTATGATTAATAGTTTGTACAATAGAATTTTGTGGAGGGCCTTTGCACACATCTATGTCTGCACATGGTAAGCACGGCAGGATTAAAATATAAATACAGAATAGTAGTGTCAGAAATTTCACAATACAAATATAGAAACAAATGCTGGAAAATAAACCTTGCTACATGGTTGCAAACACAACAAGCAATTAAAAACAGCTTTCAGGATTTGTCCGAAGTAGCCTCTGAATCATACCATCCAAATGTTCCGCCGCAAAGGAATTTTGCTTTAATAAATCCAAGTCGTTTTAATAATTCTGCTCCTTGTGCCGACCTGCCACCACCTTTACCGCAGGCCGTAATTATTAATGATTGTTTTGATAATTCATTTGAATGGCTTTCTAATTCACCCAACGGAATATTGATCGCATGGGGAATATGTTTCTCTGCATATTCTTCCGGGCTTCTTACATCAATGATGATGATCTGGTCAGGCGATTGCTTTATCAACTGTTGAAGGTCTGTCAGTGCAAAGCAGTCCTGTGTTTTCTGTTCGGGCATGTTGCTTATATTTATTTATTATCCAATCCCATATTTTTAAAGCGCCCTCTGTTTTGCATCTCATTCTGTACCGGATGATGAGTGCAGATGCTAATGTGAGTAAACCAATGAAGATAATTGCTGCATTGATACTTATCAGGTCTGCAATTATTCCGGTGAGAATTGCACCAATGGCATAACCAAGGTCCCGCCATAAACGGAAGATGCCAATACTATTTGCCCTGTCCTGTGGATTTGTATTTTCTGCCACCGTTGCCAGGAATGTAGGATACACCATGGCAGTACCCCAACCTAAGAGGGAGGACAGTATTACATAATGCAACATGGTATTTGCCCAAACCAAAATAATTAATGCAAGGGCCTGTATCAACATTCCTGCATAGAGCATATCTTTTTTACAAAAGGTATCGGCCATTTTTCCGGTAAACAATTGCCCAATGCCCCAAACGGCGGGATAGATGGCTGTAACAATTCCTATTTCACCAATTGTGAATCCTTTTGTTGCAAGCAGGATCGGGAAAATACCCCAGGCCATTCCATCATTCAGGTTATTAATTAAGCCGGCCTGCGTTACCGAACCTAAGTTTTTATTTTTCCAGGTCGTATCCCAAAATATATTTTTCAATCTGGGAATAGTATTCGTAACTGTTTCTTTTGCTACATGATGTTTGGTATCTTTTATAAAAAACATACTGCCAACCAATCCCAAAAAAACCAACCCGATGCCAACATAAAACGGGTAAGGCCTTATCCCATATTCACTGGCTATCCACCCGGTGAGAAAAGCTACGAGCGCAACAGCAATGTATCCGGCAAATTCATTTAAGCCCATTGCAAAACCTCTTTGCTTTTCACCAACAAGGTCAATCTTCATTACAACCGTACTGCTCCAGGTTAAACCCTGGTTGATACCTAACAGTACATTGGCTGCAATGATCCAACCCCATGAAGGCGCTAACATCAGCATGAATGGAATGGGGATACCAATGATCCAGCCAGCCACCAATAATTTTTTTCTGCCGAATTTGTTAGCTAATGCCCCGGTATAATAATTGGTAATTGCCTTCACAATACCAAATACTATGATAAATGAAAGTATCGCTGTCTTGGCGGCTATATGAAATTCAACATCAGCTATTCGTGGCAATATACTCCGCTCCAGACCAACCATACCACCAACAAAGGCATTGATGATAACGAGCAGTGTAAACTGACGCCAGTTTTCTTTCAGACCGAGATCTACTGATGTCATTATTTTATTTTTTTTCTGCCAGCAGTGAAACACTCTTCACCCCATAATCCCTGGAAGCCCCCTGTGCTGATTTGGAAATGAACCCGTACGCATCATTGTTCCTGACCATGAGAATTTCCATCCCTGCCTGCTCAATAGCATTACGGTAGTCATCCAGCTGTGCAGCGCCACCTATGCAGGCAGCCCAGAGTGTGGAATTACAAACTACATTTTCGGGCAATTGTTTTTCAGTAACAATGTCGGCAATTACCATCCTTCCTTTTGGCTTCAGTATCCGTGCAACTTCTGTAAATACTTTTTCCTTATCAGTGCAAAGATTGAACACACCGTTGCTGATGACCACATCAAAGCTGGCATCTGCAAAAGGAAGTTTTTCAATATAACTTTTGTGAAAGGAAACAGTTTCGAATTTATTTTCTTTCCGCAGGTCCTCCGCTTTTTTCAGTTGTTCATCTGTCATATCCACACCCGAAACATGCCCGGCACTGCCAACCTTTAATGCGGCCACAAAAACATCCATCCCCGAACCGCTTCCAAGGTCCAGCACCTGTTCGCCTTCTTTAATTGCTGCCACATCAAAATAATATCCTACGCCGGCAAACGAATCAATGGCGGCAGCAGGAATACGGTCCAGGTCATTTTTTTCATACCCCAGTTTTTCTGCAAGCCCCCTTCCCATTTCAAAATGATATTCGCCTTTGGGATTGAGTGCAACATCGCTATACATCTTTTTTACTTTCTGCTCCAGTTCAGAAGCATCGACTTTTTTGATGGTTGTAGTTTGCATTTTTTATTTTTTTAATTGTTCAGTAAATAATTTTTTAGTGTGGCAATTTTTCCCGGAAGAAACTATATACCCAAGTTCCTGCCAAAGCGCTGATGAAAAGAATGATAAGCGGGTAAAGGCCTGATCCCATCAACGCATAGAGTGGCCCCGGGCAAACACCCGTTAAACCCCACCCGATGCCAAACAGCAAGCCTCCGATAATTAAACCGTGATGATATTTTTTTTGCCCGGCTACTATTTCGTTTCCTGTTGATGATCTTATTTTCGATCTCCGGAGAAAAAATTTACCCGCCATGGCAACAGCGATCCCGGAGCTGATCACACCGTACATGTGAAACGACTGGAACCGGAACATTTCCTGGATACGATACCAGGAGGAAACCTCGGACTGAATAAGAATTATACCGAATAAAATTCCAATGAGTAAATAAATAAAATTTCTCATGGTTATAATTTTAAGATGAGGGGTAATAAATAATATGAAGTAAAAATCCCTCCGGCAAAAATGCAGCCTGTTGCAAGCAGGGATGTCCATTGCAGGTCGGAGATGCCCGTCATGGAATGGCCACTCACACATCCACCTGCATAACGACTTCCGAAGCCAATGAGAAATCCACCAAACACGATAATTATGATTCCCTGCAATGTTTGCAATGCAGCAAATGAGAATAATTGAGCAGGTGCAAACCCATTTGTATCCTGTAATCCGATCGATCGCAGTTGTACCGTTGTTTCAGGGCTGATGACAATGTTTTCAGGATGTGATAAAATATTGCCGGCTAAAAAACCTCCAATGGTAATTCCCGCTACAAAAAATAAATTCCAGGATTCCGATTTCCAATTATAATTTATTAAAAAAGGAATTCCATTAGGAAATGCTGCTGAGCATACGTGCCGGTATGAGGATGATGCGGCTAAGGGTTTGTTATCTATCCATTGAAGCAAAATAATTACAAGTCCAATTAACGGTCCGGCAATATACCAGGGCCAGGGTTGAGAGATGTAATTGATAATGGTTTGCATACTGATCGGGGAATTTTCACCACAAAGCTGAAAACTTAAAACCAGTATTCCTTTATCATAAGATAAATAATCACCGGTGGCTCCGGATGCGGCTGAGGCTTACCTGTGTGATACCGAGGTAGGAGGCAACATATTTAAGCGGAACTCTCATTAATACATTGGGAGCTTCACTGATGAGAGCCTTATACCGCTCTTCAGCAGTGTGAAACTGTATGCCTTCGATCCTGTTCACCGTATCTACATACCCGGTTTCAAATATCTTCCGAAACAATCTTTCGATCTCGGGGAAACTGTCATACAATTTAAAAAGCTGCCCGGCATTGATGGCCACTATCTCTGCATCTTCCAGTATCTGTATCGCTTTACGGCTTGGTTTGCCTGTAAATAAACTTTCTACCCTTGCAATGATGCTGTTCTCAAAAAAGAAACTCTCGGTAATATCTATCCCGTCCATGTAATAATAAATACGGGCCACTCCTTTTTTGATGAAGTAAATTGTTTTACAGGTATGGCCGATCGGCTGAAGGTCTTTATGTTTTTGAATGGTAACAATACTGCTGATTTCTGCAACGGCCATTTCCGCTTCTTTTGAAAGTGTATTGAATTTTTTAAAGTATTGAAAGAGTGAGTCCATCCGGCATAGTCAATAAGAAACCGAAGTTACGGGTTTAGTATTTTGTTATGGTCCAGGTTATTTTACCGTTGGGTTTATCAGCAGTATGATTACAGAAAAAATGATCAGAAAAACAGGCGGATCGTTATACTTATAGTCGGTATAAAATATATATCTTCATGCCATGAGAGCCTTCTTTACCATTTTTTTGCTGCTGGGTACCCTGTCTTCCTTTTCTCAAAAAAAATCGGCATGGGTTAGCGGCAAGACAATTGATGAAAATGAAAACCGCCTGGTAAAAGTTTCAGTAGTTATTTTAGGTAAAACAACCGGCCTCACTACCGACGACAGTGGTTATTTCAGGGTGAAAGTTCCTGCAGACAAATCCTTTGCCCTTGTATTTTCCCATACCGGCTACAGCGATGTACAAAAGAATTTTTACCTGAGCGATGGTGAAGAAGAAAAACTAACCATACGGATGGAACGTGGCGGAAAAACTTTGGAAACTGTAGTGGTAGGTGAAGATAAAGAACGTACCGAAACAGGCCTTACTAAAATAAATCCCAAAAATGCCATCTCCTTACCCAGTACCACCGGCGGGGTGGAAGCACTAATAAAGATACTGGTGGGCAGCAATAATGAACTCACTTCGCAATACAGTGTACGTGGCGGTAATTATGATGAGAATTTAATTTACGTGAATGATTTTGAAATTTCTCGCCCCTACCTCGTAAGCAGCGGCCAGCAGGAAGGCCTTAGCTTCATCAATCCCGCACTGGCAAAGAATGTAAATTTTTATACCGGTGGTTTCCAGGCAAAGTATGGCGATAAGATGAGCAGTGTTTTAGACATACAATATAAAAAGCCTTCAACATTTGGTGGCTCGGTTTATGTAAGTTTATTGGAACAAGGCCTGCACCTGGAAGGCGCTGCAAAAAAAGGCAGGGTCACTTATTTAGTTGGGGTACGCAACCGCAGTAATAAAAATTTATTAAAAAGCCAGGAGACATTGGGTTCTTACATTCCTTCTTCATCCGATGTGCAGGCATTTGTAACTTACAAACTGAATGAAAAAATTCAACTGGAACTTTTAACAACATACGCTGTCACAAAATTTTCTTTGTTCCCCGAGTCGGCACAAAAAACAACTTCCGTATTCTCTCCTTTTTTTACCGCCAATCTTGGCCTGGATATTTTATTTGAAGGACAGGAACGGGATAGTTATAAAACAAACCTTATTGGCCTGAGTGTTTTACATACGCCTAATAAAAAATTAAAATTAAAATGGATGGTCAGCCGTTTTCAGAATAAGGAAAACGAAAACTTTGATATTGCAGGCGGTTATTTATTTGGCGACCGTGATTTTGATCAAACCAGCAGCACCTATGGGCAGATCGTAAATCCATTGGGCGCCGGTTATTATCAAAACTATGGAAGAAATGAACTGAACATAAATGTTTACAACGCCACGCTGAAAGGAACTTATGCCACCGGAAAACATTTCATACAATTTGGCAACAGCATTGAGCAGACAAACATTATTGATAAATTAAAAGAATGGGAATACCAGGACAGCGCCGGTTATTCTCTTCCCCATAATCCTGCCAACCTTAATTTATTCAAGTCATTGAATTCAACTGCCGATCTTTCCATTCAAAAATTCAGCGGCTATGTGCAGGATAATATACGCCTGGGTAAAAACAATAAGGACATAACATTGCAGGCCGGCCTTCGCTACAATTATAATTCATTGAACAAAGAATTTTTGGTAAGCCCACGCCTGCAGGTTAGCTGGAAACCGAAATGGAAAAAAGATGTAGTTTTTAAAATGGCAGCAGGCGCTTATCATCAGCCGCCATTTTACAGAGAGCTACGTAAATACAACGGCACGTTAAATACAGATGTAAAAGCACAGAAGAGTTACCAGGTTGTTGCCGGTATGGATTATAATTTTAAAGGCTTTGGTAACCGCCCCTTCCGCATTACCACCGAAGGCTATTATAAAAGCATGAGCAGTGTTGACGTTTATGATGTTGACAATGTAAAGATCCGCTATGCCGGAAATAATAATGCAAAAGCCTATGCCACCGGTTTTGAAGCCCGGCTTTTTGGGGAGCTTGTAAAAGATGCAGAGAGCTGGTTAAGCTTCGGCATCATGCAAACCAAAGAGAATTTAGACAATGATTTTTATTACCAGTATAAAAATGCAGCCGGTGAGATCATCATTGCAAAAAGTACCGACCAGGTGGCCGTTGACAGCATTAAAAATGAAGTAGGTTATGTACGCCGCCCCACCGACCGTTTAATAACCGCCGGTTTATATTTAGAAGACTACCTGCCCACCAACAGGAATTTTAAATTTCATTTGAACCTGCTCTATGGCAGCAACATGAGTTATAATATCCCCAACAGCGTTAAATACCGCAATGCACTCATCATTGAGCCATATATACGTGTTGATGTGGGCTTCAGTGCACAACTGCTCAGCGAAAAAAGCAAACGTCGCAGTCACAGCCCTTTCAAAGATTTTCAAAACATCTGGGCCAGTTTTGAAGTATTTAATTTAATTGACCGCCGCAATACCATCTCCTTTCAGCTCATCAAGGATTTTGCAAACAATGTGTACGCCATCCCCAACCGCTTAACACCAAGGTTGGTGAATTTTAAAATTGTGGGTAGGTTTTAATTAGGACGGACATTTGTAATACTATTTTACATCGTTGTGTCACTCACTTTTACTACATAGCTCTATTGAGCTTTTATTTAAGCGAAGTTTATAGAAGATTGGTTAGTAGGGACACTAACCTTGACATCGATGTCCCTCTTACAGCAAAGTGACCTACGGCAGTTG
This sequence comes from Chitinophagaceae bacterium, assembly GCA_031387825.1. GTDB lineage: Bacteria > Bacteroidota > Bacteroidia > Chitinophagales > Chitinophagaceae > Ferruginibacter. The sequence continues at coordinate 163,446 of JANNDO010000040.1, read as the reverse complement.
GCGTTAAAATAAACAACTTCATATTCTCTTTTGAATCAACAGGCTTCAGTAAACTTTATTTTCTAATTTTACTAGATGAATAAATTGGTTATTATAATTTCATTGATCCGGCACCATATTTTTAATATTGCCATCTTGCCTGTTTTATTTCTAAGCTTTACTAAGGTCAAAGCAAAAGCCATACAAACTGCCGGTAGTATTCATTCAAATGTTGTGATCGTTAAGCCGGGTATCAGTGATGACGGGATTTCGAAAGATTGGAGAAATGCACTTGAAACAAGAATGACCAGGGAAAGACTGGATTCAATATCGTTACTACTGAAACCCATGACAGATGAAGAAAAAGCATGGATAAAACTTATTGTGTCTAAAACTACCCGGTGGAATTCGTTTAAAGATTCTTTAGAGGTTCCCTTTGCTGATTGCCATGTACCAGACACTATATATGTACTTGTTGGAATCTTCGGCGTTGATGATGCATTTACATACCAATACAATACAGTTTGCTTTGATCTGACAGCGCTTCAAACTAACTATGGCGCAGCAGGCCTTACAGAAAATGATGAAAGGATGGACAGGTTATATGCACATGAGTTTACACATTTAGTTCACAAGCAATGGGCACGGAAAAACAAATTGGTTTTAAAGACTTTTAAAGACAGTGTTTTATGGGAGTGCCTGTATGAAGGGGTAGGAATGTACAGGTCGTTATCAAAAAAATGGATGCCTCAAAAAGGGGGGTTGCCAAAAATTACAATTGATGCGCTGGAAGAATTGTATCCTGTATTTGTTGACCGGCTTATAACAATTGAATCTTCTGCCGGGTTATCAGACAATGATAAGGATAAAATAACAGCAAACCTTTCGCGGGGACCTGTCACAAAAAAATGGGGTGCTTTTACCGTAGCAATATGGCTTGCACAGGAAGCCAATGGGGATGAAAAAAAATTAGCTTATTGTATCAACCATGGAATAGACTCTATCATCCTGCTTGCACAAAAATACCTGGCGGGGAATAACAAGGCCAGGTTTAAAAATACTTTTACCCCATAAACAGTTAGCATTAATTTCTATCTCTCCTCCAGGATCACAAACTCCTGTTCTAACCCTAAAGAATTTTTATAAATGGCATCAATAAAATATTTTCCCCATTTTGCATAAAAGGGCATCAGGTTTTCAATGCGTTCCTGTAAGCCATCATTTGGAAACAGCTGTGTTTTCAATTTGTGCAGTTGCCGCTGTTGTGCCCCGAATTTTTTCTTTTCGGCCCTCAGCATTTTCTTTTCCAATGCTTCCAGCTTTCGCAGGGCTTGTTTTTCCAGGGCTTCAGTATGTGGCTGCAGTGTTATGTCTACTGTACCTGCTGTGGCTTTTAGTTTTTTATAAAAATTATGAATTGCCTGTTTTTCTTTTTCCAGGCTGAGTTGTACTTCACTGTCTCTTTTAACCAATACATTCAGCAATTCATTTTCAGTTTTTAACAGGTCGCCGGCAGTAAAACCAAGTTTCTTAAGCGCTGACAAATGATCTTTTTCAACTATCATAAAAGAATTACGCAAAACCAAAACCGGGAACGGCACATTAACTGCTTCAAAGACCTTTTTCAACTCCAGCCAGTAAGCTATCTCTCCTCCCCCCCCAATGAAAGCAATGTTGGGTAATATCATTTCCTGGAAAACAGGTCGAAGAATTACATTGGGGCTGAAATTTTCCGGATGAGCTTTTAATTCTTCTGCCATTCCAACTTTATCAAACTCCAGTTTTGTCCCGCCTTTTGCGGAATGAATTTTGAATTTTGAATTTTCTCCTACGATCCTTTCTCTCAAATCATCTTTCAAATAAAACAAATTCAATTCTCTTCCACTCGCCTGCACTTTATATTCTTTGGGGAATTTTGCAGCGGTTGATTCAACCAATGGATGAGAAAATGCTTCGGTAAGTTCTTTTTCTACCACCGGGATAAAAGCGCTTTTCAATGCTGCATTATCCGGTAACAACACAAGCAGCCCGTATTCTCCAAACAATACATTAATAAGTTTGAAAGTAGCCTGCTCAATAGTTGAGCCTTCGGTATAGCAGGCTTTCATTTGTTCAATGATCTCACTGCCAAAAGGATGGACTGTTATCTCCCCGGAAATATCATCCAGTACTTTTATCAATGCCTTATCCACTTTCATCCGGCCAACAGCACCTCCCTGGTCTGTTTTCCATTCGTGTTTGATGCCGTTGATATACACATGCCCCAGTTCCTCCAGGTCGGCGTCTTCACTACCCATATAAAAAACAGGAACAAAATCAGAGCCTGGTATTTTGGTTTTGAGAAATTCAGCAAGCTTTATGGCATGAAGGATCTTGTAAATGAAATACAGGTGGCCGGTAAAAATATTAGGCTGGTGTGCTGTTGTTACAGTGAATGTATTTTCGGAAAGTAACAGGTTAATATTTTTTTTTACTTTTTCCGCTGTACCAATTGCCGGGTAATGCTTTTGTAATTCTTCCACCAGTAATCTGCGGTCAGTGGGGTATTTTTTCCTGTCTTTGATCGCTGCTTTGATGCCATCAACAGAAACGGGATAAGAATAAAAAGGCTCAAGCAGTTTATCCGCTTTTAAGTAATCTACAATGATCTTTGAAAAAAATCCGGTATCCCCGTAAGCAGTTTTTGTTGATGTACAGTCCATTGATGATTTTTTGCCTTCCCAATTTAAGCAACAAACTTACATTAATCTGTAAAATTAAAACCGGGTAGTTCTGTTAATTTAAACCGGGTATTTTTTGTTACTGCTATTTTTACACCTCCTCTTGCATTTCTCAGTTTTTTTTTCATTTTTTGTATCTCAAACAGAAATTACAAACCTAAACTTTAGTTTATGAACAAAAGCTATTTTGGCCCGGCTGTATGCCTGGTTATTTTTTTTGCATCACTCACCATTTTCTCTTCCTGTAATAATGAAGACAGCAAAAGCACTGCTGTCGACGGCAATGAGGATTCGGTAAAAAAAATAATTGAACGTGGTAAATACCTTGCTCATCATGTAGCGTTGTGTATGGATTGTCATAGCCAGCGGGACTTTAACCAGTTCTCCGGGCCGCCAAAAGAAGGAACAGAAGGAATGGGTGGCGAAGCCTTTGGCGAAAAGCTGGGTGTACCCGGCGTGGTATATACCCGAAACATTACACCCGATACCCTTAATGGAATTGGCAAATGGACAGATGAAGAAATTGCAAGGGCCATTACAAGGGGCATCACTAAAAACGGTGATACCCTTTTTCCGCTTATGCCTTATCCGCATTATAACGGAATGAGCAAAGAAGACGTTTACAGCATCATCGCTTATATACGTACACTTAAGCCTAACAGCAATAAAGTGCCTGACAGAAAACTTATGATACCTGCTTCACTCGCTTACCCGCCCCTGCAAAGTGCATCGCTTGAAGCTAATGTAAAACCCGATGTTTCGGATATTGTGAAATACGGATCATATATGTGGAACAGCTCAGCCTGTATGGATTGCCACACACCTATGGAAAAGGGCCAGTTTGTAATGTCGAAGATGATGGCTGGCGGAAGGAAATTTGACCTGGGACTTTTTACGGTTACTTCTTCCAATCTCACTCCTGATACTGCAACAGGTATTGGCAATTGGACGGAAGCTATGTTTTTAGATAAATTTAAAAACTACCGTGACCCGGCTGCATACAGATCAAACCCCGGAAAAAATAACTCCATAATGCCATGGACTTTGTATGCCAATATGGATGATTTTGACCTAAAAGCCATTTACAGGTTCCTGCAAACATTGCCGCCGGTAAACAATAAGGTTGAGAAATATCCTCTTGCAAAATGATTTTTCTTTAGTAAGAACAAAAAGGCCCACGCTTGGCGTGGATCTTTTTGTTTTGTCATTCCGAGGAACGAGGAATCTGCCTGAATAAATTGCTGCTGCTCAACAGATCCTTCGCTACCGCTCAGGATGACAGCAATGTTGGGCTTTTTTGTTAAACAACTTCTCCCTCAATATCGTAATCGTAGGCTTTTGTAATTTTTACATTCACAAACTCCCCTATTACTAATTTTTGTTTAGATTGTATGATCACTTCATTATCCACTTCCACGCTATCGAACTCGGTACGACCTAAATAGCGGCCAGCTTCCTTTTTATCAACCAGCACTTTAAATGTCTTACCAACTTTTTCCTGGTTCTTTTCCAAACTTATCTCCTGTTGCACTTCCATTATCTCCTGTGCCCTTTCTTCTTTCTCATCTGCCGGGATATTATCTACCAGTTCATGTGCACTGGTTCCTTCTTCGTGGCTGTAGGTAAAAATACCCACCCTGTCAAAACGCATTTTTTGTAAAAAGGTTTTCAGTTCTTCCACATCATCCCTTGTTTCGCCGGGGAATCCTGCGATCAAAGTAGTACGTAAACAAATGTCGGGCATACGGTTTCTTATCTCACCGACAAGATCTTCCATTTCTTCCCGGGTTATCTGCCGCTTCATCAACCTGAGCATATTATTTGCCGCATGTTGAAGTGGCATGTCTAAATAATTACAGATATTTTCCCTCTCTTTTATAGCATCGATAATTTCAATCGGAAACTTTGAAGGGTAAGCATAATGTAAACGTATCCACTCCAATCCTTTTACATCGGCCAGTGCATGTAATAATTTTGGCAGTTCTCTTTTTTTATAGATATCCAGGCCATAATAAGTAAGTTCTTGTGCGATCAGCATTACTTCTTTCACTCCACGATCAACCAAACGCCTGGCTTCGTCAACCAGCGATTCAATAGTTCTGCTAACATGTTGTCCCCTCATTAAGGGTATGGCACAGAATGAACAGGTACGGTTGCAGCCTTCACTTATTTTCATGTAGGCATAATGCTGCGGAGTGTATAATAATCTTTCGCCAATCAGATCGGTTTTATAATCTGCATCAAAGGTTTTTAAAATGTTAGGCAGTTCCATAGTGCCGAACCAGGCATCCACTTCGGGTATCTCTTCTTCCAGGTTATTCTTATATCGTTCACTAAGGCAGCCGGTAACATAAACCTTATCTAACTTACCTTTTCGCTTTAATTCAACCTGCTGTAAAATGGTATTTACACTTTCTTCTTTTGCCTTTTCAATAAAGCCGCAGGTATTTACAATAACAATATTGTGATCCTTCTTTGCATTCTCATGCACCACGTCAATCTCGTTGGCTATTAGTTGGCCACTCAGCACTTCACTGTCAACCATGTTCTTGCTGCAGCCCAGTGTGATGATGTTTACTCTGTCTTTCTTTAATGTTCTTGTCTTCATAATTATAAGCGGCAAAGTTAAGCCTTTGCTGCTGCAGTCATGAACGCTGTTTTTAAAAATAATTAAGCATAAACTGTGATTTTTTTGGTCCAGTTGCGACTAATAAAGAAAATACTGTTATTTAGTGGCGATGAACACAGAAGTTAACAAGGAGGGGTTTTTAAAACTGATTGAAGAACATAAGCTGATCATTTATAAGATCTGCAATTCATACTGTAAAAATCAATATGACCGGGCCGACCTGGCGCAGGAGATCAGTTACCAGTTGTGGAAGTCATTTAATCATTTCAATGGTCACGTTAAGTTCTCTACATGGATGTACAGGGTAGCATTAAATGTAGCCATTACTTTTTACAGGAAAACAAAAACAGGTGAATCCGTTATCCAGTTGTCGGAACATGATATTGAACTGGAAGACAAAAAAGATGATATGGCTGAGCTTGAAAAAAACATCCGGAACCTGCAGCAATTCATCAATGAACTGAAAGAACTTGATAAGGCACTGATGATACTTTACCTGGAAGAAAAAAGTTATAGTGAGATAGCGGAGATACTGGGCATAACAGAGACCAATGTAGCCACCCGGATAGGCCGGGTAAAAGAAAAATTAAAGCAAAGATTTTCAACATTACATAATTAAGACCATGGAAGACATTACATTAAAAAACCTGTGGAAAGCACAGGATGAAAAACTGGAGAAAACCCTTAAGCTGAATCTCTACCTGCTGGAATCGCTCCAGAAACAAAAGGCAGAGTCTAAACTAAACCGCCTGGCAAGGTTTAAAGGTTGGGCAGTTGCACTGGGCGTAATATGGGTTTTGTTGCTGGGGTTGCTTATTTACGGCAACCAGTTACAGAATATTTATTTTACAGTTTCGGTTGGTATGATCATGTTGTTCAATATTGCTGCGGTTGCCATCTACATAAAACATATTGTTCTTATCCGGCAACTGGATTACAGCCAGAGCATTACTGTTACTCAAAACAAACTTTCTGTTTTACAGGCATCTACTTTTAACCTGCGTTTCCTTTTGTTGCAAACCCCTTTTTACACTACCTGGTTCTGGAGTAAAGCGATGATCAACGACATGGACATGAAGTTCTGGTTTATTTCTGTACCTATAACGTTGTTGTTTACTGTATTGGCCATCTGGCTTTATAAAAACCTTACGTTTGAAAATATGCATAAAAAATGGGTAAGGAGTTTAATAAACAGTACCCCTGAGCACACTGCGATACTGGAAGCCCAAAGCTTTTTGCAAGAAATTGAAGAATTTAAAAAGGGCTGATAAACCCGATTCTCCAGTATTGTTATCGGCAAAAACGTGTAAATACATTCAGGGAACTTTATAAATTTTGAAGATTTTTTCCGGTAACCTTTCTGGTTCAGCATGAATAAGTTATAAAGGCTGGTAAGTATATTTATCATTTATTTTAAAAAATTTATTGTTTTTCAATAAATATTTATTTATTTTTGCTTTTCAATTATAAAAGCAATCTACATGAGTACTAAAACAAAAACAGAAACAATCCTGGTTGTAATGAATGTAATAGCCTGGATCACTTTTATAGGTTTAATGATTGAAGCATGCGGTATACTTGTAGCATACGGAGTAGGTGCGGCAAAACCTTCGATGGCATCTAAGATGTACAAGGCTTCGGATTGGAATAACCTTAGAGAATTTGATTTTTGGTATTATACTGCGATCATTACATTAAAAGCTGCAATACTCATCATAGAGGCTTTTACCGCATACATGGTTATTAAAGTGCTTTCAACCATCAAAATAACAAACCCCTTTACGATGGACGTAGCAAAAAGGCTTGAGAACATTGCATACATGCTCATACTTGCCTGGGTTGCAGTACTGCTTTATAATGGCCAGGTAAAATGGCTTTCGAAGCAGGTTGCCGGTTTACAGGAGCAAATGATTTCTCCTGATTTTATTATATATGCAGGGCTTGTTTTTGTTATCTCCCAGATATTCAAAAAGGGAGTGGAAATCCAATCTGAAAATGAATTAACCGTATAACTATGTCAATCATTATTAACCTGGATGTGATGATGGCCAAACGAAAGATGTCGCTGAATGAACTTTCGGAAAAGGTGAACCTTACCTTGGCCAACTTGTCAATCTTAAAAACCGGTAAAGCAAAAGCGATACGGTTCAGTACCCTGGAAGCCATCTGCAAAGCATTGAACTGCCAGCCGGGCGATATCCTGGAATTCGCTGACGCCGAAAAACCTCCCGGGCCTTAGTGATAGATATAGTTTATTTACTACCAACCAGTATTCAGAAAGTACCATTCATCCAGTAAAAAACCTAGTTCATAGATTGTGATAATAATCTTACAATTTGCGCAAATTAAATTTGCGGTGGAAATTAAAAACTATAAAGCAAAAGCCATGAAACAAAAACTACTACTTATTGTGTCTGTCTGCCTTTTTTCTGTATCAGGCATCAATGCCCAAACGGTAACAAAGATCACCGGGCAAATTAAAGACAACAGTGGCAAGCCATTAACATCGGCCACCATCATGTTGCACTCAGTCAAAGATTCGTCACTGGCCAAAACGGCGGTATCGGACAGCAAAGGAAATTACGAAATAGCCTCCCATCAATCCCGGCAGGTATTTCATACGCACCAGCGTAGTAAACATGCAGAGAACAAGCTCGGCTGCATTTGAACTAAAAGCAAATGAAACTGTAACAGCACCTGATATTGTTACACAACCCGCAGCAAAAAGCCTGGAAGGGGTTACCGTAAGCAGCAAAAAGCCGATGGTGGAAGTAAGAGCCGATAAAACCATCCTGAATGTAGAAGGTACCATCAATGCCGTTGGCCAGGATGCCCTGGAACTGTTACGAAAATCTCCGGGCGTTATTGTGGATAAGGATGATAACCTGAGCCTGGCCGGCAAAACAGGCGTACAGGTATATATTGATGGTAAACCAAGTCCGCTGTCAGGTGCCGACCTTGCCAGCTATCTTAAATCTTTGCAATCTTCACAGATCGAAGCCATTGAACTCATTACAAACCCGTCGGCCAAATACGAAGCAGCTGGTAACGCAGGCATCATCAACATCAAACTGAAAAAAGACAAAACCATCGGCACCAATGGTAGTGTTAATGCAGGTTATGCCATTGGCACCTACGCCAAATACAATACCGGCTTATCCCTTAACTACCGCAACAAAAAGATGAACATCTTTGGCAACAATAACTTCAATACCAGCCTCAATGAATCGAATTTTGTGCTTTACCGGGAGCAAGGCGACAGTATTTTCGACCAACGCAACCGCATCCTAAGCCGAAACAAATACAGCAACAATTTTAAAGCAGGCGCCGATGTGTTTCTCAATAAAAAAAGCACTATCGGTTTTGTAGTAACCGGCAATATTTCGGAAAATACTACCGAAACCGAAGGGCCCATGAATATTATTTACCGACCCACCAAAATTATATCCCGTTTGCTAAGAGCTTCAAGCAGTAACGATGCAAAACGGAATAATGTGAACACCAACCTAAACTACCGATATGCGGTAACCGGCGGCACCGAATTGAATATTGATGCCGACTATGGTTACTTCAATATACGCAGTAACCAGTTTCAGCCCAATGATTATTACGATGCTTCGGGTAATACCAAACTGTACAGCAATGTGTACCGTATGATATCGCCTACCGATATTGATATCGCTTCGTTAAAGGTGGACTACGAACGTAATTTTTATAAAGGAAGGCTGGGCATAGGCGGAAAGATTGGATATGTGAGTACCGACAACGATTTTCGCCGCTATGATGTAATCGGCAGCAACGAAGTGTATGATAAGGATAAGAGCAACCGCTTCAAATACACCGAAAACGTGAATGCTCTATATGTAAATTATAACCGGCCATTCAAAGGCTTTATGGTGCAGGTGGGCCTGAGGATGGAAAACACCGTATCCGATGGCAGAAGCACCGGGCTGAAATATAACAACATTACCACCCAGTACGATAATTATGATTCATCTATTCACCGCAGCTACACCAACCTGTTCCCCAGTGCAGCCATCACTTTCAATAAAAACCCGATGAGCCAGTTTGGTATCACTTTCAGCCGCCGTATTGACCGCCCGGTATATCAAGACCTGAACCCCTTCGAGTTCAAACTGAACGATTACACATTTATGAAAGGCAATACGCAACTGAGGCCCCAATACACAAACAGTTTCGGGTTAACACATACATATAAATACAAGTTAAATACCCAGCTCAACTATAGCCATGTGAAAGATATATTCACTCAACTGGTTGATACCACAGATAAGTCGAAGAGTTTTATTACCAAGAAGAACTTAGCCACACAGGATATTGTGAGCCTGAACATAAGCTACCCTTTTCAGAAAAAGTGGTACAGCTTTTTTGTAAACATGAACACTTACTACTCGCTGTTTAAAGGCGATTTTGGTGGCGGCGACCGTAAGGTAAATTTAGATGTTTTTGCACTGAGCTTCTTTATGCAAAACAGCTTTAACCTGGGTAAAGGGTTTAAAGCAGAAATCAGTGGCTTTTACAACTCCCCTACCATTTGGCAGGGCGCATTTAAGAGCAAAGCCATTTATGGCATTGACGGTGGTGTGCAAAAAACACTATTTAAAGGAAAAGGAAACCTGCGGGTGGCGCTCAGCGATATGTTCCGTATAATGAAATGGAGCGGCAATAATAATTTTACCGGTCAGTTCAATGAAGCCAGCGGCCGTTGGGAGAGCCGTCAGTTCAAACTCAACTTCAGTTACCGCTTTGGTAGCAGCCAGGTAAAAGCGGCTCGCCAGCGCAAGTCGGCAGTGGAAGAAGAAACCAAGCGTACCGAAGGTGGTGGCGGCTTAGGAGGAAACTAATTTCCCGGCACATGAAAACAAAAGCCGCTCTGCATTGGAGCGGCTTTTTTATTTTACGTGTTTGTGAATAACCTGTTGAAATCAGCGTTTTGTTTTAACGCCACTTTAACGGCCATTTGTCAATGTTTTAACAGCAGCTTTTCTTAAATGTTTAGATATTTGTGTTGTAAAAATTAAGCAATAAAAATTTTCTCATAAGCAGTTAGTTTTGGTAACCGGCCCCTGTTTCTACAGGGGCTTCTCTTATTATTGTATATCCAGTTCCATCCACATGGGCCGGTGATTTGAAATATAATATTTGATATAATCCCTGAAGACAGCCGGTTTCTTTGATTGAAAAATATCTGCAAATGCAGCATTATCAAAATTAATGGTCAAGATTCATTCTTTCACACCAAGTATTTTTTTTATCTGTGCCTTATCTTTTTTCCAATCCCTTTCCCAAATCCAGAACCTATGGCCAGGAGGTACTTTATAAAAATCGAATTTGCCAACTAATTTCATGGTGCGCAGGTCTACACATAATCTTTGAAATGCTGCATCCATCATTATCTTAACAAAATTATTCTGGTTTTTATGTTTTGGCTTATTATATTTTACCGACAGCTTCATTAAGAGACGATATTCATAAGGCATCAGCAGATTATTCCCGTATTTATTCCACATTCCTTTTTTATTATTCCAGGCCTTTTTTGCAGCCTTGTAAAGAACATCAAAATCTTTTGGGTCCTTGGGTAAGGATGGCCAGATTGGAAAGAATGAAGCCCAGCCATCTTCAACCATTACCAGGTTATAGGTTTTACGGGCGGGATCATTTTTGGGTGGCAGCGGTTTTTCCAGATAGGTCATTATGTATGCCAGCATACGCCCATTACTATCGATCACTTCACCACTGGGTAAAACACCTACCTTTCTCCGGGTTCCATTAGGTTTATTTAATGCATTGTTCTTAACTTTTTCAAAATGGTTACTGGCATCTTTGCCGGCATTGATATGTCTTTTAGCAGCATCTGCCGTTATCCGGTCTGTAAAGTATTTGATTAATCCCTTTGGCAGTAAAGGGAAAAAACCGGCTTTTAACCGTTGTTTGGCCTGGTCAAGCTTGGGTTGTGCTGTAGCAGCCTTACCATAGGGTCTTTCTTTCTCAGGAGTGTCACAGGAAACAAGGCGGACAGGCTGCTCAATTTTAATGGTATCACCATCTGGTCCACCAATGTCTTTTTTAGGGCTCACTTTAAAAGAAGGTGGTGGCAGTTTGTAATTTTTAATACTCATGATCTTATTTTTTTAACTGGTTAATGATCTTATTGGCAGCATATAAAGCAATGGCTGCTATGGTAACAGTCGGGTTAGCGGTACTGCCGGTAGTAAATACGCTGGCGTCAACAATAAATAAATTTTTATGGTCGTGTGTCCTGCATTCCTTATCTACTACCGAGGTTGCCGGGTTATTCCCCATACGGCAAGTGCCCATGATATGTCCTGAACCTGAAAAAGCATCCTTAGGTGTAAACTCCCAGCTATGCTGCGGGGCTTTTAATAAGGTAAATAATTTCTTAATTACCAATTGAGCAAACTCAATCCCTTTTTTACTGTAGTCATCCATTTTCATTTTTATCTGAGGCTTAGGGATACCCAGTTCATCTTTATAAGTTGAAAGTGTAACCCTGTTTTCCGGATTAGGAAGCATATCAGTTGAATAACTAAAACGGAACTGGCGTGTTATCAGATTTTCTAACTCATGATTAAGCTCCTGTCCATATAATCTGGGAAATTTATTTTGAAGCAATGCTTCAAAAACATCAAACGGGTGTTTGCTTCTTCCCCATCCATCGTTGCCTACAGTTAGTCTGAAGCCGCATTTCTCTTTTCTGAAATCACCATCCCGGAACACATCAATTGCAGATGTTGATTGCGGGCCCCTGAAAGGAAAAACTTTAAACGGTAAAAGGCATGCACCTTCTCCACCCAGGTGATCCATCAGGTTCCTTCCTACCTGGTCGCTTGAGTTGGCAACACCACTCATTAAAAGTAATTTAGCAGTTTCAATTGCATTTGCTGCCAGCACAACTATTGTTCCCTCTACAGTTTCTTCAACTACTTTTTTTACATCCCCGGTTTCTTCCCATTTTTTATACGTCACTTTTTCAAGCTGCTTTTTGGCTTTGTTTAATACCAGGTTTGTAACTACTGCTTTGTCAATAATTGTTGCGCCTGCTTTTAAGGCTTTTTCTAAAGTGTAAAATGCCTCGTACTTTGCACCCGACGGGCAAACAGGAATACAATTATGATTGCCCTCGCAGGCCCTTCTTGATCCATATTCTTTTTTTTGTTCCGATAAGCGGGCTTGTGGCGTACTGATCAATTTAATGGCCTTTCCTTCCACCATTTTTCCTTCTACAATATCTTTTACCCTAAAATCACCATATGCCTGCTTAATATTTTTCATTGGATATGGCCTTGATTTTATACCATTGACAGCCTGGTCCCATTCCTTATCATTCCCTGATATCCCGATCTCATCTTCGGCATCACAATAATATTTCTCAAGATCATTGTAACTGATTGGCCAGTCCTCCACTCCCTTGATCTGGTAAACAGAATTCATTTTAAAATCACTGGGCAGGAACCGGGGGCAGTTTCCCCTCCAGCTCCAGGTTGTTCCTCCTGCAATCCTCAGGTACTGGCTTTTAAAAACATCGGGACCTGTTTGTACAAAAAACTGTTTTTTGGCAGGATCATACAAGGAAAAATCAGCCACATCCGAACTTGGTGAAAACTTATTATTTGCATCAGCACCTTTGGTATAAGGTAAATTGGGACTCTTATCTTTCTGGCTTAGTACTGAAAAATTATTCAGATACTTTGAGCGGTCAGGCTTTACAGCACCGGCTTCCAATATCAATACTTTAAACTTTGCTTTGGCTAATTGCAAGGCTGTTAATGATCCCGAAATACCGGACCCAATTATTATTACGTCGTATTTTGTTGTAGTAGGCATGATGTACTGATTTAATAAGTTAATTATTTATGCTGTTTAACGGGTGCATGTCTCCAGAATCCGTAGGGTTTTTTCTTATCTGCACCCGGTGCATCCGTATGAACCACTTTCCAAAGTATCCCTTCGTTATATTGTTCCCTGGTCCTCACATCTGTTTTGTCATCTGTAATAATAAACTGGGAAGTATACCACAGCCGCAGAATTTGCTGGGTAATGGCCAGGAATTTATCGTTCTCAATAATTTTTCTTTTTATTTCAAACTCCCAATATTCTATTGCTATCGCCCCCGTGATCTTATCCAGTTCGGTAAATAAGGTTTGTATATCAGAAGGCATCTGCATTTCCAGCCGGTTCAAATACTCACCGGCAACCTTTTTATTAAGATTTTTTTTGTCAGTTAAATATTCTGAAAACAGAATAAATTTATCTATTTCAGTACCCTGGTTCATGATTTAAATTTTATTTTTTTAAGTTGGTAAAGTCACCGTTGATCAATTATAAAGGCTTATTAATTACAATTCAAAAATCAAAAAGTAGCAATATTTTACAAGGATATAATCACCCCGATCATACCCGTGTAAATACCCAACACCATAAATGACTCACGCTTGAAGAAAAAAAGAGGATTAATTAATGCAGAATAAAGAAAGTTGCAGCATTAAATTTTAAACAAACGTAACTGGTTCAGTTTACAAATGCAAGGAATCAACCAAAAAAATTTTACCTGGTCGGTAAAGTAGCTTTCAGTGCCTTTAGCCCATATCCGTATCCCGGAAACCCTAAGGCCTTTATTTCCTGCTTGCAGACGAAACCGGGTAGGGAAAATGACTTATCATTAATATTGAGTTTTGAAAATTTTAAAGACTACAATGACAGCTTTGACCTGGAGACTGCAAACTTCACCCCCACTATGGTAATAATATCTTCTACCTTGCTGAAATTTTTTCCAACAGACGCAACGAGTATTATATTTTCTGTTAAGGCATAATTGCCGACAAAAGCAAACCGGGTATAATTTCTATCTATCGAAAAGTCTCTTCGGGAAACATATTCAGCGGCAAGGCTTAGTTTTCTCTGCTCATAATTCAATGATAAACCAAAATCAAGAAAAGCAGAATCCTTACCCACCTTAGGGCTTGTATTATTGGCCCAGGAATATCTTGCCACACCGGTAATATTCAGCGGAACTATTAACGGAGACCAGCGCAGGTTGGCCCATACACCCGATTTTTCTGATGACAACCTTTTGAAAGAATTATTATCAGACGAACCGATTATTGCACCAGCAAGTTCAAAAGCAAAAAAACCTTTTTTCTTAAGTTCATTTATTTCATCCAGTTTTTTAAATGCCGCCAGCGAATCTGCACGGGTGAGATCAATTGGGTTATCGGCAGAATCAAATTTTGGTGTAAGCAGTTTCACGATCTGTTTTTTCACTTCAAAAATATCTGTAAGCGTGCTCCTGGAGTATATTCTGAGTACCTGTGATCTGAATCCCACTGAAAGAACAGATGAAGTATCTGTTTTAAAAGTAGCAGCAGAAAGGTTGAAGGTTTCAATCAGGGGAAATTTATTCTTTACCCATTTTTCGAAAGTATATTTTGGATTATTGACCAGCCAGAAAGGAGTTACATCAAGGGCTCCCCCGTTTCTTAAGTTAAGCAAGCTAACACCAAATGCCCGTGGATTGGAGGGTTTATCAACAGCGGTTGGGGCTTTATCGCTCAAAACAAAACCAGGCACATCGGGTATATACAGATCGGAAACAGGAGTATTTAGTGTTTTCTCCTGTGCATGTACAATATGCACAGCTATAACAATTATTAAAAGCAGGTTTATTTTTTTCATGCAGGTATTTTAATGGCTTAAGTAGTAAAAAGATAATCGGCAACCAATGTAAACACATCATGGTTATCACCGGCTTCATCATGAAAAACTGATTCTGCAGGATCTCCATTTTTAAATGTATGTGTAATTACAATTTTATTGGAAGAGCTTGCAATCAATACCCTGGTTGCTACCCGGAGGGTCCTTCCAATAATTGCAGATCCTTTTCCTAAAGGAAGATCGGTAATCTCTCCCTGGCCCAAAACATCGGATGTGTACCTGAATTTTACTGCACTGCTTCCGATATGCCCGTTGCCGATAATTACGGATAAACTTATTTCTTCATCACCATTAACTTTAATTTCTTTTACAGGCTCTGTTCTGCGTTTTACTGACATAATTTTTTGTTTTAACAATAAATAAATTACCTGAGAACAAAGAAGGTTTTCATTCACATACCCGGTGAATCATGCTTGAAGAAAGAATAAAGAATTAATTGATGCGGAAGAAAGAGTGTCGCAGGAATTAAACTTAAAACAAACCTAACGGGTTCATTTAAGAAATGCAAATAATTAATAAAGAAAATTTCCAGATAGCCGGAGAATTATTCGCTGGCCAAATTAAAAAGTCCATCCACAAAATCCTGCTTATCAAAAACCAGCAGGTCTTCGGCTTTTTCACCAACTCCGATAAATTTAACCGGTATTTTAAATTGATTGGCGATGGCCAACACAACGCCACCTTTTGCAGTGCCATCTAATTTGGTAATGGTTAATGCTGTTACATCTGTAGCTGCTGTAAAATGTTTGGCCTGTTCCAGTGCATTCTGTCCGGTGCTACCGTCCAGTACCAGCATTACTTCATGAGGCGCTGTTGGTATTACTTTCTGAATTACCCTTTTGATCTTTGTAAGCTCATCCATCAAATGTGCTTTGTTATGCAGCCGGCCTGCTGTATCAATCAAAATAACATCCACGTTTTTTGCAATGCCGCTGTTTACAGTATCAAATGCAACAGCAGCAGGGTCGCTCCCCATATCTTTTTTTACAATGGGTACTCCGGCACGTTCACTCCAAATGGTCAACTGGTCAACTGCTGCAGCCCGAAAAGTATCTGCAGCTCCCAATAAAACAGATTTACCGGCAAGTTTAAAATTATGAGCCAGTTTACCAATGGTAGTTGTCTTACCAACACCATTCACACCAACCACTAAAATGATATGTGGTCTATGCCCGGCAGGCAGTTCATAATTTTCGTAGCTGCTGTCCTGTGGCGCAGAAACTAAAATACTTTCAACTTCTTCTTTAAGTATCTTATTCAGTTCCGAGGTATTGAGGTATTTGTCTTTGGCAACCCGTTTTTCGATCTGCTCAATTATTTTTACGGTGGTTTCAATGCCCACATCGGCGCTAATCAATGCATCTTCCAGGTCATCCAACACACCCTCATCAACCGTACTTTTTCCCGCAATGGCTTTTGTTATCTTGCTGAAGAATCCTTCCCGGGTTTTTTGTAACCCCTGTTGCAGGCTTTCCTGCTGCTGTTTTTTCCCAAAAATTTTATCGAATAAACCCATAAAAAATCTTGAAGTGATTCCTAAAAATAAACAAAGCCTCCCGATACATCGGGAAGCTTTACAAATATATTACATGATTGAAAACTTAGCTGGCTAAGAATTCTTTGATCTTGTCTTTGTGTACTATCGCTTCCTTAAAAGTATATGCGCCTGTTTTAGGGCTGCGTAATGTACGTATAACTTTAGTCCAGTTCTTAGCATCTGCTGCTGCTTTCTGGTCTTTGGTTTTTATCGCTGTTTTAGCTGCTTTTGCCATGATATTTTGTTTATTGGTTAATCAGATAATCCGTTTAAACGTATTAACCGATCAACGGATTAACGTTTATTTGATTTCTTTATGAACCGTTACCTTTTTTAAAATAGGGTTAAGTTTTTTTAACTCTAAACGTTCAGGTGTGTTCTTTTTGTTTTTAGTGGTAATATAGCGGCTGGTGCCGGGCAGGCCACTTGTTTTATGTTCGGTACACTCCAGAATTACCTGTACCCTGTTTCCTTTCTTTGCCATTTTTTTATTTTGTTTATTGGTTAACCAGTTTATCCTTTTATAGGTTTTAACCGGTTAACGGATTAACGTATTATATTTTCTCTCCTGCAGCACGTAATTGCTTTACTACTGCAAATAAGCCATTCTTATTGATGGTTCTGATTGCTTCTGAGGAAACTTTAAGGGTAACCCATTTATCTTCTTCAGCAAGGAAATAACGTTTGGTCTGCAAATTTGGTAAAAACCTGCGCTTTGTCTTAATATTAGAGTGAGAAACCTTATTTCCGGTGATCGGCTTCTTCCCTGTAACCTGACATACTCTAGCCATAGTACTAATTTTTGGACGGCAAAGGTAAGGTTTAATATTAATAATTAGAGTTCGAAAAGGAAGATTTTTTCACTTTTCATAGAAATCTGCACACATTTAAACTTAAATTGTTAATAAATCTATCTTTAGCATAATGAAAAATATCTGCCTTTCTATTCTGATCCTGTTGCCAGCACTGGTTACAAAAGCATTTGAAGCTCCGCCTGTTGAACTGAAACGGGGCATGATCATTACTGGTTCTATACAGGTAAAAACCGGAATTTACCAGTTGAATGGCTACGATTCCCTGAACCGGCCTGTGATTTTAATTAAAGGCAATAACATTACGGTGGATTTTAATAAGGCCTTTTTGCAGGGCAGTACAGATAAACAGTTACCCAATGAGTTCTATGGATTAGCCCTGTTGATAAAAGGCAACAATATAACCCTTAAAAATGCCCGGATAAGTGGCTATAAAGTAGCCGTGATAGCTGAAGGTTGTAAAAACCTGAAAATAGAAAACTCAGACTTTAGTTATAATTACCGCCAGCAACTACAAAGTACCTGGTTGCATGAAGATGTAAGCGACTGGATGAGTTATCACCATAATGAAAATGATGAATGGCTTCGGTATGGGGCAGGGATTTATTTAAAAGATTGTAACGGATCAGTAATTCAAAATAATACGATCACCGGCGGACAGTGTGCATTGATGATGATGAGAAGCAATGATGGGTTGATAACGGACAATGATTTCTCTTTCAATTCTGCCATTGGCATTGGTATGTACCGCAGCAGCCGCAATCATATCCTGCACAATAAACTTGATTTTAATGTACGGGGTTATAGTCATGGTTTTTACAACCGTGGGCAGGATAGTGCCGGCATTTTGGTTTTTGAACAGTGTAATGACAATCTGTTTGCCTACAACAGTGCAACGCATAGTGGAGATGGATTTTTTCTTTGGGCCGGGCAAACAACGATGGATAATGGCAAAGGAGGGTGCAATGGGAATTATGTTTACAGGAATGATTTCAGCTATGCTCCGACCAACGGTGTGGAAATAACATTCAGTAAGAATAAAATCCTTGAGAACATTATCAAAGAATGTGATCACGGTGTTTGGGGCGGTTACAGCTGGAATACAGCTATTAATGGAAATCAATTTGAAAAGAACAGGATCGGTATCGCTATTGAACATGGACAAAATAATGGAATTTGGCTAAATGATTTTAATGGTGATGGAGAAGCGATTCGTTTATGGGCCAGAAAAACACAACCAAGTGACTGGGGATATGCCAATAAAAGAGATACACGGAGTATCAATTACTGGATAGGAAATAATAAATTCACCAACAACAAAACAGCATTGAATTTGACCCTCACAGACAGTATAATCCTCAAGGGTAATACTTTTACAAATGTTGATACTGAAATAAAGAAGGACAGCACTGTTAAAACAATCATCAAAAGAGTTGATGACAGCTTTAATGGAATCGGAGATCCTATTGTTCCGTATGACATATTTCATTATGATTATAATGCAATACCCGAGTTGAATATTACAGGTGGGCGCAACCAGATCCGAATAACAGAATGGGGTCCTTACGATTTTCGTTATCCCATCATCTTTTTAAAAAACATAGACAGTAACAACACTTATCATTTTGAGATACTGGGTCCAATTGGAAGTGGCTGGGCGATCAGGAATTATAAAGACCTTCGGCATATTACCGGTATGGATGGGGCATTTCCGGCAGAGATAAGTGCACAAAAAACCGGTAATGATGTTCAACTTCAACTGGAATATAACGGAGAAGGATTCACTGGCCGCTTTGGCAGAAAACAACCTGCAGGCACATATAGTTTTTCATTCCGGGATTTTCAACCGGATATTAACTGGAATGTGAACTGGTACAGTTGGGATGCGGCACATGATCCCAATAAAAATTATGAAAAGTTTAAAACGGTTTATAACAATGCCCCGGTAAAATTCGAACAAACAAAACAAATTGATTACACCTGGTGGGGAGAGATAGGTAAAAAATTACCGGCAGATTCTTTTGCCATTGTGGCAACAGGAACAGTGGAGGTTGAAAAAGGGTTATACCAACTGAGTGTTACCGCCGACGACCTGGTAAAAGTATTTGTAGATGATAAATTAATGATTGATTTTTGGGATGCTGCCAAATATAAATATGATGAAGATACCCATCATACTGCCCCTGTTCAATTAAATGGCAGACACAATATAAGGATTGAACAGGTAGAGAATTCCGGTTACGCAACTTTGATCTTTAAATTAATTCCTCTTAATAAATAAACTATGACCACACACTCAGTAACAACCGTATTCAACAGGAACATGTCTTTTACTGCCAACATTGATGGCCATAAAGTGAAGATGGATGATCCGACCGATGAAAGCAGTGACAACAGCGGACCCAGCCCCAAACGTCTGATGCTGGCTGCGCTGGCAGGCTGTACCGGCATTGATATCGTTTCCATATTAAAAAAAATGAAAGTGGCGTTCAGTGATTTTAGTATTAGTGTACATGCAAGCCTGACCAATGAACACCCAAAAACTTATAACTATGTAAAAGTGACTTACAAAATAAAATTGGCTGAAGAAGACAAACCGAAAATGATAAAGGCACTAAACCTGTCAAAGGATACTTATTGCGGAGTTTACGCCATGTTCAAGACCTTTGCAAAAATGGATACGGAGATTGATTACTTATAATTACACTAACTCATTTCTCCTGCACAGCAACCCGGGATCTTTTGTACTCCCTGTTTATTCTCAGCATTTGTAAAATAACAGCCAGCAGTATCAACGCTACACCAAAATAAAATGCCGGGTTAAGGTTTTTGTTTTCCTTAAAAAAAATAAAAGCCAGTATGATCCCATAAACCGGCTCCAGGTTATAAGTAAGATTTGCTGTGAATGCTGATACTTTTTTTAAGGCATTCAACTGCAGGTCGAAACTTAATACGGTACAAAGCCAGGCCAAAACCAATAACCATAACCAGTCAGTTGTTGTGGGTAAATAATAAGTGGCCGGAAATTGTATCAAATATAACGGTACCAAAAAAGTTAATGCAAGCAATCCTCCACCCAACTCATATAGCGTAAGAATTTTAGGAGAATAGGTAACCAATAATCTTTTATTATAAATAGGAAACAGGGCACTGCCCATTGCTGAGATGATTCCAAAAACTATCCCCATCTTATATTGCGGATGAAAATCGAAAATGATATAGATACCTGCTATTGCCATTAACCCTAATCCAACTTCAATCAAGGAAATTCTTCTTTTTAAAATCAATGGTTCAAAAAAAGCGGTAAAAAATCCGGTGGCACTAAAACAAACCAGTGCCACAGAAACATTGGCATATTTTACGCTGCCATAAAAGGTAACCCAATGTATGGCCACGATCGTTCCAACGCCAAAAGTTTTAAGGATATCTTTAAATGGGATACTGAGCAATTGCTTCCTGAAAAATAAAACAGCACCCAGGGTGATCACTGTAATAAACAGGCGGAACCAGACAAGCAACCCTTCATTCAGTGTTATCAACTTACCCAATATAGCAGTAAAGCCCGCCAGGAAAACAGCAATATGAAGTTGTATCAGGGCTTTTTTCATGTATGCAAATATAGAACGCAGATGGCGCTGATTGTGCGGATTTTCGCAGATATTCATCTTTAATGAAATAACCGCTAACTAAACCCGTTTTGGTAATGCTTGCCTGTGATTCTTTGGTTTCCATGAAAAAAATGATAAAAAACCACAAACGGCAAACGATAAACCCCAAACTAATTTATATTTGCCAACCTATAACCAAAATATATTTATGAGCTTTAAACGCATCAACAACATTACCGGATGGATCGTTTGCATTATTGCATGCGCTGTTTATATTATGACCATGGAAGCCACAGGCAGTTTGTGGGATTGTGGCGAATTTGCTTCCAGCGCTTATAAACTCCAGGTTCCCCACTCTCCGGGAGCCCCTCTCTTCGTATTGATCGGCCGCCTTTTTATGGCGCCATTTGATGCAGACCATGCGGCAACAGGTATTAACCTGATGAGCGCATTGGCAAGCGGCTTTACTATCCTGTTCCTGTTCTGGAGCATTACACATTTTGCCCGTAAAATAGTAATGAAAGATGGAGGCGAATTGACCAATGAAAAGATCTATGGCATCATCGCAGCTGGTGTAGTTGGCGCTTTGGCTTATACTTTTTCTGACTCTTTCTGGTACAGCGCCGTTGAAGGCGAAGTATATGCTTTGTCTTCTTTTTTTACAGCTGTTTTATTCTGGGCCATGTTAAAATGGGAACAGGATATTGATGTTGAACAGGAACAACATATCAAAGGACATTTTACCAAAGCTGACCGCTGGATAATCTTAATATTTTTTCTCGCCGGTCTTTCTATCGGCGTTCACTTGCTTAACCTGTTGGTAATTCCTGCTATAGTAATGATCTATTACTTTAAAAGATATAAAGTAACTAAATGGGGAGCATTCTTTGCATTCCTTATTGGATGTGTTATCACCGGCCTTGTTCAAAAAGCCATGATACAATGGACCATCAGCCTGGCAGGCAACTTTGATGTGTTCTTTGTTAACTCGATGGGATTGCCTTTCTTCTCAGGCTTTGCATTTTTCTTTGTGTTGATCGCCGCAATATTATTCTTTGGCTTAAGGGTAGCCAATAAAAAGAACTGGAACTTTTTAAAGTTAGGCATCTGGAGCTTTGCTTTTATCATGCTGGGATGTTTCACTTCTTATTTTACCACGCTTGCAAGAAGTAGCGCCAATGTAGCGCTGGATATGGGCAATGTAGACAACCCTATGAGCTTAAACAGTTACCTGGCACGTGAACAATATGGCGACTGGCCAATTTTATACGGACAGGATTTTACTGCACAGATACAAGACACTAAAGTAACTGAGACTTATATAAGAAGTAATGGTAAGTATGAAAAGAACGGAAGAAAAGTAGATTATGTGTACGCACCCGAAGACATGCATATTTTTCCACGCATGTGGGATCAAAGCAACGACCAGGGCCATGCCGATTATTATGCCAACTGGATGCAGATAGGAAAAGATCAGCAAGGCAATTGGGAAAGGGCCCCGACAATGGGTGAGAATATTCAGTTTGCATTGGGTTACCAGGTTGGCTGGATGTACCTGCGCTATTTTATGTGGAATTTTGCCGGTAAACAAAATGATATACAAGGTGTAAGTATGGGTAATGTGAGAGATGGCAACTGGAAGACCGGTATTGGTTTCCTGGATAATATCAGGCTTGGCGATCAGAATACCTTGCCTGACAGTTTAAAAAACAATAAGGCCAATAATAAACTTTTTGCGCTGCCATTTATATTGGGATTACTCGGATTGGTTTTCCAGTTCAGGAAAGACAGAAGAGATGCACTGGTTACCGGATTACTTTTCTTCTTTACCGGGCTTGCAGTGGTATTTTATTTGAACCAGGCCGGTAACCAGCCCCGTGAACGTGATTATGCCTTTGTTGGCTCCTTTTATGCTTTTGCAATCTGGATAGGTTTAGGAGTTTTATATGTAAAAGAATTATTTGCCCGCTTTATTAAAAACAGGATGATGGCGAATATGGCAGCTGCCGGTTTGTGCTTACTGGCAGTACCTGTATTAATGGCTGCACAGGAATGGGATGACCATGACCGCAGCAATAAAACATTAGCGAGGGACCTGGCCGTTGATTACCTGGAAAGTTGTGCACCCAATGCCATACTCATCACTTTTGGTGATAATGATACCTACCCGCTTTGGTATGCACAGGAAGTACAGGGCATACGCCGCGATATAAGGGTTATTAACTCCAGTTTGTTGGGTACCGATTGGTATATTAATCAACTACGCTACAAAGTAAATAACAGCGACCCCATTGACCCTATCTGGACAGCAAAACAAATTGAAGGCGCTTCCAGGGATATTATTTATAATGCACCAAAACCAGGCATAGATCCTAATAGCTACATGGATCTTTATACCATGATGAAAGATTATGCAGGTAGTGATGATCCTTCTAAAATGGAACAGGGAAGAGATGGAAGCATGCTCAACATTTTCCCATCAAAAAAAGTTTCTATCCCTGTTGATGCAAATATGGTCCGCCAGAACGGTACGGTAAATGCAGATGACAGTGTGGTATCAGAAATTAAATTTGAAATACCCAAAACTGCATTATTTAAAAATGATGCGGCCATTTTAAATATCATTGCAGCTAATAAATGGAAGCGCCCCATATACTTTACATCAGATGATGCAGGAGGATTGGGCCTTCAGAATTATGTACGCCAGGATGGTTTAACCTATCGTTTGGTTCCTGTAGCCGGCAGCCAGGTAAATGATAACTGGGCATACGATAAAATGATGACCAAATTTGCTTCAGGCAATGCTGATAAGCCGGGAGTTTATTTTGATGAGGAGAACCGCCGTCATCTTAATACTATCCGTGCGGCTTATGCATCAGCTGCACTTGACCTTGCGCAGAAAGGTAAAAAAGAAGAAGCCAAAAAAATGCTGAATAAGGTTGATAAGATGATGCTGGAAGAAAATTTCCCGTATGGTATGGTATCCCGTAACCAGCAGCATAACTATATATCGCATTTGCTGGTACAGGCCGCATACGTAGCAGGTGATACTGTTTTAGCCGCCAAAATAACCGCAAGCTTAAAGAAAGACCTGCAACAACAGCTTAGTTATTATGCTTCGCTGAACGAGGACAGGGCCAACAACTTTGATTTTATTACTGATCAGTCAGGAAGAAAGGGCGGTGATAAAAATTCAGCAGAGCAACTGTTGATGAGACTGCAGTCTTTTGAGCAACAATATAAAAATACGGTAGCCCCACCAACAGAAAATCCGGTGCCGATAACAACACAACCTGTGGCTCCTAAAAAACAGGCAGATTCGCCAAAGAAATAATAATAGAATTAAGATAGATCGCAACAAGATCCCCTGAACAAAACTCAGGGGATTTTTATTTAACATCCCGAACAATCCTTTGCAGCAATTTGTTTCGTAATTTAGTAGTACCACATGACCATTAAACCATTAAACCATTAAACCATTAAACCATTAAACCATTAAACCATTAAACCATTAAACCATTAAACCATTGTTAGGCTACAACTTTAGCAAATACGACCCCAATGAACAAGGCAAATCTCCATTTGAGAAATTGCTCGATCTGTTTTTGCAATTACTCACTTACACCAATGGCGACTTTAATGAAGCCATGCAATGGATGAATGAACTGGACAAGGAATATAAACTAACCAATAACGAATATGGTATCGGTGATTTTATTGAAGACCTGAAAGACAAAGGCTATATTGATGAGAAAAAAGAAACAGGCGAAATAAAAATAACTTCCAAAACTGAAAAAAGTATCCGTAAAAAAAGCCTTGAGGAAATTTTTGGCAAGCTTAAAAAAACAAAACAAGGCAACCATAATACTTTTAAGCCTGGTGGCGGAGATGAAATTAATCCTGAAACAAGGCCTTTCCAGTTTGGCGATACCATGGAGCAGATAGATTTTACCAATTCTATCCGCAATGCACAGATCAATCATGGTATTGATAGTTTCCACATGCAGGAAGATGATTTGGAGATACGGGAAACCGACTTCAAGTCGCAAACATCTACTGTACTGATGATAGACATCTCCCACTCCATGATATTATATGGCGAGGATAGAATTACGCCTGCAAAAAAAGTGGCAATGGCTTTGAGTGAACTGATACAAACAAAATACCCTAAAGACACTTTAGATATTGTAGTGTTTGGTAACGATGCATGGCCGATTGAAATAAAAGACCTCCCCTATTTGCAGGTGGGACCTTATCATACCAATACAGTTGCAGGATTGGAACTGGCGATGGATATTTTAAGAAGGAGGCGCAATCCGAATAAACAGATCTTTATGATCACGGATGGCAAGCCTACCTGTTTAAAAGTTGGTAAGAAATATTATAAGAACAGTTGGGGCGCAGATAGAAAGATATTGAACCGTTGCATGAGTTTAGCTACACAATGCAAAAAAATAAAAATACCCATCACCACTTTTATGATCGCATCCGACCCCTACCTGCAACGCTTTGTACAGGAATTCACCGAAACAAATAACGGCAAGGCATTTTTTGCATCGCTGGATAAGCTGGGTGCATTTATATTCAAGGATTTTGAAAGTGGAAAAAGGAAGACGGTTTATTGAATATAACGAAATCACAAAAAGGACTGTCATGCTGAGGAACGAAGCATCTCAGCAAACATAAAGACAAATGGAGAATGGGATGCTTCGTTCCTCAGCATGACAAAACTAAGATTACAATAAAACAATTACTACATAAAGACAGATAATGGATACAAAGAAAATCAAAACATTAGGCGAACTGAAGAAAGCAGGTTACGTTTCTAAAAGTATTAAAGAAGAGATAAGAACGAATCTTATTGCAAAGATCAAGGCAAAGGAAAACCCTTTTCCCGGCATCTTAGGTTACGAAGATTCAGTAATACCTGATACCGAAAGAGCATTACTATCTCAACACAATATTTTGTTTTTAGGTTTACGTGGACAGGCGAAAACAAGAATGGCCCGGCAAATGACCGAACTGCTGGATGAATATATTCCCTTTGTTGCCGGTAGTGAAATTAATGATGATCCTTTAAAACCGGTTTCACGTTATGCAACTGATTTGGTAGAAGAACTGGGTGATGATACACCTATTGCATGGCTGCACCGCAGCCTGCGCTATGGAGAAAAACTGGCCACGCCTGATGTAAGTGTTGCCGACCTTATTGGTGATATTGACCCCATCAAAGCAGCAAATCTTAAACTGAGTTTTGCTGATGAAAGGGTTTTGCACTACGGCATTATACCAAGAAGCAACCGTTGCATTTTTGTTATTAATGAGCTACCCGATCTGCAGGCAAGGATACAGGTATCGCTGTTCAATATTTTAGAAGAAGGCGATCTGCAGATACGTGGTTTTAAATTAAGGCTACCTCTTGATGTATTGTTTGTATTTACTGCCAACCCCGAAGATTATACCAACAGGGGAAGTATTGTAACACCTCTGAAGGACAGGATCGAGAGCCAGATACTTACCCACTATCCAAAATCACTTGAAACAGCATTGCAGATAACCGAACAGGAAGCTCAGATAAATGAAGCGCAAAAGAAAAAAGTAAAAGTGAGTGACTTGATAAAAAGGCTGATTGAACAGGTTGCTTTTGAAGCAAGGCTCAGTGAGTTGGTAGATAAAAAAAGTGGCGTAAGTGCAAGGCTCAGTATCAGCGCTTATGAAAATGCGATAAGTGCAGCAGAACGCAGAGCGATAATCAATGATGAAAAAGAAACACAGGTTTGGCTGAGTGACCTCATCGGTATCATTCCATCCATAACCGGTAAGATTGAACTGGTTTATGAAGGCGAACAGGAAGGGCCTTACCAGGTTGCGTTTAATTTATTGGAAAGATCTATCCGAACACAATTCGGTCAATACTTTCCCAATCCTGATACATTAAAAAAGAAAAGAACTAAAGAAGTAACGACTGACGACAATCCTTACAGGTCTATTACAAGATGGTTTGATGCAGGCAATACTTTAAATACTTTTTTTGAAACAAAGGATGAAGACAAAGTGCAGTTGCTGTACAAAGTAGATGGCCTCCATGCATTGGTAAAAAAACATTTTAAATCGGCTAACCCACAGGGGCCTGCGGCTGAAAAAGAAAATGCTTTATTGATGGAATTTGTCTTGCATGGACTTGCTGCACATTCATTGATCAGTAAAAAAGTACTGGAAGGGAAGATAGAATTTAAAGACCTGATGGGAAGCATGCTGAATATTGAAAGCAAACATTTCAGCGAAGAAGATTTTAATGAGGAGGATTTTAATTGATTATGCTCAAGACTGCAAGGCATTTGGATGCACCACAAAGCTAACGTGCTGAACAAGTAAAATATATAATTACTAGTTTCCAGTAGTTCTATCATCCTTAACATTAAATGTCGCCAAGATTGCCTTTATAACAGGCTCATTTATTTCATTGTGAAATTTATCTGCATAGAATCGTGAATAGTAATAAGCAAATTTGTTTTTTTCATTTTCACTTGCATTCCTATGTAATAATTTTTTGCACACGTCATTAAAAAGCACTTTCATATTATTCATATTCAGTTCAGCCAGCCCTTCTACTGTCTTCAATACCATTTGCTTTCTGTTATCATTTGATATTATACACACATTCATTCTACTAGAACTATCCGAATTAAAATATTCTTTTAAATCCATCAATCCTGAAAGTCCATAGAAATATTCTATCGAAGCCTTTACGTGTGTTTTCTTTTCGAACAACTCAAATACTGTTCTATTAGCCCATATAAAATAAGGAATACAACTATGATTTTGAATAACAAGATTTGCAGAAATATCATCCTTGTCGGTATCCAAATAACAAAACACTATTGGATAAACAAATAAATCACTATTCAGATCATTTATATTTTTTTTTAACACTTTTGAGTCGACATTAAGAATGTCTATTAGAGATCTTCGTAAGCCTTCTTCAATCTTCTCACTAACAGAATAATTATTAAATCTTGCTATTGAACATCTAAAAAATATTGAGTAAGCAAAAAGGTAAGTAAGTTTAGTTTCATATTCTGAAAGTTGACAGTAATAGTTACCTTTTTTATCTATTAGAGTTTGACCTGCCCTCACAATTTTAGAATACACTTTATTGATAAACTCATTTTCAAGACTACTTATTTTTGTTTCACATAAGGGGCATAAAATGTTATCTCTGCTAAATGGATCATTTGAGCTAATTACTTCATCCTCAATACTACGCTTAGTTACCTTTTCTATATGTTTTGGCAAAACGCTCCTCCCAACAAATAAAGAAGGATCACTGTAAGTTGGAATGGCAAATGTGACATCATGTCCTCGTTCCTTAAACCCAGGTTGATTTACCATATCTTTAATCAACGCCCATGTGATAATATGCGAATTCAATTTGGTTGCTTCAAAGTCACAACAAAGTTTACATTTTGGCATATATTTTAAATAATATTCACTTCCCTATCCAACCCCACTCCAAACTTCTCCTTCACACTCTGTAAAATTTCCTCACTCAAATCATATATTTCCTTCCCTTTTGCATTACCATAATTCACCAACACCAGTGCCTGCTTTTCATGACAGCCTGCATCGCCTTTACGATAGCCTTTCCATGTCGCAGACCCCTGCCCACTGGGTCCAGCGGATGGGCCACTTTGCTCTATCAACCATCC
Source organism: Chitinophagaceae bacterium (assembly GCA_031387825.1). Taxonomy (GTDB): domain Bacteria; phylum Bacteroidota; class Bacteroidia; order Chitinophagales; family Chitinophagaceae; genus Ferruginibacter. The sequence goes on along the minus strand of JANNDO010000040.1, from coordinate 134,699 downwards.
GGCAGCAAGTTTTACAGTTCCATTAGGCAAAGGATAACCAACAATATTTGGGTGTTCACTTTTTAGAATTTCGAATTTAGAATTTTCAACTTCCGGATTTTTAAAAAAGCTTCCTGCATTACCAATCACTGCCGGGTCGGGTAATTTAGAAGAACGGATATTGATCACCGCCTGCGATATCGCCTGTATGCTTAGCTCCTTCACTCCCATCCTCTCCAGTTCCTGTTCAATAGCGCCGTAAGAAGTATTGAATTGAGGTATTCTGTTCAACCGGTAAGTAACATCGGTTATTACAAATTCATTTTTAAATTTTCTTTTAAAAACACTTTCCCTGTATCCAAACTCACAATCATTCACAGAAAAATTCACGAGTTTTTTATCCTTTATATGAAATGCTTCCAGCGAATAGAATACATCTTTTATCTCTACTCCATACGCACCAATGTTCTGCATGGGCGATGCACCCACATTACCCGGTATCAGGGAGAGGTTTTCAACGCCTGCCCAACCATTATGTATGCAATGCAACACAAAATGGTGCCAGTTAACCCCAGCCCCCACCTGTACATATATGTGATGCTCATCTTCCTTAATCTCTTTAATACCCAGCAATTCATTTTTTAAAACCAGTCCGTCAAAATCTTTGCTGAAGAGGATATTACTGCCGCCACCTAAGATCAAAGTTTTGGGTTTGGAGTTTGGCGTTTTGTGTTTTTTAAATTCGAGAAGTTCACTTAATTCGTTAACAGAATTAAATTGTGCAAAATATTTTGCCGATACATCTATCCCAAATGTATTTAAGCTCTTTAACGATATATTCTCCTGTACAAACATTCCTAATTCCTAATTTTTAATTCTTAATTAATTGGTGTCTACATCAGCAATTACAGTCACGCTTTTAAAACTCTTCTCTCCTGTTACCAGGTTGATATGATTTCTTATCGCAGCTTTATACCGTAAACTCATACCCGGTTCTTTTGGCAACTTTATCAATATTTCCATTAAGTATTGATTGCGTATTCTATTCACAACCGGTGCAGCCGGCCCTACAATAAAATCCTTCAGGTCCTGCTTCAGCAAAGTTGCTAATTTTTCTGAAGCGGCAGTTACAATGTTTTTATCCTTATGTTTCAATGTAAGTAAAACAATGCGGCTGAAAGGCGGATAAAAGAACTCTTTCCTTTTTTCAATTTCAAGAGCAAAGAATTGCTTGTAATCATGTTGCTGCACCAACTGTAGTAAAGGATGTTTGGGATTAGTGGTCTGAATAAGCACTTTACCCTGTTCCTTTTTTCTTCCGGCTCTCCCACTCACCTGCTCCATCAATTGAAAAGCCCGTTCATTTACCCGGAAGTCGGCAAAAGCCAATAATCCATCTGCATCCAGTATCCCAACCAGGCTTACTTTATCAAAATCCAGGCCTTTAACCACCATTTGTGTACCTACTAAAATATCGAGCCTGTGCTGTTCAAATAACTGTATCAGGTTATCATGTGCTGTTTTGCCACGTACACTATCCACATCCATCCTTGCAATTTTATATTTGGCAAAATCATCTTCCAGTTGCTCCTCAATTTTTTCGGTTCCAAAATTTTTCTCCAGCCAGTTATTACTGCCGCAGGCCGGACAGGTAATTAATTTGGGATACGTGCTGCCACAATAATGGCAATGCAGTTTATTGCTGAATTTATGCAGTGTTAACGAAACATCACAATGGGTGCATTGAGGAATGAAACCACAGGCACCACAAATTAAATATGGATTGTATCCACGCCTGTTTTGAAATAAGATCACCTGTCGATCCCCATCCAATGCTTTTTGCATGGCTTCTTTCAATTGCGGGCTGATCATTACCTTCCCTTTTTGAGCAACCTGCCGGGTATCAATGATCTCTATCTCAGGTAATTTTATTCTCCCAAAGCGTTCATTTAACTCCACCAGCGCATATTTATCATGCAGGGCATTATAATAACTTTCAACCGATGGTGTTGCACTGCCAAGCAAAACCTTTGCTTTAAACAATGAAGCATAATAAATGGCAGCATCTCTTGCATTGTACCTGGGAGCCGGATCCTGCTGTTTGAAGGAAGCATCATGCTCTTCATCCACGATTATCAGTCCAAGGTCTTTAAAGGGCAGGAAAAGGGCACTCCTTGCACCCAGCACTATCTTCACTTCGCCTGTTCTTATCTTATTCCATAATTCTATCCTTTCATTGTTATTGAACCGGGAATGATAGATAGTGATATTACCGCCAAAATGTTTTTGTAACCTCCGGATGATTTGAGTAGTTAAAGCAATTTCCGGTAAGAGATATAAAACCTGTTGCCCCTGCGAAAAATATTTTTCGATCAGTTTAACATATACCTGTGTTTTACCACTGCTGGTTACGCCATGCAACAGGCAAACATTTTTAGTTTCAAAACTTTTTGTAACCTGGTCAGAGCATTCCTGTTGTGCTGTACTGAATTCAAAATCTATCTCTACATTTTTTGCAAGAGACTTTATCCTGTCCACAGTCCTTTTCTCAACAAATAAAATATGCTTGTCTGTAAGGCCCTTTAGCTGTACAACTGATGCACCTGATTTTTTCAACAGCTCTGCCTGTGTAACATCCCCAACTGTTTTTTGAAGATGCAGGTAAGCCAATAACAATTCCATTTGTTTGGGCGCCCGGCTCCAGTTATTGAGCAATTCACTTAATTTATCTTCATTGCCATACTCCGGGTTTAAAATAACATAGCTTTCTTTTTTTACTTTGTACTGTTCATCCATTGCCTCCCATACATGGCAAACTTTTTTATCGATAAGTTTTTTTATGATGGGGTAAACATGGGTGATGTCCAGTATCTGCTGCACTTCTGTCAATCGCAATTCCTTTTTTAAGAGCAGGGCCTCTGCTACTAAAAATTCTTCATCATTCAAATGGGTAAAGTCTTCCCCTATATCTTCGTTATAAACTAAAATGGTTTCACTGCTGAGCTTAAAATGTGTGGGTAATGCGGCCGCCATCACTTCGCCTTCGCTGCACATATAATATCCGCTGAGCCATTGCCATAGTTGTAATTGTTGCGGATATAAGATAGGGTCATCATCCAGTACATTCAAAATATCTTTGGTTGGATAAGCAGGTTTTTTATTGAATACAGATTTTATAATGCCGGCATATTTTTTCTGTTTGCCAAATACTACTTCTACCCGGCAGCCCGGTCTTGCCCTTTCTGTTAACTGTGTTGGAATGGCATAAGTGTATGTTGTGGGAAGCGCCAGCGGAAGAATAATCTCTGCCCAAATACCAGATGAATCATCTGCAAATAATATTTCGTTCCCATTGCTCATCTTATGCTTCTAAAGTTAACCTGATTTTCTTAGTTAATATTTCCCGGCTTATCATTTATCCAGCTTACTTTATATTTTATCAGCCCCTCTTCCATTAACCTGTATACTTTCTCCTTTAAATAAGCAACATCGTTCAAGGTGAGCCCTTCTACACTAACTTCTTTGAGATAAACAGATCTTGACTTTCCGGGGTTCAGCGAAAATATGGTTCTGTAATGCATCCGGTCATAGGCATCCAGGATCAATATTGGTTTAATAGGAGTTTGTGTTTCGATGGCAACTTTAAAAGCGCCATCATAAAATTCCTTTAGTGGTTTGTTCGTCATATTAAATGTTCCTTCAGGAGCGATAAGAACGGATATCCCTTTTCTTAAAACTGATTTAAGCTGCTTAACACTTGTGGCCCTTTTTTGCGGATTATCCCTTTCAACCATTACAACAGCATTTTTATAAATAAATCCGAATAAGGGAATTTTGGCCATTTCTGCTTTTCCCAGCACCCTGAAATGTTGCCCCCGGATAGCCTTAAAAATAATGGGTATGTCTAAAAAAGAAATATGGTTGAAGACAAATACATATTGCCTGCTCTTATCATGGGGTACCTCAAAAAGGGTTCGATGAAAAATGCCCAGCATCAGGAGTACAAAATCAGTCCAGGCATGGCATAGCCTGTATATAAAATTGCCCCCCCTAATCTTACCGAAAAATGAAGCCACCACCACAATGGGAAATATCAGCAGTAAGAATGCTGTAAAGGGAATAAAGGCATATAAAGTAAAAAGTACCTGTATGAACCGGGATAAATATCGCATAATAAGAAGGCGAATATAAATAGATTCCGGTTTGCCGGGAGACGCCCTATACCCCAATTTGAGCCATAATAGCTTGTAATTTCACATTTTTGTCAAAAACCTGTTCATATTTTTTGCAAAACTCTGTTCAATTTTAAGGCTAAACCCTTACCTTTGCCTCCCGAAAAATACGGGACTAAATTTGATATTTATGTTAGCAGTAGTAAAAATAGCAGGCCAGCAATTTAAAGTTAAAGCCGGCGACAGCTTATACGTACCTCATATTGAGGGTAAGGCAGGTGACACAGTAGAGTTTGCCGAGGTATTGATGACCGATAACAAAGGAAAGGTTGTTTTGGGCACAGACGTTAAAGCCGTTGTAAAAGCTGAAATTATTAGTGACCTTGTAAAAGGCGAAAAAGTTATCGCTTTTAAGATGAAAAGAAGAAAAGGCTTCCGTAAAAAACACGGACACCGTACACAGTACACACATATTAAAGTAACAGCGATTGCTTAATAGATTTTGAAGTTAAAAATTCAAAAATCAAAAACAAAATTTAAAACATGGCACATAAAAAAGGTGAAGGCTCGGTTAAAAATGGTCGTGATTCACAAAGCAAAAGATTAGGTGTAAAAATTTATGGTGGACAACCGGCACTTGCTGGTAATATCATTATTCGTCAGAGAGGAACAACTTATCATCCTGGTAAAAATGTTGGTGTAGGAAGAGACTTTACCATCTTTGCATTAACCGATGGATTGGTTGAATTCAAAAAAGCAAAGGGAGATAAGACAGTTGTTTCAGTTACTGCAGTAGAAGCCTCGGCTTAAGATTTTTGCCATTTTATTTTGTTAGTTTAAAAAATATTTTTATTTTTAAGTATTATTTACTAACCAATTAAATTTTAAAAAAATGGCAACAAAGAAAAAAGCTGCAAAAAAAGCTGCTCCTAAAAAGAAAGCTGCAACTAAAAAGAAAGCTGCTCCTAAGAAGAAAGCTGCAAAGAAGAAGTAATCTTCGCTTTTTTACAAAAGCAAAATATCTTAAAAGTCCCGGTAAATTACCGGGACTTTTTCTTTTGTAACCCTTTGCCACAGCAGTTTTCATTCTAAATATTTTTTCAATCCTGTTTTATATAAAGCTGTCATTTACTATTCGTTTGTATAAAAAAATTATACCCACTGTTTACAAAAAATATTTGCAGCAACATAAAAAATATTATTTTTTTGTGTTGTATCGTATTTTTAAGATTCAATTTACCGGCATAATATCTCCATTTCCTGTTACTTTATACTTTTACATTTCTTACTTTTAAACATGGATAATTACCAAATAGCCGACCTTTTTTCCCTTTTGAGCAAATTAATGGACATTCATGGGGAAAATAGTTTTAAGGCAAAATCGTACGCTTCGGCATCATTCAACATAGAAAAATTACCATTACAACTGAGTGAAACTACGCATGAAAAGATTTTTGAAATAAAAGGAATTGGTGAATCAACAGGAAAAAAAATAATCGAGATACTGGAAACAGGTTCTTTACCTGCACTGCAGGAAATGATAGACAAAACACCAAAGGGTGTAATTGAAATGCTGAACATAAAAGGTATCGGCCCTAAAAAAATTTCCACCATCTGGAAAGAAATGGAAATAGAAAGTATTGGTGAACTTTTATATGCCTGTAAAGAGAACCGGCTTAAACTTTACAAAGGATTTGGAGAAAAAACACAGCAAAATGTAATAGATACCATTGAATTTTATTTGGGAAACCAGGGCAGTTATTTATATCCACAGGTTGAAGCAGTAGTCCCCCAGGTTACCGCTTATTTAGAAAAATTATTTTCACCGGAAAATGTATTTATTACCGGCAGTTTTAAACGCCAGGTTGAAATCATTGATGAACTTGAGTATATTGTAAAAGCTACAAATGAAGCCATAAAACCTAAGTTTCAATCAGCTAACCCGCCCGAATTACTGGAAGAAAACCCCGATAACCTGCTTTACAAACTGCACAACGGACTTAAACTAAGATTATATACCGGTGAAAAAGGCCTGGCAAAACGATTATTTGTAACCACCGGGAGCCAGGAATTTACAGGTGCCTTTCTTACTCAATTCCCAAATCTGGAGTTTGCAGACAATATTTTAGCTGATGACAAACCGATTTTCACTAAGGCAAATGTCAATTATATCGCCCCCTGCCTTAGGGAAACCACTGCAGTTATTGAGCATGCAAAAAAATCTCCCTTGCCTGAACTGATACAACCCGGCGATATAAAAGGCATCATTCACAGTCATAGTAACTGGAGCGATGGCAGCAATACATTGGAAGAAATGGCAAAGGCTGCAAAAGAACAGGGATTTGAATACTTAGTGATAAGCGACCACAGTAAAAGCGCTTTTTATGCCAATGGCCTTAATGAGGAAAGAATTAAAGCACAGCATCAGCTGATTGATGAGTTGAATAATAAACTTAAGGGCTTTAAAATTTTTAAGAGCATTGAGAGTGATATACTATATGATGGCAACCTCGATTACAGCAACAGTATCCTCTCCACCTTCGACCTGGTGATAGCTTCGGTACACAGCATTTTAAAAATGACTGAAGAGAAAGCCATGCAGCGGCTTATTACTGCCATAGAAAACCGGTACACCACAATCCTGGGGCACATGACCGGCAGGTTATTGTTAAGCCGCAAAGGATATCCTGTTGATCATAAAAAAATTATTGATGCCTGTGCCGCCAACCAGGTGGTGATTGAACTGAATGCACACCCAAGTCGCCTTGATATTGACTGGAGAGAGATCAATTATGCCCTGGAAAAAAATGTAATGATATCCATTGATCCCGATGCACACAGTATAGAGGGCTTTAATGATACCCGTTACGGAGTTTTAGCTGCACAAAAAGCCATGGTGACCAAAGAACAAAATCTAAGCAGTATGGGGTTGGCGCAGTTTGAAAATTTTGTGCAGCACAGGAAAAAGATAAAAGGGATATAGGTATTTTTCAACGCATCCCTTGTTTATAAATGAGCTGTCAGCCTGAGCTTGTCGAAGGCGGTTGTCAGGATTTCCTTCCACTAACCCGGCTTCGACAAGCTCAGCCTGACATTTGTTATTATTTGATACACTATCTCTTATTGCAATTACAGTTTAAATAAACTATTTTTCAGAAAATCCCCGTCATGATCCCCAACTTACCCATGGTGTTGAATGTGCTGTTCATTGCCACCACCCTGCTGGCCGTTTTTCTTTTTTATAAAGCCACTAACAGATCAGGTATAACATTGATCATCCTCTTTGCCTGGCTAATCGTACAGGCTGTAATTGCATTCACCGGGTTTTATGAAGTAACAACCGGTTTTCCTCCACGTTTTGCACTGCTCGCTGGCCCTGCGGTCCTGGTCATCATCATACTTTTTATTTCTGCAAAAGGAAGGGCATGGCTGGATGGGCTTGATACAAAAACACTCACACTACTTCATATTGTAAGAATACCGGTGGAATTAACACTGTACTGGTTGTTCCTTCAAAAAGCCGTTCCACAGATAATGACCTTTGCCGGCCGCAACTATGATATCATTGCCGGGCTTACCGCACCCATCATTTATTATTTTGGTTTTGTAAAGAACAGTCTTGGTAAAACAGCTTTACTCGTTTGGAATATAGGCTGCATTGCTTTGTTGGCCAACATTGTAATAACAGCTGTTTTATCGGTACCTACTTCTTTCCAGCAATTTGGTTTTGAACAACCCAATACCGCCATATTGTATTTTCCATTTGTTTGGTTGCCCTGTTGTGTGGTGCCGTTGGTTTTACTGGCACACCTGGTGAGCATAAGGAAGTTGTTGATGAAGAAATGAGAATATAAAATGTAATCAGTTGAGTTGTATTTGAGAAAGTTTTAAAACCCAAAAGTTTCGTATATTTTTGAGTTAGCGGCAAGGCTTGGTGACAGTAGTAATTTTAACTTACACTCAAAATCAAAAGAATAAATTTGACATGAATGGAAAAGAAAGTAATCAAAATATTAGTTGCTTCACCAAGTGACACTAAAGGCGAAAGGGAAAGTTGTGTGAGAGTGTTTGAAGAATTGAACCAAGGCATTGGCGACAAACATGGTTTCGTAATTGAGAAAAGAATGTGGGAGTATAATACAAGACCAAGCGTTGGCGACTACAGTCAAGCAGTTGTAAGCGAACAATTGGGTAACGACTATAATGTTTTTGTTGGGATAATGAATAACAAGTTTGGAACTGAAACGAAAAAAGCAGGTTCAGGAACAGAAGAAGAATTTAACAACGCATACAATAGAATAATTAAAAAGGAAGCTGTTGAAATAATGTTCTATTTCAATGACGAACCCATAAGGAAAAGTGAAATCAATACAGAAGAGGTAAAAAAGATTTCCGATTTCAAGGACAAAGTTTCCGACTTGGGAAGCTACCATTGGACATACAACGGTGTTCAAGATTTTGAGAAAGTTTTTAGACGACAGTTAACCGATTTTTTACTTAACTCATTCAGACAACTAATAAAAGAAACAACAAAAGGCAATGTTCAATTTGAAGTTCTCCGATCAAAATTTAAGGAACGTCTTGACAAAGCTTTGCAAGCATTCAGTTCCCAACCTATTATTTGGTTGGAGCCATTATTAAGCAACACAAATGAAATTTCCCAAAATCCTGAAGAGAACTACACTAAGAGAATCAACATTTCAGAACTATTTGACAATCCCGATTCAATTATAATTAATGCACCACCTCAGTTTGGTATGACCTGCTTAGCACACCACTTGGTTTGTGAAGCATGGGAAAAAGGGAATCTATGGCTGTATCTTGATTCTGATGAAACTAAATCTCATAACATTCACAAAGCAGCAGTTCGTGAAGCTGAATCTTTGGGGATGAAAATAACAGATGTAAAGGCAATCATACTTGACTCATGGAATAATTATGAAATAGATAGTTTCAAAAAATTAAAAACAATATCAGATTCTTACAAGGACATCCCGATAATTGTCATGCACAGAATTGAAGATGCCAAGTTTTTGAATGAGCCGAATACGATTAAGATAGAAAGAGAGTTTAAGCAACTTTTTTTATTAGCACTCCCGAGAACACAAATTAGAAAAGTTGTTTCAGAATACAATCGAGTGAAAGAAATTGGAGCAGAAGATAAAGTTCTAACAAAAGTCATTTCAGATTTAGAAGTACTGAACATTCATAGAACTGCAATGAACTGCTTTACACTTCTGAAAGTTGCTGAAAAATATTTTGACGAAAGCCCAATCAACCGAACGGACATGATAGAAAAAGTATTGTTCGTTCTTTTTAATTGGGATGCTTTGCCACGATACAAAACGAAACCTGACTTAAAGGACTGCGAATATGTCCTCGGTAGGTATTGTGAGAAGATGATTAAGAGTGAAAAATATTCCTTCACCAGAGATGAATTTATTAAAGATTTAAAGTCATATTGTGAGGAAAAAATGATTGATTTAGAAGTTGACATTGTATTTGATATAATGGCAGCAAACAACATTATAGTTAAACATGAATTTGATTTTGGATTCAGAGCTTCTTTTTGGATTTACTATTTTGCGGCAAAAAGAATGCACAGCGATTCCGCTTTTACCGAATATATTTTCAGTTCAAAAAAATACACTGCGTGTCCGGAAATTATTGAATTTTATACCGGTATTGACCGAAGCAAACTTGATGCTTTAAAAATACTCACAAAAGATATTCGGGAAACTTGCGATATGGTTAATTCAAAAGTAAGATTAACAGGTGATATGGATATTTTCTCGTTAATTAAGTGGCAGCCAACCGAACAGCAAATTGAATCAGCCCAAAACCAACTTAGTGAAAGTGTTCTAAACTCGGGATTACCTGACGACATAAAAGACCAACATGCTGACAAGAACTATAATCAACTACAACCTTACAATCAAAGCATCCGTGCATTCTTTGAAGAATACTCACTGTATAATCTTATGCAAAACATTAGAGCATCATCAAGAGCATTACGGAATAGTGATTATGTTAATCCTGAAGCAAAGCGTGAAATACTATTTGAAATTTTGAGAAGTTGGGAACAAATTTCAAATGTACTTTTAGCCTTAACTCCAATTCTGGCAACCAAAGGTGAAGCAAGTTTTGATGGACATGGTTTTATTTTGGATGGAGATTTCGGTGACACTTTCGAAACAAGAGTAAACAGAATCATTCAAGTCAATATGACTAATGTTGTTGGTTTTTTTAAAGATGACATTTATTCAAGCAAAATTGCACCTTTACTTTATGAACAATTTATAAAAGAAACAGATGCCAGAAAGAAGCATAAGATAGCCTTACTCTTAATTTTTTCAAGACCAAGAAAATGGAAAAAAGAAATTGAGAATTATATTGTTTCATTACAAAAAAACTCATTCTACTTATACGACACACATAATGCACTTCTCTCAAAATATAATTACGACTTCACGACTGAGGAAGAAAGAAGTGAAATTTCATTTCTAATTAAGATGTGTTTTGCAAAGCATGAGTTTGGATCAAAGAAACCAGGTCTACACGAAATTAAACAGATCCAATTGAAACCCCCTAAAAATGCAGACAAGCAATGACTTAATAAGTAGCCAGCCTCCTACTGGCGCAGATATGCGGCCCGGCAAAGTGCGTGGCGTATCTGTGCCACGAGAGATAATACATCTGGAATCTTTGATTGTGTGATCATGCAAGGCACAGATACGCCAACACACAAATCCGCTGCTGCATATCTGCGCCAATTACAAATCATTTTTGATCTGCCACCGGCAGCTCCACAAAGAACGTGGTCCCCTCTCCCGCTTTTGTTTCAAACCATATCTTTCCCTTGGCCTGTTCTACTATTCCTTTACTCATGGCAAGGCCAAGACCGGTGCCGGATGTTTTAGTGGTGAAGTTGGGGGTGAAGATCTTTGCCTGCAGTTCCTCGGTAATGCCCATACCATTGTCTTTTACTTTTATCAATACCTTATCATCCAACAGTTCTTCGTCTATCTCTATCTTCACGGTGTTATAATTTGGTACAGCCTGTATGGCATTCTGAATAAGGTTAGTGAACAGGCGGTTGATATGTGTACGGTCGGAGTGGATGAAAACCTGCTGTGGCAAAGGGTTCCAGCTCATCTGCACCCGGTCATCTATGGAATGTAATTGCGTAACCATTTTTATCACTTCATTCAGGTCAAACACTTCGTTGTATGGGTTACCAATATTTGCAAACTGGCTAAACTCACCGGCAATATGGTTCAGGTGATCGATCTGTTCCACCAATGTTTGCGCCACGTTGGCCGTAAGCTCCTGCACATTACCGGCATTATTGGCAATTGACTTCTGAAGATATTGCAGGCTCAGTTTCATTGGTGTAAGCGGATTTTTTATTTCATGCGCTACCTGCCTGGCCATCTCCCGCCATGCGCCTTCCCTTTCACTTTTTGCAAGGGCAACAGCGCTCTCATCCAGTTTGCCCACCATCTTATTGTACTCTTTAACCAGTTCGCCGATCTCATCATCCCGTTTCCAGTCAATAGCTTCATTCATTTGCCCCAGGTTAACCGCCTTCATCTTATCGCTGATAAAAGAAAATGACCGGGTGATACGGTTGGTGATGAACAGCGCCACAATGCCTGCAATTAAAAAGATAAAGGCATTAAGGTTAATGATGGTTACCAAAAAGTTTGCGATCTCTTCCTGCAATTTACTTTCGGAAGTAAAATAAGGGATATTAAGATAGGCATACTCCCTGCCGGTTACATCAATAACCGGAACATAGTTACTTACAAAATTCAGGCTCCCTATTTTTTCTTCTTTAAAATACTGTACCTCTTTTCTTTTATTAAGATGATAAAACGCCATCGGGTCCATCTTGGTACTGATGATCCCCTTGGTATATGGCAGTGGCAGGGATGATACCTTCAGGTTACCATCCAGGTCGTACAGGTTAACATCAACCGCATGTATTTCCGATATCTTATAAATTGTCTTTTCCAGTTTTTCCCGGTACGCCTCGTCATATACTTTCACCACATCATCAAATACCGACAACTCCGATAAAGAAATACGCACCTCGTTTTCCATTACGTGTATAACCCTGCTTAGCTTTTCCCGGTTACTGTTCTCATACCTGCTTATAAAGAACAGGATAGTTGCCACACCAATAACCAAAAAAGACAGCACACTGATAAAGATCACTGTACCATGTATCTGGTTTCGTATACTAAGCTGCCAGTAAGACCTGAAACGAAGTTTATTGAACCTGGCCCGGATGCTGATACTCAACAACCAAAAGAAAGCGGTAATAAGCAAAAAGGCACAGAATAAATAGGAGAACAAGGTTATTGATTCTATCAGGAAATTATTCTCCTTGGCAATGATCACAATTTTTTGTGGCCCGGTCTTATACCATAGTTCGTCGTAACCATTCTTTTTAAAGGTCACAAATTCATCCTTGGGTATTTGCTGGGCAGTCAGCTTCGTAGCAAAAGCATAATCATTGTGGCTGTTTACCAGTTGAAGGTTATTATACACGGCAAATGCATATACTGTTGAATTTTCAATGGCGTTGTTCTTTCCTTTTGAAAATAGCTCCAGGTTCAATGCATCTGTTTTATTCTTTTTTGGATTAGCCAGAACAAATACATATCCCAAAGTATCTCCACTGGTATCTGTTACAGTCTTACGGCTTATATAACTGAACCTGTCATAAGATTCATCATAATAAAAAAGTTCAGGAATATTAGTTGGTTTAGCCTGGGTTTTTAAAACTGTGTTCAGTTCATTAAATCCCGTAGCATCCCGGTTATATAATGGCCTTTCACTTGAATCAAAGGTATATATCCTCGTTTCGTATTTATTGGTATAGCCCGAAAAATTTCCGTTCACTAAACTGTCTTTAAAAAACAGGTTGGACGAATCAGTATTCAGCCGGTGGAAATTAGCCGCCAAAAAATCATTTTGAAAGTCGGTAAGTAAAGTATTCAGTAGTGTTTCGCTTGAAGGATCTGCTTTAGTGGCAAGGGTTTCGGCATAATGCTCCCGGCTCCTTAGCTCCTTCTTACTGTTTTCCAGCACAATAACACAAGTAATGGTAACCGAAAAAAAGAACAGCCAGAAAATTAAACGGGATGAGGCGATCTTGCTGGCAGATAAATTAAGGGTATCCCTGTTTAACAAAAACAGGTAAAGTAAAAGCCAGGCCAGGATGAATAATTCAAAACCTGCATTGGCAATACTGAGCTGAAAGGTTAAATAGATCAACCCGCCAATGGCTACAGCTAAATATAATCCTAAAAAATTTTTAGAAAAAAAAGGCTGAAGAAAATACAGCAATATCTGGGAAAGTAAAAAATAACTGATGGCCACGCAGCATAATACTATAAACCCGGTAACACTGTAAATATTTAAAGTAAAGAAATTGATCACATCAAAAGATATCTGCGAATCGGCCACCATACTGCGTATTACCTGGCCCGAAGTAAAAGTTGCCACAAGCAACACAATGCTCACCACCGATAAAATGATCCACCTGAACCAGGATGCCTTGTTTTTAAGTACCACATTTTTTTCCTGTAAATGATAATGGGCAAATAATACGATCCAGGTAAATAAAACAGAATTGATCAACAGGTCGCCCAGCGAACGAAGCACAATGTTTGAACCATAAATGGAAGGATCAAATAATTCGAACTGCCGGAAGTTTAAGGGAAAGGGGAAAAAATAACTGATCAGCCTCAGGCCAAAAACCAGGGGCGCTAAAAACAACATAGCACTCAACAACCGGTGTTTGGTTGCAATATAGGTGGCCAGTAAATGAATAAAAAGTAAGACAAATACCGCAGCCAGTATCCGGAACCAAACAGCAGCCAGGTTATTTTTTGGGATCACTATGTTGCGCTTTTCAACCAGGTAAAACAATTTATTACCGTCAATTGATTTTACCGCAGCGGTGTTGGGCTGTGTTGAAATATCATAATTACTCTCCAGGTCTTTGCCGGTGGCAAAAGAATTACGCAGGTAAGTATTGGTTACAAAATAATTCCACTTAATGGGAATAAGGGCAACAGTAATACTACCCGGCGAAGTAAATTTTCGCCATGCATAATACCCGTTTTCCAATTGTATGAATCCTGAATTATCGGGATAAGATAATATTTCAGCAGAAGGTAATACGGTCTGTGTGTTCCAGAAGATCAACTGGTGAAGGCCGATATCATTTACAAAATAACGGTAAATGAAATATTTTTTATTGGTGAGCAGCTGCAGTTGTTCTTCATCAAATTTATCATCGTTGATCTTTTTTACCAGGATCGTATCCAGCACCAGTTTTTCAAAATCCTTTTCCTGTTTCTGAATGTAGTTTTCAATATTATTGCGAACGGTACCAACAGAAGAATTGCCCGATAAGTAATTGTCAATAATAAATGATATAGTGATAAACCAGGCAGCAATTATCAGGAGATAACTGTTTTTGATGATAAAGCGTCTAAAAGGGTATTCGTTTTGCAATCGGTAAATTAAAGTATTTGCTGTTTCTTAATGCTGTTCCAGATGCTGTCCATTTCTTCCAAACTCATATCCTGTAAGTGTTTACCGGTTTTTAATGCCTCCGCTTCCATTGCTGTAAACCGTTTAATGAATTTTTTATTGGTCCGCTCCAGTGCATTTTCAGCATCTAACTGCAAAAACCTTGCAAAGTTTACCAGGGAGAAGAAAACATCACCTAATTCATCTTCCACTTTACTGATATCCCCCGATTTAATGGCTTCAAACAGCTCCATTTTTTCTTCTTCCACCTTATCCCAAACCTGTTCTTTGGTATCCCATTCAAAGCCCACCTGTTTGGCTTTTTCCTGCAACCGCATGGCTTTTACCATGGAAGGCAGGGATTTTGGAACACCACTTAAAACAGAGGTCTTCCCTTCTTTTAACTTCAATTTCTCCCAATTCTTTTTCACATCTTCTTCACCATTCACTTTTATATCCCCATATATATGCGGATGGCGGGAGATCAGTTTTTCGCAAACCCCGTTTATTGCTTCTGCCAGGGTAAACTGGTTTTGTTCTGTTCCTATTTTGGCATAAAAAACAAGGTGTAACATCAGGTCGCCCAGTTCTTCCTTTATTCCTTTCCAGTCGCTATCTGTAATGGCATCTGCCAGTTCATAGGTTTCTTCTATAGTCAACTGGCGAAGTGTATGTATGGTTTGTTTTTTATCCCAGGGGCATTTTTCACGAAGTTCATCCATGATCCGGATCAGCCGGTTAAATTCATCAGCGCTTGAAGTGGGCATAAGTTATATTATAGTTTAAAGAACGAAAAGAAAACAAATATGGTAAACAATAAACTCAGCACCACAAGAAACATAAGGTTTAGCAGGATGAATTTAATTATTGTTTTTGCCCGGCGTTGTTTATAAAAATTACGCATGGCTTTGTATTCATAAAAAAACAAACTCACGTATAATAAAAAAATTACCGCATTTATGATCCACCAGTGCAGCCCTGAATTCAGTTTATCCAGGCTGAAGATGGCCAGTAAGGCCAGGAAAATAAAAATATAAAGGTGCAGGCTGAAAATACCGTGGTTTACATAATAAAAGTTTTTTCTTCTTACATAAATTAATTTCAGCAGCAGGGCCAGCAATGGCAGGGAAAGAAAGAGAAGTTGCGGCAGGCTGTGTAACAGCAGTTCTTTAAAATCCCTGAAGACATCAAGTTTCCTGCCATTGTATTTATTATTGATGTCGATCAGCTTATAGATGAATGTACGTTCGATCCAGTTATCTCCTTTACCTGCTTTCAGGGCAGAATCATATTGTTGCCTGGTCTTGTATTTCACATTGATGATGTTGGTATTGGCAGAAGCAAGGACTGTATCAAGGTAAACCTGGAACTCTGCCCTGGTCATCGGCTTATCAGCCTTCCCGTCTTCCTTATTTATGTTTCGGGTAAAATCTGCAAAGTCAACAGAATCCATCTTAGTGATCTCAGTGATCGTTTTTTTATTTATTGTTGTTCCCTGTATCGTATCAGTTTTGTCTGATTTGAAAAAAGTAAAGAACAGTAAAAAGAAAAAGGCCGAAGTAAAAATGTACAACCGCACAGGATTAACATAAGCTGCACGTCTGCCAATCATATACTCTTTTGACAGGAAACCCGGTTTGGCAATTAAATATTTTATTGTGCTGAAAAAATTTCCGTCAAAATGCGTAATGTCCCGGAAGAAATGAGCGATCAGGTGCCACACCGATTCTTTGGGCTCAATATTTTCCTGTCCGCAAACATGGCAATACCTTCCCTGTATCTCTGCATTACAATTCAGGCAATTCTTCTCCTTTCTTTCTTTAAGACGGCTCATGCGCTTTAATTTTGTTAAAAATAATAAAGTTTGGCTGTTTATTCAGCACACGGCACAATTTCAGTTGACAAACTTGCATTACTTTTGAGAAATGAAAAGAATATTTTTTTTGCAGTTTGTTTTGCTCTTTGCCGGGTATTCATCCATTGCCCAATATTACTATACCGACATTATCAGTAATAAACAGGTAATGGCAGAGCTGGCGGTACTTAAGGAGAAGAAAGTTAAAGGAGTTAAGGTCGTATCGCTTGAAGGAGACGGTACAGAAAGTGAAGGGTTTACCTGCCAAAAAAAAATAAACAGGGATTATACCGAGGTGGAAATTTATACCGAAACAGACCAGTCGTACCCCAACACATTTATTTCTTATTTTACCAGGGCGGGGGTTTTGCAAAGAACGGTTGACTCATCTGAAGCCGGAGCCACTACCATTGATCATGTGTATGATGCTGCAGGAAGGCCTGTATCCATTAATTCTTCAAAACATTTTTCTACTGACGATGATGCAGGCGTTGTTATTGAACAACACCTGTACACATACAATGCTGCCGGCATACTGCAACAAATGACGCTTGTTAAAAACAACCGGGATACCACACAATATGCTTTTGAGGCCGATGAAAGCGGTAATATAATTATAGAAAAAAATTCAAGAACAGCTGAAGTTTATTATTATTACTACGATACCAAAAACCGGCTTACAGATATAGTGCACCGGTACAGTTATCAAAAGACCCTGTTCACCGAATCTTCATTTGAATATGATGATATGGGACAGCTTGTTAAAATGGTCAGTTCCGAAAAAGAAGGAGCCTACTTTTTTACCTGGCGTTATAATTATGAAGACGGCTTACGTACAACTGAGCGCTGCTACTCAAAAGAAGGAAGGATCATGGGATCAGTGGAATACAAGTACAAATAAATGTATACATACTAAAAAAAAGCAGCATTAAATCTCCGGCCTTCCGCCCTTATGGGTGTTCCACAAACTATTTGCAAGCCGGTACTACACTCGTGAGACGCTGCGGCCTTATCTCACAACAAGCGGCATAATGTAGAACAACTACACTAAATTTATATAAATTAGTGTAATTAAAACTACTTATCCTTAACACTGGCCGCAGTTTTATACCGCTACAATTAATAAATGGCAACACCTGCTTAGTAATGATACGCATAAAGATATAATCATTAACAGCTTTAAGTTTTTAGGTTACAGGTAAAAGAATAGTGTTAAATGCCTTCTTTATTATGACAAATCATATTCATTTAATATGGCAACCCATGTTTGGTTTTACCCCTTCAGATATTCAGGCTTTATTTATGAAATATACAACGCAACAGTTAAAGAGTTCATTAACTGCAAATAATATAGAATTTCTCGCTGATTTTAAAGTAAACAAATATGACCATGAGTATCAGATATGGAAACGGGAACCATTAAGTATTGAGTTAATTACTCCAGCAGTGTTTACACAAAAGCTGGATTATATTCACTACAATCTGGTAAGGGCAGGTTTATGCAGTAATCCCGAAGACTATTATTATTCTTCTGCAAGGTTTTATTATGATGGAACTGATAACTTTGAAATATAGACACATTATTCAGGTAATTAGCAGTGGGTCTATGGGCCTGTTGGTTGAAAACCAGACGGGGGCATTAGTATAGTAAAATATTTAAAATTTTAAAGAGGGAACACCCGCAGCGGCGAAAAATTGAACAACCTTCATAATTGATCTCAACTACAACAGCCAACATTGCAGTGCAACTATTCACAAAGAATGATCTTATGGTACAATTATGGTTCCTATCATCAACCCTATGCCAAATTTTGCTTTATGAAATCGCTACAGTATTCATATGCATGGCATGATGTTCCACCAGATTGCAACATTCTTGAATTCTCTCCATCTTATGGGTATGCTTGAGTAACTATTGGCTGTGGCCAAATGCTTTTCACGTAGGTATTGTCCCCAAATGTTTGGTCTTTCATAATAATGAAACTATTTTTTCAATGGAATTCAATCCTGGACTATTGATTAAGGCAATACACTAGAATGGTAAGCCAATAAAATAGCTTTAGTTCAAGGAGATCCTTCTGGCAGATCTGTAAAGACATTTATAAGATATAGTCTTTAAAAAATAAGAATTCTGACTTATGTCTTGTTGTTTTTCTTTTTTTTCATGTGATTTTTCTCATTGGCAAAAATGAAAAGAACAGTATCATTACATTATTAAATTGTTAAAAGGAAATTTTGTGTGTTGCCGGAATTCAGAATATTTTTTTACTTTTTACAACTAATTATTTTTGTTGGAAAGAAGAGTTACTGTTGGGCCTGATTGGATTTTTAACCCTAACTGCAATAACCCTTAAAACACCGTTTTGATAAAACCATTTAGCTTGATATTTTTCTTTTGCTTTATAAATAATTCCAGTGTTACTGGTCAAGTTAGATTTTCACAATTTTACGCTTCGCCTTTGTTAATTAATCCGGCTCATACTGGGCGATTTAATAATAAGAGCTATCGCTTTGGTGGGGCATTTAGAAGAGAGATAAATGCGCAGGATAAAATATATACTCAAAGTACTTTCTTTTTCGATTCTAAGGTTTTAAATAAGATAGCACCGGAAAATGATTGCTTTGCAATCGGAATTTTGGGGCTGGCTGAAAAAAGTGAAACAGAGGGGATTAAGAATACGTATTTATCAGTTTCTGCAGCATATCAAAAAGCTCTTGATGATGAAGGCAAACAACAACTTGGCATTGGTTTTCAAACAACTTTTGCCAGAAGAAAACTACAAAAGCCCAATCTTATATTTGAAGATCAGGTTTTGTCATGGTTAAATTCCGGCTATACAAATATTGATATTTTTCAACTCGGAAATGTAGATATTACTTATACCGACCTCAATGCTGGTTTAGTTTATCAGGGCAGGCTTAACTCCAATAATTTTTTTACAGTGGGAACTTCCATGCATCATTTAACAAAGCCAAGCCGAACTTTTCAGGGAGGAGAATTAAACTTATCACGTCAGGTTTGGAGTCATTTAGCTTGGGAAAAAAATCTGTCGGATGACAAAAAACTATATGCGGTATTACTAATCAGTTATTCAGATAAATCAGTTACTGATTTGTTTACTGGGTTAACCTGTCAAATTAAAATCAACAAAAATAATCAATTCATTATGGGAGCATGGTTAAGGAATACTGCAATTAGAGGTACTTCAATAATGCCCACTATTGGTTTAAATTTTAATGGCTTCATGATAAATACTTCATATGATGTAAATATTACTAAAAAAAATGCCAATCAGAAAGGAGCAATTGAAATTTCATTGATTTATACCAATCCAATTTCAAGGACAAAATTCTATGAAACTAAATTCATAAAATTTTGACGGGGTAATTAATAGTGAAATTTTTTAATTACTATTTAATCTGGATTCTCATTGATTATTTTGAAATATATTTTTTCTATATAAAATGCATAATGCCAATCATAATCCAAAAATTAAATTTATGAAACTATTTTTTTTCTCCCTGCTTTGCATATCATCACTCTTTGCTTATGCCGACACTTCTATTTCCGGAAAAATTAACGTAACACCTGGGACAATAGAAATTTATACAGTCAATTGGCACCCTCAAGACATTCAAAATGGAGTTTATGATGAATTTACCTGGAGCGTAACTAATGGGACTATAATAAACCAAGAAGTAAATACTGTTACTATATTATGGAATAATGTTCCAAGCTATTTGAATGATATTGGTTCCGTTAGTATAACCTCTACTGCAGTTTATGGAGCTGAGGCAACTTTAGCAATAAACCTTGTAAATTATATTGATGGAATTGTAGAAACTTGTAGCGGTGTTTTAGGGCCATCAGCAATTTATGAAAATTTTGGCACAGGTTCTAATCCAGGCCCCCCGTTAACAGGAGTTTCTACAAGTTACCAATATATTTCAAATTGTGTCCTTTACCCAGGACAATATACAAGAACGAATAGTACAGTCGGTTGTCGCGGACAATGGATAGGATTGCCACAAGATCATACTCCAAATGATGTAAATGGCTATATGTTAATGGTGGATGGTAATGAAGATCGGGGAGAAGTATATAGAACTACAGCAACTGGTTTAACTCAAGCTTTTGGTTATGAATTCTCAGTTTATGTAGCAAATTTAGCAAACTATCCAGCTTTTGAACGACCTAGACTTCAATTTGAAATATATGACTTGTCAAATAATTTAATTCAACAAAGCAATTCTTATCGTATAGAATATGACCCCTCTGATCCATGGAAAAAAATATCCTTTATGTTTAATCTTCCAACTGGTATTACTGCTGTACAAATTATTTTAGTTAACAAAAATAATGACGAGTCTGGAAATGATTTTTGTGTTGATGACATTTCATTTGCCCCTTGTTATCCACCAATAATTGCGTCTTTTTCAAATACCATAGTTGTAGATAAGTCATCTATTTGTGATAATGGTACTGTTAATTTGTATTCCCGATGGCCACTTCCAACAATACCTTTTATTAACCCAGGTTTTAAGTGGCAAAAAAGTACAAATGGCGGTAGTTGGACTGATATTATCGGGGCTACTACTATGAATTTTATACAAACAGAAAGTGTTGCCGGGATTTATGAATACAGAATGTATGCATATGAAACTTCTAATCCATCGCAATTTGTAGTTTCAAACATAATCACATACTATGTTATGAAAATGCTTGTAAATCCGAGAATATATAATGTTTTTAATTGTAATCCAGCCCCTGTGCAGCTAGTTCCAAGCTTTTATTTACAGTATCACGATCCAAATCTCAATTTTTTTTCCTACACATACGCCTGGACCCCTGCCACTTATCTTAGTAGTACTACTGTTCCACATCCAACAATTTCTTTGCCCCCTCAAACGCCAACAAATATTAATTCGCCTGCACCACCCCCACCAATAACATACACGTATAATTTAACCATTCAAAATACAAATTTTGGATGTGTTGGTTCCAATACTCAAACTGTTTTACATTATAATCCGAGAAAAGTTGTTGTACCAACCGCCTTTACTCCTAATGGAGATGGGGTAAATGACTTGTTCAGACCTTTGAACTTACAAGACTATCCAGGGGGTGAATTTTGGGTTTGGGATCGTTGGGGAAATCTAATATTTCATTCTACAGGGCCAACATTAGCTGCTTACTCATGGGATGGTAAATATTCGAACGGGCAACCTTGTGAAATAGGTACTTATACATGGCAGGTAACAATACCAGGGTGTCCTAATTATATACTTAATGGTAATGGTAGTAATAATCCATATGGTAATGTAGTGCTTATAAGGTAATAATGATTGGGCAAAAGGAAAAGGCCTACTTTTACTTGTAAATAATTCTGTCAGTAAAAGAAGTATTTACGAGTTATATAAGTATAGAAATGGAAAAGGTAATATGTAGCATATTAATTACTCTTTTTTCTCTTAATGTATGCGCTCAATTTGAGAAAATTGAAGCAGAACGACCTGGTGAAACAAATACTCCCGCCACGGTTCCAAAGAAATGGATGCAAATTGAAACAGGCCTTTTAAGGCAAACTGAGAAAATTAATCCGGAAAAAGATTATTATTTTCAACATCCATCATTATTAACAAAATACGGAGTAACAAGCAGAGTTGAATTGAGATTAATAACAAACCTCGCTTCCATTAAACAGGGGTCTATTAATGGATATAGCACGATTACTGGTATAGATAATGTACAGTTAGGAGGCAAGGTTAATTTTTTACAGGAAAAAGGATTGAGGCCAAAAACATCATTGATTGCTCATTACAATCTCCGCCGCCTGCGTACGCTCTATAAAGACTCCATAGATGGGGCCAATTTCAGGTTTGCTATGCTGCATACTTTATCTAAAACTGTATCCATTGGTTATAATATTGGCATGAATTGGAACAGGTTTGGTTTTCCTCCGGCTTATATGTATACCTTTTCGCCAAGGTTTAATATAAGTGAAAAATGGTTTGCCTATATTGAAGTATTTGGATCTTTTAAAAGACCAAAGAAATACAGCCCTGAGAATAACATTGGCGCCGGGTTTGCATACTATATTAATGATAATTTTAAAATTGACGCTTCTGCCGGATTTGGCTTGAGCAAAGAAGCACCGGATAAATTTTATTCAATTGGTGCAGCATTCAGATTTAAAAGTGGAAAATAGTTAGTTGCCTTATTTTTTGCTCCATGAGAACCATCTTCATCTACGACCAGTTACAGCGTGAAGCCTTCCTTCATTAGCAGTTGTTATAAATGATAAAGTAAAAAATATCTTATTTTGTTGTACCTATATTGTACTAAATAAAAAAAGCCGACCAGAAAGGTCGGCTAAAACAGTACTCGGGAACGGAATTGAACCGTCACTCGCATTACTGCGAACAGGATTTTAAGTCCTGCGTGTCTACCAGTTCCACCACCCGAGTGTGGTAGTGAAAAAAAATCCCGACTAGTCGGGATGATTTTTGAGCGGAAGACCGGGCTCGAACCGGCCACCCCGACCTTGGCAAGGTCGTGCTCTACCAAATGAGCTACTTCCGCTTATATATTTAAGAACTAATTTTTATTTTTTTATCCCTCCCCGACCTTGGTCTCGCCTCAGGCGAGATGCTCTACCAAATGAGCTACTTCCGCTTTTATCCACTGTAGCTTTTTTAACCACCATAGTTTCAATGAAGATGGTAGCGAAGTGGAATAATTTATATAAAGAACTTACCTATTTTCGGAGGGCAAAAATAAGCGTTGCGCTGTTACTATAAAAATTTTATTTGTAAGTGGGGTTGTACAAAGTATTTGATGGTACTTCCACATTTGGCTTACCCTTATAGCGGTGGGTATATAAATTGTAGCAACCACCCAAAATAAAAGCGATCACTAAAAATACCTGGCAAAACCAGATAAACCGTGATGTGGATACCCAGTTATGTGTAAAATCCTTGTGACTGTTGTCTATAACTTCCTGGCTCATAGTATTATAGTTTGCTGTGCAAAAATAAGGGCTGCAACTCAAAAAAACTTATTTGTTACCCACAATTTCCGAAAAGGTTTTTTTCTTTTGTATAAAATAAGCCCAAACAACGGAGCCATTATACCACCCATCTGGCTTTCCGCCTTTCTTAACCGGGAAAACTGAAAATTTTCTATCCCGGCAAAGCCAGCCAATAAAATGAAAATGCGCCTTTAATATGGCAAAAAAATACCCACTGTCACCACCCAATAAACCACGCCATGCCGATACTGCATCTAATAATATCCTTAATGGGATCTTCCAGGTGGCTGCGCCAAATGAAATATTTTTTGCCAGCATGATAAGATTATTGCGAAAGTTGAGGAAGGTTTTGCGGCTGTTTCCCCGGGGCAATGTACCACCGCCAACATGATATACAACCGAAGCCGGTTGTACAAAAACTTTATACCCGGCTAACTGCATGCGCCAACAAAGGTCTATTTCTTCCTGGTGGGCAAAAAAGAATTCATCCAGTCCATTTAGTTCATGAAAAACCGATGATCTTACAAAAAAAGCTGCACCACTTGCCCAAAAACATGGTTGCACTGTGTCATATTGCCCGGTATCATTTTCACATTCATCAAACACCCTGCCTCTTGAAAACGGGTAGCCAAATTTATCAAGCCATCCGCCACAGGCACCGGCGTATTCAAATTTATTTTTATTATCGTAAGCTAATATTTTAGGTTGACAGGCTGCAATAGATATATCCGATTCCATTAATTCAATTACCGGGCTTATCCAGTTGGATGTAACTTCCACATCGCTGTTCAACAGAACATAATAATCGGCCTGAACCTGTTTTAAGGCAGTGTTGTAACCTTTTGCAAAACCTCCGTTGCTTTTGTTTTGAATGATCTGTAGCTGCGGGTATTGTTGTTGCAAAAAATTAACTGAATCATCCGTTGATGCATTATCAGCAACAATTATTTTTTTATTGGTATAGGCAGATGCAGTTACCGAAGGCAGAAATTTTTCTAAAAATTGTTTGCCGTTCCAGTTTAAAATAACAATGGCTACTAATGGTTGTGTCATTTTTATCAGCTACAGATATGCAATGCACAAACATACTTATAACTTATAACTTTTAAAATATAACTTTCAACTTATAGCTCTTAACTCCTGACTTATTTCTTATTTTTACCAAATGTTTACAGCCTTATTTAACTGGCGTTCGGTACTGGCCATTGTTGCAATAGTCATTGTAACAGGAACCATATTTTATTCGCAATACCTGTCAAAAAAAATTGCGGTAGATGAAAGGAAAAAAGTGAATGTTTGGGTTCAGTCTTTAAAAACCAGGGCAGCCACAACCGAAGCATCGGCTTTACAGCTTACCAATATCATCACTTCGGAGAATACCGACATTCCCATCATTGAAACAAATGAGAATGACAATCCATCCGGATCAGTACTGAATCTTGATACGGTGCAGATCAAAAAAGACAGCAATTACCTGAGAAGAAAATTAGCTGAATTCAAAAAAGAAAATGAGCCCATATCAGTGGAGATCAATAAAGACCCGCTGATCATCAACAAATATTACTATGGCGATTCTGAACTTTTAAAAGAGGTACGTTATTACCCTATAGTTCAGTTGATCATTGTTGCCCTGTTCATCATCATTACTTTGATCGCCATTTCCACCCGCAATAAATCAACACAAAACCAGGTTTGGGCAGGTATGGCAAAAGAAACAGCACATCAATTGGGTACGCCGCTCACTTCCTTACAGGGCTGGGTTGAAATACTGAAAGAAACACCGGGTATGGAAAAAATTGTACCGGAAATGAGTAAAGATGTTGACCGGTTGAAATTAGTGAGTGACCGTTTTGGAAAAATAGGCAGCACACCACAGCTTGAAGAAAATGATATTGTAGCACAGGTAGAGAATATGGTAAATTATATTAAAAGAAGGTCGCCGGATAAAGTAAGTTTCACTGTTGATACCAATGGTGAAAAAGAAATAAAGGCAATGAACAACGGCCCCCTGTTTGATTGGGTGATAGAAAATTTATTGAAAAATGGTTTGGATGCTATGGAAGGGAAAGGCAATATCAATATCAACATAAAAAATGAAACGGCACAGGTAATTGTAGATGTAACCGATTCGGGCAAGGGTATCAGCAAACAAAATATTGCCAAGGTTTTTAAACCAGGCTTTACCACTAAAAAGAGAGGATGGGGACTTGGTTTAACTTTATGCAAACGTATTATTGAACAGTATCATAAAGGGGAATTGTTTGTAAAAAATTCAGAGCCGGGAAAGGGAACTACGTTCAGGATTGTATTGAAGAAATAGCTGCAAGCTTCAAGCCATAAGGGATAAGCATGATATACTTTGCCTTTTGTTTTTTTATGCACGGCTAAACTTTTACATTTGCAACCTGCCTGCAAGAAGGCAGCTCTGAAAAGTTTAAAACTTTAAACCTTTTAAACTTTTGAAACGCTTTTAACTTTTTACCTGCCCGGGTGGCGAAATTGGTAGACGCACCACCTTGAGGTGGTGGCGCTGGAAACGGCGTGCTGGTTCGAATCCAGTCTCGGGCACAAAGCTTCTCTAAATGAGAAGCTTTTATTTATTAGCCATCAATTGCTTCAAAGCTTCCCCGCTTTCTTTTTTAATATCTTCCGGCATAACAGGATCATTTCTTAATCCGAGTTCAAGAAATCTTTTTCCTTTTTCCACATCACCTGTCTTTACATACAGCAATCCTGCAGTACATAATAGTACAGGGTTCATGCTATGTGTTACAAGAGCTGCATCAAGGTATGGCAGGGCTTTCCCTGTTTCATTTCTTTTATAATAAACCCAGGCCATTGTTTCATTCACTTCAATATTTTTTGGCCGGCGTTTGTATTCTGCCATAGCATGTTCCAGCGCTTTATCATAATTATTATTTTGCAGGTACACATAAGCCTGTTCCATATCTGTGTAATGCCCTGCATTAGGATCATCGATCGACGCTTTTGTCGCTTTATTCATTTCATCAATGACTACTTTGTTAATTGCTTTTGCCTTTTCGGTTTGGCCGGCTTTTATGTAAGCATCAGCAAGACTTTCTTTTATTCCCAGTTCTGTAATAAAGTTTGCAGCCTGCTCAAAATAATAAATAGCGCTGTCCTGTTTTTTTTCATAAGAAGCAATACGGCCCAATCCTGCCAATGCATTCGCATAACCCGGCCTGGCTGCAAGCGTTAAATTATATTGAAAAGAAGCTTTTTCGATCTGGCCCATGCTTTCATATAGTTTACCCAATTGGGTTCTGCACCATTCAGTTGATTCTTCTGCCGGTATTCCTGCTGCCACAGCCAGCTTCATGGCGCTTACTGCGCCGGGATAATCTCCATAGAGTTCCCTTAAATAAGCAATACGGGAATAAGAACGAAGGTCAGGTCTTATTGAAACCATTTTATCTGCAGCGGCAACCGCCTCATCATAATTTCCCATTTCTACATTGGCATCTACCAATAATCCATAAATAAATGCGCTGTTTGAATCTATGCTAAGTGAAAGTTTTGCTGTGGCAAGTCCTTCAGCAAAATGATGCTGTGATAACTGTACCAGCGACTTCAACATCAATGCTTCATAATTACCGGGTTCTTTTGCAAGCAACATGTCCACCGTTTTCATTGCAGCCTTATCATAATAGGCTGTATTGCCACTTATCCTCCCTTCTGTAATATAGGCATTGGCCAATGCAAGTGCTGATCTTGTATCCCCCGGATCATTTTTTATTTTAGCAATAAGCTTATCTGCATTCTTTTTTGCAAAAAGCCATTCGGCATTGCCGGTATTATTTTTACGTGGCAACAGAACAAAAACGATATTTTTTTCAGCTGCCTGCCTGTTCTTATACTTTATGATAACAAATCCCACTGCCATGATAAAAAAAGCCGGTAAAATTATATTAAGGTATTTTTTTTTCATTTTGATAAGTTTAAGTTCTACAGTATTAAGGTTTTGATTTGAGAGTTAAGTCTTTTTAAAAGAAGAGGCTGCAATTACAATGCATGCTATACTGCCAATGCAACCTCTTCTTTCTTTTTTAATTTTTAACGATCTTCATTGTTTGCTTAACAGCTCCATCCTGCGATACTTTTATAAAGTAAATGCCAGATCCTAATTCTTTGCCATTAAAGTGTTCTATGTAACTACCCGGATCTTGTTTTTTATCAACCAATACCTTTATTGCTTTACCCTGTGCATCATACACTGTAATATTTACCTGCGACGGGGTTTTTAACTGGTATTGTATGTTTGTATTATCCACAAAAGGGTTGGGTGATGTCTTCATAACCACATCCGGTGCTTTTAATAAAGAGCCAAAACTTTTATTGATATCCGGCTGGCCATAATTGGTCAATGGTGAAGACTTACCTGCAAATGCTGGTGTGCAATCGCAATTATGTGTGGCCGCCCACGGGGTTTGTTCATAAGGGAACGATGTTTTAAATGCAATATCATTTGCACCCACACCCGTATTGTAAGTAACCACATTTAAAAGCTGTGGAGTAACCGGGCTTGGACTTGTACCAGGAATATAATCATCATACCACAACCCAAGTACAGACAAAACAATTCCACTCACCGCCTGCAATTCAATCCTTGTTACATCATCTTCCAGTCTTCTGCCATTAGGAAATCCATCCATATTGGGAATAAACTGGATATTGGTATTGGTATTGAACCTTGAATCGAGTAATCCCAAAACCGCCGCCTGCAACAATCCTTCTGAACTGAAATCAGGAGAAGTACGTGAGGTAGCCGGCACTGCCATATTCAGGCGAAGCATATCACCACCATTGGGAAGAAAATTACTGATAAAAGGTTTTCCTGCTGCAAGCGGATTACCACCCTTGCCGGTTGCAAGTTGATAAGGTCTCATATTAGGAACACCTGTATTGAAGATCGGGTAAAGATCAACTGAACGTGGCTTGCCCGGACCCGGTAATAATAAACCACCGAAGTTTGCTTCACTCAAAGCAGTTCCATTTAAAGCGGCACTTCCTTTTAATGGAAATAAGCCATTTTGCCCGTTACCAAAACCAAAGGCTCCCAAAGAATTTTTTTGGATCCTTAAAGGTGATAATGCGGGGATTGCACCACCAAATTGTGCATCATCCATGTACAAAGCCAGTTCGGGATTATAAAAATACTTACCGAATTTATTCAGCCTGTCAAGGTCCTGGTAAGGTGTTAACCTGTTCCAAAGATCTTTTTCGCCGATTGGAATAACGGCTTCATTGGTCAATGGCATTCCTAATCTTGAAACCTGTATCCATGGACCGGAGTATGATTCAGCCTTTCCATCATAATAAATGGTGGTACCATGATCGCCACGGCCGCCATCAGAAACTTCATTCAATACCCTGATCTTTTGTCTTTCGGCAGATGCCCAAACACCGATCACAAAATTGGGGTCAAGGATATTTGCAGCCTGACTTACGGTTTTATTATCTTTCTGTAAGGTTTTCACATCAACTTCTATAGCAATGGTTGAAACGTTTAAACATTTTAAACCATCTTCAGCTTGTGTGGGTCCCTGGCGTGGGGCATCTCCAAGGTCAAAAATTCCACCAAGGTCAACAAAGAAAGGGTCGTCAACAGGTCCGCAAAAAACCCGTTCCCCGGTACTGGCCGTTTTAATGGCATTGGTCATGAGCGTTTCATAACTGGGCGCATTTAAGCCAACTGGTGAACTGATAGATCTTGCACCCACGTTGGGAGGAGGTACTATCCCGTTGTTTATGATGGTTTGAAAATTAAACCCGCCATTAATACTCCTTTCAACTTTGTAGGTTGTTTTGAGATTTTCTTTACCCAGGCGTATGTTGAAGAAAGTGGTAGGGTCTTCATTCTTCCTGTCAAAAGTAAAACGGTAAACAATATCGTCACCCAGGTGATTGGTATTGTTATCAATGTGGATCTCGTAACGTACATTTTCACTGAAGTGACTGAAATTAGGGCCTCCCTGGGGTAACTGGAAGGGGATGTAATTGGCGATGAGGATGATCTTGTTGGGGTTATTGGGACTTTTGAAGGCATACACATCTGTGTTGTCTGCCATCGGATCATCAGCGATCATTGGGGCTTCCCGGTGGCTGGATGCCCACACAGGAAAAGTGTTTACAACCATGGCTAACAGCATGATCGAAGCATAAATTTTTCTTTTCATACATTTTAAATTTAGAAGTGAGAGTAGATTTTCATGTATTGATTGAGTTCTGGTTTAAAGAAAGCAGCTTCATGGGGATAGAATTGGCATGCTGTTGAGGTACGTAATAAATGTTTCCGATGGATTTAACATTTTAAAAAATCTTTTTCACCCCCCCCATTATTTCTTACCAAAACGGATTTTTATTAATTAATTTGTAGCCCAATTAAAAAGAAGCAGATGGCAAATGAAATAATATGTCCGAATTGTGGTCACCAGTTTGAGCTGAATGAAAGCCTGAAGAGTGAACTGGAAAAAGAACTGCGTGGCAAAATGATGGACTGGCAGAAGAAAAAAGAGGAAGAATTTGAAAAACAAAAAACTGCTATAGAAACAACAGCCCAAAAAAAGGCAGGTGAAGAAACTGCCGCCAAACTAAAAGTGCTGGAAGAGGATGCAAGAGTAAAAACACAGCAACTGCAGGAACTGCAGAAAAAAGAGCTGGAATTATTGAGAGATAAATCGGCCCTTGAAGAAAAGCAGAAGAATTTTGAAATGGAACTGGAAAAAAGATTTTTGGAAAAACGTAAAGAGATCGAAGACAATACTATAAAAAGAGAACAGGAGTTATTTGACCTGAAGACAAAAGAATTCAAACTGCAGATGGAACAGCAGCAAAAACTAATTGAAGAACTGAAACGAAAAAGTGAACAGGGCAGTATGCAACTGCAGGGCGAAAGCCAGGAAATTTTGCTGGAAGAAATTCTGAAAGAAAATTTTCCCTTTGACCTGATTGAAGAAGTTGGAAAAGGCGTGGAAGGCGCCGATTGTATTCAAACTGTGAGAAATAATAGTGGTACAGCTTGCGGCAAGATCATTTATGAAAGCAAGCGTACAAAGGCCTGGAGTAATAGCTGGGTAGATAAATTAAAAGCAGATAAAAGGAATACAGGCGCTGATGTGGCCATATTGGTAACGCAGGCTTTTCCAAAAGATATGGATAGGTTTGGCGAAAAAGAAGGAATATGGATCTGCAATTTTAATGAAGCCGCTAGTGTTGCTCATTTGTTGCGTGCTGGAATAATTAAAGTATATGAGATACAAAAAGCCCAGGAAGGCAAGGGCGATAAAATGCAGATGCTGTACGATTATTTGACCGGTAATGAATTTCGTGGACAGATGGAAGCCATTGTGGAAGGCTTCATGGCCATGAAACAGGGTATCATGAAAGAAAGGATACAGATGGAAAAAATATGGAAAGAAAGAGAAAAGCAATTAGAAAAAGTTTTGCTCAGTACCAGTGGTATGTATGGTTCTGTTAAAGGAATTGCCGGTGCTTCGGTGGGAGATATTCCATTGCTGGAAGGAACAGCCGATGAGGCGAATGATCAATGATCTGTTAACACCCAGGTAAGAAAATTATTATTGAAAGCTAAATAATGTATCACCAGGTCTCTTTCATTTTTAAAAAGGCAATGAACAGTTCCTTCAGTGCTGTCACCGCTGATTGTTTTCAAAACAATACTTCGTTTAAAATCCACCGAACCCCTGCCCCACCATTTATAAACCGATTCCTTAACACTCCAGCAGAGCGTTAAACAATGATTACCCGGCATTGAAAATTTGTCAGTGAATATTTTAAACTCTTCCTTGCTCACAAACTTCTGCTGTATCTGCTCAATTTTTTCATTGATCAGTTCTACATCCACTCCCACCCTGTAAGTTTTACTTACGATCACAGCTGCATAATCTCCGCAATGCGAAATGGAAAAATGATAAGGCTCATTTTCCAAAAAAGGTTTTTTGGTATCAGCGATCTGTATCAATGCAACCGGGAAATCAGGATATAGTTCTTTTAATAATAATCGCCCCGCAAGATGCTGCAGGCGCTTATGCCAATGCCTGATCTCTCTTTGCAGCGGAACCTGTACCAAAAAAAAATCTTCCGGCTCCGTAATATGCCAAACGGCTATTTTTGTTGTGGCGTTAATATTTTGTTGATAAACCAGCGGCATATTGAAAATTGAATATGGAATATTGAGTGTTGAATATTTATTTTTACAAATTAACGAATTAACCAATTAACGAATCAAAGAATGATCTTAAGCGACAAACGTATCCTGGAAGAAATAGGAAAAGGCACTATTAAAATTGAACCATACGACAGGGAATGCCTCGGCAGTAACAGCTATGATGTACACCTGGGTAAATACCTGGCCCGCTATGTAAACAAGGAACTTGACGCCAAAAAGCACAATACCATTGACCACTTTGAGATCCCTGAAGAAGGGATCGTACTCCATCCCCACGAATTTTATTTGGGTGTAACAGAAGAATATACCGAAACACATGCCCATGTTCCCTTCCTGGAAGGCAAATCAAGTACGGGCCGTTTGGGCATTGATATACATGCCACCGCAGGTAAAGGCGATGTTGGTTTTTGTGGTAACTGGACACTGGAAATTTCTGTGAAGCAACCGGTAAGGGTTTATGCCGGTATGCCCATTGGCCAGCTCATTTATTTCCCGGTGGATGGTGAAATTGAAGTAAAGTATAACCAGAAGAAAAATGCAAAGTACAGCGGCCAGCATAACAAACCCGTGGAAAGCATGATGTGGAAAAACAATTTTTAAAAATTTTACCACTTTTTTATTCATCTTTTAAATTACTAACCGATGAAACCAAAATTCTTTTACAAAAAGAGGTACTGTCTTATTTATTTGTTTACGCTATTGCTTATCAATACAGCTGCAGCGCAACTTCAACCGGCTAAAGCAGATTCTTTTTTCAACTTTATTACTGCAAATAAAAACAGGGCATCGGTTTATATAACCCGGAATGATACGGTTATTGCCAGCCTGAATGAGAATAAATTAATGCCCCTTGCCAGTACGGTAAAAATCATGGTTGCCATTGAATTTGCGCAACAGGCAACACATGAGGTGATCAATGAGAACAGTTACGTTAATATCAGCGAACTGGATAAATACTATATTCCCAATACAGACGGAGGTGCTCATCCGGCATGGCTGAAATATGCAAAAGATACTAAAGTACTAAAGGGTGATAGCATAAAACTGGTTGATGTGGCCCGTGGCATGATCATGTTCAGCAGCAATGCCAATGCCGAATATTTAATGGACCTGCTGGGTTTTGACAATGTGAAAGACAATATCACCTTATTCAAATTAAAACAGCATACGGCTATTTATCCATTGGTTGGTTCTTTGTTTCTTTATCAAATTCCCAAAAAATCAACAGAAGATAAACTCATTAAATCTTTAAGCAGTCTGTCAGAAAAAAAATATAGTATGGGGGCTTATGACAGGCATATGGACCTGAAAGAAGACAGCAGTTTTAAATCAACCTTCAGGCCTGAACAATTTTCATTGAAGCTGCAAAAAATGTGGAGCGACCGCCTGCCTTCTTCTACCACAAAAGAATATGTAGAGATCGCACAGGCATTAAACAAAAGAGAAGTATTGGATGAAGATGCTTTTTTCCCAATTGCAGAGATATTGGAATTCCCAATGGAAAGCAAGGCCTTTCAGTCGGTATTTAAACACTATGGCGTAAAAGGCGGTAGTACCGGCTTTGTGCTAACCCACGTCATTTATTTTACCATGAAAAATGGAACAAGAATGGAGATTGCTGTTTTCTTTAATGACCTTAACCCCGAAGAAGAACAAAAATTAGAAGGTTGGCTGGACCCTTTTGAAGCACAAATAATGTTTGATGCAACATTCAGGGACAAACTCAAATTTTAATTTAATTTCCAGATGGCATAATTCAACACCGAAGCAAAGCTTACCCAGCATATATAGGGTACCAGGAGCCATGCAGCTATAGATGATATCTTTCCAAACCAAATGATGGTGAACAGTATCATCAGCCACATAATGATGATATCAATAAAAGCCCAGCCGGGCTGATGTAGTTTAAAAAAAATAAATGACCATAAAAAATTCAAAGTCAACTGTACAGCAAATAAAATAATAGCAGTTTGTTTCAGGCCTTTTGCTGTATCAGCATTCCAGACCAGGAATAATGCGATACCCATCATCAGATAGAGTCCTGTCCATACCGGTCCGAAAATCCAATTTGGCGGATTAAACCAGGGTTTATTGGCCGTAGCATACCATCCCTCAACACCGGATGATGTGAAGTAACCCGAAATACCACCGATAAACAGTGGAATCAATATAGATATAAATAACTTCATAGTATTAAAACAGGTCAAACTATAAATTGTTCACTCCCTTAACTGATACGAAAACTAAAACAAACTATATCTTTCCGAACTTCTTATAATAAGCAATGATAAACCCTGTTACTTCATCATAACTCAATACTCCCTGTGGCTGCTGGTTACGCCGCAAATAAATTCCGTATACCCATCTAAAAACGGGTTCAACAGGATTTTTATATTTTTTATTGAATGTTTTCCATGCTGCAAGGTCTTCTTTTACTTCGGGTATCAATTGCCTCCTGAATTCTCTTGAAGCAACAGAATCACTCATAAAAAGATTCCGGTTACTGTACATAAAAAGGTCAAGATAAACCGAGTAATGCAATAAAGTATCCTGCGATTCCGCAGCAGCAAGGTATGCCACAAAATTTGCTTCCATCTCTTTTGCATAACCTAATTGATGCGCCACTTCATGGCAGGTAGTAAATGGTTGTAAAAATTTTGGAACTAAGGTATTTACCTGTGCTTCGCCGGTGAACGGATTATAATAACCCGTAAACCCCATGTAATTTCCTAACCAGCTCCACAAAGATGGTTTTAATGAAACAGGTTGATAATGCAGGAACGGGTAAACAGTTTCTGCATGCACATAAGCCTGCTTTACTCTTGAAAATAACCGGTTGTTTGAAGGATATTTTATTTGCTTCCCAACTAAAACCTGCTTTGAACCATTTACTTTTTCAATAAGCAGGCTGTTTAATTTTTTCAGGTCATCCAGTGAATACTTTTCCATTTTTAAATTCAGTTGCTCCGCAATGCCAACCCGGTTATAATTTATTCCCCAAAAGGCATTGAAAAATATATATACGGTCAGCAGCATATTGCATGCTCTTTTACAGCCTGAAAAAAAACCTGGCCGGTTTAGCTGTCTTTTATATAAAGCTTTAATTCCTCTTACAAGTTTCCATATCAACCATAAAATAACCAACCCATATATCACATCGCCAAAGCTAAAAGGAAGCCAGCCCAATAAGTACCTTAAAAAACGGCTGAAAGGAGGGTAAATTCCATTCGAATATTGGCTTTCTACCTTTAAAGAATTGAGGGAATAGATATGTATTAATAGAGCAATGATCAGCAAAACCAGTGTAAATAAAAGGGATCTTTTAAACTTCATATCGCCCTAAAAATAGTAAAAGCAGGGCCAATAGCTGTTACGCCAATAAAATCTCTCTTTTTGAACCCGAAAATTGCCAATATTCCCTTACCTTTGCCGTCCTTTAAACCATACGTAATGGCGGGTAAACGGACATTTGAGATAGCATTTGT
The DNA here is from genome assembly GCA_031387825.1 of Chitinophagaceae bacterium. GTDB lineage: Bacteria > Bacteroidota > Bacteroidia > Chitinophagales > Chitinophagaceae > Ferruginibacter. Next base: position 99,417 of record JANNDO010000040.1, on the reverse strand, counting down.
GGGGTTGAAACCGGGAATCCATGAGTTCAATTACGTGGTGGATGATAAGTTCTTTGCTGAAAAAGGAGATCCTGACTTTACCAATTGTACAGCTAGCATTAAGATGTTGCTCGACAAAAAGAGCAGTTTCATGCTGCTTAAGTTTGAAATCGGGGGCAAGGCAGATGTAACCTGCGACCGTTGTGGTAACCCATTGACCATGGATATCTGGGATGAATTTAATATGCTGGTAAAGCTGGTTGAAAATCCCGATGAAATGAATGGACAGGAAGAAGACCCGGATGTATTTTATATTTCCAGGACGGAGAGTCATATTGATGTTGGTAACTGGATATATGAATTTGTATTGTTGAGTTTTCCGTTGCAGAAGATGTGCAGCGAAACAGAAATGGGCGGGCCACAATGCAACAAAGAAGTATTGGAGAAATTGAAGGCAATGGAAGTGAAGAATGAACAGACAAACGCCAACCAGTTGTGGAAAGGGCTGGAGCAGTTTAAAAAGACAAGAAAGGAAAAAACTAAAAAGCAATAATTAATTAAAATTTAAAATTAAGCGATATGCCAAATCCAAAAAGGCGCCACTCACAGCAACGCAGTGCAAAAAGAAGAACACATTATAAGGCTTCTGAAACAACTTTGAGTGTTGATAAAACAACAGGCGAAACACATGTGCGCCATCGTGCCCACGTAAGCGAAGGAAAATTATACTACAAAGGAAAATTAGTAGCTGAAAAAGCGCCGCTAAAAGCATAATATTTTTCAAAGTATCAATTCTAAATCCGAAATTCGATAAACAGAGTTTCTGATTTAGAATTTTTGCATTTAAAGAAGGTACTATGAATATTGGTTTGGACATGATGGGAGGCGACTTTGCACCACTTGAAGCAGTGAAAGGAGCCGCCGAATTTTTACATACTGCAACAGCTGATATTCACCTCACATTAATTGGCGATGAAGAAAAGATAAAAGCACATCTTGCTGATCATCCCATCCCTGCTGATAAATATTCCATCGTTCATGCCGAACAGGTTATTGAAATGCATGAACACCCGACCAAAGCGCTTAAAGAAAAAAAAGATTCTTCCATTGCCATAGGTTTTCATTTGCTGGCAACAGGTAAAACAGATGCATTCATCAGTGCAGGTAATACAGGCGCTATGATGGTAGGCGCTTTGTTCAGCATCAAAGCCATTGAAGGAGTTTTACGCCCAACCATTGGCGCTTATATGCCACGTGAAGATGGCAGTTTGGGTTTGCTGGTTGATGTAGGGCTTAATGCAGATTGCAAACCCGAAAACCTGAACCAGTTTGCCACCCTGGGCTCATTGTTTGCAAAGCACATTTTAAATTTTGATGAGCCAAAAGTGGGGCTGGTAAACTTAGGCGAGGAAGAAGGCAAAGGAAATATTCTTGCACAAGCCACTTATCCCCTCTTAAAAGAAAACAAACAAATAAATTTTATTGGCAATGTAGAAGGCCGTGATATTTTATTGAACAAAGCTGATGTTTTTGTTTGCGAAGGTTTTACCGGCAACGTGGTTTTAAAATTAGCCGAAAGCATTTATGATATTGTACAGCGCCGCAAAATAAACGATGAACATTTTTCCCGCTTTAATTTTGAACAATATGGCGGCGTTCCTGTACTGGGTGTAGCCAAACCTATAATCATTGGCCACGGTATCTCCCACGCCATGGCATTTAAGAATATGATACGCATTGCCCACCGCATGTTAGAGACCGACCTGATGGGAAAAATGAAGGCTAGTTTTTTGGAGCAGGCATAAGCAGGTACAGAAAAGCCTTATTACACTAACCAGTCTTAGACATGGATATTTCATTCACCGGGATATTTACTATTATTTCGCAACCCTTGCCCGATGCCGAGTTCAACACAAATTTACCCGACAATGATTCGGCCCTCTTTTTAATATTACTAAGGCCGATACCGTTCTTAACGGTCTTCACATCAAAGCCTTTTCCGTTATCAAAGATCCGCAGGCTGATAGAACCGTTAGACCGGGACACTTCTACCTCAATTTTTTGGGCTTCGGCATACTTCACAATGTTCTTCATTTGTTCCTGCATGATCCTGTACAGGTTTATCTGTATATCATCATTGACCATATTACATAGCTCATCAAATTTGAATTTTATTTTAAACTGCTTGTTTATATTAAAGTCATGCAGAAGGCTTTCAAAAGCATTTTCCAAAGTAAGGTTATCAAAGGACGCAGGTGCCAGTTCATGCGATAGTTTTCTCAATTCTTCAATGGCACTGTTAATATAGCTCTTACCCGTTTCTATGAATTCAAGGCTGTCTTTTTTGCTCATTTTCTCATTCTTGATCATTCCCAGCACCAGCAGCGAACTGGCCAATACCTGGTTCACATTATCATGCAGTTCGGCCCCGATATACTGCCGTTCCTTTTCCTGTGTATCAATGATGGCCTTGGACACCCGCATGTCCTCTTCTACCTGTGAGCTGATATCCTGCATGGCACCGATCATCCGGCAGGGGTTATTATGCTCATCAAACATTACATAAGCCCTGTCAAAAACATATTTATACGATCCATCAGCACAGCGGAACCGGTAGGTAAGTTGAAATTTTTGCAGCCCTTTTTCAAAGACCTCCTCTACCATATCAGTTACTTTCTTAAAATCATCCGGGTACAATTTTTCATTCCACCAGTCAACCACATTGGGTACTTTAGAAGCCTCGTATCCGAATGTTGTGGTGATCCCTTCGTTATACAGCATCGTATTATGTACAATATCCCAGTCCCAGATGGTATCACTGGTGGCCTGTGAAAGAATATCATAGCGTTCTACAGCCGACCTTATTTTTATTTCTGCTTCTTTGCGTTCGCTGATATCCCGCAGGTTTGTAATAATGCCCCCAATGGCCGGGTCATGCATCATATTCTTGATAACACCTTCCAGCCAGATATAATGCCCGTTCTTATGTTTCATCCGTAAAGAGACCGGGATCGTTTTCACCGGGTTTGCAACTGCCTGGGCCATCAATGCCTTTACATGTGTAAGATCATCGGGGTGTAAATATTCTGCAAGGGCAACTTTTTCATTTTCGCCAAACTGCCGCCCGGTGATAAGGGCAGTGGAAGCACTCCGGAAAATGACATTTAATTTTTCATCGACCAGCGAGATGATCCCTTCATTATTTTCTACCAGAGCACGGAATAATTTTTCTTTGGCATCCAGCTCCTGTGTTCTTTCCATCACCCTTTGCTCCAGATCATCATTCATTTTTTTCAATGCAGCCGCTGCTTTTTCTTTTTCAACATTATCGGCCCTCACCTTCCGGGCAAAAACGATCAGTAATAAAACAATGCCTGCGATGATCAGCAATAATACCCGCTGCAGGTTGATCACACTTTCATTATTGGCATTTCTATATTGTATCAGCGAATTATTTTCTGCATCCTGTACCTCCTCAACCAACAGGCGGATGCGGTTGGTATATAATTTACCTTCGCTGGTTTCCACCATCTTACTTACTGCATCAATACTGTTTGTCTCATAGTTTTTTATACTAAAGTTGGTAAAGGCAATTCTTTGATCAAGATAAAATGAAAGAGAGTCGATACGGGCCCGTAGAGCAGGATTATTCTTGGTAAATTTTTTTAGATTGTCGAGCCCGGAATAAATTTCCTTTTGTGATCCTTTAAGTGGTTCCACCAGTGTTTCTTGCCCTGTAAGTATATAGCCCCTGAACCTGGATTCATTATCTAATGCAAGGGTAAGTATTCTTTTAGAAGACCCTAACACTTCCTGGGTATTCGTTATCCACCTGCCGGTCTTTATCACCTGGTTTGTTTCGTAAACAGTAACTCCTAAAATAATTATGATAAAAACCAGGAGCAGCTTAATGCCTGTGCTGTAATGCTTTGTATCAATAAACCTGAATTTCATAGATATTTTATTTGATTGCGATGGCCGCCGAGGGCATTACAGGCGGACACATAGCCTGTAGGGTATGCAAAAATGATACCCCAAATCCTATCCAAATTAATACTATTTGAATACGACCTGCCTGAACTGTATCAAACGATACAATTAGTCAAATATTACACGAGATGCAAGGCTTAGTGAAAACAATAGTTTTAACTTAACTTTTTGCCGGAATGGCCCTTTATCGGTCAGCTAAAGATCCAAAACTCAGTAGCTGTATAGATGTGCTTTGCCAGGAATTCTCTTACACATGGCTTTCACAGCAATTATCGCCGCCCCTCCAACACTGTTACCACTTAGCTATTGTCGCTATTTTACATCAATCCTGCTATATACAATTATTACCCTTTATCCTTTTTTAGACTTCCTGTACGAAGCAATTAGTACATTTTTACAAAGCCATTAATTAAAGTATAAGCCAAAATTATTTAGCCATGAAAAGACTTTCAGTGCTCTTAACAGCATTGCTGTTAACCACCCTACTCTACGCACAAAACAAACCCGGTAAAATTTCGGGTACCGTTATTACTGCCGATAAAAAACCGGTAGAATCTGCCACCATTCAATTACTAAAAGCCGATAACAAGGCCCTGGTAAAAGCTGCCATTACCGACAAGGCAGGTAATTTTTCTTTTGATAAGATCGCAGAAGGAAAATACATCATCAGCACATCAGCCGTAAGCTTTGCAAAAAAAATGAGTGAAGCAGTTGAAGTTACTGCAGCCAACCCTGATATTGCCATGGCGTCAATAGAATTAAGCAGCCAGTCAAAAGCAATGGAAGGCGTTACAGTCACTTCAACAAAACCATTCATTGAACAAAAACTCGACCGTACAGTTGTAAATGTGGAAGCATCCCCATCCAATGCCGGTGCAACAGCGCTTGAAGTATTGGAAAAATCACCAGGTGTTAGTGTTGATAATGACGGTAACATCAGCCTGAAAGGAAAGCAGGGTGTAATCATCATGATGGATGGAAAACCAACATACCTCTCCGGCGCCGACCTGGCCAATGTATTACGTAACCTTCCTGCATCTGCATTAGACCAGATAGAGATCATGACGAACCCTTCTGCAAAATATGATGCATCAGGTAATTCGGGGGTCATTAATATTAAAACAAAGAAAAGTAAAACGAAGGGTTCTAATGGAAGCATTACGGTTGGAAACACCAGTTCGCTTTTCAGGAGAGATGGTAAAGAAGAACTGGTTTGGAAACCTACCGTTTCGGTAAACTATAATTATAAAAAGAATAAAGTAAACCTGTTCGGTAATTTTGTATATAACTATCGTGAAGGAAGAGGGCTGCTCGACATCACCAGCCGCTATTACGAGGGCAACAAACAAATTGACAGCATTAATAAAGTAAATACCGCTTTCCGGTTCCGGAATAATAATTACACATTAAAGATGGGAATGGATTACACTCCCAATAAAAAGAATTCGTTCGGCATTGTACTGAATGGGTTCTTATTCTCCGGGCACCCTACCCCAACTACCAGTACTACTTTTTCTAACCTTAACGGAAATGTATTCTCCAGGCTGGATTCAAAAACAGTTAATGACCTGAGCTGGAAAAATTTCAGCACCAATCTAAATTACAAACATACATTTGATAGTGCCGGTACCGAGCTGACACTTGACCTTGATTACTCTGCTTATAAAAATGTATCCGACATGACATTGAGTACGGGTTTCTTTGATGGCAACTACAATCAAACTTCTGATTCTATGTTCCTGAGAGGGCACCTGCCTGCAAGTATCGGTATCTATTCCATCAAGTCTGATTTTACAAAACCATTTAAGAGCGGGCTGAGGATCGAAGCAGGTATCAAATCAAGCTATGTAAAATCTGATAACCTGGTTGACTATGTACGCAAGGCAGGCGGCAACTGGATACCAGATTCCCGGAACAATCATTTTATTTATGATGAAAATGTAAATGCTGCTTATGTAAATGCAAGTAAGGAGCTGAATAAAAAATGGAATGTGCAAACAGGGTTAAGGATGGAGAACACAAATACCAGGGGCGTGCAGATATCAAATAACTCAACCGTACAACGGAGTTATGTAAGCCTCTTCCCATCGGCATTTGTGAGTTATACGCTGAATAAAAAGAATATGCTTACCGTTTCTGCAAGCAGGCGTTTGCAGCGGCCAAACTACCAGGACCTGAATCCATTTACTTTCTTCCTCGATTCATTGAGCTACCGCCAGGGCAATCCATACTTAACTCCCCAGTTCTCGTGGAATTACGAACTTAAACATACTTACAATGGCAAGTTCACCACTACTTTGAATTATACAGCCACAACTGATGTTATTTCACAGATCATCAAAAGAACAAAAGGCAGCAATAATGAGATCATTGGTTTCCTCACCATTGATAATATTGCAAAATTTACGAACATGGGCCTTGCCATAAGTGCGCCTGTGAAGATTGCCAATTGGTGGAATGTGAACCTGTATGGTAATGTGTACCGCAATCATTACACCGGTACCTATATCTCTATTGAGAACAACAAATCAAGTGTTGTTGAACTCGATCTTGCTTATACATCTTTCAACCTTAACATCAACAACAGCTTTACCATTGGCAAAGGATGGACCGCAGAACTGAGCGGCTGGTATAATTATAAAAATGTGCAGCAGCTATCACTTAATTATCCCATGGGGCAAATGAATATTGGCCTTGCAAAAAATAATTTATTAAAAGGAAAAGCAAGCCTGCGGTTAAATGCCCGTGACCCCTTTGGCTGGCAGCGTTACAGTGGCCTTACCAAGTACGGCAATGTTGATATTTCTATACGCAACCGCTGGGACAACCGCCAGTATGGTATAAACTTTACTTACCGTTTTGGAAAGCAACAGGGGCAAAGCCGCCGTAAGGCATCGGCAACTGAAGAGGAACAGCAAAGGGTTGGTGCAGGAAATTAAAGAGGCATATAGTTTATCTCGTAAAACCATCCGCTGATTGGCGGGTGGTTTTTTTATTTCATACATTTATATTCGGGAGTCAGTTGTAGATCTCCTTATACAATAAATGATATGATATGATCAGGCTGCTAATCTTATTTTTATTCAATCCTCTTATATCATCAGCACAAAAACCTTTGCCCAGGTTTGAAAATGACACCCTATACACCACAACCGGATTCAGAATTTATAAAGGCCAGGCACTGGAATTTGGTAAAGGCATTCGCAAAGAAGGTTTTTTTAAATATATTAATGTAAAATCCGGGCACAGCAGTTCTTCCTTGTCCGGCAGGAAATTTACAGTAAGGCTTTTGAAAAATTTCGGGGTATCGCAACTTAATAACAGTTATGTAGAAATGGTGTGTTCAGTTCCTTACGGGAATAAGAAAAGCTTCGGTGTACTCATGCACATAGCTATTGACAGCGCCATAAGATTTACAGAACTAATAGTGCCGGTTGAAGACAGGTTTTTGGATGACCCCTTAATCTCAGTATCACAAAAGAATATACCCCGGTTTGAGAACGACACGGTATATACACTCAGCGGATTTAAGATCTGCAATGGCCAGGTGATTAAGATGGGAAATGGCTCGGGAAAAAAAGCTGTATTTAAGCATATTGCTATTGAAGAGGGTGCAACTAATGCTTCTCTTGCTAACAGCAGCATTACTGTAAAGGAATTATGCTGTTTTAGTGTTAATGAATTTAATGTGGCCTCAGTTAAAATATTTGCCGGTATTAGTTTTAAAGACGGTACCCATGGCGTAATGAAAATGCGCCTGGCTTTTGATAATGCCATAGCTGTAACAGAATTAATAGTACCTGATTAATTTTCCTTTTCAAACAAGTCCATATCTCAGGACTCTAATGCGGATCTAAAATTCAGCATCTTCAGTATCTTACAATCACAATCACTAAAGATGAGAATTATATTACTTCTGTTATTGTTCCTGCAAAGCCTGTCGTCATTTGCCCAAACAGAAAAAATATTCCGTATCACATCCGCTTACACTTCTTTCCCCGATACCGGCCGTGCAAAGGGGCATATGTATAGTAATGTATTGTACACAACAGCCGAACATTATAACGACAGCAGTGTACTTATTATAGTACCACCACAACTAAAAACAAAAAAGACGGTTGATGTGGTCTGCTGGTTTCATGGCTGGAGAAATAATATTGATAGTGCGTCTGTATATTTTGAATTGACAAAACAATTCCTGGCATCAAACCGCAATGCTATACTCATATTACCTGAAACAACAAAAGATGCACCCGATAGTTACGGCGGCAAGCTTGAGCAAAAAGCTGTTTTTAAAAAGCTCTTACAGGATGTACTGGATAAATTGAAAACAGAAAAGGTCGTCGGCAAAAAAACACAGATCGGTAATGTTGTACTGGCCGGCCATAGTGGTGCCTTCCGTGTTATTGCCCATATTTTACAGAATGGAGAAGTAGAAGTTAAGCAAACCATTTTGTTTGATGCCTTGTACAGCCAGGTAGATAAATTCACTAACTGGATACAATCAGATACATCGCACCAGTTCATTCACCTGTACACCAACAAAGGAGGTGGCACCGATGAGGTATCACTTGAAATGATGAAGGGGCTTCTCAATAAAAACATCGCTTTTATAAACCCTGAAGAAGAAACAGTGGATGCATCCATGCTCAGGACAAACCAGGTCATTTTCATACATAGCCTGAAAGAGCATAATGATGTCATCAACCGGCCCGATCATAATTTTAGGTTGTTACTTGAAAACAGTCATGTACTAAAAACTGTTCTCTGACCTTACCGGATTTAAACAAAATTTCGTTTCTTTAACCGGTTCAACTCTTTTAAGCATGTATAAAGCCGTTTCAACTGATATAAAAAAGATAAAACTCAACACCGACCTGTACAGTTTTCACAAAGACGGGCCCGGCAAGAGTAATTTTGGAATGGATAATACGGCCGAATTGCTGGATAATGGTTTCGGACTTTATTCCACCGTCAACATAAAAAAGAATATTGGGCCTGTAAAGACAGAATATTTCAGGATCGGACTGACCAGGAAGGGCAGCGCCAGTTTCAATATCGGACTCGAAAAATACCAGTCCTGCCGTAACCGGATATTGTTTGGCATACCGGGGCAGCTTTTTTCATTGCATAATATCAGTAAAGATTTTTTGACATACTATATGCTTTTTACCGAGCAGTTCGTCAGTACGGCTTTTTTAAAGATGGACAAAAAGATGCAGTATCCTTTCCTTACTTATTCAGGCATTCAGTGTTTTGAGCTGGATGATGAAACAGCCCGTGAAATTGAAGGTATTATTTTTAAAATGAATGATGAGATAAAGAAAAACAAGCCGGGCTGCAGTGAAGCGGTAAGGTTGTATATCCAGCTCATCCTTATTCATGCTAACCGCAATTATGGCAACTTGCTGCTTTCGGGTTACGGTGCGTCCAATACATCGCAGCATTTATTCAACAGTTATCTTAAACTGGTAGGAGCGCATTTTTTGTCGCAGCGCAAAGTGGCTGCTTATGCGGCCATGCTCCATGTTTCTCCCGACCACCTGAACAGGGCCATCAGGTCCTGCTCAGACAAAACTGCCCACCAACTGATAGATGAAATGATACTGATGGAAGCCAAAGCATATTTGCTTCACTCTAAAATGTCTGTTTCTGAGATCGCTTACAAACTTGAATTTGCCGATCCTTCCCACTTCAACCGCTTCTTTAAAAAAAATGGCGGGCAAACACCCCTTGATTTCCGCAGGCAGTCGTAATCATCCCATTAAAAGCCGGATTTACACCAAACTATTGGTGGCAGAATGATGAGTTTTGTATCATCATACTCATCATTAATTTTAAAATTTATGTCAATCATGACAACAGAACAAAACAAAGCGATCGTCCGCCGGGTAAACAAAGAATTTATTGAAGGCGGAAATGTAAACACGGTATATGAGATCTTTTCAGCTGACTTCATCAATCACTCAGCTCCTCCTGGTTCACCACAGGGCCCCGAAGCGATCATCTATTTTTTTAACCAGCTTTTAAAGCCGGCTTTTCCCGATCTGAAAGTTGAGATACAGGATATGGTTGCAGAAGGCGATAAGGTTACCACCCGTAAATCTTTTCATGCCACCCATAAGGGCGAATTCTTTGGTGTGCAGCCAACCGGTAAAAAAGTAGTTATGGATGTGATCGACATCATCCAGCTGAAGGACGGAAAATTCATAGCACACTGGGGCATACTTGATATGCATGCGTTGATGACGCAGATAACCCTGCAGGAAACAGCAGTTGCTTAATGAATAAACATTTTTCTTTCCCGGGGAGATGCAAAAAGCCGGTTCATTTTAATATCCTACTTTTAATTCGTTAAGAATTAAACAAACCGTGAAAAATGAACCAGCACATAGCCCACATTGCTTTAGTAGTAAACAATTATGATGAAGCCATAGCATTCTATACCCAAAAATTAAATTTCGATCTTATTGAAGATACCCGGCTAAGTGAAACAAAGCGCTGGGTGATGGTGAAACCCAAAGGAGGAGGCCAATGTTGTTTATTACTGGCACTGGCTGCCAATGAAGAACAAAAAAGCCGGGTGGGCAATCAAACCGGTGGCAGGGTGTTTTTATTTTTATATACAGATAATTTTTGGAGAGATTATAATAACCTGCTGCAGCAAAAAATAAATTTTGCACGGCCACCATCAAATGAAGCATACGGAACCGTTGCTGTTTTTGAAGACCTGTACGGCAACTTATGGGACCTTATTGAACCAACGCCTCACTAAATTAATACTGATGATCAGTTAACAATAATGTAACATTCACTCTTGGATGTAATTGGATCTATTTATTAAAACCCACTACAGGCAGGGGTCCCAGGCATTTTATTCAGGCTGGGCAATACAAAAATTAACTCATGTTGGTATGCACCACTAAAAATACTGATCTACATTTACAATATCAAAGCAATTGATCTCTTTCAATTGCCCGTACCGGCGGAAGTTTTCCGCACCCTTTAACTTTCACTTGCTATATGTCAGCCATTCCGATTGCTTTCTTGAAAAAATTTTCGGAAACAGTTTATTAACCTTTAAAATTAAATTTTATGAAACACACAAAAAGCATCATCGTAACCGCTCTTTTTACGTTACTGTCATTTGTACAGGCAAGTGCAACTGATACTGCAGAAGGAACCACTGCTGTACCGGTAGAATTAAGAATTGCAGGCACCATTAAAAACCAGCCCCTGATCCAGTTGAATTTCTCAGGCACAAAAGAAGAGAATCAATTCACGATCTCCATTGCTGATCAAAACGGAGCTGTATTATATAGCGCCGATGTAAAAGGGGAAAAATTTTCAAAACAGTTTATCCTGAACACCGATGACCTGGGTGATGCTGTTTTAAAATTTGAGATAAGCAGCAGAAAAACCGGGAAAACAGTTGTCTTCCAGGTAAGCAGGCAAACATTGATCTCTGAAAAGATGAACGTGGTGAAACTATAATGATATCATCACAGCTAACCTCCATAAAAAGATCCCATCCCGACCAGGTCGGGATGGGATCTTTTTAGCAGGCATATATTTTATGGGAATATACCTAACTCGGCATAACTATTGGCTACTTTATTAATAGCACTTATATAAGCAGCTGTACGCATGTCAGGAATTTCCGGGTTGCTTTTCCATATCTCCATTATCTCTCTTGTTGCAGATATCATTGTTTCTTCCAAACCACTATGCACCAGGTCCTGCTCTTCGGGGCCATGCATGATGAATGTACGTTCGGCATCACTTACTTTTTTGCCGCTCAGTTCTTCTATCTGGCTAAGTATATGGGTGTTCAGGTTTTCCGTGAAACGTTTTTCCATGCGGCCATAACGAACATGGCTTAAATTTTTCAACCACTCAAAATAACTTACGGTTACACCACCGGCATTCAGGTACATATCGGGTACACATAAAATTCCTTTTTTTGCAAATATTTCATCTGCTTCGGGGGTACATGGCCCGTTGGCTGCTTCGCCAATGATCTTTGCTTTTACTTTTGGAGCATTGTCGCCATTAATCACATTCTCCAGTGCTGCAGGAATCAGGATATCACATTCCAGTTCCAGTGCATCAGTATTCTTAGCCAGGTTTGTTGCACCCGGGAAATTTAAAATTGAGCCTGATTTTTTCCGATGTTGAAAAACATCTTCTTCATTTAAACCCTTGGCATTATAAATAGCTCCTTCAAATTCAGCGATCCCAACTACCAATGCACCATGCTCCCTGAAAAATTTAGCGCAGTAGTATCCCACATTACCCATTCCCTGCACCACTACAGTCTTTCCTTCTATACCAACACTTAACCCCTGCTTCTTCATTATATCGGTCATATTACAAACTTCACGTATGCCAAAGAAAACACCCAGGCCGGTTGCTTCTGTACGGCCACGTACACCACCCTGCGTTACCGGCTTACCGGTTACACAACCGGCTGCATCAATTTCGCCCGGTTTTAAGGAAGCATAAGTATCAACTATCCATGCCATTTCTCTTGAACCGGTTCCGTAATCAGGAGCCGGAACATCAATACCCGGGCCTATAAAATTTTTCTTAACTAATTCTGATGTGTAACGACGGGTAATTTTTTCCAGTTCATACTCACTGTATTTCTTCGGATTTATTTTTATTCCACCCTTTCCACCACCAAACGGTACATTAACGATGGCGCATTTATAGGTCATCAAACTGGCTAATGCCATTACTTCATCCTGGTTCACTTCATCGCTGAAACGGATACCTCCTTTACAGGGTGCTTTGTGATGGCTATGTTGTACACGGTAAGCTTCAATTACTTCAATGCTTCCGTCATCTCGCTTAACCGGGAAACGCATCTGGTAAACACTGTTACAGGCTTTAATCTGTTCTAAAATCCCCAAATCCCATTTGGTAAATTTGGCGGCTTTGTCAAAGCTTCTTTCCACACTCTGGAAAAAGCTGTATGGCTGGTGAGCACTCATAAAATTGGTTTTATTTTAGCAATCGTTATTTGAAAAAGTTAATCGTTAATCGTTATTCGTTAATTGTTAATTGTTAATTGTTAATTGTTAATTGTAAAACGTTATTCTCACCTGGCTGTCATGCTGAGGAACGAAGCATCTCAAGCTAAGGTTCATTTTTTTTGTTTCCAGCTATTGTATTTGATAGCATCATCGTTGCGTCGCACTCTTGTACTATTTGTACTTTATGCAACAGGTTCTCATTAATCCCTCCCCTTTTCCAGCCTGCTTATTTTTCTATCCAATAAAAAAACATAAATGAATAAGCCAATTAAAATGGTAAGGCATACTGCAACCACCACATAAATTTTACCATTGCTCCGCATTACATCTGCCATTTCAGGTTTATCCTGTGCAAATGCAACAACATTAATAAGTATCCCACAAACGAGAAACAAAAAACGAGAAACAAAAAACGAGAAACGCTTATTCATTTATCAATGATTTATCTTTAATTAATTGTAATCTTATTTTCAATGTAGCTATCCACACACCCAACAAGGTCCAGCCAATAACTGCAGGATAAAAAAACATTCGCAAACGGCTGTCAATATCTTTAAAATTCAATGCCGGGTTACCGCTTTCGCTGCCCGGTGCACCCGGATGTAAACTTCCGACTAACCTTGGAATTATCCAAATACTTGGAAACAGCATAGCAAAGGCAAAAATATTGTACACCGCACTGACACGGGCTTTTTTATCTATATCGGTAAAAGAGCCACGCAGAACAAAATAGGCCCCATAAATTAATAAGGCAATGGCAGCACCAATAAGTTTGGGCTCTTTTAATATGCTGCCCAACGACTGGCTTTGATCGGTAACCCAGGTATAATTTGCCCAGATTGTACCCGTGGCATAACCCAGTATGCCAAAAAATGAACCCACTGCAGCAAACTGGTGGGCAAAAATATCATTGCGTAAATTAAAGCCACGCAGGTATTTAACACTATATACAAAGCTGGTTCCAAAAAGGATCATCATCCCAAACCACATACACACATGAAAGTAAAGATTACGGATGGTTTCGTTAAGAATAAACAAGCGGGGCACATCCATCAAAAAACCACCTACAACTGTGTAGATCAATAAAAGAAAGGACAATATTTTCCACCAGTTTTTCTTCAAAAAAGAGAAATTTATTGAGTGGGCAAAGATAGGGGAGAGTTTTGAGTTTTTTGTTTTGAGTTTTGGGTTATTTTAAAGTTGCTAGTCTTTCCACAAATAAGGAAATAAAATGATAGCCATAGCTATTACCAGTATATCAAGCCCCATAGTTAGTCCTACTAACTGCAATACTGCCCCTTCCCTGAAAACCTCAGCAAAAGCCGCTTTACTAAGGCGCATCAGTAATAAAAGTTGCGGCAATATGACCGGGAATCCGAGTATTGCGATCAAAGCAGCATTCTGCTGTGCCTTTGCCGCAATGGCGCTCATTAATGTGAACACAATACTTATACTGGCACCACCTAATATTACAATGCCTGTAAAACGAAGGCTGTTATCAACCGGATTATTTAAAAAGATAAAGAAAAGGAATAAGCTCAAAAGGCTCATGATGATCATAAGCGCCACATTGTACAGGATTTTGGCAATAATAAATTCAACCGGCGAAGCAATGGAATAGAAATAAAGCATCCGCCCACGGCTTTCCTGTAAAAAACTCTTAGCTACTGCATTTACACAAATAAATAATTGTATTACCCAGAATAAGCCATTCCATACATTGCCATCGGGTTTATCAATGGAGAGGTATAGGACAAAAATGGTAGAAGCTATATATAATAAGATGCCATAAAAAGTATGTTTCTGCCTGAATTCGAGCAGTATATCTTTCTTCAATAAAGCAAAAATCCGTTTAGTCATTGTTGCAAATTACTACATTAGATAAAATGATCTGTACATTTTTACTTCCATTTCATTGCACTTCTTTTTAATTTTGAATTATCTTCACAACATTATGCATAAACTATGACGAAACAACTGCGTTATCTTTTACTGGCTGCCACAATTATCAGTTTTGCCAATTCCTGTAAAAAGGACCAGGCTATGCTTCCCCCAAATCCCGGTATCACTATCATTGCCCCTCCTCCTGCATTTGGTTTTTATGTAGTGGGCTATTTTCCATCTTACAGATCAGTAGCATCGGTACCCGATGTAAAATTCAGGATGTGCAATGTTATTAATTATGCTTTTGCAAATGTTAACAGTGCCGGTAATGTTGTGCTTGGCAGCAGCAGCCATTTAATTGATGTTAAAAATAAAGCCAAAGCAAACGGGGCAAAAATATTTTTAAGTATCAGTGGTGCTGCAGCAGATTTTAAAACAATGGCTGCAGGCTCTGCGGGCAGAACTTTCTTTATTACACAGGTGATGACCCTGGTAAGAAATTACGGACTGGATGGTGTGGATATGGATTGGGAATTTCCCCGTACCGATGACGGGACCGATGTGACATACACCTCATTAATGAAGCAGCTAAGCGATAGCTGCCACACCGGAAGTAAATATTATCTGACAGCAGCCATTACAGCAGGCAAATATGCAGGGGCAGTGAGGGATGCTATTAAAAATGAATTATGGACCGGCAATTATGTGGATTGGTTCAATATCATGTCTTACGATGATTTTAGTACAACCGTACCTTATAAGCAGCACTGTGATTATACACTGTCAACTGTAAGTCTTAACTACTGGGTAACTACCCGTGCCATGCCTGGATCGAAAGCTGTGCTGGGTATTGCGGGTTACGGAAGGCCAAGTGGTATTACACAAACGGGCACCGTACTTAGCTATAATGATATTTTGTTGCAGGGGGGTAATCCGCTGTCAGATTCTGCCATAGTTACAAGTGGTGGTTTTAGTAACTATACTATCTATTACAATGGCCTTGCAACTGTAAAAAAGAAAGCAATGCTTGCCAAACAAACAGCCAATGGTATCATGCTATGGGAAAAAAGCCATGATGCACATGATAACAATTCAATGTTAAAGGCAGTTTGTGATACGGTAGGAAGAACTTATTAAAAAGCTATGAAAATAACCAGCAACAGGATTATTTTTGCTGAGCACAGATCCTGCAACGTGGTTCATACACATCTTTTTCGCCAAGCAATACCTGGCCACCTCCATTAACTTTGCGGTAACTGATATTGGCAATATTGCCGCATACCTGGCAAATGGCGTGCAGTTTGGTAATATAATCGGCCCTGGCTAAAAGGTTTGGCATCTGACCAAAGGGATTGCCCAAATAATCCATATCCAGACCCGCCACAATAACACGGATACCCCTTTGAGCAAGCTGCTCACAAACAACAGCAATCTGGTCATCAAAAAACTGTGCCTCATCAATGCCTACCACATCCACTTCCTGTGCAAGTAATAAAATGGTTTGAGAATTATCAACGGGTGTTGACTGAATTGCATTGGTATCGTGGCTTACAATCTTCTGCTCATCGTAACGGGTGTCAATCGAAGGTTTAAAAATCTCTACTTTTAAATTAGCAATTTTCACTCTCTTCAAACGGCGTATCAACTCTTCGGTCTTGCCACTGAACATACTGCCACAGATCACTTCAATCCAGCCACGCCTTTCGCCTTTTAAATTGGGTTCTATAAACATTTAGCTATATTTTTTAAAAATCAGTTTGTAACTTGGGGGCCGCAACTCATTGTTTTACGTCGCCTTTGTTTAGGGCATCAAAAGTATACTAATATCATGGAAAGAGTGGAAACGCTCCTGAAAAAATTACAGGAACAGTTTGCAGATAAAGCCCCACCGGGGCAATTACTGCTTACGGTTCAGATGTTACAGGCAGAATTGCTGCACCTGCAAACCGACCATGCTCCCCCCTTTACCAATGATAATGTGGCAGTAACCATCTCCCCTATTAACGACCCGAAAAATCAAACAGAAAAAAACAATATCGCCGAAGAAAAGATAGTTGAGGTATTAAAGGTTGATGAAGCCGAAATTGAAGCAGAGCTGGAAGAGATAAAAAGAAATGCGGAAGCTATGCAAAAGATAAGCCAGCAAAACAAACCGCATATACTGTACCAGGGAGAAGAAGATATACCCACACTCAGCCACCAAAATCAATTAAAACAGGAAACAGAAAAAAAAGAAATAAATGAAACAGCCGCAGGTAATACTTCTTCAATAAATGAACGGCTGAAACAATCAAAAATAGACCTGGGCGATGCATTGACCGAAGTGCCGATACGGGACCTTAGAAAAGCTATTGCTGTAAACGACCGGTTCTTATTCATCAATGAATTGTTCAGGGGAGATGAAGCGATGTATGAAAGAAGTATAAAAACCATCAACGGCTTTTCCATTTATCCCGAAGCCGAATACTGGATACAAAGAGAACTGAAAGTAAAGAATGGCTGGAACGATAGTGATGAAATGGTAAAACAGTTTTACCTGTTGGTCAAAAGGCGTTTTTCCTGAACGTACTGAATTATTTTTTTTGATGCCCCGGCATTGGCAAGCACATAATCATTCGCAGCTTTTCCCCTTCTTATTCTTTCTGTTTCATCACTCAATAATTTATTCAATACATGCTCCAGGCTTAGCGGTCCGTTAATACTTATTCCTCCTTCATCATTGATCAGCCCTGTTGCTTCATCAAATTTTTCATACACCGGGCCAAAAACAACAGGCTTACCATATACGGCTGCTTCTAAAACATTATGCACCCCATCATCGCCAAAACCGCCACCCACATAGGCTATTGTGGCATATTTATATAAACGGGATAACATGCCGATATTATCTATAATAAGCACGTTGGCCGTTGGCCGTTGTTGATTCGTTTGCAGGTTACCAGCAATCCAATCAGAATAAAATATTGAATTTTTAAACGCTGCTTTTACATCTTTTAAATTCTCTTCATCAATTTCATGTGGCGCAATAATGAATTTTAATTGTGGATGCTGTTTTACAAAATGCAATAGCTCAATTTCATCTTCTTCCCAGGTGCTGCCGGCAACAAGTACTGTACTGCTGCCACAAAATTCATCAATGAAGGGCATTGCTTCAAATGTGTTTGCGATCTCCAGCACCCGGTCGAATCTTGTGTCGCCATTGATACTTATATTTTCAGTAAAATTAATTGTTGCCAATAATTCTTTTGATTCTTCATTCTGCACAAAAAAATGGGTAAATGATTCCAGCATTTTTTTCCAGATAGCGCCGTACCATTTAAAGAAGGGTTGGTTTCCCCTGAAGATGCCGGAAACAAGTATAACCGGAATATTTCGTTGCTTTAATTCCTGCAGGTAATAAAACCAATATTCATATTTCACCCAAAGAACAAGAGAAGGATTGACAGCATCTAAAAACTTTTTTGCATTGGCCGGTGAATCCATAGGCAGGTAGAAGATATGGTCTGCAGCTTTGTAATCTTTCATCACTTCATAACCGGATGGAGAAAAAAAAGTAAGTACGATCCTGAATTCCGGATTCTTAATTCTTAATTCCTCCAGCAAAGGCCTGCCCTGCTCAAATTCGCCCAGGCTGGCGCAGTGTATCCATATAAGTTTTGGGTTTTGGGTCTGGAGTTTTGTGTTGATCGTAGCGAAGATATTTTTTCGTCCTTCCAGCCATTTTTTGGCTTTGGGATTCCAGGTAGATGCAATTCTTATTCCGATTGAATATAAAAGCAGGAATATATTGTATAAGAATTTGCTCAACGGTTATTTTGCAACAAATCTAAAGGCAATTTTTTAATCTAACCCCGGCGAATTGCAAATTCTTAATTCCTGCTGCAATCCTTATCTTTGCGCCTCGTAAAATGATACTTATGAGGCCCTTACAAATGGTTGATACAAAGACACAGTATTTGAAAATAAAGAAAGAAGTAGATGCTGCTGTACTTGGAGTAATGGACAGCTCCATGTTCATTGGCGGCAAAGTAGTTACTGAGTTCGCTGATAACCTTGCAAAATATCATAACAGCAAACATTGTATTCCCTGTGCCAATGGAACAGATGCTTTGCAAATTGCCATGATGGCCCTTGACCTTGTACCGGGAGATGAAGTTATCACACCATCTTTTACATACATAGCTACAGTAGAAGTAGCTGCTTTACTTCAGATAAAACCAATTTTTGTTGAGGTTGATCCCAAAACTTTTTGCATTGACCCTGCTGTTATCGAAAAAGCCATCACACCCAAAACAAAAGCCATTATACCGGTTCATCTATATGGGCATGCTGCCGATATGGAAAAGATAATGGCCATTGCCGCTAAACATAATTTATTTGTAATAGAGGATAATGCCCAGGCCATTGGCTGTGATTATACCTTCACCGATGGAACGGTTAAAAAGACCGGGGCTATCGGGCACATCGGCTGTACTTCATTTTACCCCTCAAAGAACCTGGGTGCTTTTGGCGATGGCGGTGCTATGTTTACCGATGATGATAAGTTGGCTGGCAAATTAAGAATGATCGCATCTCATGGGCAAAGTAAACGGTATTACCATGATGTGGTTGGATGCAATTCCAGGCTGGATGCCATGCAGGCTGCCATCCTCAATATCAAATTAAAACACCTGGATGAATACATAGGTTCCAGGCGAAAAGCAGCTGATTTTTATGACAAGGCATTTGCAGAAAATAAAAGCATAACTATTCCGTTTAGAGAGGGCAATAATAAACATGTATTTCATCAATATACATTGGTATTGAACGGGGTTGACAGGGATGGATTGAACCAATTCTTAACTGAACAGGGAGTTCCCAACATGATATATTATCCGGTGCCGGCACACAAACAAAAAATGTTTGATGCCTTTGGTGGAAATAATTATGATTTGCCGGTAACAGATTGGTTGACAGAAAGGGTAATTTCATTACCAATACATACCGAACTGGATGAAGAGCAACAAACATTTATTGTAAACAAGGTCCTGGAATTTGTGAGCCGTTAATTGTTACCTGTTAATAGCTAAATGCATGGAACAACTAAAATCATTTGAAGAATTGAATTGCTGGAAAGAAGCAGTTTTGTTAAGAAAAGAATTAAAGTTATTAATTGATACCCTGTCAAAACAGGAAGAATACAGACTAAAAGATCAAATGATAAGATGCCTGCGGTCAATAACAAATAATATTGCAGAAGGCTATGGAAGATTTAATTTTCAGGAAAATATTCAATTTTGCAGAATCAGCAGAGGGTCATTGTACGAAACAATAGATCATTTAATTATTGCAGAGGAAGAAAATTATATTTCTAAAATCGAATTAATTAATAGAAAAGAACAAATAAATAAATGTCTGGCAATTTTAAATTGGTATATTAACTACCTGAAAAAAGCAAAAGATGCCGGCAATAAAAACAACCATTAACGTATAACAATTAACAACTAACCTAAATGAAAATTGCAGTTATTGGAACAGGCTATGTTGGTTTAGTTACGGGCACCTGTTTTGCTGAGACCGGCAATACAGTTACCTGTGTGGATATTGATAAGAAAAAAATTGAAAAACTATCCTCCGGCGAATTGACTATTTATGAACCCGGGCTGGAAAAATTATTTATCCGGAACCAGAAAGAAGGCCGCCTTCATTTTACCACCTCACTCAGTGAAGGCATCACAAGTGCCCAGGTCATTTTCCTGGCTTTACCAACGCCCCCGGGTGAGGATGGCAATGCTGATCTTAAATACATACTTGGTGTAGCTGATGACTTAGGCAAATTACTAACTGAATATGTTGTTATTATTGATAAAAGTACTGTACCGGTTGGTACAGCTGAAAAAGTATATGCTGCCATTGCAAAAAATGCAAAAGTGGAGTTTGATGTTGTTTCTAATCCTGAATTTTTAAGAGAGGGTGTTGCGGTTGATGATTTTATGAAACCCGATAGGGTGATCATCGGCACTACCTCGGAAAGAGCTAAGAAAATAATGAATGACCTGTATGTCCCTTTTGTACGCCAGGGTAATCCAATAATATATATGGATGAAAAAAGCGCTGAACTTACAAAATATGCAGCCAATTCATTTTTAGCCATGAAGATCACTTTTATGAATGAGATAGCCCAGCTATGTGAACGTATGGGAGCTGATGTGGACATGGTGCGTAAAGGAATTGGAAGTGATGAAAGAATTGGCAGGCGGTTTTTATTTCCAGGCATTGGTTATGGAGGAAGTTGTTTCCCAAAAGATGTGCAGGCGTTGGTTAGATCATCTGTTGATGTGGATTACGATTTCAGGATACTGGAGGCAGTAATGGAAGTAAATGAAAAACAAAAAATGCATTTGATACCGAAGATCAAAGCATATTTTAATAATGATATTAAAGGTAAAAAGATAGCCATTTGGGGTTTGGCATTTAAACCTAATACAGATGATATAAGGGAAGCACCTTCCTTAACTATGATCGCAGAGCTTTTAACTGCCGGTGCAGCTATAACTGCTTATGACCCTGAAGCAATGAATAATGTAAAACAGTTACTGGCCGGTAAAATAAATTTTTGTGAACACCAGTATGATGCATTGATTGATGCAGATGCACTGGTGATAGCTACAGAATGGAGTGAATTCAGGACACCTGACTTTTCAAAAATGATATCATTATTAAAAAATAAAGTAATTTTTGATGGAAGAAATCTTTTCGACCTTGTAAAAATGGAGGAGTTGGGTTTTTACTACGAAAGTGTGGGCAGAAAAACAGTTAATCAGTTAACAGCTTAATCAGTTAATACGTGGCTAATAAAAAAATTTTGATAACAGGCGCAGCCGGATTTTTAGGCTCTCATCTTTGCGACCGGTTCATCAAAGAAGGGTTTCACGTAATTGGTATGGATAACTTAATTACCGGCGACCTGAGAAATATTGAGCACCTCTTTAAATTAAAGGAGTTCGAGTTTTATCATCATGATGTTTCAAAGTTCATTCATGTTACCGGCAGCCTTGATTATATTTTACATTTTGCATCACCTGCCAGCCCGATAGATTATTTAAAAATCCCTATTCAAACTTTAAAAGTAAGTTCATTAGGTACACATAATTGCCTGGGCCTTGCCAAAGCAAAAAATGCAAGGATATTAGTGGCATCAACAAGTGAAGTATATGGCGACCCGTTGGTGCATCCGCAAAACGAAGAATATTGGGGTAATGTGAACCCGGTAGGTCCCCGTGGCGTATATGATGAAGCCAAACGTTTCCAGGAAGCCATTACAATGGCCTATCATACTTTTCATCATGTAGAAACAAGGATAGTGAGAATCTTTAATACCTATGGGCCCAGGATGAGGCTGAATGACGGAAGAGCACTCCCTGCTTTTATAGGCCAGGCCTTACGTGGCGAAGATCTTACTGTTTTTGGTGATGGCACTCAAACCAGGAGCTTTTGTTATGTGGATGACCTGATAGAAGGAATTTACCGCCTGTTGATGAGTGATTATACCATGCCGGTTAATATTGGCAACCCGGATGAAATTTCTTTGCTCGGTTTTGCTGAAGAAATTATAAAACTTACAAACACCAAACAAAAAATTGTATTTAAAGAGTTACCAAAAGACGATCCCAAACAACGGCAGCCGGATATTACCAAAGCAAAAGAATTATTGGGGTGGGTACCTAAGGTTTCGAGGGCAGAAGGATTAAAGATAACCTATGAATATTTCAAAAATTTACCTAAAGAAGAATTGAATAAATTGCCAAAGGAATTTGAAAGTAAACCCTAATTCATAATTTATAATTCAAAATCATTAATGTACCAGGAATTATTAGATAAGAAAAAAAAGCTGGCCGTGATCGGTCTCGGTTATGTTGGCTTACCCATCGCTTTGGAATTTGCCAAAAAGATCAAGGTTATAGGCTTTGATATTAATGCAGCCCGGGTGGAAATGATGCGTAATAACATTGATCCCAGCCAGGAACTGGAGGCCTCGGCCTTTGAAGGTTGTGATATTGAATTCACCAATGACCTGGATGTGCTGCGCCAGGCGAATTTTTTTATAGTAGCTGTTCCAACCCCGGTTGATGAACACAATGTACCCGACCTGGTACCGGTGCAGCGTGCCAGTGAAACCATTGGTAAAGTGATAAAGAAAGGAGACTATGTGGTTTTTGAAAGCACGGTTTACCCAGGGTGTACCGAAGAGGATTGCGTACCCATCATTGAAAAATTATCGGGGTTAAAGATGGTGCAAGATTATAAGATCGGGTATTCCCCGGAAAGAATAAACCCGGGTGATAAATTACATACCATCAGCACAATTATAAAAGTAGTTAGCGGATGCGATGCAGAAAGCCTGGATACCATTGCCAAAGTGTATGAACTGGTTGTAAAAGCAGGCGTACATA
The DNA here is from genome assembly GCA_031387825.1 of Chitinophagaceae bacterium. Taxonomy (GTDB): domain Bacteria; phylum Bacteroidota; class Bacteroidia; order Chitinophagales; family Chitinophagaceae; genus Ferruginibacter. The sequence goes on along the minus strand of JANNDO010000040.1, from coordinate 76,094 downwards.
AAGCATCTTCCATTAAAGTAGCCGAAGCCGCAAAAATTATAGAGAATACGCAGCGTGACCTGAATATCGCATTGATGAATGAGCTTTCCATCATCTTCGATAAAATGAATATCAATACCTACGAAGTGTTGGAAGCTGCAGGCACCAAATGGAATTTTTTAAAATTTCAGCCGGGCCTTGTAGGCGGGCATTGTATTGGCGTTGATCCTTATTACCTTACCTATAAATCGAAAAAACTTGGGTATAATTCCCAGGTGATACTGGCAGGCCGGTTTATTAATGATGCTATGGCAGGTTATGTGGCAAGAAGGATGTTACAGTATATTATACAGAATAATGGAAATGTAAAAGATGCAAAAGTGCTGGTGATGGGCGCTACCTTCAAAGAGAATGTAAGCGATATCAGGAACAGTAAAGTTGCTGATGTGGTAAAAGAACTTAAAGCCTTTTCGTTGAACGTTCATGTAACTGATCCACATGCCAAGAACGATGAACTTAAACATGAATATGGATTTGAACTGACTCCATCAATAAGCAATGACTATGATGCAGTAATTATTACCGTACCTCACAGTGCTTACAAGGATTTTGATGATGCTTATTTTGCTTCTATCACCAAACCACATGCGGTAATTGCAGACTTAAAAGGTATTTACAGGGGTAAAATAAATTCCAGGAAATACTGGAGCCTGTAACAATGTTGAATTAAAATTTTGAATTTTGGATTCTATATTTCATACAAAAGACATTAGTCAATCTTCTTTTTTAATAACAGGCGGGGCAGGATTCATTGGCAGCCATATTGCTGAGTATTTATTAAAAAATGGTGCCAAAAAAGTAAGGGTGCTTGATAATCTTGCCAATGGTTTTCAATCCAATCTTAATATTCTCAGGCAATATAACGGGTTTGAATTCCAGGAAGGTGACATCCGCAATATTGAGGTATGTCAGAAAGCCTGTGCCGGGATGGATTATGTAAGTCATCAGGCCGCCCTGGGATCCGTTCCCCGGAGCATTCGGGAACCGCTTTACTTCAATGAAGTGAATGTGGGAGGATTTATAAACATACTAACCGCAGCAGTTGACAATAAGGTGAAACAATTTGTGTATGCTTCTTCTTCTTCGGTATATGGCGATGAGCCCACACTCCCAAAACAGGAAGAACGCATTGGTAAATGCCTCTCCCCTTATGCAGTCACAAAAAAAACCAATGAGCTGTATGCCCAGGTTTTTGCCGATGTGTATGGTATTAAATTAATGGGCTTCCGCTATTTCAATATTTTTGGGCCACGCCAGGATCCTGACGGAGCTTATGCTGCGGTGATACCTTTATTCGTAAAATGCATTATCAAAGATACGCCTGCATACATTAATGGTGATGGTGAACAAACCCGTGACTTTACTTTTATTGACAATGCAGTGCAGATGAACATAAAGGGGATGTTGACAGACAACCCTGATGCACTGAATACAGTGTACAATGTAGCAGTAGGAGAAAGTTTTTCTGTCAACTACTTATATAATGCCTGCTGCAAACACATGGGAAGCAACCTTGCAGCTATTTACCGTGAACCCAGGGAAGGCGATATCCGTAATTCGCTTGCAGATATCTCAAGGGCAAAAGAATTATTGGGTTATCAACCTACAAAGAATTTTACAGAAGGGCTTGCAGAGACGATAGAGTTTTTTAAAAAAAGATATTCATAATGGCATTTATTAAAACAGATTTTCCCGGGTTGTTCATTTTCGAACCTAAAGTGTTTGAAGACAGCCGGGGATATTTTTTTGAGAGCTATAATGAACATTTGTTCGCAAAAGAAGGCATTAACATAAAGTTTGTACAGGATAACCAGTCTAAATCCGCTTATGGGGTTGTTCGTGGTTTACATTACCAGGCAGAGCCACATGCCCAAACAAAATTAGTAAGAGTATTAAGTGGAAATATCCTGGATGTGGTTGTTGATATACGTAATGGTTCTCCAATGTATGGCAAGGTCTTTTCACTGGAACTCTCTGCTGAAAACAAAAAGCAATTACTGGTCCCTAAAGGATTTGCCCATGGATTTTCAGTATTAAGTGAAACAGCTGAAGTACTTTATAAGTGTGATACTTTTTACCACAAAGAATCTGAAGGAGGAATTGCATTTGATGATCCGGCTCTTAAAATTGACTGGAAGATACCGGCAGGTAATGCCGTTGTTTCAGAAAAAGATATGCATTGTCCTTCTTTAGCAAATTGTAAAAACAGTTTTGTTTTTGAAAAATAATATTCCAGTGATCTTGGTTACCGGTGCAAACGGCCAGCTTGGTTGTGAAATGAAAACTATTGCCCCACAGTTTTCGCAATTTCATTTTTCATTTGTTGCAAAGGAAGAATTAGCCATTGATGATTTTAACAGTACAGCAAATTATTTTGCAACTCATGAGATTACTCATTGCATTAATTGTGCTGCATACACCGCAGTTGATAAAGCCGAAACCGAAAAGGATAAAGCTTTTTTGATTAATGCAGAAGCAGCAGGCAATCTTGCCAAAGCCTGCAAGCAGTATAACGTTCAGCTGATACATATTTCCACCGATTATGTTTTTGACGGCACTGCCACCCGGCCCTATAAAGAAACCGGTGCAACCAATCCTGTAAGTGTTTATGGTGCATCAAAATTAAAGGGTGAAGAGCTTGTTGTTGCGAATGATCCTACAGCCATCATCATCCGTACTTCATGGCTGTATTCCTCTTTTGGCAACAACTTTGTAAAGACCATGCTGCGGTTGATTAAAGAAAAAGAAAGCATTAATGTAGTGAATGACCAGTTTGGTTGCCCTACTTATGCTGCAGACCTGGCAAGTGCCATAATGCTGAGCATTTCATCCGGAAAGTCAAAAGAAAATCGTGGTATCTATAATTATACAAATGCAGGAATAACCAATTGGTATGAATTAGCAGTAGCCATAAAAGAACTAACACACAGTAACTGCAAAGTAAATCCTATCCCAACTTCACAATACCCAACTGCAGCAAAGCGTCCTGCTTATTCTGTATTAGATACTACAAAAATTCAGCAGGCATTTAATATTGTTATTCCAAACTGGAAAGATAGTTTGCAGCATTGCTTAACCCTGTTGAAATAAAAAGCGCAAGCCTTAGAAAGGCCGGCGCAAAAAAAGATTTTTATTAGTTAATATCCTTCCCCTCCTCCAGCATCTTGATAAATCCATCAACTGCATCTTTATTGGCTTTATCCGAAGCCTGCGGTTGTGCAGCTTTTGCATACTTCAACGCATTTTTAAAATCGCCATTGGTAGAGTAGCCTCTCATTAACCCCATATTAGTGGTAAATACATTTGGATTTTTTTGTGCATTCAGTTTAAATGCTTCCAGGGCCTGCGCCGGTTTTTTTTCTCTTAATAATTGCCGTGCATAATTGTGCAGTTCCTGCATGGTTGCCAATGGCATTGCCTCTTTCAATAATGCATCCGCTTCTGCTCCCCTGCCCATTTTATTTAAAAGATTTGCTTTTGTACTCAGCGTTCTGAAATTTTTCTGACCTATAAAAGGAGCGGAAATGGAATAGTCACTCCACTGCAATGCTTCCTCCAGGTTGGTGTTTCGTTGTATACAAAAATTCACAGCTTCCAGCCAGGCTTCCCAGCGAAAACCTTTTTCATTTTTTAATTCATTGCGATAAGATTGTAACTGCGTTTTTACATAATCCACTTCTATCTTAAAGGGTATTTTTAATTTTTCCCACATTAAGGCTACTGTTGCACTGTTTTCTTTTTCATCCATGAATTCAAATTTCAAACGCTCCACACTTTCGGATAAAACAACGGTCTTTACTTTTACCTGTAAGGCATCTTCTTTTGGGTCATAGAAAAATGAGCCCCATGAAGTAGAATTATTGCTGAAAATAACCGTAGCATCTCCATTACCCATTGCCATAAATAATCCATATGTACCCGCCGGCAAAGCTTTCCCTTCTACCATCACTTCTGAACTGAAACTAATGGTGGTATTTTCATTTGCACCGGCACGCCAGGGCGCTGCCTTACTGGTTCCAAAACCCTGGTCAGTAAAGCCATTAGGCACCAGTTCTCCCCATATTTTACCTTCTCTTCCTTTTACGGCCGGCCTGTCGTAATGAATGGTTACATCAGTAATACCAATACGCTCAGATACCGATGCTTTTTTATTGCCTCCATCGGCTATAGTAAAAAGAATTTGCGAAAAAGAAAATGAAGAGAAGAACAAGGCAATGAATGCCGGTAAAAGTTTTTTGTAACTCATAACAGTATATTTAGTACCTAAATGTAGGAACATCAGTTTACCGGCACAAAATAATAATGATGAATGGCTGTAAAGAAAAAGCAGCCCGGTTGAGCTGCTGTCAATATATTGTGTTCCCGTTTTATTGAAGGACAAATCCTTCCAGGAACTTAGTTGTAAAGTTTCCGCTTTTAAAATTTTCATCCCTCATTAATTGCTGGTGAAAAGGTATGGTGGTTTTAACACCCTCAATCACATATTCACTCAATGCCCTGCTCATGGTATTAATGGCTTCCTCACGGGTTTGGGCTATAGCAATTAATTTAGCGATCATGCTGTCGTAATAAGGAGGAATAACATAACCTGCATATACATGGCTATCCACCCTAACACCATGCCCCCCGGGTTGGTGAAGTACGGTGATCTTTCCGGGTGAAGGACGGAAATCATTATAAGGATCCTCTGCATTGATGCGGCATTCAATAGCATGCATCTGCGGAAAATAATTTTTTCCGCTTACTTTATCTCCGGCAGCAATTTTTATCTGTTCTTTTATCAGATCAAAATTGATCACCTCTTCTGTTACACAATGCTCCACCTGTATACGGGTGTTCATCTCCATAAAATAAAAATTGCGGTGTTTATCCACCAAAAATTCCACCGTACCTACGCTTTCGTAATTTATAGCCTGTGCTGCTTTAATGGCAGCAGCCCCCATCCTGTCTCTCAACTCATCCGTCATAAACGGAGAAGGCGATTCTTCCACTAATTTCTGGTGACGCCGTTGTATGCTGCAATCCCTTTCACTCAAATGAGAAACATTTCCATATTGGTCGCCGGCGATTTGTATTTCAATATGGCGTGGCTCTTCCACAAATTTTTCCATATAAATGCCATCATTCTTAAAAGAAGCTGCTGCTTCTGTTTTGGCATTTTCAAATGCCTTCTCAATTTCAGATTCTTCCCAAACTACCCTCATTCCTTTACCACCGCCACCGGCCGTTGCTTTTAAAATAACAGGATAACCTACTTCTTTTGCTGATTTTTTTGCATGTGCTACACTTTCCAAAAGACCATCCACACCGGGTACAACAGGTACACCGGCAACTATCATTGTATTTTTTGCGGTGATCTTATCCCCCATTGAGTTGATCATATCAGGCGTAGGGCCAATAAATTTGATCTCGTGGTCGGTACAGATCTTGGCAAACTTGGCATTCTCTGCTAAAAATCCGTAACCGGGGTGAATGGCATCGGCGTTTGTAATTTCAGCCGCCGCCATAATATGCGCCATGTTCAGATAACTATCTGCACTGGCCGGTTTGCCAATACAAACAGCTTCATCAGCAAATTTTACATGTAAACTATCTTTATCGGCAGTAGAATAAACTGCAACTGTCTTAATACCCATCTCTCTACAGGTGCGTATCACCCTAAGGGCAATTTCTCCACGGTTAGCAATCAATATTTTTTTAAACATTTTTTTGATTTGATGATTTGGGAATTTGGTGATTTGGTGATTGGAGATTTTCGTTGATTAAGGTGCTTCCCATTTTCAAGGCAATGCATCTTCAAATCTCCAGATCGGCACATCATCAAATTAACTAGGGTCAACTAAAAACAGGGGTTGATCATATTCCACCGGGCTTGCATCTTCAACCAATACTTTTACTATTTTTCCTTTTACCTCACTTTCAATTTCATTAAAAAGTTTCATGGCTTCAATAATGCAAACCACTTTGCCGGGTGTAACTTCATCTCCCACGCTGGCAAATATTGGTTTACCCGGGCCGGCCTGGCGGTAGAAAGTACCAATCATCGGGCTTTTTATAGTAATGAGGTTATCTGTTTTTGGAGAGGCAGCAGGTTTGGCAGCAGCAGGTGCTGTTGATGCTGCAAGTGCACCTTGTTGTTGAGCTGAGGAAGGTGAATACATCGGGGCAGAAACACCACCGGCAATTATGTGTTGAACTGGGTCTTTCTTCTGTTTCACTGTAATTTTCACTCCCTCTTCTTCAATGGTTATTTCGCCGATATTTGTTTTATTGATGAGCTTTACTAACTCCTGGATTTGCTTGATGTCCATGTGGATGGTTTAAGTAGTTAAGTTTTGAAATGAAACGGACTGCTAAGATATGGTAAGATTAATCATAACTGCAATCTAAAAATTAAAAATATGGCCAAAAATGCCATTTTTTGCCCAAAAAAGGACAAAATTGCCCCTAAATAACCCTAAAATACCAAAATTGCAGAAAAGTAAAAATGGGTAATTGTTTGCACAACTACCCATTTTCAATTAAAAAATTTTCAGGTTATTCTTTTACTCTTTCTACATAATCCCCGGTCTTTGTATTAACCCGGATCAATTCACCTTCATTTACAAATAAAGGAACGTTTACAGTAGCCCCGGTTTCAACTGTTGCCGGTTTCAGCGTTCTTGTTGCAGTATCTCCTTTCATGCCCGGCTCGCTATAAGTAACCAATAAAACGATCTTATCAGGAAGCTCAACGCCCATGGGTTGGTCAGTTTCTCCATTAATTAAAACAGACACTTCCTGTCCGTCTTTCAAAAACCGGGGTGCATCAACCATGGCTTCAGGTACGGTGATCTGCTCAAAAGTTTCATTATCCATAAAACTATATCCGGTATCATCTTTATATAGATATTGATATGCCTTCTTTTCAACCCTTACCGGGAAAATGGTTTCGCCACTGTTCCAGGTTAATTCAATGGTGCGGTTATTGTCAACACCCTTAAGTTTTGCCCAAACCTTGGCTGCCGCACGGGCTGTTTTGTTCTGCCCAAACTCAATAACGGTATACAGGCTGCCATCTACTTTGATGATCAACCCTGAACGCATGTCTGCTGTTGTAGCCATAAAATAAAATTTTAAGTGGCTGCAAAAGTAGGGATAGTAAAGCTAAATCCGAAATTCAGTATTACCGGTACCTGTTGTACTTAACATCGCATTATCAAACAAAGGATTTAGCTTTAGCGAAATTTTAGTGTGTGAAAAAACTCCTCTGTATAATTCTTTGCGCCTGTTTATATAAACCAGTCATGGCCCAGGCAGACAGCAGTTTAATTTACCTGCGCTTTCCCACTGTGCCACCATTCAGTATTATAAAAGTATCCGACAGTACCAGGTTCACAAAAGATGACCTGTCAAAAAAGAAAGCCACCATTATTATCGTCTTCAGTCCTGATTGTGACCATTGCCAGCATGAAACAAAAGAACTTACTGCGAATATTAAGCTTTTTAAAAAAGCCCAGATCATAATGGCATCGCCATTAGAACATTCTTATTTAAAAAAATTTTATGAGGAATACAAAATTGCCGAATACCCCAATATAATAATGGCCAGGGACGCTTCTTATTTTTTTGGGACATTTTTTCATGTGCGTTCTTTACCAGCCATATTTGTTTATGATAAAAAAGGGAATTTTGTAAACTCATTTGATGGAACCGTATCAGTGCAAAAGATCGCTGAAAGTTTATAATCAATCATACACTACATATGAAAAAATATGTTTTCATCATTTTAATGCTAGTAAATAGTATTGGTGCATTCTCACAAGCCGATACTACAGCTCCTTACTTAAAAACAAAATTATTACCTGCGTTCAGTTTGCTGACAATTGATTCAGTTGAATTCAACCAAAACATATTGGATGAAAATAAGAACACCATCATTATGCTGTTTAACCCGGAGTGTGAACATTGCCAGGAGCAATTAGAGCTTCTGTTATCTGTTCCACAGGTGGTACAATCTGCACAAATTATTTTATCATCTATTGAAACGCATGAGAAGAACAGGGCCTTTTACAATAAAAATCATTTGGAAAAATATTCCTTTGTACACCTGGGTAAAGATCATAAATACTTTTTTGGAGCCTATTACCGGCCTAATACAATCCCGGTGCTGGCATTTTATAATGCCAAAAAACAATTGACCTTTTTTAACCAGGGAAACACAAAGAAGAAACAAATTGAGCAGGCATTAAAAAATAACTAGCCTTACTTTATAAAGCGCTGGTTCCATATTATTTCGTCCTCTACTATAATCCTTACATCATACATACCCCGGCCCAGGTTGTTTACCGGTATCTGAATAATTCTTGTTAGCGAAGCATTGCGTACCCTTGTAATTATATTACCCGAACTGTTCTGTATTAAAACCGTGATAACCCCTTTAATTATCCCTGAGCCCCTGTATTGAAGTGTAAGCATATCCCTGACCGGCACCGGGTACATCACCCAATGGTACCCCGATGACCCGGCAATAACCATAATACTTAAGGTATACTCCACACTATCATTATTGCCGATACATTTTAAGCGGTAATAATTTTCACCTGCAGCAGGTTTTTTGTCTTCAAAATAGAATTGTTTTATTCCCGTATTGTCTTTTATTCCCTGCAGGGCAATATCTGCCCAGGTAATGTTATCTGAACTACGCTGAATAATAAATGTCTTTATGCCGGGGAATTTATTTTGCCATTTGATTTTTACAGCATTTTTACGGTTGTCGTAAACTGCTGTAAATTCAGAAACTGTTTTTTTACAAAAGCCCGGGTATTGTATTCCAACCAGGGCAATCAGGAAAAGGGTTCTTAACATGGGGCAAACTTGTTATTCTACCGCTAACGCCAAAACCTCACCAAAAATTGACAGCAAAGCGTTAAAAAGTATCTAAAGGCCAAAAGCCATAAAAATCCATTCTCCCTCACCCTGTAATTAATTATCTTTGCCACCTAAATAATTTTTCAACAATAAATATATTTTAAATGAAAGTAACTGTAGTTGGAGCAGGAGCCGTTGGTGCAACCTGTGCCGATAATATTGCCCGTAAAGAACTTTGTAATGAACTTGTTTTGCTGGACATTAAGGAAGGCATTGCCGAAGGCAAGGCAATGGACATGATGCAAACAGCCACCTTACTGGGGTTTGATACAAATATCATTGGCTGTACAAATGATTATTCTAAAACAGCAGGTACCGATGTAGCTGTGATCACTTCAGGCATTCCCCGTAAGCCCGGAATGACAAGAGAAGAACTGATCGGGATAAATGCAGGTATTGTAAAAACAGTTACGCAAAACATTTTACAACATTCGCCCAATGCAATCATCATTGTTATCAGTAATCCTATGGATACGATGACCTACCTGGCTTTAAAATCGAGTGGGTTACCTAAGAACCGCATCATTGGAATGGGCGGAATTTTAGACAGCAGCCGTTTTAAATATTATTTGTCAACAGCAATGGGTTGCACTGCAACAGACCTGCAGGCTGTGGTTGTTGGTGGACATGGAGATACAACCATGATCCCCCTGGCAAGATTAGCTACTTACCAGGGAACACCGGTTTCTAACTACCTAAATGCCGATACACTGAAAAAAGTGGTGGCCGATACAATGGTAGGTGGAGCAACACTAACAGGACTATTGGGTACATCGGCCTGGTATGCCCCGGGTGCTGCCGGTGCAGCATTGGTAGAGGCTATTGTAAGAGATGAGAAAAAATTGTTCCCTTGCTGTGTTTCGCTTGATGGCGAATACGGACAAAAGGATATTTGTATAGGTGTACCGGTTGTTATTGGTAAAAATGGCTGGGAAAAAATTGTTGATTATAAGCTAAATGACGCGGAACAGGCTGCCTTTAATAAAAGTGCAGATGCTGTAAGAAATATGAATGATGTGCTCAGTACACTAAGTTTATAAATTATTCGTTATAATCTGTAAAGGCTTCTTATTCAAGTAAGGAGCCTTTTGTATAAAATATCACTATCTTTATTTCGCAAGACCTCGTTAACATGGAAACACAGAGCAAAAGCTCAGAAGTTTGGCTTTTGAAGCTATGCCTAATTCTTTTACCTCTTCTTATCACAGGGGGCAGTTCTATTGCCCAGGTGGGAAACCTGAATACTGTCACCAAACCCCTTAACACCTCTTCTTTAAATTTGATTTCCGGAAATGATGCAGACCTGTTTGGGATACGGACAAGATACATTGAAAATATTGGCCAATATGGAGATACATTAGCCATGTACGGCAGCATGGGCAAGATCCTGTACGGTTATGAAGGGTTGGGGATGCCGGTACTTTTTACTTCCAAAGGCTTGATTCATTTACAACGTAAAACAAAAAAAACAACTTATGAAGAAATGGAAAGACAGGAGAGAAAAGGAGTAAAGGCTGAGGGCAGGATAATGACGATCGATCGAACCGTAACTATGGAATGGGTAAATGCTAATACAGATCCACAAATCATCACTGAAGATATATGTCATGATTATTTCTCTTACGGGCTTTTTAAAAAAGAAGCAAGAGCATATAAAAAAATAATTTATAAAGAGCTTTATCCCGGTATTGACCTTGTGTATTCCTTTACTGAAAATAAAAAAGCCGGGTTTGAATATAGTTTGGTGGTAAGCCCAAATGCCGATATGAGAAAAATTAAACTGAAGTACGGGGGCGATGTAAAAAATATCGCAACCGATAAAAATGGTAACCTTATCATAAGGTCAGACATTGGCGACATATCAATTTCAAATGCCGTTTGTTACTATGCCGAAAGCAATGCTCAGAAATTCAATACCGGTTTCAGGATAAATAGAAATGAAGTAAGTTTTAAGCTGCCTGAAAATTATACTAAAGAAAAATCATTGGTAATTGATCCATTTGTTTCCGGAACAGGAAACCTGGGTGGATCAACAGATGCAGGTAAAGCGAAAGATATTGATTACGATTATGCTGGTAATATTTATGTGGTTGGCGGTGGAGACGGGGCCGTTCAAAATTTAGCCAAGTATGACACTGCAGGTGTTCTGCAATGGACATTTAATGGCTCATTAAATATACCATCCTGGAAATTTGGTGCTGCCCGTGGCGGATGGGTAACAGAAAAAGTAAGTGGTAATATTTACCTGGGGCAGGGCCTTGAAAGTTCTGGTTTCAGGATAATCCGTTTAAATACAAACGGTCTGTATGATAATTATATAACAACCGGAGATCCTGCTTTTCAGGAAAACTGGAAAATGCTTTGGGCCTGCGACAATGCTGTGCCCAGTATCTTTGCTGCAGGAGGTGGCGGCAATTCAAATAAAGAGTTAGCCATTGTTTCACCTCCGTCCCCTATCCTCAGCCCTTCTAATTTAACCGGTATCAACACAGGCCACAATGATATATCTGACATAATCATAGACCCTGTATCAAACGATCTATATACCATATTCTCTACTTCAGCAATTTCACCGGGTACCGATAATAAAATCTATAAACATAAATCGCCTTATACAAGCTCCAGTATTGCATGGAGTACCGCAACGGGTTATTTTGCGCTGTCTGAACCGATCAACAGGCCTTATATCAACGGGCTGGATAATTCCAGTAATACACTCGCAATTAATGCTGGTTATTTATTTTATTGGGATGGAAAAAACCTGAAAGCTTTTAATAAAGCAGACGGCTCTGTAGCCGGTACACCAATATCTCTTGCTACTAATGCAAAACTTATGCATGGAGGTATCGTGGCTGATGAATGTAATAATATTTTTGTTGGCGCCGGTAATGGCACTATCAAGGTATACCAGTTCAATGGTTCTGTATTTGATGATAATGCTGCTGCTGATATAAGTATCCCTGGTTTTTCTGCCAGTTCAGTTTACGATATGGTTTATGATCATGGTAAAGGCCTTTTATATGCCTGCGGCAATGGTTTTGTCGCATCAATTGATGTATCACGTTACTGCGCCACTACAGTTTATTCTGTAAATGTCAGTATTGATTGTTCTTCTTCATCGGTTACCACATCACTTAATCCTGTACCACCGGCGGGCTCTGTGATCACCTATAATTTATTTAATGGCACAACACTGGTGGCAAGCAATAGTACAGGATATTTTAACGGTTTAACTGCCGGTTTAAATTATACTATTGTTGCTTTGGTAAACCAGGCATGTGGCGGAACACAGGTTATTGCCAATTTTACAACTGCGTTGCCGCCGGTATTAAAAATCAATAACCCTTCAGCAATTTGTTCTGACAACACTGCTGATTTAACCGTTGCATCAATTACAACCGGGTCAACAACAGGTTTAACATTTACGTATTGGTTAGATGCAGCATGCACAATTGCATGCACCGAACCTTCAAAAGCAATACCCGGCACTTACTACATAAAAGGAACCAGCTCAGCAGGCTGTTCTGTAATTGCCCCAGTAGGAGTAACTACATTGCCTGCACCAAAACCAAATGCCGGCACTGATACCATTATATGTTTTGGAAATAATGGACAACTTAACGGAAGCGGTGGATCATCTTATTACTGGAGCCCATCAACTAATCTGAGCAATGCAGGAATTTCAAATCCCAAGGTTACTAACCCTGGCATTGGCAGTATAACTTATCATTTGAAAGTAAGAGATGCTATTGGCTGTTTGTCTGAAGTTGATGATGAAGTTAAAATTACTTTCGCCATGCCTGCTAAAATTTTTATTGCCGGCGATACCGTAGTTTCCATTAACCAGCCTTTGCAATTAAATGCAATGGATATGAATAACAGCGGCTTTACTGATTTTACCTGGTCACCTTCCCAGGGGTTAAATAATCCATTTATACCAAACCCTGTTGCCATCTTAAATAAGGATATTACTTATACCATACATGCAAGTACTATAAACCGCTGCACAGATGATGCCCAGATCAAGATAAAAGTTTTCAGAGGCCCCGAAATTTATGTACCAAATTCCTTTACCCCTAATGGAGATAACGCCAATGATCTTTTAAAACCAATTCCTGTAGGGCTGAGAGAATTTCATTATTTCAATGTTTTCAACAGGTTTGGTCAATTATTATTTTCAACAACCAATGCCGGTATTGGATGGGATGGAAAAATACAGGGAAAGGAACAGAACAGTGGTACGTATGTATGGATAGCAGAAGGTATAGATTACAAAGGGAATATTATCCAGCAAAAGGGATACTCAACACTAATAAGATAATTCATTACCCATAGCATTTCTTTGCCTTTTTTGGTTTATTTTGCAGTCAGATTGACTACTCCCCCAATAAATATTTAGCTGATAATCTATATCCTCTTTTAAACCTCTGTGGTTTTTTGAAAAGGTTTATATATGGCCTTTTATTATTGTTTACGTTCAAATTTTATTTCAAAATGGGATCTTTTTACAAGCCGGTTATTTTATTGCTCATCATCTTACTAAGCTTTAACTCTTCTGAAGCCCAGTTACAGATCGTATCACAAAGTAATGCACAGGCTTTAGCACAAAGATTGGTAGGGACAGGTGTGGTGATAAGCAATGTAAACCTGATAGCTGGTACAGGGTCAACTGGTTTTTTTAATAATATTTCCGGCACTTCAATCGGTATCGACAGTGGTATAGTATTAACCAATGGCATGGCAAAATCAATAGGTGCTAATTGGGGATTAGATGGAAATGGAACAACCATTGCACAAACCGCATTAGCTGATACAGACCTGGGCATGCCAGGTGACGGAGATCTTGCTGCTTCTATTGGCGTACCCCGTGATGACACAAATGATGCCACTGTGCTTGAATTTGATTTTATCCCTTTAGGAGACAGTATAAAATTCAATTATGTTTTCAGTTCCGAAGAATATACACCGGCATGGGTATGCAATTTCAATGATGCATTTGCATTTTTTATTTCGGGGCCCGGCATCCTGGGCTTAAAAAATATTGCACTGGTACCCAACACTAATCTTCCTGTTTCTATCTTCAACGTAAATGAAGTTCCTGGCGGAGGTTGTCCAAATAATACCGCTTATTACATAAACAACCTGCTGAATACATTTTTTACACACGATGGACATACCCGGCGATTTACCGCATTGGCACAGGTTCAACCCTGCCAAACCTATCATTTAAAATTAGTGATCGCAGATGTTATTGATCATGCTGTTGACAGCGGTGTTTTTCTTGAAGCAAAAAGCCTTTCATCCAATGCAATAAGTATTGTTAACAATACACAAACCGATCCGCAAAATAACAGTTACCTCGTGGAAGGATGTTCTGCAGGGTCTTTCAAAATAAAAAGGCCGGAAGCAGATGCAAGTCCGCTTACTGTTTCGCTTTCATATGCAGGCACAGCCACCAACGGGGTTGATATGCAATTGCTCCCCGTTTCAGTCACCATTCCCGCCAACCAGGCTGAGGTTACTGTAAATGTTTTACCCATTATTGATAATATGCCGGAGGGTATTGAAATAATAAAAGTGTATGCCCTGGCTGGTGGAGGATGTGGAGCCGGTACGCCAAGCGACAGTACGACGATACAGATAAGAGATTATGATACTTTAGGCATTAATCCTGACACTGCAATAATTTGTAAGAACACTGTTATACAATTGACAGCCTCTGCAGGTTATACGGTTTACCAATGGGATGCTAACCCTACTTTAAGTAATACTGCAATAAGAAATCCGTTTGCGTCGCCCGCTAATGTGGCTACCACTTATTATTGTACTGCCACAGAAGGAACATGCCATGGACGGGATTCCTCATTGATAATATTAAAGGCATTGGATCTTATTTTGAAAACTGAAATAAACTGTAAGGGTTATGCAACCGGGGAGATCAGGGTATCGGGCGGAGGAGAGTGGACAGCCCCTGTTGAGTATTCAATTAATAATGGTACTTATCAAACTGACAGTACATTCAGTAATTTACCCGTTGGAGTTTATATCATAAAAATAAAAGACGCAACAGGTTGTATTGACAGCCTTGTTATCCCCATTACACAACTGTATCCTGATTTTTTAATTACCGGTATTCCAATAGTACCTGCATCCTGCACAGGCGGTGCTGATGGAACAGCAACAATAAATGCAACAGGTGGTAAAAATCCTTACCTGTTCTCAACAGATGGAATTAGTTTTCAAACCAATAATGTATTCAACCTTGCACCCGGGAATTATATAGTTACGGTGAAGGATGATAATAATTGTACCGCTTCGCAAAATATTTTTATTCCTTTAGATAATATTGTAACCCTGGATGCCGGATTAAATCAAACAATTTGTGAAGGAAAGAAAGCACAACTTTTTGCAACATCTAATGCAGCGAATTTTGTGTGGACACCTGCTGCTTCGCTAAATGATAATTCTATTAATAACCCTGTTGCTTCCCCCATAACAACGACTGAATATTTTTTAACTGCTACAACAGGTATCTGTTCTCAAAAAGATTCTGTTACTGTTTTTGTAAACCCTGCACCTATTGCAAATGCAGGCCCGGACCATACTATTTGCTTCGGACAAAATATTCAGCTCAACGGATCAGGTGGTGTTTCTTATTTTTGGTCACCGGCTTCTTTTTTGGATAATGCACGTATCGCATCGCCTACCGCCATCAATTTATCAGGTTCTTTCAGTTATTTTTTACATGTTATTGATGTTAATGGTTGTGCATCTTTAAAAAGAGACACAGTGCATATTAAAGTTGCACGTCCGGCAATAGTTTATGCCGGGAGGGATACTACTTTAGCGATAGGCCAGCCCTTACCATTGTTTGCAACAGATGTAAATAACATTGGCTTCATACAGTATGAATGGTCTCCCGGTTACGGATTAAATGATCCATTCATTGCTAATCCAACTGCCATTCCTGACAGGGATATTGTTTATACCGTTACTGCAAGAAATAATATTGGTTGCGCTTCAAGTGATGACATAAAAATAAAAGTGTACAAAGGCCCGGATATTTATGTACCCAATGCATTTACACCGGATGGCAATGGGATAAATGATATTTTAAGGGCAATTCCGGTTGGCATTAAAGACTTCCATTACTTCAGGATATTTAACAGGTGGGGTGCTATGATTTTTACTACAACCAATGCTTTAAATGGCTGGGATGGATCTATCAGAGGCAACCAGCAACCAACAGGCACATATGTGTGGATGGCCGAGGGGTTGGATTATAAAGGAAATATTGTGCAGCGGAAAGGAACAGTTACCATAATAAAATAAAACAACTGCCGGAAGTTTTATCAATTTACGCCATCAACGATCATTGTTTTATTTATTTTCATCACTAATCCCTGCAATACTTTTCCAGGTCCCGCTTCAGTAAAAGCTGTTGCTCCATTGGCAATCATTGCTTCCACACTTTGAGTCCAGCGCACAGCACCCGTTAACTGGTCAATTAAATTTCTTTTTATCTCTGCTGCATCAGTAACTGCTTTTGCAACTACATTCTGATAAACCGGGCAACCCGGATGATTGAAATGAGTAGCGTCAATTGCAGCCGCCAGTTCTTCCTTGGCCGGCATCATTAACGGTGAATGAAAAGCCCCTCCTACCGGTAATACCAGTGCTCTTTTTGCACCTGCTGCTTTCATTCTTTCACAGGCAATTTCTATTCCCTTTATTGATCCGCTGATAACCAGCTGGCCGGGGCAATTATAATTTGCAGCTACCACCACTTCTCCGGTTTCGGTAGTAACTGCTTCACAGATTTCTTCCACTTTATCATCTGCAAGTGCAAGAACAGCAGCCATTGTAGACGGATTCATTTCGCAGGCTCTTTGCATGGCCTGTGCCCTTATAGATACCAACATCAACGCACTTTCAAAACTCAGTGCATTATTTGCTACCAATGCAGAAAATTCACCCAGGGAATGTCCTGCCACCATATCGGGCTTAACATCGGGCAAGGTTTTAAATGCAATAACAGAATGTAAAAAAACGGCAGGTTGTGTTACATTGGTTTGTTTCAGGTCTTCATCGGTACCACCAAACATGATATCCGAGATCCTGAAACCTAAAATTTCATTGGCCTGCTCAAATAATTCTCTTGAAACAGCATTGGTCTCATAAAGATGTTTGCCCATCCCGCTAAACTGAGATCCCTGTCCTGGAAAAATATAAGCATGTGCCATACTGAATGGTTTATTGGTTTACTTGTTTATTGGTTTTAGAATCAGTCCTTCTTTTGTTTCTTCAAATTCTCCTTTAATACTTTAATATATCCATTTAGCTTTTTATGAATTATTTCTAATTGAGCTATCAGCGTTTTATGTTCATCTTTACTTATTAAATTTCTTCTAACAGATTTTTGTAACCAGTTTTTTGTCTCTAAGATAGAGCCCCTGCTGTAAAAACAAAAATTGATATTCTCTTTAATAAAAAAACGTCCATAGCCTTCTGCTATATTTGAAGATATAGAATCGGCCGCATCTGTTATTTGCTTACCTAATCCAAACTTCGGAAAATTATCCCAATTTTCCACCATAAACCAAACCCTATCACTAAAATCCTGAGAAAGATTATACACATCTAAATCTTCAAGCGTATGCATAAAAAAAGTTTATTTGAAGTTAAAAAACTCTAACGACAAATAAACAATTAAACAGATAAACAAATAAACCTAATGAAGTTTGGCGCTTATCAGCTTTACAAACTCACTTCTTGTTTCATTCATTTCAAACTCACCCCAAAAAGCCGATGTAGTAGTTACCGAATTTTGTTTTTCAACACCCCTCATCATCATACACAAATGAGATGCTTCAATAACCACGGCAACACCCAAAGGGTTCAATGTTTCTTTTATTGAATTCAATATCTGGTGTGTTAATCTTTCCTGCACCTGCAGGCGGCGGCTGTACACATCAACTACCCTCGCAATTTTACTTAACCCGGTGATATATCCATTGGGAATATAGGCCACATGCGCTTTTCCGTAAAATGGCAGCATGTGGTGCTCACACATACTATACAATTCAATATCTTTTACAATGATCATTTCACTTACATCTTCGTGAAATTTAGCTGAATTCAAGATCTCGTTGGCATCTATCTGATACCCTTGTGTAAGAAACTGCATTGCCTTGGCTAAACGTTCTGGGGTTTTCTCCAATCCTTCCCTGTCCGGGTCTTCCCCCAGCAATTGTAAGTTGGCCCGGTAATTTTTCATGAGCCCTGAAGTAGTGGCTTCATCATACTGCTCAATTTTTTTATACGCCATTTGTTTTCTTTTATTCTTAATATAACAGCCTGTTAAGTTCAGTTTGCAGGGTAATCCACAAAATTTCTTTCTGTTTCATACAAACGAATCTGCAGGTCAAACTTTGTTTCAATCTTTTTTCTTAAAATATTATAGATCACAATTGCAATGTTCTCTGCAGTTGGATTCAATTTTTTAAACTCAACAGTATCTTCATTCAGGTTTTTATGATCAAAACGCTCTATCACATTTTCCTGAACAATATCACTCAGTACTTTCATATCCATCACATACCCGGTAGCTGCATCAGGTTCCCCGGTTACTTTAATAACCAGTTCATAATTGTGCCCGTGAAAATGAGGATTATTACATTTACCAAATATCCTGTCATTGGTAGCTTCATCCCAGGCAGGATTATTAAGCCGGTGTGCTGCATTAAAATGTTCTTTTCGATAAACCGCTACTTTATTACTCATGACTTATGGTATAACATATGATAAACCTGGTTTGTTCAAAAATGACCGGAACAATTTTTTGATGGCTAAACCAGAAGTCTGCTGTTCAAACACATCAATTAATGAAGCTAATTGCAATTAAAGTTAGTATTTGTTTACCTGAAACTAAAATTAATTCCCATAGTATTCAACATATATCCGGGGTGTTTCAGATAACTTAAGGCAATGCAGTTGAACCCCCGGCGGAAGATGTGGGTTAAGTTCATTCCAGATACCTATAACCAGGTTTTCAATAGAACAAAGCTTTCCTGTCATAAAATCAACATCCACATTCAGGTTTTTATGATCAAGCTTATCTATTACATGCTCTTTTACAATAGCACTCAGCTTCTTTACATCAAAAACAAATCCTGTATCTGCATCCGGCTCTCCTTTTAAAGTAACAAACAGCTCGAAATTATGTCCATGCCAGTTCTCATTGGCACATTTACCAAACACTTCCTCATTCTTCTCCCTGCTCCATGCCGGGTTAAATAATTTATGCGCTGCATTAAAATGTTCTATCCTGGTGATGTAAACCATTGATCGTTGAAAAATTTTTGCAAAGGTAGCTTCAAATTACTGAAATATGAAGGGTAAACACGAAATTTGTACCATGCAAATTCTATTGATAGCTGCCACAGAACAGGAAATTCAGCCTTTTTTAGCTACCCGTACAGAAATTGATGTACTGGTTGCAGGTATAGGCATTCCTTCAACCATATATCATTTGCAAAAGCGAATGCAGCAGCTTGAGTATGATTGTATCATCCAGGCGGGAATTGCAGGAACTTATAACAGGAATATAAAGCCCGGACAAACTGTTTTGATAAAACAGGATTCTTTTGGTGACCTGGGAATGGAAGAGAAAGATAATTTTGTACCGGTCTTTGAATCAGCGCTTGCCGATAAAAATGAATTCCCTTTTACAAATGGCTGGCTGATGAATACCCATAAAATATTGAAAACATCTTCTTTACCGGTGGTTAAGGCAGTCACGGTAAATAAAGTAAGCGATAGGGAATTACAAAAACAACAGATCATAAAACAATTTGATGCAGATATAGAATCGATGGAAGGTGCCGCATTGCATTATGTTTGTTTGCAGGAAAATATTTCTTTTCTGCAAATAAGAAGCATATCAAATTATGTAGGCGAAAGGGATAAATCAAAATGGAAGATGAAAGAAGCAATAGATAATTTAAATACAGAATTATCCAAACTAATTAACGGATTAACAAATTAACGGATTAACAAATAATGAAACTCACCTTAGGATTTTCCCCCTGCCCCAACGATACTTTTATTTTTGATGCATTGGTGAATAATAAAATTGATACTGAAGGATTATCATTTGATGTGATGATGGAAGATGTGGAAACACTTAATCAGTTGGCCCTAAAAGCGAAGCTGGATATTACAAAGCTTAGTTATGGTGTTTTATCAATGGTGCTGGATAACTATGTTTTATTAAACAGTGGCAGCGCATTAGGCCGTGGGGTTGGGCCATTATTAATAAGTGGCCCCCTCCAAACCTCCCCCCAAGGGGGAGGCATACAAGCCTCTTTTTTAAATGAAGAATTTGTAAATACTTGCAGAGTAGCAATACCTGGTGAACATACAACAGCTCATTTACTTTTTTCTTTAGCCTATCCCAATGCAAACAACAAGATCTTTATCCGCTATGATGAAATAGAAAATTTTGTTTTAGCCGGAAAGGGGCTTGGTGTAATTATCCATGAGAACCGTTTTACCTATGCAGCAAAGGGATTGCATAAAATTACAGACCTGGGTGATTATTGGGAAAAACAAACAGGTACTCCTATTCCCCTCGGAGGAATTGTTATAAAGCGTTCTGTTGACACGTTGATAAGTTTACAGGTAGATAAGTTGATCAGGAAAAGTATTGAATATGCTTACCAACATCATTTTAAAGAGTTGACTGATTTTGTAAAAAAACATTCACAGGAAATGAGTGAAGCCGTAATGAGAAAGCATATTGATCTTTATGTAAATAGTTTTTCAATCAATCTGGGTGATGACGGCAAGACTGCCGTACAAAAGTTGTTAAATATTCATCAAATACTAAATAAAAATAAGCTTCCAACGTTTAATGAGATATTTTTAGGCTCTGGTCAACCCTAATAATTGTTACATGAGAAAACGGTGCCTTGTCTTCTGCATATTATTTTTTCTACTCCATTCTATTTCATTTGCTCAAATCAAACCAAAAGCCAATGACGACGTAAGGGTCTTTGTTGATTGCAATACCTGGTGTGATATGAGTTATATAAAAACAGAGATCAATTATATAGATTTTGTTCCCGACCGTTTTTCAGCCAATGTTTTTATTATGGTTACTTCACAATCTACCGGATCAGGTGGAAGGGAAATTAACCTGTTCCTAAACGGGCAGGAAAATTTTAAAGGCATGCAGGATACCATAAAATTTTACTGGACCAGTGTTGACACAGATGCAGAATACCGGGATAACCTGGTACGCTATTTAAAGATCGGCTTAACCAGATTCATAGCACAAACCTCTTTAGCTAAAAAATTAAATATTAGTGCGGTGGTTTCAAAAAATGAATCTGCTGTTAATTCATTAAGCAACAAAAAAGACAAGTGGAATTTTTGGGTATTTAATATTGGTATCAGCGGAAATATTAATGCAGATGATTACAGTAAATCAAATAGCTTATCAGGAAGGCTCAGCGGCAACAGGGTAACTGAAAAATTAAAAGTCAGTTTAAACGCAAATATTTCCAAAAATGTAAGAACCATTGAATTTAATGGTGAAAAGACCAAATTCACTAACAATAACTCTGGTTTTAGTACAACCATAATAAGCAGCATAAACAAGCATTGGTCTTTTGGAGGCTTTGGCTCTGTTACACACAGTACCTATAGCAATTATGATATTCAATATATATTGCACCCGGCTGTTGAATACAGTTTCTTTCCGTATAAGGATGCGGTAAAAAAATCCATCACGCTTTTTTACAGGGCAGGACCCTCGTTCAATAGTTATATTGATTCCGGTTATTATGACACTCCTGAACATTGGTTGTGGCAGCAATCATTATCAGTAAATGTTGGCTTCATTCAAAAATGGGGAAACTTTAATATGAATGCATCCTGGGACAATTTTTTGAATTCTTTTACATTGGACAGTGCAAGGATCAGGGGCAAGAACATCAATACCTTTTCAATTGGCGGCAATATTGAGGTCAGGATTGTAAAAGGCTTGTCGGTAAGTATATCAAGCTATGCCAATTTTACCAAAGGCATTTATCCAAACATTCCCCGAAAGTTTTTCTCAAGAGATGACCTGCTGACCAATACCCGGCAGTACCCCACACAAAAAGGTTTATATACATATTTCGGTATCAATTACCGTTTCGGCTCCATTTATAATAATGTGGTCAATCCAAGGTTTAATGGAAACAGTTTTTGATAAGGATCATTTCTTCAGGGCCTTTGCATAAACCTCCAGGCAACGCTTTCTTGCAAATTCATGTTCAACAATGGGCCGGGGATAATTGAATTCATTTAGTTCAGGTACCCATTTATTTATATACTCCAGCTTTGGGTCAAATTTTTGTGTTTGCAGGTATGGATTAAATATCCTGAAGTAAGGAGCAGCATCGCAACCACTGCCGGCAGCCCACTGCCAGCCACCATTATTTGCAGCAAGGTCAAAGTCTAATAATTTTTCTGCAAAATAAGCTTCGCCCAATCTCCAGTCCAGTAATAAATGTTTTGTTAAAAAAGAAGCAACGATCATTCGAACCCTGTTATGCATAAAGCCTGTTGCATTTAATTCCCTCATGCCTGCATCCACTATAGGATAACCGGTTTGGCCTGCACACCATTTTTCAAACTCTCCTGTATCTCTTCGCCATTCAATATTATCATACACCGGTTTAAAAGCCTTTCCATTTCCAACGCTTGGGAAATGCCACAGGATCATATGGTAAAAATCACGCCAAATCAATTCGTTTAAATAAGTTTCACTTAGGCCACTGCATTGCTTTGCGGTTTTACGGATACTAATAGTACCAAAGCGGAGATGAACGCCAAGCTTTGACGTTCCTGCAATAGCAGGAACATTTCTTTGCTCCTGGTATTTTATTATAAGCTGTTCATTTAATTCTTTTGACGGAAAAGGGAGGTCAACACTTTTAAACCCCATAGATTGAAGTGCTGGAAGGGATTGCGGTTCCTGTTTATAAAAATTATTAAAATATTTCTCTGTTGGGTATTCTTTCAGATGAAAATCCTTTATAGTAGCTTTCCATTTTCTGCTGTAAGGTGTAAAGACAGTGTATGGCTTACCATCATCTTTTATTACTTCATCTTTTTCAAATATCACCTGGTCTTTAAAAGTTTGAAATGATGCCCCGTAACTGTTCAGCAGAGCAGCAATTGAAGCATCTCTTTCATTAGCATAAGGCTCATAATCGTGGTTGGTAATTACTTTTACAATTTTATATTTAGTAATAAGAGTTGAGAATGCCTCAACCGGTGTTGAATAAAATACTTCTAATGATGACCCAATTTTTATCAATGATCTTTGCAGTTCTTCTAATGCAGCACGGATAAATTCTACCCTTCTGTCCTCTTTTTTTTCAAGTTTATCCAGGATATTTTTATCAAAGATAAAAATGGGTAAAACGGGATTATTGCCTTTCAATGCATGAAAAAGTCCGGCGTTATCAAACAGCCGGAGGTCACGACGAAACCAAAAAACATTTACCGATTGCATATCCCTGTTCGAATTATTTTTAGTACTTGATTATTAATAAACAAAAGTATCAGGAAATGGTTGAAAGAAAAGAAGTGTAAATTTTTTGAGTAATTTTATTACTATATTCCTTATCGCCTATGCGTTGTACCCAACGGATATTATAAATTGAATTTGACAAAAAAACTTCATCTGCATTCAGCAGGTCATCAACCGTTATTTCGCCTTCAAAAACCTTCAGGTTAGCTTTAACGAGCTGGCTTATTATGTTTTTTCTCATTATACCAGCAATACATCCCTCATCCAGCGATGGTGTATGAATTACATCTCCCTTAATTAAAAATATATTCGCAATAGTAGTGTCACATATTCGGTCATTGTTATTAAGTAAAACGGCATCATTGCATTTTTGTTTTTTTGCATGAAGTGCCGCCATTACATAAGGCAGAAAATTATTGTGCTTGACGCTGCTGAGTATGTCACAACTCTTTTTAACATCGTTGTAAATCCCCAGCAACAACCCATTACTGTTCCATTTTCCCGTATCATCAGGCAAAGCCCAGGTTTGTATAAGGTAATGTGGAATATGATTTATTTCATCAAACAAACCACCATCACCCCTGAAAACAGTTAGTCTTACCCTGGCAATATTATTATGTCCATTCTTATTTAAGAGATCAGAAATTTCTTCTTGCAATTTTTCTGCAGTAAAATGTACAGGCATTTTAAACTGTAACAGGTTCATCCCTTTCCATAAGCGTTCAAAATGATCATCGGCAAATTGTAGTTTTTTATTCCTGCTTTTCAGTGTTTCAAACAATCCATCTCCAAAGCGGAATCCACGGCTGTTAATACTGATTACCGTTGTATTATTCTTATAAATTTTACCATCGCAATTAAAATATTCCATCTGCCAAATATACTATTAACGCCTCTTTAGTAGCTGTTAAAATAAAGTCCCCCGGTAAACCGGGGGACAATTCTTCATTACAGTTTTAGAGACTAAAGTTTAAACAAATGAGCGGTTAAAGCTCCTCATTTAAAATATTATGTTTTACAGCATACATTATTAAACCAGCAGTGCTTTTAGCGCCTGTCTTTACTTTTAATTTATCCCGTATAGCTTCCACGGTACGGGGACTGAGGTCTACCATATCGGCAATTTCCTTAGTACTCTTCTCCTCACACATTAATTTCAGGATCAACATTTCCTTTTCATTTAAATGAGCTTCCTGTTGCATTAGTTTTTGAGGAGTCATGTCATTCCGTTGTTTCAGATTGGTAAGCAGGGCCTTATTAGTTAGTGAATTAAAATAATATTCCTGTTCAAAACAGGTTTTAATAGCTTCATAAATTATTTCGCTGTCGCTGGTTTTAGTAAGATAACTGTTTGCTCCAATCTCCATAAGTTTTGTGATCATGCTATGGTCATCCATCATGGTGAGCATAATAATTTTAACATGAGGATAAAGTTTTTTTATTTCCGGTAATGCCGTAATACCATCCATTATAGGCATCTGAATATCCAGCAGAATTACATCAACCGGTATCATTTTAAGCATATTCAATAAGTGCATACCATTATCGGCTTCGGCAATAACTTTTACATCCTTTTTTGCACTTAAAGCGGTTTTTACACCTGCACGGTAAAGCACATGGTCATCAGCTATAATTACTTTTATAGGTTCGCCTGTATTTTCATTCGACATCATAATAGCTTTTTTACGTTTTAAGGGCTTGAATTATAACCTTATAACGCTGGGCGCAAGTTCAAATTATATTCAATGATAATAAAGAGGGTAATTACCCTTTGTTAGGAATGGGGTTTTTACGTAGTATAAGGGGGAAATAAACATTTTCCGGTTAAATTTTAAATGGCAATTAAAAGAAAGTGATATATAGATAAAGAATAACCAAACAGGCTCAACATAACAATAAATGAATTAAGCGGGCAACTGATGTTACTTGTCTTTAAAAAGTACATTATCGCTTTTCCAATGCTATCTCATAGCAAAATATAAAGTAAAAATAACAGCGATTATTATATAGATTAAAGGATACAATGGGTTAAGTTTTTTAACATTGCCTTTTTTGTTATTAGAAAAAAATAAAAAATAGATAAATATCAAAGAAATTACCAACAATATCATAATGAATGTGTAATTCTTTAATAGACGTGGATAGATGAAAATGCTTGAACTATAAAGTGCATAAAAAAACAAAAACCAATCCATTTTCTTCATATAAAGCTTGTTTTAAAATTAATTGTTATAAAAGCTATCTTTTTGATTGATCTAAACATTGAAATTATAAACCAATTTCGCCCATTGTAATTTTAATTGCCCCTTGGTGACCTGGCCCTCATCGCTAAATTCAATCATTCCATAAATAGGGTACGGATTAGCAGTGTTAGATTGTTATTCCCTAACAAAATTGTTCACTGCCTTTTCCTTTTCCAAGGGAAAAACAACAGGAAAAAAAGAGATTTTTCGGAAAACGGTTGAGGAATTAGAGGTAGTATTGCAGAGAAAATTTATAATTTGAAATTATCGTATTTCATTATTTTATTTGGTACAGGTATAATTGTAATTACTTTTTTTGTAGCAATTGCTTTTGCAAAAAAAGATAAACCCAAATATTATAAATATATTTTTCTCTTTATAATATTGGGGCTTCTAATATCTTCAACCACTATTGCAAATAATAATACTACTTGGCTTTTAAATTTGAAAATTCCAATTTTAATAGAACAGTCATTATTATTATTTCAATCTTTAATGCTTGGTTTATTTTTTATTGAAGTACTAAATAAGTCAATTTTTGTAACTAAAATTAAGGTGTTGCTCTTTTTATCAATTATAATTCAAATTACCCTACTTATTATTGTTCTGACAACAAATACTGAAATCAAACCTACTGTATCATCAAGTTTATTCTTACTTATTTGCTGCTTTTTCTATATAAGAGATTTGATGAATAATAAACCCACACTTAAACTTATAAAGTCATCCGCATTTTGGATAGTTATAGGTACATTGTATTCCTGTTGTATTGGTTTTCCAGTATATTCTTTAATTGCATTTATCCCAAGAAATCAGGAATATTTAGATCTTCGTAGTCAAATTTTTTCTATTATCAATATGTCGCTTATAGTTCTTTATCTTTTTATCATAAAAAGTTATTTATGCTTAAAGCACCCACAGAATTTGTAATAATTTTTATTATTATCTCGGTATTACTCATACTTGCCCTTGTGGTATTTATTACATTAGTTCTTTATCGATACCAACAAAAACAAAATGCTTACTTTAAAGATATTGAAGCTCTTAAGATCTCCCACCAAAATACTTTACTGCAATCCCAATTAGAAATACAGGAACAGACCTTTCAAAATATATCCAGGGAAATACACGATAATATCGGGCAAAAACTAACACTTGCCAAACTGTATTTAAACACACTTAACCATTCAGATACCCATAAAACCATATTGCAGGTCAATGATTCGGTAACTATGATAAGCGAAGCTATTAATGATCTTAGCGATATAAGCCATAGTATGAGCAGTGAAATTATTTTAAACAACGGCCTCATTAAAGCGCTGGAGTTTGAAGCTGCACAATTAACAAAATCGGGTAAGTATAAAATCAGTTTTTCCGTAACCGGCAACCCTATTTTTTTGGATGCCAGTATTGAGCTCGTATTATTCCGTGTTGCACAAGAGGCATTAAACAATATTGTTAAACATGCAGGCGCTTCTGCAATAGATATTCAACTAAATTACAACAGTGTTTCTCTTAAGATGGTAATTAATGACAATGGAAAAGGTTTTTATTTTGATGAGACGCACTTTGGGACAGGCTTATTAAATATGAAAAAACGTACCGACATGCTAAAAGGGAATCTAAGCATCAGCAGCACACCAGAAATTTACACTGAAATTAAAATTGAAATACCATTGCATGAAAACCAACCGGCAGTATAAACTCATCCTTGCAGATGACCATATTCTTTTAAGGGATGCGCTTGCAAACCTTATTAATAATTTTGATGAATTTACAGTAATTACCACTGCAGGCAATGGTATGGAGGTAATCCAGGCAATAGAAAAAGGTTGTACTGCTGATATTGTTCTTATGGATTTGAACATGCCAAAGATGGATGGCTACGAAACTGCAAAATGGCTGGTTAAACAGCATCCGGAAATAAAAATAATCATCCTTACTATGTACGACAGTGAAATAGCATTGATACGCTTACTGCAAGCCGGGGTAAGTGGATTCTTAAAAAAAGACATTCACCCTTCGGAATTAAAAAATGCATTGCTTACCATTGCAGCAGGAGAATACTACTATTCCAATCACACCACAGTTAAGATAGCATCCCTTTTCAGGAAGAACCCGGATAACCATTCTGCATTGGAAAAATCGATATTAAATGATACAGAAATTGAGTTTTTAAAATTAGCCAGCACAGAGATGACCTATAAGGAAATTGCCCATGCCATGCACATGACTCCCAGGCATATTGATAGCTACAGGGATTCCCTGTTTACAAAATTAGATGTAAAAAGCCGTGTAGGCCTGGCCATCTATGCAGTTAAAAATGGCATAGTTAACTTTTAAAAGTCAGTGGACAAGCTTTAGAACTTGATAGGTTTACTATTCTATCAGTTTGTTACGCATACCATACATGATCAGGCCACCAATGGTTTTAGCATCTACCTTGGTTTTCATATTTTGCCTGATGGTTTCAATGGTCCGGGGGCTGAGAAAGATGATCTTAGATATTTCCTCTGTTGTTTTATCTTCAGATAAGAGTTGCAGTATTTTTAATTCCTTTTCATTGAAGTGTACAGGCGTATTGCTGCCATAATGCTGGCGTACATTTTTCTTCTGCATCAATTTACCCATCACCGCCTTGTTCACCAATTCATTAAAATAAAAATCATCATTCATACAGGTAAGTATGGCTTCATATATCTCTTCAGGATCTGTTGTTTTGGTTAAATAGGCATTAGCCCCCATTTCCATCATTTTGCTGATCATTTGCTGATCATCATACATGGTAAGTACAATTATTTTTATGTCCTCATATTCTTTGCGGATAAGCTGTATGCCATTGATCCCGTCAATCTCAGGCATTCTGATATCCATTAAAAGTACTTCGGGCTTCTTAATAGCAATTTTATGCATCATATCCTTGCCGTCCTCAGCCTCCCAAAGCATTTTGAGGTTCGTTTTGCCTGCAAGGGCCATTTTAATTCCATCACGGAAAATCTTGTGATCGTCAGCTATTGCGATCTTAATTAACTGGTCGGTACTCATAGTATTAGCTAATGGTTAGTATAAAAACTTGTCCAAGTTACAATTTTCATTTTATTTCTATCAATTCCCGTACCTGAGACCCTTTAATTTCTCTCAGTTTGCTGGTTATCACTTTAAAAAGGAATCTTACTTAGTAATTTTACGGATCTCTTTGTTAGTTGATTTACTAGTCTAAAATGCACTATTACTCTTATAAAAGTAAATCCTACAAAACCAAAATTGGGCATTAATGCTCTTTTATAGGGAGTATCCCTGTTATACTTTTGTACTAGTTGATTGACATTGGTTCACTAAATATTCTATATCCAAATATCCAATAGAAATTAAGAGAATTTCCAATTATCCTGAAGAGCCTGTTTGTGCTTGTGTTGCCAGTGTCAATCAACTTAGTTTTCTGAAGCCCGTTTATAAATCCAATATAATAAGCTGAAAAACAATGGATAAGGCTCCTTTTACAAATTTATTAAAAGCCTGTTCCTGTTTTAAGCCGCTTTTTTAATTTCCAATATCCTGCCCCTCATTAAAAACCAGGGCATTAAAAACCTGTCTGGGACAAATACCTTCTTGTAATAGTAAAATTGCTATGGTAAAGATACGAGTATCTTAATAGTAATTTTACTATTTTTATTTAGTATATTTACCCGAAAATGAAAAGGTATTTTACTAACAATTTCTCCCCCAAACTCTTTATGGCATTGAATTTTATAAAAACGGGCAGGTTTATCCTATGATCCAAGGGGTTGCTAGGTTTTTGCTTTTGATAGAAGTTTACACTTCACAATTACTTAGAAACCTTAAAACTAAATTACTATGTTGAACGGAGTTATCGATTTACTGGTTGAGTGCTTTGCTTAAGAGTTAAAGCAATATATATTTTTGATTTTAAGAACCAATGGCTATTTTTGATTAAATAATCGTTCTTTATCTTACAGAATCTAAAATATATTACTTACGTCACTGAAATTCTACCTTTTATTTTTTGTTTGCTCTTTCTAAGAAAGTCAATCCCAAAAAATAGAAAGGTATTTTTTTTATATACTCTTGTAATTACTATACTAGTTCTAGCTGTATTAATTACGAGGTATTATTATGGATCTTTTGAAAATTACTTTTTTGTTACAAGAATATATAATATACTAGAATACTCTTTACTTGCTTACTTATTTTATCTCTACATAAAAAATAAGATAATCCGGAATATCTTATTATTTTCTTCTATCCCGTATGTCTTTTTTTGTGTTTATGATTTTCTTATTGCTAAAGAACCAAGTTTAGCATTTCAGCCTTTAATCACAGAATACTTAATTCTTTTACTTTTTATTGTCTATTTTTTCTTCGAGGTAGTACAGGAAAGTGTTGTTGAACCAATCTATCAAAAACCTATCTTTTGGATATCTGTAGCATTTATTATTAATTTCTCAGGCAATTTTTTTTTGTTATTAGCTTCAGTGAATAGCTATCAGGATGAAGCATTTAAATATGTATTTACTATTATTTATAGCTCAGTAACAATTTTGAAGAATGTATTATTATGCATTTCAGTAACAATAAAAGAAAGCA
This sequence comes from Chitinophagaceae bacterium, assembly GCA_031387825.1. Classification (GTDB taxonomy): domain Bacteria; phylum Bacteroidota; class Bacteroidia; order Chitinophagales; family Chitinophagaceae; genus Ferruginibacter. The sequence continues at coordinate 45,710 of JANNDO010000040.1, read as the reverse complement.
AAAGTGATAACCAATTTTTAAGTGATGCCCTTTTTGATCCCAAATTAGATTCCCAGCTCCCTTTTAAAAACCCAAATTAACCGTTCAGCAAAAAAAATGTACTTTTTACAAACAACTGGCTCGTCTGGAATTACTCCTTTTATGTTTCTAGGAACATTAGGTATGCTTACGCTTGCTATTGCCATTGTTGGGTTTGTTATTTTTCACCAGCGAAAGGTTATCCGGTATAACAGCCAGTTAAAAAAGTTAGAGGAAGAAAAGCAGCAGATATTATTAAATGCATCCATCCGCTTCCAGGAAGAAGAACGTAACCGTATTGCAGCCGATTTACACGATGATGCGGGTCCACTGCTGGCTACAGCACGTCTTTACTTAAATGAAAACTTAGTTAACCAGGAAAAAGCGCAACAACTGCAAAGTATTTTCAGTGCCAAGCAGATACTGGATGATGCAATCCTGCTAATAAGAAATATCAGCCACAGTCTGATGCCTCCAACCCTTAAAAACTTTGGCCTTGAGAGTGCTGCCACCGACCTGTTCCAGAAGATTGGAGCCAGCGGAAGCCTGAATGCCAGTGCAAGATTTCATGATTACCGTACAAGGCTTAAAGTAGAACAGGAATTGTTAGTGTTTCGTATAATACAGGAACTTGTAAATAATATCCTCAAACACAGTAACCCCGGCTTTATACATTTAACACAGAACATAAGCGGTAATAAAATGTATTTCCGGATTCATCATGACGGTACCGGTATTGTACAAGCCGATTTTGAAAAACTAAACCACAGCACTCTTGGTCTTGGACTGAAAAATATTGCCAGCAGGATAAAAGTACTTACCGGCAGGATATTCTTTGAAATTGACCCAAGCAAAACTTATTACAAAGTAACCATAGAAATTCCCAGGGAGACGGCAATATAGATAAAAGAACATTTTTAAAATCATATTCCATTCACAAATGAATTTTCTTTTCCGTATTTTTACGGTAGCCTATACTTATGAATGAAATAAAAGTTGCTATTGCAGACGATCATAAAATCTTCAGGAAAGGGGTAATCCTTTCCATGCGGTCTTACACCAATATAAAATTTGTAATGGAGGCCGATAATGGCGAGGAGCTTCTCGCTAAAATTCCTGAGTCGGAACCCGATGTAGTTTTATGCGACCTGAAAATGCCTATAAAAGACGGTATTGATACCACTAAACTCATTACAAAAAATTTTCCCAACATTCGTGTTATCATTCTTACCATGTATGAAGACGAAAGGTTTGTGGGCCATTTGATGGACTGCGGAGCTGCAGGGTACCTTTTAAAAAGCACGGAACCTGCCGAAATTAAAAAAGCAATCATGGATGTGGTAAGAACCGGATTCTACCTCAACCCGTTTGTGAATAAAGTACTCATCAAGAAAAATTATTCCAAGCAAAAGTTCAACCCCACGCTTACTACAGAAGTTGTCCTGAGCGAAAGGGAAAAAGAAGTACTTACCCTGGTTTGTATGGAATTTACAGCTTCGGAAATAGCGGCAAAAATGGATATCAGTTCCAGAACAGTTGAAGCAATTAAGGACAGGTTAATGGAAAGGTTTGGCGTTAAAAATTCAGTTGGTTTGGTATTTTATGCCATGAAAAACTCTCTGATAGATTAAAATAATCCGAATAACTTAGCATCAATACTGCTGATTATTTGCCCCAGGTGTTCTTCATTTTCAGCAAACTTATTTTTATCAGCATCTATGATTAATAGCGGGCCTTCCTTATAATTATCAATCCAGCTATTATAAAATTCGTTTAGCTTCTTTAAATAATCTAGGCGGATATTTTCTTCATACTCCCTGCCACGCTTTTGTATCTGAGAAACGAGTGTAGGCACCGACGCTTTTAAATATATGATCAAGTCTGGTGGCTGCACCATACTTTTCAACGTTTCAAAAAACTTGTAGTAATTATCAAAATCTCTTTTACCCATCAGGCCCATATCATGAAGGTTTGGCGCAAAAATATTGGCATCTTCATAAATGGTCCTGTCCTGTATCACCGTTTCTGTACCTCTGTGAATTTCCAGCAACTGATTCAGGCGGCTGTTTAAAAAATAAATCTGCAGGTTAAAGCTCCATCTCGGCATGTCTTCGTAAAAATCATTTAAATATGGATTATGATCCACATCTTCAAACTGCGGTATCCATTTGTAATGCTTACTCAGCATTTCTGTTAAGGTAGTTTTGCCGGCGCCAATATTTCCGGCCACCGCAATATGCTTTGGTTTTTTTGTCTTTGCCATTAGTACTTACTTTTATCCCGCCAAAAAAAACGCCAGCCCATCACTGACGTTTGCACAAAATAATAAATAATCGTTTCAAAAAATCAATTCCCTTAATAATACTTTAGCCCAATGGCCTGCCTTACCAACCCCATGGTAGCCGTAGCACTCTTATTGGCTTTTTCGGCCCCCTGCTCCATTATGGACCTAAGCTTTTTTTCGTTCCGTAAGATGGCATCCACCTTTTCTCTTATCGGGGAGATAAAGCCCACCATATCTTCTGCCAGCTGCTTCTTTAGATCACCATAGCGAATGGTACAGTTATTATAGTCTTCCTCAAATTTCTTTACCACATCCTCAGCACTAACCAATTGCATCAATAAAAATACATTCTCAATATAATCCGGTTTAGCTGAATTCTTTTCTACCGGGCCACTGTCTGTCTTAGCTTTCATTACTTTTTTCCTGATGGCATCATCACTATCTGCCAAATACAAAGTAGCCAGCTGGTTTTCACTCTTACTCATCTTACCGGTTCCATCAAGGCTTGGAACTTTTATCAGGCTTTGGTTATAATTAAAAGCCTGCGGCTCCGGAAAAACCTCTCCATAACGATGATTAAACCTATTTGCAAATGTCCGGGCCATTTCCAGATGCTGCTCCTGGTCTTTGCCTACAGGCACATACTTAGCTCTGTGTAAAATAATATCCGCTGTTTGCAGAACGGGATAGGTTAACAATCCTGCATTTACATTTTGAGGATTTTGCCGCACTTTATCTTTAAAGGTGGTTGTTTTCTCCAGTTCCCCTTTATAAGCCATCATATTTAAATACAGGTAGAGTTCGGCCGTTTCATGAACATGGCTTTGACAATATAAAGCCACTTTATCAGGATTGAGGCCACAGGCAATATTCTCAGCCAGTACCCGGTGCACATTGGCTTTAAGTTCTTTTGTATCGGGATGGGTAGTTAAAGAATGTAGATCGGCCACCATAAAAAAGCAATCAAAATCTTCCTGCATTTTTACATAATTGCGAATGGCTCCAAAATAATTGCCTAAATGCAAAAATCCGGTAGGCCGAATACCACTCATTACTATTTCTTTTTTCTTTTCCATAAAACTTTGCCCAGCTTCGTTCTACGCTGTCAGGGGGCGAAGATAAGGAAATCAGGTAGTTGACAGAAGCCACTCATTAGGGTTTCCATTCATAATTGTAATCTGCCGGTTGCCAAGTGCTATCTGCTAACTGCCAACTATCTGCTATATTTGTTTTATGGAAGTAAATGATGCTTTAGTGGAAAAGATAGCTAACCTGGCAAGATTAAAGTTTGATGATTCGGAAAAAGAAGCCATCAAAAATGATCTGCAGAAAATGATTCAATTTGTTGAAAAACTGAATGAATTAGATACTACAGGTGTTGAACCTTTACTGCATATGAGCGGCAATGTGAATGTATTAAGAGAAGATGAGGTAAAAGGAAGCATTAGCCGGGAAGAAGGTTTAAAAAATGCAGCCACACATGATGAGCAGTTTTTTAAAGTTCCAAAAGTGATAAAAAAATAAATACAGTTTGGGGTTTGGAGTTTTGGGTTTGGAATTGTGCCTTTAATTAATGGAAGCTTCCCGACACAAAACACATAACACAAAACAATTAATTATGCAAGGCATTATACACCTGGAAAATATCCGCAAAAGTTATTACCTCGGTAAAAATGAACTCCAGGTATTGAAGGGCATTTCCCTGGATATTTTCAAAAATGAATACGTGGCTTTGATGGGACCCAGTGGTTCAGGTAAATCTACTTTAATGAACCTGTTAGGCTGTTTGGATACTCCTTCCGGGGGAAGATATATTTTAAATGGAAAAGATGTAAGCCGGATGCCCGATAATGACCTGGCTGAAGTTCGCAATAAAGAGATCGGTTTTGTTTTTCAGCAATTTAATTTATTGCCCCGTTTAACAGCTGCCGAAAATGTAGCACTCCCTTTAGTTTATAGTGGTACAAGTAAAAAAGAAAGGATTGAACGAAGTATGGAAGTTTTAAAAAGAGTCAAGTTGGATGACCGCAGCCACCATAAGCCAAATGAATTAAGTGGTGGGCAAGCTCAACGGGTGGCCATTGCAAGAGCCCTGATAAATAATCCTTCTATCATTTTAGCGGATGAACCCACCGGAAACCTTGATTCCAAAACATCTTATGAGATAATGGATATTATAGGGAAGATACATGCTGATGGTAACACGGTTATTTTAGTAACCCATGAAGAAGATATATCTCACTATGCCCACCGGGTGATAAGACTAAGAGATGGCTCAATTGAAAGTGATAATGTGAATGCAAATCCTGTAACGAATATTATTCCTGCTTAATTATTGCTTTATATTATCAACTAATCCCGATAATTTTTGTTGCTTTACAGTACAAATCCCTGTAAAAGATTATGGCACTAAAGATATATACAAAAACCGGTGACCTCGGTAAGACAAGTTTAATCGGTGGTACTAAAGTCCCTAAAAGCAATATCCGCATTGAAGCCTATGGCACTATTGATGAATTGAATTCTTATATCGGCCTGACAAATGACCATCTTACACATGAACATTCAAAAACAATTTTAAAAGAAATACAGGATCGTTTATTTACCATCGGCTCTTCATTAGCCTGCGATCCCGATAAAGAACCTTTACTAAAAATTCCGGATCTGAAAGAAACCGATATTGAATTTTTAGAAAAGGAAATTGATACCATGAATGAGGCGTTAACGCCCATGAAATCTTTTATACTTCCCGGCGGACATGTAGCCATTTCTACAGCCCATGTTACCCGGTGTGTTTGTCGCCGTGCAGAACGCCTTTGTGTAAATATGCAGGAAAATAATTTGTTTGTGGACCCGCTTGTTATTAAATACCTGAACCGTTTAAGTGATTACCTGTTTGTATTAGCCAGGTTTATTGGCCATTTATTAAAAGTGGAAGATATTCCGTGGAAACCGAGAATTAATGATAATGATATAATTAATAATGGATAATTGGGGGCTTGAAGAAATGAAGACTATCCTGATTTAAAAACATTATGAATTATCCAATAACCAATTATTCAATTAATTATCTTACCATCTTTCATCTGTACTATCCTGTCGCTCATTTTTGCTAACTCCTCGTTATGTGTAACAATCAAAAAAGTTTGATTGAACTGATTACGCAGATCAATAAATAATTGATGTAATTCCTTTGCATTGGCACTGTCTAAGTTACCAGTTGGCTCATCGGCCATTACAATGGATGGCCCATTTATCAGGGCTCTTGCAACTGCCACACGTTGTTGTTCCCCACCCGAAAGCTGCTGTGGTTTGTTCTCTAACCGGTCGCTTAAGCCTAAAGTTTTCAACAATCCGGTGGCTTTTATAACCACTTCTTTCTTCTTTTCACCAGCAATCCAACCTGGAATGCAAACATTCTCCAGGGCAGTAAATTCAGGCAACAGGTGATGGAACTGAAAAACAAAACCGATATGTTTGTTTCTGAAAGCCGATAATTTTCTCCCGTTCAGGCTTTCAAGGTGTTCGCCATTTAATATTATTTCGCCTTTATCTGCCTTATCTAAAGTGCCCAAAATGTGCAGCAGCGTACTTTTTCCGGCTCCCGACGAACCAACAATACTGACTATCTCCCCCTTACTGATAGAGATATCAACCCCTTTCAACACAGTCAGATGATCGTACTGTTTATAGATATTTGAAGCACTTAACATGCTTCGAAAATAGTTAATAATTGGAAGTTTTACACTCAAATACTCACAGTTTAGTCTTTTATCCCGCGGTTTAAAATAAAACCCAAATTTTCCCGTTTAAAAAACACTTTTGGTTATTTCGTACGAACTTATACATTTGCAAAAAATTAAACCCTTTTAGAAGATGTTCTGGACACTAGAATTAGCCTCTCATTTGGAAGATGCGCCATGGCCGGCGACAAAAGATGAATTAATTGATTACTCTATCCGTAGTGGCGCTCCTATTGAAGTTGTAGAAAATTTACAGGAACTCGAGGACGAAGGAGAGATATATGAAGGCCTGGATGATATATGGCCTGATTATCCAAGCCAGGAAGATTTCTTTTTTAATGAAGATGAATATTGATCGCTGATTATTCTGATTAATAAGATTTCGCTGATAGAGGCTGCTGATTAAGGCAGCCTTTTTTAATCGCAGATTTAAAATGATTATGACAATTTCCCAGATTCTTTAAACAGGGGGTTCATATCAGCGAAATCAAAATAATCCTGTAATCTGCGATTATTCTGATCAATAATATTTCGCTGAAAGAGGTTGCTGATTTAGGCAGCCTTTTTTAATCGTAGATTTAAAATAATTATGACAATTTCGCAGATTTTTTAAACAGGCTGGGTTCATATCAGCGAAATCAAAATAATTCTGTAATCTGCGGTTATTTTTCCATTTTATTAATAACCGCTTCCGTTACTCCTGTAAAAGAGAATCCTCCATCGTGAAATAGATTCTGCATAGTCACCATCCTCGTCATATCGCTGAACATCATCACACAGTAATTTGCACAATCATCTGAACTGGCATTACCCAGGGGACTCATTTTTTCTGCATAGTCCATAAATCCATCAAATCCCTTAACCCCGCTTCCCGCAGTTGTACGCACAGGCGATTGTGAAATGGTATTTATCCTTACATGTTTTTTAACACCATAATGATATCCAAAACTCCTGGTTATACTTTCCAGTAAAGCTTTTGCATCTGCCATCTCATTATAATCCGGAAATACACGCTGCGAAGCTATATAGGTTAATGCCACCACGCTGCCCCACTCATTAATGGCATCCATCTTCATGGCGGTTGCCAATACACGGTGTAAACTAACAGCTGATATATCCAATGATTTGGAATTGAACCCGTAATCTATTTCTGTATAATGTTTGCCTTTACGAACATTTATACTCATACCTATAGAATGTAAAATAAAATCAACGCCACCACCAAAATGTTCCTTTGCCTTCGTGATAAGATTTGTTACATCTTCATTACTGCTTACATCGCAGGGAATCACCGGCGCCTTAACAGCTTCTGCCAGTTTATTGATCTCACCCATACGCATGGCAACGGGTGCATTGGTCAAAACAAGTTCAGCGCCTTCTTCATGGCATTTTAAAGCAGTTCTCCAGGCAATAGACCTTTCATCCAGCGCACCGAATATGATTCCCTTCTTTCCTTTCAGCAGATTATGAGACATAAATGATCTTTTAGTTATTAAAGTGGTAAAAATAGTACTCTTATCTTTTAAAGAAAAACTCTTTATAATGAATTATAAAAAAACTAATTACCCACCATCTCTCTCGCATTCTGTAATGCTGCAGCAGTAGGTTTTTCGCCACTCAGCATTTGTGCTATTGTGGTAATGCGTTCATCATTGTTTAAAAGACGTATGGAAGTAACAATTTTATCTTTATCAATGGCTTTGAACACAAAATAATGGGCATCAGCCCTGGCGGCTATTTGCGGCTGATGCGTTATGGATATCAGCTGGTGAACGCCCGACAACTCTTTCATAATATTACCCACCTGCTTTGCTGCCTCGCCGCTGATGCCGGTGTCAATTTCGTCAAAGATCAATGTGGGCAATTGCAGTTTTTTAGCTACTAAAGATTTAATGCATAACATCAACCGGCTTAACTCGCCACCACTGGCTACCTTACGCAAGGGTTCAAAGCGGTTGCTTTTGTTGGCATCAAATAAAAATTCAATTTTGTCTATCCCATATTCACCTAAAATATTTAATAATGCTGCCTCTGCCATAAACCTTGCATTAGGCATTCCCACACGGGCCAATAAATTATTTACATTTTCTGTAAATGGCTTTATGGCTTTTTTACGGTTAGATGATATGACTTTTGCCAATTGCTCAGATTGCTGCAACAGTTCTTTGGCTTGCTTTTCTTTTTGCAGAATAGCTTCGCTGATATTGAGTATATCATTTAATTTTTGCTGTAACTCATCTTTTAACTTCAATAATTCATTAGTAGAATTTAGCCCATGCTTCTTTTGTAATTTATACCCCAACGATATCCTGTCGCTTACCAACTGAATACGTTCGGCACTATACTGTACATTATCATTAATATGCTCCAGTTCATCTGCAATATCCTGTAATTCCAGTTGTGTACTTTGTAATCTTTTTGCCAGTTCTGCAATACCGGTATGGTATTCATCAAGCGTATGTAATTTACTATGCAGTGTTTTTAATTGCTGCACCAATGGCTGTTCACTTTCCTTTAATTCAAAGCCAATGGCCGACAATTGTTGCTTTACCCATTCGGCATTACTCAACAGCTTTAATTCTGCATCAAGTTCCTCCAGTTCATTTTCTTTTAAACCTGCTTCATCCAATTCATCAAACAAAAACCTGTTGTAATCCAATGCAGCATTTGCAGCTGATTGTTCAGTCTGCAACTCAGTCAATTCCTTTCTTGATTGTTTATACTGATGAAAAACCTGTTGGTATTGTTGTAAAAGATCGGCATTGCCTGCCAGTGCATCCAAAACTTCCTGCTGAAAATCGGATGAGCCTAACTCCAGCGTATCAAATTGCTGGTGCAGGTCAACCAGTAAAGAACTAAGCGCTTTAAGCTGGTTAAGGTTTACGGGGGTATCATTAATAAAAGCCCTTGATTTGCCATTGGCAGCTATCTCCCGCCTTATCATCAGCTCATCTTCAGCATCCAGGTCATTTTCTTTTAAAAATTGCCGGATGACGTTTTTATTCATGGCTTTAAATGAGCCTTCTACAACACATTTTTTCTCTTTCTGCTGCAATACGGTGCTGTCTGCCCTTTCGCCTAATATGAGGCTTAATGCCCCCATTAAAATACTTTTACCGGCACCTGTTTCCCCCGTGATAATATTTAGCCTATCTGAAAAATTGATCTCCAGCTCATTGATAATAGCGTAATTCTGTATGTTTAGTTTGTGAAGCATGTTTTCATTTAACAGGTAAGCAAATTAGCAAATTTAGCCACAGCAACAGCAAATAATTTACACAAAAAAGAGCCCACAAATTGTGAGCTCTTTAATATCTTAAACAAAGTATTCTTATTTTACTACTACAGAATCATTCAGGTCAGAGTCTACTAAAATACGTCCGCAGTTCTCACAAACCATTATCTTCTTGCGTAATTTAATTTCACTCTGCTTTTGTGGAGGAATAGCATGGAAACATCCGCCACAGCTATCTCTCTCTACAGCAACCACGGCCAACCCATTGCGGTAGTTCTTACGGATGCGGTCATAGCTCATCAGTAAGCGTTCATCTACATGCTTACGGGCGGCATCGGCATCTTTATTATAATGTTTCTCTTCTTTCTCTGTTTCGCCGATGATCTTTTCCAGTTCACCTTTTTTTGCCGAAAGGTTTCCTTCCTTACTGCCTACCGCTTTCTTTGCAATTTCCAGTTGTTTTGCTTTTTCTGCAATTTCTTCTGTAGCATCCTTAATATGCTTTTCGCAAAGCTTTATTTCAAGCGTCTGCATTTCAATTTCTTTATTAATCGCTTCAAACTCACGGTTATTTTTTACATTATCACTTTGCTTTTCGTATTTTTTAACCAGGGCTTCTGCTTCTTTGATACCGTTCTTCTTTTGCTCAATAAATTCCTGGATACCGTTTATTTCTTCTTCTACACGGGTTTGCCTTGCATGCAATCCTTCAATTTCATCTTCCAGGTCTTTAACCTCCATAGGTAATTCACCTTTCAGTATCTGAATTTCATCCAGCTTACAATCTACTTTTTGCAAAAGTACAAGAGAACTTAATTTTTCTTCAATTGAGAATTCTTTAACTGCGGCCATTTTTAATTTGAAGTTTACTTTTTTAAATTACAGGAAGTAATGAACCGGGTTGGTTTTTACGCCTGTTTTTAGGACGGCAAAGGTAGGGAATTTCTGCCTTAAAATATCAAACAACAGGTCGATTGTGAACTGTTCACTCTCGTAATGGCCAATATCAGCAATGACCAGCCTTCCATTAGCATCAAAAAATTCATGGTATTTAATGTCGGCCGAAATGTAAAAGTCCGCCCCTGCTGCAATTGCGGCTCCTATCAGAAAGCTTCCGGCACCCCCGCAAAGAGCCACTTTTTTGACCTGTTTACCCTTTAATGGAGTATGCCGTACTACAGAAAGGTTGAACTTTTCTTTTAATAGGCTTAAAAATCCGGCCTCAGTAACCGGCTCGGCCAGTTCGCCTGCCAGGCCACTACCCACCTGCTGGTTTTGGTTTTCCAGCGAAACGATATCATAAGCCACTTCTTCATATGGATGAGCAGCCATCATGGCAATAAGTATCTTATTTTCCAGCCAGCCCGGAAATATCATTTCCAGTTTCATCTCCTCCTCATTATGCCTCTCCCCAATTTTACCGATAAAGGGGTTGGCTCCTTCACCAGCCTTAAATGTTCCCTCACCCTTTGTATTAAAACTGCATTCGCTGTAATTACTGATATGGCCGGCACCGGCAGCAAAAATTGCTGAACGTACTTTTTCTGCATGAGCAACCGGAACAAAAGTGAACAGTTTTTTTAGTGTCCCATTCCTGGGTTGAAGAATAGTTTGGTTTATCAGTCCCAGTTTATCGGCTATAGCAGCATTAACACCATGCAGCACATTATCAAGATTGGTATGAATGGCATAGATGGCAATATCATTTTTAATGGCCGTAATCACCGTCTTCTCTACATAATTCTTACCGGTGATCTTTCTCAATCCACCAAAAATGATGGGATGATGTGCCACAATAAGATTGCACTTTTTTTCAATCGCTTCCAGCACTACTTCTTCAGTTGCATCAAGTGTGGTTATAACACCTGTACAATCCCAATTGGCATTGCCGGTGAGTAACCCGGCATTGTCATAGTTTTCCTGTAAAACAGGTGGGGCAACTGACTCTAGAAAAGATGTAATATCTTGAATCTTCATTTTAGTTTTTTTATTCCATGAATTCAGCCGAACTGTATAACGATTACAAAACAAAGATGCAAAAAATTGCTGACGTTAAATATGCAACGGCTGTTTTGCAATGGGACCAGGAAACCTACCTGCCTCCCAAAGGCAGCGACATACGTGGCAGGCAGATAGCCACACTCAGCGAAATTGCCCATCAGCATTTTACTGATAATAAGATCGGCGCATTACTTAATGAACTTATTGGCAGAGATGACCTTGGCGACAAAGAAAAAAGAAATGTACAACTTAGCCTGGAAGACTACAATAAAAACAAAAAACTTACCAGCGATTTTGTACGAAAGATGAGTGAGACGGTCAACATAAGTTTTCATGCCTGGGTACAGGCACGAAAAGAAAATTCATTTGCAAACTTTCAAAAACCTTTGGATGACCTTTTGAATTTAAAAAAGCAGGAAGCTGATATGCTTGGCTACCAACATCATCCTTATAATGCTTTGATGAACGATTATGATAAGGGCCTTACCATTGCTATTACCGACAAAGTTTTTGCCGACCTGAAACCAAAACTATCTGCCCTGCTTGATAGCATTAAAAACAAACCACAAATTGACAATTCTTTCCTGCACCAGCATTTTGATAAGGACAACCAATGGTTATTTGGTATGGCACTCTTAAAACAAATTCATTTTGATTTTGAAGCCGGGAGGCAGGACATGAGTGAGCACCCCTTCACCATTAATTTTAATACTGCCGATGTACGGATAACTACAAGAATTGATGAAAATGATTTTGGGAACATGACCTGGAGCTGCCTGCATGAAGGTGGCCACGCATTATATGAACAGGGCCTGCCGGCAGATGAATATGGTTTACCACTCAGCGAATATAGCAGCCTGAGTATTCATGAAAGCCAGAGCCGGCTTTGGGAAAATTGTGTGGGCCGTGGTTTAGCTTTCTGGCATCACAATATGGGATTAGTAAAAAAGTTTTTTCCAAAACAATTCAGGAGTATTGAGATCGAACAATTTTATAAAGCCATTAATAAAGTGCAGCCATCATTGATCCGTACCGAAGCAGATGAACTCACTTATCATTTTCATGTGATGATACGTTACGAAATTGAAAAGATGCTGATAGAGGGAAGTATAGGAACAAAAGATATTCCTGCTTACTGGAACGAACATTACCAAAAGTACCTGGGCATAAAAGTACCCGATGATAAAAGAGGTTGCCTGCAGGATGTACACTGGAGCCATGGCAGCTTTGGATATTTTGCCACGTATAGCCTGGGTAGTCTGTATGCCGCTCAATTATATGCCGCAGCCAATAGCCACGATACAGCGCTGGAAAAGGAAATAGCTGCCGGTAATAACCTGAATTTATTGCAATGGCTCAAACAACATATTTATCAGCATGGACGTTATTACACATCGGAGGAACTGTGCAGAAATGCTACCGGCGAAGTTTTGAACAGCAATTATTTTATAGACTATGCCAATAAAAAATATGCCAATATCTACACCACATAAGACCAGGCCGATGAAAAACTCGACCTTCGGGCTGATCATTATTTTAATTACAGCGCTTGCCATAATATTGCTGTTGAACAGTTGCAGTAAAGTTGAAGCCGCTATACAAGCCAAACAACAAACAGAGGCGGAAAAACAATTTGAAGCCAATATACTGAACCAGAATTTCAGGGTGCAGCTTGCCACAGATAATGGCGCCGACCTTACTCCCCAATATGCCGGTTATACTTTCAGGCTTTTAAAAAATACATACTACGACGGAATGATGACTGCCGAAAAGAATTCCGTTATCTATAACGGCAACTGGAGCTGCAATGAAGACTACAGTAAACTAACGATCACTTTGCCATCTGCGCCAACTGAATTTGTTTTTTTGATACGTGACTGGAGGTTTACCAAAAAATCTCTACCCATTATGGAATTTGCACCATGGGGTACTTTAGACCCCAAGGTATTGCACATGGAAAGGTTTTAATTATCCCTTCAACTTATTCACCAGGTCCACATACTGCTGCATCGCCTCTGCAGATGTTTTACCTTTTAAGACCGACCATGCTTCGTACTTGGCTTTGTTTACAAAATCAAAAGGATTGGAGGGTGCTTCGCCGCTAACATCGCCTTCGGTTGACTGCTTGTATAAAGAATATAACTGCAGTAAGATCTCATTGTCCGGTTTTTGGCTCAGATTCTTACTGTCGGTTATTGCTTTTTCAAATTGTTCTTTTAGTTCCATGAGATTTTTTTGGCGAAGCTACGCTTTGTATAGATTCTTACTGAACCTCAATATTAAATTATACAAAGAGTTACGTATATTTAAGTGTTGTACGTCATTCTATGACCGCCCCCTACAGAGATTAACAGACAGTAAAAAATATGAAAGCAAACGAAACTAAAGTAGACAAATTCTTAGCGACAAATGAGACAACATTTGCTATTCCTGTCTATCAAAGAAATTACGACTGGACACTGTTTCAATGTAAGCAATTGTTGCATGATATTGTTGAAACAGGTAAAAACGATAAAACAAATGCTCATTTTATTGGCAGTATGGTTTACGTTCACGATGACGTTTATACTGCATCAGGACTTACAGAATTGACCATCATTGACGGACAACAAAGATTAACGACAATTACTTTAATCTATATTGTTCTTTATAGACTTGCCAAGGAACTTGACAATCAAATGCTGGTAAACAGAATTCACAAAACGTATTTGATTAACGAGTTTGCGCCAGAAACCGAAAAATTAAAACTAAAGCCCACAGAAAACAACAAAGACGCTTTAAGATACATTCTGAATTCAACAGAAGGTGAAGAGTTCAAAGGATATTCAAAAATTATTGAAAATTTCGATTACTTCAAATCAGCAATTAACGCAGAAAACTTTGAAACAATTCAAAGAGGACTTTCTAAGTTAATTTTCGTTGACATTGCTTTAGACCGACAAAAGGATAATCCACAAAGGATTTTTGAAAGCCTTAACTCAACTGGTCTTGAACTTTCACAAGCAGACTTAATTAGGAATTATATTTTAATGGGGCTTTCGAGGACAAACCAAGATAAAATTTATAAAAGCTATTGGGAAGTTATTGAGCGGAATGCAAAAGATGAAACATTAAATAAAACCCGTGTTTCTGAATTCATCCGAGATTATTTAACTCTTAAAAATAAAGAAATTCCAAACAAAGGAGACGTTTATACAAAATTCAAAGAAAAGTATCCAACTTCATCCATAGATGAATTGGAAATTGTTTTATCAGAATTAAAATCATTGGTTAAGTATTACAACAAGCTTATTAATCCAAAAAACGAAGCAGACAGAGAAATTAAAACACAGCTTGAATATATAAACAGACTTGAAATAAATGTAGCCTTTCCTTTCTTAATGAAAGTTTATGAAGATTACTCAAACAGCATCATTGAAAAAATCACTTTCATTTCAATACTTTCACTTGTTCAATCCTTTACGTTCAGACGATTTATTTTAGGCTTACCTACTAATGCCCTGAATAAAATATTTATGAATTTGTATGATAAAATTGAGTCTGATAACTATTTGTTTTCAATTCAAAAATCATTGTTGCAAAGGTCGGGAGTTCAACGCTTCCCAAGAGATACTGAAACTATTAATGCACTAAAAGAGAAAGACGTTTACAATATAAAACCAAAAAATAGAACTTACTTACTTGAACGTCTTGAAAACTATCAAAATAACGAGCCTGTTATTATTGAAGGCAATTCTGACATTACTATTGAGCACATTTTCCCTCAAAATCCAGATGCAAAATGGAAGATTGAATTAGGTACAGACGAATATAATTTGATTAAAGAAAATTATCTTAATACCATAGGCAACTTGACACTTTCGGGTAACAATGGCAAGCTGGGAAATAAACCTTTCCTAGAGAAAAGAGAAATGAATTTTGATGGAAAAGAGCAGGGCTACATTTTTAGCCGCCTTTGGTTAAACAGGGATTTGAAGGAAAAATCGAAATGGGGCAAAGAGGAAATAGAAAACAGAGCAACCCTAATTTCCCAGAGGTTTATAAAGATTTGGGAAATCCCAGACATTCAGGTCGAACTTGAAACTAGCAACGATGAAATAAATATTTTTGATGCTGAAGACCCCAAGTTCAAAAAATTAGAATATGCAATCTTCTTCAATCAAAAACTTGAAGTAACACAAGTTGCAAAACTTTACATTGAAGTGTTTAAACAACTTTTTGATTTGCAACCTGAGACTTTTTTCACATCTGACATTGGTAAAAGAATTAGTCTGACAAAGACACCTGTTGATGATGATGTTAGACAAGCAGTTCAATTAAATGACACTTACTACATAGAAGCAAACATTGACAACGTAGGCAAGTTTGACAGAATAAAACAAGCTCTGACAATATTTGGGTTTGAAGATGAATTATCAATCAAATATGCTGACTAGACCAAAAAGAAGGGCGAACGCATAACAAAAGTATTTGCAAAAGCAGGACCCCATCGCCCCGGTTCGTGGCTCAGGGATCGGGTATTACATCAATCAACACCCTCTTTACTTCTTCTCCCCCATCACCTTATCATACGCTTTTTGAATTGCCTCTAATTTGGTAACATAAATACTGCGGCCATGTGTACCTATCAACAATTCATTCTCCCTTTGCTGAATGGCAATATCATGCACCGGCACACGGGGCAGGTTATTATCCAGGGCCATAAATGTTTTACCCATATTAAAAGAAGCATAGAGCCCGTTATCGCTTCCTACATAAATAATATTTTCTTTTTTCGGGTCTTCTCTAACTACGTTCAAAGGTTCGGCAGGCAGATCATTGCCAAGCGGTGTCCAGGTAGTCCCGTAATCTTCACTTACAAATAAGTAAGCCCCAAAATTATCATTGCGGTATGCATTCAATGTGGCATATACCCTTGCTTCTTTAAATGCCGAAGGCACAACACGGCTTACATACATGCCTTGTACTGCTTTTGGTAAGCCGGTACTTATTTTTGTCCAGGTATAGCCCCCGTCTTTTGTAACATGTATGTTTCCATCATCAGTTCCAATATATACCAGTCCGAATTTCATTGGAGATTCAACAAGTGTGGTAGCAGTACCAAAAGGAATATCTCCTTCTTTTGCGCCATTGGTCAGGTCACCGCTCAATGCTTCTAACTTTTCTCCTTTTTGTAAACTGCGGTAAAATTTATTGGTGCCATAATAAAACACATCCTGGTTATGCCTGCTTAACCATATTGGTGTTTGCCAGTTGTACCGCAGTTTTGGCTCTCCCAGGTCGTTTCTTGGATAAATAGAAGTTCCTCTTCCTCCGTCTGTATTCCGGCGGCCATAAAATCCAAACTGCGAACCTGCATAAACCGTTTTATTATCTCTTGTATCAACCTGCACCTGCATACCATCACCACCACCAATATTTTTCCAGGGATAAACCCCTTCATAATTCCACTGATCAAGGTCACGTGAAGTAGAAGAGCCATGCCATGTACCATTATCCTGCAAACCACCATAGATATTATATGGTTTAGCATCATCTACTCCTATATTATAAAACTGGCCAACAGAAGGCGTATTTGCTTTGAACCAATGCCTGCCATCATCATAAGTAATATTACAACCGCCATCATTAGCAGTTATCCAATGACTGTCCCTGTTTGGGTTCATCCAGCAACCATGCCAGTCGGAATGCGTAGCTGATTTATCCGTTGCTTTAAAGGTTTTGCCCCCATCTTCACTCAGCATTAAACTTACACCACTGATCACCACTTTGTTCTCATTGGTATTGCTCACCGATATTTTTCCAAAATAATAACCATAGCTGCTATACAGGTTCAGCTCCTTTGTGTTTACTTTTTTCCAGGTAGCGCCTGCATCATCGCTGCGATAAATTTCGCAACCGATCACGGGTGTTTCAAACAGTGCCGTGTTTGCATCAAACAAATAATCATATACGGCAGTTGGTTTTATCTTATCATTTTTTACCAGCTCTTTTACCGAAGCAGCTTTATATTTTTCGGGGAAATTATTATCAACTAAAAAACTATCGAGTTTATTATCAGTCAGATTTAAAAATGATTCTTTGGTAAGATCTTTAAAATCTTTCAGCACATAATTGGTATCCACTTTTTTCTTTGCCGTATCGGGGCGGTGATCCTGGTTATCTAATGTGGCATATACAATATTTGGATTAGCTGCAAAAACCGCCACGCCAATCCTGCCCACACCATTACCTGTTGGAAAGCCGCTGCCGGCAGCTGTTACAAGCTTCCATGTGTTACCAGCATCTGTGCTTTTATAAATGCCGGAGGTTTTTCCGCTTTCTTCAAAATTCCATGCCCTTCTTGTACGGTACCACATGGCTGCATATAATTCGTCCGGATTTTTTGGATTGATGTCCATATCAACTGCACCGGTATTATCATCCACATACAAAGTCTGTTTCCAAGTTTTGCCACCATCAGTGGTTTTATAAATTCCTCTTTCTTTATTGGCGGAATATAAATGACCCAACACAGCAACCCATGCAATATTATTATCGGTGGGATGTAAATTTATTTTGCCAATGTGTTGGCTTTCGGGCAAGCCAAGATATTCCCAGTTTTTACCATTATCTATACTTTTATAAACACCCAAACCGGAGTAAGAAGAACGGCTGCTGTTTGCTTCGCCTGTGCCAACCCAAATTGTTTTTGTAGCCCAATTAACAGCAATATCACCAATGCCAAGCGCATTTTCCTTATCAAAAATGGGAACAAGGCTCTGGCCGTTGTTGGTACTGTACCATAAACCACCCGTAGCATAAGCTACATAAAATTCTGTAGGGTCTGCCGGGTTCACATCTATATCCACCACCCTGCCGCTCATGATACTGGGGCCCACATTGCGGAATTTAATACTCTTTAAAAGAGTATCATTTTCCAGCAATTTTCTTTTTTGCAAACCGTTTAATCTTTCAGTGGCCGTGGTTGGCTTGATTTGTGCGGACAAAGAATTAACACTTATAAAAAGCAGGATTAATGTAAATTTGGATACATTTTTCATCATCAGTTGTTTTTGGTATGATAAGAAACAGAAAAATTAAAAAAAGCATTATGCGTATTTTAAAAATACGGCAATTGTTGGTACTTACCATCATCCAGTTTTTGTTTTTTATGAATGGCATGGCTCAATATAAAAGTTTTAAGCTTGCTGAAAATGGTGACACGCTTAATGCCATTGATAAAAATGGTATGAAACAGGGGAAATGGATGATACACGTAGATGAGATAAGGGGTGAACCGGGATATGAAGAAGAAGGGATTTTTAAAAAAGATAAAAAAGAAGGCATTTGGCGCATTTATAATTTAACCGGTGATCTTATTGCAGTGGAACTTTATAAACTGGGTGGTAAAGACGGGATACAGCAATACTATACTTACCTCGGTGATCTAATACGAGAAGAGTCATGGCGTGGCTACAATCCAGATGCACCTTATGATACGATTCCTATATATGGTGCAGGAAATAATGAAATACTTAATTACAAAATTGTAAAAGCCGAGCAATACAGCGTAAAACACGGCGAATGGAAATATTATGACCCTATCAGCGGCGGCAGGATAGTAAAAGTTGAAAAATATGACCGGGGGCACCTGGAAAAACCTGGAGGCGATGCCGTAAACATAGCACCAGTGCAGGTTGATAAAAATAAAAAAGTAGACAAGACACCCGAGATGCTGGAATGGGAGAAGAAGAATAAAGGAAAGAAGAAAGTATTGAGGGATGGAAGGACTACTTCAGGTGGTTAAATTGTTTACATAAAATGTACCCGTTCACCATCAGCATTTTTATCGTTGCCCAAAAAACTTTTTAAAATAAAATAACTGATACGGGATCGAACCCCTCCAATAGTTCCAGTCATGTTGTCCCGGCTTTTCAATGTATTCATGAGGAATTTTCAGCTGCACCATTTTCTGGTGAAGCCGGCGGTTGCCAGCTATAAAAATATCTTTATCCCCGCAGTCAAAAATGATTTTGAGTTTAGTATGGCTGTATCTCTCAATTAAGCTAATAACTGCCAGGTCGTGCCATTCCCTGGCATGTGTGAGGGTGTCCCCTATTCTTTTACTAATATCAAAACGTCTGGTACTTTCATTAAGATCAACTCCACCGCTCATGCTGCCCGCAGCGCCAAAAATATCCGAATGTCTTAATGCAAGGAACAAAGCACCATGGCCTCCCATGCTAAGCCCGGTTATGGCACGGTGTTTTTTATTGGCAATAGTCCGGTACTTTTTATCAATAAAGCCAACCACTTCTTTGGTAATATGCGTTTCATACCTGTATGTCGTATCTATCGGGCTGTCGAAGTACCAGCTGCTTTTTTCACCATCGGGGCAAACAATAATGAGTTGATTACTGTCTGCATAATTTTTTAATTCCGGCATCCTTATTATCCAGTTGCTGTACCAGCCATCGTAACCATGCAACAAATAAACAACCGGGTATCTTTTATTTTTTGTTTGATAACTATCGGGTTTTATCACCACGGCTTTTATTTGTTTGTGCATACTGATACTGTAAATTGAAACCGTATCTACACTGCCGGCAAATAATTTTACCGATACGCATGTAATAAAAAACAGCAGGCCCGAATATTTCATTTTATTTTTTTGAAAGCCCTGCAAAGATGCAAATAAAAAAGCTGTCCCGCAGTAGCTGGACAGCTTTTACTTAGGGGATATACAGGTAAATTATTTTATTTCTTTTTGCATTGGGTTAGGATTTCCGCCTGCAGCGCCCCTTGAGGCTCCTCCACCTCTTTTAAACAACTGGAATTTACTTGGCTCGGCAAATGATGGCCATGAGTTGTTACCGGTATTAATATCGGCTGTTTCTCTCATCGGGTCCAGTAAAATTGAAGCCACTTCTTTATTCTTCATAAAGGTTTTGATCACTTTATTTTCATTTTTGCGCCATACCTGTACTGCTATCCGGTCTGTTTCTTTAGTACCATCTTTAAAGGTCCATTCAACAATGATGGGCATTACCAAACCACCTTTGTTGCTGAAGGTAAGCTCATACATGTATTTGCTGCCGCCAATATGAAACCTTTCAGCCTCCGTATAAGTATCCGTATTTACCGGTGGAGCAGGAATTTCAAATGCGGTGGTATCAACTTTTGCCAGGCCACGATCATATCTCCAGTAAAAATCTCTTAAAGATTGATCAGCATCAGTTGCAAAAGTTATTTTCTTATCCTGGCGGTTCCTTATTTTAGAAATATCATCAAACGTATTCAACTGTGGTTTAGCCACAGGTATTTTTCTTGTACCTGCTGTTGTATTGGGTGCAGCGGGTACTTCTGTTGAAAGCACAGACCATTTAACAGTATCCAGTGCAATATCGCAGGGCTCTGTTCCATAAAACCATCCTCTCCAATACCAGTCAAGGTCTTCGGCGCTTGCGTCTTCCATTGTTCTGAAAAGATCTGCCGGTGTGGGGTGTTTAAATGCCCAGCGTCTTGCATACTCACGGAAAGCATAATCAAAACTTTCTCTTCCCATAATTGTTTCTCTCAGAATATTTAAACCTGTTGCTGGTTTACTGTAAGCATTCGGTCCAAACTGTATGATGTTCTCACTGTTGGTCATGATGGGCTCTAACTGATCTTTTGGCAACTTCATGTAATCAACAATCTTATAAGCCGGGCCTTTACTAACAGGGTATTTGTTATCAAACAATTCTTCAGTCAAATATTCAACAAATGAATTCAATCCCTCATCCATCCATGTCCATTGTCTTTCGTCGCTGTTGATGATCATGGGGAAGAAGTTATGTCCTACTTCATGTATCACCACACCCAACATACCATTCTTTGTTCCTTCACTGTATGTGCTGTTGGCACTGTAGTTACCAGTAGCATCTTTTTCAGTACGGCCAAAATTGAAACAGATCATTGGATATTCCATACCATTTGCTGCTTCCAAACTTTGTGCAACCGGGTAAGGATATGGAATGGTGAATTTTGAGTAGCTCTTTATGGTATGTGCAACGGTTTTTGTACTGTATTTACGATACAGTGAATAAGCTTCTTTTCCATAAGCGCTCATGCACATCACTTTCTTTCCTTCCACCATAGTTGGCATGGCATCCCAGATAAATTTACGGGAAGAACCCCAGGCAAAATCACGTACCATATCGGCTTTAAATATCCAGGTCTTTTTTGCTTTTGATTTTGTTTTCTCTTTTTCTTTTGCTTCATCAAGTGTTACAATTTCAGTAACATCAGTTGCTGTTTGCGCTTTTTGCCAGCGGGCAAATTCTGTTGCAGATAAAACCTGCTGATAGTTTTGACCCTGGCCTGTTGACATTACCACATGATCCGCAGGAACCGTCATGGCTACTTTATAATTACCAAAGGTTAATGCAAACTCTCCTGAACCAACAAACTGGTGGTTCTGCCAGCCCTGGAAGTCGCTGTACACACAAAGGCGTGGGAACCATTGTGTCATGGTGTAAAGGTCATTTCCATCTTCAGGAAAATTTTCAAAACCACCGCGGCCGCCATACTTTGTTCTTTCGATGATGTTATAGTTCCAGTCAATTTTAAAAATAAATTGCTGGCCAGGTTTTAATGGCATTGGCAATTCAACCCTCATCATTGTTTTATTAATGGTGTATTGCAGCAATTTACCCGAAGCATCTGCCACCCTGGTGATATTGTCGCCATATTCCCTGTCCTTATCTACCTTACCGCTAAACCTGGTAATATCCTGTTCCGATATTGTTCTTGGCATTGCATTGCTGCCCTGGTAACCTGAGTTATTGGTATTGCTGTGCTCATTTTCATCCAACTGCAGCCACAGGTAAGTCAACACATCAGGTGAGTTGTTATAATAAGTAAGTGTTTCTTTACCGATCAAACGGCGGTTAGGTTCATCCAGTTCACAAACAATATCATAATCGCAGCGCTGTTGCCAGTATTTTGGGCCCGGGGCGCCACTTGCAGTACGATATTCATTTGGAGTTGGAAGAATGGTACCCAGTTGTTCAAACCGGTTACCGTGGTTACTGCCAGGATTATTTTTTATATCCTGTGCATTGGCACAAAAGCCAATAAAAAGCAAAAAGGCAAGAGCTGTTAGTTGTTTCATTTTTTATTGATTGTTTGATTTATTTTAAAGTTTATAAAGCAGGGAAACGATCCCATACCATTATTGATGCTTTTACCAGCGCTGCAACTGATAAAGACCATACCCACCATTTGCGGTTAAAGCCTGCCTTATTTACAATAAGGAAACTTAAAACCAGTATACCTGTCACCACCACAACCTGCCCGGCTTCCAGGCCGATGTTAAATCCGAATAAACTCCAGCCCATGCTTTCATCTTTCATCATCATGAACCGGATAGCATTTGCAAAGCCCAATCCGTGGATCAGGCCAAAAAAAAGAGCTAAAAAATAATTCAGCCGCAGCGACCTGGGTTTATAATCTTTCTGAAAAAAATTAAAGAGCGCTGTTACTATGATCGTACACGGAATTAAAAATTCAACCCACTTGCTGTTTACTCTTACCACATCATACACACTTAAAGCCAATGTAAGCGAATGCCCGATGGTAAAAGCAGTTACCAGAACCAGCACCTGTTTCCAGTTTCCAATCAGATAGATAGCACTTAAAGCCAATACAAAGAGCAGGTGATCCAAAGCGTCCCAGGCTATGATATGATGCCAGCCCAGGTTAAAATAAAAGCCAAAATTCTGCATGAACCCCTTTACAATTAAATGTTTGTATTAGTTTTGCTGATCAAATATCATTAAAGAAACGATTTTTTACTAATCTCTTTGCTAAATGGCTGGTTTTTTATTTAAGTGGTTGATAGTTGGCGGATTTTTACTAAACACGCCAACTCCGATAACCCATCCTATTTATGTAAGTGTTACCGAAATAGAGCATAATGCTAAAGAAAAAACGTTGGAGATAAGCTGCAAGATATTTACCGACGATTTTGAAAAGACATTGCGGCAGCAATATAATACCCACATCGATCTTCTTAATCCAAAAGAGAAAGCTGCAATGGAGAAGTTAGTAAGTGGTTATGTATTAAAACACCTGGCTGTAAAAGCAGATGGGAAACCTGTCATACTTCAATACCTAGGTTACGAACAGCAGGAAGAAGGGATAGTCAGTTTTTTCCAGGTAAATAATATTAGTTCGGTAAAAAAAATTGAGGTTACTGATAATATCCTGTTTGAATATAAGAAAGAGCAGCTCAGCCTTATTCATGTAATAGTAAATGGAGACAGGAAAAGTACAAAGCTTGTAAATCCCGATGATAAGGCAAGTTTTGAGTTTTGAGTCTTGGGTTTTGAGTTTTGAGTTTTGAGTTATCCTGAGCGGAGATTATGTTTTATTCCCTGTCTTTAAATTTCTTACCCCTTATAATGGTTTTATTCAGATAAATCATAAAGGCAGCAATTTTAGCTGCAATAATTTCAGATTCCTTATAGTGCAATTCCATAACTTCTTTTGAAATAAGCTTATAATCAAAAGCTCCATACAACTGCGATTGGGACTCATAAAGGGAGCCTTTTGCGATTCCAGGAAATTAATGAATTCCAGCCTACTTTCTCTGCCAAAACCTTCTGCAATATTATCCATTACAGAACCGGAAGATTCTTTAATCTGATCCTTAAATTTATATTCTTTAGAAAATTTTCCCGGCAGTGTAAGCTGATAAATTGAATCAGCAAATTTTCTTGCCATTTGCCAGACTTCCAAATCTTCAAATTTTTTGATGGTTGCCATAATTTAATATCTTAAAATTATACCCAACACAAAACTCGAAACACCAAACCCAAAATCTATTCCTCCATTTCTTCCTTAATCTCTTCCGAAATTTTCACCAGCAGTTTATCAATCCGCTGTCCATCCATGTCTATGATCTCAAAATCAAATCCGTTCCATTCAAAACGTTCACCGGAATCGGGAATATGTTTCAGTTCATGCAGTACAAACCCGGCAAGGGTGTCAAAATCATGTTCGCCTTCATTCATCCACTCTGTTTTTTCGAAGCGGCTTAAAAAATCATAAAAAGGAATTTGTGCATCCACCAGGTAAGTCCCGTCCTGGCGTTCAACTATTTCATATTCTTCCTGTCCGCTTTGCGGCACATCGCCTACAATGGCTTCCAGTATATCATTCAGGGTTATCATGCCTTCAAGCGTTCCATATTCATTTACAATAAAGCAACTGTGAATTTTTGTTTCCTTGAATTTTTCCAGCAGTTGATAAGGGCTGTTATTCTCCGGAACAAATATGGCTGGTTTGGCAAGGTCTTTAAGCAAAGTTGAAGGCGACGCTTTTACAATGTCTTTTACAAATACTACCCCGGTAATATCATCCACCTGTTTGCTGCATACCGGGTAAGTTGAATAGGTAAGCTCTTCGAACCTGTCTTTAAAAACCTGCACTGTATCTTTTTCATCAAACCAGATGATATCGGTACGGTGTGTCATTAATGATGTTATGTTCCTGTCTCCGAGGTGAAATAACCTTTCAATAATTTCTTTTTCTTCTTCTTCAATAGCGCCGTGTTCACTACCTTCAGTTATCATCGCTTTTATTTCTTCTTCAGTTACCTGGTTATCACTCACTTTAAGTTTGAAAAGTTTTACAATAAAATGTGTAGAAGTAGTCAGCAACCAGATAAAAGGGAAAGTAACCTTGCTCAGCCAGCCCATTGGCCTGGCTAAATTTTTGGCAATGAATTCAGGTCTTGCCAAACCAATTCTTTTAGGTACCAGTTCGCCCAACACCAATGAAAAGTAGGTAAGGATAACCACAATGATAGCAGTTGCAATTCCATTACTGTAATCTCTTGTCCATTCAAAGCGGTTAAAATATTCAACAACCGGTGTTTTAAGTTGTTCCCCGGAAAATATACCCGTTAAAATGCCAATAAGCGTTATACCTACCTGCACTGTAGAAAGAAAAACATCGGGGTGATTGGCTAATTTTAAAGCAGCTTTAGCCTTTTCATCCCCTTTATTGGCTTGCCCTTCCAATCTTGCCTTCCTGGCAGAAACCAAAGCAATTTCCGCCATTGAAAAGACCCCGTTCAGCAGGATCAATCCAAGTATTATAAATATCACACCCATGTATTTTTAAACTAAACCGTAGTTTTTATTAAACGATTTTCCCGACAAATATCCGATAACTATTCCAATAAGCCCACCACAGGAAATATCCAATGGATAATGTACCCCTACATATACCTGTGCAAAAGAGATAGCAAAAGCCCATAAAAAGAAAAAAGCAGGCCATTTATTAAACCTGGCCCTTAAAGTAAGATAAAAGAACATAGCCATACCAAAGTGATTTGTGGCGTGTGATGAAGTGAAACTGGAACTTTGCGGCCGATAACCCACCAGCACATGTACCCACGAGGCAATATCAGGCACATTACATGGCCGCAGGCGTATAATATTTTCTTTTATGATCTTACTGCTTACAAAATCGCAAAGGATTATTGTGCCGGCAGCAAACACGATCCACCACCAGGCATTTTTTTTATAGTTGACAGCAACCAGCAGTATTAAAAACAAATACAGGGGATACCACATTTCAGAATTACGCAGCCAGGGCATCAACCAATCAAAAGTAACATTACTCCATTGGTTATTGATGATCTTAAATAAATGCCGGTCGTAGGTAAGCAGTTGTTGCATTAAAAGTAAGGTGAGTGTTAAATAAAACCTATCCAAAAATAATTAAACTAAATTTGTTCACTAATTAAATAATTGTTCATGCTGTTTTTACAACGGATCCCCAAACTGCTGCGTTGGATATTTTCAGTTGTTTCGTTTTTATTGATCGTAATGACCATCAGCAGGTTTTTAATTTACTGGAAATTCAATCCTCCCGGGAAAGCATTTTCAGGTTCAGCATTTATTATGGGGCTCCGGTTTGATGCAAGGGTAGTTTGTATAGCTGGATTACTCATGATGTTGTTATGTGCCGCCCCGGGGTTAAATCCTTTTAAAAATTATAAAGCAGCAACTTTCTGGAATATTTTACTCCCGGTTCTCTTGCTCGTCATGGTCTTTGTTTTTGCCATCGATTTTTATCATTTTGATTACCTGCACCAGCGGCTGAATGCAACGGTTTTAAATTACCTGCAGGATGCAGGTATCTCTTTAAATATGATGTGGCAATCTTATCCATTGCTTAAGATAAGTATCGTGCTCATCTTACTTTTTTTTGTAGCGAGGTTTATTTTTGGGCGGTTGCTTACATACTTTCAACAGCAAGACAGTTATTATAAAAGAAAAGGAAGATTACTTTATGTGGTATCATTCCTTTTATTTGGAGCGTTAATTTTTGGAAAGGTTGGGCAGTTTCCATTACGCTGGAGCGATGCCTACACATTAAGCGATGATTTTAAAGCCAACCTGGCGCTGAATCCTTTTCAAAGTTTTTTAAGCACATTAAGTTTCAGGAACTCATCGTACGATGTAAAAAAAGTTACTGCAGGTTATCCATTGATGGCTTCTTACCTTGGTGTGCCTGCAGCCGACAGTACACAACTGCTTTTCGAAAGAAATTATACAAATCATAACCCCGTAAAAGAAAATCCAAACATTGTACTGGTCATTTGCGAAAGTTTCAGCGCTTATAAAAGCAGCATGTACAATAATCCGCTGAACACCACTCCATACTTTGCTGAACTGTGTAAGAATGGTGTTTTTTTTGATCGCTGCTTTACGCCTGCATATGGCACAGCCCGTGGCGTGTGGGCCACCATCACCGGTATACCTGATGTGGAAAATCCAAAAACCGCCAGCCGCAATCCCAATGCCGTTGATCAAAATACCATCATCAATAATTTTGCGGGTTACAATAATTTTTATTTTTTAGGAGGAAGCGCTACCTGGGCAAATATCCGGGGCGTTCTTACCAACAATATAAAAAACCTGAAACTATATGAGCAGGATGATTATAATGCAAAGAAGATAGACGTATGGGGCATCAGCGACAAGAATTTATTTTTAGAAGCCAACAAAATTTTAAAACAACAAACAAGCCCTTTCTTCGCCATCATTCAAACAGCCGATAACCACCGGCCCTATACCATACCTGCCGAAGACAAAGGTGAATTCAGGTCCATTTCTTTTTCCACAGATTCACTTAAGCGTTTTGGATTTGAAAGTAATGAAGAGATGAATGCTTTCCGTTACACAGATTTTGGCTACCAGAAATTTATGGAAGCGGCAAAGAAGGAACCTTACTTTAATAATACCATTTTTGTTTTTGTAGGCGATCATGGTATCCGTTACAACGGTTCATTGGATTATTTTCCAAAAAGCTGGACAGAGCAAGGCCTTACCTGTGAACATGTGCCCCTGCTGTTTTACGCTCCTAAATTTTTAATGCCAAAAAGAATACACGATGTATGCAGCCAGGTGGATATTTTACCAACCATTGCATCGCTTGCAAAAACATCTTACACTAATTATACGTTTGGCAGAGATTTATTTGATACAGTTTTAACGGTTACAAATAATGTTGAAAAATTCGCTTTCATCATTGACCATGATTTAAAAACCATAGGTCTTGCCGGCAACCAATATTATTATTTAAAGAATTTAAAAACAGGTAAAGAAGATTTTGTTTCCATGACTGTTAATGAACAAATACCTGTGAATGCTGAAACAGACAGTGTGAAAAATTATTTGCAGCAGCTTACTGATGCGTATTATGAAACGGCCAAATACCTGTTACTGAATAACCGGAAAAAACAATAAGGCGCTTTCCCTGTATATCAGTCTTTATCCGTTTCATCAGCGTTCTATCGCTGGTTTTAATTATATTCGCTTCCTGTTCTTGCTTAAGGAAAACATAAACCATGCTCATCAGTTGGAGAGTTCCAAAAACGATACAATGGATAGTTAAACTATTCCTTATTTACCTGTGCATATTTACAGCCTTCCGGATCGCTACCGTTATTTTTTTTAAGCCAAAGGCCCTTGGCATTTTTGAACTGATCCCGTCTTTCTGGCTTGGCTTAAAGTATGACCTGCGCTGGATATCTGTTGTGTTATTACCCATTGCCCTGTTATCAGTATTTCCTAAGCTATCGCCTTTTAAATCTGAAAGAAATAAAAAGATCTGGACCGCATACCTTGGCGTGTTAACCTTACTCGTATTATTTTTTTACGGTGCCGATTTTGGCCAGTTTGCTTACATTAACGCCAGGCTTAATGCCGATGCACTCATTTTTGCTGAGGATCCCAGGGAAAGTTTGCAAATGGTATGGCAAAGCTACCCGATAGTATGGATACTATTTGCATTGGTTGGCGCTGTTGTAATGATGACCTGGATGTTCAGAAGAATGCATGTGGAAGTGGAAGAAAAAAATGTGAATATACATAAGTTTACCTACCGCCGCAGGTGGCATGCTGCCGCTATTTTATTATTAGGCTGGTTCATGTATGGGTTTTTAACATTAAAGCCACTGGATTTTTTCCGTGCCTTTAATTTAGATGATGAATTTAAAAGTAATCTTGCCTTAAATCCCCTGCAGAATTTTTTTACCACACTCCGTTTCCGAAATCCGGATCATAACAGCAGGGCAAAAGAATATTACCCGGATATGCAGCGGTTCTTACAATTGCAAAATGATAACAACTTTCAAAAAGGATACAGCCGGCTTATACACCCCGGCAGCAAGGCTTTGGAAAGCCAGCCAAATATTGTACTGGTCATCTGCGAAAGTTTCAGCATGTACAAAAGCAGTATGAGTGGTAATCCTTTAAACAGCACTCCCTATTTTAATGAAATGTGTAAACAGGGAATTTTCTTTGACCGTTGTTTTACGCCAACTTTTGGTACTGCCCGTGGCGTTTTTGCAACCATTACCGGCATACCTGATGTGCAGCTTTCGAAGTTTGCTACACGGAATGAAGAATCGGTAAACCAACGAACCATCATCAATGATTTTGATGGCTATGAAAAATATTATTTCATAGGGGGCAGAAGCCAGTTCAATAATTTCAAAGGTTTGGTTTCCAATATCAGGTATCTGCATGTGTATGAAGAAGGAAAGTACAAAGCAGAAAACTTAAATGTATGGGGCATCAGCGATAAAAATTTATTCCTGGAAGCTAATGAGGTACTTGTAAAACAACAGAAACCTTTCTTTGCCATTATTCAAACAGCAGATAACCATCGCCCCTTTGATATACCTGAAGAGGACAAAGATTTTGAAAGAAAGATAATTGCAGATGAAGAGTTAAAGAAATATGGGTTTGAATCACTAAAAGAATACCATGCTTTTGCCTATACCGATTACTGCTTTCAAAAATTCATAGAAGAAGCTAAAAAGTCACCATACTTTAATAACACCATTTTTATTTTTACCGGCGACCACGGTGTGGAAGGAAATGCAGATGCGCTATACCCCGGCGCCTGGACAGAGCAACGCCTTTGTGAAGAGCATGTACCTTTATTATTTTATGCACCTGCTTTACTGTCTCCGCAAAAAAGATCAGAGGCTGTTTCGCAGATTGATATTTTACCAACAGTAGCCGGCATGGTACAGCAGCAATACCTGAATACTACATTGGGCAGGGACCTGCTTGATGCAAACAAAAAAGAAAATGCAGCATTTATTATCTATCATGCTCCCGGCTGGATCGGAGTAGTTAATGATGATTATTTCTACAGGAAAAACATCCGTATCAAAAAAGAAGAGTTGCTGCCTGTGCGTAATGGCCTCCCTGTATTAACCTTACTGCAACAGGATTCTGTAAAAAAACACCTGTCGCAACTTACCTCTTCCATTTACGAAACGGCAAGGTGGATGCTTATAAATAATAAAAATAAATAAATTACTACAAAAATAAAATAGCCACGAAGACACTAAGGCACCAAGAAAAATACTTTGTTTTTTTAACCTTTGTGACTTCTCGCCTTTGTGGTAAAATCACTTTGAGTTGGAATACATAAAGCATGCTGAATTCAATTTTTCAGGATTTCATCTTCTTAGCTATCATCACCATCCTAGTAGATTTTTTCACATCATAATTGGAAAAAGAATAGTCCCCAAATACCTCCTGTGTTTGCATGCCCTGGTAAGCAAACATCTCGGTAAAATCGCCTAATGAAAATTTGGCAACTTTTTCTGTATATACCATGGGCTCCTCCAGGCTATTATCTTCCACAATTATTTTTTTATAAAAATGGGTCTCGTCATACCACTTGGTGATTATATAATTTATCCCTTCTATTTCTTTTTCCGATTGATGAACCAAATGATCTTCGGCATAATGCACATTTAAAAAATCCATCACAAATATTCCTTCCCTTCTTATGGACTGGGCAATCGTCCGTATGGCATTATCATGTTCACGCCGGGTTTTAAAATATCCAAAACTGGTAAAAAAGTTAAAAGCATAATCAAAATAATTTATCCAGAAAGGCAGGCGCATATCGTGTTTGTAAAAATGAAGCGTATCTGTTTCGTACTGCAATGCTTCATTGATGCTGTCATCGCTCAGGTCAATTCCTGTAACCTCAAATCCTTTATTAGCTAATTGGATGGAATGCCTCCCTTTTCCACAGGCAACATCCAGCATCGTGCTGTTTACTGGAGGCTTTAGATAACTTATCAGGTTGTCAATAAAAGCAGCGGCTTCCTTGTCATCCCTTTTAAAATAGAGCTGATGGTAGTATGGCGAGTTGAACCAGTCTTTGAACCAGGTTTGTTGCATGGGGCAAAGTTAATAGTTAATAATTCATTGTTCATGGCAAACAACTATGAACTATCAACCATGAACCAGGCTTTTCTTATCTTTGTTCTCCCTAAACAGAATTGAATGGCATTGATAAAGAGTATTTCAGGCATACGTGGCACCATCGGCGGAAAAACCAACGATAACCTTACCCCGGTTGATATTGTGAAGTTTGCATCGGCTTATGGCAGTTGGTTATTACAACAATCTAAAAATACCAGGATAGTTATTGGCCGTGATGGAAGGATCAGCGGTGAAATGGTAAGCAACCTGGTGGTAAATACATTGATCGGATTAGGGTTTGATGTAATTGATCTTGGATTAAGCACCACCCCCACTGTTGAAATGGCTGTAAAATCTGAAAATGCAGCAGGCGGTATCATTCTTACTGCCAGCCATAATCCTAAAGAATGGAATGCATTAAAACTACTGAACAGCAAAGGTGAATTTATAAGTGGCGATGAAGGAAATCTGATATTAAAGTCGGCAGAAAGAGAAGATTTTAAATTTGCGGCAGTAGATAAATTGGGCACTTACTCAAAAGATGAAAATTTATTGAAGAAACATATTGATGCCATTGTAAAATATGAACTGGTAGATGTTGCTGCCATCAAAAAGAAGAATTTTAAAATAGTTATCGATGCGGTTAACAGTACCGGCGCTATTGCTGTTCCTGCATTATTAAAAGCATTAGGGGTAACTGACATAGTTGTGTTACACGGAGAAGTAACAGGAGATTTTGCCCATAACCCCGAACCTTTGCCGGAACATTTAACTGACCTGAGTAATGCTGTGGTTAGGGAGAATGCCCATTTAGGTATTGCTGTTGATCCCGATGTGGACCGGCTTTGTTTTGTTTGTGAAGACGGCAGCATGTTTGGAGAGGAATACACCCTGGTTGCCGTTGCTGATTATGTGTTAAGCAGGAGAAAAGGAAATACGGTTTCCAATATGTCGTCTACAAAAGCGTTAAAAGATGTAACATTAAAACATGGTGGTGAATATTTTCCGAGCATGGTAGGTGAAGTGAACGTGGTAAATAAAATGAAAGAAGTAAATGCAGTGATCGGTGGCGAAGGCAATGGCGGCATTATTGTTCCTGACCTGCATTATGGCAGGGATGCACTGATAGGGATTGCGCTTTTTTTAACCCATTTGGCCAACAGCGAAAAAAGCATCAGGCAATTGCGTAATACTTATCCTGATTATTTTATCAGCAAGAATAAAATTGCGCTTACCAATGGTACTGATGTAAAAGAAATTTTTAAACAGATTAAAGAACTATATAAGAATAACCCAATAAATTCAGAAGATGGGCTGAAGATAGAATTTGATAATGACTGGGTACATTTACGAACCAGTAATACCGAACCCATCATCCGCATTTATGCAGAAAGTAATTTTGAAACAACTGCTGATAATATTGCAAAAAGACTGATGCAGGATATTGGGAAGATGATGTGAAGAAGAATCAGGAATTAGGAATTAGGAATGATTAATAATTCGTAAATGAAATCTGAAAATATAGTACAGCAAAAAAGTTATGCTTTTGCATTACGGATTGTTAAAGCTTATAAATATCTTGCAGAAGAAAAGAAAGAGTTTGTTTTATCAAAACAGTTATTAAGATGCGGTACTTCTGTTGGGGCAAATATTGAAGAGGCGATTGGAGGGCAAACTCAAAAAGATTTTTTCGCAAAATTGAATATTTCCTATAAAGAGACCAGGGAAACTATGTATTGGCTGAGATTATTAAAAGACAGTAATTTTTTAAATAAAAAGGAATCGGATTCTTTAATGGTTGATTGTGACGAATTGTTAAAAATAATTGGTTCAATCATTAAAACAATGAAAGTAAAACTGAGTCAGTGATTCCTAATTCCTAATTCTAAATTCCTAATTCTTGAACCGCATTTATTTCGACAACGCCGCCACCACCTCACTTGATGCACAGGTTTTAGAAACCATGATGCCTTACTTAACTGAAAAGTTTGGTAACCCGTCTTCCATTTATTCGTACGGAAGAGAAACAAGGATGGCCATTGAAACGGCGAGGAAATCTGTAGCAAAAATTCTGAATGCACATCCTGCTGAAATATTTTTTACCAGTGGAGGAACTGAAAGCAGTAATACTGCCATCACTGCAGCAATAAGAGATCTGGGTTGCAAGCATATCATCACATCGCCGATTGAACACCATGCCGTATCTCATTCAGTTGAGCACCTCGATAATATGGATGTTGCCAAAGTGAGTTTCGTAAAATTATTACCCAATGGGCATGTTGACCTGGATGACCTGGAAAAATTACTGGCCGCCAGCGAAGAAAAAACACTGGTTACTTTAATGCACGCCAATAACGAGATCGGTAATATACTCGACATGAAAGCCGTAGGCAATTTATGTAAACTGTACAATGCCATCTTCCACAGCGATACAGTACAAACCGTTGGGCACTTTCCATTCGATCTAAGAAATACACCCGTACATTTCATCACCGGTGCTGCACATAAATTCCACGGCCCAAAAGGCGCGGGCATTTTATACATCAATGAGAATGTAAAAATAAAACCGCTTGTCCATGGCGGTGCCCAGGAACGTAACATGCGTGCAGGTACAGAAAACCTGTATGGCATAGTTGGTTTTGCCAAAGCATTGGAAATGGCAACTGCGAATTATGAAGCAGATAGTTCTCATATAGGCACATTGAAATACTACATGATGGATGAGTTGAAGAAAAACATAAAAGGAGTTTCTTTTAACGGCGATGTGCTGGGAAGAAGTTTATATACCGTACTCAGCGTAAGTTTCCCAAAGACAGAAAAGTCCGAGATGATATTATTCAATCTCGACATCAATAATATCTGTGCCAGCGGTGGCAGCGCCTGCACCAGTGGCGCCGACCAGGGCAGTCATGTTATTCGTGCCATCAACAACAACCCCAACCAGGTTACGGTACGTTTTAGTTTTTGCAAACACAATACAAAAGCAGAAGTGGATGCGGTGGTGGAGAAATTGAAGGAACTCGTGTAGGAATTCGCCTTTTGGCGAATTCTTTAAAAGAACATGCCATTAGGCGTGTTCCAAAATCAATTATTTTATATTTTTGAATTCGCCAAACGAATTTATAAAAAATGAATTCGCCAAAAGGCAAATTCCTACGTGTACAAAAAACATAAACAGTACCGGCTTTACAATTTCGATTATTCGCAGGATGGGTATTATTTTATTACTATCGTAACCAAAGACAGGGAGCATTTCTTTGGCGAAATCAGCAACGGAGAAATAACTTACTCTGCAACCGGGGAGTATGTAAAAAACAATATCCTTAAATTTTATGTAGACGAAAGCCTGGCAAATCCTTACCAAAACAATCCTTATTTTATCAATAACAGCCCTACACTCATTGGTATTACAGATTGGTCTATTTTACCAAATCACATTCATTTAATAATTGAAATTATAAATAAACAGGAAAAAGAATACACAACTATTACAGGATTATCCCCTTTAACCAAAGGATCGGTAAGTTCATTTGCAAATCATTTTAAGGGGAACATAAAAAAATGGTGTGGTGAAAACAATTTTATAAATTTTAACTGGCAGAGCAGGTTTCATGACAGGGTTGTACGGGATAATGCAGAATATGAAAAGATAGCAAGGTATATTCAAAATAATGTGTTGAATTGGGATGGAGATAATGAAAATTTGTAGGAACACGCCTTTCGGCGTGTTCTGTATTTGCAAACACATATAGAATTCGCCAATAGGCGAATTCCTACATTAAAAATGATACCCCAATCTCTCTTCCACTTCCTTCGCCAACACCGGCAACTTCTTCCTGTCAACCAAAAAACTATTCAGTTGCCCAATCTCTTTAAAAATATAATGTTTATCCATCGCAGCTTTTAAATAACCAGCGCCGGTGCTGCCACCTGTGCCAATGCGGCTGCCGATCATGCGCTGCACCATATTGATATGACGGTAACGCCAGGCCCCAAGCTGGTTATCAATTTCCAACAAGGTATCCAATAACTGAAATGGTAATTCCATCATAGGATAACCATGATAGAGCATAATGAACAAAGCCGAGCGGCTGGCTTTGGGCGATAGATGTCTTTCTGCAGCTGCATTATTGAACACTTCCGCAAAAGATGTGGCATTGGCTTTCTCGGCTTCTGCCAGGCTACTCACATAAACCTGTTCATAATTCTTCCAGAAATCATCGGTGATGAAAGGCATCCTTTCCAGCCATGCATTAATAAGTTCAAGTACCGACTTGCCGTCCTCTGCATCTTTGATGATGGCAATATCTTTTTCTTTCAGTTGGGATAAATAATAATTCTGTCCATGGCGGTGCTCATACTTTAAACCCAACTTTGCTTCCAGCACTTTGAACTGGTAGCTCTGAAAGCCAGAAGCAGGACGAAGCATATCCCGGAAGTCGAGAAAATCCATCGGCGTCATGGTCTCCATGATGTCTATCTGTTGCACCAATACTTTTAAAATGGTAACCACTCTTTTTAAGCGATGCACCACGGTCTGCATTTCAGGTGAGTTATCGTTAACCACCGGTTTATTCATAATATCAATTACCGAATTCACTTCAAACAAAACCTGCTTGAACCAAAGTTCATAAGCCTGGTGTATGATGATGAAAAGCATTTCATCATGCGCTGCTGTTTTACCTTCTTTAAAACTTTCAGGCTCCTGTGCGCCGGTAATCTTATCTAATTGCAAATAGTCTGCGTAGTAAACGGCTTTATCCATAGCAAGGTTTTATAGCAGCAAACTTACATGATTTCTTTTAGCCAATTTACATAGCCCCATCGGGGCGATATAATGGTAGAACTGAAATGAATAAGATCACCAAAGCTCCGTAGGAGTGATATTTTAAAATGTCGCTCCTACGGAGCTTTAAAAAAATTAAAACCATATTTCTACCAAAATACCGGCCCGATGGGACTTCCCGCTTTTGTTAAGCGGTTGCAAACGCAAATTCCTTTAACAAATCCTTCTCTAAACAAAAACATGATGGCACAGAATTCTAAAGAGGATATGCCATGCAGCTTTTAAAACCCTGCAAACAAAATATGAAGCAAAAAATTTTCTTAGCTATCATCAGTAGCTTATTGCTGATGAATGTTGTCAGTGCACAGGTCAGTTACGGCATCAGGGCAGGCGCCAATTTCTCCAAATGGCAGGGCGATGACCTGCAAATTGTGGAAGACCTTGTTGACAAGACCGACGGCTACTTAGTTACAAAAGGCATGACCGGTTTTCATGTCGGCGGTTATGTAAACATTCCTATTTCAGAAACATTCTCCTTTGAGCCAGGCCTCGGGTATTCAAAAAAAGGCTATAGCATTAAAGGCGATCTTAAAATTGATGCATTGAAATTCCTTGCTGTTAATGCAGGTGCCCAGGTACAACAGCATTATATAGACATCCCATTGGTGCTGAAGGCAAATGTGGTAAAAGGATTACAAGTTTATGCAGGGCCACAGATTTCTTACCTGGTAAGAAGCACTTTAAATGCCAAGGTTGGTGTGCTGGGCATTTCGTTGTTCAACAAAGGCTTTGGTATCACAGAACGCTTCAATAAAGTTGACCTGGGCCTTACAGGCGGCATAGGTTACCAGTTTGACAATGGCATCAACCTGCATACAGGATACGACTATGGCCTCTCTAAACTGGATAAGAACAATAATTACGATGCCTATAACCGGGTAGTAAAAGTTTCAATTGGCTATACTTTTTAAACCCCTGTGAGCAAGAAAAAGGCAGTATCCGGAAACGGGTGCTGCTTTCTTTTTATCAAAGCCTATTTTCCTTAAATTTGCCCCCCGCAACGGATTAACCAATTAACGGATTAACTAATAACTATAATGGGAAGAATATTTGAAGTTAGAAAGAGCGCCATGTTTGCCCGCTGGGATAAGATGGCCAAGAATTTTACCCGTATCGGCAAGGAGATCGCCATAGCGGTAAAAGCAGCCGGTCCTGACCCGGATAATAACCCGGCCCTGAGAAGGTGTTACCTCAATGCCAAGGCCTGTAATATGCCCAAGGACCGTGTGGAAGCCGCCATTAAAAGGGCGATGGGTAAGGATACAAGCAGCTATGAGGAGATCATGTATGAAGGTTATGCACCGCATGGTATAGCTGTACTGGTAGAAACCGCAACTGATAATCCAACGAGAACAGTTGCCAATGTAAGGATGCATTTCACCAAGGGCCATGGTTCCTTAGGTACCAGCGGCAGTGTAGCTTTTAGTTTTACACATATGGCAGAATTTAAAATAAAGGGAGGAGGGGTAAATGTTGATGATCTTGAATTTGAATTGATAGATTTTGGGCTGGAAGAAATTGGTGAAGATGTTGATGGTAATATCATCATCCGTACACCCTTTAATGAATATGGCCACATGAGCAAGGCGCTGGAAGAAAAGAAAATTGAAGTGATAAGCGCAGAACTTACCTGGATACCATCAAACACGATGGAATTAAATGAAGACCAGGCAAACGATGTTTTAAAATTAGTTGATCATTTAGAGCAGGACGATGATGTGCAGAAAGTGTATCATAATTTGAAATAAAAAAAGGAGCTTCGGTTGAAGCCCCTTTTGAATTTATACAAGGTTATTTCAATTTGATCTCAAGCGGAAATTTATCCCTACAGTCTTTTCTGCATTTTCTCACTTCTTCAAGTTTAGTTCGATAGGCTTTGAAACATTCTTCTTTACAAGCAGTAAATCTATCATTTGCTCTTCTTAAGCATAACATTGGATTATCAGGAGGAATTAGATGACCATTATTGCAACTTTCAAAATCTGCATTAAATCTTTCCGTGCATTGTGCTAAACAGTTTTCTAAATCCGCCAAAGCCTTATCTTCCATTTCATGGCATGCCTTTAAACAATTTTCTTCATTGTTTAAAGCATTTCTAATAGAGTCGTTTGAGATTCCGCATCCCGATACTAAAAAAACGATGAGTGGCAGAAGAAGCAATAGTTTTAAATATCTTGTTTTCATTTTGATAAATTTTTAAATGGTTAATGATATTATTTTATTCCCCGGGCCTTTACCTGCTGTAAACATTGGTTTTTAAAATCAACCAATTCCTGTTTCATATTCTTCGATGGTTTTTGAAGTATCTTTTTCAGTCTGGTAATAATACTCATGGTACCGGTCTTTTTAACAGACCCGGACCCTGCCTGAATATCTTCTCCATTACTATTCTGACCGCAATTACTAAAGCTGAATGTCATATCATAATAATATTCGTTTGGGATATCAAAATACTTTGCATAGGTTACATAATTCCCATTGCCTGTGTGTATCTCTGTTTGCGCCGGGTCATCTGATGCGATGACTATGGGGTTACCATTATCATAAGTGAGAACATCACCGCTGGAGTTCCATCTTTTATCCCAGGGAGTGGCTAAGAATATATAGTTCGGGAAACCAAAGTCAAGGCCATTCAGGCCCAGGTATGGATTTTTACCGGGGATATCGAAGTTCAATAAATAGGTATAGATCAATTCATTGTTGATATACATATCAGCCCTCCTGTTGTAACCCTTATTATCATAATAAAACCTGGTCTCCACACCGGCCGGCTGGTCAATAAGCCTGATCATCTGTCCCCTGTTATTATAGATGTAGAAAATGTCATTGATCAGTTCATTGGTTGATTCAAGATACCCGCTGCAGCGTGTGATGTGCTTGCCATCAGTATAAAAATTGTAATCAATTGCGTCACCCGGCATCAACATGCGGGACTTCAGTAAACGGTCTTTTTTGTCATAAGTAATGAAATAATCATAATAGAACCCATCAGCGTAATCAAACCGCCATCTATCCACAAGCCCCTTCCTGTTATAGCTAAATGTTTCAGAGTAACCATTGTTTACTTGCCAGGCACGGAGCCGGCAACCATTATCGCCATTCGGGGTATTGGCTGTTCTCTCATTCAGTGCCGCTTTTCCGGATACAGGATCATCAGACATCAATTCCTGCTCTGTTACTTTTTTGCAACCAGAAAATAAAAGGACAAACAGGAAGAAACTACTTAGTGTTTTTAAAAGATTTTTTTTCATAAACAGTGTTTTATGGTTAACAATTCATCTGTAAAAACTTCAAACGGAATATTCCATTTGAATGACTGTAAAATTGTTATTAAGATCAGGCTGATACAATACCCCATTGGGTGATTTTTGAAAATATCAGGAGAGGCCCTGCTGTATGGCTTTCATCACCGCTTCGCTGCGGCTGGCCACGTGTAGTTTTTTGTAGATGTGCTTTACATGAGTGCGTACGGTCTCATAACTGATGAAGGACCTCTCTGCAATATCTTTATAATTATGTCCTTCCACCATCAGGTGCAATATTTCTTTTTCCCTGTCGCTGAGCAGGTAATCGGTGCTGCCGGGTGCTGTAAGCA
The DNA here is from genome assembly GCA_031387825.1 of Chitinophagaceae bacterium. Classification (GTDB taxonomy): domain Bacteria; phylum Bacteroidota; class Bacteroidia; order Chitinophagales; family Chitinophagaceae; genus Ferruginibacter. The sequence continues at coordinate 6,207 of JANNDO010000040.1, read as the reverse complement.
CCACATTTTTATTGGCAAAAAAGCTCAGTACTTTTTTTGCAACTGAAGCGCTGATGGGAGCGCCGCCATTGTACACTTCATTAATTGCTTCGAGGTATTTATGTGGTGGATCGTTTTTGAGTATATAACCCGAAGCCCCTGCACACAGGGCCTGGAATATTTTTTCACTGTCATTAAAAACGGTCTGGATAAGAATTTTTATTTCGGGAAATACATCGCTGATGTGCTGCGTAACTTCAATGCCGCTGAGCCCCGGCATTTCAATGTCCATTAATACCACGTCGGGCCTGCTTCTTTTAATATCATTTTCCCAATGATTGCCATCTGCTGAAATACCACAACAGGTATAGCCCGGCGTACCATTAAGAATGGCTTCAAGTGCATCCCTTACCAGTTTATTATCTTCAAATATGGCTACTCTTATTTCCATGATTTCATAACAAATGTGGGATTATTTTCTTTTTAAAACAATCACCCAATGAGGTATTTCTCTCTTATCAAGTAAACAATCAGACTTCACCAAAAAATCATTTTGTACAAATTTGCAATTCGATTGCAAACTTGTACATATTCGGATTTTCTTGAGGGCCGTATTACCCAATTTTACATTGCAGGCAAACAGACGTCCCTTTGTTTTCTTCTGACAATAAAAACAATTTTGCTCCTATTTCATCTGCCCGTTTCTGCATATTCTCTAATCCATTGCCTCTTTTTACTATATCTAAATCTAACCCTTTACCATTGTCTTTAATTGTAAATTCAAGCGAGTGGTCAAAATCCTTTACAGTAAGTTCAAGTATGGAAGCATCGCTGTATTTAACTGCATTGTTGATGGCTTCTTTACAAATCAGGTAAATATTTTTCCTGGTTTGCATGGGCAGTTTAAGATTGGCAATTCTTCCGGATGGAATATTCACATTAACATTTATATCTTTAGTCACCGACATTTCAATGGCATATTCTTCCAGTTTCTCCAATAGTTTTTTTAAAGAATCGTGCAGGGGATTTACAGACCAGACAATATCACTGAGCCTGTTTACCGTATCAATGGCCGACTGTTGTATTATCTGCAGTGATTTTACAACTTCGCCCGATTGCTCTGCCTTTATTTGCTGCAGGGTTAAATGGCTGTACATCGCAATACCACTAAGCGTAGCTCCGACTTCATCATGCAGATCCTGGGATAATTTTTCCCTGATTCCTATCATTATTTTTAATTGATCAATACGGTACCTGAACAAAGCATAAATGAGCAATGAGATTACAAGGGCACATAACAGGAAAAACCACCAGCTTTTCCAGAAAGGCGCCTTAACAATAATATCTATACCATTGAACTGCGGAGGCCATCTGTTATTGATTGAAAAAACTTTTATTTCAATCCGGTAACTTCCTTCATTCAGATTATCAAAATAAATCCTTCTTTGTTGTTCCAGTAAAATCCAGTCAGATGCTCTTCCGTTCACGATTCTATAAGCATATCGCTGGTCCTGAGGGTCATTGTAATTAATTGCATTGAATACCAAGGTGATATTTTTATTATTCCACGAAGTGGTAATGCCACCCCCTGGATTCCAGATAACAGAATCTTTTCCAAGCAAAACATTTTCAATTATTAAATGAGGGGGCTGTAATGAATTAACATTATTTTCAGTTTTAAAACGTAAAACCCCTGAACCTGCACCTATATAAATCATTCTCAAATCTGAATCATAAAAAAACCGGTTGCCCTTTATTGAGCCGGTCTGCAACTCTCTATTGTTAACAATATTAAATATTCTCCTGGTCTTCAAATCCATTTTAGCTATCCCGTTCCGGCAGGCAATCCAAAGAAAATTATCAACCTGTTTCAAAGCCAGTATTGCATTATCAGGCAGTCCTTCATCCATTGTATAGCTGGTAAATTTCATTTTACCGGGTTCAAAAAAGATAAGTCCATTTGAGGTATTGCCCAACCATAAATTATCTTCTTTATCAATGGCTATTGCGCTTACACCTTTTTCATGAATACGGATAGCAGGGAAAGAATCAATATACTGATCAAATGTCCCTGTTGCAATATTATATCTGGCAAGACCATTACCCCCCATCCATATATTTCCATGACTATCTTCTGCCATACGCCCGACTACCTGGAGTGCTTTTACCAATGGCTGTTTAAAAGGAACCCATATAAATTTTCGGGAATTATTTTCCAGAATATAACAACCATCCCCCTGGTTTGTAGAAATCCACAGGGCTTTCCTGCTGTCTTCAAAAATATTCGCAATCCAGCTGTGTGCCTTATCCCAACCGGGTAAATCAATAAAGCCATTTGATCTATTCTTTACGTTGTACCAGAAAAGGCCGGCAATGCCACCACAAAGAACTGTATCATTGCCCCACTTTATTATTGTATAATAACTATTTTCCCTTTTGGAAGGGAATTTAATCTGAACCCTTCTATTAAAAGAAATGTCATTTTTATTGAAGATGTAAAAGCCTGCAGACAAAGCCCCGGTTGCATAGACATAATTTAGGTCTGATACCACCTGCATTATTGTAGAAACTGTATTTGCTGAGTCAATTGAAACAGGTGTTTTTATAAACTGCAGATTTACCAGGTTTTTCTTTTCCATTAAAAGACCTTCGTTTGTTGCAATCCATGTTTGCTGATGCTTATCAGTAATGTAATCATTGTGCCGAAGATTATTAAAAACCTTACTGGTATCTAAAAAAAGTTTTCCGGAATTTCTTTCGAGGGTAAGTTGAAAAATTCCTGAATTTTTTGCTGACAAGAGTAAAGATGAATCCTTAAGTACAAACAGATTACTTCGCCAGTTTATTTCATTTCTCAGGGGGAATATACCAAGCCGGGAATATGTGAGCAATTTTTTATTTTCATCTATATAGATAGCCGTATCACTCGCATTAATAAAAAAAATAAACCGCCCCGGCCAGGGTTGCCGTATTGCATAATTTCTTTCTCCCAGTTTATTCATTACATCAAACACAGAAAATAAAGGGTGAGAACCTGAAATTTTTGAAATTTTTTTTGAAACTATATTATAATGATAGACCCCATTTTGCCCGGTAACTATAATGTTATTATAATCCAGCCATCCATAAAAAGTTCCAAAGCCACCACCACCCGTTTCCAATTGTCCTCTTGTATAATCATCATAACGAAAAACAAGTTTTTTTTCTGAATTGAAATGGTAAAAACCCGTTCGTGTAATTACAAAGAAATTACCTGACTGGTCTGTGAGTAATCCTTTTGTTCTGTTAACCCTGTTTTCCTCTTTCAGCACACCCGCAGGTACTACAAGATTACTTTGCCTCATTGTTTCAATATTCATAATGTTAATACCTAGCCTGGTAATGACTGCAAGGTTATTGCTGTCAACCCATATTAAGCCCACTATATCTTCTGATGGCAGGGATTGTTTATTTTTATCGCTATGAAATTGTTTAAAATTCAATCCATCAAAACGATTCAATCCCCGCTCAGTCCCTATCCACATATAACCAAACCTGTCCTGTGCTAAAGCCGTAATATTATTATCGCTCAGCAAATCACTTGTTGTATAATGAATGAATTCTTTACCGGAAAATTGTGAGAAGCCGGATAATTCCAGGCAAAACATGAGCACTACCAATATTGCTCTATTAGTTTTTTTTTGAGAAGTCTTTTTGTACTTCAAGATTGGAGTATTGATAGAAATGAAAAACTAACTAAAGGTGGGGATAAAATCTCTGTTTTACAATACCCCAACAGGTGAAATTGAATTATAGCAGAGAAAAAGTATCAATCGAGAGAATTTCAAGATTAAGGTATAGTAATTTCCCCCTTCATATAATAAACAGCTTTCCCCTTCATAATAACCCTGTCGCCATTCTGCTCACACCAGAGTTCTCCGCCACGTCTGGACAATTGAAGGGCGTGCAGTTTTGTTTTACTTAGCTTTTCGCTCCAAAAAGGGATTAACTGAGAATGTGCAGAGCCGGTCACGGGATCTTCATCAATACCTGCACCGGGTGCAAAAAAACGGGAGACAAAATCAACATTTTTTCCGGGTGCGGTAATGATCATTTTATCAATATTTTTTTTCATCATTGAAAAATCGGGGTTGCAATTCTTAACCGCATCTTCATTCATTAATTCAACCAGGATATCCCGGTGCTTATACACACCTACAATTTCCGCATGATCCAGGCAATATGAAAGTTCATCAGGGTAAATATCCAATCGTTCAGGTTTCCAGGAAGGAAAGTCCATACAGATGAGGTCATCTTCTTTAGTTACTTTCAGTATACCGCTTAAAGAGCTGAAACGTATTTCGGGTTTATCAAAATTTAAAATATTGAAAAGTACATAACCACTGGCCAGTGTAGCGTGGCCACATAAATTAATTTCCACTTCAGGAGTAAACCATCTTATTTCAAAATCCGCAGCTTTGTTGGTTGAAGGAACAAAAAATACTGTTTCGGAAAGATTGTTTTCCATTGCAATTTGCTGCATCAGTATATCATCAAGCCAATGTTGCATGGGAATTACCGCGGCGGGGTTGCCACAAAATAATTTATCAGTGAAGGCATCAATTTGGTATACGGTCAGGTTCATTTGCTTCTGCCTATTCGGCCATCATATCTTTAATTACGGCCACAATATCTTCGGTATTGGGTTTGCTGAAATAATCACCGTCGCTGCCATAAGAGGGACGGTGTGCTTTGGCAGTAATAGTTCTGGGAGAGGTGTCTAAATATTTATATCCTCCCTGTTCTTCCATTACTTTGTTAAACAGGTAAGCTGCTGCCCCACCCGGCACGTCTTCATCAACAAAAACAATACGGTTTGTCTTTTTAAGAGATTCTACAATTTTGTGATTAATATCAAATGGTAATAAAGTTTGTACATCCACCACTTCGCAACTGATTCCCATTTTATCAAGCGTTTCGGTTGCTTCCAGTACAATGCGTAAAGTTGATCCGTAAGTTACTATGGTTACATCGGTTCCTTCCTTTACAATTTCCGGCACACCCAACGGCACGGTATAGGCCATTAAGTTTGATGGTAATTTTTCTTTTAAACGGTAACCGTTCAGGCACTCGATCACCAGGGCAGGATCGTTGCTTTGCAATAAGGTATTGTACATGCCTGCAGCCTGCACCATGTTACGCGGTACACATACATACATTCCCCTGAGCGCATTAATGATCATACCCATGGGTGAGCCGCTATGCCAGATACCTTCAAGCCTATGGCCTCTTGTTCTTACGATCAGCGGACAACTTTGCTGCCCTGCTGTGCGAAAATGTGTTGTACAAACGTCATCACTCAAAGGTTGTAAACCGTACAATAAATAATCGAGGTATTGAATTTCGGCGATGGGGCGCAAGCCTCTTAAAGCCAGGCCAATTCCCTGTCCCATAATAGTAAGCTCCCTGATGCCTGTATCAAAAATGCGTTCTTCACCATGTTTTTCCTGCAGGCCGCTAAAGCCCTGGTTCACATCGCCAATATGGCCCAGGTCTTCGCCAAAGGCAATAACTTTTTTGTTGGTTGTAAATAATTCATCAAAATATTTATTCAGTACTTCGTAACCATTTACAGTTTTTGAATCAGGCTCGTAATAAGGTTTTATTTCGCTTACGTTTAAAGCTGATTTTGGTCCTTCGTTGTACAGACAGGTATTGTACAACCCTGCATTAAGCACTTTCAATTCCTCGTAATAACTCCTTATTGAAGCCCCTGTATTTTCTCCTATAATGTCCAGTGATTTAGAGAGTGCCTTTAGTACATCTCTCCGCATGGGCTCCCTGTTAAGATTGAGTTCGGTAATGATGTCTTTTATATCAGGATCAACTGTACCAGTTGCATTAACCAGCGCTATTGTTTTATCTTTCTGCTCTTGTATCGGTGAAATATATTTTTCCCAGGCTTTTTGCTTGCCGGATTTTACATGCTCTTTCGCTTCATCCTCTATAGTACTGATCTCTTCTGCAGTAGCTAAAGTATTTTCAATTATCCATTCTTTCATCTGCCTTATGCAATCCCACTCTTTTTCCCACATAAGCCTTTCAGAACTTTTGTAGCGTTCATGACTACCGGATGTAGAATGCCCCTGCGGTTGTGTAATTTCTTCTACATGAAATAAAGCCGGAGTATGTGTGTCCCGTATTTTTTGCAGCGCCGGCTCAAATACTTCGCACATGCCGGCATAATCC